>NZ_CP118926.1:0-1899 GCF_029023685.1 Fructilactobacillus sanfranciscensis | reverse complement strand
ATGGCAGTTAGCCCTTTGCATGACAAGGATAAGAGCGCTGTTAAAGGACAGATTTACAAGAAAGGGCATTATCATGTGATTTACATAGCTAAAAACCCTGTCACAATTGAAAGTGTAAGAAATAAATTGAAACGTGTCTTAGGAAATAAGGCGGTAGCCCATATCGAGATTGTTGATAACATTGAACATATGTTTAAATATCTTACTCACGAATCAAAAGACGCTATTGCTAAAAATAAGCATAAGTATGACAAAAAAGATATTACGTACATTAACGGCTTTGACATCGATAGATATATTACGCTTGATGAAAGCCAGAAACGTGGACTAAAAAATTCATTATTAAACATTATTCGTGAAAAGCATTTAGTTAATGTTATCCATTTGCTTGATTTTATTAAAGCTCATGGCACTGAATATGGTATTCATAAAATGAGTGATGTAAATGATGTTGTAACTGCTAATGCTGGTGGTTTTCGTTTGTATTTTGATGCAAATTATCAAATGGGTTATCGATATACGGCAACGGCAACTAAAAAGTTTGATAAAGAAACTGGCGAAATACTAGAATGATTTGATTGAAGGACGGATATAATTATCCGTCCTTTTTTTGGTAACTTTTTGCTTGGAAAAAGGGACGGTTTTCGGTCTTGAACTTGTGTCGTTTTGATAATCAAAATCGACATGCTTTTGACCTTGATTTGGTGGGGGATAAAAGGGGGAGCGAAGCGCCCTCTTTTCAAGTAAGAATAGGCAGACTTTTGCGGAGCAAAACGTATGTCATTCCGACAGCTTGCAGTATTTGGTTTTAAATGTTTTTTTAAATGTTGCTGTAAACACGACCGAAAAGGAAGCGTTTCTGCTTAAATTTAACTCATTAAAAATCTGAACGAAAAGTGAAGATTGAGAATGATGATTATTAGGAGTTGAACGTGAGTTTCAACTCTGACTACTTTTTTTAATTTCAGTCGTAGACTGAAAAGCTCGATGCAATCGCCTAATCTCGTGTTCATAAGCGAAGCAAAATGACACGAGAACAATTAGGTTATGTTCTAATGGCAATCAACAACAGAAACGTGTACGCAGCATTTAGATACGTCTCAGAAGCTCATATTTCCGTTCTAAGCGTCTTTAGATGATTTTAGACATTAATTTATGTATATGATAGCTAAAAAGCTCTCTGAAACAATTTTAGGCACAGCTGTTAAGCCAGACGTCATGTAGCCAGGTTATCGAACCATCGCGCAGGCGCCATGCGCCGAGAACTTCTCTAACAGCGGTTTTGAACTTGACTTTGACTTTCAAGAGAAATTTGAGAATAAGGGGGGGCAAGGGAGCGAATTTTGCGACCGTACTACGACCCCCCCTTAGGAGCTGAGTGCCAATTTTTAAGTTAAATTGAGTTGCAGTATTACTCTCCCAAGGGTTTCAGCGGCTAAAGTACTGCCAACGTTTATTGGCAATTTTGCCAACGTTTTTTGAAATGCTGTATATTTTGTGTACATAAGCACTTCTGAGTGGTACAATTGTGAGTGTAATAATAAGAAAAATATATTTATTGAGGAGCAAATAGCTATGACTACTAAGAAAAGAGTGCAGATTAGTTTGACAAAAGAACAGTATTTAAATTTGGAAAATATTTCAAAAGAAAAAGGCTTTTCTAAATCAGCGATCTTAGCTTTAGCTTTGGAAGAATATTCAAGAAAGGAATGAGAGCAAAAAAAATAAGCGAAAACTTGTTTTAGGAGAGACAGAGTTTTCGCTTAAATATTTGCTGAATAAGGTAATTATACCATGCCGGTAAGAAAATATATTAAAGCTCGTGATTTTAGTTGCATTTTGTACCCGGAAAGTATTCCGAAAAATTGGGAAGAATGTTTGTCAAAATTAGGTGTAGCA
>NZ_CP118925.1:0-1358948 GCF_029023685.1 Fructilactobacillus sanfranciscensis | reverse complement strand
TGAAGTTACTCCTCCTATGTTAAAGCGATAAAAACATTTTAGCATTTTATGACGGAAATAAAAAAGTTTTCCACAGCATAAAACACATTGTGGATATATGTTTCACATCTAAGGTATAAGTTTTCCACAAGCCTGTTAATAATTAATAAAAAGAAGTTGCTTTTTGACTAATTAACAAGCACGTGTTGATAACTAAATGTTGCTATAAAAGGAACTATTACACATTTATTGAATTGTGCACAGCTTGTGGATAAAAATGAATAACTTCTGTGATTTTGTGCAAAGATTCGTGCAAATCATGTGATTTACCTGCCTAGTTATCCACACTAATTAACAGGTAAACTTTATGAAACTTTTTTTATATCCACAGAACGTTAGGTTGACTAATTATGGAACTTTTCAAATTTGTCCTTTGCTAGTTTCGCGGTTTGTGCTATTATTTAAAAGAAGCACTATTGAATAAAAAATCGTTTAAACGAAATCGAATATAAGGAGGGCTCGTAATGAAGAGAACTTACCAACCAAAGAAACGTCATCGTAACCGTGTTCATGGTTTCCGTGCACGTATGCAAACTAAAGGTGGACGTAAAGTATTAGCTCGTCGCCGTCAAAAAGGTAGAAAAGTATTATCTGCATAGACCACTGACCATTCGGTGGCCTTTTTTATTATGCAAATGTAAAAATTTGGAGATTAATTTAATGAGAAAATCGTATCGTGTTAAAAAAGAAGCTGATTTTCAGCAAGTTTTTGAAAAGCATGATTCGGTAGCTAATCGTCAATTTGTTATCTATCAAATGGAAAAACCCGATCAACCCCATTTTCGGGTTGGAATTTCCGTCGGTAAAAAAATTGGAAATGCGGTTCACCGTAATTGGGTGAAACGTCGAGTTCGACAATCAATTACTGAATTAAAGCCTTATCTAAAACAAGACGTTGATATTTTAATTATTGCAAGACCGATTGCTGATGGTCTTTCAATGAAAGAAGTAAAGTCTAGTTTGGTGCACGTTTTGCACTTAGCTCATTTGTTGGATGCTGATTATAGTGAGGAAAAGGAATGAAAAAATTCAAAAAAATTGCTACAGCCATGATGGCAGTCAGTTTAGGGTTATTTCTAACTGCTTGTAGCAACTCTCCCGTTACTAGTCATAGTACTGGTTTATGGGATGGATTAATCGTTTATAATTTCTCTCGTGCGATTATTTGGTTATCGAAAGCCTTTGATTACAACTATGGAATTGGGATTATTTTATTTACTATTATTATCCGAGTTATCATTTTGCCATTGATGGTTTACCAAACTAAAAACATGAAAGAGATGGCTGAACTTCAGCCACAACTTAAAGCTTTGCAAAAGAAGTATTCATCTCGTGATACTGATACGATGATGAAGTTGCAGGCTGAACAAAAAGCGCTTTATAAAGAAAATGGAGTACATCCAATGGCAAGTATGTTGCCAATGATTGTACAATTACCAGTTATTTTTGCGTTGTACCAAGCCATTTGGCGGACACCGGAACTAAAAACCGGGCACTTCTTATGGTTACAACTAGGAAGTCGTGATCCATACTTTATTTTGCCAATTCTTGCTGCTTTGTTTACGTTCTTTAGTTCTTGGTTAGCAATGAAGTCACAACCAGAAACCAATGCCATGGCAATGTCGATGACCTTCTTGATGCCTGTGATTATTTTCTTCACGGCCTTGAATGTTCCATCAGCCCTTTCATTGTACTGGGTAGTTACCAACGCTTTCCAAGTTGGACAAACATTAGTTATCCAAAATCCTTGGAAAATGAAACGCGAACGAGAAGAAAAGCAAAAGGCTAAACGTGAGCATGAACGAGCCGTTGAAAAAGCAATTCGTCGGGCTAAAAAGAGTCACAAAAAACGTTAATATTTAAAATAAGCTTGGAAAATTTAATTCCTAAGCTTATTTTTTTATAAATTAATATTACAAACGAACGAAAACCCTTTCGAAACCTAGTTAATTTGTGCTATGCTATCAAGGTTGACAATTAACTAGGAGAAATCATATATCATGCCAAAATATACAGGTAAAAATCTAGAAACCGCCATTGAAAATGGACTTAAAGACTTAAACATCAATCGTGAAAACGCTGAAATTAAAATTATTCAAAAACCAAGTAATGGATTCTTAGGATTATTTAAAAAAGATGCCATTATTGAAATGAAAGTTGTTAAACAACAAGTTAAAACACTGAAACCAACTAAAAAGACAGTTACAACTGAGGTCTCCCAAAAAGCTAGTAAACAGCCAGAAACAACTGCTGAAGCCCGTTTTGAACGTAACTTTGCTGTTGTTAAAAAGCTTGCTAAGTATTTACAAGACGTACTTGATGAGATGGGAATCAATGCCACTTTAGAGGTTGACATGCCGAACAACAAACGTGTTTACATTGATTGTCAAACTGATAAAGAAGGACTTTTAATTGGTAAGCACGGTCGAACTATTAATGCTCTCCAACAATTATGTGAATTTTACCTTAATAATCACGGCGTAAACTACGTCGAGGTCGTTTTGGATACCGCTAATTATCGCGAACGTCGCCGGAAAATTTTAATTGATTTAGCTACACGAAGTGCTCGGGACGTTGAAGCAACGGGCCAACCAGTTCATCTTGATTCCATGCCTGCCTTTGAGCGTAAACAAATTCATTTAGCTTTAGAAAATTTTGATGATGTTTTAACTTATTCAGTTGGAAATGAACCAAATCGTGAAGTGGTTATTGGACCACGATAGTCATAAATTGACAAATTAAATTAATCTAATTATGATAGATAAGATATAAAATTAAATCGATAAAGTAGTGAAAGTACTTTGTCCCCGTGTTGTTAAGACGCGAGGGGTAGGTACTTTTTTTATTGAAAAAAGCAGAAAGGAGTTTTTAAGATGCCATTAATGACAACTGATTATGATACCATTGCAGCAATTTCAACTGCTCCAGGAGTTGGGGGAATTTCAATCGTAAGAATTAGTGGGTCAGACGCCATGAAAATTGCGAAAAAAATTTATCGTGGTAAAGACTTAGATAAAGTAGCAACTGATACCATTAATTATGGACACATTGTCGATCCTGCCAATGATGATAGTAGAGTTGATGAAGTGATGGTTTCAGTGATGCGGGCTCCCAAAACCTATACTAAAGAAGATATTATTGAAATTAATTGCCACGGTGGAATTCAAGTTACCAATAAGGTTTTGCAGCTAGTATTAAGAAACGGCGCTCGGATGGCTGAACCAGGAGAATTTACGAAGCGCGCCTTTTTAAATGGAAGAATTGATCTTTCTCAATCAGAAGCGGTAATGGATTTGATTGATGCCAAGACCGATGAAGCCCGTAAAGCAGCTTTAAATCAGTTGGATGGTAATCTTTCTGCAGCAATTCGTAAAATGCGGCAAAAAATTGTTGATGTGTTAGCTAATGTCGAAGTTAATATTGATTATCCCGAATATGATGGGGCTGAAGTAGTGACTTCAAAATTAATGTTGGATAAAGCACAGGAAATTAAAGCTGAAATTGAGAAATTATTAGCAACGGCCCAACAAGGAAAAGTTCTCCGTGATGGCTTAAATACCGCAATTGTTGGTCGACCTAATGTTGGTAAATCAAGTTTGTTGAATCGTTTATTGCATGAAGAAAAAGCAATTGTAACGGATGTGCCTGGAACTACCCGTGACGTGCTTGATGAGTATGTGAATGTAGCGGGTGTTCCGCTTCATTTAATTGATACCGCAGGAATTCGGGAAACTGAAGATAAGGTAGAGAAAATTGGGGTTGACCGTTCTCGTGCTGCAATTAAAAAAGCTGACTTGGTACTTTTAGTTTTGAACTCAAGCGAACCCTTAACTGATGAAGATCGACAATTACTTGATTTAACTCGCGATAGTAAACGAGTGATTTTATTGAATAAAACCGATCTTCCAATGAAGTTAGACATTGAGAAAATTAAAGCCGAATACGGGAATAGTGAAATGATTAAGACTTCTGCTATGGCAGAAAATGGAACCAAAACACTTGAAGATACAATTTCTCAAATGTTCTTTACTAAAGGAATTGCTAGCACGCAAAACAGTGTGATGGTCACCAATGCTCGCCATATTAGTCTTTTACAACAAGCACTTGACTCAGTGCAAACGGTTATTGATGGAATTGGAGCGGGATTACCAGTTGATATTGTGCAAATTGATTTGCAATCAGCATGGGATGATTTAGGCGCAATTACCGGAGATAGTTATGATGATGAATTGATGGATCAATTATTTGACCAGTTCTGTATTGGAAAATAGTTGTTTCACATGAAACATTAGGAGAAAATAATGACAGAAAAAAAAGAAGTTTTAAAAACAACGGATGTTACGCACACTTACAATGCGGGTGATTACGATGTTGTAGTTGTGGGTGCTGGACATGCCGGTAGTGAAGCCGCTTTAGCTGCAGCACGGATGGGTCAAAAGACTTTATTACTAACCATTAGTTTAGAAATGGTCGCCTTTATGCCTTGTAATCCTTCGGTTGGTGGACCAGCAAAAGGGACAGTGGTTCGAGAAATTGATGCTTTAGGTGGCGAAATGGGTAAAAACATTGACAAAACCTACATCCAAATGCGGCTCTTGAATACCGGTAAAGGTCCTGCAGTTCAAGCATTACGGGCTCAAGCTGATAAGCATGCTTATCACCAAGAAATGAAAAATACGATTGAAAAAGAAGACAACTTAACGTTGCGTCAAGCCATCGTGGACAATTTGGTAGTAAATGATAACCGCGTTGAAGGAGTTATCACCAATACTGGGGCAATTTATCACGCGAAAACGGTGGTCCTTGCAACCGGAACTTCAGCACGAGGACAAATTTACATTGGGGAACTTCGTTATTCATCAGGTCCTAATAACTCGCTTCCATCCATTAAATTGTCAGAAAATCTGGAAAAAAATGGGTTTAATTTGGAACGGTTCAAGACTGGAACTCCCCCTCGAGTAAATGGGAATACGATTGATCATTCTGGAATTGAAGAACAACCAGGAGATGAGAAACCACATCACTTTAGTTTTATGACTCCTTATAGTGATTATTTACCGGTCAGTGAACAAATTTCTTGTTGGTTAACTTACACTAATCCCACAACACACCAAATTATTCGAGATAATTTAGATCGTTCTCCACTTTTTAATGGTGTAATCGATGGAATTGGGCCTCGTTACTGTCCTTCAATTGAAGATAAAGTGGTCCGGTTTGCTGATAAAGATCGTCACCAAGTCTTCCTTGAACCAGAAGGTCGTGGCAACGACGAATGGTATGTGGATGGAATGTCTAATTCCATGCCCGAAGAATTACAACAAGAAATGCTCCATTCAATTAAAGGGTTGGAAAATGCCAAGATGATGCGTCCTGGTTATGCGATTGAATATGACATTATTCCACCACAACAAATGAAGCCTAGTATGGAAAGTAAAGTAATCGAAAATCTTTTCACAGCGGGGCAAACCAATGGAACTTCGGGTTATGAAGAAGCCGCTGGACAAGGATTAATGGCCGGAATTAATGCTGCACGTAAAGTTCAAGGTAAAGATCCAATTATCTTAAAACGTTCCGATGCTTACATCGGGGTGCTAATTGATGATTTAGTTACCAAAGGAACTAATGAACCTTACCGACTTTTGACTAGTCGGGCCGAATATCGGTTATTGTTACGAAACGATAATGCTGACATGCGTTTAACTCCGATTGGTCATGAAATCGGTTTGATTTCTGATGAACGCTACGAAGCATTTTTGGCCAAGAAAAAAGCCGTTGAAGATGAAATTAATCGTCTAGAAACCATCAGAATTAAACCAAATGATCAGATTAATGAATTTGTCCAATCACGCGGTGATAAGCCTTTGAAAGATGGAATTATTGCCGCTCAATTCTTACGTCGACCTTATGTGGACTATGCAAAGTTGCTAGAATACATTCCAGCAACGGATGAACCACTTGATCCACGTGTTGTGGAACAAATTACGATTTACATTAAGTACGCTGGTTACATTAAAAAAGAAGAAGAAAAAGTTAATCGGATGAAAAAAATGGAATCGAAGAAAATTCCGGAAAAAATTGATTACGATGCGATTGATGGAATTGCAACTGAAGGAAAAGAAAAGTTGAAACAAATTCAACCAACCACGATTGCGCAAGCATCACGAATTAGTGGAGTTAATCCTTCTGACATCGCCATTTTGAGTGTGTACATTCAACAGGGTAAGATTGCGAAAACTGAATAATCGCATTGTAAAAGTAATTAAAAATGGAAAACAGATGACTTTACCAGTTACGGATGAAATTAAGCTTAATTTAGGTGACCAATATTATGTTTCACAGTTAGATAATGGTGAGATTGTATTTACCCCGTTGTATCAAGATATTTTTTCTAGTCCAGAATTTGCTGACCTTGATTTTTCACAAGTAGAAATGGATTTTGGCAAATTTATGGGGGAGGAAAAATTAGATGACTGATGAGTATATTCCAAAACAAAAAGACATTATCTATCTCGATTTTGACCCCCAAAGTGGGTTGTAAATCAAAAAACGTCGGCCAGCTTTAGTCCTTAGTAAAGGGGATTATAGTGAGCGAACGGGATTAGTTGCCGTGTCCCCAATTACACATGGCCAAAAAAACCACGTAACCTCTATTACCGTAAAAGGTAAGGAAATTGATGGCTATGTAAATGCTTTACAATTTTATACGTTTGGTTTTCGGACCGCCACGCCCAGTATGTGGAAAAAATTTCTAATCGTGTTTTTATCAAAGTTATGAATGTTATTCGCCAAATCTTTTAAAATAAAAATAAGACAACTTTCTGAGTTGTCTTATTTTTTTGGTTAATTTAATTCTTGGGCATGTTTTTTGACAAATTTTTTGAATTTTTCTGCGGCACTGGTCATCAGGATTTCATTTTTTGATAGAATCCCAATTTTTCTGGTAATGATTGGACTAGTTGGTAAAATGCGAATCTGATGGTGGTCATCTAAGGCTTGATCAACTGGCATAATGGTATAGCCTAAGCCCTGTTCGACCATTAATAATGTTGAGAAACTATCATGTAGTCGCATTTTAATATGGGGTTTTAGACCAGCACTTTTAAACTGACTTAAAGATTCACTATGTAAACCTTCTTCTAATAAAATATAGGGGTACTTGGTTAGTTCAGCTAAATTTAATGCATTTAGATCTGACGAAAATGGATAACTTTTAGGCAGAACTGCTCTCAAAGTTTGCTCCTTTAAAAACTCGCAATCACAATCAGGGGCAGCATCTTGATTTAAAATTTCCAATTCAGCATCACCGTTTTCTACTAACCGAATTCAATTTGGATTCAGTAAACTACAAGCTTAATTAAAATTTAATCGATTAATGGTAAAATAAGAAAAATCAATAATTTTGAGGTGAACGGGAAAATGGTTAAATTTATTGAACGTAAACCAACTTTTGTGGGCGCAGATACAAAAGGGATTGACCGCAAATTCCTTAATTTGGCATATGCAGATGGTCAGCGTAACCAACTTGATATTTATTTACCTAACCAAGAACAATCTAATTATCCAGTTATCATTGATGTTTACGGTGGCGGAATGTACTTTGGAGAAAAAAGTTCTAATAAATTAAATGGAGCCCTTCAATTATTGAAACGCAGGTATGCAGTGGTGAGCCCTAACTATTCATTAAGTTACATGGCAGACTTTCCTCAGCCAATTTATGAACTGAAGGCCGTGATTCGGTGGGTAAAAGCCCATGCCGACCAATATCATTTTGATGATCAGAATGTGTTTTTAATGGGGGAATCATCAGGAGCACAGTTGGCCATGCTAACCGCTGCTTCAGAAGCAAATAATCAGTTGCAAAGTGAGTTTGGTGGTAATTTATATTATAGCAGTCAAGTCAACGGAGTAATTGCCTCTTATGGTCCTTACGATTTAGCGATGATGCCTGCTCAATTCGCTGTCTTAGGCCAAACACCTAAATTTTCAGAAACTGGAGCTGCTGATTCATTTGAAGGTATGATGTTAGGACAACAACGTCCGTTAGACGTTCCTGATTTAAATGTGGCCGTTAATCCGAAAACTTATTTAAACAAACATATGGTTCCCGTTTTAATGTATGCAGGAAAACAGGATCGGGTCGTTCCTTATATTCAAACAATTAATTTAGCCGCTGAAGTAGCGCAAAAAATTGGATCTCAAAACGTAGAGTTACATATTGTACCGGATGCTCCACATGGACCAAGTGGTTTTATGAACGAAACGGTTTTTGCTCAAAAAGAACAATTTTTACAGCGAAATTTGCATTAGTGGTAAAATAGATTGATTTATAAAATAGGAGAAATAAAATGAAAACAATCAAAGGAATTCTAAGTTGGGTTCTCCCAGTGATAATTGGTTTGGCGGTTGCCTTAATAATTAGACAATGTTTTTTCACGGTTGCTCGTGTTGATGGGCCTTCCATGGAGCCGAACCTGATTAATAATGAAAGAATTATGGTTTGGCGTCGTTCAGAAATCAAACGTGGGAGTGTAATTGTTTTCAACGCAGCCGGGATTGATCCACAAGCAGCGGAAAATGGTGGTTTTGTAAAGAATTTACTTGGTACTAATGGAACTGATTATGTAAAACGAGTTATTGCAGTTCCAGGAGATACGGTTGCTTTTAAGAATGGATCAATTTACGTTAATGATCATAAAATTGATCAAAGCTACATTAGTAGTTCAGAACAAAAAAATGGATCTGACTACAATATGCAACCTGGAAACTGGGATTTAAAATCACTCTCTAGAAACTGGAAAAAGAATCAAGGAGCAGTGAAGGTTCCAAAGAATCAATACTTTGTAATGGGTGATCACCGAAGTGTTTCAAATGATAGCCGTTATTGGGGATTTGTACCGAAAGATAAGGTTATTGGGGTAGTTAAGACTTTCCCTTGGGATACTAATAAACAAAAACGTGAAAATATCAATGACCGAGATTAATAAAAAGACGACTTTGGGTCGTCTTTTTTGTTATTTGTAAATTTAATTGGTACAATGTCAATTAAATCGAAAGGGTGAATAACATGAAATTTAATCAACCGCTTACTAATCAAGACCTTGCACAAATGCATCAAAAGTTAAAAGACCGTCCGGAACATAAAATTGTTGCTAACGCTGTGATGTCTAATGGAATTAATAAAACTGCTACGAACGCTCAAGTTTTAGCTAAATTGAACCATACTTTTTCAATTGATATTCCTACAGGAACTGTTGCCAATCAAAAGCACAGTGGACGCTGTTGGTTATTTTCAATTTTAAATACGTTACGTCATCAATTCGCTACTCAGCATAAAGTAAAAGACTTTGAATTGTCTCAAAGCTACTTATTTTTCTGGGATAAGATTGAACGGGCTAATATTTTTTATGATCGGATGATTGCTTTAGCTGGTCGTCCTGCTAGTGATCGTGAAGTTGAATTTTACTTGAGTTCACCAGGTACTGATGGTGGTCAATGGGCGATGGCAGCTGCTTTAGTCCAAAAATATGGGGTAGTTCCACGTGAAACCTTCCCGGAAACCGCTGTTACAGAAGACACAAGTGATTTGGATATGTTGTTAAATCGAAAAATGCGTCATGATGCTATGAAACTTCGTGAATTAGTCAATCGTGGAGCAACGAATGCTGAAATCAATAATTTGAAACAACAATATATGGATGAAATTTATCGAATTACTGGTCAATCAGTCGGTGTTCCACCAGAAAAATTTGATTTGGAATATCGTGATGATGATAAAAAGTATCATCTTGATCGAGGACTAACACCTAAAGATTTCTATGCCAAATACATTGGAGTTGATTTAGATCAATACGTAGTTTTAACTAATTCCCCAGATAAAAAATACGGTGAATTATACGCATTGCCTAGTCAAGATAATGTTGAAGGTGGCAAACAAATTGAATTTTTAAACGAGTCAATGGATCAACTTAAAGAAGCTGCCATTAAACAGCTTCAAGCTGGAGAAACGATTTGGTTTGGAAATGATGTTTTACAACAAATGGACCGTCAAAAGGGTATTTTAGATAGTGAATTATTCTTACATGATGAATTATTTGGGATCAATACCAAAATGAGTAAAGCAGAACGACTTGAATATCATGAAGCAGAAGTTTCTCATGCAATGACTTTAACGGGAGTTGATGTGGTTAATGACCAACCAATTAAGTGGAAAGTAGAAAATAGTTGGGGTCCTAAAATTGGCGACAAAGGTTATTTTGTAATGGCCGATAACTGGATGGATGATTACACTTATGAAGTGGTTGTTAAAAAGGAATTTCTTCGTGATGAAACCAAAAAAGTATTAGACAAAGCACCAATTATGTTAGAACCATGGGATTCATTAGAATAAAGACAAGAGCTAAACCAAATTGGTTTAACTCTTTTTATTTTGATTATTAATAACTTATTTTTCAACAAAAGTCTGAAAAATTAGGTAGAATAGTGTTATTAGAAATTAGGAGGAGTTCCCATGGTAATTTTTTGGTCAATTTTAGACGCAATTATCATTATTAATACGATTCTTGCGATTATCACTGTTTTTAGAACCCCACGTGATATTGCAGCAACTTGGGCATGGCTGTTAGTATTAATTTTCATCCCCATCTTTGGATTTATTGTCTATGCCTTCTTCGGCAGACGTATGCCAAAGAGTAGTTTATTAAGACTTAGTGGGAGTGCCAAGAAGCAAGTTAAACGACAAATTAAGCAACAAAAACAAAAGTTAGGTAAGTTCAATGATAAAGAGAATCCTAACAATAAAATGGTTAACGACTCACAAGGATTAGTAAAACTTTTTATGAATACCGCTTCAGCACCTTTACTAGGACATAATGAAATTGAAACGTTTACTAATGGCCCTGATTTCATTAAACAATTATTTACTGATTTCAGAAATGCCAAAAGTTCCATTAACATCGAATTTTATGCTTTTTCTCATGATAAGATTGGACGTCAAACCTTAGATCTCTTGGTTGAAAAGGCTCAAGAAGGGGTTGATGTTCGAGTAGTTTATGATGCATGGGGTTCGATGGGGACAACTGAAAAGTTCTTTAAACCTTTAATTGATGGTGGAGGAAGGGCATTTCCTTTCTTGCACAATAAGTTAAACATTAAAGACATGCGAGTTAACTTTCGTGATCACCACAAGTTAGTGACCGTTGATGGTGAATTTGGTTATATTGGCGGATTGAACATTGGTGATCAATACATGGGTTGGTCAAAAAAATTTGGTGATTGGCGTGATTGTACGATTAGAATTCATGGTGATGGAGTTTATGGGCTACAATCTCGCTTTATTTTAGATTGGAATGGAACTGATCTTAAATCACAAATTGATCCTAATGATCCTGATAATATTGCTAAATATTATCCTAAAATGGAAACTGATGGAAATGCCATTATTCAAGTGGTTGCTAGTGGTCCTGATTCAACGATGGAACAAATTAAAATGGGTTACATTAAGTTGATTGAAATGGCAGAAAAATCAATTAAAATCGCGACACCTTACTTAATCCCTGACGAATCAGTGTTAAATGCTTTGAAAATTGCTGCTAAGTCTGGCGTAAATGTCGAAATTGTCACTCCAGATATGCCTGATCACCCATTTGTTTATCGTGCGACCCAATATTATTCTCGACAATTAATGCATCTCGGGGTGAAGGTCTATGCATATAACAATGGATTTATGCATGCGAAAACGATGGTGGTTGATGATAAACTAGTTTCTGTTGGTTCAGCCAATATGGATTATCGGAGCTTTGAACTTAACTTTGAATGTAATGCCTTTGTTTACGATGAAAAGCTTGCCCAAAAAATGGAAGAGATTTACGCACAAAATATTGCTGAAAGTACACTTCAAACAGAAAAGATCTTTAAAGATCAATCTGCTTGGCTTAATTTCAAACAACACTTTAGTCGATTGCTATCTCCATTATTATAAAAATAAAAACGTTGTTTCCTATGTTAGGAAGCAGCGTTTTTTGTCGTTTCACATGAAACAATTAGACATCAAATCCGAATAAATTTTTATATTAAAATTTATTCGGATTTGATGTCACAAAATGCGACAGGAAGCCTAGGCATATTTATGATTATCTAGTAAGTTTAAGGAAGCCTAGAAGCCCCTTTCTAGAGAAGACGAGGAGGGACATAAATATGTCATATATTATTCAATTTAAAGATGTCCAAAAATATTATGGTGATTTTCATGCACTTCATGATATTAATTTAACTATTCACCCCGGTGAAACGGTTGTATTAATTGGACCATCAGGTTCTGGAAAGTCAACGTTACTTAGAACCATTAACGGTCTAGAAACAATTCAAAAGGGTCAACTAATTGTAGATGGCAAAGATGTTTCTAGTGACAAAACTAATCTAAATCAATTAAGAACGGATGTTGGAATGGTTTTCCAACACTTTAATCTCTACAATAATAAAACGATTTTGGACAACATTATGTTAGCACCTAAAATTGTTTTAAAACGAAATGATGCCAAGAATCGGGAAATTGCGGATCAATTATTAAAACGCGTTGGCTTAACTGACCAAGGTGCAAAATATCCTGCTCAATTATCTGGTGGGCAAAAACAACGAATTGCGATTGCGCGTTCACTTGCAATGGATCCCAAAACTTTACTTTTTGATGAACCCACTTCGGCCTTAGACCCAGAGATGGTTGGAAGTGTTTTGAGTGTTATGCGAGACATTACCACGAGTTCTTCAATGACTAGTTTAGTGGTTACTCATGAAATGGATTTTGCGAAAGCAGTGGCTGATCGAGTTATTTTCATGGCGGATGGTAAAATTTTAGAAGATTCTTCTACCGAAGAGTTCTTCAAACAACCTAAGACTGAACGGGCTCATCAATTTCTTTCACAAGTTGAACATCGTTAAGAAATGAGGATAAACCTATGAGTAAATTAAAAAGAAAACACATTGGTTTACTGGCAGCCGTAGTCTTAGTGGTTGTTTTAGTGGGCAGTTTGGTTTTTGGATGGACTTATCACGAATATCAAAGCAAGACCAAAAATTCACTGGAAAACATTAAGTCAGCTCATGTAATGCGCTGGGGCGTTAAAAGTGATACCCGGTTATTTGGTTTGATTAGTCCGAAAACTGGTCAAAGTGAGGGCTTTGATGTTGATATGGCCCGTGCTGTTACTAAACAAATCGCTAAAGATAAAGGAACTAAAATTAAACCAGAATTTACGCCAGTAACGACCAGTTCTAAAATTCAATTAATTAAAAATAACCAAGTGGATGCGGTGGCTGCTTCGATGACCATCACCCCAGAACGGGCTAAAATAGTTGATTTTTCCAATCCTTATTTTCCAGCTGGGCAATCAATTTTAGTTAAAAAGAATTCTGGAATTAAAAATATTCAACAATTAAACAATCCTAAGTCGACGATTATCGGAGTAATGGGAACGATGGCCATGGAAACTACCAAAAAATTCGCGCCTAAAGCCAAATTAATTGCCATGCCTGATAATTCTCAAGCATTTAGTGCCTTACAATCTGGCCAAGGGGATGCGATGACGACTGATAATGCGATTTTGTATGGTTTCTGTCAACAAAGTAAAGACGTTGCAGTGATTGGAGGAACATTTACCAACCAACCGTATGGATTAGCAATGGATAAGGGTCAAACTGATTTACAAAAAGCAGTTAACCGGGCTATTAAAGAAATTCGAGCTGACGGAACCTATGACCGTTTGATTAAAAAATGGTTTGGTAACATTCCTGGCTTAGATTGGAGGGAATTGACAAAATGATCAAAATTTTAACTGATAACTGGTCGACAATTATCACTGGATTTGAATTTACAATTCTTTCATCAATTGTTGGACTGTTAGGCTCATTAATTTTAGGAACGGTTTTTGCTTTAATGGAAATGGCTCCCAATAAATTTCTGAAATTCATTGGAACGGCGTTTGTGGAATTTTTCCGAAACATTCCGTTATTGGTAATTACATTATTTTTCTATGTGGTGGTGTCCCATGCCGTTAAAATTAACGGATTTTGGGCTGGAACAATTGCCTTAATTCTGTATACTTCATCATTTGTCGCTGAATGTATTCGGGGAGGCGTGAATTCAGTTGACCCAGGACAAATGGAAGGGGCCCGCTCAAATGGATTAACCTATACGCAAGCTATGATCCACATTGTTTTGCCCCAAGGATTTAAATTAGCTATTCCTTCATTAGGAAACCAATTCATTAACTTAGTCAAAAATTCATCGATTCTTTCCTTTGTAGCTGGACTTGATTTAATGTACCAAGCTAATGTAATTTCGGGAGCTAACCTAGATCCATTTAACACTTATATTGTCATTGGAATTTTCTACTTGTTATTAACCGGACCACTCTCGGTTTTCATGAATCATTTAGAAAATAGATTAAGATAGGAGGTAGCGCAATGATTTATGCATCAGCATTCAATTCAGTTAACATGCACTATCTAATGGGTGGTTTAGGCATTACGATTGCCGTCTCAATTATTTCGATTGTGATTAGCTTTATTGTTGGGACAATTTTAGGAGTAATTTTATTTGAAGAAGTTCCATACTTCTCTCAGACGGTTCAATTTATTGTAAATACAATTCGTAATTTACCATTATTGTTATTAATCTTCTTTACCTACTTTGCCATGCCTAAACTAGGAGTGGAGCTAAACGCCTTCACTGCTACGGTCTTTGCAATGTCAGTCTTTGAATCAACGATGGTTTCTCAAATTATTCGGGGTGGATTATTATCAGTGGGAGCTGGACAAATCGAAGGGGCTTTATCAACTGGAATGACTAAATTTCAAACTTTATGGTACATTTTATTACCGCAAGCTTTGAAAAATTCGATTCCGCCATTGATTTCTCAGTTTATTTCTTTAGTGAAAGATACATCCCTTGCAACTGCCATCGTTTTGACCGAAATGATGTTTAGAAGTCAAGTAATTTATGGGCAAAACCCTAACTATATGATTCCAATGTTTGCCATTGTTACGGCATTATACTTTGTTGTTAATTACAGTTTATCGCTCTTATCAAAATGGTTTGAAAGACGATTGGCTACTTCATAATAAACTAGTCCTCTAATTGGGGACTTTTTATTTGCAAAAAAGTAATGAGTAACTAGTATGTAGATACAGGAATGAGCGCGAGTACATTTAGGTTCTGTTGATCCTACGTAAAGTTGTAAAAAACTGCCCGTGCTTAGGCCTGTTTTTTTGTGCAAAAAAATAACCTAGCCACAATCGGCTAGGTTATTGATTTAATTTTTAAAATCCTACTTTACTTAACCATGAATTAATCGTGTTTTGTAATTCTTGAATTAAGCCACTTTGTTGTTGAATTTGATCTTTCAAGTCATCCATTTCAGATTCTAATTTACCGGAATCAGGGTTACTTTGGATTTTATTGATTTGATTATTAAGTGCATTAGTTGCACTATTACTTTGAAGTTGACTAATTTGTGATTGAATTCCGTTTAAAGTGTTTTCAAGTTGCTCTTTATTATGGTTTTCTTGGTAAGTTTTTTGGGCTTGTTTAACCTGGTTTAATTCTGTTTGTAATTTTTGATTTTGTGCGCTATCTTGAGCTTGATTTGTTTTAGCTTGGTTATAAATTGAGCAAGATGTTAAGCCTAAAACAATTAATACAAAAACTAAAATTCCAATCCAAATCTTTTTTGCAGTTGATGTTCTGCGAGGTGCATATGATTGATTATTGTTATTTGATTGCGGAATATTATTGTTTTGATTATTGACGAAGTTGTTATCGTTTAAACGATTAAAATCCTTAACGTTAACTTTGAAAGGCTGTTCAACTTTTTGATTTCCAATTTGGCACCATATGGTCGCGTTATAAGTTCCACTTTGGTAAGGGTTCACGTTGGAAGTGTTAACGAAAAATTGTGGAGTTACCCGTACGTCATTAACGACCGGATTAAGTTCTGAAATGATATTTTCATCATGTAAAGGTTCATTAATTTGGTGATTAATGTATGAATATTGAAGAGTAATTTGATTATTCATAAAAATCCTTTCTGTTCAGTAGTTTATTATGTTTATATTATCATATTTTATAAAAGTGAAAAAATTAAGCATTGCAATTATAAAAAGTTTAATAAATGTATTTGAAAAAGTTGACTTTTTTTGACCAAATTGTTGACATCTTATTTTCATTAGTATATAGTTAAATATTGTTGACGCGGAAAATTTTTGAAGATAAATTAATTTAAAAAAGTTAATTAAATTTCTTGACCTTTCTTGATCAACGTGATATATTAATAAAGTACCGTTTGAGACGATACGTTATTGAGTAGATCTTTGAAAACTGAACAAGATTTTGATTACAATAAGTGTAAGGATAATTTTTAAACTTAGTTTAAAGATTAAACAAATATGCAATGTCAATTTGCAAAAACAAATAAATAAGAGCTAGTAAAGTTCTCATTTTTAAAATGAGAGTTTGATCCTGGCTCAGGACGAACGTTGGCGGCGTGCCTAATACATGCAAGTCGAACGAAGTCGCCCAATTGATTCTTAGTGCTTGCACTAAGATGATTTTGGATCCGACTGAGTGGCGAACTGGTGAGTAACACGTGGGTAACCTGCCCAGAAGAAGGGGATAACACCTGGAAACAGATGCTAATACCGTATAACAACAAGAACCACATGGTTCTTGTTTGAAAGCTGGCCTTTGTGCTAGTGCTTCTGGATGGACCCGCGGCGTATTAGCTAGTTGGTGAGATAATAGCTCACCAAGGCAATGATACGTAGCAGACCTGAGAGGGTAATCTGCCACAATGGGACTGAGACACGGCCCATACTCCTACGGGAGGCAGCAGTAGGGAATCTTCCACAATGGACGAAAGTCTGATGGAGCAACGCCGCGTGAGTGAAGAAGGGTTTCGGCTCGTAAAACTCTGTTGTTAGAGAAGAACAGCCGTGAGAGCAACTGCTCACGGTATGACGGTATCTAACCAGAAAGTCACGGCTAACTACGTGCCAGCAGCCGCGGTAATACGTAGGTGGCAAACGTTGTCCGGATTTATTGGGCGTAAAGGGAGCGCAGGCGGTTTATTAAGTCTGATGTGAAAGCCTTCGGCTTAACCGGAGAAGTGCATCGGAAACTGATAAACTTGAGTGCAGAAAAGGATAGTGGAACTTCATGTGTAGCGGTGAAATGCGTAGATATATGAAGGAACACCAGTGGCGAAGGCGGCTATCTGGTCTGTAACTGACGCTGAGGCTCGAAAGCATGGGTAGCAAACAGGATTAGATACCCTGGTAGTCCATGCCGTAAACGATGAATGCTAGGTGTTGGAAGGTTTCCGCCTTTCAGTGCCGCAGCTAACGCATTAAGCATTCCGCCTGGGGAGTACGACCGCAAGGTTGAAACTCAAAGGAATTGACGGGGACCCGCACAAGCGGTGGAGCATGTGGTTTAATTCGATGCTACGCGAAGAACCTTACCAGGACTTGACATCTTCTGCCAATCTAAGAGATTAGACGTTCCCTTCGGGGACAGAATGACAGGTGGTGCATGGTTGTCGTCAGCTCGTGTCGTGAGATGTTGGGTTAAGTCCCGCAACGAGCGCAACCCTTGTCTTTAGTTGCCAGCATTAAGTTGGGCACTCTAGAGAGACTGCCGGTGATAAACCGGAGGAAGGTGGGGATGACGTCAAATCATCATGCCCCTTATGTCCTGGGCTACACACGTGCTACAATGGGCGATACAACGAGTTGCAAAACCGCGAGGTCAAGCTAATCTCTTAAAGTCGTTCTCAGTTCGGATTGCAGTCTGCAACTCGACTGCATGAAGTTGGAATCGCTAGTAATCGTGGATCAGCATGCCACGGTGAATACGTTCCCGGGTCTTGTACACACCGCCCGTCACACCATGAGAGTTTGTAACACCCAAAGTCGGTTGGATAACCTTTTTAGGAGTCCGCCGCCTAAGGTGGGACAGATGATTAGGGTGAAGTCGTAACAAGGTAGCCGTAGGAGAACCTGCGGCTGGATCACCTCCTTTCTAAGGAATAATTCGGAACCTTACATTAATCAAAATCTTGGTCAGTTTTGAGAGTATCTACTCTCTTAATTTTGTTCTTTGAAAACTAGATAATATTATTTTCTGTAATAATTATATTTTTATATATAATTGAACCGAGAAATAACCATTGTGTTATTTTTGAGTTTTTTAATTAGTTTTAATCGCTAAAACTCAAATAATTTATAATCCGTAGGATTATAGGTTAAGTTAATAAGGGCGCATGGTGAATGCCTTGGTACTAGGAGCCGATGAAGGACGCAACTAACTGCGATAAGCTTCGGGGAGCTGTACGTAAGCTTTGATCCGGAGATTTCCGAATGAGAAAACTCGACCAGTGTTATGACTGGTCACTGCATAGTGAATACATAGCTATGCAGAGGCAGACGTGGGGAACTGAAACATCTAAGTACCCACAGGAATATAAAGAAATTTCGATTCCCTAAGTAGCGGCGAGCGAACGGGGAACAGCCCAAACCGAACCTTTGTGGTTCGGGGTTGTAGGACTGAACATTTGAGTTACAAAAGTATTTGATAGTTGAAGTAGTTGGGAAACTACACCAAAGAGAGTAATAGTCTCGTAAACGAAATCGAATACCCTCAGTTCAGGATCCTGAGTACGGCGACACACGTGAAACGTCGTCGGAATCTGGGAGGACCATCTCCCAAGGCTAAATACTCCCTAGTGACCGATAGTGAACCAGTACCGTGAGGGAAAGGTGAAAAGCACCCCGGAAGGGGAGTGAAATAGTTCCTGAAACCATGTGCCTACAAGCAGTCAGAGCCCGTTAATGGGTGATGGCGTGCCTCTTGTAGAATGAACCGGCGAGTTACAGTTGCATGCAAGGTTAAGCCGAAAAAGCGGAGCCGTAGCGAAAGCGAGTCTTAATAGGGCGCCATAGTATGTTGCCGTAGACCCGAAACCAGGTGATCTACCCATGTCCAGGATGAAAGTGCGGTAATACGCACCGGAGGTCCGAACCCGTGTACGTTGAAAAGTGCTGGGATGAGGTGTGGGTAGCGGTGAAATTCCAAACGAACTTGGAGATAGCTGGTTCTCTCCGAAATAGCTTTAGGGCTAGCCTCGGAATTAGAATCATGGAGGTAGAGCCACTGTTTGAGCAAGGGGTCCATCTAGGATTACTGAGTTCAGATAAACTCCGAATACCATTGATTTATGTCCGGGAGTCAGACGATGAGTGATAAGATCCATCGTCGAAAGGGGAACAGCCCAGACCGCCAGTTAAGGTCCCTAAATATATGCTAAGTGGAAAAGGAAGTGGAGTTGCATAGACAACTAGGATGTTGGCTCAGAAGCAGCCACCATTTAAAGAGTGCGTAATAGCTCACTAGTCGAGTGATTCTGCGCCGAAAATTTACCGGGGCTAAGCATATTACCGAGACTGCGGACGCAACTATGTTGCGTGATAGGAGAGCGTTCTAAGGGCAATGAAGGTAGACCGTAAGGACTACTGGAGCGCTTAGAAGTGAGAATGCCGGTATGAGTAGCGAAAGATCAGTGAGAATCTGATCCACCGAATGACTAAGGTTTCCTGGGGAAGGCTCGTCCACCCAGGGTTAGTCGGGACCTAAGCCGAGGCTGAGAAGCGTAGGCGATGGATAACAGGTTGAGATTCCTGTACTAGTTAATTATGTTTGAACGATGGAGGGACGCAGTAGGCTAAGATATGCACACGATTGGAAATGTGTGTTCAAATCGTAAGTCAGTTTAAGAGTCAAATGCTTTTAAGCGGGTTGACAAGCGATGATGAGGATCGAAATTTAAGTAGAGAAGTATCTGACGTCACACTGCCGAGAAAAGCTTCTAGTTAGTAATTAATTACCCGTACCGCAAACCGACACAGGTAGTCGAGGAGAGTATCCTCAGGTGAGCGAGAGAACTATCGTTAAGGAACTCGGCAAAATGACCCCGTAACTTCGGAAGAAGGGGTGCTGGCCTCACGGCCAGCCGCAGTGAAAAGACTCAAACGACTGTTTATCAAAAACACAGGTTTATGCAAAATCGTAAGATGAAGTATATGGGCTGACGCCTGCCCGGTGCTGGAAGGTTAAGTGGAAGTGTTAGCTTCGGCGAAGCACCGAAATGAAGCCCCAGTAAACGGCGGCCGTAACTATAACGGTCCTAAGGTAGCGAAATTCCTTGTCGGGTAAGTTCCGACCCGCACGAAAGGCGTAACGATTTGAGTACTGTCTCAACGATAGACTCGGTGAAATTAAGATACCTGTGAAGAAGCAGGTTACCCGCGACAGGACGGAAAGACCCCATGGAGCTTTACTGTAGCTTGATATTGGGTGTTTACATAACTTGTACAGGATAGGTAGGAGCCATAGAAGCCGGGACGCTAGTCTCGGTGGAGGCGTCAGTGGGATACTACCCTTGTTATGTGAACACTCTAACCCTGCGCACTGATCGTGCGCGGAGACAGTGTCTGGTTGGCAGTTTGACTGGGGCGGTCGCCTCCTAAACAGTAACGGAGGCGCTCAAAGGTTTGCTTAGAATGGTTGGAAATCATTCCTAAAGTGTAAAGGCAAAAGCAAGCTTGACTGCGAGACAAACAGGTCGAGCAGGGACGAAAGTCGGACTTAGTGATCCGGTGGTACCATATGGAAGGGCCATCGCTCAACGGATAAAAGCTACCCTGGGGATAACAGGCTTATCTCCCCCAAGAGTTCACATCGACGGGGAGGTTTGGCACCTCGATGTCGGCTCATCGCATCCTGGGGCTGTAGTTGGTCCCAAGGGTTGGGCTGTTCGCCCATTAAAGCGGTACGCGAGCTGGGTTCAGAACGTCGTGAGACAGTTCGGTCCCTATCCGTCGCGGGCGCAGGAAATTTGAGAGGAGCTGTCCCTAGTACGAGAGGACCGGGATGGACATACCGCTGGTGTATCAGTTGCGCCGCCAGGCGCATTGCTGAGTAGCTATGTATGGATGAGATAAACGCTGAAAGCATCTAAGTGTGAAACTCGCCTCAAGATGAGATTTCCCATTCCTATATGGAAGTAAGACTCCTGAAAGATGATCAGGTAGATAGGTTAGAAGTGGAAGCGTAGTGATACGTGAAGCGGACTAATACTAATCAGTCGAGGACTTAACCAAGTAGAATGAAGATACAATGGAAGTTAATCGGAAGAAAATAATATTGTCTAGTTTTGAGAGAACAAAGTTCTCACAAAAAATAGTGTGGTGGCGATAGCCTGAAGGATACACCTGTTCCCATGCCGAACACAGAAGTTAAGCTTCAGCACGCCAAAAGTAGTTGGGGGATCGCCCCCTGCGAGGATAGGACGTTGCCACGCAATTAAAAAAAGAGACGCTCACCGTTATGGTGGACGTCTCTTTTTGTCGTTTTAATTAAAAACTACTGTTTTCGTAAATAAATAGCCTAGTAAAAATAATAATATACCAAATAAATAACTAGAAAATACATATAGCAAACTTAATTTATTTTGTTTTTTTAATAATAATCTAGAAGCTTCATTATTAAAAGTGGAAAAAATTGCTACTAACGATGCTAAGTGTTTTAGTATTAGGGGTTGGCTTCTTTTGGGAAATTTCATCTACTTCCATAGTAATGCCCGGAGAAGGATTGGCAAGAGCTGTTTCTATCGGGGTTAAAATACCATTCCCAACTGCCAAGATTTGGGGTGACAGTAGCATGGTCATGGTACCAGTGCTTCTTGCTCTGGTAGTCTTTCATTCGTTGACAGATATTCGTGAAGGAACCATCATTGCGGTCTTTTTAGTTGGCCATATTGTTTTATAAATCCGGAAATTGGTGATATTATAAGCGACACTGAGTAGTTCATATTTGTAAGGTGGTTTAGACGCGCAATTCATAGCCCTTTTCTATACTAGGAGGATCATGATGATTATTTTGAAAGATATTTTTGTTATATTTGTCGCAGTAGAGGCGTTGCTCATTATGTTGCTTGAAATGTTTGGCACGCAAACTAAAATAGCACGCAACGCTTTCGACTTGTCGAAGAAATACTTGGCAATTAAAGAAACACGCATGTCAATGGCCAACCAAGGCCTATACAATGGCTTCGTTGGCGTCGGCATCTTATACGCCCGATATGGTCTCACTGGTATGGCTTCGCTTCACGTCCAAGTCCTATTTATAGGTTTTGTTGTAATTGCTGCGCTGTTCGGTTCTGTAACAGCAAACAAAAAGATTATTTTCACGCAAGGAGGGCCCGCACTTTTTGCGCTTGGCTTTCTCTTGTTTGCGAATTAAATCACGGAATAGTCCATTTGTGATACGATATTACACTAACCCAAAGTAAGCTTGCGCCCATATGGGACTTTTAAAACTTGCGGAAGCGAGCTTGACGTCTGGCTAATAATTCTTCCGGCGGCAAATTTTGTAACATCTCAAACTCTTCAATTAATGCTGCTCGTAACTGCCTAGGTAGTGGCTGTTGAACTAGGCCACCATATCTTCGACCCTTGTAGTAAATTTATAGCGAATTTGATAGGCCTCACCCTCGAATTTAGGGGTCTAAAACTTCCGGCGTTGAAGAACTCTTCAACACCAAAAATTTTAGACCCTTTAAAGGAAGCTGATCTTTTTTGTCCGAACAGCGTTCGAATTAATTTCCCCGATTGTCAAGTTAAGTGCAACCAATAATGATCTATCAAATAATTGGTATAGGTGAGGATATAATTCAGGTAGAAGATCGGCGGCACAACAGTAGTCAAGCGAACGTCGAGGTCGCTGGTTTAGAGCGTCTTGGAAGTTTTGAATATCAGTGATGTCATAGTCGTGAAGAGAGCGACCTTTGGGTATAAACTCGCGGATTAAGCCGTTGGCATTCTCGTTGGTTCCACGTTTCCATGGCGAGTATGGGTGCGCGTAGTAGACGTCGGTGCCGACAGCTTCAGAGAGCTTGGCGAACTCACTGCCGTTGTCAAAGGTGACAGATTTGAAGTTATCCGCACCGTAGTCATCGAGGATCGTTTGAAGTCCCTGTAAACAGGTATCGGCGTGATAGTTTGGAAGCTTAAGAATGATCTCAAAGCGAGTGGCGCGTTCTGTCATCGTCATCAATGCCGGTTCATTTTCAACGCGCGTTCCTTTGATCAAATCGCCTTCCCAGTGACCGACAACTTGACGGTCTTCGACTTCTTCTGGTCGTTCTTCGATAGATTGTCCGTAGACGCGCTTGTTGGTACGCGTATGCTTGTTGGTATCAGACTTCACACGTCGGCGTGGTTTCATCGGAAGATCCCCATTGCGCACCTCCAATAGGCCTTTATCAATGTCTCGGTAAACCGTCGACGTCGAGGGATACTTTTGTTCTGGATGAGCTATCTTATAGGTTTGTACGAAGCAATCCACCCAACATTCCCCAAATGAAAATTATTTTCAAAACATCCTCCTAAAAACAGATTCAATAATATTTATTTTAAGTCGATTGAATTTACTTGTAAAATTAACATAATACTTTTTTAGAATTCTTAATATGCATGCAATGTTATAATATTCACGAGGAGGAAATTCATATGAAAATTATTGCTTATGGTGTACGTAAAGATGAAGAACCTTATTTCAAACAATGGGAAGCTGCACATCCAGAAGTTGAAGTTAAAGAAGTTGCAAATCTTTTAGATGATTCAACTATTGATGATGCTAAAGACTTTGATGGGGTTGTTGCTTTTCAACAAAAACCTTATACAGCTTCAATTTTAGATAAATTAAGTAGTTTTGGAGTTAAAGCTTTATCACTTCGTAACGTTGGGGTTGACAATGTTGATGCTGACGCATTAAACAAAAATCACATTAAACTTTCTAACGTTCCTGCTTATTCTCCATCTGCAATTGCTGAATTTGCTGTTACCGAAATGATGCGTTTGTTAAGAAATACTAAAAGATACGAAGATAAAGGTCGCCATGGTAATTTAACTTGGGCTCCTGAAATTGCTGAAGAAATGAACCAACAAACAGTTGGAGTTTACGCAACTGGTCGAATTGGTCGCCAAGTGGTTAAAATTGTTCAAGGTTTTGGTGCTAAGGTCATTGCTTATGATCCATATCCTAATCCTGAATTAAAAAAAGAGGGGATTTACGTTGATACCCCAGCTGAATTGTATGCTAAGTCTGATATTTTGACTTTACACGCTCCGGCCTTAAAAGAAAACGATCATATGATTAATGATGATACGATTGCACAAATGAAACCTGGTATCAAAATTATCAACTGTGCTCGTGGATCATTAATTGATACTGATGCATTAATTCGTGGACTTGATAGTGGCAAAATTGCAGGTGCTGCTTTAGATGTTTATGAAGATGAAGTTGGAATTTTTAATGTTGATTTTGGTAGTTTTGATAAAATTCCAGATGCTCGACTTAAGAATTTGATGGAACGTGATAACGTGTTAGTTTCTCCACATATTGCTTTCTACACTAAAGTTGCAGTTAAGAACATGGTAGAAATTTCAATGACTGCAAACGCCAACCTTATTGAAAATGGTAAGTCAGATGTTGAAGTGAAAATTTAAAAATAAATATATAAATATTAAGGGACAACCGGTACCGGTTGCCCTTTTTTTATGGAAAAGAAGAAAAACAAATTAAAAATGCAATTTAATTAAATTATAAAATTGGTAAATAAAAATCAGTTTTTTTGCCAAGCTGTACTAGTAATTAATGCTTATAGAGTGGATAAAAATAATTATTAAGCTACCATACATTATTAGTCGAAGTTTTTTAAAAAATAATTAGTGTTCAATTCAAAAATAGATACACAAAATCAATTAAAACTCTTTAAGTCTTTCTGATAAGAGTAAGTAGGCAGGATTATTAGCTTTTACTGCTATACTAGAGTAAAGAGGTGGTTTATTTGGCTTCATATGAAATTGTTGGTATTCACTTAAAAGATAAAGAATCAAATAAAGAAAGAAACATTACGGATGTATTACTCAATGATGGAACCATTGAACCTGTTGATTTAGTTGTCAGATATATTAATTCGGATATTCCATATTATTTTGTTAGTCGTGACAAAATTAAAGCAGTTATAGAAGATTATTATCCCCAAAATAAAACACCTTATATCAAGACTAAACATAATCAGCTTTTAAACGGGCAAAGTATGTTGAATCTTCCAAGATTTTAATAAGTAAAAGATCTCTATTTGAGATCTTTTTTTAATTAAAGTTTTTTTACGCTTTACTAGTTTTGACAAAATTATGAAATAAATAGTCAAGCTCTATAATCTGAGGTTCTTTTATAGTAATAATAAGGTAAATAGATAAGGGAGATTTTTAATTATGGATGCACATTCAAAGAAAAAAGAATTAAAAAATTAATCAAAGATCAAGAAAAATTGGAAAAAGAAGGTTCTGCTAAATTTGATGCCAAGCATTTAGCTAATTATCAAGAAAGATTAGACATTGTTGAAAAGTTAATTGATAACGAAGAACAAACTAATGCTTTACGTTCAGAACACGTTGAAGAACCTAGAGGTGACAAAGAACGTGGAATGGATGAAAAGCGTCACGTTGATGACAAAATGAATGATTTAGGTCAAGCTCGTCGTCGCTTAATGGATAAATTGCTTCCATTAGAAAACATTTATGATAAATAGGCTTTATTAATGTCCTTCACAATGCGATTGTTGTGAAGGATTTTTGTTTATTTGAAAATAAATTAAACTTTTTATGCAAAAGCCTTGACCTTTCCTGACTAATGGTTTATAGTTATAAATGTTAAGAGGGACGAAGTCACTTTTAACTGAAAAAACTTTTTAATTTTATTACTTAAAAGTGTTGACACAATCAACCTTACCGAGTAATATATTACATGCACTGTAAATGGTGCTTGAGTAGATCTTTGAAAACTGAACAAGATTTTGATTACAATAAGTGTAAGGATAATTTTTAAACTTAGTTTAAAAATTAAACAAATATGCAATGTCAATTTGCAAAAACAAATAAATAAGAGCTAGTAAAGTTCTCATTTTTAAAATGAGAGTTTGATCCTGGCTCAGGACGAACGTTGGCGGCGTGCCTAATACATGCAAGTCGAACGAAGTCGCCCAATTGATTCTTAGTGCTTGCACTAAGATGATTTTGGATCCGACTGAGTGGCGAACTGGTGAGTAACACGTGGGTAACCTGCCCAGAAGAAGGGGATAACACCTGGAAACAGATGCTAATACCGTATAACAACAAGAACCACATGGTTCTTGTTTGAAAGCTGGCCTTTGTGCTAGTGCTTCTGGATGGACCCGCGGCGTATTAGCTAGTTGGTGAGATAATAGCTCACCAAGGCAATGATACGTAGCAGACCTGAGAGGGTAATCTGCCACAATGGGACTGAGACACGGCCCATACTCCTACGGGAGGCAGCAGTAGGGAATCTTCCACAATGGACGAAAGTCTGATGGAGCAACGCCGCGTGAGTGAAGAAGGGTTTCGGCTCGTAAAACTCTGTTGTTAGAGAAGAACAGCCGTGAGAGCAACTGCTCACGGTATGACGGTATCTAACCAGAAAGTCACGGCTAACTACGTGCCAGCAGCCGCGGTAATACGTAGGTGGCAAACGTTGTCCGGATTTATTGGGCGTAAAGGGAGCGCAGGCGGTTTATTAAGTCTGATGTGAAAGCCTTCGGCTTAACCGGAGAAGTGCATCGGAAACTGATAAACTTGAGTGCAGAAAAGGATAGTGGAACTTCATGTGTAGCGGTGAAATGCGTAGATATATGAAGGAACACCAGTGGCGAAGGCGGCTATCTGGTCTGTAACTGACGCTGAGGCTCGAAAGCATGGGTAGCAAACAGGATTAGATACCCTGGTAGTCCATGCCGTAAACGATGAATGCTAGGTGTTGGAAGGTTTCCGCCTTTCAGTGCCGCAGCTAACGCATTAAGCATTCCGCCTGGGGAGTACGACCGCAAGGTTGAAACTCAAAGGAATTGACGGGGACCCGCACAAGCGGTGGAGCATGTGGTTTAATTCGATGCTACGCGAAGAACCTTACCAGGACTTGACATCTTCTGCCAATCTAAGAGATTAGACGTTCCCTTCGGGGACAGAATGACAGGTGGTGCATGGTTGTCGTCAGCTCGTGTCGTGAGATGTTGGGTTAAGTCCCGCAACGAGCGCAACCCTTGTCTTTAGTTGCCAGCATTAAGTTGGGCACTCTAGAGAGACTGCCGGTGATAAACCGGAGGAAGGTGGGGATGACGTCAAATCATCATGCCCCTTATGTCCTGGGCTACACACGTGCTACAATGGGCGATACAACGAGTTGCAAAACCGCGAGGTCAAGCTAATCTCTTAAAGTCGTTCTCAGTTCGGATTGCAGTCTGCAACTCGACTGCATGAAGTTGGAATCGCTAGTAATCGTGGATCAGCATGCCACGGTGAATACGTTCCCGGGTCTTGTACACACCGCCCGTCACACCATGAGAGTTTGTAACACCCAAAGTCGGTTGGATAACCTTTTTAGGAGTCCGCCGCCTAAGGTGGGACAGATGATTAGGGTGAAGTCGTAACAAGGTAGCCGTAGGAGAACCTGCGGCTGGATCACCTCCTTTCTAAGGAATAATTCGGAACCTTACATTAATCAAAATCTTGGTCAGTTTTGAGAGTATCTACTCTCTTAATTTTGTTCTTTGAAAACTAGATAATATTATTTTCTGTAATAATTATATTTTTATATATAATTGAACCGAGAAATAACCATTGTGTTATTTTTGAGTTTTTTAATTAGTTTTAATCGCTAAAACTCAAATAATTTATAATCCGTAGGATTATAGGTTAAGTTAATAAGGGCGCATGGTGAATGCCTTGGTACTAGGAGCCGATGAAGGACGCAACTAACTGCGATAAGCTTCGGGGAGCTGTACGTAAGCTTTGATCCGGAGATTTCCGAATGAGGAAACTCGACCAGTGTTATGACTGGTCATTGCATAGTGAATACATAGCTATGCAGAGGCAGACGTGGGGAACTGAAACATCTAAGTACCCACAGGAATATAAAGAAATTTCGATTCCCTAAGTAGCGGCGAGCGAACGGGGAACAGCCCAAACCGAACCCTTGTGGTTCGGGGTTGTAGGACTGAACATTTGAGTTACAAAAGTATTTGATAGTTGAAGTAGTTGGGAAGCTACACCAAAGAGAGTGATAGTCTCGTAAACGAAATCGAATACCCTCAGTTCAGGATCCTGAGTACGGCGACACACGTGAAACGTCGTCGGAATCTGGGAGGACCATCTCCCAAGGCTAAATACTCCCTAGTGACCGATAGTGAACCAGTACCGTGAGGGAAAGGTGAAAAGCACCCCGGAAGGGGAGTGAAATAGTTCCTGAAACCATGTGCCTACAAGCAGTCAGAGCCCGTTAATGGGTGATGGCGTGCCTCTTGTAGAATGAACCGGCGAGTTACAGTTGCATGCAAGGTTAAGCCGAAAAAGCGGAGCCGTAGCGAAAGCGAGTCTTAATAGGGCGCCATAGTATGTTGCCGTAGACCCGAAACCAGGTGATCTACCCATGTCCAGGATGAAAGTGCGGTAATACGCACCGGAGGTCCGAACCCGTGTACGTTGAAAAGTGCTGGGATGAGGTGTGGGTAGCGGTGAAATTCCAAACGAACTTGGAGATAGCTGGTTCTCTCCGAAATAGCTTTAGGGCTAGCCTCGGAATTAGAATCATGGAGGTAGAGCCACTGTTTGAGCAAGGGGTCCATCTAGGATTACTGAGTTCAGATAAACTCCGAATACCATTGATTTATGTCCGGGAGTCAGACGATGAGTGATAAGATCCATCGTCGAAAGGGGAACAGCCCAGACCGCCAGTTAAGGTCCCTAAATATATGCTAAGTGGAAAAGGAAGTGGAGTTGCATAGACAACTAGGATGTTGGCTCAGAAGCAGCCACCATTTAAAGAGTGCGTAATAGCTCACTAGTCGAGTGATTCTGCGCCGAAAATTTACCGGGGCTAAGCATATTACCGAGACTGCGGACGCAACTATGTTGCGTGATAGGAGAGCGTTCTAAGGGCAATGAAGGTAGACCGTAAGGACTACTGGAGCGCTTAGAAGTGAGAATGCCGGTATGAGTAGCGAAAGATCAGTGAGAATCTGATCCACCGAATGACTAAGGTTTCCTGGGGAAGGCTCGTCCACCCAGGGTTAGTCGGGACCTAAGCCGAGGCTGAGAAGCGTAGGCGATGGATAACAGGTTGAGATTCCTGTACTAGTTAATTATGTTTGAACGATGGAGGGACGCAGTAGGCTAAGATATGCACACGATTGGAAATGTGTGTTCAAATCGTAAGTCAGTTTAAGAGTCAAATGCTTTTAAGCGGGTTGACAAGCGATGATGAGGATCGAAATTTAAGTAGAGAAGTATCTGACGTCACACTGCCGAGAAAAGCTTCTAGTTAGTAATTAATTACCCGTACCGCAAACCGACACAGGTAGTCGAGGAGAGTATCCTCAGGTGAGCGAGAGAACTATCGTTAAGGAACTCGGCAAAATGACCCCGTAACTTCGGAAGAAGGGGTGCTGGCCTCACGGCCAGCCGCAGTGAAAAGACTCAAACGACTGTTTATCAAAAACACAGGTTTATGCAAAATCGTAAGATGAAGTATATGGGCTGACGCCTGCCCGGTGCTGGAAGGTTAAGTGGAAGTGTTAGCTTCGGCGAAGCACCGAAATGAAGCCCCAGTAAACGGCGGCCGTAACTATAACGGTCCTAAGGTAGCGAAATTCCTTGTCGGGTAAGTTCCGACCCGCACGAAAGGCGTAACGATTTGAGTACTGTCTCAACGATAGACTCGGTGAAATTAAGATACCTGTGAAGAAGCAGGTTACCCGCGACAGGACGGAAAGACCCCATGGAGCTTTACTGTAGCTTGATATTGGGTGTTTACATAACTTGTACAGGATAGGTAGGAGCCATAGAAGCCGGGACGCTAGTCTCGGTGGAGGCGTCAGTGGGATACTACCCTTGTTATGTGAACACTCTAACCCTGCGCACTGATCGTGCGCGGAGACAGTGTCTGGTTGGCAGTTTGACTGGGGCGGTCGCCTCCTAAACAGTAACGGAGGCGCTCAAAGGTTTGCTTAGAATGGTTGGAAATCATTCCTAAAGTGTAAAGGCAAAAGCAAGCTTGACTGCGAGACAAACAGGTCGAGCAGGGACGAAAGTCGGACTTAGTGATCCGGTGGTACCATATGGAAGGGCCATCGCTCAACGGATAAAAGCTACCCTGGGGATAACAGGCTTATCTCCCCCAAGAGTTCACATCGACGGGGAGGTTTGGCACCTCGATGTCGGCTCATCGCATCCTGGGGCTGTAGTTGGTCCCAAGGGTTGGGCTGTTCGCCCATTAAAGCGGTACGCGAGCTGGGTTCAGAACGTCGTGAGACAGTTCGGTCCCTATCCGTCGCGGGCGCAGGAAATTTGAGAGGAGCTGTCCCTAGTACGAGAGGACCGGGATGGACATACCGCTGGTGTATCAGTTGCGCCGCCAGGCGCATTGCTGAGTAGCTATGTATGGATGAGATAAACGCTGAAAGCATCTAAGTGTGAAACTCGCCTCAAGATGAGATTTCCCATTCCTATATGGAAGTAAGACTCCTGAAAGATGATCAGGTAGATAGGTTAGAAGTGGAAGCGTAGTGATACGTGAAGCGGACTAATACTAATCAGTCGAGGACTTAACCAAGTAGAATGAAGATACAATGGAAGTTAATCGGAAGAAAATAATATTGTCTAGTTTTGAGAGAACAAAGTTCTCACAAAAAATAGTGTGGTGGCGATAGCCTGAAGGATACACCTGTTCCCATGCCGAACACAGAAGTTAAGCTTCAGCACGCCAAAAGTAGTTGGGGGATCGCCCCCTGCGAGGATAGGACGTTGCCACGCAATTGAAAAAAGACTTTAGCGAAAGCTAAGGTCTTTTTTTATGATTAAGAAACAAATTTAATTTATTAGAAATATGATAAAATCAGAAAAGAAAATAAACTTGATTAAAAAAGTTAACACGTTTAAAAAAGGAGAAATAAATGCCAAATAAAATTGCAGTCGTTGGATCAGGAATTGGTGGTTTAACTACTGCTATTCAATTACAAAACAAAGGCTATGATGTTACCATTTACGAAAAAAATGATAAAGTTGGTGGTAAAATGAATCAGCTGAAAATTGATGGATTCAAGTTTGATATGGGTCCTACTATTGTGATGATGCCTGATATTTACCGTCAACCATTTGTTGATACCGGAGTTAATCCAGACGACTATTTTATGATGCAACGAGTTGATCCATTTATGAAGGTTCAAATTGATGATTAAGACTATGAAATTTCCAGTGATTTAGTAAAACTTACTAAACTTTTTGAAGCTGGTAGTGAAGCTGATATGTTAGGATTTTTGAACTATTTGACCGACATTTATCGTAAATATTTAAACGCTAAAGATAACTTTATTTATCAAAGTTTTCGTTCTCCTAAAGACTTCTTTAACCTAAAAACCTTAATTAATGCACTTAAGTTGAAAACTTTCTCTTCTTATCATGACATGAAAAAATTTATTCCTAATGAACATCTACAATATTTGTTATCATTTCAAACTTTGTACATTGGAATGTCACCCTTTAGTGGTCCTTCAATCTATAATATTATTCCCATGATTGAATTACTTTATGGAGTTTGGTTCATTAAAGGTGGAATGTATCAATATGCCAAGGCTTTGGAACGTAGATTCAAGGAGCTTGGCGGTACAATTCAATATCATAGTGAAATAAAACGAGTAGTAACTAGTGGTCGCAAAGTGACTGGAATACAAGTCAATGATGATACCATTCCAGTTGATGCAGCTGTTATCAATGCTGATTATCCTTATGCTGTAGAAAACTTATTGAGTCCCGAAGCTCAAAAAATAGAAAAAATGACTCCTAAAAAAGTAAATAAAATGGAATATTCCATGTCATGTTTATTAATTTATTTAGGAGTAAATGAACAATATCCACAACTTGATTTACACACGATTAAGATGGCTAGTGATTTTAAAGGAAACGTTCAAGAAATTGAAGATGGAGTTTTACCACCTGATCCTTCTTATTACATTTATAATCCTAGTAAGTTAGATGATTCATTTGCACCTGCTGGAGCTTCATCACTTTGCATCTTAGTGCCAGTTGGAAACTTACAAGCTAGTAAAATCAGTAAACAACGTTATCTAGAGTATGCTGATCAAGTAATTGATAAAGCACAACGTGAGTTTGATTTAAATGATTTACAAAGTCAGATTGTTGTTAAAGAAGTCTTTACGCCAGATCAGTTTAATTCACTTTATAATAGTAAATTTGGAACTGCATTTGGTTTGAAACCTACGCTACTCCAAAGTAATTATTTCCGTTCCCACAATAAAGCTCGGAAAATTGACGGACTATACTTTGCTGGTGCTAGTTCTCATCCCGGAGCTGGAGTTCCAATTGTAATCACAAGTGGTGAATTAGCAGCTAAAGAAGTAGAAAGAGATTTTAACAATGAATAGAGAAAAAATGATGGCTTCTCAATTGGAAACAATGGAAACCAGAGAGACAGTGATTAAAAAACACTCTTCCACTTTTTACTATGCTTTTTCCAAGCTGCCACTTTATCAAGCACTTAGCATTTTCGTAGTTTATGATTTTTTGCGTCAATTAGATGATGCAGCTGATAATAATAACGTAGAACAATTCCAACTAATTAAAGGCATTTGGGAAAGCGTGAAAAATGGTAAACCCAACACCTCGTTGGGGAAAATTTACAACTTATTTTTCAAGTTTTTCAAATTCCAGAAAAATTAATTGACGAAATGATTTTAGGACAAGAAGAAGACCTAAAAAAAGTGGTTATTAAAACCCAGTCTGATTTAAGAAATTATTGTTTTCGCGTTGCTGGTACGGTGGGATTGATGATTATTCCGATTTTAACGGAAAAAAAGCTCACTGACTATGACAAAAAACAAATTGTAAACGTGAGAATTGCGCTTCAACTAACTAATATTATTCGTGACGTCAAAGAAGATTATGAGCACGGTTATGTTTATTTACCTCAGTTAATGTTAGATGAATTTGAAGTTTCTCCTACGGAATTAGGACAATCTACAGTTTCACCAAATTTACGCCACTTAATTCAATCGTTAAGTGAAGAAGCTTTTAGTCTTTATTATTCTAAATTCAAGGTACTTAAATTGCTTGAACAAAGACAAGCTAAAATTGCATTACGGTTAGCAATTGATGGTTATGAAGCTATTTTAAAAAAAATCAAACACAAAAATTATGATATTTTACAAGGTCGACAAATAACCAGTAATTTAGTAAAAAGTTGGCTATATTTTCAAATTCGACTTCGTTATTTATGGTAAGACAATCTAAAAAGGATTTATCCCGCATAATGCGAAATAAATCCTTTTTTGTTTAAAATAAATTAGTCTTTTAAAACTAAGAGGAAGATTACAAAAACAATTGCTAAAGCGTACATCATTAAATTGACTTCTTTGCCACGTTTTGCAGCAATCATTGTAATTGGATAAGCAATGAATCCAAGGGCAATTCCGTCTGAAATGCTGTAAGTTAAAGGCATTCCAATTGTAATTAAAAATGCAGGAGCTGCAAGTTCAAACTTGTTCCAGTTAACTTGTGATAATGACTTAGCCATTAATACTCCAACCACAATTAAAGCAGGTGCGGTAATTTGTGAAGTAATTACTCCAAGCAAAGGTGAGAAGAAAGTTGCAAGAATGAACATGATTCCGGTAATAACGGCGGTGAATCCAGAACGACCACCAACTGCAATTCCGGCAGAAGATTCAACGTAGACACCCATTGGTGAGGTTCCTAATAATGAACCAAATAACATGGTAGTAGAATCTGCAGCTAAAGCCCGACCAGCACGGGGAAGTTTGTTGTCTTTCATATAACCAGCTTGTTCTGCTAAACCAATTAAAGTTCCAGCAGTATCAAAGAAAGTTACCAATAAGAAAGTTAAAACCACCACGAAGAGTTGGGGCGTATTAATTTTGTCAATGTGAGTAAGTGCAGCTAAGAAAGTTGTATGAATACTTGGAATTCCAGCAACAAGATGAGTTGGGATATGGATGATTCCCGTAAGCATTCCGATAATTGATGAAATTACCATTCCAATGAAAATAGCTCCAGGAACTCGGGCACTCATTAAAACGAAAACGATAATAATTCCCACAATTGTAAGTAATGAAGTTGGACTGGTTAAAGATCCCATGCTAATCAAGGTACTCTTGTTAGCAACCACCAATCCACCGTTGTTTAAACCAATAAAAGCAATGAATAACCCAATTCCACCAGCAATTGCAGCCTTTAAATCAGCAGGAATTGAATCAATAATCTTTTCTCGTAACTTTAAGGCAGTTAAAATCACGAATAAAACAGCGGCAATGAAAACACCACTCATTGCAGTTTGCCAAGGAACATGCATTCCGATACATACTGAGTAAGCGAAGAAGGCATTGATTCCCAAACTTGCAGAAATGGCAAATGGATAATTTGCAATCACTCCCATTAAAATACAACCAAAAGCAGTTGCAAAGGCAGTAGCTGTGAAAACAGCTCCTTTATCCATACCTGCTGCCCCTAACACTTCTGGGTTAACAAATAAAATGTAAACCATCGAAATGAAAGTTGTAATTCCAGCTAGGGTTTCTGTTTTATAGTTGGTCCCTAGTTCTTTAAATCTAAAAAATGAAGCAATTTTATCAGCCATTAAAACTTCTCCTTTGATAAAAACGTTCGTTATTTTGTCGTTAAAATACCTATCTATCATATACTAAACGTTATGATTTAGCAAATTACGAACGATAATCTTAAAAACTAGGAGTAAAAAAATAGTGGTAAAATAGAACTACTAATGAGGTGAACGATGATGAAAACGATTCTTTTAATTGGAAATAATCCAGCCGAAAAACTGGTAGCTAAACGACTACAAGATCAATTCAAGTTGATAGAAATAACCAGCGGAGATTTGACGGAAGAAAAAGCCTACGCGGATTTACCAAAGGATTTAACAAAAATGGTTTCTTTTGTCGGTCCCATGGATGCGGATTTGGCAATGGAATCTTTCTTTGCAGCGGTCCGGCAACAATCAATCAAACTAGATCAAGTCGTCATGATTTCGACAGCAGGAATTGATAATGAAGTTGTTGGTCAATTAGATTATCCTGGGATAGCGGATGTGACAGAATATCTTCGAGAACAACGATATGCCATTAAAATAATTGATGAAGAAGAAATTCCTTACACCATTTTTCGTCCAGTTAACGTAATTAATGAAAAGTTGGGAACACCTTTCGCAATTAATGAAGGGGAAAAAGTTCCTGCTGGTAATGTTTCACATGAAACCATTGCTGATTTTGTGGTTCAAGCAATTCAAACATCTAAATATCAAAATCAATCTATCGCATTACTCGAAACAAAATAGGAGGCAAAAATGTCACTTCAGTTTATTTTAGGTAAAGCTAGTGATGATCACTTTAGTAAAGTGGTCGACAATCTCCGCAAAACTAGTGAAGATCGAGAAATTAAAAGTTTTTACATCGTACCAAATAACGTTAAATTTGAATCTGAATTAAACACCTTAAAAAAACTGAATGCGAAAAATGCAGCAACCTATGCTCAAAACCAAGCTCAAGTTTTTTCGTTTTCTCGATTAATTTGGTATTTTTTGAATGGTGAAGCAGATTATCAGCTTCCGCAATTATCGCAAACTGCCATTAACATGATTATTTATCAGATTATCGAAGATCATGAAGAACAGTTAACGATTTATCGTGGAGAAGGTAAACAAGCGGGTTTTATTCAACAAATTGCAAACCAAATTTCTGAATTACAACAAGGAAATTTAAGCCCGGATGATTTAGACCGGTTAGCAGAATTGGATGCCAATCAAATTAATCCTGAATTGCGTAGCAAGTTACATGATATTAGCTTAATTTATCGTGAATTTGTGCAACAAACGGATGGTAAATATACCTATAATGGTGCCAATTTTGAATTGTTACGCGAATACTTAGCTAAGTTACCAGATCAAGAAATTTCAAAAATGCATTTTTATTTTAGTAACTTTGAAAAATTTAGTGCGCAACAATTACAAATTGTGCAGTTATTAATCGCACGTGCGCACGTGGTAATGGATTTAACGCTGGATCGAAAGTATGACCAAGCGGGACCAGATGAAAATAAATTCTTTTATCAATCAGCTAAGGTTTATCATTATTTTTATCAATACGCTAAAAATATTGGTGCCCAGATTTATACCGATCAAACGGCTACGAAACGCTCCATTAATTCAGGGTTAAATCAGTTTGAGGAATACTGGATTGCAAGTAATGAAGCTGGAAAACCAATTCCAGCCAAAATTGCGCAAAATGATGCCATTGAAATTTTAAAAACCAATAATGCTTTTGAAGAATTAAGCCAAATTGCCATTAAGATTCGGCAATTAGTCGCAACCGGAAAATATCGTTATCGTGATTTTTTAGTGGCTACGCGTGATTTGAGTCAATATCAAAATATTATTAATCCGATTTTTACTATGCAACAAATTCCATATTTTACTGATATCCAAAAACATATGGATAATCATCCATTGGTTGAATTAATTGATGCCCTTTTCTCCATTTATCGTCCTAATCGGGCCCAAAACTATAGTTATGATGATGTGATGCGTCTTTTGAAAACTGAGTTACTCTTGCCTAAGAAAGATGAAGATCACTATTTATCATTATCCCAATATCGCCAAGATTTAGCTTTGTGTGAAAATTTAGTGCTTAAAAATGGATACACAGGGAGTCGTTGGACCCAAAAAGAAGACTGGATGTATGCGACTACCACTGGTGATGAAAATGAGTTAATTGATAAGAATGTCGAAATTTCAAAAAAAATTAACGTCATTCGCCATTTTATTAAAGACACGTTGCCACCGTTTTACCGAAAAATCAAAAAGGCCCAAACTGGTCGAGAAGCAGCTTCAATCTTGTACCAATTTTTAACTCAAAATGGAGTAGCAAGCCAGTTAAAAAACTGGCAAAATCAAGCCACTGAAGCAGGAAATTTACAAGAAGCTGGGCAAGCAGAGCAAGTTTGGAATCAGTTCTGTAGTATTTTAGATGACTATGTAACGGTCTTAGGCGATCACGAATTTGTGATGGATGATTTTCTTGAATTATTGAAGGCCGGTTTTGTGGGTGCTAGTTATTCCCAAATCCCCTCCACTCTTGATCAAGTTGCCATCTCTGAAACGGGAAGGATTCAATTACCCGACAAAAAAATTACCCTTGTCATGGGAGCAGACGATGTTAATATGCCTGCTAAAATTGACAATCATAGTTTGTTAAACGATAGTGATCGAGACCAAATGGATGATTTTTTAGCTGACGACCAGTACATGGTTGATACCAGCGAGTTGCAAATGGTGAGTGAACCATACGAAGATTATTTAGTCTTTATGACCCCAAGTGATAAGCTCTATTTTTCTTATAATCTTGGCGGAAATGGTGATAATAACTTACGCCAAATTTCTCCTTATGTTGATCGAATTCAAAAGCAATTCAACTTACCAATTCAACAATTTAAGAGTCAACCTCATGCCGATAGTAACGAAATTGAACGATTCTTGGGATCAGACCGGACGACTTTAAATTACCTTGTTCAAGCTGCTTTAGATGGGAAAAAAGCACGGCAACCACTAAGTCCTGCTTGGAAAACCGTTAAACAACAACTAGAAAATAATCCAGCTACTGAAATTCGTGATTTGACTAATAATTTACTGGGAAGTTTGCACTATAAAAATCAACCAGTTGATTTGCGATCAGAGATTGTCACTAACTTATATGGAAATAATCTCACTACGTCAATTTCAAAACTAGAGGAATTCTACACGGATCCTTACGAATACTTTTTGAAATACGGACTTCGTTTGCGAGAACGTGATGAATTTGAAATTAGTCCCGCTAATACTGGGCAGTTTTATCATGAAGCCCTTGATCAATTAATTAAAAAGGTCCGGAAAGAAAATATTGAATTAACTAATTTAGATAATCAAGCAGTACATGAGTTAGTTGAAGAAGTAACTCGTAAAATTATCGAAGCAGATGTTAATTATCAATATGAAATTTTAAAGAGTTCGCAACGGATGGAATATATTACTAATCAATTGATTGCGACAGTGCAACAGATGGCCGAAACTCTGCGTAATCAATTCCAAATTTCCAAGATGCGTCCTCGAGCAACTGAAATTTCGTTTGGACCGGGGAAAAAATATAAACCACTTCATTTTAAAGTGGATGATGATAAGCAAGTTAATGTGCAAGGCCGAATTGATCGACTTGACTCTATCAATGTGAATGGTATTGATTATCTCGGGGTAGTTGATTATAAATCAAGTAATAAGAAAATTGATATGTCAGAAATTTATGATGGCACCGCCATGCAAATGATGACGTATATGGATGCTGTTTTAGAAAACATTGATTTATTAGCTGACAGTGGTGATGCTCGTTTAGCCGGAGCCTTATATATGCACATTTTCGATCCAATTTTAAAACCAGGTGATGTTAAGAACTGGGAAGAAAAAGTGCAAATCGAAGACGCTTTATTGAAAAAGCATAAGTACAATGGTTTATTGGTTAACGATTTAGATTTGTTAGAAAATGTTGGTGAAAATAAAATTAGTGATGTTTATCCATTCAAGTTTAAAAAGGATGGTACTTTAGCCAAGGGTAGCGGAACGATTTCGCAAAGTAATTTAGATAACATGTTAAAGCACACCGAAAAATTAATTCAACAAGCTGCGAAACAAATTTTTGCGGGTAAAATAAGTTTAGCTCCTGCTGAATATGAGGGAAATTCGCTAATTCAATACTCACCATATAAACCGGTCATGCAGTTTGATCCAATGTTAAAAGAAAATAATTACCGAGAAATCGCTAAATTAAGCGACGAAGAAATTTTTGAACGAGTACGAAAGGAGCTAGAATCCCATGGCTAGAGAATGGACCGAAGGACAGAAACACGCCATTTATGATGATTTCGCAGGAAATGCTTTGGTTTCAGCCTCAGCCGGATCTGGGAAAACTAGTGTTTTAACTGAGCGGGTAATGGACAAAATTACGGGAACGGAACAACGTCCTGGAATTAATGTTGACCAATTGTTAATTGTGACGTTTACCAACGCAGCGGCCAAAGAAATGCGGGACCGAATTGGAGCCAAACTGCGCGAAAAAGTTAATGACGCTAACACTGATGAAGAGAAGCATTACTTTTTAAAGCAATTACGTAAATTAAATTCAGCGCATATCGAAACGATGGATGCTTTTTGTCAGTGGCTGGTAAAAAAGTATTACTACATCATTAATTTAGATCCTGATTTTCGAATTTTAACGGATGTTAGTGAGCTCGGAATCATTCGTGACCGTGTTTGGAATGATTTACGTGAGCAACTTTACGCTGATGACCGCGATGGTAGTTTTGCTCGTTTAACGCGTAATTTTTCCAATGATCGAAGTGATGAAGGATTAACGGATGTCTTGTTTAAGCTATATGACTTTGCCAATGTCAATCAAAATCCACAACAGTGGATCGATCAATTAACTGATTTTTATCAAATTGATGGCAGTTTAACTAACAGTAAGTTATATCAAAAATATTTATTGCCAGACATTGAAAACAAGCTTAATCAAATGATTAGTGGGTACCAGCAACAAATTGAAAAAGCAGAAAATAACGGGATTACTAAATTAGCCGATTTCTTACAAGCGGAAGTTGCTAAGTTTCAAGATTTAAAAAATGCAGTTAAGACGTTAGATTGGGATAGTTTACGTAAAGTTTTAAATGAATTTAAATGGGATCGTTTTCCTAGTATTTCGAAAAAGACAGCGGATGAGGCGCAATTATTGGTTAAAGACCAAATCAAAGGTGTCCGAGATACTACCAAGAGTACTTTAATGAAACTTACGCAAAAATATTTTTTTGCGAATGAAGCTGATAATTTAACTGCGATTGAAAACTCTCAAAAAATCATTGCTAAATTAGTTGAGGTTGAACATCAATTTACAGAGGCCTATCAAACTGCCAAACGAAAAAAGCATGCTTATGAATTTATTGATATCGAACATTTTGCGTTGGATATATTAACGGGAACGGATGAAGATAGCCAAAATTTACGGCATGAATTTCAACAATATTTTGCTGAAATTATGGTCGATGAATATCAAGATAATAATCACTTGCAAGATGCAATTTTGAATTCCATGAAAAATACTCAGCATGAGAATATGTTCATGGTGGGTGATGTAAAGCAATCTATTTATCGTTTCCGGTTGGCCGATCCTAGTATGTTTATGGAAAAATTTAATGATTATCCCGTTAGTGAAAACGATACGCGGATTATGTTGCCAGATAATTTCCGTTCGGTAAAAAATGTTGATGATTTTACCAACCTAATTTTTTCTCAAATTATGAATGTTGATCTTGGAGAAATCGATTATACAGACGATGCGCATTTAAAATTTGGCGCAAAAGATTATCCAGATATTTTGGATACCAAAACAGAGTTAATGTTGTATGCTGATGATGAACAAGTAAATGATGAAAAAGAGCAATTAGTTACTAACGAACAACGTCAAGTTGAAATGATTGCAGAAAAAATTACGGACATGATGGATAATCATTATCAAGTTTATGATCGTAAAGCTCAGACCACTCGTGATTTAGAATATGGTGATATCGCCATTTTATCAGCTACCAAGCATAATAATTTTGATATTTCGAGTATCTTTGCTGATTACCAAATTCCAGTTGCGATTGACGGTTCGGAAAGTTACTTTAAGACGACTGAAGTGCAAATCATGATGTCATTATTACAGATTATCGATAATCCATATCAAGATATCCCACTAGCGGCTGTCTTACGTTCTCCGATGGTTCAAATGGACGAAAATCAGATGGCGTTTTTACGGATTAATCATAAAACCGGGAACTATTTTCAATCAGTTCTGGAATTCAAGAATAAATTTGATCAACAAGCAAACACGGAATTTGGTGAGATTGTTTTACAAAAAGTAAAAGTCTTTTTAAACCAATTAAATGATTTTAAAGACTATGCCATTAAGCATAGTTTAGCTGAGTTGATTTGGTATATTTATGATCAAACTGGTTTTCTTGATTACGTTGGAGGCATGCCAGCTGGGAAGAAACGCCAAGCCAATTTGCATGCGTTATATCAACGGGCCGAAGAGTATGAACGCAATGGTTTTAAAGGATTGTTTGCGTTTGTGCAATTTGTGAAACGACTCCAAAATCGCGATAACGATTTAGCAGAAGCGACGGCTGACGTTGATCCAAATTCCGTAACCGTTAAAACCATTCATGGAAGCAAGGGATTGGAATATCCCGTTGTAATTTTGATGGATGCAACTCATGGATTCAATCGCATGGATTTAATGAATAGCTTTATTTTGGATGATAACCTCGGTTTAGGAATTCAGTATTTTGATGCGAAACGGCACGAAAAAATTCCAACGCTTCAGTATTTAGCAATTAATAATTTAGCGGAAAAACGGATGCTTGCTGAAGAAATGCGGAAACTCTATGTGGCCTTGACGCGAGCTAAGCAAAAATTGATTATTACTGGAATTGCTAAATCTGATAAAAAACACAGTGCAGAAGATGCCATGCTCGAGTCCTGGGATAAAGCCAGTCAAAGCGATGAATTAGTATTAAATGAATCGCTAAGAAGCGATGCCAAAAACTTCATGGATTGGATTGGAACAGCCCTTGCTCGTCATCCAATTTATAGGGAAGCTTTTGGAATTGATAATGATGTCCGTTTATTAACTGGAGATCAAGCAAACTTTACCGTGCAATTTAAGGAGCTAAAAGATTTTCAGAGTGGATTACCTAAATATGCTGAAGTTGAAATTTCGCAAAAAGAAGTTAAAGCGGGAGTTACTGCTGATTATATCAAGCAGATTATGAACTTTAAGTATGAATATCCTGATGCAACCAAGACCACGGCCTATCAATCAGTATCTGAAATTAAAGGGCAGTTTGACGATCCTGATATCATTCAATTAGGGAGTTTAGCGGCGAAAAATGAAGTTTTAAAAAATACGCGTTACAATAATGAGACTTTTGCAGAACCCCAATTTTTACAAACAGCTCAAGCACCAAATTCACGAGAAATCGGAACCGCGACTCATTTAGTTTTTCAAAAGTTAAACGTTTATGAACGAGTTGATTTAGATGCCATTAGCACTTTAATTGTTCAGTTAGTTGCTGATAAATTATTGACGCAAGCAGTCGCTGATAAGATTAATCGCGATGCCATTTTAAGCTTTTACCAAAGTGAGTTAGGCAAACGGATCCTCCGTCACCCCGAAAATTTACATCGCGAAGTTCCATTCTCTTTGATTATTAATGCCGGCGAAATCTTCTCGGAATTTCAAAATGATGCGGACCAAAAGATTCTAGTCCATGGGATTATTGACGGCTATTTTGAAGATCCAGAACAAGGGACAACGTTGTTTGATTACAAAACGAGTTTTGTAAATCCTAATCATCCTGATGATGATATTCAAAAAATTCGTGAAACTTATAATGGGCAACTTAATTTATATGCCAAAGCTTTGGAAGATATTTTAAAACAACCAATTCAACACAAGTATTTATATTTATTATCAAATCAAGAATTTTTAGAAATCGAATAAAATAAAGTAAAGAACTCAAGTAAGTTAGATAAAATCTAGCTCGCTTGAGTTCTTTTTATTTTTCACTACTTTTTTGTTCATCGCGAATTTGTTTTAAAATTTCGTGCAATTGCCGTTTTAATTCATTTAAAGCATCAACCTGATACGTAGGTTGGGATAAGAAATAGAAATCCCGTTTGAAATTAGGTCCGAGTTCATGATACGGAATTTCATCATTTAAAACGGTTTCGGAAGTAATCGTCTGCCCAATTCCTTGTTGTAAAAATTTTAAAATCATTTCATTACTTTCAATGGTAAAAACTTGTTGTGGGGTAATGTTATTGAGTCGCAAATATTCATCGGTAAAGTGGCGCACACCTGAACCTGATTCACGTTCCAACCAAGTTGAATCCGAAAAATTACCAGCATGGACTAAATAATCCTTGAAGAAGGCAAACCGTTCAATTCCAGTGGTCGTAATTGGCTTTTCGATGAAGCCAAAGTCAAATTTCCGTTGATTTAAACCTTCTACAATATCAGTAGAATTAGACATTTTAAGCGTTAAGTTAATATTTTTGGGTAAATGAAGATCTCTAAAAATAGTCGCAATCGTAGTTTCCGCAATCGTATTGGAAACGCCAATCCGACAGTCAATTTCATCCGAATCCATTTTACTGATTTTGTGTTCTAAGTTACGGGTTTGCTCCCAAATTTTTAAGCCCGTCGTATATAATTCATCGGCCACTGGGGTTGGTTTGATTTCGCGCTTTCCTTTGCGAATAAATAATTTAACGCCTAATTCAGTTTCTAGTTGTTTGATTTGTTGAGATATGGTGGATTGGGAAACGAATCGTTGCTGCGCCGCCCGTGAGAAATTCAAGGTTTCATAAACACTTTTAAAAACCGGAAAATATTTTAACATTGTTACTCTCCATTTATTAGTTTTTTAAATAATAGTTATCTATATTATCTATTTCTATAATAACAGGTTTCCTGGTAAACTAAGAAAGCAATCAACGAGAGGGGTAACATTATGACAAAAATTAAACCAATTTTACCAGGATTAATCGTTTCATTTATCATCGCAGTAATCAGTCAGGGATTAGCTTTAGTAATTCCAAACCTGGGAGGCGCTACGATTGCGATTATCGTAGGAATTATCCTAGGAAATACCATTATTAAACAACCAATTTTGAATAAAGGAACGCATTATTCAGAAAAAGCCTTATTGGAATATTCAGTAGTGCTACTTGGATTAACGATTAGTTTTCAAACCATCGCGAAAGTCAGCTGGGTTGGTTTCTTATTTGTCATTATCCAAATGGCAATTACCATTATTTCCGCTATTTTAATTGGAAAGATGCTTCATTTCAAAGAAGGAATTTATCTTTTGATGGCTGGAGGAAACGCCGTTTGTGGTTCTTCCGCAATTGCTTCGATTGCACCCGTAATTGACGCTAATGACGAAGACAAAGAAATGGTAATTACTTTAGTTAACTTGATTGGAACGGTCTTAATGTTAGCATTACCAATCATCAGTACCTTTGCTTTTGGTGCCAACGATTTACTTCGGGGTGCCATGATTGGTGGAACGATTCAATCAGTGGGACAAGTAATTGCTAGTGCCAGCATGGTTAACTCATTAACGGTCGATTTTGCAACGTTGTTCAAGATTATGCGGATTATGATGATTGTAATTGTCGTATTTATTTTTGGACGGATGCATCAAAAAACGATCCAAAACGAACTGGAAGCAGATGCTGAAATTAGTGGAAACGGATCAGGGAGTTCATTACCTTGGTACGTAGTTGGTTTCTTGGTTTTCTGTGTGTTAAACAGTTTGATTCATTTACCCAGTTTTATCGGACTTACGGCCCATACTTTGAGTAGCTGGTGTGAAATTACCGCTCTTGCGGCCATTGGTCTACGTTTGAACTTAAAAGCTTTCATTCAATCAGGAAAGAAATTCTTGATTTACGGAGGAAGCATCGGCTTAATTCAAATTGTTGCTTCAATTATTTTAATTACCTTATTACTTAAATAAAATACAAATCAAAAAAGCCTTGTTTCGAATAAAATCGAAAGCAGGGCTTTTATTTTTGTGAAATAATAACGTTAAATAAAAAATATCCTTTGTAGTTTGTTTTTTTATAATAAAATTAATTAAATTTTAGTTAATGTACGCAAATATTAGAACGCTTTAAAGGAGGTACGATATGAGTGAAATTCTTAAAGTTGTTGATTTGAATTATAAATATAAAAAGAATGAAAAATACGCTTTGAAAAACGTAAATTTTTCAGTTCAGACTGGAGATTTTATTGCGTTAATTGGTTCTAATGGTAGTGGAAAGTCGACTCTCATGAATAATTTAACTGGATTTTTAAAACCGACATCTGGAACAGTGGAATATTTTGAAATTGGTTTTAAAAATTATTCACAAAAACAACCTTTTTCTGCGATTGGCTATTCTCCCCAAATTCAAATGATGGATTGGTTTAGTAATGTATTTGATAATGTGATGCTGGAGTCCTTGCTATTTGGGAATTCAATCAAAAAATCTAAGGAATTATCTAATCTTGCATTAAAAAAGGTTAATTTGGATTCAGCAGCGTCTAAGAAAAAATTGCCTGAAACTTTGTCAGGAGGGCAACAACAACGGGTTCAATTAGCCAGAGCGGTAGTTCATAATCCTGATTTTTTAATTCTTGATGAACCAACCGTTGGATTAGACGTTGAGTCTGCGAAACTTTTCTTAACAAATGTCAAAAAATTTGGTGTCACGGCTTTAGTTTCCTCACATGACATTAATATTTTGGAAAAATATGCTAACAAATTATTATTTATCGATAATGGGGAAATAATTTATTTTGGAGATTTAAAGAAATTTATTCAAAAGTACAATCAGCAAGCCTACAAGGGAATTTATTTTAAAACGGATGACCGAGATAAAATTGAAGCTGAATTAAAACAACAAGGACTTAATTTTGAAGCAGATGAGGGTGGCATCATTGTGAACGATGCTATCTTGAATTCTGTAATCCAAATTATTATTAAATATGGAAAAATTGAGTCAATTTCTGACTTTCAAAAAGGTTTGCGTGATATTTATTATGAAATGAAGGTGAGCCAATGATTAAAGCAGAAAATTTTCGTCAAGCTAGCCATATGGGTTTCTTTTCGGCAATTAAATTCATGGTTTTGGTTAAATTTAATGCTTATAAAACCTCAATTGCACAAATGATTCGTCAAATCTTTAGTCCAATTTTATATTTTATTTTCCTAGCTCAAGGACTAGGTGCCCTAATTCCGACTGTTACTTTTATGGGAGAAAAGGTAAACTATAAGACTTATGTATTTTTAGGAATCTTTGCTTATATCTTGGTTACTGCGTTTAGTGAAAGTATTTATCGAACTACAGTTGATAAACGTTATGGATTATTGGCCTTAAAATTACAAGGTGGGATTAAACCATTTTATTACGTTTTTGGTGGCGGAATTTTTATGGAAATTAGTATTTTAATTCAGTGTTTAATTTTGTTAGTTGTAGCAATGTTATTTGGCGTTCGAGTTTCCTTTCCCTTATATTTATTAGGAATTCTATTTGCAATTATTTCCATGTATTTTTGGAGATCATTGGCAGTGCTAATTTCAATTGGGATTAAGGACTATCGTACTTGAGATTTAATCCTAACTTTTGGAGTACTTCCTTTGTCATTTGTGGCACCTGTATTTTATTCATTGAATAAATCACCACTTTTGATTAAAGTTATTTCAGGATTTAATCCCTTGACCTGTCAAATTCAAGCGATTCGAAGTATTGTTTTTGGTCATTTCTCCAGTTTTTATATTGGAATTTCACTTGGATTAACGATTATTACGGTCATAGTTAGTAACGTAATTATTAATGAATTAAATATTTAAATATTTCTCTTACTTAAAGATAAAATGAGAATACAAAAAGAAGACCTGTAATCGGATAATTCCGATACAAGTCTTCTTTTAATAAAAATGATTAATTATTTGTTTTTGTTTAAATTATTTGCTTGTTTAATGTAAGATTTCATTGGGGCAAAGTCTTTGTTGCTAGTCTTAACATAACCATTGTGTTGGTAGATGTTGAAGAGAACTTCGCGACCATGTTTTGTTTTGGCAATGTCCATGAAAGCTTTTTGAATCTTCTTGTCAAGTTTTGGTGAAAGACCTTTACGAGCGGAAATCGTATCGTTTGGAATTGGAGTTGATTTGTAGAGAACCCGAGTATCAGTCATGGCTTTTGGATCATCTTTAGCAGCAATACTACGAGCACCTTCAAAGACGAAGGCAGCATCGGCATTACCGTTTACAACTGACATAACTCCTTGGTCAGCACCTTTAACTGTGAATGGTTTACAATCTTTATTTAAGTTAATACCTTCGTGTTGCATTTCAACAGCTGGGTAAATGTAACCAGCAGCAGAAGTAGTATCTTGGGTAGCAATCTTCTTACCCTTTAAATCTTTAAGGGATTTGATGTTACTATCTTTACGAACAACAACTTCGGCATAGTAATGATTAGTAAGTTTTTTGGTAAATCCTTCATTAGCATCACGAGTTTGACGTTGGGCTTGTAGCAAAGGAACTACCCCGTATTGTTTGTGAGCTAAAACGTAAGCAGCTGATGGTAAGAAACCAACATCAAGAGTTTTTGAACCAAGAGCTTCAACCATGGTATTAGTTGTAGTTGCCACAGTCATTTTAACTGGCATGTGTAATTGTTTAGAAAGTAAAGATTGAAGTGGCTTGATTTTAGTATCCATTGAACCGGCATTAACTGATGGAACGAATTGAACAGTTAAAGTTTTTGGATCTGAAGATTCAGCGTTTCCTTTTTTACCACATCCAGTAAGGCCTACTGCTAATAATGACATTGCTGAAACGACAAGCAAGGTTTTGACAATTTTATTGACTTTCATGATATTCTCCTTTGAATTAGGTCATTTAGGTTACAAAAAGATAATAACAATAAAAGTGAACTATTTCAAGGATAAATCTAAAAATAGTTCACTTTATCAGAAAATATACGAATTAATTGGCTTTTTTGTGCGCGTTCATCTCTTGATTTATTAACTTTAAGGTTTGTTTAGCCTTATAAAAAGAAAGTCCCCACATCCAGATGTAGATGAAAACGAAAATAATCGTAAAGGAAATCATGAAATTAAGTTGAAGTGGAAACCAACCTGCCAAGATTGCGAGCGGGGTAAATAAGAGATAAGTAATGATGAAATGAACAATCGTTTTTTTGGTAATTCCCCAAGTTTCAATGTTAAAGATGGTTGATGAGAGACTAAAAACTAGTCCGATTAACGACCAAATGATGACGGAGACGGCAGTTGCATTTAAGTTATTGCCAAATTGTTTTACAAATTGATCACTGGAAGGTTGAAAATAACTGAGGTGATAGTAAAAAGAAATACATAGAGCAATCATGAAACCATAAAAAGTACCTCCGACAATACCAATCATAATTTTTTGGAATATTTTTTTCATGATAAATCCTCCTTGATGGTTTTGACAAATCGACGTGATGCGTAAGTCAACGTTCCGTTGGTTAAATTAATTTGGTAACGACCAGCTTTACTGAGCGAAAAATAGTCAATTTTATTGATGTTAACGATTTCAGCACTGGAAATCTGGAGAAACATTTCCTTAGGAAGTTGATTATGTAGAAAATAAATTCGTTCTTTAATTCTATAGTGATGTTGATTATCTGTTTCACAAATTACGGCTCCATTTTCGGTGTAAAAACGAACGATTTGCGGTAAGGAAAGCACAAATTGTTGCCGATTTTGGTAACCAGTGATGAGCCATTCTTGAGTTAATTTTTGAATTGATTCAGCTAATTGTTGTAATTCAGTACTTTTTTGTGCTGCATTAATTTGAATGAAAGGTTCGATGAACTGTTTGGCGATGCTGAATTTTACTTTCAAAATGAATTTCCTCCTTTAATAACTTTTATATTAAAGGTTAATTTTGAAAATGGAATAGTTACTAAATAATTGGTTGTTTTAGAAATCTAATTGGTTCTTTTCCCTCAATTTGTAACATCAAAATCGTTGATATAATAAAGTTTTAACGTTAATTCAGCATGATTTAACTTTTCGTAGTGAATCTTTGTTATGCTTTACTCAAAGAACAAATTAAAAGAGGGTTAATATGATAGAAAAATTTAGACAAAGTCGCAATTATCGAATTTTAGACGAAATTTTAAGTGCCATGACACATGGGTTTGGAGTGGCCTTAAGTATTGCTGGATTAGTGTTAATTATCCTAAGAGGAGTAGAAGTTGGTGGTGCAATGCGAATCACTGCTTTCTCAATTTATGGATCAATTCTGGTTCTTTTTTACTTAGCGTCAACGTTATTTCATAGTCTTGTGTTTACGAAAGCCAAAAAGGTTTTTCAAATTTTCGATCATTCGGCAATTTATTTACTAATTGCGGGGACTTATCTTCCCTATTGTTTAGTCACAATTGGCGGAATTTTAGGATGGACCACCTTAATTATTATTTGGGCGATGGCGATTGCTGGAATTATCTATAAGTCACTTTATGGAAACCAATATCCAATTGGTTCTACCGTTATTTACGTAATTATGGGGTGGATGTGTTTAATCGATATTTGGCCACTTTGGAACAATTTAAGTCATTTGAGTTTTTGGCTCTTAGTGCTTGGGGGAATTGCTTTTACCTCAGGTGCTGTGATTTATAGTTTTAAGAAAATTTTATTTGGCCACGTGATCTGGCATTTATTTGTAATGCTTGGCACTGTCCTTATGTATTTCTCCATTTATCTAAGTGTTTAATGTTTGACTCATAAAAACGAACATGGTTAAATTTAGATATTAGTTAAGGAAGGAGAAAGTGAATGACAAACGAAAAGAACTTGCTTAAAGCAGCATACTGTACTTGTACGAGATAGTAATGTTCGCGTTAGATGCGGATGTTAAAACATCTGTATCTAAGTAGAGTGGTTTTGTCATACTCAGTTAGATGCAAACTTAAGGTTAATCTAACTGTGGTTTTTGCATCAGCAAAAGGCTTTCTTAAAAAAGAAACCAGTTAGGTTATGATGGGCTACAATAAAGTTAGACATTATATTTAAGCGATTTTTAGGAACTTATTCCGATACTCTATCGGGGTAAGTTCTTTTTTTCTTGAAATTCTTTCATAATTAAACCATTTTTTATAATCTGAACACACTTTCTTTAACGTAGTTAAAGAGTCTATTTTTTCTCTGTACAAACATTCTTTTTTCATCAAACCTATCTGACTCTCAACAGGAGAATTATCAAGGCAATTACCTTTTCTAGACATACTTTGTAAAACATTTTGTTTATCAATCCATTTTCTATAAGATTCTAATTGATAATGTGAGTGAATTATGGCACCAGATAAGCATGGATTATTTTTATAGAAATTTATTGCTTTTAATTTAAATTTACAATCATATTTAGTCATAATAAAGAGGCCTCAATTTCAGTTAGATTTTGTCTAACTTTATTGAGGCCCCTCAAATTGGATTATCCAATTTAACGGTTTTTAATTTCTCTATCTTATTTTATTAAGCATCTTCCTTAGCACTTTTGAAGAAACAAACGTATTCAAAAGCTACCAAAAGAACCAATGATAATGCTGCACCGGGAATTCCAGCAACAGAGTAAAGTCCTAACACAGCAGTTAAACCAATGGTGGTTACTGTGGTAATTAATGACCATTTTTGAAGGGTTGAAAGTTGGTTGATTTGACCAGAAAAACTAGTTCCTAAAGCACCGGCTCCGATAAAAGCAACCATTCCAACTAAAGCATGTAAAAAGATAATCATAAGTATTTCTCCTATTCATTTTGGGAGAATTATTGGTACTATCTTCGGTTATTCTACTATAGTATCATAGGAGTTGATGAGATACGGAATATATTTTAATTAACGACTATTTTTAATTATAAAATTGATTAAATTAGACTTGATTTATCATGATATAAGTACCACAATGAACTAATAACAGTCGTTAAGAAAGGTGATTTAAGAATGACAAGTAGACATTTAAAAAATAATGCAAGAAGAAATATTATTATTGCTGCAATCACAGTGGTCGTGATTTTAATTGGAAATATCAGTTTTGGTGCCTACAAGATGAATGCCAACCAGGTTACTAATAATAAAAGTGATTTGAACAAGACTGCTAAAGATTCTAAAGCATACGACGGTTCAAATGATCACAATTCTAGTTCTAAAAAGAAAAAAACCGATAAAGATAAACAAGCTTCAGCAACTACAACCACTTCAGCTGCTGATCAAACTAATGCAAATAATAGTGATACCAATTCAAGCACTAATCAAAGTTCTACAAGTAATAATTCTGCTTCAACTCAAGTAGCTAATGCTAATAACAGTAGTTCAACTAGAGCAACTAGTAATGGAGTTAACCAAAAAGCTAACATTTCAGGAGCATCAACTGTGTTAAGTGCTGGTGCAGCTAAACAAATGATTTCTAACATGAATATTCCAGCTGGAAATGTGACTTCAAATGAACCTGGATCATACACTGTTACAAGTGGTTCAAACCAGTATACTATCGTTCAAGATGGGAAATCAGTAACGATTTACCAATCTCAACCAGATGCTAATGGAAATATGCAAGTGGTAAACAAAGACGTCGCTGCAATTAATTAAATTAATAAATTAAGAAAACCCTTCTTAGGGTTCTTTTTTTACAATCATTCGTTTAAAGTCGAAGCATATTCAAATTTAATATTAAAAATGCTTGTTTACAAAATTAAATACGAATGTTATTATAGTTTTATTGGAAATCGTTAACTAAAAAGGGGGGGATGATCAATGGCGAAAACAGATAGTGAAAGTTCATTAATTTATGGTCCAAATGATAAAGTTCCAACAGGACAGTCTATACTACTAGGTTTACAACACGTTTTAGCAATGGATGTTTATGTGCCACCTGTAATTATTGCCGGATTATTGGCAATGGGTGTCGCTGAAAAAATGAGTTTGATTCAAGCAACTTTCATAGCTGCCGGAATTGGTACGATTCTTCAAACTAAATTCTTCATGAAAATGCCAATTTCTGCTGGTCCATCATTTGTTCCAATTGGTGCAATTGTAGGTGTTTACCTTGCTAGTGGTGCTAAAGGTGGAATGGCCACCGTTATCGGATCATTAGTAGTCGGAGCCTTATTAATGGTCTTACTTGGAATGACAGGAATTTTCCAAAAAGTAATTAATGTGCTAGTTCCTTCCATTGTTGGGGGAACCATTATCACAAGTGTGGGGCTTTCCTTAATGCCAGGTGCCTTAAATGATAATATCTTCAAGGCACCTGGTCACATTAACCAAAACATTATTTTGGCTTCTGTAACAGGGGTTGTTCTTCTATTCGCAGTTTTCTTGGGTCTTTATTTCCCCAAAGCTAAACATTTCTTTAAAGTTGGCTCAATTATTTTAGCTCTTGCAGCTGGAACAATTACTGCAACTATGATGGGACTCTTTGATTGGAAAGTTGTTTCTCAAGCAAAATGGTTCACTTTCCCAAGTTTTAACGTTTTCCATTATGGAATGCAATTTAACTTCTCTGCCATTTTAACTTTCATTGTTATTTACGCAGTTATTACGGCTGAAACAACTGGTACTTGGTTCGCTATGAGTGCCGTTACTGATGAAAAAATTACTCCTAAACAATGGAATCGTGGAATCATTGGTGAAGGAATTAGTTGTATTATTTCTGCTTTACTTGGAAGTACCCCAGTTACTAGTTATTCAACTAATGCCGGTGTTATTTCAATTACTGGAATTGCCAGTAAAAAAGTTTTCATTAGTGCCGGAATTTGGTTCATTGCTCTTGGATTCTTAGGTAAAGTTTCTGCTTTCTTATCGGCAATTCCTGCTCCTGTAATTGGTGGAGTATTTGCGATTATCTGTGCCACAATAATGTTAAACGGATTGAAAGTTATCAAGGGAATTCGCACTACTGAACGTGATCTATATGTTGTGGGAATGCCAATTATTCTTACCATGGCTATGATTTTGATTCCAGCATCAACAGTTAAAGCGGCTCCTCAAATGATTCAATATGTTCTTGAATCACCAGTTGCTGTTGCAGCCATTGCTTGTGTGATTTTAAATCAAATTATGCCTAAACGATTACAAGAAGAAAAATAAATTAAAATTAAATAGCACAATGCCGAAAAGCATTGTGCTATTTTTATAGAAAGATTTATCTAATGAGATTAGCAATTAAGGGATCGGGATATACTTCAGCCAGCAAAACAGAAATTGAATTTTTAAATCAGGTTTTAATTGTAGTTAATGATCAAGGAAAAATTGAAAAAATTATCAATCAACATGATGATGATTATGCATCACTTTTACAACTAGCAAAGTCTCAAAATAAATTAGTTGAATTATCCGAAAATCAATATTTTTTACCAGGATTTATTGATACCCATATTCATGCTCCCCAATGGCCTAATGCAGGATTAGCTTTAGATAAGCCACTAAGTGAATGGCTTAACGAATACACCTTTCCGTTAGAAGCTAAGTATCAAGATTTGTCATTTTCAGAAAAAGTTTATGATAATTTAACGAAAAATTTAGTAGATTTTGGGACAACCACCGCGGTCTACTTTGGAACCATTTATCCAGAATCAAACCTAGTTTTAGCGAAAATGTGTAATAAAAATCGGCAACGGGGATTGATTGGACAAGTTGCAATGGATGATCCTGATATGAATCCAGAATATTATCTTGACAAATCTGCCGCTGACAGTATTGCTAAAACCAAACGTTTTATTGATGAATTACAACAACAAAATCAAACGAATATGATTAAACAAACTCCAGTAATTACTCCTAGATTTCTACCTAGTTGTAGTCTGGAAGCCTTACGCGGACTAGCTAATTTAGCTAATCAATATGATTTACCCATTCAATCTCACTGTAGTGAAAGTAACTGGGAAAATGGTTATGCGCTGGAAAAATATGGAAAACGTGACGCAACTGTTTTAGATGAATGTGGTTTAATGAATAATCGCAGTATTATGGCCCACGGAACGTTGTTGAATGATTCTGATTTAAACTTATTTGAAACAAATGGGGTTACAGTTTCACATTGTCCAATTTCAAATGTGTATTTTGGTGATGGAATTTTACCTGTCAAAAGGATTTTAAATCATCATGTTAATCTTGGTTTAGGAACAGATATTTCAGGTGGCTTTTCACCTAACATGTACGATAATGTGAAACAGTCAATTTTATCTTCACAACAATTGCAAAGTGGAGTCGATACTAGAATTGATGCACAAAAACGTGGGGTTCCAGATAGTCGCATTACAGCTAAAACAGCTTTTTACCTTGCAACGGTTGGAGGAGCAAAAGCCATTAATCTACCAACTGGTGAGCTTAAACCTGGTTATTTAGCTGACTTACAAATTGTCGAAAATCAACCTAAACCATTCCAACCAGCTACTTCTGATGATATTTTTGAAAATCTAATGTACGCGACTACGCAAAATGATATTAAAACTGTTTACGTGGAAGGTTTGCAAGCCAAATAATTAACTTTTGTGGTTATAAACCAAAACTGTTAGGGGAGCAAAAATTGCAATGATAAGAACACCAGCTCCAAAAATAATCCAGGCTTCGTTTGACCAAATTCCTTGATTTAGCATGGTCCGTGATGCACTAATCACGTAAGTTACCGGGTTTAAATGTACGATAACTTTCATAAAATTAGGCAAAGTTTTGACTGGTACAAAGGCATTTGATAAAAAGATTAAAATTAGCATCGTCATTAAAGAGATACTTTCGACCATGGTCGTGCTTTTAGCGATGAGACCGTAAAAAGCAAAGATCCAGCTGATTGTCCAACCAAGAAAAACGTCTAACAAAACGACGATGACTACCCAGCCAAAACCGGCAGCTGGACGCCATCCCATGAGATATCCAGTTGCTAAAGAGGCAATTGCTGCTACGACAAGTCGTAAGATATCAGCCACTAATTGACCAGCTAGCGGTGCAAGGTTTGAAATTGGCAACGATTTAAATCGGTTATAAATCCCGGTATGCATGTCTTCACTGATTTGGGTACCAGATGCGGCAGAAAGTAAAGCTTGCATTAAAATTCCGGGGACAATAATTGGGAGATAATTATGCACGTTTCCCGCAATGGCACCCCCGAAAAGATAACCAAACATCAACATAAAGAGGACTTGGTTGCACGATGACATCTAGTAATTCATCGGGATTGTGTAAGGTTTTTAAGAGATTGCGATAAGCAATCGTTGCAGTATTTGAAATTAGATTCTTCATATTTTTTCTCCTTTTTAATTAGTCTTTTCCAACAGTCATAGCGAAGAACACATCATCCATTGAAGGTTGTTTAACGTTAAGATCACTGATTTTGAGATTAGCTTGGGTAAGTTGATGAAGAATGATGGGAACTTCATTGATGTCACTAATTGGAATGACGACTGAGTTTCCATTTTGTTGTACTTTTTCTTTTAAATCAGATTGAATGCTTTGTACGGCTTTTTCTGCTTGATTTTCATCTTCAAACTTAAGGTTTAATTTTTCATTTCCCACTTTTGCTTTAAGTTCATTTGGGGTTCCGTATCCGACCATTTTCACGAGCCGATAAATCTTTATCAATTGAGGCATCTTGGGAAGTTAACCCAAATAAGGAACGGACCTTTTGGGGTTCTTTTTGTGTATCATAACCCATGATGGTAATTGATCCACTAGTTGGCTTTAAAAGGGTGGTCATCATTCTGAACGTGGTTGTTTTCCCCGCTCCGTTTGATCCTAATAAGGCGAAGATTTCTCCTGGTTTAATGTTAAATGAGATATCATCGACGACTTTCTTTTGGTTAAAAGTTTTACTTAAATGGTTAACTTGAACAGCATATTTTTCTGACATAAGTTTTCCTTTCTGTTTTTTAATTATGTTAAGGGTCCTTGACTAAAATTGTTGTAAGGGTCCTTGATTAAATTATCAAATTTGTTTTACTGCTTGAATCTTATTTTGATTGGTATAATTGAACTATTGAGAATCATTGAGGAGTGAGACTATGGATGAAATGCTTGAAAAACACCGATTAGCAGCTAAATTATATGAGTTTTCAGCTTTACAAGATATTGCCAATGAACAAGCAGAACGACATTCACCGGTCTTTAAGGGACAAAATAAGATTTTAATTGCGTTGAGTGAGGGTGATAACATTTCGCAAAAGGAATTGTCGCTGCGGTTAGGCATTAGCGTGCAAGCCACGAATGAATTTGTAACTAAGCTGCAAAAAAAGGGCTATTTAACCAAGACTAAATCACCAACGGATGGTCGAGTACAATTAATTGAGTTAACTGAAAAGGGACGTAAAGAAGCTAAAAAGAGCTTATTTTATCCATAATTGGCGAGAATACCCCCACTTCGACAAGTGGGGGATGAATCGCCTCCTTAAAGCACGATAGTGCTTTTTCTTTTGCGCTATGGTATATTTAGTATATGTTAAAGAATCGTGGTGATAACAATAGAATTAGATAGAAATCAGCACTCAGTATATCTACTCAATTATCATTTAGTAATGGTTGTTAAATATCGGCGTAAAGTCATTAACGATGAAATATCTGAGTATCTGAAACATCGTTTTGTAGTAGTTGGTCAGTCTTATGGTATTAATCTTCAAGAGTGGAACCATGATATTGACCATGTTCATGTCTTGTTCCGCGCAACACCGCATACGGAGATGGCTAAGTTCCTGAACGCTTATAAATCATCAAGTTCTCGAATGGTTAAGAAACTATTTCCAGAAATTAAGCGTCAGTTGTGGAAATCCGCTTTTTGGACCCAAAGCTATTGTTTAATTAGTACTGGTGGTGCACCGTTAGAAGTAGTAAAAAAGTACATTGAAAGTCAAGGGAGAAAGTAATGGTTCTTAAAGCCGTGAAAATGCGTATATATCCTAATTCCGAGCAACGTGACCGTTTAATGCAAACCTTCGGTTGCGCTCGTTTTGTGTGGAATCAGATGCTTAATATGCAAATTGAGCGGCAAAAGAACAATCCAGAAGCCAAGTTTGTCAATGCCTTTGGCATGAACAATCTTCTAAAACGATTAAAAGAAGAATATCCCTGGTTGAAGCAAGCAGAATCAACATCCTTGCAAAGTACTAATCGCAATCTAGCCGACGCCTTTCAGCGTTTTTTTAAAGGGCAAAATAAGTTTCCACACTTTAAGTCACGAAAGTATGCACAGAGCTATAACTCGAAATGTGTTAACCACAACATTAAAGTGATTGACAATCACCATATTAAGTTGCCTAAATTAGGGGTAGTTTACTTTCGATCAGGACGTTTGCCACAAGGCAAAATCAAGAACGTTACTGTTCGCCTAACTGTTGCTAATCAATACTACATTACCGTTTTAACTGAATGCGAAAACCAAACATTAGCTAAGACCGGTAAGCGCGTTGGTGGTGATTTAGGATTAAAATCATTACTTAATCTATCCGACGGTTACAAAGAGCCAATTCACCATTTTGAAGATAAGTATCGTAAGAAGCTACACCATTGGGAAAAGTTGCGCAGTCGACGCTACCTATTAGCTAAACAAGCCATTGCTTGGGATTATCACAATAAGGTCTTAGCTCCACGGCAATTAGACGACTTCAAAAACTACCAAAAAGCTCGTGTCATGGTTGCTAAATATCGTCAAAAAATCGCCAACCAACGGTTGGATCAGTTACAAAAGTTCACAACCAAGTTAGTTAAACAATATGACATCATTGTGCTAGAAAAACTTAACATTAAGGGCATGTTGAAAAATCATAAACTAGCTCGAGCGATTACCAACGCTAGTTGGTCTAAGCTAGTTAGTATCTTGCAGTATAAATGTGATTGGTACGGTAAAAAACTCATTCAGGTTAATCCAGCATATACTAGTCAAATCTGTATTAACTGTGGGAAAAGCAACCATCGGTTAGGTTTAGATAAATCGGAATGGTTAGATGTTCGTGAATGGGATTGTCCCAACTGCGGGACCCACCTAGATCGCGATATCAATGCAGCTCAAGTAATTCTGAAAAAGGGGTTAGCTACCCAATAATTAAGCTATTTAGGCCTGGGACGGGCCTTGGTCAATAATCGTAACCTCTGCTCGAAAGTTCACTTAGAACCGGTAGAGTAAGTATGCGATGTTCCCAGAATCTCCCACTTCAAGCGTCAAGCCGTAGGCTTAGCTAAGTGGGAGTAGTTCAAATTCCCGAATATATAGACTATTTAAATGACGAAGAACAACGCCAATTGGGTAAGCTTTTGGATAAGTTAAATAGTGGAATTCAAAATCATCTTCAATTAGATGGAATTAAAAATATTGGAACGAGAATTCGTTTTAGTCAGTTGAAACGGAAAAATTATGATGATCAGTAATTAAATGAAAGGAGCATCACTATGAGTGCTACTTATTTTAAGTTAAAACGCAAAGAAATTTTTAACAATCAAGTTCTTTTGGATTTGGCCTATTTATTAGTTGATCGTTGTCACGTCCATGTCATACATGTGGGTTTGTTTAATCATGCAGAAAACGTTAGTTTAAACACTAAGATTGATAAAGTTTTAGATAGTGAATATACACTTGATTATTTGCGGGAAAAGAATCCTGAAATTAATTACATTAAACTAGCTAGTGCTGATTCACAGGGGTGGATCCAAATTAATAGGAATGGAAAAATTGCGACTAATCAAGCGAAATTATTTAAGCAAATGAAACCAGTTATCAAAGCATACTTTAAAGGATAGACAAATGAAATTTTATACTTCAGATCAAATTGAATTAGATTATGATGATTTTGGGGCAAAATCTGATCCGGTAGTCATGATTCTTTCAGGTATCGGAGCCTACAAAGAATACTGGAAAAAAACGATTGCTGCTTTAGTGGAAAATCATTATCGGGTAATTAACATTGATGCCCGTAACCAAGGAAAGTCAGAACATACCAATCAAGGACTACGAATTTCTCGGCATGCGATGGATTTATATGAGTTACAACAAAAATTGGAAATTACTGACTCCATTTTAATGGGAAATTCAATGGGAGCCTCGACGATTTTTGCCTATGTTTCCTTATTTGGCTCATCCCAATTACGTGGGATTATTGATGTTGACCAAAGTCCAAAAATGATTAATGACGAAACGTGGCAATATGGGTTTAAAGACATTACGTGGGATGATTTCCACTTTGCGTTAGCACAACCCTTTGGCAAAGCCACTCATTGCAATATTGATGATCAAATCTTTAAGCAAATTCAACAATTAAAAGCTGATTTTCCGTATGATGCAGAATTAAACTTTCCGTTTTTAATTGATCATGCCACCCAAGACTGGCGGAGTGTGATTGTGCATTTGGACTGTCCCCTCTTAATTGTCAGTGGGGCTGATTCTCCTTACTTCAATCCAAAATTTGCTAACTTAAGCGAAACTTTATCAAGTCAGGTTACAGCCACTTTAGTTGAAAATGCAGGTCATCTGGTGATGGTCGAACAATCAGCTGTATTTAATGAAGAAATGTTACAGTGGTTACAAAAAATAGGCTAAAAAGAAATAATGAAAGCGATTACATGTTATGCTGTGCTTGATTAGAAAATAATTTAATCTAAAGAGGCAAACTATGAATAAATAAACTAAAATTGCACCACTTTTTTTAAAACCAATTTTTCATCAAAAAATGTGGGGTGGTACGAATCTAAAAAAATTCAATCTAGCCATTCCATCCGATAATACCGGAGAAGCCTGGTTGGCATCAGCATATGGCGATGATTTATCTCAAATTGTTAATGGCCCTTATCAAGGACAAACTTTAAAACATGTTTGGAATGATTAACCACAATTGTTTGATAATCACCGTCCAGATCAATCATTTCCCTTATTGGTTAAAATGCTGGATGCACAACAAAGTCTTTCTATTCAAGTTCATCCAAATGATGAAAATGCCCGTAAGTTTTTTGCGGAGCCAAATGGGAAAACAGAATGTTGGTATATTTTAGCTGCCAAGCCTGATTCAGTGGCTTACTATGGTCATCAAGCGCAATCAGCAGCTGAAATGCAAAAAGATATTAAAAACCATCAATTGGGGAGTCTGTTAACTACGATTAAAGTAAAACCAGGTGACTTAATTTATGTGCCAGCTGGGACATTACATGCTTTAGGTGCTGGAATTGTTGCTTTAGAAATTGAACAAAGTTCTGATAATACGTTACGTTTTTATGATTTTGCAAGAATCGACCCTGTAACTGGTAAACAGCGTCCTATTCAAATTGATAAGGCAATTGCAGTTACTAATTTTCCTAATCATATTCCTGACGAAAAACTTACTCAGCCAGTCGTTGATTTCGATAATCCAGCCATCACTAGTATCTTACGTTCTCCATATTTTCAAATTAGTAGAATTAAAGTGGTTGGGAAAACGCAAATCACCCACCAGCATTATTCAATTAATGTGGTAACTGAAGGCTCAGAAACACTAGTGTGTGATAATCAAGAATACCAAATTGAAACGGGAATGACTTTTATCATGCCTACACCAATTAAAAATTATTGTTTCAAAGGAAACTTAACTATCATTCAGGCTAACGAATAAAAAAACTCGCACATCGAATTCGATGTGCGAGTTTTTTACTTGGTTTAAATTATTCGATACTATCTTTGATGATTTCTTTAATTTCTTTAGCGGATGCTTGCATTTGGTTAATTCCGTTTTGACTAAGTGGAATTTCAATAACTGAAGCAATTCCTTGAGCGTTAATGACAGCGGGAGTCCCTAGATATAAATCATCTAGTCCATATTGGCCTTCAATAGGAGCACCAATTGCTAAAACAGCATTTTCATTACGTAAAATGGCGCGTGAAATTCTCATTAAAGCAGAAGCAACTCCATAAAAAGTTGCACCTTTTTTGTTAATGATTGAGTATGCTTTATTGCGAGTTTTATCTTCTAATTCTAATAAATCTTCCTTAGATACACCACGTTTAGCAGCGTAATCTAATAATGGAACATTTCCGATTGTAGCTTCGTCTAAGTCGGCGAATTCTGAATCTCCATGTTCACCTAAAACATAAGTATTGACACTTTCGGGAGCTAAATTAAATTTATCGGCAATAGCGACTTGGAAACGACCAGTATCAAGAGAAGTTCCAGAACCAATTACTCGAGATTTGGGGAATCCTGATAATTTTTGAGTAGCGTATGCTAGGATATCAACGGGATTAGATGCAACTAAGAAAATCCCAGTAAAACCAGAAGCAACAATTGGTTTAACGATGGTTGCTAAAATTCTAAGGTTTTTATTAACTAAATCTAAGCGAGTTTCACCTGGCTTTTGAGGGGCACCGGCTGTAATGACAACCAAATCGGCATCTTTACAATCAGAATATTCTCCAGCGTATATTTTAGTTGGAGAAGTAAAGGGAGTAGCATCTTCTAAATCAAGTGCATCTCCAACTGCTCGTTCTTTATGTCTAGTTACAATTACAAATTCTTCAGCTAATCCTTGCTGAACCATTGCAAATGCATAGGCAGAACCAACGGCCCCATTTCCAATTAAAACAACTTTTTTATATTTTTGGGTCATTGCAAATTCCTCCTCAGTAATAGTTTAATAATATCACTATTTGTTAATTATACGATATGTTTCACACAACAATGTTAAGTAAAATTTAGTGGTAATCTATGAATAGAACTGTTTACATTGTGATTAATAACACATATAATTAGATAGATGATTGTTTAATTATTCACAAATTTGGAGGATACTGCTATGAAAAATATAGTAAATAAACTTGAAAGTATTAAGATTGATGGAATGGGTTTAATTGCTTATGCACTTTCTGCAATAATCTTTTTATTAGTTCTAAACTTTAACTTGCTACCTAAGAATATGATGGGTGCATTGTTTGCAATGATTATTTTAGGAAACGTTTTATATTACTTAGGTTCACACCTTCCTATTTTTAAAAGTTATTTAGGTGGTGGTGCAGTTTTTGTATTATTCGGTTGCGCAATTTTAGCTTTGACGGGAATCGTCCCTAAATCAGTCGTTGTTACAGTTGATACATTTGTCACAAAGACTGATTTTATTGACTTCTTCATTGTTTCATTGATTGTCGGTGCCATTTTAGGAATGGATCGAAATGTACTTTTGAAGGCATCAATTAGATTTTTACCAGTGGCCTTTTTATCAATGGCTATTGCCTTCTTCGTTACAATTGGAATGTCTCAATTAATTGGAAAAGGTTTTAGATATGGTGCTTTAAACGTTGCCTTCCCAGTCATGGGTGGAGGGATTGGTGCAGGTGCGATTCCGCTATCTCAAATTTATCACAATGCTATGGGTGGAACTGCTGCTGACTATTTATCAAACTTACTACCTGCTGTTATTTTAGGAAATATCTTTGCCATTGTTGGCGCTGGTCTTCTATCTAAATTAGCAGAACACAGTAAGTTTAATGGTCACGGAGTTATGCTACCTGGCGATACTGATAAAAAAGTTCGAATTAATCCTAAAATTGATTTCCAAAAAATGGGAGTTGGATTAGTTTTTGCTCTTTCATTTTTCATGATTGCAATTATGCTTAACGGACTTTTCCCTAAGATTAATGAATATGCTTTCTTGATTTTATTGGTAATTATCGTTAAAGCAACTGGTTGGCTACCTAAATACTATGAAGAATCAGCAGTTACATTTAGTAGTTCAATCACTAAGAACTTAACACATGCCCTATTGGCTGGGGTTGGTTTGACTAAATTAGATTTAGTTATTTTAACTCACTCATTAACCTGGCAATTTGTTCTTCTAGTATTAACAAGTTTAATTTCAATTTCCATTGCAGCTGCTCTTTTTGGAAAATTATTTGGACTTTACCCAGTCGAATCAGCAATTACTGCTGGTATGATCAACAACTCAATGGGTGGTGCCGGAAACATTTCTGTTTTAGCAGCCTGTGACCGGATGAACTTAATCGGTTTTGCTCAAATGGGTAACCGACTCGGTGGAGCGATTATGTTAGTAATGGCCGGGATTTTCGTTTCCTTATTTGGATAATTAAATTAGTAATAAAGTAGTTTATAATAAAAATGGATACTAAAAAGGGAGGTAATTACTGAATGGATGAAGAAATTTTTAAGATACATGCAAAACATACCGGAGTTTTAGGTATCGAATCTGATTTTGATGTTTCAAACAAAAAAGAATTGGGTGAAGCTTACACTCCAGGTGTTGCCAAAATCTCTAAAGCAATTGAAAAAGACCCTACTTTGAAAGATAAGTACACAATGAGTGGTAAATTAGTTGGGGTTGTTTCTGATGGAACTGCTATTTTGGGACTAGGTAACATTGGACCTGCTGCAGGATTACCAGTTATTGAAGCAAAAGCCTTGCTATACAAGGATTTAGCTGGTGTTGATGCTTTACCAATTGCCATTAATCCTAGTGATGCCAACACAATGAAAGAAAATCTTAAAGCAATTTCATTGTCGTTTGCCGGAATTCATCTTGAAGATATCGCCGCACCTAAATGTTTTGAATTAGAAGAAGCATTGAGCAAGGAATTAGATATTCCTGTTTATCATGATGACCAAGAAGGAACTGCAATTGTCGTACTTGCCGGATTAATTAATGCTGCTAAAGTGGTTAACAAAAAGTTGACTGATTTAAAAGTGTTGATTAACGGAGTTGGTGCTTCTGGAGTTGCAACTGCTCGTCTCTTAAATAAAGTAGGGATTAAGCACCTTACTTTAGTTGATATTGACGGTGTTGTTAAACCTGATAGTGGTAACTACAATAAATATCAAGTTGACCTTGCTAAAGAATCAATTGGTACAGAAGGAAATACTTTAGACGACGTAATTGACGGTCAAGATGTCTTTATCGGATTGTCAGTTGCCAACGTTCTGTCTGTTGACCAAGTTAGCCGCATGGCTAAAGATCCAATTATTTTTGCCCTTGCCAATCCAGTTCCTGAAATTGATCCTAAGGTTGCCAAAGAAGCAGGTGCTGCTGTCGTAGCTACTGGTTCAGGTAAATACCCTAACCAAGTTAATAATATTTTAGCTTTCCCAGGATTATTTAAAGGATTACTAGAAACAGGTATCAAGAAGGTTACTTATCAAATTGAAGAAGTAGTTGCTCGTGCTTTAGCAGACTTGATTCCAAACCCAACTCCTGATGAAATTGTTCCAGGAGTCTTTGATAAAAAGGTTGTACCAACTGTTACTAAGTCAATTGAAGATTACAGTGCTAATCATTAAAGTATCTTTTGATGGGAATGTAGTGATTAATGAATAATTTAGAACTGAGAAACCTCAACTTAAAAGATCCAGATCAATTTGAACAATGGAGTGCTTTTTTAAAATCACTCGGAATTGGTAATTTTAGTTCAGTTGAAACTGATCCTTTAGATGGAACGATTGGATTATTTGAAAATAATCAATTAATTGCAACTGGTTCATACGCAGGTAATATTTTAAAGTACATTGCGGTTTGTAATAAAAGTAGTAACAACGGAGCGTTATTTAACCGTGTCATTTCAGAATTGCTCAACATTTTAGCACAAAAAGATATTTTCCACGTGCTGGTGTTTACCAAACCCAAGTATTGTAAGAGTTTTGAACAAGTTGGCTTTTCTTTAATTGTTAAAAGTGATGATGCTGCCTTTTTGGAAACTGGGGATCAAAGCATTACCAGTTATTTGGCAGACTTACCGAAGTTTAAAGACACCGAAAAAATTGGTGCGATTGTCATGAATGCGAACCCATTTACTAATGGGCATCGTTATTTGATTGAACAAGCTGCTAAAAACAGTGACCACGTTTACGTTTTTGTAGTAAGTACTGATAAGTCATTATTTACGACCAAAGAACGCACGGAAATGATTAAAGCTGGAACCAAAGACTTAGATAATGTCGTAGTTGTTCCTGGTGGAGATTATTTAGTGAGTTATGCAACTTTTCCTGCTTACTTTTTAAGTTATGAAAACGACAAAATTGTTTATCAAACTACCATTGATGCGTTAGTATTTAAGCAATGGATTGCTAAGCAATTATCAATTTCAACCAGATATTTGGGAACTGAACCGGAGTCAAGAACGACCAAGATTTATAACGAAGTACTTGAAGAAGTTTTGCCTCCCGATGTTCAGGTAAATGTTATTCCACGATTATGTGATGATAATAATGGTGAAATAGTTTCTGCTCGGACGGTTCGTTTAGCAATCGCTAACGATGAAATTGCTAAAATCAAAGCATTGGTTCCGCCAACAACTTATGATTTTATTATTAAAAACAAGCAAGTATTGCAGGATAGGATTAAGAAAGGAATGAAGATCAGTGGAAATTAAAAAAACAGCAATTGCTGGAACACTTGAATCATCAGATATTCAAGTTACAGTAAGTAAAGGTAACGACGGCATTAAAATTGACCTTACATCTGATGTAAAGGAAAGATTTGGTAATAATATTGTTAAAACAATTGAAGAAATTGTTAACAAATTTGGAATTGAAAACATCAACATTAAAGCGGTTGACCAAGGTGCCCTTGATTGTGTAATTAAGGCTAGAACCATCACTGCAATTCAACGTTCACTTGGTACTAGTGAAGAACCAGATTGGGAGGTCTTATAATATGACATTTAAAAAAGATCGTTTACGTAGAACAATGATGTTTGTTCCCGGTAATAATGCTGGAATGTTAAAAGATGCCGGAATTTACGGTGCTGACTCAATTATGTTTGACTTGGAAGACTCTGTTTCTTTAGCCGAAAAAGATTCAGCCAGAAACTTAGTTTACGAAGCCTTAACTACAGTTGATTATGGCGATGCCGAATTAGTTGTTAGAACTAACGGTCTTGATACTGACTTCTTTGAAGCTGATGTTAAAGCCATGGTTAAAGCTGGAATTGACGTAATTAGAATTCCTAAGACTGAAAATGCTGGCATGGTTAAAGAAATGGAAGACCTTGTGATTGCTGCTGAAAAACAATTCGGTATCCCAGTTGGTCAAACTCATTTAATGGCTGCCATTGAAAGTGCTGAAGGGGTCTTAAACGTTCCTGAAATTGCTAAAGCTTCTGATCGAATGATTGGGGTTGCTTTATCAGCCGAAGATTACACCACTGATCTACAAACTCACCGTTACCCTGATGGTAAAGAACTTGAATTTGCTCGTAACATGATTATCAATGCTGCGCGTGCCGCTGGAATTGCAGCCTTCGATACTGTTTACACTGATGTTGACAATACTCAAGGTCTTATCAACGAAACTGAATACATTCACGAACTTGGTTACGATGGTAAATCAGTTATTAACCCTCGCCAAATTCCAGTTATCAATAAAGTCTTTGCACCAACTAAGGCACAAATTGAAAACGCTAGGAATGTAATTACTGCAATCGAAAATGCAAGACTTGCTGGTTCAGGAGTTATTGCAATGGGTGGTCAAATGGTCGATCGTCCAGTTGCATTGCGTGCTGAAAGAGTTATGAAGCTTGCCAAAGCATCAGGATTAGTAGATAAGGGAGGCCACTACATTGGAAAATAAACTTGGAAGAATTTTACCAGATGATTTAATGAAGAAATATGACTACAAACCATTTGAAACTACTGAAATTGGTCATCCAATTATTCAAAGAACTGCTCCTAAAGTCCGCGTTTCAGACGGTGATGGTAAAGTAACTAATGACCTTGCTAAAATTGTGAAAGACAACGTAAAAGATGGAATGACAATTTCTTTCCATCACCACTTTAGAAATGGTGACTTTATTTTCAATACTGTGATGGAAGAAATCATGAAACAAGGAATTAAAAACTTAACCCTTGCTCCTTCTTCTTTAACTGGTGCCATGAATGATGTTACTATAAAAGCTATCAAAAATGGAACGGTTACTAATATTACTACTTCAGGGATGCGTGGTGAATTAGGGGATGTCGTTTCTCACGGTGCCCTTGAAACTCCTGTAATCTTCAGATCTCATGGTGGTCGTGCTCGTGCTATTGAAAATGGTGACATCAAAATTGACGTGGCCTTTTTAGGAGTACCTAACGCTGACCGTTGTGGTAACGCAAACGGTATGTATGGGGAAGAAGCCTTTGGTTCATTAGGTTACGCCTTAATGGATGCTGCTTATGCTGACAAAGTTGTCTTATTAACTGATAACTTGGTTGACTATCCAAATACTCCTGCTTCTATCAAACAAACCCAAGTTGATTATGTGGTTGAAGTTGATAAAGTTGGTGATCCAGATAAAATCGGATCAGGTGCTACTAGATTTACTAAAGACCCTAAGAACTTGAAGATTGCTAACATGGTTAGTGATGTAATTACTAACTCAAGTTACTTCAAAGACGGATTCTCATTTCAAACTGGTTCTGGTGGTGCAGCTTTAGCCGTTACTAGATACTTGAGAAACGCTATGATTGACCAAAATATCAAGGCTTCATTTGGTTTAGGTGGAATTACTAAACCAATGGTTGACTTACTTGAAGAAGGTTTAATTGGTAAGTTGATGGATGTTCAAGACTTTGACAAGGCAGCTGCCAACTCAATGAAAGAAAACAAAAACCAACAAGAAATTGATGCTTCTTGGTATGCTGATCCAGATAACAAGGGTGCCATGGTTGATCAACTTGACGTATCAATCTTAAGTGCGCTTGAAATTGACACGAACTTTAATGTTAACGTTTTAACTGGTTCAGATGGTGTGATTCGTGGAGCCGTTGGTGGACACCAAGATGCTGCCATGGCTAAAATGACTATCATTTGTGCCCCATTAACTCGTGGAAGAATTCCTTCAATCGTTAAGAGTGTTGATACAGCAGTTACTCCTGGTAGTTCAATTGACGTCTTAGTTACTGATTACGGTGTTGCCGTAAACCCTAACCGTAAAGATCTTCAAGAACAACTTTCAGATATTCCTGGAATTAACCTTTACACGATTGATGAACTTGCTGAAAAAGCACAAAAAATCGTTGGTCAAGAAGAACCACTTAACTACACTGATAAAACAGTTGGATTAGTTGAATACCGTGATGGTAGTATTATTGATTCAATCAAAGAAGTTAAAGATTAATTTAAAGTAAAAAGGATTCATCTGATTAGGTTCGGATGGATCCTTTTTGAATGGAGTATTATGAAAACAATTTTTAATGAAGGAAAGCCTCAATCAATTACTGATGTGCTGCAAAATAAAGATCACCGTAATGCATTACAAAATCGATTAATGGAAACCTATCCCAATGATACAATTATTACGATTAAATTAAACATTCCCGGCCCCATTAAAAATAATGCTGCTTTACAAAGTTTATTTGAAACAGGATCCACTAAGTTTGTTCCAGTCTTCCAACCAATCAAGAAAGTCGCTTTGAATTCGGATGCCGGTCCTGAATTATTGTTAGTGAATACGATGAATGCCGAGTCAGCAAAAAAACAAGCGATTGAATTTGAAGATCAGCTTAATTATGGTCGCTTATTTGATATTGATGTTTTAAACAAACAACATGGCCATTATTCTCGAGTTGAATTAGGAATGCAGACCCGAAAATGTTTGATTTGCAACGAAAACGCGAAAGAATGTGCACGAAGTCGAAAACATTCGGTTGCAGAACTCCAAAATAAAATCTCTGAAATTTATGCTGAGGAAATCGATGATTAAAAATGATAAAATCTTAGCCACTAATGCCGAAACAGCAACTAATCTAGCAGTGGAAGCAATGTTAGATGAAGTGGTGACATGGCCGAAACCAGGGTTAGTTGATCCCATTAGTAATGCTGGGCACACTGATATGAATGTCTATACGTTTATCAATAGTTCGGTGACGATGATGCCTTATTTCAAAGCCTGTTGGAACTTGGGTAATCAATTTCAAGAATCTGATTTAACCGAATTATTTCGGCAATTACGTCCGATTGGAGTCACAGCAGAAAAGACTATGTTTGCGGCTACCAATGGCGTTAATACACATAAAGGAATCGTCTTTATCTTAGGAATTATGGTAACGGCATTAGGTTACGCTAATCAAAAAAAACTTAATACTGTGTCTGATTTAATTAACATTGAAAAACAAATGACTACGGGATTAGTGAAAAATGATTTAGAAAAAGCCTCAACTGGTCTGTTAACTGCAGGCCAAAAGCAATTTCAACAATTAGGTTTAACCGGAATTCGGGGAGAAACCGAAGCCGGGTTTCCCTTAGTCATTGAGTACGGCTTACCAATTTATGAATCAGCTCAATTACCGCAAAATGAGCGAAATTTAATCGCGTTGTTGGCAATTATTGCGCATAATTATGATAGTAATTTGATTAAACGGGCGCATAATTCTGATTTGGTAACGCAGGTACAAACGGATGCGCAACAAATTGTGACTAATTATCAAGAGACTGGTCGTTTAGATAAAGACCGGTTAGAAAAACTCTGCGATAAATGCGCGACTCACAATTTAAGTTTAGGTGGATCCGCTGATTTACTGATTCTGACAATTTTTTTGGAGAAATTAATAAAATAGTCCAACAAAAAAACGATTGAATTTTATTCAATCGTTTTTTGTGTTTATTTATTATCTTTTTTATTGTTGTAATTTTTAACTAATGTTTCTTCAATTGATTCAAGTGATTTGTTCCGAGTTTTTGGAACAAATTTTGCCGCGAAGAACCATGATAAGAATAAGAACACTGCGAAGATGGCGAATGGTCCACCAACATTGTTATGGAATAAAGCTAGGATAGTAAGGAAGAATTGTGAAACAATGAAGTTTGCAAACCAGTTAGTTGCTGATCCAAGGGCAGTTTCAATTCCACGAACAGATAGTGGAAAGATTTCACCAATTAATAACCAAGCAATTGGACCCCATGAAATGGCGAACCCAATTGATAGGGCACCGATTGCTGAACCAATTAAAACGGATGAAGTGATGAATCCAGTTTGTTCAGTTCCAAGATGGAAGTTGCTTTCGATTAAAGGTGAGGCACCGGAGATAATCCCAGTATCAAACCCGAATAGCAATCCACCTAAAGCACCAAAGATGAAAATAAACGCAATACTTAAATGAAATTTTTTCATGATGATTCCTTCGTTCGTAAGAAAATTATAAGTAACTTCTTAATGGCTTCGTTGTAAACGCTTACAGTAGCAACTACAGCCCTTTTTAAAAATGAATTTATTCACAAGTGAAAAATTTTATAGTAAGATGTAAATGTTCCCTAGGGAATAACATATTAGCTATTCTCACGTAATGTGACACATATTACGTAACAAAAAACAGCCGAGTATGATTAAATCATAATCGGCTGTTTTTCTAAGTTTTTTATTTCACCTAAAATTAAATTTGTGATTGTAATTTTTTACGCTGCAACTTTCCGTTATGTGTTTTAGGTAGTTTATCAACTACAATGAATTTTTTTGGAACCTTGTATTTCGCTAGATTACTGGTTAAATAAGCAGTTAATTTTTTTAAATTAATCATGGAATCGGTGACAATGAAGGCAACCGGAACTGCATCCCAAGTTGAGTCTGCTTTGCCAACTACAGCTGATTCAATGATGTTAGGAAATTGGTTAATAACATTTTCAATTTCTAGGGGATAGATATTTTCTCCTCCCGAGATAATTAATTCAGATAAACGACTTTTAAGATAGAGAAATCCATCTGCATCAAGATAACCTAAGTCACCAGTCGCAAACCAACCGTTGTTAGTAATCGGTGCTGAATGATTTAAATACCCAGGAGTTATATTATCAGCTTTCAATAAAATTTCGCCAATTTGATTTGGTTTAGTAGCACCTTTAATTTTTAGATTAACAGGAAAAAGCGGTTTACCAACCGAGCCAAGTTTTCGGATGGCATCAGCAAGGTTAAGGGCGACAACTTGCGAAGCAGTTTCGGTCATTCCATATGATTGAATGACATTGATGTTAGAATCCTTACAGATTTCCAAAGTTTTACGATCAATTGCACCACCGCCTAGTAACATATAGGAAAATTTTTCACTGTAATCACTATCTTTCAGACTGAGTAGTTTTTTTAACATATATGGAACAACTGAAATAATCGTTCCCTTACCATTTAGCAAGTCTTGATTGATTAATTCAGGATTAAAATGTTCATATAAACGAACGTTCATTCCATAAATTAAACTGCGCATCATAATTGAAAAGCCACTAATGTGAAAAAGTGGAACGGCACATATCCACGTGTCTTTAGCAGTCACTGGCAAATTTAAATCAGCTCCAATGGCACTTGACCAATGATTACGAAAAGTTTGCATTACACCTTTGGGATTGCCAGTCGTTCCAGAAGTATACATAATACTAGTAACTTGATCTAAATTAAATTCATCTTTAATGAAAGAAGAGGCATCCGCACTAATCGAATCGTGTAAATCATTTAACGAAATTAGCGTCATTGATTTCAATGGTTGCAACTTACTTTGAAATTCATCTTCATAGATTAATAAATCAACATTGGCATCGTGAAGTTGATATTCAATTTCAGGTAATGCCAAATTCTTATTAATCAAGACCATTTCAATCCCTAATTGTTGTAAGGCCAAAATGGTGAAATAAAGTTGGAGAGTATTGTTACCCAAGACGGCGACTCGCTTTGCGGTTTGTACTTTTTGACCGACTAAATGAGTACAAGTCTCTAAAACAGCCTGTTGTAATTCAGCAAATGTCCAATTTTGCTCATGATAGGAAAGGGCCATGCGTTTTGGTGTTAATGATGCTCTCTTTTTTAGCCAATTATCCATCTTGCAAACCTTCTTTAAGGAAATTTAGGGAATTTATCAAAATCAGGATCCCGTTTTTCCATGAAAGCATCACGACCCTCTTTGGCTTCGTCACTAGTATAGTAGAGTAACGTTGAGTCACCAGCAAGTTGTTGAATTCCAGCTAAGCCATCGGTAGCCGCATTCATAGAAGCTTTGATTAAACGAAGTGACATGGGTGAGCGTTTCAACATTGTGTCACACCAAGCTAGAGTTTCAGTTTCAACATCAGCAAGGGGAACGACTTTGTTAATCCAACCCATATCGTAAGCTTCTTGGGCCGTATAAGTTTTACACATGAACCAGACTTCTTTAGCCCGTTTCATCCCAATCGTATCGGCCAATAAACCAGAGCCATAACCGCCGTCAAAACTACCGACTTTAGGACCTGATTGAGCAAATTTACCATTATCAGCAGAAATGGTTAGGTCACAAACCAATTGCAACACGTTTCCACCACCAACTGACCAGCCTCGAACCATCGCAATCACAGGTTTAGGAATGATGCGAATTAAGTGTTGTAAATCAAGGACATTCAAACGAGGAATTCGATCTTTACCAACGTAACCACCGTTTCCTCGAACTCCTTGGTCTCCACCAGAACAGAAGGCGAGATCACCTTGTCCAGTTAAAATAATTGCTCCAATGGTTGAATCATCACGACAACGAGCAAACGCATCAATCATTTCTTCAACTGTTAGCGGTGTGAAAGCGTTACGTACCTCAGGACGATTAATGGTAATCTTAGCAATTTTACCTGTTCGTTCGAATAAAATATCTTGGTAATCGTTTTCAATTGTTTCCCATTTTCTAACCATAAAGAAGACCTCCAAATTGTTTTGTTGTAAAATTATTTGTATAAGATGAATTAAAAAGCTGATTAGCTGAAAGGATTAACCCGTGAACTTAATCGATTTGTTTAACATTCAGACGGAATTATTAACCCCAACCGAAGTTGTTTTAACGATGGAAATTAAACCAGAACACCAACAACCCTATGGCGTAATGCACGGAGGAGTTAGTTGTGTCTTGGCTGAAACAGCTGCCAGTATGGGTGCCAACCAAAATCTGGACACTAGCAAACAAGTTGCAGTTGGCTTGGATATTCAAACCACCCATCTCAGATCGATGAAACTCGGACAAATTCAAGCAATTGCCCAACCAATTAAAGTTGGGCATCAAATTCAAACTTGGCGAGTAAAAATTTTCCATCATGATCAACAAATTAGTGAATCAACGATTAATCTTTTTAATCAACAGGTTAATTAACCGTGCACTATCCATTATAACGAGATGTGGTTGATTATGTAATTAATTAAGGAGGATTTACAATGAAAGCAATTGCCGTGTATTGTGGTGCAGCCATGGGTAACGAAGCAATTTATGAAAATGCCACGATTAAATTAGCAAAGTGGTTAGTGAAAAATGACTACGCCTTAGTTTATGGAGGCGGTAAATTTGGATTAATGGGCGTACTAGCGAAAACTGTTTTACAAAATGGTGGAACAGTTTACGGAGTATTACCTCAGGAATTAGCGGAGCATGGCACTGCCCTAGAAAGTGCGACCAATTTGGAAGTCGTTGAAAATATGTCAATTCGTAAACGACGGATGATTGAGCTTTCCGACGCCTGTATCGCACTTCCTGGTGGTCCAGGAACATTAGAAGAAATTTCTGAAGCCTTTTCGTGGGCACGCATTGGTGATAATAATAACCCTTGTATTTTATATAATGTAGCTGATTATTATCGTCCTCTAGAAAAAATGTACGATGAAATGACAGCCAAGGGATTTTTAACTAAAGCTGATCGAGAAAAGTTACTCTTCTCTGAATCACTGACTAAAATTGGACAATTTATTGATGGATATGTTCCACCTAAAATTCGGGAGTATTAATTTTATTTTTTACTTAAGCTGAATTTTTAAAGTTCTCACAATGTTTTCCGTGGTTCTCGTAATATTTGCGGGACCATTTTTTAATGCCGTTTTTAGTTCGCCAGTTTGGCCTAAAATACCAAAAATAGCGGTAATCCCACAATGATAAAGTTGATCAATTCCTTCTCCTAGATAACCAGCTTCCACAATGACTGGTTTTTGAAATGATTTAGCAACTTGAGCAACACCAAAGGGAGTTTTTCCAAATTTAGTTTGAAAGTCAATCCCACCTTCACCGGTTAGGACGATGTCAGCATCTTTGATTTTATTTTTCAAATCAACTGCATCAATTACAATTTCAATTCCTGGTTTTAAAGTAGCATTGGTGAAAATGATTAATCCAGCTCCTAAGCCACCTGCGGCTCCACTTCCAGAAATATTTTTGACGTCAATGTTTAAAGTTTGTTTCACGACATTGGCATAATTAGTTAAGCCACTTTCTAATTGTTTTACCCCAGTATGAAGAGCACCTTTTTGTGGTCCAAAAACTGTTGCTGCTCCATTTTTGCCAATTAAAGGATTAGTGACATCACTAGCCACTACAAATTCCGTTTGTTTAATTCTTTGATCTAAATCTTTAAGGGAAATCGAATTAATTTGGTTCAGACCAGCACCATTTGGCGTAACAATTTGCTGATTAACATCATAGAATTTAACGCCTAAAGCGGCAGCCATTCCAATTCCGCCATCAACGGTAGCACTTCCACCAATTCCAATGATAATTTTTTTAACGCCATGATTTAAGGCTGCTAAAATCAATTCACCTGTTCCAAAAGTAGTGGTAATAAAAGGATCTCGTTTTTCTGGCGGAACTAATTCAAGTCCACTGGCTTTTGCCATTTCAATGACTGCTGTTTTTCCATCACCTAAAATTCCAAAATAACTTTTTACTTTTTGACCAGGAAGCGGGCCATTCACTGTCACAAACTCTTTGTGGCCATTCGTTGCGGCGATTAAAGCATCAACCGTTCCTTCGCCACCGTCAGCCATAGGGACTTTTTGAACTTTAGCATCTGGCAGAATGTGTTTAATTCCAAGTTCCATTGCATCACAAACTTGTTTAGCCGTCATACTTTCTTTAAATGAATCCGGAGCTAGTGTAAAAGTTAAAGTCATTCTTATTTCTCCTTTACTGATTGTTAGGTTAAGCTTTTCTACCTTTATTGTGAGTCGTTTTACCTTGATGTCAATTAAAGAACTTAGCAAAAAATAAAGATTGACGGGTCATTAAATAAATGGTTTAATCATATATATAAAAAGCAGAAAGGAACATTCCAATGAATTTTAAAATGATGATCCAATTGAACTCATCCTCTAGCTTTGCTTTGCAAGTCGTATCTAAGCAAGGTTAGTTTGAGTTGCCTGGTTAGATACACGAGTTTCTAACTAGGTCATCATTAATATTCTCGGATGTTGCTACGAATATCTAAATGAATCTTAAGCCTAGTTAGTTCACTCTAACTAGGTTTTTTTATTACTTATTTGTTAAAAAGGAGCGTTTTAAAATGACAGAACAAAAATTGAAACGAAGTGTAGGACCGTTTACCGCCTTAGCGATGGTAATGGGAACGGTAATTGGTGGCGGAGTATTCTTTAAAACGGCTAGTGTCGTGGGTGCCACCCACTCAGTTAGTTTGACTTTATTGGCTTGGATTGTTGCTGGAATTTTAACCATCTGTGGTGGTTTAACTGTTGCTGAACTAGGGGCAGCGATTCCAGAAACTGGCGGAAGTGTTCAATACATGCGCCATACTTATGGACCATTGAGTGGTTTTCTGCTTGGTTGGGCAGAAATGTTAATTTACGTTCCAGCTAATATGGCTGCCTTAGCAATTATTTTTGCTACCCAAGTGATTGTTTTACTTCATCTCAGCATGGGACTTGCAATTCCGATTGCGATTGCCGTGGTTGGAATTATTACTCTTTTGAATACGTTTGGGTCAAAAGTGGGAGGAACGGTGCAATCAATAACTCTAATTTTTAAATTAATACCCATTTTCTTAATCGTAGTGGTTGGTTTATGCATGCCAGGGCATGTTGATGTAACATTTATCCCAGTCGCTCCCAGTAATCATGCTAATCTTTTAACGGCCTTTTCAGGTGGGTTGCTTGCCACAATGTTTGCTTATGAAGGTTGGATTAACATTGGTGATATTGCTGGTGAAATGAAGAGTCCTAAAAAGGATATCCCTAAAGCAGTAGTAGTTGGTTTAACTTTTATTATGATTATTTATGTATTGGTCAACTGGATCTTTTTGAAAAATATGCCAATTGATGCAATTGCGGGTAATACCAATACTGCCTCACAAGTGGCTGGAAAGTTGTTTGGTGAGTTTGGTGGGAAATTAGTTACGATTGGAATTTTGGTCTCAGTTTTTGGAACCATTAATGGCTACACCATGACAGGAGCTCGAATTCCATATGCCTTAGCGAAAGATGATTTGTTACTGTTCAGTAAGCAATTTAAGCAATTAAATCAAGCAGCAGCACCATATGTAGCGAGTCTATTTATTTTAGTAATCGCCATTATTATGATTATTCTCGGAAGTTTTGACATTCTAACTGATATGTTAGTTTTCGTAATGTGGATTTTTAATTGTCTCCTATTCTTATCATTGTTTATTTTGAGAAAACGCGAACCAGACTTAGAACGTCCTTACAAAGTATTGTGGTATCCTGTAGTGCCAATTGTTGCGATTATCGGGGGGTTATTCATTGTTGTAACAACCTTGATTAATCAAACTGGTTTAGCAATTGTAGGATTAGCCATTACGTTGTTAGGAATTCCGGTTTATTATTTACACAAAAAATTTAAGATATAAAAAAATGTTCCCTAGAAATTAATTAGGGAGCATTTTTTACCTTTTGTTTATTTTTTACATTAATTGTAATGGGATGTGAATTAGTTAGTTCCTTACCTGACGAATAAATGGTGACATCTGTGTTTTGCTGTTTGGGTAAAACAACGGTCGTTTTGTAATCACTTCTTGATTTAGCTACCTTGAGTTGAGCTTCAGGATTGGTTGCTTGGAAATGAATTTGATTGCCAATTACCAATGAAGTATGGATGACAAACTTTCCGTGTTTATTAGTTTTGTAATGATGTTGATTTTGCACGTCAATCGTCATTTGAGAGCGTTCATTCATACTAGCGCTGACTTTTTGATGATGTTTTGGTTTGAAAATTCCAGTTAGTAAAACTAGATTAAAAATAATCACTAGGTAAAGCATTATCGTAGTAAATTTTGGCTTCATGGTTGAACTCCTAGTACTCTGTTTGTTTGAATTTTAACATATTGAGTAATTGATGCAAATTCACCCTTTAATATTTACGAACTATATTGTAACATTCTTGATTTGTTGCCATTTTTCGGATAACATAATAAAAGTAATGCGAATAATATTAATAATTAAAACTGAAAAAGTTCGTTATGACTGGAGAATAAAGCATGAAAGTTTTTGATTACGAAGATATCCAATTAATTCCTAACAAATGTGTGGTTAACTCGCGTAGTGAATGTAACACAGAAATGAAATTTGGCGACCGGACTTTTAAATTACCAGTGGTCCCAGCTAATATGCAAACCGTAATTAATGAAGAATTAGCCCTTTCATTGGCAAAGAACGGCTACTTCTACGTTATGCACCGTTTCCAACCAGAAAAGCGGCATGATTTCATTCGTTCTATGCATGATCATGGTCAATTTGCTTCCATTAGTATTGGGGTAAAACCTGGCGAATACGACTTCATTGATGAATTAGTCGAATCAGGTGATTTTCCTGAATACGTAACGATTGATATTGCTCATGGTTACTCAGATTCAGTGATTAAAATGATTAAGTACATTAAAGAAAAAGCTCCTTCAATCTTCTTGATTGCGGGAAATGTTGGAACTCCTGAAGCTGTTCGTGCCTTAGAAGATGCTGGTGCCGATGCCACTAAAGTTGGAATTGGACCCGGGAAAGCATGTATCACTAAAATCAAAACTGGTTTTGGAACTGGTGGTTGGCAATTAGCAGCCATCAACGCTTGTTCAAAAGGTGCACGGAAACCAATTATTGCTGATGGTGGAGTTAGAACTGACGGTGATATTGCAAAATCAATTCGTTTCGGTGCTTCAATGGTTATGATTGGCTCAATGTTTGCCGGACACCTTGAATCACCTGGTAAAAAAGTTGAGAAAGACGGAAAAGTGTTCAAAGAATACTTTGGTTCTGCTTCAGAATACCAAAAAGGTGCTTACCACAATGTGGAAGGTAAAAAGTTGCTCGTAACTTCTAAAGGAAGTATTTACGATACTCTTCAAGAAATGAAAGAAGACCTTCAATCATCAGTTTCTTATGCTGGTGGGCGTGATCTTTCTGCTTTGAAGACCGTTGATTATGTAATTGTCAAAAACTCCATTTATAATGGTGATTAAATAAAATAATTTAAGGATTTACTCTGATGTTGAGTCAGGGTAGGTCCTTTTTCTATACGAACAAAAGTATAGTAGAATTGAAGATAAAACAAACGAAGGTGTTTAAATGAATAATAGACATTTATATAATTGCGAAGCTGGTTGTCCCGTTGAAAGTACGTTTCAAATAATTTCAGGAAAGTGGAAAAGTGTTATCTTATATCATTTATTTAAAAATAAAGTTCTAAGATACAATGATTTATTGAAAAAGGTGAGTAATTGTTAAAACAGAATGCTTTCCTTGCAGTTGAAGGAATTGGAAAATGATGGGATTATAACTAAAAAAAATATCCAGTTGTTCCTCCAAAAACCGAGTATCAAGTAAGCGAGTTGGGTAAATCATTGGAACCTGTAATAAATGAGATGGAAAAATGGGGTATTTCATATAATGAAAGAAATGCCAAGTGAACTTGATGTTTCTTAGTAACAAAAATTACCGTATTGTAAAAGTTGAAGCTGTTTCAGTTAATCCCGTGGATGTTTTTACCAGACGTGGACAAAAAAAGCAGTTAACAGAACCTAAAGTAATTGGCTATGATGCTTATGGAAATGTCGTAGAAACGGGTAGCAAAACTAGCTTGTTTAAGCAGGGCGACAAAGTATTTTATGCTGGAGCATATGACAGACCAGGCAGTGACAGTGAATATCAAGCCGTTGATGAGAGAATTGTCGGGCACGCTCCTAAACAACTTTCAATTGCAGAAAGTGCAGCCATGCCACTAACTAGTTTGACCGCTTGGGAATCATTATTTGAACAAATGAACATCAATATTAATGATGTGGACAATAATCGGAAACAATCAATTTTGATTATTAATGGTTCAGGTGGAGTCGGATCGATTGCCACACAATTAGCTCACTTAGCTGGCTTAAAGGTGATTGCAACTGCTGGAAAAGCAGAAGCCAAGGCATGGGAACTCAGCCATTGGGTTGATTACGTAGTTGATTATCATGAAGACTTAGTTAAACAAGTTAATGATTTAGGCTTTAAAAAGGTTAACTATATTTTAGAACCAAGTAACTTGAATTTTTATTGGCCGGTGATTACTAAATTGATTGCACCTTTTGGTAAGATTGTTTCTACGACTGGTTCTGGCAGAAACTTGGATTTCAGTTCCTTAAAATCAAGAATGGTGAGCTTTGGTTGGGAATGGTTGAAAGTAAACACATGCTTGGAAAAGTAGTAGTTAAAAATAATTAAGTCTTAAGCAAACTTTCAGAATCTTCTTCAACTATAATATAGATGAATAAATGTTGATGTTTTGAGAGGGGAAAGCAACATGGCAGAATGTGTATTAGGAGTCGATTTAGGTACGAGTGCCGTTAAGGTTTCGGCAGTTGATCGAGAAGGTAACGTAATTGCACAAGAATCATTTGATTATCCACTTAGCCACCCAAAATCTGGTTATAGTGAACAAAATCCCAATGACTGGGTAATGTCAACGACGGTTGCAATTGTCCGTTTGATTTTAGATGACAAAGTTTCAACTAGTGACATCAAGGGAATTAGTTATTCTGGTCAAATGCACGGATTAGTTTTGTTAGACAAAGAACATGACGTAATTCGTCCGGCCATTTTGTGGAACGATACGCGGACCACTAAGCAACGTCATGAAATTGATGACCAAATGGGCGATGATTTCGTTAAAATTACTGGTAATCGTCCTTTGGAAGGCTTTACTTTGCCTAAAATTTTGTGGGTTAAAGAAAATGAACCAGAAAACTGGAAGAAAACAGCTGTAATTTTGACGCCGAAAGACTATGTCCGTTATCGGATGACTGGTAAATTAGGCATTGATTACTCAGACGCTACTGGTACCACGTTACTAGATATTCACACTAACGAGTGGAGTAAACAAATTTGCGAAAAATTTGGAATTTCGATGAGTGTTTTGCCACCATTGATTAAGTCAACAACTGATGTTGGGACAATTACTAAGGAATATGCTGAATTTTCTGGTTTAAAAACCACTACTCAAGTCTTTGGTGGTGGAGCTGATAACGCCTGTGGTGCCTTAGGAGCTGGAATCTTATCGCCTAAAGTAGTGCTTTCAAGTATCGGAACTTCTGGAGTAATTTTAAAATACGAAGATCGACCCGTTGATGCTTATCATGGTCGCGTACAAATGGAAGACCATGTCGTTCCTGGCGCTTATTATTCAATGGGAGTAACTTTAGCAGCCGGTTATTCACTTAGTTGGTTCAAAGACACATTCTGTCAGGACATTCCCTTTACAAAAGTGATTAGTGGAGCCGCTAGTTCTACAGTTGGTGCAAATGGATTGCTATTTTCACCTTACATTGTTGGGGAACGAGCTCCGTATGCGGATGCTGATATTCGTGGAAGTTTCTTAGGAATTGATGCTACGCAAGACCGCAATGATTTTGCTCGAGCTGTCATTGAAGGAGTGACCTTCAGTTTTCGCGACATTTTAAACATTTATCGGGAACAAAATGCTGATATTGATGAAATTGTTTCGATTGGCGGAGGTTCGAAGAGTGATTTGTGGCTTCAAATTCAAGCCGATATTTTCAACACACCCGTTAAAAAATTGGCTAATGAACAAGGTCCAGGCATGGGAGCTGCCATGATTGCAGCCGTTGGTTTAGGTTGGTATCCAGACTTTAAGGCCTGTGCAGAAAAATTCGTGCACATCGCTGAAGTGCATAATCCAATTTCAGCAAACGTGGCAAAATACGATCAACTATATGAGATTTATCAACAAGTTTATCTTCAAACTGCTGAAATTAGTCATGAATTACAAAAATTTAAAAAATAAAAATTATTAATAAATCAAAAGAGCACTCAGGGGGTTAATCTGAGTGCTCTTTTTATATGAGTAGTAATATGTCTTCTTTTGATTACTGAAATTATATCACACAATTATAATCCTAAAATTAGTTAATCGTCATTCTTTATGTATTTTAATCTTTTAAATAAACTAGAACATATGTTCGTATCTATGATATAATTACTTTGTAATTAAAGGAGATGCGATGATGTTTTTTGATAAAGAGCCCAAAGGAGTATATTTCTTAATCGATAACAAGTCTTTCTATGCCAGCTGTGAAGCAATTCAGCGAGGATTCAATCCTTTAAAAGTTCCATTAGTAGTGATGAGCGAAGCAGAAAATACTAATGGGGGACTGATTTTAGCAACATTACCTGAAGCCAAAAAGTTATATAATTTAAAGGCCAATGTTTCGCGGCAAAGAGATTTACCCACTGATCCTAGATTACTAGTGGTACCTCCACGGATGAATTTATACATAAAAAAGAACCTTGAAATTAACCAATTATTTAGTAAATTCACTCCAGAAGAAATGATTTGGCCTTATTCAATTGATGAAAGTATCCTTGATATGACGAAATCTTGGCATTTGTTTGGTAACTCGGTTAGATCTGTGGCGAGATTAATCCAAAAGACAGTTAGACAAGAATTGGGACTATATACGACGGTTGGAATTGGCGATAACCCAGTACAAGCGAAGCTAGCTCTGGATATTTATGTCAAACATAATCATGATTTAATTGGTGAAATTCATTACCAAAATGTTCCGACTAAAATTTGGTCAATTCAAGATTTAACTCAAGTTTGGGGAATTGGGAAACGAACCGCTAAACATTTAAATCGTCTAGAAATTTATACTATGAATGATTTAGCACATGCGAATCCTTACCTTTTGAAACAAGAAATGGGTATTATTGTAACGCAAATCTTTGCTACCGCTCGGGGCGTTGATCGTTCGAAACTTACCGAAAAACCAGTGGTTAAATCTAAAAGTTTAGGTAATTTCCAGGCTTTACCGCGTGATTATCAAAGCCAAGCTGAGATTGAAAATGTGATTAAAGAAATTGGTGAGCAAGTCGCATCTCGAGTACGAAGTCATCATAAATTAACTAGTCGGATCTCCTTAGGAATTGGCTTTTCCTTTCATGATAGTGAGATCTATGGAAAATCGGGATTTCATCAAATGCTTTCGATCGATGAAACTGATGATAATCAAGCAATTGTTATACAACTCTTATACTTATTTAGAAATAATTGGGAAGGTCAATCAATTAGAAACGTAGCAGTTTACTGTAGTAAGTTAACCAATAACACTGGTAGGTCGTTAGATTTATTTGCGAAAGTTGATACCCAAATTAAGACGTCTAAGCTAAATCAAATTATTGATGAAATTCATCATAAATATGGTTTTTCTAAATTAGTTTTTGCCAATAGCCTAGATAAAGGCGGAACAGCACTTGAAAGAGCTAAATTAGTGGGTGGACATAACGGAGGAAAAAGTTATGAATAGCAATCTAAAAATTATTCTGGAACGAATTGATGGTTTGTTTAAAAGGATTTCTCGAACTCACTATTGGATTGAGATTGCTAATGATCCTTATGATAAAACTTACAACTTTTTCTTTAATAGCCAACGGCGCGGCCAGCGGTTAAAATTAATACCTTTACACTCAGTTAATACCTACCATTTAGAATACTTGGAAGCATTAATTGCTGATTTTAAATTAGAGCACTAACTAACCATTAAATTTGTCGGATTTTGTGGACTTAAATGGCCAAGCTCACAAAGATTAATTCAAAGAAAGCGTGATGTACTTGAATAAATATCATTTTAGCCAAAAAGTAGTTGATCAGTTTTTTGAACATGATTACCAAGACCGTGGTATGACCAAGTGGCAAGGTTTTTATCTATCTGATCATACAGTGGCAATAAAAAAACAAAGATATAAAAATAAACACGTTGCCAAAATAAAGAACCCTCAGACCATCGCCCTAATTAAACAAAGATTATATTATGCAATGAAGAATAATTATGAAGTTACGATTCAGTTGAATGAATTAGATTCAGAGTTAAAGCCAATTGAGGTTAGCGGACAAATCGAATTTTTAAATGATGATGAATTTCGGTTAGCCCAAAAGAATGAAATGTTATTAGAAAACATTCGAAACGTTACTTTGGGAAATTAAAAAAGAAACCTGCTACCAAGGCAGGTTTCTTTTAGAATAGAATGAGTTATTTAAGAAAATGAGAAATAGTTCCACATTGAATTAGGACTGAAATTCCTAGATACATGTAAATGGTACCCGTTAGATACTTGCTATACCGATTTAAGAATTGTTCAAGTCGTTTATCTTTGCTAATTACTACAGCTAAGCCAAAGAAAATTACAGCCATCGTTAACATGACACAAAAGGCAACAACTAATTCAAAAGTTGATTTGCGAATAAAAATAGGAATATAGACTGCGATGTTATCAGCTCCACAGGCTGCTACAGTAATGATTACGGTATGTAGAATTAATTTAAACCGTGATTTATTATCTGCTTCTTCCAGAGAATTGTTGTTACTTTTACCAAAGAAACTGGTTAAGGAAAAGTAAATCGGAAATAATCCTAAGAAACCAAGCATCCAAGTTTCTGGAACGGCTCGAAGTAAAATAGCAATTGTCATTGGTGTAACAGTAAGAATGGTTGTTCCAATCATATCCCCAATTAAAATGGGACTTTTGAAATGATGCGCATGGATTAGTAATACTAGCACTAGAATATAATCTGTGTTAGTTGAGATATAAGACACGATTGAATTTAAAATAATTTCTAACATATTAATCCTTAAATGAAAAGTTTACTTCTTATTATATTATACGAATTTTTAATCCTTATAATAAAAACAATGAATTTGTTTAAAATTAACTGTTTTTATTATAAAAACGAACAATAAAGCAAAAGTCATGTAATCATACGTCAAAAAAACTAATTGACAAAGCAAAAAGTTGTGTTATATTAATATAAATCGAACGTTAGACTTTGACTAAAATTTGACGTAAAGGATGTGTTTATGATGACTGAGAAAAAATTAACTCGTGATGAAGTAGATAAACTGGCCAAAACTTTATATAAGGCCTATGCAAAGCAAAAGCCATTAGATATGCATGAATTTCCAGAATTTGATGATGATTCTGCATATGCAATTCAGCGAGAGATAACTGATTTAAAAGCGAAAAAATTAGGTGGTTATAAGATTAGTCTTACAAGTGAAGAGACGCAGAAAATGTTTGCTGCTACGGAACCACTATATGGTGCTCAACTGGATGAACGATTCTTTAAATCAGGCGTTAAGCTAAAACAATCGATGTTTATGGAACCGTTAGTTGAAGTTGAATTAGTTTTCACTGCTAAAAAGGAATTAGCTGCTACAGATTCTTTAGAAGAGTTGATGGTAAAAACGACCGTTGCACCAGCCGTCGAGTTGCCAGATTGTCGTTTTAAAGACTGGTTCCCTGCATTACCAAAGCATTTAGTGATGGCGGATGCAGCAGTTGGTGGAGCAGTTGTTTATGGTGATGAAGTTCCAGCCGAAGATTTCACTTTAAGCGAGTTAACTAAAATACATACAGAATTGTTCCGTGATCGAACCAAGGTTGCAGAAGGAAAATCTAGTGAGGTCTTAGGCAATCCCATTAAAGCATTGAAATGGTTAACCGAAAAGTTAGCCGAAACTAATCAAGTCGTTCATGCCGGTGAACATGTCTCAACTGGTACTTTCTTGTTACCAGTTCCATTAACACCAGGAAATTGGGAAGCTGAATTTGACTATTGTTTAAGTGATGTCAAATTTGAAGTAGAAAAATAGAAGATAACTATAGGATAGATTATAAGTATCGCAAAAGCCACAGCTAATGATAATAGTTGTGGCTTTTTTGTGTTTCAGGTAATTTTTTACTATTTCTAAGCATCATATCAGACTTTTTACGAATCTAATAGGTAGAAGGGAGCATTTGAAACTTGATTTTTTTCATTAATCTACCATATAAAGAACAAATCCCAAACAGAAATTAAATTACAGAATGTGATAGTAAGATTACAGCATTACAAACGACTTCCTTTTCTTAACCCCACTGTAATGCGAGTGTAATAAATACACTTTATCATGGGTACTGTTGATTAGTTGATGTCACTTATTCATTAACTGAACAACATTCTTAAAACAGAAAACTAGAAACAGTTAATCAAAAAGGAGATTTTATTTTATGAAGTTTAAAGGTTTAAAGACAATTGCAGCCGTAACTGCTGTATCTGCTGGGGTTTTATTTGCCGGTGCAAACAGTGCTAACGCCTCAACTCGCGTAACAGTTAAATCAGGTGACACTATCTCAGAACTTGCTAAAACTTACAACATTTCAATGCAAAGTATCAAGGATGCAAACAACATCCAAGATATTAACAAAATTTATGTTGGTGAAGTTTTTGATATCGATAACGGTGATGTTCAAGTTGTTGCACCAGCTACTACTGATACACCAGCAGCCGCAACTCCTTCTGTAACAGCACCAGTTCAACAAGCTACTGCACCAGCAGCCCAAGCGCCTGCACAACCTGCAGCACCAGTTCAACAAGCTACTGCACCAGCAGCCCAAGCGCCTGCACAACCTGCAGCACCAGTTCAACAAGCTGCTGCTCCAGCTACTAGTTCAGTAAGTGGTAGCGATGCTGCTGCTAAAGACTGGATTGCCGGTCGTGAATCTGGTGGTAACTACGGTGCCCAAAACGGTCAATTTGTTGGTAAATACCAATTATCAGCATCATACCTAAATGGTGATTACTCTGCTGCTAACCAAGAAAGAGTTGCTGATAACTATGTAACTTCACGTTATGGTTCATGGTCAGGTGCTCAATCATTCTGGCAATCACATGGTTGGTACTAAAATTAATTAAAACTAGCTTTAAAGGATCATTCCAACTGGAATGATCTTTTTATTTTTGCTAATCTAATTAGACAGTTAATTTAATTTTTATGCTACAATTAATAGCATCATTTAAGTTTATCCATAATTGGCGAGATTACCCCCACTTCGACAAGTGGGGGATGAATCGCCTCCTTAAAGCACGATAGTACTTTTTCTTTTGCGCTATGGTATATTTAGTATATGTTAAAGGATCGTGGTGATAACAATAGAATTAGATAGAAATCAGCACTCAGTATATCTACTCAATTATCATTTAGTAATGGTTGTTAAATATCGGCGTAAAGTCATTAACGATGAAATATCTGAGTATCTGAAACATCGTTTTGTAGTAGTTGGTCAGTCTTATGGTATTAATCTTCAAGAGTGGAACCATGATATTGACCATGTTCATGTCTTGTTCCGCGCAACACCGCATACGGAGATGGCTAAGTTCCTGAACGCTTATAAATCATCAAGTTCTCGAATGGTTAAGAAACTATTTCCAGAAATTAAGCGTCAGTTGTGGAAATCCGCTTTTTGGACCCAAAGCTATTGTTTAATTAGTACTGGTGGTGCACCGTTAGAAGTAGTAAAAAAGTACATTGAAAGTCAAGGGAGAAAGTAATGGTTCTTAAAGCCGTGAAAATGCGTATATATCCTAATTCCGAGCAACGTGACCGTTTAATGCAAACCTTCGGTTGCGCTCGTTTTGTGTGGAATCAGATGCTTAATATGCAAATTGAGCGGCAAAAGAACAATCCAGAAGCCAAGTTTGTCAATGCCTTTGGCATGAACAATCTTCTAAAACGATTAAAAGAAGAATATCCCTGGTTGAAGCAAGCAGAATCAACATCCTTGCAAAGCGCTAATCGCAATCTAGCCGATGCCTTTCAGCGTTTTTTTAAAGGGCAAAATAAGTTTCCACACTTTAAGTCACGAAAGTATGCACAGAGCTATAACTCGAAATTGTGTTAACCACAACATTAAAGTGATTGACAATCACCATATTAAGTTGCCTAAATTAGGGGTAGTTTACTTTCAATCAGGACGTTTGCCACAAGGCAAAATCAAGAACGTTACTGTTCGCCTAACTGTTGCTAATCAATACTACATTACCGTTTTAACTGAATGCGAAAACCAAACATTAGCTAAGACTGGTAAGCGCGTTGGTGGTGATTTAGGATTAAAATCATTACTTAATCTATCCGACGGTTACAAAGAGCCAATTCACCATTTTGAAGATAAGTATCGTAAGAAGCTACACCATTGGGAAAAGTTGCGCAGTCGACGCTACCTATTAGCTAAACAAGCCATTGCTTGGGATTATCACAATAAGGTCTTAGCTCCACGGCAATTAGACGACTTCAAAAACTACCAAAAAGCTCGTGTCATGGTTGCTAAATATCGTCAAAAAATCGCCAACCAACGGTTGGATCAGTTACAAAATTTCACAACCAAGTTAGTTAAACAATATGACATCATTGTGCTAGAAAAACTTAACATTAAGGGCATGTTGAAAAATCATAAACTAGCTCGAGCGATTACCAACGCTAGTTGGTCTAAGCTAGTTAGTATCTTGCAGTATAAATGTGATTGGTACGGTAAAAAACTCATTCAGGTTAATCCAGCATATACTAGTCAAATCTGTATTAACTGTGGGAAAAGCAACCATCGGTTAGGTTTAGATAAATCGGAATGGCTAGATGTTCGTGAATGGGATTGTCCCAACTGCGGGACCCACCTAGATCGCGATATCAATGCAGCTCAAGTAATTCTGAAAAAGGGGTTAGCTACCCAATAATTAAGCTATTTAGGCCTGGGACGGGCCTTGGTCAATAGTCGTAACCTCTGCTCGAAAGTTCACTTAGAACCGGTAGAGTAAGTATGCGATGTTCCCAGAATCTCCCACTTCAAGCGTCAAGCCGTAGGCTTAGCTAAGTGGGAGTAGTTCAAGTCAGTAGATTAAATCAAGGAGTAGATTATGGAAAATACTTTATATTCTAAAATCAACATTATGTATTACTTAACTTTAGTAGCAGCAATTATCGAAACAATTGGAGCAATTCCAATTGTTGGTGGGTCAATTATTATCTTAAGTTTCGAATCACCACTAGTTGCATTAATCGGTTTGTATGTAGCTGGATTAATTTTTACGATTCAAGCACAAAATACGCCAGGTGCTAATCGTTATAACATTGAATTATCAAGTGTAAAAGTTAAGTTCATAACTGGAATTGTATGTGCTGTAATTGCCTTTATCCCCTTTGTTGGCTGGATTTTACACATCGTAATGGCAATTATCATGTGGTTGCAATATACTAGTCTAATGAGCATTAAAAATAAAGTTGCTAAAGATGACGTAATTGAAGATGTTAAAGCTGAAGACGTCAAAACCGATAACAACGATAAATAATCCATAAAAAATACCTATATTAAATAGGCATTTTTTATTTTAAGGAAAGTTGTGATTAATATGGAAGAAAAAGTTCAAAAAATGAAGCACAAACACGTGTGGGTTCGAGTGGTACTAAGCTTGTTAGTCATTTTAATTATCATCGGTGGAATCGCAATGTATTATTTGTTTAATTTTGCTTTTGCAAGAGGCGGATTCAGTGATCAAATTAGAAGTAAAGCTAACACAGAGTGGTATGACAGTCATCCTTCACAAACGTGGACACAAAAAACGAAAGATGGGCAAACCTTAAAAGCTCATTATTTTGCAGCAGATCAACCAACTAACAAAACAGTGGTAGTAGTTCACGGTTATGGTAGTTCAGCACGAAGAATGAGTACGTATATTCGGATGTTTCATAATGATGGTTATAATGTATTAGCTCCTGATAACCGTGGATTTGGAGATAGTACTGGGAAATATATTGGTTACGGATGGCTTGATCGTGTTGATGTGGCTAACTGGATGAAACAAGTTAATCAGTATGATCCACACGGTGAATTAGGAATATTTGGAATTAGCATGGGGGCCTCAACGGTTATGTACACGCTACCACTAGTTCCTTCTAATACAAAATTTGCGATTGCTGATTGTGGGTACTCAAGCATTAATGCTGAATTGAGTCATGAATTACATGATGTATTCCATTTACCAGCTTTTCCAATTTTACCAATTGCCAACTGGTATTCTAGATTTTTAGCAGGCTATAAATTTACTGATGGAAATACTACAGATACTTTGAAACATAATCAAATTCCTTTATTTATCATTCATGGTAGTGACGATAAGTTCGTACCAACCAAATTTGCTTATCAAAATTATAAAAATGATAAAGGTAAAGACAAAGAGATTTGGATTGTTCGTGGTGCAGAACATGCTCAGTCTAAACAAATTCAGCCAGCTGAATACCAACAAAAAATGGCTGATTTTGCAAGTAAATGGTTTAACAATTAGATTATAATCAGATTAAATGATAAAATTATTAATGAGTGCTTTAATGATAAGCTTGATTAATTGTGATGACATTCATAATCAATCATATTTTTGATATAACTAATTGATAATTTTTAAATAAATGAAAAATAAAAAAATAAAATCAAGAATTGAAAGATTCTAAAATTAAAAATTTCAAGTGTTTGAAGGAGTTTATTTATGAAAAAAGTTACAAAGGCTATTATTCCTGCTGCTGGTTTAGGAACTCGTTTCTTACCAGAAACTAAGGCAGTTCCCAAAGAAATGTTACCAATTGTTGATACACCAACAATTCAATACATTGTTGAAGAAGCTAAGGCTTCTGGTATTACAGATTTGGCCATTGTGACTGGTTCAGGAAAAGGCTCAATTGAAGATCACTTTTCATCTAATTATTTGTTAGAACAAAACCTTGAAAGAAAAGGTAAAGATGAAATATTGAAAGCTGTTCAAAAAACGAATGATATGAACATTTACTTTATTCGTCAAGCATATCCTAAAGGTTTGGGAGATGCAGTGTTGACTGCTAAAACATTTGTTGGGAACGATCCTTTCGTTGTCATGCTTGGTGATGATTTGATGACTGATAAAGTTCCTTTAACTAAACAATTGATTGATAGTTACGAAAAATCAGGTGCTTCAACGCTTGCTGTAATGCGAGTTCCACACGAAGAAACCGTTAAATATGGTGTGATCGATCCCATTGAAGAAGTTAGCGACGGTATGTACGACGTTAAACAATTCGTGGAAAAGCCAGCTCCAGAAGATGCACCAAGTGATTTAGCTATCATTGGTCGTTACTTGTTTACTCCAGAAATTATGGATGTTTTGGAAACTACGAAACCTGGTAAAGGTAACGAAGTTCAATTAACTGATGCCATTGATACTTTGAACAAAACCCAAAAAGTTTATGCTCATGAATTCAAAGGCGATCGTTTCGACACTGGTAACAAACTTAGTTGGTTAGAAACTAACATTGAGTTTGCACTACGTCGTCAAGATTTAAGTGATGATTTGAAGGCTTATATCATTGATTTAGCTAACAAATTAGAAAAATAGTGGTGATATAAATGAATATTAAGATTCTTGTTGCATCCCACAAAGATGCTTCCATGCCAAAAGATAAAAATTTATATATGCCTGTATTAGTAGGTGCTGACAAAAATTTTAATGGTCAAAAAGGATTTCAACTTGATAACGAAGGAATTAACATCTCAAGTAAAAACCCTAATTATAATGAATTGACCGCTATTTACTGGGCTTGGAAAAATTTAAAGAATACTGACGCAATTGGGTTAGTGCATTATCGAAGATTGTTCAGTAAAAGCCACCAAAGATTACTAGACAATGTTTTGACTTTAGGTCAAGTTGAAGAGTTGTTAAACAAAGCACCAGTTATTTTACCTAGAAAAAGAAATTATTGCATAGAAACAATCAAATCCCATTATTTACACTCCCACTATCAAGAACCATTGGATGTAACACGAGAAGTAATTAGTGAGAAATTTTCTAATTATGTACAGGCCTTTGACGAGGTAATGGATAGTAAATCAGCTCATATGTTTAACATGTTTATTATGAAAACTGATTACTTTGACAAATATTGTGAATGGCTTTTTGCAATTTTGTTTGAAGTTGAAAAAAGAGTGGATATTTCTAGTTATTCTGTTCAAGAAGCTAGAGTATTCGGTTACTTATCTGAATTATTAATGGATGTCTGGATTAAAACCAATCACGTTGATTACGTTGAATGTAATTGGATTCAGATTGGTGATCGACAACTAGTTAAGAAGGCAATTGGGTTTATTAAAAGAAAATTAGTTAGTAATGTTGGAAAAGATGTAACTCACTATTAATAATAGTTTTATAGGAGGCTTTTTTGGATAAAAAAGTATTATTAGTTACACCATTTATGACTGGTTTTGGCGGAACAGAGACGGTTATATCTAATTTATTTAAAAGATATAATGAGGATAGTTATCAAAAAGTTAAATTGGAATATATTAATATAGGTGGATTTACGGATGAAGATTGGCAAGAAAATATAAAAAATAATAAGGTAATTAAACTTTCTGACAATAAATATGTTAGAAAATTGCAATATTTAGCATTTTTACCATTTATAATGTTCTTTATTTTAAAAAAATATAAACCTGATTTAGTTATCTCTAAAAATCCGATTATTTGGTCAATTGCATATATGTTAAAACCATTTTTTAAAAATAAGTATTCTGTTGTTTCGTGGTATCATTATTCACTTACTGCGAAACCTGTAAAAAAACTATGTTAAATAAAGCTGATTATTATTTACCTATTAGTTCAGGAATAACCAAAGAATTAGAAAAAAATGGAATTAAAAAAAGCAGTATAAGTACTGTTTATAATCCTGTTTTAACAAGCGAAAACAATATAAGTAAATCTAATGATGGAATAAGTAGATTCGTTTATGTTGGTCGGGTAATGTTAAATGGACAAAAAATATTAAAGAAATGATATGTGCTTCTATACTGATAATTGGCACACAAATACTTAGACAATTTGTGTAAAATTATAATCAGATAGGAGTTTTTTTATATGAAAAATCGTTCAAAAAGATATTCACTAGAATTTAAACAAAGCCTTGTGGCTTTGTTTAATGATGAAAAAAGATCAATGTCTTCAATTTCTAAAGAGTATGGGGTAACTGTCTCATCTATTTCCAAATGGATAAATGATGAAAAATTAGTCTCTGTAGATGATGGAAAACCAATCACAAGAAAAGACTTTTTAAAACTAAAGAAAGAGTATGAGGATTTAAAGGAAGAAAATGAAATTTTAAAAGCAGCGGCGATAATCTTAGGGGAAAAGTAAAACCATTCCTAAAGGAAGCATGGTCTAAAAACTACAAAGCATACGGAGCCCCAAGACTTAAAGTAGCTCTCCAAAGAGAGCTAGGGATTAACTTTAGTATTAGAAGAATTACACGTTTGATGAAGGAGCTTGGAATTAGATCACTTATGTATAGACGATTTAAAAAGCCAGGAACTCATGTTGATTATGATCAAAGACCAAATCTAATTAAAAATCTTAGTGGAAAGTCTATTTGGCGTGCTGATATTACCTATCTACAATTAGAAAATGGTGTCTGGGTTTACTTAAGTACCGTCTTTGATGACCAGACCTATAAAATTTTATCTCAAAAGGTTTCAAAACATATGACTAGTAAATTAGTAAGCCATACTTTAATTGAAGCATTAAAGAAAAATAAAAAACCAGAATATTTACATTCAGATATGGGAAGCCAATATGCTAGTTCAATATTTGAGCATGTCCTTGAGGGACATGAAATTAGGCACTCTTACTCACAAAAAGGACATCCATATGACAATGGTCCAATTGAAGCATTTCATTCAATCTTAAAACGTGAGTTTGCTTTTCAAACTAGATTTACAAGTTTTGAAGATGTGGTATTAAAAACAGAAAATTATATTCACTGGTGCAACACGGAAAGAATTAGAATAGCTGTCTAACTAAATTTGTGCCATTTATTGACATAGGAGCATTAGAGTGTATGTTTTTTGTTGTGATTATTTCTTTTTTAATTTTAATTTTAAAAATTTTATATCGCCGAAATCAATTGGTATTTGAATTATTTACAGTTATAATACCTATTTCATTTTTAATGAGTTTAAATAAAATTTTAGAAGTTTTTGTTTCAGGTAATAGATCTGATAGTTATTTTGCAAGACAAGGAGAAATTTCGTTTTATCTTAATGAGGTTTCAGAAAAATGGTATAATGGGAATTGAATTTCCCAATACACTTTGAAATCAGTGGATGTTACATGGTAATACCTATTTGTTAACAAATTATGGATACCAATACTATTTAGATGATGTTGGTTTTATTGGGTTTTATACAATTTTTGGATTTTTTGGTATAATTATATATATTTCTTTATTTTTAAAAACAATTATTATTTTCTTTAAATCAAATGCAAAATTTCAAATTGCTTTAATTATTTTATACTTAATAATTACATCGATTTCTTTATCACTATTCAATATACAACGTATTTTGTATTTACCATTACTTTTATTTTATAATTTTTAATACATATATTTAATTTGTACTCATATATCTATCTAAAATAATTAATATCAATTGTTAGCTATCTTAAAGGAGAATCAATTATGGATAATGAAGTTTCAAGCTCTAATTATTTGAGTTTTAGTTTTTTAGGTTTAATTATAAAAAGACATTTAAAGTTAATCTTATCATCAATTGTCTTTTTTGTAGCAATTTCATCATTTATTACATATGGTGTAATGAGACCTAAATATACATCAACAACTGATTTACTTGTAAATCAAAAACTAAGTAAAAGTCAAGCTGCAACTCAACCACAACAATTACAAGCAGATGTTCAGAGAATTTATACCTATAAAGATATTATTACAAGTCCTGCTATTCAAAATACTGTTAAAAAAGATTTAGCAGGTGAGCCAGGTATGACTAAAAAACCTAATATTAGTGTTCAAAGTCAAGAGAACTCTCAAGTTTTTTCAGTTTCTGCTACTGCTAATAATCCTTATACAGCTTCTGACGTTGCCAATGAAACTGCAAAAGTATTTCAGAATAAAATCAAAAAAATGATGGATATTAATAGTGTTACAATTGTTTCAAAAGCAACTCCCGTATTAAAACCAACTTCTCCTCATTACATGTTAAATATTTTAGCTGGACTATTAATTGGTTTATTGATTGGGTTAGGTGCTTCATTATTGTCAGAATTTAATGATAAATCAGTTACAAATGTAGATTATCTAGAAGGTTTGGGCTTAAATAATCTCGGTTTAATTTATGAAATTGATAAAAGTGATATGAAAATAGCTACTAACAAACATGGTAGGCGAATTGATAACCATGAAAGAAGGGTTTAGGTATTATTATGAGTTTATTTAGAAAAAATAAAAAATTAGACGATAACACAATGAAAAACGGTGCCCCCTTGATTGTAGAATACAAACCTACTTCTCCAATTGCTGAACAATTTCGTACTGTTAGAACTAATATCAAATTTTCTATTGTTGCAAACCAAAATAAAGTGGTTTCGATTACATCAGCTAATTCTTCAGAAGGAAAAAGTGTATTTAGCTCTAATTTAGCTTGTACTTTTGCTGAACAAGGTGAAAAAACAATTTTGATTGATGCTGATATGCGTCGTCCGACTGTATATAAGACTTTTATGGTATCTAATCAAAATGGTTTATCAACGTATCTATCTGGAAATTCAAATCTAGATGAATCAATACTTAAAACTGATGTAGATAATTTAGATGTGATGGTAAGCGGGCCTGTTCCCCCTAATCCAGCAGAATTAATTGGTAGCGATAGATTTAAGAATTTATTAAATACATTGTCAAAATATTATGAATGGGTACTGATTGATACACCTCCTGTTAATACAGCAACAGATGCTTCTTTGATTGCTGCCGCTTCTAATGGAACCATTATCGTAGTTCCTCAAGGAATTGCCGATAAAAGTTCAGTAAAAGGTGCTATTGAACAACTTAAAAAAGTTAATGCAAAGATTCTTGGGTCTGTTATGAACCGTGTAAATGCCAAAAAAACTGCTGGTTATGGTGGATATTATGGTGGATATTATGGAGTTGATGACAAATGATAGATATTCACTGTCATATTTTGCCCGGTGTTGATGATGGTTCGCCAGATATGGAAACATCTTTGAAATTAGCTGAAGTAGCAGAAAAAGAAGGGATTACTGCAGCTTTATTGACTCCTCATCATATGGACGGAGAATATGTCAACCATAAGAATGATGTAGAAAAAGAGGTAGCTGAGTTCCAAAAACAAATTAATGATCATGGGATTAATTTCAAAGTCTTTCCTGGGCAAGAAGTTCATATTACTGGAGAATTACTTTATGAAATTGATGACGGAGATATATTATTTGCTGATCCTTATAATCGTTATCTTATGTTAGAGTTACCTCATACCGGTGTTCCTGAATACACAGAAAATATGTTATTTGAATTAATTGCTCGTGGGATTACACCAGTTATCGTACATCCTGAAAGAAATTATGGATTTCAAGATGACCATGATTTGTTGTATTCTTTTGTTGAACAAGGAGCTGCAACACAATTAACTGCAAGTAGTTATTTAGGAGTATTTGGAAAAGAAGTAGAAAAATTTACTGAAGAAATTATTAAAGCCAATTTAGGAACTACTTTTGCTTCAGATGCACATAATTTTAAAGGTAGACGTTACAGAATGGGCGATGCTTACAATAAATTAAAAAAACAGTTTGGCATTAAAATGGTGGCTCGTTATGAATACAATGCAAAAGCTATTTTAAATGGTGACGATATCGAGCAAGGTACAATTATGCCTATTAAGAAAAAAAAGAAATTTTTAGGTTTGTTTTAATTAACATTAAAATAATATTTAGTATGTATTTTTTTGATGATTTTATCTAATATAACTAAGGATAGGTAGTACGACATCAATTAAACCGTGATCTCTAATTTGTGCAACAGCTAAGCTCCGTTCTTTTGGGTTAAACAACATTTCAATTTGTGGTTGATAATCTTTAAATAGCAAGCTTATAACAAGTGCAACAATTTTAAAAACTTTTAACTTATTAATTTTCATACATAATTCCTTATCGTTTTTAAAATAAGTATATAACAAAAAAGACATAACCAAAATGGTTATGTCTTTTAAGCTAGCAGCTAATTATTTACTTGCTTTTTCGTTAGCTTCAATTTTAATTGTGTCATTGTTGTGATCAAGAACAGCTTTAATATTCTTAATTTCTTGGTGATCCAAGTAGAACATAGCAATCTTATCACGTAATTGTTGTTCAATTACACGACGGAGTGGACGAGCACCCATTGCTTCATCGTAACCTTGTTCCATCAACCAGTTTTTAACTTCATCGCTGATTTCAAGTTTCATGTCTTTTCTTGCTAAGGTGTCGTTCAAGTTATCAATCATAAGATCAACAATCTTGCTTAAGTCTTCCTTAGTTAAGTGACTGAATTCAACAATAGCGTTGAAACGGTTTAAGAATTCTGGTCTGAAGTATGGAGCTAAACGATCCATAATCTTCATATCTTCTTTTTGGTTCTTAGTGATTGCATCACTACTGAATCCGGCATTTGAAGTTGCAATGATAACTGTGTTCTTAAAGTTAACCACGTTACCTTGACCATCAGTTAAACGACCGTCATCCATTACTTGAAGTAATAGGGTAATAACTTGTGGGTTAGCTTTTTCAATTTCATCAAGTAAGACGATTGAGTAAGGATTTCTTCTTACACGTTCAGTAAGGGTATTACCGTTATCGTTGTAACCAACGTAACCAGCAGTAGCACCAATCATCTTTGAGACAGCAGTTTCATCTTGGTATTCTGACATATCAAGACGGATAATTGAATCTTCATCGTTAAACATGTCTTTTGCTAATTGTTTAACTAATTCAGTTTTACCAACACCAGTAGGTCCAACGAATAAGAATGAACCGATTGGCCGGTTACCGTCATCAAAACCAGCACGGTTACGACGAATGGCATCAACTACAGCGTCAACAGCTTCATCTTGACCGATGATGTGTGATTTCAAACGACTGTCCATACTCTTCAAACGTTCCATATCGTCAGTACTCATTTGTGATACTGGAATTCCAGTTAAACGTTCTACTGAATCTGCAATATCAGAAGGTTTAGCAACTGGTGTTTCAGTGTCATCAGTTTCACTCTTAAGTTTCTTTTCGATTTCAGCAATCTTAGCTTTATCTTTAGCAGCTTCTTCGAATTTTTCAGCTTTAGCGTGTGCAGCTTTTTGGTCTTTAGCAGCTTTAAGTTCTTTTTCAAGACTAACCTTGTCAGTAACAGGGTTCTTAGCAGCTAAATGAGCAGCCGTCATATCGATAAGATCAATTGCTTTATCAGGTAATGATCTTTGAGGAATGTATTGTTCTGAGTATTCAATTGCAGCTTTCAAAACATCATCTGGTAATTTAACTTGATGATGATCTTCGTATGATTTACGAATTCCTTTTAAGATTTCAAAAGTAGTGTCTTTGCTAGGAGCGTTAACTACAACATCATTGAAACGACGTGCTAAAGCAGCATCTTTCATAATTGTGTTACGGTATTCGTCTTGAGTAGTAGCACCAATTACAGATATTTCACCACGTGAAAGAGCTGGCTTCAAGATATCTGATAAACCTTTACCACCAGTTTCGTCACCTGAAGCACCTGCTCCAACGATTTGGTGAATTTCATCAAAGAATAAGATAACGTTCTTACGTTCTTTAACTTCTTTAACTAATTTTTGGATGTTTTCTTCGTAAGCACCACGGTATTGAGTACCGGCTTCTAATGAAGAAAGATCGATTGAAATAACTTGTTTGTCTTTAATTGTTGCAGGAACATCTCCCTTAACAATTTTTTGAGCTAAACCTTCAACGATAGCAGTTTTACCAACACCGGCATCACCAACTAAGATTGGGTTATTTTTAATTCGACGACTTAAAATTTCAGCCGTTTCTTGAATTTCTTTATCACGACCAATAACTGGATCAAGAAAACCTTGTTTAGCTTCATCAGTTAAGTTACGGCCAATTTTATCAAGGTAACTTTCTGCCTTTTGTTGTTGTTTTGCTTGAGTAGGGGTAGCACCGTTATGACTACCAATTTGACCAGGAATTTGACCTGTTCTACGCATTTCTGCGACTTGTTCAGGAGTTAGTACGTGTCCATTAACAGAGTAACGAGCATTTGCGTCATTTCCCATGTTGTTAAATAAACTATTGAAAATGTCATCCATTCCGCTTCCGCCAAATGGGTCGTTTCCAAAACCGTTGTTTGCCATTGTATAATCCTTCTTCCAAGTTATATTAGGGCACCTATAATTAGCACCCTGATTAGATAAAGTTGTTTTCAACTTCGTACTTATATTATAAAACGGCTGAGTAATGAAGGTTAGTTATTTGCTCAATTTTAGTCAAAAATGGTCAAAAATTAAGATTTAATTAATCAGATCTAAATTTAATTTAAAAGCGATACAATAGAAAAAATATTTAAAATTACGCTATTGTTTGTTAAAATGTAAATATTGTCTAATTACAGTTTTATAAAAATTGTCTAATTATCGTTTTAAAGAGGAGCCCAAACTATGGAAGAGAGTCGTATTCAAAGAAGTCAATTTGAAAATAAACCCAAGAATCATAAAAAAAGAAATATTATTTTATCAGTGATTGCAGTGCTTATTTTAATTTTATTAGGATTTGGAGCTTATAAGTTTGCCTCAATTAAAGGTGCTGTTGATAGTGCTTATAAAGATTCTGGAATAACTAAGGAACGTAATACTTCTAAGTTATTGAGCCAGAAGAAACCAATCTCAATTCTATTGATGGGAACTGATACTGGTGAATTGGGACGTGACTATAAGGGAAGAACTGATTCAATGATGGTAATTACAATCAATCCAAAAACTAAGAAAACACTAATTACTAGTATTCCTCGTGACACAGCCGTTAACATTCCTGGATTTGCTGATGAAGGGGTTAACAAAATTAATTCCGCTTATGCTTACGGTAGTTCCAAAACTTCAATTGAGACTGTGCAAAAAATGTTGAACATTCCAATTGATTTCTATGCTGTTCTTAACATGCATGGATTGGAACAAATTATTAATCAAATTGGTGGCGTTAACATCAAACCACTTTTAACTTTTGATTATGAAGGTTATCACTTCACTAAGGGAGTTACTACTCATATGAACGGTAAAAAAGCTCTTGCTTATACTCGAATGAGATACGATGATCCTGAAAATGATTATGGTCGTCAAAAACGTCAACGCCAAGTACTTGAAGCAGTTGCTAAAGATAGTGGTTCCGTTGAAGCTCTATTGAATCCTGGATTTATTAATTCGCTATCTAAATCAACTCAAACTGATATGACTTTTGGTGATTTAACTTCAATCACTAAAGGATATCTTGGAGCTCGTGATAACATGGATAATTCATACATCCAAGGACAAACTGGTAAAGAAATTAATGATTCAGTTATGCAAGTAACACCAGAATCAGAATTACAAAACACTACTAATCAAATCAGAAACAATTTAGGACTACCAGAAGCTGAGACTGGTGACATTGCGGTCAACAACTAGGGATAGGAGTGTGAACAAATTTTGGAATATACTAATTTACAATACTTTCTGTTTAAAATTGGAAATCTTTTGAATTCTGCAATATTTGCTATTCTTGTAGCGGTTATTCTGGCAACTGCCATTGTCGTTTACTTTTTTGCACAAGCTTCTCATGATAACCCTAAACTTTCTGAATCAAAATTAAAGAAGATTAAAACATGTCAAAAAATTAGTTTATTTATTTTTGGAATGCTTATTGTAATTTTATTCATTGGAAGATACTTTTCTGATGGAATTGATGATCCTAATACTGTTATTAATGATAAGGAAACTCGCGTAATCGCTAAAGGTAAAGTTCTCAAAGTCAATCATCGTAAAGGTACGATGATAATTTTGCCTAATGGTAAAAAAAGTAGTGGTAATGTAATCAAAATCACTCCTAATGAATCTCATGTAATGCTTGGAACTCCAAATATGAAAAAATATGATGGAACGCATATTTTTAAAAATCAATTGAATAAAATTGATGTAGGAGATTACGTTAAGATTCAAAATCATCAATACATTTTCAAGTATAAAAATCATTCTAAGTTTAGTGAGGATAAAAAAACTGAAAAACAAGTTAAACAAATAAATGATTATGATGTAAATGGTGAAGTAGTAAAAACTAAATCTAATCCATATAAATATAGTTATATTTATGGATTAAATAGTTAAAATTATGAAAGTGAGTGGGAGTAGCTTAATGCTAACAAAATTAAAATTAATCTTTCCAAATGAAAAAAAAATCAGGTCCAATATTTCGTTAACTTTTTTTGGTGTATACCTAATAATGATGTTTGCCACTTTGGTATATGCTTATTGGATTCCCACTAATAAAGTATTTTTCGGGATGATACCGGATCTTTCAACTTTATTTTTAATAATTGGTTGTTTAATTAGTGTGCTAATGCGAAAACCTAGTCAATCATATTTGATTTATGGAAGTTTAATTGTTCTTGGAATAGTTGTTAGGCATGAATCAACGATTGCCTTTCCCCTTTGGTTTTTTTTGATATTATTAATGCTTAGTGATATTGAATTTACTAAAATTGTAAAAGTGTTTTTCTACGTAACGGCTCCTTTAACAATTTTTACGTTAACAATGGGATACTTTAGATTAATTCCAACCATGCAGTCTCCCAGAGGAATTGGACCTAATGGAGTTGTAATCTGGAGACAGGGATTAGGGTTTAACTGGGTGACTTTACCATCTCAATTATTATTTTATTTAACCTTGTCGTATTTCTTTTTAAGGAAAGGAATGGTGTCTTGGAAGGCAATTGGGATAATTACTGTGCTTGATATTTTTCTTTATGTACAAACTGACACTCGGAACCCATTTTTATTAGTACTACTAATTGTTTTAGTGGCTGGATTATTAAATTCTAAGTACAAAGACAATTTAATTGATTTTTTTTGTGGTAAAATTTTTGGAGTGGTTTCAATTGCAGCATTCTCATTTTTTCTAATTGTTTCGTTGATTTTGTCTTATTTAGGGACAGATGGTTTTGTATTAGATAAAATCAATCGGTTAATGTCCAACCGAGTTTTATATTCTCATATTGGAATAGAAAGGTATGGAATCCAACCCTTTGGAACAAAAGTCGTTTATAATGTACTTAATCCTACCCATAATTTAAAGGGAAGTTATTTTTATTTAGATAATTCTTATATGCAATACTTGATTACTTTTGGGATTATCTTTATCGTTATAATTGTGGGTCTATTAACAATTCAGATGTTTAAAGAATACAAAAATAAGAAGTGGTATGTTTTATTTATTTTTGTATTAATTGCTTTACATAGTACTGGTGACCCGCAAATGATGTATATTTCATATTCACCGTTTGTGTTGATTATCGGTAAGGTTATTGATAAATTTAAAATTGAAGTTTGATTAGCTTTATAAATTAGGAGATTGAATTACATGCGAAATGTAGATGTTAGCGTAGTTATACCAAGCTATAACTCCGAAAAAACAATTGAAAAAGCACTGGATTCAATTGTAAATCAGAAAACTAAATACAACTTTGAAGTTTTGATTATTGATGATGGTTCTTTCGATAATACTATTGATATAGTTAAAAATTATGCTAAAAATTATGATAATATATATCTTTTTTTTCAGCGTCATAAATTTCAAGCGGAAGCTAGAAATCTTGGAATTGAGTATGCAAATGGTGAATATTTAATGTTTGCAGATGCAGATGATCAGTATAGTGAAGGCTATATTGATATTATGATGAAATCAATTAAAAATAAAAAATTGGTTATTTCTGGAATCCAAAAAGATTTTTCAAATGGTAAAGTTGAAATTGAAAAAAATTCCATTTTGGAAAAAAGTAATAATAACAATCAACTTATTGGTAATTATTTAACTAAAAATAAGGAAATGGATGTTGGCCTTTGGAATAAAATATTTAGATTAGATATTATTAAAAAAAATAATATTATGATGATTAATGAAAATTATTTTGAAGATAGTTTATTTATTTTGAAATACTTATTGAATATTGATTTTGATGATATTAATTATATTTCTAATCCAGGATATATTTTGAATAAACATATAGGATCAACAACTAACTCTTATGATCCATCACTGTTAATAAAATGTGAAAGTTACATTGAGAAGGTTTATGATATTATTTGTGATAACAGCAGTTTGAAGAGCTATTTTAATGCTTTCAAAGCTAGAACCTACTTATTCTATATTCATAGAAGCATATTAAATAATCCGCTTTGGAATAAGGAAAAACAAAAAGAAATTATAAATAGAATTAATTTAAATGATGCAATAAAAAATCTTTCAATTAAATATTCTGCTGCAATTGTTTTTGCATATATTTTTCCAGAAAAATATATAAAGGTTTATTCACAAAAAAATAAAACATTTTAAGTGTAACAAAAGAGTACACTTGAAATGTTTTTTATTATGAGGTTATAGATTATGAAAAATAAAATTGCAGTCATTGGAAATGGTTTGAGTGGTAAAGGTGGAACTGAAAGTGTTTTAACTTATCTTGGAAATTGCCAAACCATCATTAAACAGTTCGATTTAGAACTATTTATCTTTAGTCCAGTCAAACACCAAGCATTTTTAAAAAATTGTGGGTATAACAAAGTTTATAGTACTGAGATTAAGAGTAAGTATCTTCGTTTGTTAAAAATGATTGCATATCTTATCATTTTTAACGGAGATGCATTGCTAGTAACCGATCAAAAAATGTTACCAGTTACATATTATTTAAAAAAATTGTTCCACAAAAAATACAAAATTATATTTTGGAATCATTATGCTTTAGATAAAGATGTTTTAGCAAAAAACAAAAATAGTGTTGAAATTGATTTTAATAAAATTAAATTAGCTGATAATTATTTTGCCATCTCATCTGGAATCAAACAGGAATTAATTGAAAATGGTATTCCGGCAGACAAAATTGATGTGATTTATAATCCCATTCAACCTAAACAAAAAGTGATTTCAGCTGATCAACAGGTTTGTCGTTTTATTTACATTGCACGCATTCAAATGAGTGGACAAAAGAATTTGGGTGGGTTATTGCGTAGTTTAGTCAAATTAGATGGAAGCTGGGTTCTTGATATTTATGGTTCTGGTGACGATTTACAGTTAGCTGAAGAATTTGTAGATAACCAACCTAATTTAAGTAAACGGATTACTTTTAAGGGGTGGGTTTCTGATCCCTGGCAACAAATTAAAACGGCGAATGCCTTGTTATTAAATTCTGACTACGAAGGGTTACCAATGGTTTTGGCGGAAGCTCTTAGTTACGGAATTCCCTGCGTCTCTTCAGATTGTCCTACTGGTCCAAATGATTTAATTAGTTCAGGGGAAAATGGGTTTTTATATCCTGTCAATGATTATAAAAAGTTGAATGAAGAGTTAACGTTAATCATTAATCATGAGATTAGTTTTGATCGAGTGGCAATTAGTCAATCAGTTGATTTTATGTTTAACAAAAATTATGATAATCGTTTTATTAATGATTTAAAGACAATCATAGGTAATAGGAGATAAGCAATGAACGAAAAGTCAGTAGCATTAGTTATGGTAACCTATAATCGGTTAGAGCTCTTAAAGGGTGCTTTAGAAACTATTTTTCAGCAAACCACTCCTGTTGATGGGGTTTTCGTGATTAATAATCATAGTACAGATGGTACCGAAGCATATTTAGCAACTATGACAAAAGACCATCCCAATTTATTCTTCGAGAATCTTACCGAAAATATCGGTGGAGCAGGTGGATTTAATGTGGGCATGAAGTTTGCCTATCAAAAACATGATTATGATTTTTATTGGTTAATGGATGATGATACTTATCCGAGTGAAACTGCATTAGCAGAGTTATTGAAAGCCGATAATGAAATTGAAAACGTAGGGTTTTTATCTAGTGATGTTGTTTGGAACAATGGTAGTCCAGTTAAGATGAACGTTCCCGTAGTTTCCACCGTTTGGAATGATAAAGTTCAAGATGGTTTAGTGGGACTAAAATCAGGCTCATTCGTGTCAATGCTAATTAGTAAGGCAGCGCTACATAAAGTAGGATTACCAATTAAAGAATTCTTCATTTGGGGCGATGATATGGAATATTCTCGCAGAATTTCTAAATATTTTTCAGCTTATTTTGTTTCCGGTAGCGTGGTAACTCATAAAACTGGAGCCAACAATGGCGTTGATATTCTTTCAGAAAAAGGTGATCGGATTCAACGCTATTATTACGATAATCGTAATCAGCTTTATATGGCTAAAAAACAAGGCTTTAAGCAGGTTTTAAAATTTGTGATTAATCGAATTTCATTAAGCTTTAAAATTTTATTTTCAAATAGTAGAAATAAATTTAATAAAATTGCCGTTATTTGTAAAGGAGTTTGGGCTGGATTGTTTTTTAATCCCAAAATTGAGTATATTAATGATGAAAAATAATAATCCAAATATATCAGTAATTGGTACTGTAGCAGGTCGTGGTGGGCTAGAAACCGTACTTACACACGTTTTAACTAGTTCAATTATTAACAGAGATTTAAATATATCATTTTTTATTTTTCGTAAAGTTGAATTTAAAGATTTTTTTGCTAACTTAAAGGATGTTAAAGTATATCAAACAAACTTAACAAATAATTTGTTGTGTTTACTAAGATTGATGATTTTTTTGGTTTTCTTTCAAGGTGATGCAGTGGTGATTATGACCCCTAACATTATTCCAGTGGCTAACTTAATTAAAAAAATATTTTTAAAACGTTATCGGATTATTTCGTGGATGCATAATTCTAATCAAGATCAGGCGTTAGATTACACCAAATTGAATAAAGCTGAAGATCATTTAGCAATTTCGAATGAAATTAAGCAAGAAATTGTTAATGAGGGTGTTGCTCCTGAGCAGATTAAAGTGATTTTTAATCCGATTAAGCCAGAGCAAAGAACAATCTTACCACTTGAAAATGAATGTCGGTTTATTTATATTAGTAGAATTTTATTGGACGGTCAAAAAAATCTTCGTGGGCTATTAAATTGTTTAAGCAACTTATCTGGTAAGTGGACTTTTGAAATTTATGGTAAGGGTCCCGATTTTGCGGAAGCTCAGCGATTAGTTGAACAAAAACCTAATTTGAAAGATAAGGTAATATTTAAAGGATGGGTTTCTGATCCCTGGAAACAAATTAAAAATGCTAATGCACTTCTTTTGAATTCTAATTATGAAGGGTTTGGGATGGTTCTAGCAGAAGCTATGAGTTATGGGGTTCCTTGTATTTCTTCTGATTGTGTGGCTGGTCCCAGTGATATCATCAAACAAGGGGTTAATGGTTTTCTTTATCCAGTTAATGATGAGGAAGCTTTACATGTTTACTTACAAAAATTTGTTAGCCATCAAGTTAATTTTGATTCACAAACAGTTAAATCATCAATTGATTTTCTTTATGAAAATCAATATGATGAAAGATTTGTTAAGGTAATTGAAGATTTTTTAAAATGATTTTAAAAAAAACATAAAGATTGATATAATGATTATTGATATTTACTAAACTAATTAAAAAAGCACTATTCTAAACTAAGGAGAAATTGAATGACTGATTATTTAGTAGTTGGTTCAGGGTTATTTGGATCAACCTTTGCCCATGAAGCCGCTAAAAGAGGAAACCACGTTGAAGTAATTGAAAAACGTGATCATGTGGCTGGAAATATTTACACTAAAGAGGTTGAAGGAATTCAAGTTCACGAATTTGGGGCACATATTTTCCACACTAAGATGAAAAACATTTGGGATTATGTACAAAAATTCGCTGAATTCAACAATTACATAAATAGCCCAATTGCTAACTACAATGGTGAAATTTACAATTTACCATTTAATATGAATACTTTTAACAAGCTTTGGGGTGTAGTAACGCCTGATGAAGCTAAAGCTAAGATTGAAGAACAAAAAAAGAATGCTAATATTCCAGCAGAACCAACTAACTTGGAAGAACAAGCCATTTCTTTAGTCGGTCCTGATATCTATGAAAAGTTGATTAAAGGATATACCGAAAAGCAATGGGGCCGTAAGGCAACAGATCTTCCTGCTTTTATTATTAGAAGAATTCCCGTTCGTTTTATTTACGACAACAACTATTTCAGTGATCCATACCAAGGTATTCCAATTGGTGGTTACACTCAAATTATTGAAAAAATGTTGGATAGTGATTTGATTGATGTTAAGTTAAACACTGACTTCTTCGATAAAAAGGACGAATACCTTAAGTCTGGTAAGAAAATTATTTTTACTGGAATGATTGACCAATTCTTTGAATATGCTTTAGGTGAACTTGAATACCGGAGTTTACGCTTTGAAACTGAAATTAAAGATGTTGATAATTACCAAGGTAATGCCGTAGTAAACTATACGGATGCTGAAACGCCATATACTCGTGTAATTGAACACAAACACTTTGAATTTGGTAAAGGTAATAAAAATAAAACAGTGATTACTCACGAATATCCTAAGAACTGGAGTCGTGGTGATGAACCTTACTATCCAATTGATAACAAACGTAACCGTTCACTTTACAAAGAATATACTGAATTAGCAGCTAAAAATGATGATAATGTAGTCTTCGGTGGTCGTTTAGGCCAATACCGTTATTACAACATGGATCAAACCATTATGTCAGCGCTTCGGTTAGTTAAATCAGAATTTGGCAAGTAATTATTATGAAAGTTATTAAAAACTATCTTTATAATGCTTCATATCAAATCTTTGTTTTATTAATTCCGTTGATTACAACACCATACTTGGCTCGAGTTTTGGGACCACATGGTGTTGGAATTAATGCTTATACTAATTCAATTATTCAATACTTTATCATATTTGGAAGTATTGGAGTTGCTATGTATGGAAATCGGCAAACTGCATACGTTAGAGATAATAAACAAAAGTTAACCAATACTTTTTATGAAATTTTTTTGATGCGTATCATTACAATTTCATTAGCTTTTGTAGCATTTTTCATCTTCTTGTTGTTTGTACGAAAAGATTGGCTTGGTTATTATTTGGCCCAATCATTTGCTCTACTGGCAGCTGCATTTGATATTTCTTGGTTTTTTCAAGGAGTAGAAGACTTTGCAGTAACGGTGGTTAGAAACTTAGTGGTAAAGATTGTTACTTTAGTAAGTATTTTTACCATGGTTAAGTCTTACAATGACTTAGCTCTCTATATTTTAATCCTAGCTTTGTCGTTATTGATTGGTAATTTAACCTTATTTCCGAGTTTGAAACGTTTCATTGGAAAACCTCAATGGCATCACTTGAAATTATTTAAGCATTTTTTACCATCATTGGTACTCTTTGTTCCGGAAATTGCGACACAGATCTATCTTCAAGTTAATAAAACGATGCTAGGGTACATGACTACGGTTAATGCTTCAGGGTTTTTCGAGCAGTCTGATAAGATTGTTAAAATGTCGTTAGCTGTAGTAACGGCAACTGGATTAGTGATGTTACCACATGTTTCAAATGCTTATAAAAATGGACAAATTGATAAGGTTAAGAGTTACTTATATACTTCCTTTGAATTTGTGACTGCCATTGCGGTTCCGTTAATGTTTGGAATTGCGGCCATTGCGCCAGCTTTAGTACCATTGTTCTTAGGACCTAAATTCATACCTGTAATTCCGTTAATGATGATTGAAGCAGTCGTTGTTTTGTTAATCGGTTGGAGTAATGCAATTGGATTGCAATATTTAGTTCCAACTAATCAAAATAAAGCCTTTAATTATTCTGTTATTTTAGGAGCAATTGTAAATATTATTGCTAATGTTCCTTTGATTTTAATGTGGGGAGCTGTTGGTACTGCATTAGCAACCGTTATTTCAGAAATTACGGTTACTGGATATCAAATGTATGCAATTCGGAATCAAATCAATATGAGAAAATTGTTCGTTAGTTATTGGAAATATTTGTTGGCTGGGTTCTTAATGTTTGTAATTGTTTTTAGATTAGGAGCAGTTTTAAAAGATAGTTGGTTAATGATTTTAATTGAAATTATAATTGGAATGATTTCATATTTGATATTTATTTTGCTACTACGTCCAAACTTGATTAAATCAACATTATTTAAATTAAAAAAGAGAAATAAAGAAGATTGACAGTGGCTCTTTTTTATTATTTGTTTTTTTGGTACTATTATAGTATTGGGTGTAATAACTATTTATTAATGGTGATTAATGTGGAAAAAGAAAATCAAAAAATTTGGTTAAATAAAGAAAAGGTTCAAAATCGTCCAGTTTATTTTGCGCTAAAGCGTACTATGGAGATTGTATTTAGTTCATTAGGAATAATTGGATTAAGTCCCTTATTTATTATTTTAAGTATTTTAATTAAAAATGATGGTTCACACGGAAAAATAATGTTTGTTCAAGAACGAGTTGGAAAAAATGGAGTCCATTTCAATATGTACAAATTTCGTTCTATGATTCCAAATGCTGACAAACATATTCAGGAATTAATGGATAAAAACGAAGTTGATGGTGCAATGTTTAAAATGAAAGATGACCCTAGAATTACTAAGGTTGGTAAATTTATTCGTAAATATAGTTTAGATGAATTACCTCAACTTTTTAATGTTCTCCAAGGAAATATGTCATTAGTTGGACCTCGTCCACCAATTCCTCGAGAAGTAGCTGAATATACTGATTATGATATGCAAAGATTATGGGTTAAACCCGGCTGTACAGGTTTATGGCAGGCTACTGTTCGAAATAATACTGATTTTAATGGTATGGTCAGACTAGATCTCCAATATATTCAAAAAAGTAGCATATTTTTTGATTTTAAGATTATTTTTGAAACAGTTAAAGTTATGGTTAAACCTAATTCAGCATATTAATTTCAAGATGATATAAGGCTAACTAGTATGAGGATTTAATATATGAAAAAATGGATGTTGTATACGATTGGTACAATTTTTATTGTAGGAATAATTGGTGTTTTTTTCATAAATCACGAAATTAATGCATCAACTTATAATAGTAGCATGAAAAATGGACGTACTGAAATCCGTAAAAGTCAATATAATGCAGCACAAACTAATTTTCAAAGAGCAGCTAAAATCAAGCCTGATTCAATGGAAGTCAACAATTTGTTGAGTCAAACCAGCAAGTTTGTTGCTGGTGAGAACAAATTTAAAGATCATGATTTTAATGAAGCTGCATCTGATTTTAACGATGTATTAAATTATGACCAAGGTTCATCAGTACTTGAAAGCAGAGCAAAAGTAGAATTAAAAGTGCTTAAGCAAGCTTCCAAAAATGTTAATCGTTTGAAAAAGATTTATAATCAAGCTTTAGAGCAAAATAAAGCAAAAGAATTTACAGCTTCAAATAATACATTAGATGATATTTTTGATGATGATTTATCAAGCAATGCCTTCTATGCTGATATTGTTAAAGAGGCAAAGAAACTTAAAGCTGCAAATGATGATCGCGTTGTTTTAAGTAAATTCAAAGCTAAGAAGATTTCATCTACTGATAATAAGAAAAAGAAAACAAAGAAAACTAAAAAAATCACTAAAGCATCTAAAGAAACAACCGCTGCAATTCATGAAGTTAATAAATCTATAGTTCCAACAGTTAATAATAGTTCAAATAATTCTAATGATAGTAGTTCTGACAGTACTAGTAAACAAGTGTCTAACTCTCAGACATCAACTACTAATTCTTCAAGTACTAATGCACCAGCTAGAAGCTATCAACCTGCAGCACCAGCTCCAGAAAATCATAATCCTGCTTCAAACAATAAACCAGACAATGGCGGTTCTACCTCACAAGGTAACGGTGGTCAGGCTCCATCTACTCCACCAGCTGACTCACAAGGGAATGCACCTTCTACGGTTACTCCTTCAAATTAGGTTATCTTTGTAAAATGGTACTGATGAATAAATAGCTATTTTCTTAAGAGAATGAATTCTGGGTCTTTGTCAAATGGTACTGATGAGTAAATAATTTAATAAATGAGTCTTACATTAGGCGACTGAATTTTTAATTAATTCAGTCGCTTTTTTGTTATATGTCATTGAAAAATAAGTATTTGAAAATGAAGATAATATTCTTAATCTGAAGTTGTAAAAATTACGATAACCGTACGCCGTACGGATGATTACTTTAATTTTGTTATTAATACCTTCTAATGGTCCATTACTGAAGTTATATTTAAAACTATTGGTAATTTCTTCTTTATGTTTTTTCAAGGTTTTCCTTGCTTTTTTCATTGATTCAGGCAATTTTGTGTATTGCTTATCTGATTTAGTAGGATTAAGAATGCTTTCTAAGGACTTTTCATCATGTGATACAGTAACAATGTAAGTTAGGTCTTGGTAATATTCATATGCATCACGAAGTGATGAAGATAATGTTAATAATTTCCTTACTACTTCTTTATCATTAAAGATGTATATTTAAAATTTCTTCTTGGTTTGTATATTTTATAATCTAACTGATTCTCTTTTTTGAACAATAATTTATAAAGATTTTTCAACTGACGATATTCTGGGATACCACTTCCAAAATAATTCATTAACTTAATTCTTTCTTGATTTAAAGCTACATAAAGTCTATTAATAATATGAAAACGATCAGCTATAATTTTGGAATTAGGAAATACACGATTAATTAATCCACGATATGGTGAAAATAAATCTACTGTCACAGTCTTAACAGAGAGACGAGCTGAAAGAGAGTAGCGTAGGAAGTAAGATTCTAGATAATTACCCTGTCTACTTTCGATAATATTAATTAGTCGGCGATTATCAGAATTCATCAAAGCCATACTCATACCGCTAGGAGCCATTTTTCCAGATTTAAAATCATCGAAAGCAATATTTTTAGGAATGTAATGGTAACCAATTTTATGATAAGCAGCCAGGCCTTTGGCTTGACGCATTACAGTGTTAGATGATATTTCGTAACGCTTGGAGATGTCTTTTAAACCGGAAGAAGTACTGTAATCTAAGACTGCTTGAATTTTAACTACCCTTAAAATATGATCAAACTTATTTATATCATTTAAAATTGCAATGGATGTATTTTTACATTTGTTACAAATATATTTTTGTTTTTTAATCCTTATAGTTGTTAATCCAGCCGCAGTGGTAGGTCCTTTATAGCTAACTTTTTTAAAACCATTGTTATTCATTAAAATATTGCAATTTTCACAATTCCTTGGATACGTTAATTTTAAATTCCAAACAACTGTTGCAGTTCCATTTGATTTGACTTTATCATATTGATTCGTGTTATCATCATAAGTGATGTTGGGGTCATTAATCCCAATCATCTGCATTGTTATATCATTATTCATAACGATTAACTCCGTTTTGGGGTATGAGTGTACTGGGGTGCCACCTGATACACTCTTTTTTTATTAATTAATTGTACTAAAAAAGTACTAACAACATTCACTAAGTGAATGTCATCAGTACCAAAAAGTATAGAGCCCCTTTTTTAATATTTAAATTTAAACCTTAATCTGTAACCTTACCTATGGAAGAATCGTATTAATTAACTTGAATTTTTTGATGATGATGAATAGGAGAGCACATACAACGTAAGTTATTAAAGGAACTAGCCAGGTATGTACGATACTTGGATCACTAATGTGGAAGGCCTCCGTAATAATTTTAAAAAACAAAGGATGCACGATGTAGATTGCTAAACTTGTTGAAGAGAGCTTAGCAATAATCACATTATGTTTTGTAAACCAGTTTGTTTTTTCAACTAATTGTTTTAAGCAAATGAAAACTCCAATACTGTAGAAAAAGAGATAAGGCGTATTTCCGATGTTTTTACTGAAGTTCAAAATATCAGAAATGATTAAGATGCAAATACTGATAAGTCCCAGTGTTTTAAAAATATTTAATTGCTTAGAATTAAAGTAGTTAGATTTGATTAGATACCCCATTATATAAAATCCAATAAAAGTTGAAGTGCAAGGATTAGTTTGAATCGCTGCATTGGAAAATACTTGTGCTTGATTCATTAGACTGAGTACGTACGTAATTAAGAAGTTACTAACAAAGCTCAGACAAACGATATAAAACAGAATGTTTACGTTTTTTTTTGCAATATAAGCTAGAATCGGAGTGGTTACATAGAGCAGAATAATTGCATAAAAAAACCAAAAGATATTGAAAATGTTATTTTTTGCAAAACTAATGATAAAATCATAAATACTGGGATGAGTATGAGCAACTGGACCGGCAGGAAAAATGTAGCCCCTTGTATCGATTAAGTACCAAATGATACTCCAGACAATCAAGGGAATTACAACTCTTTTAAAACGTTTGAAAAAAAAGGTCTTTGTATCATATTTATCCAGGTAGTTAATCAGCATTGCACCAGAGTTCATAAAGAATAAGTAAACTGCGGGAATAAAAATCGATTGAATTATTCCATTTGAGATGGTGCCCGTTTTGGGGGTCCAATACTGAGAAGAATGCAGCATTAAAACTGCGTAAATTGCTACGATGTTAATGACATCAATATAGGTTAATCTTTTTTTCATGTTAAGACACGTCCTCATAAATTTATATACTTCATTATCTCATTAATAGCTTAAATTAGTCCATGAATTTAATGGAATGGTTTTAATTGAACAAGGTTTCTAAGTTTACATTAAAACTGTATAATTAATAAAAAACTATACAGTTGGAGATGAAAATGAATTTTATAAAAAAACATACAACATTATCTATTTTAGTGATTTTCCTATTGATAAGTATATTAGAGGTATTAGTGTACTTTGGAAACGGTCCCTTTTCCCTTCAATGGGATGGATTATTTCATATGTCTAGACTTACGGAAAGCTATTTAAGTATTAAGGATGGTTCAATTTTAAATGCAGTTCCGGATACGATGACAAAATCATTTTTTGGCTTTGCTTATCCCCAGAATTTGTTTTATCCAATTTATACCATCTTACCAGAAGTTTTCATTAGATTAATCGTTGTAAACGGATGGAATGCATATATAATTTTTACGATTTTATGTAATTTTTTAGTGCTTACCTCGATGTATGTTTTTACTAATTTAATGATTAAAAACAAATTGAGAGCATACATTGCCAGTGTTTTATACGGCTTATCTCAATTTACTCTCGGACTTTATTTTTACTATCACACGATTAGTGGATTTGTTGATCTAATTTTTATTCCAATGGTTTTCTATGGAATATATCAAATTGCTCTTAAAAATAAACAGCGATGGTGGATTTTAACTTTTGGGATGACGTTGGTAATTTTAACCGACCTGCCTGATTCAATTCCAATTCTATTGATGGTAATCATAACGTTTGGACTATCAATGACTAAATTCAAATTCAAAGAGATTTTGACTAGATTTGCTTATTTGTGCTTATCTGGATTAACGTGTCTATTGTTATCTGGTTTTTTTATTTTTCCAATGTTAAATGCATTGAAAGCAACTGATATAAATGTAGCTAGTCCCAAACTTTATGATACAGCGCCAATGCTTTCGTCAATCTTGTTAAATACAGATAAAGGTAATTTTTATTCAATTGGAATCGTAGGAACTTTTGCTTTAGTTTGTATAATCATGTCATTTAAAAAGATGAATCTGGTTTTCCGCTACCTTACTATTGAAGTTATTTTTTTCATATTGTTATGGTCTAATCAATTTCCATGGCAAATGTTTCAAAATGAACTAAGATTTATTCAGTTTACTGGAAGATTTGCCTATATCGTGGTATTTTTAATTGCATTGATTGCGGCAACGGTCTTTTCTAGTAAAACGTTAAAATATCTAGCTCCAATTTTGACAATTGTGGGAATTTCTTCCTCATTGGCATTGAATTTTAGTTCTATTGATGTTAACTCGCAAAATATGATAAAGATTTCATCGCAAAATTACAATAAAGCTTCAATGAGTTGTGAGACTTTAGACTATATTCCTAAAAAAGCTTATGTAGTTAAACCAATACTTGAATCACATTCTGTTATCCAAGCTAATAAAAATCTGGCTATTGTTCAAGATCAACGATCAACTAGTTATAATACGGTTAATTATGAGATAAAAAGCAAAAATAACATTAATAACTTAGTGCTTCCAAATGTTTATTATCCAGGGATGCACGTATACGTTAATAATAGAGAAGTTAAAATTAAACAAAATCAGCATCAATTAATGGTAGTACCAGTCAATTCTAAATCAGCAAAAATTAGCGTAGAATATCAAAAAACAAAACTGCAAATAATTTCGGGATGCATTAGCTTATTTACTCTAATCGGGATGATTATCTATCTTGTTTTTTCTAAAAGAAAGTCCTAAATCTAATTAACCTCTAATTCTTGCTAATCTTTATAAATCTAACCTATAATTGAAGTAAATTATGAAAATAGGGGATTTCAAAATGTTTAAAATAACAGTTTACAGTGTACGTGAAGTGGAAATCCCACTTTTTGAAAAATTAAATAAAGATAATTTTGAATTAAACCTAGTATCCGAACATCTATCGATTAAGAATGTTGCTAAAGCAGAAGGATCAGATGCCGTCTTAGTGAGTGGTGGCGATGATACTGGAAAAGATGTTTTAGAAAAAATCGCCAGTTATGGCATTAAATTAGTTTATACCCGTTCCGTGGGAGTTGATCGTTATGATTTTGCGGCTGCCAATGAATTAGGCATTAAAGTAGCAAACGTTCCTAACTATTCACCACGTTCAGTTGCTGAATTAGCGTTTATTTTAGGAATGACTTTATTCCGTCACGTAGCTCCAGCAACTTACAATACGCATATGGGTGATTTTCGAATTTTACCAGAATATTTTGCCAACGAAATTCACGATGCTACAGTGGGAATTATTGGTGCCGGTAACATTGGAACTGCCGAGGCTAAATTATACAAAGCCCTTGGAGCTAAAACATTAGCTTTCCAACGTCATCCCGATTCATCTAATGATGCGGTTGAATTTGTTGATATGGATACGTTACTAAAGAAATCAGATATCGTTTCCATTCATGTTCCTTACATTCCTGGGAAAACTGATAATTTAGTTGGTGCTCCAGAATTAGCTAAAATGAAATCATCAGCAATTTTAGTTAATACAGCACGGGGACCAGTGGTTGATAATGAAGCAGTTGCTCAAGCGGTTCGAGATTTTAAAATCGGTGGGTATGGCACGGATGTCCTTCTCGACGAACAACATGTGATGGACAAACAATTTGATACTTTGGATGATGTTCCTAACCAAATTGATAAAGATTTAATGAAAAACTATCCTAATGTAATTGTGACTCCTCATATGGGCTTTTTCACAGTTCCAGCTGTTACTGATATGATTAGTACGAGTTTTGAAAACTTCAAGAGTACCATTAAAACGGGTAAACCAATTTATCCAGTTGAACGATAAGAGGCAAACTAATGACTAAAATTACAGCGTATAGTGTGAAAGACTTTGAAAAGCCTTTATATCAAAAATTAAACCAATACGATTTTGATTTACAACTTGTGACGGAACCACTTTACTAAAGCAATCAGATATTGTTTCGATTCATGTCCCTTACTTCCCTGGAGTAAATGACATGATGATTGGAGCGACTGAGATTGGTCGAATGAAGCCGGGCGCAATTTTGGTAAACACTGCTCGTGGTCCTTTGGTTGATACTGCTGCAGTGACCGCTGCCTTAGATGACGGCAGTCTTGGTGGATATGCGACTGATGTGATTGCTCATGGTAGGAATATTAGTGGAAAACAATTCGATAGTCTTGATGATTTAGGCGACCAAGATTTACTTGATTTAATGAAACACTATCCTAACGTCTTGGTTACTCCTCACATGGGTTATTTTACTGAACCAGCCACGGAAGACATGATTAGAATTAGTTTTGACAATTTCCATGATGCCATTACGACTGGTGCTACCAAAAATCAAGTTAAATAAGAGGTTAAAATGAATACACAATTATTAGATTTAATGAAAAAACGTCGCACCATTTATGAATTGGGTAAAGATGTTAAAATCTCACAGGCGGATTTATATGAATACATTAAAGAAGTTGTTCGTTATACACCGTCAGCTTTTAACAGCCAACCGGTTCGGGCAGTGGTTTTATTTAATGAACAACATGATCAACTTTGGGATTTGACGGGTGAAATCTTAAAAGAAAAGCTTGAACCAGATGCTTTTTTGCGGACGAAAGCCAAAATGGAAACCTTTAAGCAGTCCTTTGGCTCGATTTTATTCTTTACTGATATGGATGTCGTGAAAGCTTATGCAGATAATCCTAAAATTGCAACTTATCAATATGACGAGTATAACTGGTCAGAGCAGGCACAAGGAAATGCTCAATTTGCTGTCTGGACTGGCCTAGAAGAAAATGGATTGGGAGTTAATATCCAACACTATAATCCGTTGATTAGTACAGCTGTTAAAGCCGAATTTAAACTTCCAAGTAGTTGGCAATTACGTGCTGAAATGAATTTTGGTTCAATTGAAGGTAATGCCAAAGATAAAGATTTTATTGATGACGAAACACGATTTAAATTGTTTCAATAAAACAGGAGTGATAAAATGACGGTCGAAGAAATTGATCAAAAATTAATAAAATTACGTAAGTTTGCTAATTTTGTGATTACGCCATTATTTGTGGCTTTAATTGCAGCCTATTTCATTCAGAAAAAGACAACTCCATTGGTAATTATTTTAGCGGTAGTAGCCTTACTGGTATACGTTCCGTATGGAATTGTTGTTTGTTATTATGTTTTTAAGCGACGCAAATTACTAAAAAATCAATAGATAGAATACCTAATTCCAAATTTAATGGAGTTGGGTATTTTTTTAGTGTAGAATATTAATGTTGCAGATTTGGAAGAAAATGGGGCTGAAAAGTGAAAAAAGCATTACAAAATCAAAAAAACTGGTGGGCAATTGGAGTTATTTTAATTGCTGTTTTTAGTTTACTTTCAGTTCAGACCCTTTCAGGAAATGTCATTGTGGGATATGATACCTTTTTCCATTTCAATCGAATTTATGATACGGCCATGCAGTTTAAGCTGGGACGTTTTAGTTATTTCATGTCTAATTTTGGTTATTGTCAATCAGGCCAGATTGTAAATGCCGTTTATGGCCCATACATGGTCTATGGGTTAGGCTTGCTCTTGTTTTTAACTCATAGTTGGGTATGGTTTCAAATCATTTCTGGCTTTATTTTATTGTTTGTTGCCGGAATCGGTGCATATGCATTATTTAGACGTTTAAAAATTAACTATTGGTTAGCAACTTTTGGAGCAATTATTTTTCTTTCCCAGAATTTCATTACGTACTGGATGACTAGCTCCGCCTTTTTGGATTGGGGGTCAATGATGCTGCCATTCGCAGTCATGTTAGGACTTGATTTATTGACGGGTTCAGCCAAACGAATTCATGTGTCTTTAGCCCTAGTAGTTGCCATTTTAATTGAAATGCATATTCTGAGTGCTGTGATTACAGTTTTAATGTTAATTCCATTTTTCTTAGTGGGTGTGGTTCGCTCAAACGAAAAGAATAAATACTTAATTAAAATCGGGGAAAATATTGGTTTAACATGTTTCTTGTGTGCAAACTATTTTGCAGCCTTCTTCAATGTGTTTGGACAAAATAATTTAATTGCACCTTTTAGAGTTCAATCATTGCAAACGGGTGGAATGCAATTAATTAATAATACTTTATTGCAAAATGGAGTTGGAATCGTTTTTATCATCATTATCATTGCACAAGTAATTTTTATTTTATTTAATTTAAAGCGCAGTAATTTAAATATGATGATTACAACTGTCGGATTAGCCTTCTTTGCCATTTCTTCAGAATATTTCCCCTGGGATTATTGGGGAAAAGTGTTCCCGTGTTTTCGAGATTTCTTACAATTTCCTTCCCGTTTTTATGCAGTTGCTGCCATTCTCTTGTTAACTGGATTTTTATTATCAATTAATCAATTTGTGCAACAAGTGCAATTCAAATCAGTAAAAACAGCTTATTTTGTGTTTGTAAGTTTATTAACCTTCGTTTCAGTTTTTATTGGCATGATGAATATTCAAAAACAGTTGAGTAATAATTGGAACTTGGATAATATTGCACCTCAATCAGGCGTTTACGCCCAGCATTTAAGACCATATGGCTATTATCCTAAACAAGTTAGCAACGAAGGAATTCGCAAAGATTTCCAAGGAGCAAAATTGGATGCACCGTTGCGAGACTCAATTCGAGCTAATACTGATTATTTGCCTAATCATACAAAACTACGCCAGCCACATGATTTACAAAGTGATTACCAAAAACAAATTACTTATAACGAGGATGAATTTAAAAAACAAGTTCAACCTAACGGGAGTATGGAAGTTAGCTGGGAAAGTAAGCAGAGAACAATGACGATGATTCCAGTAGTTGCTTATCATGATACTCAGATTAATTTAAATGGTCATCAGTTGAAATATGCACATAGATTGGTGGAAAAAAACGATGATCTTAATCATTATCATCTTTCTAAAATCGGTGGAATCATGGTTCCATCTAGAGCTGGGTCTAATAAATTGAATGTAAAATATGAAGCCCCATTTTATGTAAAATTGGCTTTGATTGTTTCACTCATGAGTTGGTCGATCTGTATTCTTTATCTTATTTATCGAGGTTTAAAATTAATATTTAATAATTAGATGAAAGGATTGTCAGTTTGTCTGGCAATTCTTTTTAATTTAAGTTTTAAAAATATGCTAAAATAGAATTTATCTGTAAGTCGAAAGGGGAATTGTACAAATGCAAAGAATTTATTGGGATGCAATCAACGTTGACGGTCGCAAAGTTTTTTATACTGTCACTAAAAAAGGATTGAATTTCGTTAGTTCTCCAGAAATGGGCGTATCACAAATCCTAGATTTTTATCCCTTAACTCAATTTGAATATGTACATGCTCATCGAGAAACTGATCACTATCGAAAAGAATTGAAAAAGTACCTAAAGGGTAAACTTACTCAATTCGTGTTCAATCTTGATTATTTTGTTGATGGAACGCCCCAACAAGAGGAAGTCTGGCAAAGCATCACTAAAATTCCATATGGAAAAACTCTGAGTTTGACAGATTTGGCTCAACAACTACACCAATCATCTGAACAGGTGGTTAGTGCTATGAAAGCTTGTCCAATTTGGTTAGCTGTTCCAATGCATCGAGTCATCGAACGTGGTGATTCAGATGGCTTTAGAACGGATGCTGAAATGGATGAATATTTACGTAGTGTAGAAAAAAATCCCAAAACAGAGTTGAAAGAATTAATTAAAAAAGTATAATTACTGTTCAACTTTGAAAGGAAAAATTAAATTTTATGAAAAAACGTCAATTAACGCTACTGTCTTTAGTATTGATGGTTTTCACTTCCATCTTTAACTTTGTTAATATCCCGCGTGCTTTTTATTTAATGGGGTATGCAGCCATTATTTGGTATGTAATTGCGGCATTCTGTTTCTTTTTACCATTTGCCTTTATGGTGGCTGAAATGGGATCGGCATTTCCGAATGCAAAAGGTGGAATCTACACGTGGATGGCAAAAGCCGTTAATCCTAAGTTTGCTTTCGTTGGGATTGTGATGTGGTATACATCATTTATCTCATGGATGTTAAATACGAGTTCAATTATATGGATTCCAATTTCAACGGCCATTTTTGGGGTTGATAAAACCCAGAGTTGGCATTTATTTGGGCTAAGTGATGTCCAAACTTTAGGGGTTTTGGCTTCTTTATTGGTAATTTTGGTTACCTTTATCGCAAGTCGTGGATTAAGTAAGTTTAAGATAATTACCTCAATTGGTGGTTCAGCCATGTTATTAGCCAGTTTTATTTTAATTGTTGGTGGAACAGTGATTTTAATTTTAAATGGTCACCCATTACAACCATTGAGTTTTGCTAGTCTAATTAAATCTCCAGATCCTCAATACGCTAGTGTAATTGGAACTTTGAGTTTCTCTGTTTTCGCAGTCTTTGCTTTTGGTGGAATTGAAATTATCAGTGGGTTAGTTGATCAAACTAAAAATCCACAAAAAACTTTCCCACGAGGTGTGGCAATTAGTGCCATTATGATTACGTTAGTTTATTGTTTAGGGATTTTTGTGACTGGTATGTTTACCAATTGGAATGAAGTTTTTAATGCGGCCAATGGATCACATGTTAATTTAGGAAACGAAGCTTTTATTGCAATGAATAATTTTGGTTATCAATTGGGATTAGCACTTAACTTTTCTCATCATGTTGCAACAGAGATGGGACTATGGACTGCTCGTTATATCGGTTTTTCAATGTTTTTAGCATTAATGGGGGCATTTACGACAGTTATCTTCTCACCAATTAAACAGTTGGTTGAAGGAACTCCCGAAAAGTTATGGCCTAAATTGATACGGAAAACAAAGTATGATTTACCAGTGAATGCCATGAAAATACAAGCTTTATTAGTAATTGCTTTTCTGTTGCTAGTTTCATTTGGTGGGAAAAATGCTAAATTATTTTTCCAAATTGTAATTTCGATGACTAACGTTGCAATGTCATTACCATATTTATTTATTGCGTATGCATACATGCAATTTAGAAAGAAAACCGATGTTGGAAGACCATTTACGTTCTTTAAAAAGGATAGTTCAGCTCAGTTAGCTTCAATTGTCGTTTTATTGACAGTTGGATTAGCGATTATCTTTACTTTGATTGCGCCAATCTTACAAGGGCAATTTATGAGCACTGTGTGGATGATAGTTGGACCAATTGTTTTTGCAGGAGTAGCAATTTTAAGTTATCAGCATTATGAAAAAAACAATTAAAAAATGATTTACATGCCTTTGACGATTATGTCAAAGGCTTTTTTGATATTAAATTTTAATATAACTGTAATAAGCGATATAAAAAAATAGCATATAATTAAATACATAAAGTTGCACCACTAAATTAGAAATAAAATATAAACCATTAAAAAATAAATATACATAATTAATTGGAGGATTTATGAGTTCAAAAAAGCCATTAGAAAAAAATAGATTTAAGATGTACAAAGCCGGTAAGACTTGGTTAGTTGCTGGAATTGCATTTTTGGCCTTTGCTGGCTTTGGCGGTATAGCTGTTCATGCTGATGCAGGTCAAGCAACTGCAACTTCAAATGTGACAACTACACAAGCTCAAACATCCAACTCTAATGATTCTAATTTAGCTGGTAGCCAAACTACTAATGATGAAAAATCAACAACTACAAGTGTTGTTGATGCTAATGCTACTAAATCTGATAATTCAGTAACTACAACTGATACCGCTAAGTCTGCTAATACTGATAATGGAGCTGTTAAGGATGATCAAAGTAAAGATGTCCCCGCAACTTCAGACAACAATGATCAAAATAAAGATGATTCAGTAACTACTCCTGATAGTAAAGATGCAACAGCTAGTAATTCAGATGTAAAAGCAAATGATGACAGTAGTAAAGGCCAAGATGCTACTACCACTGCAACTAATGTTTCTACAAATGATGCGAATACAACAGCTAACGATAATAAAACTGTAATTTTATCAGCGGGGAATCAACCAGATGGTTGGAATACTGATCATACCCAATACACACAGGGTGGTCAATTATTAACTGGTGTACATAATATTGATGGAACTTATTATGATTTTGATGAAAATCATAATATTATTAAGAACAACTATGTTCAATCTCAATGGGGATTGTGGTACATGTTCGGTGACGATGGAAGAATTTCAACGGATGTGACAGCATGGTCAGGGACATATTATTACTTTGATCATTCAACATATCTTCGAGTTGATAATGATTATGTTCAATCACGTTGGGGTGATTGGTACTTGTTTGGTAATAATGGTCAAGTTGCTAGTGGTGTTAATGTATGGTCAGGGACATATTATTACTTTGATCCTATAACTCATTTGAGAGTGGATAATAATTACGTTCAATCTCAATGGGGATTATGGTATATGTTTGGTAATGATGGAAGAATCGTTACTGGATTAGTTGATTGGTATGGAAGTAAATATTATTTTGATGAAAATACATATACTAAAGTAACCAATGATTGGCGCGATACTCATCTTGGTCATGCTCATTTCAATGCTGACGGTGTATTAGATGCTGTTTCTGATGCCCAAAAAGCACAACAACTTGAAAATATTGCTGATCAATTCTTAGGTTGGGGATACGTTTGGGGCGGAAATAATCCTAGCACAGGATTTGACTGTTCTGGGTTGACTCAATACATTATGAGTCAAATTGGTATTTCAATTGCAAGAACTGCTTCTGATCAATATGCTAATTCAAGACATATCTCAGCTGGACAAGCACAAAAGGGTGATTTAGTATACTTCTGTGAAGGTGGTAGTGTCATTCATACTGGTTTATATATTGGAAATGGATTAATGATTGATGCTCAAGTTGCCGGTGTTGGTATAGGTGTTCATCGAGTTAGCCAACTGTCATCATATTATCCAGCTGTATATGGTCGTTACCTAAATCTTTAATATTTAATGATAGTGAAAAGGAGATTTAATTCTTAAATGAATTAATCTCTTTTTATTTTGTTTAGATGTGATGATATTAATTAATTTAATCTAAGCTTAATGTTACAATTGAACAAATATACAAATTATGGAGGTAATTATGAAATTTAATAAAGTCGTGAAAAAAAGATTTAAACTTTATAAATCTGGCAAGACATGGGTCGTTGCAGCAACAGTTTTCTTTGTTTTGGCTGGAATGAGTGGATTAGCTGTTCACGCCGATAATACGACGGCAAGTTCTGACATTGCTAAGCAAACTGTAGTAGCTAATCCAACAAATAATGAATCACCTGTTACAAGTGGCGATGATACTAAGCAAGCTGACTCATCAGTAAAAACTGATAATGGTAATAATTCATCAGCTACTTCAAGTGATGATTCTAAATCAAATGGTACTGTTAATCACGATGCTGATAAAAGTACCACAGATAGTGATGCTGGAACAACAGGACAATCTACGGATTCTTCTACAGGTAAAGTAGATAATAATACTGATAATTCAAATAGTAATCCAGCTAAAACTGATAACAATAAGCAAGATTCAGCAGATGCTGATAAAAACAAAACAAATTCAGATGCAAATTCAAATAATGTAAATAAAGATAACGGTACTAATGCTAACAATTCAACAGCTAAATCTGAGGATAGTAATAAGCAAAGTAGCGATGTTCCAACTAATAACGTTCAACCAAATGGTTGGAATGCTGACCATACCCAATATACAAAGGATGGTAAGTTAGTAACTGGTGTTCAAAGTATTGATGGTACTTACTATGACTTTGATAATAATCACAATATTGTGAAAGACGATTATGTTGAATCACAGTGGGGAGATTGGTACATGTTTGGTAACGATGGTAAAATTGCTACCAAAGTAACACCATGGTCCGGAACATACTATTACTTTGATCCGTTAACATATCTTCGAGTAGATAATAATTACGTTCAATCCCAATGGGGAGATTGGTACATGTTTGGTAACAATGGTAAAATTGCTACCAAAGTAACACCATGGTCCGGAACATACTATTACTTTGATCCGTTAACATATCTTCGAGTAGATAATAATTACGTTCAATCCCAATGGGGAGATTGGTATATGTTCGGCGACAATGGACAAATTGTCACAAAAGTAACACCATGGGCTGGTACTTACTATTATTTTGATCCGTTGACATATCTTCGAGTAGATAATAGTTACGTTCAATCCCAATGGGGCGATTGGTACATGTTTGGAAACGATGGGCGTATTGTCAGTGGTCTAACTGAATGGTATGGTGCAACTTATTACTTTGACCCTAGTACTTACTTAAAAGTTACAAATACAGTTGAAAATATTAATGGCTATTACTATTACTTTGATGATAGTGGACGCTTAGTTTCATGGGCTCAATATCCATCTGACTTAACAGCTGATGCTAAGGCTACGTTAGCCATTCAAACTGCATCTAAATTTTTGGGTCAAGGGTATGTTCAAGGTGGTAATAATCCACAAACTGGTTTTGATTGTTCTGGTTTAGTTCAATATGCTTATGGAGTTGCGGGAGTTCAATTGCCAAGACTTTCTGAACAACAATACTACGCTACTATGCCAATTGATGGTAGCCAAGCTCGTCGTGGCGATTTAGTGTTCTTCTCACGAACATATAATGATGGATCTAATTTTGACCCTAAGAGTATGACACAAGTTGGTATTTACTTAGGCAATGGTAAGATGTTAGATGCACAAGGTAATGGAATTGTAGTCGAAAATGTTTCTGATTTCGGTCAATCTTATCCAACTTATTATGGTAGAGTTTTAAATTTCTAGCGTTTAATTTAATAAACAAATTAATTATATTTGTATAACAAAAAAGAGTGAATTTTTGAGAATTCACTCTTTTTAATATAGATAAAATACTATTTAAAGTTATTATAATCCTTCATCAAACTGGTCAAGACCACTTGCATGGATTATATTAATTAATGTATTTGCATAAGTAGGAGCAGTGGCATAACCATCTTGGTGAAGTTTATTACATACACTGTAATAGTTATTATCCCATAATAAGTTATTATAACGTGAGTTTTCATATAAGAAAGAACCGTGATCATTAACACTTTCATTTACTGTAGGATAGACACGGAACCAGTCTTTAATATGAACGCTCTGTCCGTTATAAACTTCCCAAGTCCAAAGTAATTGAGATTGGCCATTGTATGATCCTTTAATTCCAAATAAATTATTTCCAGGAGCTGCAGTTCCCCAATTACTTTCACAAATTGCTTGTGCAATTGAAACACTAGGAAGTACACCATATTCGTACCAAGTTTGCATTGCACCATTAGCAATTGAAGTGACAAAATCTGTTGAAGTTAATTGACCATTGCCGTCAAAATATCTCCATTCATTTCCAATATTTGCCCAATGTTCTTTTACCATTAAGTAAGTATTTGAATCAAAGAAGTATTGCTTACCATTTAATTCATGTAATCCTTTAACGATTTGGCCATTATCACCAAACAAGTACCACAATCCCCATTGAGATTGAACGTAACTATTATCAACTCGAAGATATGTTTCTGGATCGAAGTAATAATATGTTCCAACCCAAGGAGTTACTTTGGTAACGATTCTTCCATCATTACCAAACATATACCATAATCCCCATTGAGATTGAACGTAATTATTATCCACTCTCAAATGAGTTATAGGATCAAAGTAATAATATGTCCCTGACCATACATTAACACCACTAGCAACTTGACCATTATTACCAAACAAGTACCAATCACCCCAACGTGATTGAACATAATCATTATCAACTCGAAGATATGTTGAATGATCAAAGTAATAATATGTCCCTGACCATGCTGTCACATCCGTTGAAATTCTTCCATCGTCACCGAACATGTACCACAATCCCCATTGAGATTGAACATAGTTGTTCTTAATAATATTATGATTTTCATCAAAATCATAATAAGTTCCATCAATATTATGTACACCAGTTAATAATTGACCACCCTGTGTGTATTGGGTATGATCAGTATTCCAACCATCTGGTTGATTATCAGCAGCTAATAAAGCAACTTTTTGATTATTAGCATTAGTATTAGAAGTTGTATCACTATTTACTGAAGTGCTGTTTGCTTGATCAGCAGCATTCTTATTGTCTGTAGCAGAATTGTCTTGCTTGTTACTATCAGATTGAGCAGGAGTAGCATCCTTGCCGTCTGTAGCAGAATTATCTTGTTTGTTGCTATCAGATTGAGCAGGAGTAGCATCCTTGTTTTCTGCAGCAGAGTTATCTTGCTTGTTACTATCGGTTTGAGCAGGAATAGTAGCATTCTTGCTGTCTGTAGCAGAATTATCTTGCTTGTTACTATCAGATTGAGCAGGAGTAGTAACATCATTATTTTGAACAGTAACTACATTATTGTCTTGACTTTGAGTTGACTCTACTTTTACATCTTGATTAGTTGCAACTGTAGATTGAGCAGATTGTGTGTTCAAATTATTACTATCAGCGTGAACTGCGACACTACCAAGTCCAGCTAATGCTAAAAATGTAGTTCCGGCAATTAACCACATCTTACCAGCTTTATATAATTTGAATCTAGTCTTAACATTATCCTTTGATTGCATAAAATCTCCCTTTGAAAATACTTTTTACTTTATTTAATTTATAATTGATTAGTTAAATTATAATATAAAATTAAGATTTTTTTGATTACAGTTGTATTAAATATTAATAATTTGCTATGATAAGTTTATTGATATATTTTTTAATGTGATACTCAATGGAGGAAAAGATTGATTATAATGATTCAAAAAAGCGTTTTAAGCTTTATAAGGCTGGAAAAGCATGGTTAATTGCTGGAACAGTATTTCTTACTTTGATTGGAGCAAACTTAGCTGCTAATGCAGATAGTACAACAACTGATACCGGTAATAATAGTGTTCAAAACACACAAACGGTACCAAATAATCAAGATATAACATCGGCAGATGCAGACCAAAATAATGTAACTCCTATTTCGAGTAAAGCTGATGATAAAAATCAAACGGAAACAACTAAGGGAACAGATGAAACTGTGAATGAACCTATAAATGGTGATAGTAATGCAGTTGAATCTAATTCAACAACTACAATCGATGATATTTCATCTAAATCAGATAAAGATAAAGATGATGTTACTACCATTGCTCAAGCTGATAGTAATAATCAAAATTCAACAAGTTTAAACACAGATAATATAAATAAAGACAAAAATGTTTCTACAGAAACTTCAACAAATAATCATGATGATAGTGTCAAATCTGATTCAAGTACACCAACTGATAATGCTAAACCAGATGGTTGGAATGCAGACCATACGCAATACACACAGGATGGTCAATTAGTAACTGGTGTTCAAAATATTGATGGTACATATTATGATTTTGATGAAAATCATAACCTTGTTAAAAACAACTATGTTCAGTCACAATGGGGAGATTGGTATATGTTCGGTGACAATGGACAAATTGCCACCAAAGTAACTCCATGGTCAGGAACCTATTATTACTTTGATCCATTGACATATCTTCGAGTAGATAATAATTACGTTCAATCTCAATGGGGAGATTGGTATATGTTCGGTGACAATGGACAAATTGCCACAAAAGTAATTCCATGGTCAGGAACCTATTATTACTTTGATCCGTTGACATATCTTCGAGTAGATAATAATTACGTTCAATCCCAATGGGGAACTTGGTACATGTTTGGTAATGACGGACGTATTGTAGTTGGTTTAGCAGACTGGACTGGTGCTAAATACTATTTCGATCCTTCAACATACTTAAAGGTAACTAATGCTTGGGAAAATATTGGTTATGGAAGTGCTTATTTTGATGGTAATGGTCAAATGGATTCAATTAATTTATTCCATCAGTGGTATTCTCAATTGAATCAAGGTATGCCAGAAGGTTGTGAAGGGGCATCACTTCAGATTGCTGCCTCTGTCCTCGGCCGCTACTACAATTTAGCTGACATCTATAACACAATTGGTTATGGATGGAATTTAACGCCATACAATGGTTTTTACGGAAACCCATGGGGCGGTTCATCTTATAAAGTCCAGACTGTTTTTGCAAGTGCGATGGCAAATAAATTAGCAGGGATGGTTTCTGGAATTCAAGATTTAACTGGAGCTGGTACCGTAATTGACGAATTAAGAAATGGTCATGCAGTTGTTACTTGGGCTAACATCGATTGGAACTTATACAATCAAAATGATTTCCATGTTATGTCAATTGTTGGATATTCAAACGGACAGTTTTTGATTAGCGACCCATATGCTTATTCACAAAAGGAATATTGGATTCCTACAAGTACCTGGGCATACGTAAATGCTAATACTCAAGCAGTTGGTTGGAATACTCCACGTAGTATGAATTTGGTAATTAATTAAAGCAAAAAGACTGGAATTTTAAATTCCAGTCTTTTTATATGAAAAAAAGTTCAAATTAAATACTTAGGTTTATTCGTGATCAAATCCTTAACTTGTGTTGACAAACTTGGTAAAGGCATTCCTAGAACATTTTCAAGTGCATTTTCGTTATTAACATTATTTTCCAAAATTTGTTCGTGGGTCATTCCAAACGCTACATCTTTTTTAGCAACATGTTCGCTTAAAGCACCACTAGCAATTAATTTTTGGATTGCTACTTTAAAATTGATTTGAGCTGTATCAAGGTTGGTTTTTTCTAATTCAGTTTGGTAATTTTTTAAATCAACTGATTGAACTGGAAAATCTTTTCCCGTTGCTTCTTTAATTGCTTTAGCTAATTCTTTGTAAGTATGTTGCACACCGTGAAATTCATAAATTTCAAGGGGATCATTTTCCAGCATTGTCATTACTCTGGCAGCACCTTCAGCATAAAGTTTTTCTTCGGCCCATCCGACGGTTACTTCACCAGTCGCATAAATAAATGGCTTACCCGATTTAGCAGCTTCAATTTCTGGAAGTTCATTTTCTAAATACCAATTATTTCTTAAAAAAGAATGAGGTAAACGGGCATCAATAATCATTTTTTCAGTGGCACGATGATCTTCTGCTAACGGAGCTTCGCTAATATCCGCATGAGGGAAACTCGTATAAGCTAGATATTTAACTCCTGCATTAGCAGCAGCAGTCACCACATTTTTGTGTTGGGCGACCCGGGGATGACGTGCATTTGGTTGAGAAGAAATAAACAATACCCGATCAATTCCAGCAAAAGCCTTTTCCATCATTTTTTCATCGTTATAATCACCCTGTCTGATTTCAACAGCAGTGGGGTACATTTTTTTTGCTTTTTCGATGTCCCGAGCAATTACAACAATGTCGTTAAATGACACTAGACTAAGTAATTTTAAAACAACTCGTTCACCGAAATGACCAGTTGCCGCAGTTACAGCATATTTCATAGTAAAATCTCCTTTTAAGTTAATCTTAGCACAAAAAAGACGCGGAAATATTTCCACGTCTTTTAGTAATTCTAAATTAAAATGAACGAACGATAAGTAAAATACCGAAGAACATGAAGTAAAATGAAAGTAAGAAGATACTAACACCAACTGCAGTTGCGGGACTGAATAATAAAATAATTCCAAGAATTACGCCAACTACTCCAAGAATTACATTTAACCAGAAGTAACCCTTGTTGTTTTGTCTAATGTAACGACTAACCCAAAGTTCAAAGAGGGAGTCCAAGATAAAACTAAGAGATAACATAATCCAAATGAAAGTTGCACCTAATACTGGTCTAAGGAAAATCATTCCCCCTAAAACAATATCAAGGATAGCACTAACGATTAACCATGTTGGGTTTAAACCGAGAGCTTTATCAATCATGGTAATATCAAAAAGTTTAAATACTCCTTCAAAGATTAATGCAAATGCAATGAAAAAGATTAAAATTTTTAATGAACTTGCTGGATTACGAGCAATAACTACTGACATTGCGGCAAATAATATTCCAATTACTAAAGTAAATGGATCAAAACTTCTTTCTGAACTAAACATAAATATTTCCTCCGAAGTCATTCTTAATATAAACTTAATTGTAACACAGTGAAGATTTAACCATGGTTTAATGAATTTTAGATTTTTGTATAGTAAAATTAAAGTATGATTCAATTCGAAGTCAAATTAAGAAAGTAGACATCTTTAAATTATGAAAAAAATTTTACAAGCATCTAAGTATTATTTGGCAGCATTTATCTTACCAATGTTAGTAGTTGTTGTGACATTTGGTTTTCGTGGGATTGCACCATTTGGGACTAATAATATATTAGTTAGTGATTTGGGAACCCAATATTTACCATTTTTTGAATTTTTACGTAGTCAGTTAGTTAATCATACCTTTAGTATGTACTCGTTTATGTTATCTCTTGGGGATAATGCAATTCCAATTTATACTTACTATTTAATGAGTCCATTAAACCTTTTAGTCGTTTTTGTAAAAGCGACCGATGTTCCAGTTTTAATGGAAACAATTATTATCCTTAAAATTGGTTTAATTGGACTTTCAATGTCCTGGTTTTTAAAAGCTAAGTATCAACGTCAAGATTTAATGCAAGTTGTTGCAGCAGTGGCCTATGGTCTATGTGGCTTTGTGGCAATGTATTTCTATGATTTTATGTGGTTAGAAGCTTTAATGATGTTGCCACTAGTTACTTTAGGAATTGAACGACTTTTTTATAAAGGAAAATGGGGTGGCTACGTTGCCTCATTGTTCCTTATCATTTTCTTGAACTATTATATGGGCTATATGATATGTATTTATTCGGTCATTTATTTTGTGTACTTGGTCTTTTTAAATCGTCCAGCTAGACTTGGCTTTTGGAAATATTTAATTGAACATAAAACAATGACAATTAAATATGTAACTAGTTCAATTATTGCAGCTATGTTATCAGGATTTATGTTGATTCCAACTATTATCGGGATGCTTTCAACTGGGAAGAGTAGCATTAATCCATGGGACTTTGTACCTAAGCTTCGGTTTCTCCCATCTGCATTTGCCAGTTTTGGTGTTGGATCTACCAATTTTGTGGAACGACTTTGTCATGAACCATCGTTTTTCATTGGCAGTCTTTTTGCAATTGGTTTGTTAATATTTTGGATGTCAAAACGAACTAACCGACGGGAAAGAAAAGCTTCTTTTTGGTTAGTTGGAGCAATTTTCTTTGGGATGTTAATCACCACGACTGACACCATGTGGCACATGTTTCAGATGCCAGCTGGATTTCCATTCCGGGAAGTTTACATGTTGAGTTTTGTGATGATTATGTTTGGTTATCAAGCTTGGCTGAATGGTAGTTTTAAAGACAATGCGGTTGTGATCAAAGCAGGATTAATTCTTGCTGGATTGATTGTGATTGGATATGGATCGATCATCATTGAAACAATGGTTCCCCAACGATACTATTTTCAAATGTCTTTTTATGTTGCTAACTATTGGCACATTATCCCAGCATTATTATTTGTGTTTGCAACAATATTAGTGATTTTGCTAGCTAATCGATTTGGCAAACGGATGTGGTGGTTAATGCTTGTCTTAGTTTGTCTAGAAATGGGAACTAACATGTGGATGGCGCTTGGGGGGACTCAAGAATATGGCAATCAAGCTAAATTTAGAAAAGCTTTTAACCAGTCCACTAAAATTATTAAAAAAACTACATCAGGTCAAAAAGAGTTTGGCCGGATCAAAGTAAATAACGAATTGTACAGTCAAAGTTTTAATACTATCTATAATCAATATAATGATTCATTACTTTATGATTTCTTTGGCGTAAATAGTTATACTTCATCCTTAAACGTACACACGCACGATGCTTTGGCTGACTTAGGTTTGTATAGTCGTAATGAACGGCGGATTAGCTCTAATGGATCGACTCCAGTTACCGACCAATTGTTAGGAATTAATCAAAAGATTAGAATTGAAACTGATGGAAAAGTTGGAACAAGTAAGAACGATGATTTCACTAGTTTAGGTTATGCAGTTTCAAAACAAATTAAGCACGTTAAATATGATAAAAATGAAATATTTAAAAACTTAAATACATTAGCTCAAAAAGAAAGTAATACCAAAACTAATTATTTTGTAAAAAGTAAGATTAATGATGTTGCAGTTGATGCCAATAAGGATAATTATCGTTATACAGTCACTTTGACACCTAAAATTAGTGGAATGCAATATATGGATTTGGCAACGACTAGCCCTAATCAGGAATTGGATGTGACGGTTAACGGTCAAAAGCTCGATACTAGTTATCTTCAATTAGGCTCCGAAATTATTGAGTTGGGTGATTTTGAAAAAGGTCAACAAATTAAAGTTAGTTTTACTAGCGACAGTCGCATTTTAGAAATGCAACCATTATTTGCAGGATTTAATGAATCTGAATTTACTAAATTTGTGCAAGCAACCAAACCATATCGTTTAGTGGTGAAACAACCCGAAAAACTTAAATATCAGGGTAATCATTTTAGTGGAACTATCACCACGACGAAAGCTCGTCCTCAAGTAATTATCAGTATTCCTTATGATAAAGGATGGCAGATTACCGACAATGGTAAACCAGTTCAGACTTATAAAGTGCTCAAAGGGTTAACCGGAATTAAATTAGCTCCTGGAAAACACAGTTTACAATTTACTTACCAAACGCCAGGACTTAAAATAGGGTTAGAAATAACAATCTTTGGAATGATTGGTGTTTTATTACAATTAATTATTTTTAGACGGAAACGTAAATAGGAGATTATTATGGCTGTTACTGCATACTTAGTTCGTCATGGACAAACATACATGAACTTGTATAACAAGGTTCAGGGTTGGATTGATTCACCTTTAACATCAAAGGGAATTCAAGATGCCCAAGACGCCGGTGAACGATTATCAAAAATTAGTTTTGATGCTGCTTTTACTAGTGATTCAGGTCGTGCGATTGAAACTGGTCGTCAAATTTTAAAGAAAAATCCAAATGGAATTAACATTATTACTTATCAATTTCCAGAATTAAGAGAACAATTCCATGGTTATTTTGAAGGTGAAAACCTTGAACAAATGTGGCAATTTGTTGGTGAACAAGTTCAGATTACTAATGAAGCTGGCGTTTTAGATAACTTTGGTCTAGAACGAGCTCGTGATTTAATTGCGAAAGCCGATTTATACAATAATGCTGAAGATAACAAACGATTCTGGGACAGATTAGATCGTGGTTTTGACCGAATTCGGGAAAACACCAAGGATGATGAAGTCATTTTAATCGTTTCTCATGGGATGACAATTCGTTCGATTGTGGATCGTTATGCTCCAGAACTTGACCAAGGGCAAGCTGCTAAGAATGGTAGTATTACTAAGTTACGAATTTTACCTGAAACCATTGAAGTTGAATATTACAATAAATTAGATAGTGACGTTTAAAAAAATAAATACAATAGAAAAAGGACGCCCATTGGACGTCCTTTTTTGCTACTTATTATTATTGCACAAAGCAACAACAATAATCATAATGCAAATCAACGAGATTGGCATGTTACTCCTCTTAAATTTAGGTAGGAATAATAGTGCTTGCTAACTGTTTGACCATAGTTAGTTGAATTGAGGGTGCCCCCTTAATGGGCACTCTTTTTTTGTTTTAATATAATAAATTTATGATTTAGTATAATTAAACAAATAAAAAGAGCCTACCAGCTCTAGCTGATAAGCTCAATCAGCAGTTTACGACAAGTGATGATTAGTATACCGTTTACTACTTAAACTATATTTTATATCAATTTTTAGTGTTTAATTTTAGCATAATTATCTAGCAGAGCTTTCCGTAAAAGCGGGTCATTAGCATAAATGTATGTTCCATAAACGCCCCGTTTCATTAAAACGTTCACGGAATTTAAAATGATTTGGCGTTGCATCCGTTGAAATTCTTCTGGATCTTGAATGTCTTTACGGCGTTTGATTGATTCAGTATTGGTTTGTTTACTTAAATCAACTTTAATTTTATGATCTTTTGGATCAAGATAGATTGGTGGACCTAAAATTAAACCGACGTAGTTTAAATCAAACCCCTGACAAGTATAGATAGAACCAACTTCATCAATTGACTTAGGGATTTCCGCCCATGGGGTACTGGTATAGTTATATTGATCCCATGGCATTTTAAAACCACCACTTTCTTTGATATAATGCTTACCACCATCAAGGGTAGACGGATAACCGGTGGTTGAAACAATTCGGGAAAGTCCGACTTCTTGATTCCGTTTAACGATTTCTTTGCGCATTGCTTCAGCATCCGCATAAATGCGAAAATCATAATCGTCATCCGCATCCTGCGGAATCGGAAGCAATTTACCATTACTAAACTCATCGACCCAGTGGACTAAGTCGGGCTTGGCAGTCATCCGAAATTGGTGAGTTAAATGATAACTTTCGTGATAGTAGGGCTTTAAAATTTGATCTAATCGAGCTTGATCCCAATAGTTCTTTGTTTGAATAACTTGCCGCATATCAAAAACAACAATCACAACTTTACTTAACTTAATAATTTTTTCAAGCTGGTTTTCACCATAAAAATTATTGTAGTGATCTGGCTGAGATAACAATAAGTGGGCTTCGTCAATGATGACGATGTCTGCTTTTTTGGCGTGCTTTTGCATTTGATTAATAAATGAAGTAGGGCGCATAAAATTCTTTTTTAAAACGTTATCTTCAGTTCCAGCAATTTGTTTATAAACTTTAAGTACTTCTGGATGATTGACTAAGAAATAGTTTTTCGTTTCATAAAGTGGATTTTTAGGATCATGGGCAGCCTTTTGGATATCGAAGAATAATTGACTTAAAACGACACTTTTACCAGTTCCACAGTCTCCATAGATGGTAAAAATGGAGTGACCATCATGTAAACGAGTCTTAGTAAGGGTTTCGATGCGGTCAATTAATTGTTTTTGTTCGTCCGTTAAATGATTTAAATTAGGTGCAATTTTATTAATGGCTTCATTATTGATTTTCATTAGTAGCCTGCTTTCTTGATTGGAAGTTCCAGTTATAGAAGGTAGCGGCAGCAACTATGGTAGCAAGAATTAACAAAAGTAAATAATCTAAATTACCACCGACTTGGGTTTTCTGTTTAAATTCTAATGGACTAGTAGCCTGATTTTGATGAAAGGCGATGACGGATGCTAAAATTGTTGTTCCTAAAGAACCACCATATTGTTGGAACATATTAAAAATGGAACTAATATCAGCCGTTTGTGACATTGGAGCATTAGCTTGAGCATTAGAAATGGTGTTGGGAAAAGTTAGATTAATCCCAAAACGAAGTAAAGTAAACATCAAAGTAATTGATAAACTAGTGGTCCAAGATTCTGTAATATTAAAGAGCAACATTTCTAAACAAATTAAACAAACACCACTTAAAATTGGTTTAAAAGGTCCAAAGCGGTCATAAATCATTCCTGAAATTGGAGAAGTGATTCCACCACCATAAGTTGGACCAAGAGCGGGTGCCATCGAAATTACCATCGAACAAATTCCGACATAAGTGCCAATTTTTTGCCGTGGTACAGTCGTGAAAATCACGTGATACATCATTGGCATGGAGATTCCGGTTGCACCAGCTTGGATTAAGCGACCCAGTAAAAGAAGATTGAAATTAGGCGCTATCATGGATAAAAAATCTCCAATGATGAAAAAAGTAGTGGCTAACAAAAATAAGTTTTTAATGGGATATTTTTTTAGCAAAAAAGCGGTGGTCGACATCGTAATTGTTACCACGAGGAGATAACCAGTGGTAATCCATTGGACTTTGTCTAAAGAAACACTGAATATTTTTGAGAGTTCGGGAAAAGTAACGTTCATTGATGTTTCTAAAAGGACTCCACAAAAAGAAAGTAGGGCCGTTGCTAAAATTGCTAATTTGTTTTTTAAAGTCATTGATTCAGAATTAGTGGAAAACCCCTCCAATTATTTTTTAATTTTAGTATAGCACTGCTGGGTAAACAAAAAGACCATGACATGGTCATAGTCTAGTTGGCAGGTGTATTTGCGATAGCGGCATCTACATCTTCATTATTAATATATGTTAAGTCATCATTGCTAGGCTTTTCCATAAAAGCAACGCGGCGAGCTTGAGCTTGTAACATTGCTTGATAAACGTTTCGGGCCCACCGAGCATTTCCAGATGGATGATTTGTTTCAATAAATTCGGTCACTGTTTTATCGAAGTATTTTACATCTTCTAATTTAACAATGCCTTCGTGTTTCATCATGGTCTTGATGATTTTTACTAATTCTGCGGTGGTGTAATCAGCAAAAAAGACACGGTTAGGAATCCGGGAACGTAAACCAGGGTTATCGTTTAAAAATTCTTCCATCCGATCAGTATATCCTGCTAGGATTATGATTAAATCTTTTCTGTGATTTTCCATCCCAATGATTAGTTGATCAATGGCTTCATGACCGAAATCAGTTGGACTGTCAGCATGTGATAATTGATAGGCTTCATCAATAAATAAAATTCCACCAAGTGCACTTTCAATGACTTTTTTAGTTCGATCAGCGGTGGTCCCGGTATAGTGACCAACCAAATCAGAGCGATCAGTACTGACAAATTTATTTTCTGAAATAATTTTATTTTGGGCTAAAATGGTCCCAAATAGTTTGGCAACCGTTGTTTTACCAGTCCCAGGATCACCCACAAATACCATGTGTTTACTAATTCCAGCGGGAGTTTTTAAGCCACGTTCTTCTCGAAGTTGATTGATTTTAGCAATTGCAATCATATCTTTGATTTGTTTTTTAGCTTCGTCAAGTCCAGTTAACTCATCGAGTTCTTTGAGGGCATCGACTGAAGTATCTAGTTTTTCAATGTTTAAATTTAAATCTTCATAGGCTTTGTCATCAGAGCTAGAAGATGAGTCACTCGGTTTTATTTTATCAAGGTCACTTAAATCTAAGTCAGCAATGGGATTAGCGTCGTACAAACTCGATGCATAAGCATAACGATCATTGAATTTGGAAATATCAATGGTAGCAATGTTTGAACTCTCATCTTGGTTTAAAGCAATGACATCCACTAATGGGAGCGTTTTGTTTAAATCAGCTTGAGTAGTTTTAATTTTGAGTGGGAAAAAGAGTGACATTTGTCTGGTTTTGAAATTAATATCAAAACCAAATGTTTTTCCAATCACAGGACTCAATAAGTTGTAAAGGGTGACCAAATTGTCAGTCCAGTCGGTATAACCGCCTTCATCATTTTGTTCATGTTGATATGATTTGATGTTTTTAATTTTAAAAGTTTTGGTCTCTAAATCACTATCAAGCTTATAGTTAGCCCGATAAAAAAGTTGACCGTATTCTTTTAGTTCTTCAAAGGTCATAACGATACTCCTTACGTAGTCTTTAACCCTTTAATTCTATATTTAACCTAGAAAAATGTAAACGAAAAAGATAAAGTTTACCAAAAAATTATTATAATATGAAAAAAGAGCCCTGAATTCAAAGTTCAGGACTCTTTTAATTTGTTTATTTATTTAATAATTCATTATCAATGGCGTTTACATAGCTATCTAATAATTCATTAGCGGCAGTTTGAGTAGCAGCTTTAACACCGACATAGAACTTGATTTTTGGTTCAGTTCCAGAAGGACGAATTGCTAACCAAGTTCCATCAGCTAACCAGTATTTCAAAACGTTTGATTGAGGTAAATCAATCTTAGTTTCGTTTCCATCAGCATCAGTTTTAACTGAAGTTTGGAAATCTTCAAGGGCAACCACTTTCACACCATTAAAACTAGTCATTGGGTGATCACGGAAACCTTTCATGAGGTCAACTATCTTTTGTTTTCCATCGAGACCATCAAATTCTTCAGCAATGGTCTTTTCTTCAAAGTAACCATATTTCTTGTAAAGAGCTTGAAGACCATCGTATAAGGTCATGCCTTGTTGTTTGTAGTACGCGGCAACTTCAGCCAATAACATGGTTGATTGAACGGCATCTTTATCACGAACGAATGGTTTGATTAGGTAACCAAAACTTTCTTCAAAACCAAATAAGAAAGTGTGATCGTGGTTTTCTTCATATTGCTTGATTTGTTCAGCAATAAATTTGAACCCAGTTAAAACGTTCTTCATTTCAACGCCATAATCATTAGCGATATCAGTGGCTAATTCAGTTGAAACGATTGATTTAACAACTCGTCCATCAGCTGGAAGCGTGTTGCTAGCTTTTTTAGCTTCCAAAATGTAGTGAAGTAAAACACTGGCAATTTGATTACCAGTCATTAAAGTATATTCACCATCTGGTTGACGAACTGCTGCTCCAAGCCGGTCAGCATCAGGATCAGTGGCAATTAAGACATCCGCATTTTCTTGTTTTCCTAACTTGATAGCTAAATCAAAAGTTTGGGGAAATTCAGGATTAGGGAAAGGAGTCGTTGGAAATTCTGGATCAGCAATGGTTTGTTCAACTACGACATCGTAGTTTTTAAAACCAGCATCAGATAAAGCCCGACGTGCAATCACTTTTCCAGTTCCGTGAAGAGGAGTATAAATAAATTTTAAGTTTTTCCCGACTTCTGCGATTAAATCATGGTTAATGTTAACTGATTTTGCTTCGGCTAAGTAAACTAAGTCAACATTTTCACCAATAATGTTCATTAAGTTTGCTTTACGTAAATCTTTTTCTTCAGCGACCGGAATGTTGAATAAATCAGTAACTTTGCGGACGTAAGTAGTCATGATATCTGATTCCTTAGGTGGCATTTGACCACCATCAGCACCGTAAATCTTGTAACCGTTGTATTGTTTTGGATTATGACTAGCCGTAATCATAATTCCAGCGTAAGTATGTAAGTTACGAACGGCAAAGGAAAGTTCTGGAGTAGGGCGAATATTATCAAAGACAAAAGTCTTAATGTTGTGGGCACCTAAAACACGGGCAGCTTCGTGAGCAAATAACTTTGAGTTATAACGAGAATCAAAACTAATGGCAACTCCACGATCACGTTCGCTTTGATCAAGGGTTTCCATTAATTTAGCTAAACCTTCAGTTGCTTGACGAACCGTATAAATATTCATTCGGTTTGTACCAGCACCTAAAAGTCCCCGCATTCCAGCAGTTCCAAATGATAATGATGTACCAAACGCATCCGCTTTCGTATTTTCATCATCTTGCATGTTACGTAAATCATGTTTTAATTCGGCAGGCATGTCTGCATCGTTTAACCATGCATTATATTGATTATCAATTTCTGTTTTATTCATTAGAGTAGTCTCCTAGATTTAGTTTGCTAACTCACTTTAGATTATAGATTTTATCACGGGTTTAGTCAATTCGGTGTCGATTTTAAAGCATTTAAATCACTAAAATGAGATGTGATATAATTAAACCAATTATAATTTTTGATGAATACAAAAGGAGAAATTTATATGGCAGTTTTAGTTGCTGGTGGAGCCGGATATATCGGTTCTCACATGGTAGATCGTTTAATTAATGAAGGATATGACGTAGTTGTTGCTGATAACCTTTCAACTGGTCATCGTCAAGCAGTTAACCCCAAAGCAAAATTCTATTTAGGTGATACTCGTGATCCTAAATTTTTAGATGATTTATTTGCAAAAGAAGATATTGAAGCAGTTATTCATATGGACGCTTTCTCATTGGTTTCAGAATCAATGAAAAAACCATTAAAATACTTCGATAACAACGTGATTGGAATGATTGTCTTACTTGAAGCTATGAAACGTGCTGGCGTTAAGTACATTGTCTTCTCATCAACGGCTGCTACATATGGTAATCCAGAACGGGTTCCCATCCATGAAAAAGACCACAAAGAACCAATTAACCCTTATGGTGAAAGTAAATTAATCATGGAACACATCATGAAATGGGTGGAAAAAGCTGATGGAATTCATTCTGTTGCTTTACGTTACTTTAATGCCGCAGGTGCTAAACAAGATGGTTCAATTGGTGAAGATCACCATCCAGAAACCCACTTGATTCCAATGGTACTTAAAGTTGCTGCTGGTCAACAAGATACTTTGAAGATTTTTGGTGATGATTATGACACTCCAGATGGTACTAATGTCCGTGATTATGTGCATATCTTGGATTTAGCGGATGCTCACATTCTTGCCATGGAATACCTTAAAAAAGGTAACCCAAGTAACGTCTTTAACTTAGGTTCTTCAACTGGTTTTTCAAACAAACAAATTGTAGAAGCTGCTCGGAAAGTAACTGGTAAGCCAATTCCTGCTGAAATGGCTCCTCGTCGTGGTGGTGATCCTGACACATTGGTTGCTGACAGTACTAAAGCTCGTGAAGTTTTAGGTTGGAAACCAAAATTCGATAATATCGAAGACATCATTAGTACTGCTTGGACTTGGAAACAAACTCATCCAAATGGTTACGAAGATAAATAATTAGAATAAAGAAAAACGAACTTGCGGGTTCGTTTTTTTTATTAGCTTAATAAGACACCATGTTGACTTAATAATAAAAAGGGTTAAGATAAAATTAAAAGTTTTTTTGGAGGTGAAGTGATGGAAAATAAAGTTCGAAAAACCAATACCGTGGGTGATATCAAAAAAGCCTTTGTTAATCTAATTAATGAAAAAGGAATTCGTGATATCAATGTGACTGATATTACGCGGATGGCCGGAATTGGACGAGGAACATTTTATACGCATTTTACTGATATTAACGATTTATTGGAAAACATCGAATCAGAGTTGATGGATAAATTAGAAACTGATTTAAGTGATGTAATTCCAGATGCCATGCAATGGTTAATCGTTGAAAAAGGTGCGGGAGTTCCAGCTCCGTTCATTATTGAGACATTGAATAATTTTTATCAGAACCGCGAAATGATTGCCGCCTTACTAAGTGAACAAGGTGATCCTTACTTTTTAAATAAAGTTAAAAAGATCATTTTTGCTGATTTAGATCAGTCCGTAAATAGATTAGATGAACAAATTGAAGTTAATGATGACATTCCGCTTGATTATGCCCGTGAATTTGTCATTGACGAACTGATGGGGATTATCGTGTATTGGATTTCGAAACCAGAACCAGAAAAACCTCGGGTTGTGGCCCAAACCATCGCTAAATTACAACATAAAGCTCCAATTAATGTTTTTACAAAACAGAAAGGGAAATTAGATCATGAATAAATTCGTTAAGAAATATTCTGGAATTGCAATTGTTTGGCTAGTTGTTCTAATTGCTGCTGTAGTCTTTCTACCTAATGTGGGGACTTTAGAGGCAGAAAAAGGACAAACTAAGATTCCAAGTGACATGCAAAGTCAGGTTGCCAATAATATTGAAAAACATTGGGGTCATCACATTAGTAATACTGATCAAGTTGTTTTAGTTTATAACAACGGTAATCATGCAATTACGAAGACTCAACAAACCAAGATTAATAATAAGATTAAAGATCTTAATAATCATGCTGATAAGTATGATATTAAGGGAATTACTTCAGTTGTTGATACGCCGTCTGCCAAAGGGCAATTAATTTCTAAAGATAAAACCACGGAATTAGTCCAATTGAATGTTTCAAAAAAAGATTCGGTTGAGAACGTGAACAAGAAGTTACAAAAAGGTGGCAAAATCGATGGCTTAAAATCATATGTGACTGGGTCAGAGATTTTAAATGATGATATGCGGCTTTCAATGGTTTCTGGACTTAAAAAGACAGAAATTATTGCGGTTATCTTCATCTTAATTGTTTTAATTATTGTGTTCCGTTCACCAATTGTTCCATTAATTTCATTATTGACCGTTGGTGTTTCCTTTATTGTTTCACTAAGTGTGGTCATGAATTTAGTTAAATTCTTTAATTTCCCACTTTCTAACTTTACCCAAGTCTTCATCGTGGTAGTGCTCTTTGGGATTGGAACCGATTATAATATTCTGCTTTACAATCAGTTTAAAGAGAATCTGGCAGATGGAATGGACAAGGTTACAGCTACCATTAACGCTAGAAAGACGGCTGGCAGAACCATTCTTTACAGTGGAATTTCAGTTTTAATTGGATTTGCTGCCTTAGGATTTGCTAAATTCTCAATTTACCGTTCTGGTTTTGCCGTTGCGGTTGGGGTTGTGGTTCTTTTAATGATCTTACTTACTTTGAATCCATTCTTTATGGCAATTCTTGGGAAAAAGATGTACTGGCCAGTTAAGAATTTGAAAGAACAAAAACAATCTAGTGCTTTATGGGGGATTTTATCAGCTAAATCAGTAGAATATGCAGTACCTGCGATTATCTTTGTTTTGGTTGTAACACTTCCATTTGTAGCTTTAGGTCATGGTAAATTAAATTACGACAAAACTATTGAATTAAGTAATGATCTTCCTTCTAAGCAAGGATTGAATGTGGTTCAAAAGCACTTTAGCAAAGGGACTGCTGAGCCATCTACGATTTACATCAAATCAGATCATGATTTAGCTAATGAAAAGAGTTTAATGGAAATTGATCGAATCACAAACCAACTTCGTGATCGTAAGGATGTTAAAACCGTTGATTCAGTAACGCAACCTAACGGAGTTCCATTGAATCAACTTTATTTAAATGATCAACTTAGCACCTTAACTGGAAAAATGGGTCAAGCAAATAATGGATTGAGTCAGATTCAACAAGGAGCTTCAAGTAGTTCATTCAATGGCGATCAATTGAAAGCCATTGGGGCATCAGCTCAATCAATTGGACAAAGACTGCAAAACATTCAAGCAGCTTCAGGAAACGGTAGTTCTGTTTCAGGACAACAAGTCATTGCTGCAATGCAACAACAGGCTACGGCAATGGGCTCACCATTGAATGCAGCCCAAATGCAAATTATTGCAGGAGCACTTCAACAATCTGCCGCCCAAGTTCAAGCACAACAAGCTGGGCTAAGTAGCCAATTAAATGGAATTGCTAGTGATACGCAAAATATTGGAAACAACACGCAAGCCATGGCTACTCAACTTGAAGGGGTTCAAGGAAAACTTAGTCAAGCTAATCAAGGGTTATCGCAGATTTCAACTGGACTAGGACAAGCTGGTGACTACTTAACTGAATTACAAAATTCACCGGCTGCTTCGAAGACTTTTTATATTCCAACTTCTGTTCTTGAAAGCAAAACTTTCCAAACTGCAGTTAACGCGTACCTATCACAAGATAAGCACACGACGCGGATTGTGGTAGTACTTAAATCAAATCCTTCTGGTGCAGAAGCCATTAAGTCAGTTAACCAGATTCAAAATCAAGTTAAACAAAACTTAGCTGGAACTGATATGCAAAAAGCAACCGTTGCTGTTGGAGGAGAAACTGCTACAATTGCAGATACTAACAAGATTACCTCAAGTGACTTTATGCGGACAGCTGTCATCGTGGTAATTGGAATTTTGATTGCTTTGATGTTTGTTACTAGATCAATTTTTCAACCAATTTACATTATTGGAACTTTACTATTGGCTTACCTAGCTTCATTATCAATTACGAGATTGTTTAGTATCTTATTCCTTGGACAAGACATGTTGACCTGGAATACACCGTTCTTTACTTTCATTATGTTGATTGCGTTAGGGGTTGATTACAGTATCTTCTTAATGCATAAGTATCAAAACATTTTACCTAGTGCTGCTCCAGCAACCAGAATTGTGCATGCAGCTCGCTTTATTGGAGTGGTAGTTCTCTCTGCTGCTGTAATTTTAGGTGGAACATTTGCCGCATTGATTCCTTCAGGGGTAATGACCTTAATTCAGGTTGCCATTGCCGTTATCATTGGGTTACTTATCCTAGTAATTATTTTGCCAATCTTAATGTCAGCAGGAATTAAATTAACTTATCCGGATGATAAATCAAAATCAAAAAACAAATAATGATAAATAAAGTCTAGCAATTTTTGCTAGGCTTTATTTTTGGCTTATCATCAAGCTCAAGAAAGAGTACAATAAAACTATTGTAAAAAATAAAATATGAGGTGGATAAGTTGAGTTCGAATAAAAACATTATGAAGGGGATTCTTTGGGCGACCCTTGCTTCAGCATTCTGGGGAATTTCTGGGACCATTCTTCAATTTGTATCACAAGATGCTGACATTCCAGCGGGATGGTTTTTGTCTGTCAGAACCTTATTTTCGGGAATTATTTTATTAGTGATTAGTGCAATTGCTTATCGCGGGAAAATTTTCAATGTCTTTAAAGATCGTAAATCAATTTTATGTATTTTGGGATATGCCATCTTTGGTTTAGGGGCTAATTTACTTTCCTTCTTCTTGAGTGTCCAAACTGGTAATGCTGCCTCTGCAACTATTTTGCAATATTTGGCACCGCTATTCATCTTATTAGGTGGCTTTTTCTTTATGCATCGTCGACCTAATCGAATTGATTTATTGGTGTTCGTAATCGCATTAGTTGGAGTGGTTCTTTCGATTACGAAAGGTGATATTAGTGAACTATCAATTCCACCAGTTTCGTTATTTTGGGGAATTATTTCTGGAATTACCGCTGGTTGTTATGTAGTGATTCCACGGCCCTTAATGAGTGACAACTCACCATTGACCGTTTTAGGTTGGGGAACGTTAATTGCCAGCCTTTTCTTTAATCTTCATCAACCAGTGTGGGTCGGAGTTCCGCATTTGACTACTGGTGGTGTAATTGGAATTGGTGCCATTGTGATTATTGGAACGGTTTTACCATTTGCCTGTTTACTTCACAGTATGAAATTTGCGAGTTCGGCAGATGTTAGTTTGGTTGATGCCGTTCAACCAGTGATGACTTTTATTTTAAGTGTCATGTTCTTACATACACAAATTAGTTTAATGGAAGTGGTTGGATCAGCTTTAGTTGTGGTCGCCATTTATATTTTGCAAAACTACAAACGCAAATTATCAACAAAAGACGAATTAGAATCGTAGTGAGGAATCATGGCTGATAAATATGATGTACTCCGTTTCATTGGCGTGCCTGTTGAACAAGATAGTTCTGGTAACTATCAAATTAAACGGGATGCTAATCATGACTTTAAATTGCATGAATGGCGGATTGGAAAACACACCAAGGGTAAGTATCGTCAAGTTGGACAAGTGTTTCTAACGGAGAATCAAATGCGTGTTGCAATTGTGGCAAGCTTTAAGGTATCCTTTAAGAAGCGCCATCAATATACGCCTATGGCTCGCTTTTTAAGTGATGACGTAGCACCAGAAGTGGTGACAGAGGCTAGTACCAAATTATCTGATGAAAAATAAGGAGTTTTTAATAATGTTTAACAAAATTAAGGGAATGAGCAACACTACTAAAGGACTTGCACTAGCAGGTTTTGCCTCAGTTTCATGGGGAGTTGCTGGAGTAATCACGCAGTTCGTTTCACAAAATGCATCAATTCCCGCACCCTGGTTCTTGGCAGCAAGAACGACAGGGGCTGCAACTATTTTACTGTTAGTTAGTGCCATTGTTTATAAGGGAAAAATCTTTAATATTTTCAAGACTTGGAAATCAGTGTTTACCCTCGTTTGTTATGGACTATTTGGTTTAGCTGCTAACATGGGAAGTTTCTACGTTAGTATTCAAAATGGTAATGCAGCTGCAACCACCATTTTGCAATATTTAGCTCCATTATTTATTTTACTGGGAGCATTTATTTTTCAACACAAAAAACCAGCAAAAATCGATTTTTTAGTCTTTATAATTGCAATTGTGGGAGTTTTTCTTTCAATCACGAAAGGTGACATTAGTCAGCTTTCAATTCCAATGGATTCTTTGATCTGGGGATTGATTTCTGGACTTACAGCAGCACTTTATGTGGTGTTACCACGGAGTTTAGGAAAAGATAATCCTCCAATCGTTGTGATGGGCTGGGGAACGTTAGTTGCTAGTATCGCTTATAACATTAATCATCCGGTTTGGACGAATGTTCCGCATTTGACTACTGGAGCAATTCTAGGTGTTTGTGGAATTATCTTCTTTGGAACGTTATTAACTTTCTCAACTTTGATTTTTGCCACTCGGTTTACGACTTCCGCAAATATCAGTTTGATGGATGCTTCACAACCAGTTTCAACTTTCATCTTGAGTGTGATCTTTTTCAATACTGCTTTGAGTTTAGCTGAAGTAGTGGGGGCAATCTTGGTAATCTTAGCCATCTACTTGCTTAAGTATTCACCAACAGATGAAGAAATCCTAAATTAATAATCAATGATAAAAACTTTGCATTGCAAAGTTTTTTTATTTTGACGAAAAAATCAAGTCATTTTTAAGGTATACTAATCGTATTGATTAAAATTGTGTAAGGGGATTTAAAATGAAAAAACAAAAGGGAGTTTCATTGCTTGGACTAATTATGTTAGTGATTAGTGCCTCAATTGGAGCAGGAATTTATAATGCTAGTGAACAATTGGCTGCGGTAGCAACTCTGGGACCAGCTTTATTGGCTTGGTTGATTACAGGAATTGGAATTTTTGGACTCGCCATGAGTTTGAAATCACTAAGTGAAACTAATCCTGACTTAAATGGGATGGCCGAATATGCCCAAAAAGGATTTGGAAATTTTGTCGGATTTATCTCTGGCTGGGGGTATTGGCTTTCGTCTTGGATTGGAAGTGTAGCATTTGCCACTATGATGATGTCAGCCGTAGGATATTTTATTCCTAGTTTTCGTTCTGGTAACTCAATTCCAGCCATTATAGTGGCTTCGATTATCTCGTGGTTGCTAACATATTTAGTATCCCGTGGGGTCGAAAATGCCGCGTTTATCAATGTGTTCATTACGATTATTAAATTAATTCCACTTTTGGCGTTTGTGCTCTTGGGAATTGTCTTATTTAAAACTAATGTCTTTACCGCTCATTTTTGTGATAATTTTACGACTAATTTTACTTATATGAAAGCAACCCCAGGTGGTGTTTTCAATCAAGTTAAAGGTTGCTTAATTACCATGATGTGGGTTTTCGTTGGAATTGAAGGGGCGACTACGATGACTGGTCGAGCTCATAAAGCATCAGATGCCAGCAAGGCGACCATTTGGAGTTTTGTAGCATTATTGATTATTAATGTGGTTATTTCAATGTTGCCATACGGCTATTTGACGCAGGCTCAATTAGCTCACGTTAGTAACCCTGCTTTAACTTATGTGGTTAAAGATATGATTGGACCGGTTGGGGGAATGTTAGTTAGTCTTTCTTTGATAATTACCATTTTTGGTTCTTGGCTATCATGGACCTTGCCACCAGTAATTGCTATTTCTGAAATGGCAGGCAAGGGAATGTTACCCCATTGGTTTGCTAAGTTAAATAAACAAAAAGCACCCATTAATTCACTAATCTTAACTCAGGTATTATTACAACTTTTCCTAATTTCACTAGTTTTTTCTGATCAAGCTTATAATTTTGCGATTTCTCTCTGTACGGCAGCCATGGTTGTTTGTTATACATTGGTGGCGGTTTATCAAATTAAAGTCGGTTATCTAGCCAAATCATTTAAAATGATGTTTCCTGGGTTATTAGCATTTGGTTTTGAAGTAGTTGGAATTACTTTTGCTGGTCTTCAATATCTCTGGCTTTGTGCGATTGCCTATGTACTAGGATTCGCTTTTTACATTAAAGCAGCCAAAGAAAATGGCCGTTCCATTAATCAAAAAGAATGGTTGTTGATGATTTTAGTAACGATTATTGCGATTTTCGCCGTGATTGGGTTAGTGATGGGAAAAATTAAGCTATCATAATAAAATTTCGGCTCTAATTGTGAAAAAGTATTGTATACTTAGAAACAATTAAAATGTGAAGGATGTTTTGCGATGAAAAAAATATCGTAAATGGATTATTGCTGGACTGATAAATTTGGTAATGCTAGGTTTATTAGTTTGGGGGCCTTCAATCTGTATAATTTAAACAAAAATCAACAAAAATTAAGTAATGCTCAGACGAAGTACAGTATGTTGAAAAAGTCATATGACGAAATGTCGCCTGATGATGTTACTCATCAAGAAAATTTAAGTTATCAAAATATGAAGACGATTGCTAAAACTAACAATGACTCATTAACTGATAGTATGAAGATTATTTTTGGTAATTATCCAACGCAAGCAGAAAATCAAGCCGCCGTTACTAAACTAACTAAGCATTATATGACAAAGACCGATGCTCAAACTTTACTTGATTCATTTAACCACTATACACGGTTAAATGACATTAAAATTTATAACTATAGTAATGAAACTTCGCAAAAGGAACATTACTATTATTCAAACGTGACAGTTACTTATTATGATAGAAGAGGAAATCACCTTAATACCAATCACTATCTTTTTAAGGTAACTTTGAACCATCAAGATTTGAACTCTGATAAAATTCGGTTCCACTTAATTCAAAGCTTTAGAGGTGATCACCATGCTAGATAAGATTAAAGTTGCTTTTAAGAAGACTAATTTAATTATTACAGTTCCAATTATTTTAATTATAATTTTAGCAATCGGTAATGGTTATGTGATTTACCAAAATAATCAAGTTACGCAAAAGATTACTACCCAAAACAAAGCGATTACTAAGATCAGCAATGATTTTGCTAAGAAATACAAAACGATTTCAAAAAAGGCAGAACAAGAATTTAAAGCAACGCATACTAATCCGTTAAATCAATAAAATATGCAAAAAAATACTGTTGAGTTTAAACTCAACAGTATTTTTAGTTAATGATTATTTTTTAAGAAGTTTTTCAGCATCTGCTTTAATATCAGAATCGCTCATGTCTAAGTATTTCTTCATTGCTTCTTCAGTCTTAATGGTATCTTTTGCATTGCTTTGCATGTAGTAATCCCATAAAGCATCACGAATTGGCATGTCACTATCTGACCAGTCAAATACTTGGTTCATGTGTTCGTCTAACATTGTGTTTTCTTCAAAATTTTCAGTCATAATCTTATATCTCCCTTTTCAATATGTACGACTATATAATAGTTCATTTTTGGTAAAGGTGTTAATGATATGCTCTCTTTTTTTATAATTTATTTAGATGATGATTGATCGAAATTTTTAAGGCCTGGAAGGGTCATCATTACTGTAAAACTTATTAGATAAAGGATTGATAAGAAAACCATTACAACAATTAAACTGTAGCGCTCCATAATAAGTCCGATTACTAATGAAGACATTCCGCCGACAGCCCGACCAACGCCAACAATAATATTATTGGCACTTGAACGAACTTCCGTGGGGTAGATACGACTAACAATCGCACCGTAACCACCGTACATTCCGTTTGAGAAGAATCCAACCACAGCACCGATAATTAAAAGTAAACCAATCGAGTGAACGTATGCTAAAGCATAAACTAACACAGCAGAGGCTAATAAAAAGATTCCAAATGATAAACGAGGTCCCATTTTATCAAAAATAGTTCCAAAGGTCATCATTCCAATACTCATTCCAATGATGGTTGAAATCATCCAAAGAGAAGAACCTTTGACACTTAAATGACTTTGTTGTTCCACGATGGAAGGTAACCAGTTCATTAATCCAAAGTAACCAGCGATTTGCACAGTTGTCATAATCATTAAACCAATTGAGGTCCATGCAGTACCAAGATCAGCAAACATGTATTTTTTAATTGCATGAATAATGGTGATTTTGCGATTTTCCTTAACTCGGAGAAATTCTGCGGATTCTTTAATGTGACGTCTAACGAAGAAAACTAAGATAATTGGTAGTAAACCAAAGAGGTATAGGGCGTGCCAACCGAGACTTGGAATTACGAAGGCAGCAATAATTGCCGCTGCCACCGCTCCTACTTGACCACCAATAGAAGCGATTGATGACATTCGTCCCAGTTCCTTTTTCGGAAAGGCTTCGGCAATTAAGGTAATTCCTAATCCATATTCTCCTCCGGCACCAATTCCAGCGATGAAACGGAAGATATAAATTGAAGTAATATTATTAGCAATACTCATTAAGGCAGTTGCCAAGGCAAAGACAAAAATAGTATAAGTGAACGTTTTTACTCTTCCAAAACGGTCACCCAGCATTCCAAATAAAACGCCTCCAAGTAACATTCCCCAGTTAGTGATGGTTCCAATTAAACCAGCAGCACCAGCTGAAACGTGTAGTGAAGCGATAATGGAACTCATGGTAAACGATAGAAAAAGCACATCCATATTTTCTAACCCAAACCCTAAACTAGATGAAGTTAAAACTAGTTTTTGATTTCGTGTTAATTGGATGTGCTCGTTTTTTTGATTGTCCATAGAATAATTTTCTCCAAAGTAAGGCTCACAGGCCTTGGTTATTTGTTACTTTTAGTATTGTCCCACAAAGACTAGTTACTAACAAGGTAAATTAAATCAGTTTAGTGGCTTATTAGTTAAAAATAAAATTTGTACAAGTGACAAATTTATATTATAATTCTTGCAACAAATTAATTGGTTCAGAGAAGCCAAATTATTATTAAAGTCGAATTTAATTCTATAGGACTATTCTCTGAAATCAGGGGATAGTCTTTTAATTTTACCAAAATTTTGGAGGTCGTAATGAATAAGCCAATCATGATTGCACTGGATTTTCCGTCAGTCAGCCAAGTTAATCAGTTTTTAGATCAATTTGAAGATCCTAGTCAACTCACGGTTAAAATTGGGATGGAACTTTTTTATCAAGCAGGACCAGAAGTGGTCAAGCAAATTAAACAACGCGGATGCAAGATCTTTCTTGATTTAAAGCTGTTTGATATTCCACATACTGTCGAAAAGGCAATGGAACAGTTAGGAGCTTTAGGCGTGGACTATACAACGGTTCATACGCTAGGTGGACAAGCAATGATGGAAGCTGCTAAACGAGGATTGAAAGCGGGAGCTGAAAAGGCTGGCTTGCCAGAACCTCATTTGCTAGGTGTGACTGAACTCACTTCAATTTCCCAAACAGTTTTAGAAAACGAACAAAATTGTAAATTGCCAATGAACGAACAAGTAGTTGCTTTGGCTAAATTGGCCCAAAAATCGGGTTGTGATGGGGTAATTACTTCAGCACTTGAACTAAAAGATTTAACTAGTGCTTTAGGAACTGATTTTGAATATGTTGTTCCGGGAATCAGAATGCAACAGGATGCAGCTGGAGATCAAAGTCGAGTAGCTACTCCGGCAACTGCCAAAGCGGATGGGGCATTTGCGATTGTTGTTGGCCGGCCAATCACACAAAGTCAAAATCCGATTGCCGCTTATGAAAGATACATAAAAGACTGGAATTTAAAATAGGAGAATAATTATGCAAAACTTAGAAACGCAAATTTTACACCAACTAGTTGAAGATCAAATTGTACAATTAAAATCAGAAGGTTATTTTGAATTTGCTAGTGGGATTAAATCACCAATTTACACTGATTTACGTTTAACCGTTTCTTATGTAAAACTTCGTAACATGATTGCAGAAGCCTTAGCTAAACTAATTAAAGAACAATATCCCGATGTAACTGTAATTGGTGGAGTTGCTACTGCGGGAATTCCGCATGCTGCAATTGTGGCAGATAAATTAGCTTTACCAATGGTATACGTTCGTTCAAAACCCAAAGACCATGGAACTGGTAAACAAATCGAAGGACGGATTGAAAAAAATGATCAAGTAGTATTGATTGATGATTTAATTTCAACTGGCGGAAGCGTGATTCAAGCAGCCAAGGCTGTTGAACGTGAAGGATTTCAAGTAGCTGGAGTAGTTTCAATTTTCTCTTATGGTTTTCCCGATGCAGATCAAAACTTTAAGAAAGCTAGGTTTCCTTTTAGCCCATTAGTTACCTATGCCAAATTAATTGAAGAATTATACAAGACTAAGCAAATTACAGAAGCTAAATACAAATCTTTAAATCAATGGCATCAGGATCCATGGAATTGGGAAGCTTAAAAAACTATTATTATCTTCGTCTTTGATTGCAATGTGAATTATTTCACGCTATAATGAACTTGCTAGAGAAACAATTAATAGTTTCATAAAAAAGAGGAGATTTATTATGGTTAAAGCTGCTGTTGTTAGACCTAATTCAGATGGATATGTTGATATTAAAGATGTTACTTTACGTCCCATTCGTTCAAATGAAGCATTAGTAAAAGTTGAATATTGTGGACTTTGTCACACTGATTTACACGTTGCCTCAGGTGATTTTGGTGAAGTACCTGGTCGAATTATCGGACATGAAGGTGTTGGTCGCGTTACCCAAATTGGTGAAAACGTTACTAACTTAAAGATTGGTGATCGAGTATCAATCGCTTGGTTCTACTCAGCTGATGGTACTTGTAAGTACTGTGTAACTGGTAATGAAACTCTTTGTCGTAACGTTAAGAACGCAGGTTACACTGTTGATGGTGCCATGGCTGAAGAATGTATCGTTGATGCCAAATACGCTGTTAAAGTTCCTGAAGGACTTGACCCAGTTGAAGCTACCTCATTAACTTGTGCCGGAGTTACTACTTACGGAGCTCTTAAAATTGGTGATACTAAACCTGGTGAATGGACTCAAATCGTTGGTGCCGGTGGTTTAGGTAACTTAGGTGTTCAATTAGCTCACAACGTTTTCGGTGCTAAAGTAGTTGTTACTGATGGTGATCCTAAGAAGCTTGAAGCTGCTAAAGAAAATGGTGCTGACTTAGTTGTTAACCGTCATGATGCTGATGCAACTGAACAAGTTATAAAAGGAACTAATGGTGGGGTTCACGATTCAATCGTAACCGCCGTTAGTGCTCAAGCATTTACTAATGCCGTTAACGCCTTAGAACCAAATGGTACTTTAGTTGCCGTTGCTCTTCCTAAAGGTGATATGGCACTTAATATTGATAAAACAGTTCTTGATGGAATTAAGGTTGCTGGATCTCTTGTTGGTACTCGTCAAGATTTACGTGAAACCTTTGACTTCGGTGCTCAAGGAAAAGTTAAACCAATCGTTAGAACTGATAAACTTGAAAACATCAACAAAGTTATCGACGAAATGAAAGCCGGTAAAATTGTTGGACGAGTTGTATTCGACTTCACTGGTGATAAAGACTAATTTTTAATCGATTTATTAAATATTAAAAAACATTATGAGAAACAATTCATTGATGTGAACCCATAAAGTTGGACACATTATTTAGTTTTTCTAGGAGACAAGTTTTCGATATTGAATCGGAGACTTGCCTCCTAGTTTTGTTTTAATACGAAAATTATTGTAATAATAAATCCAATTCCTAACGGAATTTATTAATTCTTCTTTCGTACTAAAATTGTTTCATATTTCAATTTTTAAAAGGTGAAAAAATGATTCAATAACCGCATTATCTAAACAGGTTGCTTTACGTGACATGCTTTGTGTAATGTGGTTTTTCTTTAGAAATTTATTTAATCGTTTATTTTGATAATGAACTCCTTGATCAGAATGGAAAAATCTTTTGAAGTGTGTTTTAGGTAGCTTTAAAATAGCTTCTTTAATTGGTAAAAAGACGGAATTAAAATCAGGATGGTTACTAATACTATATAAAATTATCTCTCCAGAAAATAAATCTAGCACTGGATTTAAATATATACGTTCATTTATACTTTGTTTTCCATACCTTAACTCTGTAGTATCTGATACTAACTTTTGAAATGGAATTGGTGTATTGAATCGACGATTCAATCTATTTTTAAATCTTTTACCAACATTACCCTTATAAGAACTATATTTTCTTTTCTTTTTTCCAAAAGCCGACGATAAAAGATTATATTTTTTCATAATACGAAGAACACGTTTGTGATTAACGTTATATCCATCATTATTGAGAGTCATCGTAACTCTTCTATAACCATAGTTAGGATTGATTTCTTTAATACTATTTATTAACCTAATTATATTTTTATCTTTGTCTATTGATTGCGACGAAGTCGCATAGTAATAGTTACTTCTAGGTAATTTAACAGCTTTTAAAATGAAGCTAAGACTGACTTTGAATTTACGCCTTAGATCATCAATTACCATTACTTTTTCTTTGCTTGTTTTTGATCTAAGGCTTTCAGTTTTTTTAAATATTCATTTTGAATTCTAAGCATTAAGTTTTCTTCTTTAAGCTGTTTAAGTTCATCATCTTTTGATAATTTAGTTTGTTTTGTTACTTTATTTTTATTCATTTTTGGATTACCTCGTTTTCTTGATAATCCGATTATACTTAATTCATCAAACTGGCGCTGCCAAAAATAGATGGTACTTTCTGAATGTATTTTAAATTTGTTACATAATTCTGATAAAGTACAATTGTGCGAATTTTTATAGCTTAATACTTTGATTTTAAATTAGACGGAATACTCTATCCGATGACGGTTTTCACTAATAACCATTTCAAAATTTTCATTTTTAATTCTATTAATCCATCTTAAAATAACTGAATTTGAAACTTTATATTTTTTGGACAACGTAGTTGACCCAGTATCATTAAAATATTCTTTTATAATTTGCTGTTTTAACTCGTAATTTATTTTTGGCATAACAAAAACCCCATAAGTTAGATTTTTGTCCAACTTATGGGATTCATATCATGTTAAATTTTTAATTTATGAAAAAACACTAATTTATGTTACTATTGGGTTATCTGCATTAATTAAGAAAAGATTAATTACATAAATTAGTTACATAAATTAGTTACATACGTATGAAAGGAATAAGATCTATGGATAATAAGTTTACTAGAGCACATAACCGGATGGCTATGGCTACTGGGGAAACCAAAACTAGAACAAAACTAACCAAGTCGAAACATGGCTGGATTAAGATTGCAATGGGAATTACATTTGCATCTACTTCATTATTCTTAATGAGTACTCCAAGTTTTGCCGATGAAAATCCAACTGCAACTGCAGATCAAACTGCAACTCCTGTTCAACCAGAAGTTCAAAATGCAGATCAAACTCAAACAGACCAATCATCTATACAAAATCAAAATAGAGTTGCTTTAAATTTAGCAGCTCAAACACAAAAACAAGCTGATTCTGATAATGTTAATTCAGCAGATAATCAAGTTGATAACCAAGCAGCACAAGCAACTACGGATGCAAATACTAATCAAACAGCAACTGATAACACTCCTAATGCTTTACAGACTGCTAAATCAACTCAATTAGATGCCCAACCTCAATCTGGAATGTATACAGCTACACAACAGCAAGCAATTCGTGATGGAGCTGGACTTGATTCTAATGTTGTTAATACACTAGATCCTGGCGAATCAATTAATTATGATAGTACAAGTAACAACGATGGCTACGAATGGTTACATTATACAAGTTATAGTGGACAGGCTCATTACGTTGCTAAATTAAATGATGCTACTCCAGCTTCTAACAGTTCTACTGGAAATATTAGTTCAGATTATCAAGACTTCATTAATCAATTAGCTCCAGGGGCACAAAATACTTGGAACGAATATGGCGTATTACCTAGTGTTTCAATGGCACAAGCAATTGTAGAAAGTGCTTGGGGTAAATCAGCTCCTGGTAATAACCTTTATGGAATCAAGGGTGATTATAATGGAAATTATACGATGCAATCTACTAAAGAATATTACAATGGTCACTATGTAACTATTCAAGATAAATTCCGTGCATATCCTGATTTGGCTACCAGTGTAGAAGATCATGGAAATTTCTTAGCAGTAAATCCTCGTTATTCAAACTTACTTTACAGTAAGGATTATGCGTACGTTTGCCAAATGTTACAAGCTGACGGATATGCAACTAATCCTAATTATGCCAATACTTTAATTAGTATTATTTCTTATAATAATTTAAACCGGTTTGACAATGGTTCTAGTCAACCAAGTACAAACCAACCAGGAGCAAATACCGGAAACAACCAAAATAATGGGAACCCGGCTCCTGCAAACAACAATGGAAATAATAACCAACCAGCTCCAAATGATACTAACGGAATGATACCAGCAAGTGGTGCATACACAACTTCAACAAGTCAATATGTTCGTAATGGAGCAAGTACTTCAGCTAGTGTAGCTGCTACTTTAGATCCTGGTGAAACCATTTATTACGATGGAACACTTAATAATGATGGCTATAACTGGATGCACTATACTAGTTATTCAGGTCAATCACACTGGGTTGCTAATTTGACTGATGTACAACCTACTACACCAGCCAGTGTCGATAGTGCAATCACACCAGCAAGTGGTGCTTATACAGCAACTGGAACTCAATATGTTCGTGATGGGGCAAGTACCTCAGCAAATGCTGTTGCTACCTTAGATTCAGGCGATACCATTTACTACGATGGAACGCTTAATAATGATGGTTACAACTGGTACCATTACACAAGTTATTCTGGTGAATCACATTGGGTTGCTGATTTAAGTAACGCTCAGCCTGTTCAACCAACTAATACTGCTGGTATGACTACAGCAAGTGGTGCATACACAACTTCAACAAGTCAATATGTTCGTAATGAAGCAAGTACTTCAGCTAGTGTAGCTGCTACTTTAGACGCAGGTGATACCATTTATTACGATGGAACACTTAATAATGATGGTTACACATGGATGCATTACACAAGTTATTCAGGTCAATCACATTGGGTTGCCGATTTAAGTAATGCTCAACCAGAACAATCTACTAGCTACACTGATGGAATGACTGCAACTAGTGGTGCTTACACAACTACTTCAAGTCAATACGTTCGCGATGCGGCAGGTTTAAATAGCAATGTATCAGTAACTCTTAACCCTGGTGAAACCATTTACTTTGATGGAACTAAACAGGCTGACGGATATACTTGGTTACATTACACAAGTTATTCAGGTCAATCACGTTGGATTGCAAAATTAAACTTAGCATTTTAAACTACGTTAAACAAAAAGAGACCCATTCGGGGTCTCTTTTTTATCTGATGAAAATAAAAGGGGAATTTTGGAATATGTCAAATCAGAAATACCACATTGAAATTCCAACAGAAGTTGCAAAAAAAATCAAACTGAAACCAAATGAAAAGCTTGATTTAAAAATTGAAAACAACGCAATTCTGCTTGAAAAACAGATTAATGCAGATAGCATCGGTTGGGATGTTTCATATTGGTGGAGTGTAATTCCGGCTGTGATAATGAGTGTGATATTTTTTGTCTACTTTATGTTGCAAAAAACACGGACCATTAAATTTACCGGTAGTTACTCAATTGCTACGGCTACAATTGTTTTGGGATTGATTTCAGGATTAATTTTGTTTTCGATCTTTTTTATCAAAGCACGTAACCAATCAGTCAATTCGATTTATCGAAATTTATATTGGCGAAATTTTCCAACTATTATTGTATCGTTTACGGCAATTTTATTGTTTAGCTTATTAGGAATTTTTTGGGTTTTAGGACGCGTCTTTATGGGAGTTTCCTTTGGAATCTATACGGCCACCTTACTTTTTTTAATCTTTCAAATGATTATTAATACGGTTATGATTTTGCTTGCTGAAAATATTACACCGACCATGTTAGTAGATGTCTTGGTAATTACTATCTTTGGTGGTGTTATGATTTCGATGCTTTCTAACAGTAATCTGCAATGGTGGAAGCATAATATTAGTTTTTTAGGAACTAATAAAGCAGTTGATAGCTGGCAATTTAACTTAACCTTTATCTTTGCGGCCTTATTAATGATGGCTTTGGTCGATTATTTATTTGTTTCAATAAAGCCGTTAAAACGGCCATTATTACAAACGCAAATTTTGCGATTTTTATTAACTATCTTAGCAATTAACGCGATGTGCGTTGGGTTAATTTCGAACAATCGTCAAATCCCGTGGATGCATTTATGGCACGATATTTGTGCTTGGTCAATGGCATTGGACGTTATTATTTTAATTGGGGGAATAAGATGGTTGTGGCCAGGAATTTCTAAAAACTTTCTACGTATTTCAGATACACTCGGAATTTTAATTGTTTTTGCTAGCGTCTTGTTTAAAGGAGTTCACTACTTCTCGCTCACAGCTTATGAAATTTTTGCGTCTGCCTTAGCTTTTTCTTGGATTATGATGTTATTCCAGTATCTTTTGAAACAAATTAATCGTGGTACTCATGAATTTGTAGTAGAAGTGAAACAAGATTAATGAAAAGTGTAATCGAGAGCCTTATACTCTAACTGAGGTGATCTTATGAAATTAAATTTAGAATCAACCGTTCAATTAAATAACGGTGTTGATATGCCACGTTTGGGATTAGGAGTTTGGCGCAGTGATAATGCTACGGCCTCTCAATCTGTTCGTTGGGCTTTAAAACATGGATATAAAGCAATTGATACAGCAAAACAATACGGTAACGAAGCCGGAGTTGGTGACGGACTTACCAAAGGATTAGCTGAAAATGGCTTAAAACGTGATGACGTCTTTTTAACCACTAAGATTTTTAATGGTGATCAAGGCTATGACTCAACAATTGCAGCTTTTGAGGGCCAATTAAAACGGCTACAAACCACCTATGTTGATTTAGTTTTGATTCATTGGCCAGTAACTGATAAATACAATGAAACATGGCGTGCTTTAGAAGATCTTTATCGGGCTGGCAAGATTCGTGCCATTGGAGTTTCTAACTTTGATATTCAAAGACTCCGTGACTTGATGAAACATGCTTCCATTAAACCAGTGATTAATCAAATGGAATTTAATCCATTAGAACAAGAAACTGATATTAAAGACTATTGTAATCGTCATAATATTCAACTTGAAGCCTGGTCACCACTTGGTCATGGTGATGCACTTAAAAATCCACAAATTAAAAAAATTGCGGATAAATATGGTAAAACAACCGCTCAAGTGATTATTCGTTGGGAATTACAACGAGGAATTAATACCATTCCTAAGTCAACTCACGAAGAGTTCATTAAGGAAAATGCCAATGTTTATGATTTTTCATTAACAGACGATGACATGAATTTGATGAATAGTTTGAATTTAGATAAACGTTCAATTTGGTACGGCGATTTCCAATGGAGTGGTAATCCTGATGGTGGCGTTGATACAGTTGATCAATGGGAAAAATAAAATAACGTAAGTCACTCATAATGAGTGGCTTTTTGCTTGGGTTTAATCAATAGTTAATTTCTGCTAGAATAATAAGTAAACAAAACGGAGGAAGTAAATATGATTATTGATGTATTAAAAGATGGTTTTAAAACTGTCAAAGAACACAAATGGGCCATCCTAGGTATGTGGATGCCAGCATTTATTGTGGGCGTAATTGCTAACTGTTTTTCAAACAACAATGCAATTACTGCAGCAATTAGTAATTTATCAATCGATCCGGTTACTGCACTTAACACTTTGCAATCATCATTTGCGTTAATGTTTATTTTTTCAATTCTTACTTCTTTATTCAGTGTTTCATTAAAAATGGGACTCTTAAAATCTGATCAAGACGGTAATTTTAATTTTAAAAATGCATTTGTAGCTTTTGACGGCATGACATGGGTTGGAGTTATTGTAATTGACTTCTTAGCTGCATTAATTGAAGCAGTATTAATAGTATTGTTTGCGGTTGTAGCATTACTATTTTTCTTTGCTGGTGTAAATCAACAAAATTCATTCTTTTTTGCAATTGCTGCTTTGGTTGCTTTGATTGGAATTGCTGTTTTCATCTACGTTTCATTAGGATTAGCTTTTATTTTCTTAACTTATTATACTGATACTAAAGATACAGATTTAAATAACGGTTTTATTAAATCCTTCCCTGAAACATGGAAATTAATGAAGGGTCACCGTTACGAATTGCTAGGCTTGATTGTTTTACAATTCTTAATTTCTTTTGGAGTATTTTTGGCATTCTTAGTAGTTGTTGTAATAGTTGCAGTGCTATTTTCATTAATGCACGGTTCTATAATTGCGATTAGTTTAGCAACTATTTTGGGAATTTTAATATTTATCGCTGCAATAGTTGCGATTGTATTCCTTGATTTATGGTTTTTGATGAGTCAAATCAAGTTCTTTGAAAGACTTAAATAATTAAAATTTAAAAATCACCTGGTTAGGTGATTTTTTTGGAGGAAATTATCATGAAAAATAATCAAGATTGGGCACCAACCACTGCCGAATATTATCACCGTTTGAAACAAATTTCACCAAATTATAGTTTGGATAACTTTAAACGTAATGCAGATAATATTTTAGTTAATAAAAAATCATTAGCAGTAGAAGATACATTAGACAGTTACACCATTAATTTCGATAAGAGTCGCCATGGTCATCATGTTGCTCGTAGTTTAGCAACTGAACGAGCTAACAATGATACTTCGTCAGCAGAAGCGCAAAAAGCCTTGGCTGAAAGAGAAACAAATGGTTGTTATGATTTAGATCTTTCTTACAATGTTGAAAAAAATGAAATTGATATTAAAGATGCAGTTTTATACCAATATAGCTTTAAAAATGATGCATTAAAGAAACCAGCCTTTATTTATTTTCACGGTGGTAATTTTTACGGCAACACTCCTGATAATACGGAAAACTTTGGAAAGAAGTTAGCCGAATTAATGCAAGGGGAAGTCTTTAACGTTGATTACCCAAGAACTCCAGAAGCAGATGTAGATAGTTTAACCAGTGCCGCTTGGCATGCCGTTGAATATGTTGTTAAACATGCTGAAGAACTTCACGTTGAGCCTAGTCGAATTTTTGTAACAGGTGATAGTGCTGGTGGTAACATTGCGGCAGTCATGAGCAACTTTGATATTCAAAAAGGCACTGGCTACATTAAAGGACAAGTTTTAATTTATCCCATGCTAGATATTGAGACAGTTCCAAATAAACAAAAGCTACCTAGTATGGATGAATTTGCTACGAAGTTAATTGAAGATATGGATGACGAAAATATTGAATCATTAACTACTTTGAAGGCTATTTATCCTGCAAAGCATCAAATGAGTGATGCAATTATTTCACCAATCAATACTAGTGAAGCTGAATTAACTAAAGTACCTCGAACCATGGTGGTTGCAGCAGAATATGACTGCTTAACTCCTCAAGGTTACACATATGCTACAAATGTCGCAAAAACACATGATGATGTTGACTACATTTGGTATGCCGGTATGATGCATGGATTCGTTACTAGAATGGGGATTATTCCTCAAGCAGAAGACCTTGCACGAGAAATGGCATTGTGGGCTAAGCGATAGAATTTTATGTAACGATTGTGGTTGTGTTAGAATTAAGATGTTACATAAGTTTATTATTAAAATAATGGAGTGAATAATTATGGCTGAAAAAGCAAACAAAGAACAAATTTTTGATGAAATTAAAGAAATCGTGGTTGACCAAACTGATTTAGACGCAATTAAAATTACTATGGACGCTAACTTCAAAGAAAACTTGGAATTAGACAGTCTTGATGTTTTCGAAATCGTTGATGCTCTTGAAGACAAATACGACATCGAAATTGATGGTGACGAAGGTATGGCAACTGTAAAAGATTTAGTTGATTATGTTGCTAAACAAATCGACGCCAAATAATTTTTGGGGAGGATTCACACTTGTTGAAATTTAAAAGTGGAAGACTCACTGATTTACAGTATCAACCATACTATCAAGAATTAGGAATTGAAGATCAACCGAAGCAACAACAGACTTTGGTAGGTAAAATTTTACTAGCCAAGTTGTTGGAATTACCAGAAAAGACTTTTCTATCTGGCAACTCAATTGCAGAAGGTGAACACGGTAAACCTTATTTTACGGATCGAAATGAGCACTTTAACATTTCTCATTCTGATAATTTGGTGACCGTTGCCGTTTCTGATCAGCCCATTGGAATTGATATTGAAAAGATTAAACCTAAACAACTCGGAAAATTAAGCCATGCTTTTAACGTAGGCGAAATTGCTTATCTCAATAAGTTGCATGATCCACGTAAATCTGAACAAATTTTACGTTTGTGGACGATTAAAGAAGCTGTCTTAAAGGAATTAGGGTTGGGGTTGACTAGTAAACCTAAAAACATTGAAATTTCGTTGCCACGGATGGATTATGCCACGCGTGACGGTGAAAAATTCAAGATTGATTTTTTAGGAATTGATCATGAATATATTGGTACGATGGCAACTAAAGTTAAGTAAACTAAAAGACAATCATTACTGAAATATCAGTAGTGATTGTCTTTTTTTATATTTTAACGTTTATGGGTTTGTTCCCGATCAGGACCAACTGAATACCAGTCAATCGGAACATTAACTAGAGTTTCAACTGTCTTAATGTAGTTTTGGGCATTTTCTGGAAGTTTATCAAATTTATCACAACTAGTTGTGTCTACTTTCCAACCAGGAAGTTCTTGGTAAATTGGCTTGCATTGGGCTAAGACATCTAAGTTAGCAGGGTAGAAATCAATGATTTTGCCATTTAATTCATAGCCAGTACATACTTTAATGGTATCTAAACCATCTAAGACGTCCACACAGTTCATTGCTAAACCGGTTAAACCAGATACACGAGCGGCATGACAAAGGGCAACTGCATCAAGCCAACCAATTCGACGAGGACGTTTCGTAACTGTTCCATATTCGTGAGCAGTTTCGCGAATGTAGTCTCCAATTTCGTTAAGTTGTTCAGTGGGGAAAGGACCTTCACCAACTCGAGAAGTATATGCTTTACATACCCCAATGACATCAGTAACCTTAGTAGGTCCAATTCCAGCTCCTACAGCAGCACCACCGGCAACTGGGTTTGAAGAAGTTACGTATGGATAAGTACCATGATCGATATCAAGCATGATTCCTTGAGCACCTTCAAACAAGATGTTCTTACCATCAGCTTTGTTTAATAAATCAGAAGTATCGATTACGTATTTTTTCATGCGTTGACCGTATTCTTTGTATTCTTCATACATTGAATCAAAGTCTAATGGTTCTACTTCATATAATTTAGTTAATAATTCATTTTTTTGACGAAGAGTTTCTTTTAAAACCTTTTTAAGGGTTTCAGGATAAATTAAATCAGCAACTCGAATTCCAACTCGTGCGATTTTATCCATGTATGCTGGGCCAATTCCCTTTTGTGTGGTCCCAATTTTGTTAGCTCTGTTCTTTTCATTAAGTTTATCCAATAAAATGTGGTAAGGCATGATTACTTGAGCACGAGAAGAAATGCGAAGGTTATCAGTTGGAACGCCGTTGTCATTTAAGTATTTCATTTCCCGAAAGAGGGCTTTCGGATTTAAAACAACGCCGTTACCAATCATAGCGATTTTGTCTGAGTAAAAAATTCCTGAAGGGAGGAGTTGAAGACTAAACTTTTGATCGTTAAATACGATTGTGTGTCCGGCATTATCGCCACCTTGATAACGAGCGATGATGTCGGAATCTTTACTTAGGTAATCAACAATCTTACCTTTCCCTTCATCACCCCATTGACTACCAACTACAACTGTAACTGACATATGTGCACCTCATTTACATTCTAATTTATTTTTGAACCACAGTTATTTTAGCAATCATCATTAAGAATTTCAAGGGGTTAGCTGAAATTGGTAAAATAAAGTTCGTGTTTTTTAATTATCTATAATATAAGCAACATTTATCAAGATTGATTGACAAAGAATACGAACAATAGGAAAATAAAGTTATTAATATGCGATTTTAGGATAATTTAAAATGATAAATGCACAGATTTAGTAATAATTAGGTCTTTTTTAGAATCATTAGAAGGAGAAAAAAGCATGACAAAGGATTATCGAATCGAAAGTGATACCTTAGGGGAAGTTAAGGTACCTAAAGACGCTCTCTGGGGTGCACAAACGGAACGGAGCCGGCATAATTTTCCGACTGGGCCATTGATGCCAGTCTGGGTTATTAAAGCACTAATTAACGTTAAATTGGCAGCTGCTAAAGTTAATGCAGCAGAAGGCGAATTAAATCAACATCGGGCTGATTTAATTGAACAAGCAGCCGAAAAATTATTAAATTTATCAGACGCTGATTTAATGAAAGATTTTCCATTACACGTTTACCAAACGGGATCAGGCACGCAAACTAATATGAACGTCAATGAAGTGTTAGCCCATGTTGCTAATCAGATTGATCCAGAAGCTAAAATTTTACCCAATGATGACGTTAATCATTCACAAAGTTCGAATGATACTTTCCCAACCGCGATGAATATTGCAGGACTAAAAGCAGTTCAACAACTTTTGCCAGAATTAGAACGATTAATTGAAGTTTTTGATCAACTTTCTCAAAAATATTGGGATGTAGTTAAAATTGGACGGACTCATTTACAAGATGCCACTCCGTTGACGTTTGGACAAGAAATTTCTGGTTGGTCAAGTACTTTGAAACATGACGTTTCCTTCATTAAAATGAACGCAAACGGTTTATTAGATTTGCCAATTGGTGGAACGGCCGTTGGAACAGGGTTAAATGCTGAAATTGGGTTCGATCAAGCGATGGTGACAGAGTTAGGCCAAATTTATGGAGAAAAATTCAAAGTTGAAAATAAATTCTATGGCTTGGCAGCTCACACAGCACTTACCAACACACACGGGGCCATCAGTACCCTGGCAACTGACCTGATGAAAATCTCGAATGACATTCGGTTCTTAGCTAGTGGTCCACGTGCTGGGTATGGTGAAATTAGTATTCCCGCCAATGAACCAGGTTCATCAATCATGCCAGGAAAAGTAAATCCAACGCAGACTGAAGCTATGACCATGGCAGCAACGAGAATCATGGGAAATAATACCACGATTGAATTTGCTAACAGTCAGGGAAACTTTGAAATGAATGTTTATAAACCAGTAATAATTGCCACTTTTATTGAATCAGTTGAGTTATTGATTGGGTTATTGCCTAATTATACTGATAAACTTGTGGCTGGAATTCAAGTTAATGAACAAGAAATGAAAAAATTAGTTGATGAATCACTCATGACAGTGACTGCTTTGTCACCCCATATCGGATACCATAATGCAGCTTCAATTGCCCAACTTGCAATGAAAGAAGGGCTTAACCTGCGTGAGGCAGCCGTTCAATCTGGTTTCCTCAGTGCTACGGATTTTGATAAGTGGGTTGACCCATTAAAAATGACCAATAATCAACGTAAATAATTGCATATAAAAGAGCCCAGCATTCGCTGAGCTCTTTTTGTTATAAATTTATTTTTGTGAATTATTTGCAGTAGAAGGACGATTATTTGTTGGTAGTTCACCGTCTTTATCACGTTTTACTAATTCTGCAATTAACATTCTGTATTGAGTCCGATATTCGTTGTAAGCACGTTGTGATTCTTTCATATTGTGTTCAGTGTCTTGAATTTTCTTCAATAATTCTTGGTTAGTGTAACCAGCTAAATGCATTTGGAAATCTAAAGTTGAATTATAAGCATTTGACAATGAGTTATATCCAGATTTAGTAGCGCTGGTAACCACATTTGCCAATGATTTGAATGATGGTTGTTCACTAAGATCATTAATGTAATCCATAGTAGGAGTACTAATGCTTCGATCCCAATATGAGATTAATGGACCAGCAAAGAATGCTACCACGATGGATGCGAATCCAATTGGACCACCGGCAATCAAGGCAGCAACTAAGAAACAAACATCTTGGCCAACCCGTGCAGTTTTATACTTAATATGGAAACGAGTAGAAATAATTGGGGCAATTGCATCGTAAGGAGCAACCCCTAAACTAGGTGCCATGTAAAGTGAACTACCGGCAGTAAACATTAATAATCCTAAGATTAAGTCAGCGATTAAAACTAAAACAGTGACTTTACCTGGGAAAATAACATGATAAAGAGATGAGAACCATTGAATTTCAAATCCAACAAGGACCATGTTCATAATCGTTCAAATTCCAATTTTCTTGCGATCAAGAAAGAGAATAAAGATGAAGATGAACAAGTTAGCACCTAATTGGTAAACACCAAGGGTTGTATGGAATTTGCTTGCCATACCAATGCTCAAAGCCGTAAAAGGATCAAGCCCTAAAATTGGAGAAGCTTTTAATAAAGCAGCTCCCATTGAAAGAATCACAATTCCGATAAATGCCATTAAAGTTCGAAGGGAAACATTAACAACTTTCCCCCGAGAGACAGGTTCTTAGTTACATCCGCCTCGCTCGTTTGTGAGTCTGTATTTTCCATATTTAATCAAATTCTTTTCACATAAAAGCAAAAGTTAATACTACAATTATAGTACATTTGGCAATTTCAAAGATTTTATTATAATTATCCAATAAACAATGATAAAATTAATCAACTATATTATAATAAAGAATAAGTAAGTTGGAAAATTCAAATAGAAGGTGTTTTTTTGAAGTTTTTTGCACTAGGTAGAAAAGAAATTAATGCTTTAAACAAATGGAGAGCACGTGAGGCACGTACTAGCCAATTACATCGTTTGATGCATCTTGGTAAAGAAACATCATTGAAATTAACCGAGAATCAAATTCATTTGTTTATGCAAATTAAATTAAAATACTAATATTGATTAATCAAAAACGAAGTTTTAATTATTAAACTTCGTTTTTTGTATATTCACAGTTTGCCTCTGTTTGTTACGCTTTAATGCATCTGTAACAGACTATTTTGGAGGGCTGTCTTACCTGATATCAAAGGATTTGACCTCAATGTTACAAACATATTTCAAACTTAAAATTGGTAAATTCAGTTAAAATTGACGAAAATTAGGTTGTTGAGTAAACGAAGAAAAATGTAGAGGTGAAAACATGGCTGTAATGAATGCAAAAGAAATCATGGATTTAATTCCAAACCGTTATCCAATTTTATTTATTGATCGAGTTGATGAAATGGTGCCGGGTGAATCAATCGTTGCTACTAAGAATGTTACAATCAATGAAGAGTATTTCCAAGGTCATTTTCCTGGAAATCCAGTAATGCCAGGAGTTTTGATTATTGAATCAATGGCTCAAGTAGCTTCAATTTTGATTCTTAAAACACCACAATTCGAAAACAAAACTGCTTATTTAGGTAGTATTAAAAACGCAAAATTCAGACGGATAGTTGAGCCAGGAGACGTTTTGACTTTCAAAGTTACGATGGATAAAATTCGTGACCGGACTGGTTCAGTTTCATGTGTTGCCTACGTTGGCGACGAGAAATGTTGTGAAACTAAATTAACTTTCATCGTTGATAAAAACGAAAGAACAAAATAGTTATGAGTAGCTTTAGAATTAAAGCGATTGCTAAGTCAGTTCCCCAAAAGGTGGTTACCAATGATGATTTAACTAAAATCATGGAAACCTCAGACGAGTGGATTAAACGACGGACCGGAATCGCACAACGACACATTGCTACGACAGAAAGTAACACGTCAATGTGTGTTGATGTCGCCAAGCAACTGGTTAATCAAGCTGGAATTGATGTAAATCAAATTGACTATATCATTGTGGCAACGATGTCAGGTGATTACCAAACGCCATCCACGGCTGCTAGTGTGCAAGGTAGCATTGGAGCAAGTCATGCGGTTGCTTTTGATATCGATGCGGCTTGCTCTGGCTTTGTCTATGGTAGTTCAGTGATGAATACCTTGTTAGCTGGGAAAAAAGATAGCATTGGAATTGTGATTGGCGGAGAAAAACTAAGTCGTTTAGTGAATTGGCATGATCGTGGCACCGCGGTGCTCTTTGGCGATGGAGCGGCCGGAATTTTAGTGCAAAATGACGGTAGTGATTCCCAAATTCTAGGTGAAAATCTTAGCACTTTTGGTGAAGCAGGGATGAGTTTAACTGCTGGTCATCATGCCGGACAAAATCCCTTTGGCGAAAATCATGATCAAGATGATCAATTTTTGCAAATGGATGGACATGCTGTTTATAACTTCGCTACCAAACGTGTGCCTGAATCAATTGAACAAGCTGTGAAGGCAGCTGGAATCGAGTTAAGTGATATTAAATACTTCGTAATGCACCAGGCTAACGAAAGAATTGTCAAACGGGTTGCGAAAAAGTTATCATTATCAATGAACAAATTTCCAGTTAACATTCATAACTATGGAAATACTGCTGCCGCCAGTGAACCAATTTTGTTGGCTGAACTAGCGGAACAAGGACGATTACATCGGGGCGACTACCTAGCTTTAACTGGCTTTGGTGGTGGCTTAACGGTGGGAACCATCGTGATTAAATATTAAAAAACTTACATTATATTAGGAGAAAAATTATGACAGACGATAGTCAAACACAAATTTTAGCTAAAATTAAAGAAGTAGTTGCCGATCAATTAGATGACGTGAATGTTGATGAAATTCAATTAAACACTAACTTAAAAGATGGTTTAGACTTAGATAGTTTAGATATTTTTGAAATCGTAGATGCCTTAGAAGATCAATACGACATCGAAATTGACGGTGATGAAGGAATTGAAACAGTTCAACAATTAGTTGATTACGTGCAAAAACAAATTAACGAAAAATAATTTGAGGATAATTAATGAGAAAAATTGGTTATTTATTTAGTGGGCAAGGAAGCCAGTTTGCTAATATGGGAGTGGACCTTTATCAAAAAGCACCAGCTTATCAACAGGCAATTGATGAAGCCTCTGCTGTTTTAGGAATTGATTTAGTAAATCCTGATAATATGGATGATCCTAAAAATGTGCAAATGGCAATTTTAGCGATGAGTTTTGGAATTTATCAAACAATTGCACATGAATTACCACAAGCAAAGGTTATGGCTGGACTTAGTTTAGGTGAATACAGTGCCTTAGTTGCAAGCGGAGCCCTAGATTTTAAGACTGCAATTGCTTTAGTTAAAGACCGTTCGCATTACATGGAACAAGCTGGTTTGCAAAACCCAGGCTCAATGGCCGCTGTTTTAAAACTAGACCCACAAAAAGTTACGCAAATTTGTCAGTCAATTGTAGGAGCTTATCCGGCAAATTACAATACGGCAACGCAAACAGTAATTGGCGGAACAACCGAGGGAGTTACGCAAGCTGGCACAGCCCTCGAAGAAGCTGGAGCTAAACGAGTTGTTCCTCTTAAAGTTGCGGTTGCTTCGCATACGCCTTTAATGCAAGCTGCCAGTGATAATTTGTCTCAGCGACTGGAAGATGTACATTTTGATGGATTTAAAATTCCAGTAATTAGTAATACGACAGCCAAACCATTCGCCGATGAATCGGTTAAAACCACATTGCGAGAGCAATTGATTAAGCCAACTCATTTTGCGGAAGATTTAAAGTATATGCAAGAACATTTTGGCATTGATACTTTAATTGAGATTGGTCCGGGTGACACGCTTAGTAAATTTGCTAAAAAGACCTTAAAGGGCATCGAAACATATCACATTGACAATGTTGAGACTTTAAATGAAGTTAAAACGGCACTCGAAACGGAGGCAAAATAATGACTGATGAAAAAAGAATTGTATTAGTAACTGGTGGAACTAAAGGAATTGGTATTGCTACTGCTAAGCAATTAGCAAAGAATCCTGCTAATTTTGTAGTTATTAATTCACACCGCGAATTAGATGATGCTGCTCAAACTGAACTTGAAAAGCAATTTAATAATCCAATTAAAATTGTGACTGGCGACGTTGCAAAAGAAGACGATGCGAAACGGATGATTGATGACTTAGTTGAAGAATTCGGTCACATTGACGTTTTAGTTAACAATGCCGGAATGACGCAAGATAAATTAATGACCAGAATGACAGAAACATCATTTAAAGACGTGCTTAATACCAATTTAGTGGGAACTTTTAACATGTCTAAATTTGCTTTGAAAACCATGCAAAAGAAACGTTCTGGAGTAATCATTAACATGTCAAGTATTGCCGGAACTCACGGTAACGTGGGTCAAGCTAATTACTCAGCTAGTAAAGCTGGAATTGTTGGATTAACAAAAACTACAGCTCAAGAAGGATCATTACGAGGAGTGCGTTGTAATGCAATTGCACCAGGAATGATTAAAACTGCTATGACAGATAAATTAAGCGATAAAATTATTAAACAATGGGAAGGTCAAATTCCCCTTCATCGTTTCGGTGATGTAGAAAATATTGCCCAAACCGTTGAATTTTTAGTTGAAAATGATTACATCACTGGTCAAGTAATTACGGTTGATGGTGGACTTACCATGTAATTTAGTTTTCTAAAGGAGGAAACAAATGAGTAACAGAGTTGTTGTAACAGGAATCGGTGCACTTTCTCCAATCGGAAATACTGCGGACGATTTTATTAAAAATATGTTGAATTCAAAAGTTGGAATTGCTCCAATTACTAAATTTGATGCTTCCAAAACTGGAATTACAGTTGCTGGTGAAGTGAAAGATTTTAATCCATCAGATCGACTTTCAAAGAAAGACTACAAACGCCTTGATCCATATGCTCAATACGCACTTTATACTGCTAAAGAAGCCATGGACCAAGCTGGCTTAGTGGAAGGTGAAAATTACCAACCAGAAGATCTCGGTGTTATTTATGGAACTGGAATTGGTGGAATTCAAACCATCGAAGAACAAGTTATCAAAGCACACGAAAAGGGACCACGTCGGGTTTCTCCATTATTCGTACCGAAAGCCATCTCAAACATGGCGGCCGGAAATATTTCAATGTATTTTGACGCAAAAAACACTTCGCAAGCCATCGTAACGGCCTGTGCATCAGGAACCAACGCCATCGGAAATGCTTTTGAATTTATCAAGCAAGGCAAAGCTAAAGTGATGATTACCGGGGGTTCTGAAGCTGCAGTTACCAACATGGGAATTGCAGGTTTTGCTTCTTTAACAGCCTTATCAGAATCAACTGATCCAATGGCTGCTTCAATGCCATTTGATGTTGACCGCAATGGTTTCGTATTAGGTGAAGGTGCTGGAACTTTAGTCCTTGAAGACTATGATCATGCCAAAGCACGTGGGGCTAAGATTTTAGCTGAAATCGTGGGTTATGGAACTACTAGTGATGCATATCATCTAACTGCTCCAGATCCTGAAGGTAAAGGTGCCATCATGGCAATGAAACAAGCCGTGGATGAAGCTGGAATTGCAACCGATGAACTTGACTATGTCAACGCACATGGAACTGCTACTCACGCTAATGATGCAGGAGAAAGTGCTGCGATTGGTAAATTATTTGCTGACAATGACCACCTTAAAACAAGTTCAATTAAAGGAATGATTGGTCATTTACTTGGAGCAGCTGGTGGATTAGAAGCCGTTGCTTTAGTTGGAGCTTTAGAAAATGCTCAAATGCCTGTTAACGTGGGAATGAAACATAAAGATCCCGAAGTTAAAATTGATTTAGTTAATGATGATAATAAAAAAGCTCCAATCGAAACTGCCATCAGTAACTCATTTGGTTTTGGTGGACATAATGCAGTAATTGCAATGAGAAAGTGGGAAGATAATTAATGAATGAAGCTGACATCGAACGTTTACTTGAAAAATTTGATCAGTCTGGCTTACAAGAATTAAAGATCGATGGTAACGGTGTTGACGTTTATTTTAGTAAGTTGGCTAACAAAAATGAAGCTACTCCAGTAGTTGGTAGCGATTCACAACCAACTAACCCAGTTGCTTCAGTAAATGATTGCGAAAATTATAAATTAAAAGCTTCAATGGTTGGATTAGTCTATTTTACTCCCGGTCCTGACAAACCTGCTTATAAAGCAGTTGGTGACCACGTTAAAAGGGGTGAAACCATTTGTGCCATTGAAGCCATGAAGTTAATTAATGAAGTGAAAAGTCCCGTAACCGGAACGATTACAAAACGCTTAGTGAACGACGGTGAAATGGTCGAATTTGATCAACCAATGTTTGAAATCAAGGAGGACTAGAATGGATTATAAAGTAAGTGATTTTATCCCCCAACGCTATCCCTTTGAAATGATTGATAAAATTATTGATGTTCAACCGGGAAAATCTGCAGAAGCAGTGAAAAACCTTTCAGTCAATGAATGGTTTTTTTCGAATGAAAATCAGTTTAGTTTGCCGCATCCCATTATTGTGGAAGCATTAGCCCAAACTGGGGTAGTTGCAGTTCTTTCCATGCCAGAACATAAAGGCAAAAACGTCTTTTTTGGTGGCATTAAGAATGCTGAGTTTAAAGCTGATATGCATCCTGGTGATATCCTTCATTTGAAAGTTGAATTGACCAAACTTAAACGAAACATTGGCGTGGGCCATGCGGAAGTGATTCGTGACGGCGAAGTTATTGTTGATGCTAATTTGATGTTTGCGATTGAATAGGTGAGTAGATGTTTAAAAAAGTATTAATTGCTAATCGTGGTGAGATCGCAGTTCAGACGATTCGAGCATTACATGAATTAAATATTAAAGCAGTCGCCGTATATTCAACGGCAGATGCAGATAGTTTATTTGTAAAAATGTCGGATGAAACGGTCTGTATTGGTAGCGGACAACCAACTGACTCTTATTTAAAAATGGGAGCTGTACTTGATGCTGCCGCATTAACTGCTTCGGATGCAATTTTCCCTGGCTACGGCTTTTTATCAGAAAACAGTGAATTTGCAGAACTTTGCCAAGAATATGGCATTAAGTTCATTGGTCCATCAGCTGAAGTGATTAATTTGATGGGAAATAAAGCGAATGCGAAAGCTACCATGAAAAAACTAGGCGTTCCCACAATTCCTGGATCAGACGGCTACCTTAAAGATTTAGATCAAGCCTTGGAATTAGCCGAACAAATTGGTTATCCAGTGATGCTAAAAGCAGCCGCTGGTGGTGGTGGAAAAGGAATTCGTCAGGTTGATGATTCTAATCAATTATGCAAAGTCTATGAAGAAACCAAACGGGAAATTAAACTACCCTATGGTGATGATCATCTTTATTTAGAAAAAGATTTGTCTGATTCCAAACATATCGAAATGCAAGCAATTGCCGATCAACACGGGCATGTGGTTTATTTTCCAGAACGAGATTGTTCCTTACAACGTAATCATCAAAAAATCATGGAAGAATCACCATGTCCTGAAATTTCTGATGAAGAACGTCAACACATGGGTGAAGTTGTCGTCAATGCCATGAAGGGGATTAACTATGAGAATACTGGGACCTTTGAATTCTTAATGGATCGAGATCATCAGTTTTATTTCATGGAAATGAATACCCGTTTGCAAGTTGAACATACGATTACGGAAGAAGTAGCTGGGGTAGAATTAATTAAAGCAATGATTAAAGTTGCGGCCGGTGAAGACCTTCCTTTTAACCAAGCTGATTGTAAAGCCAAAGGTTATGCTCTTGAATGTCGAATTAATGCTGAAGATCCGGCTAAAGTATTTCAACCAACTCCAGGAACCATTGAATTTGTACACTTTCCCTTTGGAACCAAGGGTGTTCGAATTGATTCAGGAGTTGAAACGGGCAGTAAAATTTCACCATTTTATGATTCAATGATTGCTAAAATTATTGTACATATGCCCACAAAAAAGGACGCCGTAGCCAAAATGCTACGAGCATTAAAAGAATTTGAAATTAAGGGAGTTAAAACCAATCGAGAATTTTTAGTTGATCTTTTACAAGATCAACATTTCTTAGATGGCGATTTTAACAATCTTTACGTTGAAAATCATTTTTTGAAAGAATGGGTGAAGCATCATGATAAATAACGATGGAAAGCCTAGTCCACAAGAATTACAAAAGAGAATGGATGACATCCCAGACGTGTGGCTTAAATGTCCTATCTGTGGTCATGCAATCTATAAGAAACACATTAATGAATATCGGACTTGTCCAGAATGTCATTATGGATTTCGGTTAGGCGCCAAAGCCCGGATTGAAATGCTATGTGACGATTTTAAACCGCTCAATCTTGAAGTTAAAGCAGCTGATAAGTTTGATGATCCAAAATACTTAGAAAAATTAAACAAAGCTCGTCAAGTCACCGGCTTAAATGAAGGCGTGCTTTCCGGCATTGGAAGTATTAATGGACACAAAGCAGCCATCGGAGTAATGGATTGGCGCTTTATTATGGGCAGTTTAGGTACGGCAACGGGTGAAATTATTGCCCGTTTGTTTGAAAAAGCAACCGAACTTAATTTACCGGTCATTTTGTTCACGGCTTCAGGTGGGGCCCGCATGCAAGAAGGAATTGAATCACTCATGCAGATGGCTAAAGTTTCTGAAACAGTGGCCAAACATAGTCAAGCTGGTTTGTTATACATCAGTTATCTTTGTGATCCAACTACTGGTGGAGTGACTGCTAGCTTTGCGATGCAAGGGGATTTGATTTTTTCGGAACCCCATTCTTTGATTGGCTTTGCTGGTCGTCGGGTAATTGAACGAACTATTCAACAAAATCCTCCCAAAGATTTCCAACGGGCCGAGACGTTATTAAAACATGGTTTTTTGGATGCCATTATTAAACGAGAAGATATGAAAGCAACGCTTAGTAAAGTTCTCTCACTTCATGAAGGCGGTGACCAAAATGACTAAAAAAGCAGCGTTTGATCGCGTTTTAGAGGCTCGGTCTAATGATAAAATTAAGATTAAAACCTTAGTCAATGAAATTGCAGATAATTTTATTGAATTGCACGGTGATCGTGCCTATGGTGATGATTCAGCAGTTTATGCTGGGATTGGTTCATTAAACGGACAACCAGTGACAATCATTGGAATTCGTAAAGGTGACGATGAAGTTTCTGATGCAGATGTTCACTTTGGTTCTGCGGAACCAGATGGCTATCATAAAGCCATCCGCCTAATGAAACAAGCCGAAAAATTTAATCGGCCCGTCATCACACTCATCAACACTCCGGGAGCTTATCCAGATGTTGAAGCAGAATATCATGGTCAGGGATATCTGATTTCCCAACTAATTTTGCAAGGAATGCAACTAAAAGTTCCTTACATTTCCGTAATTGTTGGGGAAGGTGGAAGCGGCGGAGCACTAGCACTTGCCGTTGGTGATTGTGTGTGGGCTTTTGAAAATAGTATTTATTCGATTCTTTCTCCAGAAGGATATGCTACGATTTTGTGGAAAGACTCAAGTCGAGCTCGTGAAGCCGCTGACGTGATGAAATTAACTCCGGAAGATTTAATTAAACAAGGAATTATTGACAAAATTATTCCAGAAGTTAGAACTTCTGCTGAAATTAAACAGTTTAAAGCACAATTGTTTGATAAAATGGAAGAGTTAAGAGCCATGCCAGAACAAGAAATGCTCCAAAAAAGATTTACACGTTATCGTGGATTTTAAATAAGCTAACTAATGAATTTTCATTAGTTAGCTTTGTGTCTTATATCAGGGAGGGTGTAACTAAAATGGATTTATTAAAAGGTAAAAAAATTGTCGTAATGGGTGTTGCTAACAAAAAAAGTATTGCCTGGGGATGTGCTCAAGCAATCGAAGCCCTTGGTGGTCAAGTAGTTTTGACTTACCAAAATGATCGAATGAAAAAAAGTCTTGATCGCTTTGTTAGTGAAGATACTTTGATGGTTGAATGTGACGTTGCTGAAGACAGTAATGTGGAAAAAGCTTTCAAAGAAATTCATGAACAAGTGGGTAAGATTGATGGAGTAATTCATGCGATTGCCTATGCCGATCGAGAAACTCTCCAAAATGGAGTAATTAATACAAAAAAAGCTGGTTTTAACTTAGCTGAAGATGTTAGTGCTTACTCATTTATTTCTGTTAGCCGTGAAGCTGCAAAAATTATGAACGAACAAGGTAGTATCCTTACCTTAACTTACATGGGATCAACTTATGCAATCCCTAATTACAACATGATGGGAATTGCTAAAGCTTCCCTTGAATCAGCCATGCGTTATTTAGCAGCTGAACTAGGTCAACAAGGAATTACGGTTAATGCACTTTCTGCTGGAGCAGTTCGAACACTTGCAGTTACAGGAGTAAAGGGTCACAACGAGTTACTTAAAACTTCAGAATCACTTACAACTGATGGTAAGAGTGTTTCAAAACAAGAAATTGGAAATACGGCCGCCTTTTTAATGAGTGAATTTGCCACTGGAATTACTGGTGATGTCATCTATGTTGATAAAGGTGTTCATTTATTCAATAGATAAACATGAAAATAAGTGAGAATAAATTATTAGATTTGATTCAGCAACCATTAACTAAACTAGTGGTTTTTGACAAAATTGATTCGACCATGAATTATGCTCAGGCCAATGCTTGGTCTGGGCATAATTTAGTTATGGCAGAATCGCAGACGGCTGGAAAAGGACAACATGGGCATGCTTTTGCATCACCGGCTACGGGAATTTATGAAACTATCATTGTACCTGCTAAGACAGAGTTTATTAAGCAACCAGGAATGTTAACCTTGGGAGTTGGTGTTTGTGTGCGACAGGCAATCAAAGATGTCTTAGACGTTGAGACACGGCTTAAATGGGTTAATGATGTCTATTACCGCCAAAAGAAGTGCGGTGGCATCTTAGTCGAAACTAAAAGTGATAGTTATAATCAAATTCAGAATTTTGTCATTGGAATTGGGTTAAATTTAATGAGCAATGAACAATTAAAGCAAGTTGGAGCCGTTAGTTTAGTTAACGATGATAATTTAAAAAATGAGCTGATTGCCAAAATTTATGATTTAGTGATTAAAATGGTGTGTCAACCTGACTCCAAAATTATTATCAGAGAATATCAAAAGTATTTGATTTGGAAAAACCAATTAGTTTCAATTTTAGTAAATGATAATAAAATCGTGGGTAAGATTACTGGAATTAGTGATGATTTTCAGTTAAGGTTAGTTGATGAAAAGAAACAAGAGTACTTATTAACGATTGAAGAATCACAACATTTACGAATAAAATAATGATAGGGATTTGACATGAGCAAAGAAGTTGAAAATAAAAAATTTAACACCAAACAGCAAATCATTTTTGGATTGTTTGAAATGATGATGGAAAAGCCATATGCAGATATTACTGTAAAAGAAATTTGTGAAAAAGCAGAAGTTTCTCGGATGACTTTTTATCGTAATTTTCATACTAAAGAAGATGTAATTTTTGGTCAGTTTGAAATGGTTTATTCAACTTTCATTAAACAGTTAGTAATTCAAAATCGTTTTACTTTTTATGATGTAGCAACTACTTTCTTTACTACAATTAAAGAAAATCAGTTAATGATGGAAGCCATCGTAAAAAATGACTTATCTAACTTTTTGTTGAATGCTTTAAGAGGTTATATTAAAACATTGGTTGATAATCAAATCTTGGTAACACGAGAAAAATCATCCAAAATGTTAGTTGCCATGATTTCAGGTGGCTTAACGGAAGTGATTATTACCTGGACGAGAGATGGAATGAAACAACCTGTTGATGAACTAGTGATTTTTGCTTCGAAATACATGCACTTTAAGACCAATTAGAACGAAAAAAGAACCGCCAGATTATTATTTCTGGTGGTTCTTTTTAAATTTCAATAAAAAATGGTATAAAAAAAACACCTCAATAAATTGAGATGTTTTTTTAAAAGTTATTAACCTTCAACGGGAGTAACGTTAGCAGCTTGTGGGCCACGATCGCCATCTTCGACGTCTAAAGTAACTTTTTCGCCTTCATCAAGAGTCTTGAATCCGTCTTTGTTAATTGCTGAGAAGTGAACGAATACGTCACCATCATCTGTGGTGATGAAACCGTAACCTTTATCAGCGTTGAACCATTTAACAGTACCTTGCTTCATAATATAATACCTCCATATAATTATTAATGTTGAATGTTTGAATCTAATAAGGAAGTTATCTCATCATAAAATAAAACAAGAAACCTTAGAAACTCGAAACGTTACATACATCTACTATAGAATAACACATCTACAGGTTTTGTCAACAATTAGACATAATAAATTATTCGTTTATTTAGTGTCATTAAAAAAAGGTATAAAAAAACACCTCAATAAATTGAGATGCTTTTTTAAAAGTTATTAACCTTCAACGGGAGTAACGTTAGCAGCTTGTGGGCCACGATCGCCATCTTCGACGTCTAAAGTAACTTTTTCGCCTTCATCAAGAGTCTTGAATCCGTCTTTGTTAATTGCTGAGAAGTGAACGAATACGTCACCATCATCTGTGGTGATGAAACCGTAACCTTTATCAGCGTTGAACCATTTAACAGTACCTTGCTTCATAGTATAATACCTCCATATAATTATTAATGCTGAATGTTTGAATCCAATAAGGAAGTTATCTCATCATAAAATAAAACAAGAAACCTTAGAAACTCGAAACGTTACATACATCTATTACATAATAACATGCCCACAGATTTTGTCAATAATTAGACTCTATTATAAATGTTTTAAAAATTCAAAACCCTTATAATAGAAGAAAAAGAAAACAAGCAATGATTGGGGACAAAATGAAAACTTTAGTGATTGTAGCTCATCCGGATTATCACGACTCTGGAACACAAGGATTTTTGAAACGGGCAACAGAAGGATTAGAAGAGATTACTTGGCATTATTTACCAGAACAGACTGAATTTAACGTTGCAGCTGAGCAACAGTTATTAATTGAACATGATCGCATTATTTTTCAATTTCCCATGTACTGGTATAGTGCCCCAGCGACTTTAAAAAAATGGGAAGATGAAGTATTAACGCGAGCTTTTACGTTTGCTAATGAAAAAGGAATTTTAAAAGGAAAAGAATTAGGAATTGTGACGACGCTTGGTTATCCCGCTAAAGATTTTCAGGCGGGCGCCACAGAAGGTTTTAGTATTTCTGAAATTTTAGTTCCATATCGTGCTTTGGCTCATCGAGCAGGTATGATATTTATGACACCCTTAGTGGTTGATCAATTTGACTACATGACACCTGATCAACAAACGAAACTTTTAATTGATTATCAACAATATTTAACGGCTGCTTTTTCTTTTAGTTTTAGTGTGCGTCAAGACTGGATAATTAAACAATTGAAAAAGATGATGAATTCTAATAATCAAGCTCAATTACAGTTAGTTATTGACCAACTAGAACAAAATAAAATTGATTTAAACGATTTAAAGGATCAAATTAAAATGATTCGACAAGCTGAGGAGGGTTAATGTGGAAAATTTAGATTGGCTGTTACAACAAATTGATGAACTTGAGGCACAGACTACGACATTTGCTAATCAAGCTCTTTTAGAAGCAACTAAAGATATTGCGAAAGAACAGGCGAAACGAATTGAGCAAGCTGAAATGGAGCTAGATGGGCGGATCTGGAGTCCTAATAAATGGTAATTTTGAAAATGAAAAAGGGTAATGACTTTTAAATTAAGCCATTACCCTTTTATTATTTAAGATTTTTATGCCCAGTGATTAATTGCTCCAAACTTATGACCAACATCGATACCATTTTTGATACAAGCATCAACATATTTTTTACCTGAACGAATTGCTTCCTCAACTGACTTGCCTAAACCAAGTTCAGCGGTAATGGCAGCTGACAATGTGTCACCAGTTCCATTTTTGTGAGTAGTATTGAAATAAGGTCCAGTCAATGTGAACGTTGAGCCATCCTCAAGTAAAACGTAATCAGTCACTTCGGCTTGGTCGTCGCTATCATGACGTCCTTTAACCATGATGTTTTTAGCACCAAGTTCTTGTAACTTATGAGCGGCCTTGGCTTGAAAATCAGGATCTTGATCATCTAAACCAGTTAATTTAACGGCTTCAAAGAAGTTAGGAGTTAAGACATCTGCCATTGGAAGTAACCGTTTCACTAAGGCATCGTAAGCCTCTTGTTCCAATAGCATGTTTCCGTGTTTGGTAATAATTACGGGATCAACAACTAAAGGTCCAAAATCATATTTTTCGTAGTTATCTGCCACAGAATTAATAATTTCACTATCTGCTAACATTCCAGTTTTAGCGGCCCGAATCTTGAAATCATCCGCTAAATCTTTAAATTCCTGAGCAATAAAATCAGGCTCCATATTAACGCCTGCATGAATTCCAAATGAGTTACCAGCCACACAAGCGGTAATAACCGTAGCACCGTAGACTTTCTTAGCAAAAAAGGTTAGTAAATCTGCTTGCATTCCGGCACTACCATCGCTATCGCTTCCAGCAATGGTTACAACTTGAGGATAATCATTAATCATATTTAGCTACCTGCCTTTGAATTTGAAATATATTTGATTTTATAGGGTTGGATGTATTATAATACAAGGAGCTGTTAATTGTAAGTAAAACAAGAAAAAGTAAAGGAGCGTTTCGTCATGAGAATTTGTCATCCAAATGGTGTTCAAGGACGTCGTCCAATCGACCAAAAAGGCCGTAAAAAAGAACAAAAAAGAGTTGCAGAATTACAACAATTCTTAAAGAAAACACCTGCTAAATAATTGAAAGTCGCTATGGCGGCTTTTTTCTTGCAAAAAAATAAGGGCTCATCAATCAGATGGGCTCTTATTTTAGTTATTTTGCTTTTGCCTTTGTTGCTTTAGTAATATCTTTCTTCTTAGGTTTAGATAGCGCTCTTAATTGGTCTTTTAAGGTATTAATTTCATCAGCGTGATTTTCTTTCCACTTAGCAAATGAATTGTTTGAATCACTATCAGCAGGTTTTAAGCCAGTATTGAGCCAAAACATTGCTTCAGATAAACTATTGAAATTACGTAACCAAAGTGTTTGCCCATTTTCTGAGTCAAATGCTACGTAAGAACGTGATTTTTTCTTTAAGAAGGTATGACGACGAATCTTAAACGCTTCTCTTTTTCGAGTTAAATAATAGTCTGGTAAAATATAACTACCAGGTGTAATTAATTCTGGGAAACGTTCATTTCGTTTCGCATGCCGATCGCGTAGCATTTTCATAGCTTGATCAGCAGTGATTAGTTTGATGTTAATATCAGGCATCTCGTTTCCTCCTATTTTATTTTATTATTACTATTTTTACATAAAACGGGCGGAAAGCAAAGGATTAAACAGTATTAATAAGCATTTTTTAATAAAATTAAAAGGGGAAAGAATGACCATGGCGAATGTAAAGAAATTTTATGCAGTACGTGTGGGAAAACAACCCGGAATTTACAATAGTTGGGATACGGCTAGAGCACAAGTTGATGGATATCCCAATGCTAAGTATAAAAGTTTTAAAACGGAAGCTGAGGCACAGGCTTTTATGAATGGAAAAGATTCTGAAAAGAAGCAGTCCACTGCAAATGCGGTCCCATCAACTAGTAAAGTAAGACCAGAAATTGTGGTTTTTACTGATGGTGGTTCGCGGAACCATGGAAATGTCGCTGGTGGGCACGTTAAAGCTACTGACCCTGCTGCGTGGGCATATCTAATTGATTACCACGGCAAACAACATTCTGACTCGGCCGGAGAATTTGGCGTTACTAATAATAAAATGGAAATTACGGCCTTGGTTCAAGCTTTACAGTGGTTATGGGAAAATCAATTTAATAATAAGTCAGTAGGAATTGTTTCTGATTCTCGTTACGTTTTGAATGCGATTCAAAAAGGTTGGATTAAGGGTTGGAAAAAACGGGGCTGGAAACGAAGTGCTGGCGAATTAAAAAATGCTGGACTTTGGCAACAACTAGACCAATTATTGGATAAATTCCCTAAAATTCAATATGCTTGGACTAAAGGGCACGCGACTAATCAGGGAAATGTCTTTGTTGATGAACTATTAAATCAAACGATGGATAAAATGTAGGAGGATTTTTATGACCACAGAACGAGAAAAAATGACAGCGGGAGAAGATTTTAATCAATTTGATCACGAGTTAATTAAACGACGGATTTTGGTACGTAAAATGCTTCAAAAAATCAATAATACACCCGATAATGAAGAAAGAAATGCCATGATTAAGGGATTGTTTGCTGATACTGGTGACGAATTCTTTGTAGAAACTGATTTACAATTTGATTATGGCTGGAACATTCATATTGGTAATAATTTCTTTGGTAATTATCGCCTAACTTTAATGGATTCTTGCCCAATTACCTTTGGGAAAAATTGTTACATTGGACCTAATTGTGGACTTTATACCAATATTCATCCGTTGACTGCCAAAGAACGGGTGGCGGATGTTGAATTAGGAGCCCCAATTAAAATTGGTGACAACGCCTGGTTCGGTGGTGGAGTTACCATTCTTCCTGGAGTTACTTTAGGTGATAATGTGGTTGTTGGTGCAGGTGCGGTTGTTACCAAATCTTTTGGCGATAATGTTTGTATCGCTGGAAATCCTGCTCGAGTAATTAAGACGATTGATAACGGTCAATTTGATAAATAAGGATAAGTGGTATAATTCAAAGGAAGCTTAAGCTTTGGCATTTGTACACACTGTATAAATGGTTCGATTTTCGTTCCATTTTGACAGTGCTTTTTGTTAGAATTTTTTTATATTAATCTGAGGAGGATTTTTTATTATTTTTAAACACTTTAATATTGATAAATATGTCTTTATTCCGACGATTCTGATTTTTTCGGTCGTTTCGGCAATTTTGATTATGGGGGGCTCAAGCCTTCAAGGTTTTCTGACAGTTGCATTAGCTTGGATTACTAAGCAAATGGGCTGGGCCTACATGATGATTTACATTGTGAACTTTATTTTCTTCATGTGGTTGCTCTTTAGTAAATATGGAGCTATTCGACTAGGTGATCCGCATTCCACGCCACAATACAGTAACTTACAATGGGGAAGCATGGTTTTTGCTACTGCCATTGATGCTAGTATTTTGATGTTGAGTATTGTTGACCCGATTCGATATGTTTCTTCGCCACCTTTTGGAATTAAACCATTTTCACAAAACGCCTATAACTACGCACATATGCTAGGTCAATTTGACTGGGGTCCAATGGCTTGGATGATGTACGCTCCGGCAGCCATTGCAATTGGTTATATATTATTCGTAAAAAAGGGTCATGTGCAACGCCTCAGCAAGTCAATCACGTTCATTCAAGGTGACGAAAAGTGGAAATACGCCTTACGGCAACTCGTTGATTTCTTAGTTGTTTTTGGAATCATGGGTGGAGTCGGTTCGTCAGTTGGAATGGAAATTCCAATCATTTCTAATGTTTTAAGTAGTTTAACTGGGTTACCAGATAATATGACGCTTAAAATTGGACTTTTTGGAATTTTATTTGTGATCTTTGCTTGGACCGTTTGGCATGGACTTAATGGTGGGATTGATAAATTAAGTGATATACATATTTGGACGGCCATTATCTTCTTGGCCTTTGTCCTTTTAGTTGGACCCACGATTTATATTTTGAGTTCTGAAACTAACAGTTTAGGATTGTTAACCAGTAACTTTGTTTCTTTAAGTACTAATACAGTACCAAACGGAACACCTGATATCGCTAACTCAGAAGTTATCTTTTACTGGGGTTGGTGGTTAGCATACTTGCCCGTGATGGGACTATTCATTGCCAGAATTTCCAAAGGAAGAACCATTCGGCAAATTCTTTTAGGAATGTTGGGTTATGGTTCAGCTGGGTGTTTGAGTTTTTACGCCATTTTAGGTGGCTATTCACTTTGGTTACAAAAAACTGGTGCCATTAATTTAGTGCATATTTTAAATACCAAGGGGCAAGAAGCTGTAATTACGGCCGTCTTATCAAGTTTGCCTTTTAGATCAATAGTATTTATTGTTTATTGTATTTCTTCTTTCATTTTCTTGGCAACGACCATTTCGTCTTCAGCTTACATTGTTTCTTCATTTACTAGTTTGAAGTTGAAGGATAACCAAGAGCCCAGTCAATTCAACCGAATGACATGGGTAATTATTTTTGTGCTATTCTCCTTTGGAATTGTGGTAGTTGGTGGTTTCAATACCGTTGAAACCTTCTGTGCAATCTCAGGTTTCCCTTTGATGTTTGTCTGTATCATGATCTTAGTTTCCATTTATCACATGGTGAAAAATGATGAAGGAATCGTCCTTAAAGCTAAAGGAATGGACGACATGCGGATCGAGAAGAAGAAAGAAAAGATGCAACGAATTCGGGCGAAAAGGATGGCTGCTCGTTTAAATCGTAATATTGATGATGATGATTAAAATAATTTAATAGATTTGTTTTATAAAAGGTAACTGGATTTTTAATTAATTAGGTTACCTTTTTATATATAAAAAATAATGATTTTTTCTTTATTTATTTTTGGCAGCGCCAGTTTGATGAATTAGGTATAATCGGATTATCAAGAAAACGAGGTAATCCAAAAATGAATAAAAATAAAGTAACAAAACAAACTAAATTATCAAAAGATGATGAACTTAAGCAGCTTAAAGAAGAAAACTTAATGCTTAGAATTCAAAATGAATATTTAAAAAAACTGAAAGCCTTAGATCAAAAACAAGCAAAGAAAAAGTAATGGTAATTGATGATCTAAGGCGTAAATTCAAAGTCAGTCTTAGCTTCATTTTAAAAGCTGTTAAATTACCTAGAAGTAACTATTACTATGCGACTTCGTCGCAATCAATAGACAAAGATAAAAATATAATTAGGTTAATAAATAGTATTAAAGAAATCAATCCTAACTATGGTTATAGAAGAGTTACGATGGCTCTCAATAATGATGGATATAAGGTTAATCACAAACGTGTTCTTCGTATTATGAAAAAATATAATCTTTTATCGTCGGCTTTTTGAAAAAAGAAAAGAAAATATAGTTCTTATAAGGGTAATGTTGGTAAAAGATTTAAAAATAGATTGAATCGTCGATTCAATACACCAATTCCATTTCAAAAGTTAGTATCAGATACTACAGAGTTAAGGTATGGAAAACAAAGTATAAATGAACGTATATATTTAAATCCAGTGCTAGATTTATTTTCTGGAGAGATAATTTCATATAGTATTAGTAACCATCCTGATTTCAATTCCGTCTTTTCACCAATTAAAGAAGCTATTTTGAAGCTACCTAAGACAAACTTCAAAAGATTCTTCCATTCAGATCAAGGAGTTCATTATCAAAATAAGCGATTAAATAAATTTCTAAAGAAAAACCACATTACCCAAAGCATGTCGCGTAAAGCAACCTGTTTAGATAATGCGGTTATTGAATCATTTTTTCACCTTTTAAAAATTGAAATAGGAAACAATTTTAGTACGAAAGAAGAATTAATAAATTCCGTTAGGAATTGGATTTATTATTACAATAATTTTCGTATTAAAACAAAACTAGGAGGCAAGTCTCCGATTCAATATCGAAAACTTGTCTCCTAGAAAAACTAAATAATGTGTCCAACTTTATGGGTTCACATCATATTATAAAAATGATTTAGGTTATTTATTTCAAAACTATGCATTACTTGATGAAGAGACGGTTGCTGAAAATTTAAAATTTGGATTTGCAGCGAAGAAAATGGAAAATCCTGCTCAACAAAAAGTAATGCTTAGTGCACTAGCAGCCGTAAAACTAGATAAGCCATACTTGAAAAGAAAAGTTTATGAATTATCTGGTGGTGAACAACAACGGGTGGCCATTGCTAGATTAATGATTAAAAAGCCTAAGGTGATTTTAGTTGATGAACCAATTGCTGCCTTAGATGAAACGACTGCTTTAGATATCTTGAAAAATGTCTTAAAAACCATGGTTGATCAAGATACAATTATGCTCGTTGCTAGTCATGACCCATTGGTTTTTGAATGGGGCGATGAAGTTATAAAAATTACTGATTTGTCAAAAAATAAATAAAAATAAAAGCACCCTTGATAATCACCAACTGGCTTACTGATTATCAAAGGTTCTTTTTCTTATGGTTTTAGGCAATTATAGGCCTAAAATATCCTTCTTCTTTTTATCAAACTCTTCTTGCGTAATAACGCCCTTATCCAGCAACTTTTTAAGGTTTATTAATTCAGTTGCTGAGTTCTTTTTATTATTACGGTGTTTGAGATACAAAAATACTAAAATTATAATTATTGAAATAGTAATCATTATTGGTCTCCTTTATTTATAATCGTCAATCAGCTTGTATGTTTAGCATAGCTGATATTATTTGGTTAATAAAGCTCTAAAAGCTAGACCTATTAAAAAATATCTAGCTTAGGGTTACTACTATTCAATAGTCTTAAGTTTTTTACTAATGAATCATTCATTTTTTATTTTTCATAAAAAAGTAATGGTTTTAACAAATTCTTATGATATTATATTGATAGTCACTGGAGGTGAAAATTATGACAAAAGTAGAACCACTTATTTTCAAACGGATCTTATTAACCATTGATGCAGATGATCCTCAAGCAAACGAAAAAGCATTGAGCTACGCCGTTACCCAAGCGAAAGAATTCGGCGCTGAACTCGGAATCTGTTCGGTATTAGAGGGTGATGATATTAACATCTACGATTCTTTAACACCGAAGAAATTAGACGAGAAGCGTGCTGCTTTAAATGCAGTAATTTTTAAATACGTTGATGCTGCTAAAGACTTTGGAATCGAAAACGTTTCTGCCATCGCAAGTGAAGGTGGAGATATTGACTATCAAATTCTTGATGATATTATTCCTGATTTCAAACCAGATTTACTAGTTTGTGGGGCTGATAAATATGGAGAACATCATTTCTACAGCATTAGTATTAAATTAGCTAAACGTGCTAAAATTTCAGTAATCGTAGTTCGTTAATAAGAGGTAATTATTGTGACAGAACAACTAAGAAAGTTTTTTAGTGATGGGACAACTGACGAAATTGCCAAAAAATTATTGGGAAAATTATTAGTTTATCATTCTGCTGCTGGTGTCATGAGTGGGTATATCACAGAAACTGAGGCTTACCTTGGTGTGAAAGATACAACTGCCCATGCTTTTGCTGGCAAAAGAACACCATCTAATGAACCTTTATATGGTGTTCCTGGCACAGTTTATATTTACTCAATTCATAGTCGCTTATGTTTGGATATTGCTACTCAAGCAAAAGATATTCCAGAAGGAATTTTAATTCGTGGGATTCAACCAGTTCAAGGAATTGAATTGATGGAACAAAATCGAGCTAAGCACGGTTTCGATTTGACCAATGGTCCTGGAAAGTTAATGGAAGCGTTGGACATTACTGACAAGCAAATGAATCTTTTGGAGTTTGGCGACACGAAACTTGATATTGATCTCGCCCACAGTAAAACCTCTGAAAAAATCATATCAACCGGTCGAATTGGGGTCAGTACGCAAGGCTCATGGAGCGAAAAGCCATATCGATTCATTGTGGCAGGTAATCCTTATGTTTCAAAAGTTACTAAACGAGACATGAATTTAACAACATATGGTTGGAAATAAAAAATAGAAGTGAATTTTTAAAAATTCACTTCTATTTTTTATTTTTGTGTTAAATTAATTCCAACGGTTAGCGTATTCTTCTGGATTAGAGTAGACATCCAAGTTAGCACTAGAATTGTTATTAATATTGTTTGCCGTACCATTAGCAGCTGGTTGTGAAGCTTTATTACTTCCTGTTGTTTGGTTAGGGGTAGAAGCTTGGTTTCCAGTTGCAGGGTTAGCAGTTTGTGATGGTGTGTTACTTGAATTATTTCCATTATTTGATGATGCATTAGCATTAGAATTGTTACTATTTGTTGAATTGTTATTAGAGCTACTATTTGTTGAATTGTTATTAGAGCTACTATTTGAAGCGTTGTTGTTGCTTGAATTAGCGTTTGTATCGCTCGTGTTTGCTTTACTTTCTTTAGCTTTTTTATCAACTTTTTCAGTATTAGTCTTTTTATCAGCTGGTTTCTTGGGTGTATTGGAACAAGCAGTTAATCCTAATAGTGAAATTGCAACTGTTGATAATAATAAAAATTTTTTCATAATTTTTTCTCCAATTAATCATTGTTTTTTGTCTTTATTCTCATTTTAAACTTAATCAGATAATTGTTAAGGCTTATAATAATATTTGAGTATAACAATGAGAAAATATAACTAAAAATTAAAAAACTGATGATATTCGTAATGAATATTATCAGTTTCTTTGTTTATTTGTTGTGAACTAAGAAATCTTTGATGTTCTTAACTTCTTCTTCAGTAGGTTTTTCCCACATACTTTTAATGGCATGGTAACGTTCTACAGTCATCATAAGATTTATTGCCATTTTGTTGTCGTCAATATTGTGCTTTTCTTGGTACTTAATTAAGTCAGTTGCAAGTTGACTGAAATTTTCGTCGATGTAAGCCATTTTGAATCCTCCAAAAGTTTATTTAATTTAATTATAAACTACTTTAAACATTTTTGAATTAATGATTTACAATTTGCTTGGCAATTTGGTTAGTAATCATAAAGTTTCGGTCATCTGATAGGGCATGGGGAAGGGCAGTCGTCATCCATTCAACCCCAGTAATTGGCAATCCCCACACAAATAAATGATGATGAAGCTCACCTTGAGAATCAAGGGGATTAAAATTAGGTTCTGCAACATTTACTGCTTGAGTGTTAAATTGTTGACCATCAGTTAAAGGAATTTTATAAGAACTAAAAATATTATCTTTTTGAAGGGAATTCAACAATTTATCATTTGTAAGACTTAAGTTTGTTTTTGGTAACCGAGCTTCAATCAAGGCATCACAGGTGAAAATTTCACCTGGATAGAAATGAGAACGAGCAATGAAGTGATGATTAGCCCCTATAACTTGAAGTTGAGGTGGAACGATGGTTAGAATTTTAGCTTCAAGTAGAGCTTGGAGTTGTTCGTATCGAATTACAGGAGGTCCCGAAGTTAAGAAGCCAGTAAATGAGGTAAATTCTTTGATAAATTTATTAACGTAGTCGTCATTTGTAAAATAATGTTCGGCCACTAATTTTTGAATAGTAGTCCGCATATCTACAAAGATTGTTAAGGCACCAGTAATCGGAGCATGTAATGATCCCAACTTAGCATCATCAGTAATTAATTTTACCCATTGTAATAAGATTTTTTGATAAGCTGCAATGTTTGTGATGCTTGTTCCAGCAACTGGATTGGCTAATAAATTCCAATCGAGGAGATCTTCTTCATTAAAATTACATTTAGCAATCGTTGCCTTTCGATCTTTACTAGTTTGAAATGCTTTGGTAAAACTTTCAGCATTTAAATTAGGATACTTAGCTTTAATTAATAATTGATAGTAGCGATTTTCGATTTCTGCTTGAAATAAATCCCAGAATTTAGCAAATGATAATTTTGGGTCGACTAAGTTGGTTTTAATGTTTTCCCAGTTTAAAAAATAAAGAGGCAAGTGTTGACCAAGTGGTAATTGATTCATTGTTTTAGGATAATAAGGTACCCCACGCCGTGAACCAGCTACTAATTTTGGTTCCTTACCACTAGGTTGGTAGGTTAAATGCTGATTTTTATCATAACTGTATTTCCCCCCACGACCAGTAGTAAAGGTGGCTAAATAATCAAAGAAATTTAAACCTAACCCGCGAAGTAAAACCGTTTGGTCGCTGGTAATGTTAGTTAAATCGGCCTCGTTGACGTAAGATGGGGTTATATAAGTTAAGTTATATTGATCAGCGTAGTTGGCTAACGATTTTTTATCATTAGTGAGCCGATTATTACTCGTTCCCGTGCTACAAATTACTTCGTCATAAGTGATGGTAGTAGTATCAGTCTGTATTTCATAACGATTTTTAGATAAAACTGCGGCTGAATTAACCGTTTGATTAATAAAGTTAATTGAAAGATTTCCAGAAAGATTTTCTCTGATTTCTTGGTAAAACCATTGAGCGTAGACACCAAATAAAGCACGGGGTCCAAAGTCATTAGGCTGAAGTGAATGACAAACTTTACTGAAATCTTGGTCATAGTGTTGTTCTTTAATAAAAGTTTGAGCAGCTTCACTCTGACTCCACTCGTAGAAAGTGGGACCAGTTGTACTTTTTTCTTGATAGTCATTAAATAAAGTCACTAATTGAGCAGTTGAGTTCATCAAATAATAAAGTGGTTGATCAGTTCTCCAAACATGACCACCAATTTGAAATGAGTCATAGAGGTCAATTTCGGCCGGTTGCTTTAAAGTTTTTAGTAAACGATGGAGCATCATAAGTCCTCGAGGCCCCGCTCCAATAATTGCAATTTTCATGGGTTTCATTTCCTTTCACGGCATACATAGTCATGGTAGCACATTCATGACAAAATTAGTTATAATTTAAATATTAGGGGGAATTATAATGAATAATCAACCAATGATTCCAGAAACGATGGAACAGATTCGACAACGGATGGCTGAAATAGAACAAGCTGGTCAACCAATTGCTGAAGATGATTTAATTTACCAAACTATTCAAGACTTATTGCAGGCTTATTTGGATAATGCAGAAGAAGGGCATTATGATTCCGTTAAACCTGTTGATGCAAAAAACTTAGATTTTGTCAGCATTACCGGTCGTAAATTAGGAGAATATCAATCCCACAGTGATAGCTTAGTGAATGATTTTAAAACGAATGATTTTAAAATGTTACTGGATTTAGAAGCTGCTGCTAACCGAATTGCCGGAAATCGATAATCAATTAAAAAAACTGATAGTTTACATGACTTTTTGTGGTTTGGTACGATATCTTCAACTTGAAATTAGTAATTTTAAAATAATATTCAGCGAGTTTTCGATTTAGTGCAAAGGAAAACCATTATTTAAAATGAAGGCAGTCAGGTTTTAACTAATTTAATATAATTCTTAATGCGCATTAAGAGATAGAGGTATCAAGTGTGAGCTTGATACAAAAATAAGTTGGAACAGTGTTAAAGACGCCCTTGTACGAATAGTACAAGGGCGTCTTTTTTGATTGATTAGGGGGAAATTATGTACGACTTTTCTAAACAAGATCCAGAAATTTGGAACGCCATGCAACAAGAAACGAGCCGACAAGAAAATGTAATTGAATTGATTGCTTCTGAAAACATTGCCTCTCCCGCTGTTCGCGCAGTACAAAGTTCAGCTTTGACCAATAAGTATGCAGTCGGTTATCCTGGTAAACGTGTTTACACTGGAAACGAAGCGATTGATAAAATTGATAACATTACCCAAGATCGGGCCAAAAAATTATTTCATGCTGAATATGCTAATGTTTTTCCTCATTCTGGAACGCAGGCTAATCAAGCAGTTTACAATGCCTTTTTAAAACCTGGAGATACAATTTTAGCGATGAGTGAACACGCCGGAGGTCACTTTACGCACGGTCAACCGCATAATTTTTCCGGACAATTATATCAAGCTCACTTCTATGGTGTGGATCCTAAGACTGAATTACTAGATTATGAGGCAATTCGCAAACAAGCGTTAGCAGTTAAACCCAAATTAATTATTGCTGGAGCTTCAGCCTATAGTCATGTCATTGATTGGCATAAATTTAGAGAGATTGCGGATGAAATGGGTGCCATTTTGATGGTTGATATAGCGCATATTGCTGGGTTAGTTGCAGGTGGTGCTCATCCGAATCCAGTTCCAGAAGCGGATGTTGTGACTTCAACGACGCACAAAACGTTGCGTGGCCCACGTGGTGGAATGATTCTAGCAAAATCTAAGTATGCTGACAAATTAGACGAAGCTGTTTTTCCAGCTTCCCAAAGTGGTTCCTTGGAACAAATTGTGGCTGCCAAAGGAATCGCTTATGGTGAAGCCTTACGACCAGAATTTAAAGTTTACATTCAAAACGTGGTAAAAAATGCTAAGTCCATGGGTGATGTCTTTCTTGCCTCAGATAAAATTAGACTAGTTTCTGGTGGCGTAGAAAATCACGAAATGACCCTTGATTTAAATCAAACTGAATTAACTGATGAGCAAGCGGCTGAATTATTGTATACAGTGGGAATTGCTACCAACAAAGAGTTACTACCGTTAGAAAACGGCAACACGATGGAAGAAATTCGAGTTGGAACACCAACTATTACAACCCGTGGCTTTGATGAAAATGAAGCACGTCAAGTTGCTGAACAAATTGTGGCTGTTTTAGAAGACCCAACTAACCCTGAAATTCAAGAACATGCACGCAAAGTAGTTAGACAATTAACCACTAAGCATCCTGCAGAAAAATAAAAAAGATTTCACCATTTGGTGAAATCTTTTTTGCTAATTCGTTAATTTTCAGTTGGCACATCTTGCACGATTTGAATTAATAATTCAACCGCTTTTTTCATTGTTTGAAGGGAAATATATTCAAAACGGCCGTGCATGTTTTCGGGACCAGCAAAAATGTTAGGAGTGGGCGTACATAAGAAGGAAATCTTAGAACCGTCTGTTCCACCACGAACGGGGAAAATGTTGGGTGTAATTCCTACTTTTTGCATGGCAGTTTTGACTAATTCAACTGGCGTTAAATCGTCCTTTAAGACTTCTCCCATGTTGTAGTATTGATCAAAAATGTTAATTTCAACGAGTTCAGCTCCATATTTTTGGTTGAATTCATCCGCTAAGTTTTTGATAAAGGCTTTTCGACTTTCAAAATTAGCGTGATCAAAGTCTCTAATGATGTAACTTAAATCAGCAGAATCGGGGGTTCCTGCCATATCAGTTAGCATGTAGAAACCATCGCGACCATCTGTTTTTTCGGGACGTTCCGCAATGGGTAAAGCTTCATGGAAATCCATGGCCAGTTGGGCAGCATTGACCATCACATCTTTAGCTTCGGCGGGATGCACGTTGGTTCCATTAAAATGGACCGTAGCAGCAGCGGCGTTAAAGGTTTCGTATTGGAGTTCGCCCAATGATCCACCATCAACGGTATAAGCTAAATCAGCACCAAAGTCTTTGGTATTAAAATGATCAGCTCCAGTTCCAATTTCTTCATCAGGACCAAAAGCGACCACGATGTCACCATGTTTGATTTCAGGGTGAGCAATCAAATATTGGAGAGTCTCCATGATTTCAGAGACACCGGCTTTATCATCGGCACCCAATAAAGTTGATCCATCTGTGGTAATTAGAGTTTGCCCCGCATACTTTGTTAAACTAGGAAAAGTGTGGGGATCTAAATTGTATTTACCAGCTTGATCAAGTGCAATCACAGAATGACCATCGTAATTTTCAACTACTTGGGGTTGAATGTTTTCAGAATTGAATTCAGCGGTATCAACGTGGGCAATGAAACCAACTTTAGCACGTGTTTGGTCATCATTAGCTGGTAAATCAGCAAATACGTAACCATCTTTGCCAGTCCGGACATTATGCATACCCATCGATTTTAATTCTTGACTTAAATCTTTTAAAAAGGCGACTTCTTTTGGATTAGAAGGAACGGTCTTTGAAGCAGGATTGGAACGGGTGTTAACTTTGACATAGCGTAAAAAACGCTCTAATAAATCTTCACCCATAATTCTTACTCCTTAAATAGTTTATTTTATATCATAATCTATTTTGACTAATTAGGCATTCTTTTAGTACGGAAAGTTAGTTTAGCTTATAATATAGATAAATGAATAAAGGAGAATGATCATGAAACTTAATATTGAAATTACTGACGGACAAATGGCCGTTACTGGACCATTTAATGTTGAAACGGATGACGGTCGGGAAGAATTTGTTAACTTTTGGAAACAATTTATCACTCAACAAGTAAAGAAGATTATGGATAACATTGGGGATAAAGAGTTTTCTGTGATTGTTGCTAAAGCTGATAACGTTCAACTTGGTGCCTTACCTGCCAAAGTTAATTTGGATATCGAATTAGATGCAAAAAAAGATGATAAAGACGAAACTAAGACCAAAATAACAATTGGGGCTGTAACTGTTTCACCTGACTTAGATGACGCTAAATTTCTCTTCTTATTAGGCTATGTTGACGCCGCCATTACTAAAAAATAAAGCGATAAAATTAAAAATCAGTCAGCCATTGTGGCCGACTGATTTTTTGGTTTTTATAAATGAAAAATAATTCCTAAAAGAAAACTGAAAATTAAAAGGACAAACGTAGTGATATAAACGTAAGTAAAATCTTTTTCTTTATAAAAGGAATAAATTGAAACGACGACTCGTAATACGGGGGTTAAAATTAAAGCAAAAATTCCAAGCATCATGACTGAGTATGGTTTGAGTTGAATTAATCCTTCCCAAATTTGGCGAAATGATTTAGCATAATAACCCTTAGGATATCCGAGTCCACCTTTTAAAATAAAGAGTAACAATCCAGCAATCATAATAGCTGCAGAAATCAGTACACCCCATCGTAGAATATTTCCAATCGTGATTTCAACTCGTTTAATTTCGTTTTTATTGGCGTTTGGCATTAGATGGTCACCCCAAATCCTTTCAAAATCATTTGTAGTCCTAAATAAAGCAAGATGGGAATGAAAATCATCCGTAACATCCGAACGGGCATGATTTGCATAACCCGTGAACCGACGGCTGCTCCGACAATAATGCCTAAGGCCATCGGAACGGCAATTTGCGGTAGAATCGAACCGTTAAAGAAATAAATGGTGGCACTCGCCGCCGCGGTCACTCCCATCATTAAATTACTGGTAGAGCTAGAAGGTTTAAGCGGCATCTTCATGAAGGTATCCATCGCAATCACTTTAAAAGCTCCGGAACCAATCCCAAGTAACCCACTGGCAATTCCTGCTCCAAACATGATTGTAATTCCAGAGGGGACGTTAGTTACTTTGTAGTCGACTTGCTTATGTAAATTTTTATCATAGTAAGAACCGTTTAATTTTAATTTTTTGGCAATTGAATCATCACTATCAGCGTTGGTTGGGACTTGTTTACCCCAAAGCTTTCGGACCATATTGGCACCAGAAAAGAAGAGTAGGAGACCAAACAACAAGTAGAGAAAAACGGGACGAATTACACCAGTTAATAATGCTCCCATGATGGCTCCAATTGACGTGGCAATTTCTAAAAACATGGCAACTCGTAGGTTTAAAACGTTATCTTTTAAATAGGCAATCGTGGCTCCCGAACTGGTAGCAATGACGGCAATGATACTGGCTCCAATGGCATATTTAATATCTAAGCCAAATCCAAGCGTTAACACAGGCGTGATTATCATTCCCCCTCCAATTCCAAGAATTGAACCCAATACCCCGACAGCAATTCCAACGATTAGCATAATCATAATACTATTAAGCATAGCAAGTCCTCGCTTTTTTGTAGTTTACTTTAATTTTACGCCAAAGCTTAGGTTTTTGCTTAGGGAAAAAGTTTTAAAAAACAATATGGTATACTAACAGTATAATATTGGAGGCATAAGTATGATTATTAAAAAGGACCCTAGTCGTCCCTATAAGTTAACCGTTTCATTGATTATTACGGTTTTGTTAGCCATTTCCGTTAAAATGAAATTTGGCTTTATCGACTTTTTAGATACAGTCATGATTGGTGGGGTTCAACACGGCCAATCAGGTTTTGAAGATAAATTATTTACGATAATTAGTTTTTTGGCTAGTCCCAAAATGGATATTGTGTGGATAATTCTGTTGGCATTCTTTTTATGGGGATGTCGATATAAAATTCCTGCATTCTGGGCTTTATGTTTACTGTTTGGTGGAGATGCTTTTGGAACCATTGTGAAACACATTGTTGCACGTCCTCGTCCAAGCTTACATTTAGCCGCAGATGATGGTTATAGTTTTCCAAGTGGCCACGTTTTAGGAACTTTCTTAGTAGTTAGTGTAATTTGGATTGTATTAGTTCCAGTACTTAAGAATAGTACGAATGCATGGATGATTAAAACCCTTCTTGGATTATGGCTTTTCTTAGTAATGGTTTCTCGTGTTTACTTAAATGCTCATTTTCCTACAGATGTAATTGGAGGAGCATTCTTTGCTTATACTTGGCTCCAAATTGCTGAATATCTTTATCTTTGGGTTGCCCCAAAACTTAAAGAGTTTAAATTATTCCATAATAGTTTGGATTAGAATAGTTTGGATTAGAAAAAGGTTTGAAATCAATTGATTTCAAACCTTTTTGCTTACGATAAATCTGCTTTTTGCGACTCTACATATTCTAAAAAACGTTTGCTAGCAATTGATAAATTAGCTGGATCTTGATAGGCAAGGCTAATTGAATGGTTTAAGGCTGGAGTTGTTGGGATTCCTTTGATGGCAAAGGGGCAGTTGGTTAACATCAATTCTGAAACAAAACTGACTCCTAATCCAGCTTCCACCATGGCCATGACAGTATAATCATCTTGAATTTTATCTCTAATCGCGGGGTAAATGTCTAAACAATTAAAAGCTTCCAAAACACTACTATGAGAGCCCGCGGGGATCAAAATGATGTTATCAAATGTTTTATAAATTTCAGTCATACTAACATTATTTGCTTTTGCAAGTGGGTGATTAGCAGGAACAATGGCAAGTAATTGCTCAATTTTCAAAGGACTTGTTTTGAAACCATTTGTATATGGGGGTTTTAAGAAACCAAGATCCACTTTTCCAGAGCGGATGTCTTCACGAATCTCGTCATAGTCTCCTTGATATAAGGTGAAGTGAATGTTTGGGTGCAATCTTTCAAAACCGCGAATCAAACCAGGTAACCAATAACGTGACAAACTATTGATCGCCCCAATTTTAACAATGCCGGTTTCTAGACCATTAATTTGATCGGCAATTACTTTAGTATCGGTATATTGGCGTAAAATATTTTGAAAATGAGGATATAATTTTTGACCAGCAGGAGTTAACGAAGCTCCAGTTCGCGAGCGTTTCAAAATTTTAACGTTAAATTCTGTTTCTAGGCTAGCTATTATTGTAGTTTTCGTAATTTTAGGGGCTTTCTACATTAAAACAAGTAATTATGTGCCATTTTATCCCAAACAATTTCATGGAAGTCCGTTTGGTATGGGTGGAATCTCAACTGCTACAGCCACCGTTTTCTTTGCTTTTATCGGGTTCGATGCTTTGGCAGCTAATTCAGCGGAAACCATTGATCCAAAGAAAAATGTGGTACGGGGAATTTTAGGAACTGTGATTATTGCCGTAATTCTTTATGTTGCGTTCTCACTGGTATTGGTTGGAATGGTTCATTACACGGACTTGAACGTTGATGATCCAGCAGCATATGCTTTGCATACGATTGGACTTGACTCATGGAATAAACTAATTACCATTGGGGCGTTGTTTGGTATTTTTACTGCAATGGTTACCATGTTCTTCGGTGGATCACGTTTGGTTTATGCCTTGGGACGTGACGGTTTGTTGTCAGAAAAAATGGGTAAAATTAACGATAAATATAAAGTACCACGCAATGCGATTGTGGTGGCCACGATTATCCAAGCAATCTTTGCCGTCTTGGTGCCACTAGAACAACTAGCTTCCTTGATTAATGCCGGGACATTGTTAGCCTTTGCTTGCATCTCGTTTGGGGTCATTCCATTGCGTCGCCGAAAAGATATCAAAAACGATGGTTTTAAAATGCCATGGTATCCATATCTTCCGATTGCGGCTGCTTTAATGAGTATTTACTTCATTATCATGTTGCCAGATATGACTAAAGTTTCAGTTGGAATCTGGTTGGTAATTGGTTTGGTAACTTACTTTGTCTATGGAATTCGTCATTCTAAATTACAACAACGACAAAAATAAAAAATAACTCATCCTAATCTATAGGGTGAGTTATTTTCTATTTGTTTGATATAAACTTTATTTTACTGTAATATTTATAAAAAAGATGCGGTGTAATTTGCATAAAAACTAATTACATATTAAAAATCATATAGGAGTGATGCACATGCCATACAAATCAAAGCGCAACATGCGGAATCTCACCACCGAAGAAAAATCAGCCAAACGTTTATTCAAAACGAAAAAGGGCTGGATGAATAGCACGAAAATTTGGGGAGTAACAGTTGCTGGAATTGCCTTTTCATCATTTTTAGTAGCTAATGTCGGCTTAGTTAATCCTGTCTCAGCTGATGTAGTAACTCAGTCACAAACCCAAGTGACTAATAATGCCGTTGCTGTACCTGAAGCGCAAGCAGATCAAATAAAAGCACAATCTGCAAAAGATGACGCTCAAACAAAATCAGACCAAGCGAATCAAGCAGTTCAAACTGCACAAGCTGATGTCACAGCCAAAACTCAAGCTGTAGATTCAGCCCAAAAGGTTGCTGATGAAGCACCAACTCACATTGCACAAGCACAAACTGATGTTGATAACCAAACACCCGTTGCCAATGAAGCTCAAGCTAAGGCAGATAACACGCAAACTGCTGAAAAAGCAGCACAAGCAACTGCAGATACTGCCGATGCTAACTTGGCACAAGTAACTCAAACTGAAAAATCAGCCCAGGCAGCAGTTGACAATAACCAGGCTGACCAAAACAAGGCCAATACTACAATCAGTGATGACCAAAATCAAATTAGCACCGCCAAAAGTCAAGTTGTTGCGGACAAAGCTAAACAAGCTGATAATGCACAAAAAATTGATGACTTAACTAACACGGCTAAAAATGATCAAGCCCAAATCGGTAAAGCAACTGATGAATTGAATTCTTCTAAGCAAACTCAAGCTAAAGCACAAACCGATTATAATAACGCACTAAATCAAAACAATGCTGACAAGTCAGCCGTTCAAGCTGATCAAAACGCCATGAATAATGATTCCGCTCAAAGTACCATTAAATTGCCAGATACTTCTGTTTGGAACGAAGCTAAACCAACTACGCAACAAGGATGGGACGAAAGAACTAAAAAACTCAAACAATGGGATAGCCAAGGTAGTGCATTAAATGAAAATGGATTTGTATTAAATCCAAAAGACTTAATCAATATTGATGTTAATAACTTGACGTCTGAACAAAAATTAGAAATTGATGATTTTTATGGAAATCTAATCAATCAAATTCGTCAACAAGATGGAATGCATCAAGTAGTAGTTGGTGGGCAATCGATGGACAAGTTTGCGGACGAAGTTGCTGCTAACTACGATAAAGACAGCTGGGATATCATGGGAAACAAGGCTGGAGCTGGACATGATGTTTCAGCAATTACCGCAGCCGCAAAGACCGTTGGACTTACAGACAGTCAAGGAAACATTTATGAAGATCTAAGTGCTGGTTACTTAGGTATGGTTTCAAACCCAGGTACTTTAGCTGGATACAAAGAAGCAATTTATGATACTGTAGTTTCAATGTTATTTAAAGATGCATCAGCACATTATGGACATACCATTTCATTATTGGGAGTTAGTGATTGGAAATACGGTTTTACTGATGCAGCGATAAGTATTGATCATATGGGGCAAATTCACTTACTTGGGGCTGATTTATCTAACATTAAGAGTGATTATAACCGGGATACTAAGACTGGATACATGGGTCACACCTCAAACGTAGTTGATCCAGCAAAGTGGTCAAGTGTCGGTTCACATACTCCTGTTTTCGGTAATAACCCTGAATTAGCTAAGCAACTCGCTGCTGATCAAGCTAAAGAAGCACAAAGCGCTCAATTAGTAAATACTACTCAATCAGCACTTAACTCAGCCAACCAGGATGTTGCAACTAAGCAAGCTAAACTTGATAGTTTAAACCTTGCTAATGTGCAACAACAAATCAATGATTTACAAAACGAAAACGATTCATTAGCAAACGATATTAACTTAAACAATAGCAAAGTTGCTTCATTAGAAACAGATATTCAAAACGCTCAAAATAAACTTGCTCAATTACAAGCTCAAGCACCAAAACTTGTATCTGACTTAAACGACGCAAAATCAGCTGTCATTGCTGCTCAAACTGTTGCCGACCAAGCAAATAAAGCCTTAGCAACAGTCAAAGCGAATAACCAAAGCGCTCAAGCTGATGCTAAAGCTCAAGCCGATAAATTAGCCGCATATCAAGCTGTCTTATCACAATATCAAAATGCTGATAAGAACTTACAAACTGCTAAAGACGCCCAAGTTAAAGCAGAACAAGCACTTAAAGACTTACAAGCTAGCCAAGCAACCGCTCACGAAACACTTGAAACTGCTCAAGCAAACCTTGACCAGGCTAACCAAGTTCTAAAAAACGCCTTAGCTAAACAAGCTGTCGATGATGCCGAAAAAGCAGCTCAAGCTGAAAAAGACAAACAAGCAACTCAATTACCAAATTCTAATATGGGTCACAACGGTGAGGTTACTTCAGATCAAACAATTGGTCATAACGGAACTGTTACAACTGGTAGTCCTCTAACAAGCACTTCAACTGACAAAGCAAAAAGTGCATCTGTAGCAGAAACACTTCCACAAACTGGAACTTCTGCAAGTAACTCATTCATGGTTCTTATCGGAATGTTATTATTATCACTTGTTTCAATTTTGGGCTTAGGTAAATTAAACAAAAAACGCAACTAAATTGTAACAACGACAAAAATAAAAAAGTTCTCCTTTTGTGGAGAACTTTTTTACTTATTTAACAATTTCAGCACCAAAGGCTGTTTTCATATGATTTAAAGCGAAAGCTTGATTAGCATCTGTAAAACTAGCTACGGCATTTTCGTGGATAATCACATGATAGCCTAAGTTATAAGCACTAATGGCAGTATGCAAAACACAAATATCACTGGATACTCCCACTAAATGAAGTGTTTTAACATTTCGTTCACGGAGCCGTAAATCTAAATCAATGCCGACAAACGAACTGTAACGCGTTTTGTCCATTAACCAGACGTTTTCGTTTTTCTGATGTTCTTGATACCAAGGTTTTAATTCACCAAACAATTCACGTCCCCAAGTGTTACGTTGATTGTGTGAGGGAAACAATTTGGTTTCAGGATGATATTGGTCGCCCTTGCGATGGACATCTGTCGGTAAAATCACGAATTGATCTGCCGCATAAAACTGGTTGGCTAACTCCAAAATTTTAGGTTCACATGCTTGAGCTGGTTTACCAAGAGTTAGGGCCCCATCGTCTGCAACAAAATCATTAGTATAATCAATAATTAAAAGTGCTTCTTTATCAGACATCATAATCCCCCTTGACTAGTCATCTAGTTAGGTTGATCATACGCTCTTTTAAATAAGGTTGCATTTAGTTTAATAAAATCTTATACTGTGGATACACAAATAAAATATCTAAGAAGAGGAGCGACTATTATCAGTAGTTCTGTGAAGACTAACCAGGTCAGTGAAACAGAACGAAAGGAATCGTCGCCGAAATTAAATGAGTGGTAACCATTTGATTGGGGCTTGATTTAATAAATCAAGCACTGTCGCATTGAGAAATGCGGAGCGCTTTGCAGACTAATGAACGATTGTTTAATTAGGCTCTTCTGGATTAATTTTCAGAAGAGTCTTTTCTATTAGTTTGATGCACTTTCTTGTCTATAGGAGGAGTTTAGTAATGGCTGAAAAGCAAGCAAAAGTTAAGCGTGGCTTAAAGTCACGACATGTTTCAATGATTGCCTTGGGTGGTTGTATTGGAACTGGATTATTTGTTGCCAGTGGGGCAGCAATTCACAATGCAGGACCTGGTGGAGCATTAGTAGCTTACATTTTGATGGGAATCATGGTTTACTTCTTGATGACCAGTTTAGGAGAAATGGCTACTAACTTACCAATTTCTGGATCATTTTCTACATATTCTACTAAGTACGTTGATCCTGCGTTAGGATTTGCGATGGGGTGGAATTACTGGTTTAACTGGGCAATCACTGTGGCGGTTGATATCTCAACTGTTTCATTAGTAATGGCTTTCTGGTTACCCCATGTTCATGCCTGGATTTGGAGTGCAATTGCTTTAGTAATCATTTTCTGCATTAATATTTTGGCTGTTTCAGCGTTTGGGGAAACTGAATTCTGGATGTCATTAATTAAAGTAGTTACGATTTTTGCTTTCCTAGCTGTTGGAGTTTTAACCATCTTTGGAATCATGGGTGGTCATGCTACTGGATTAAGTAACTTTACTTATAAAGCAGCTCCATTTGTGAACGGAATTCCTGGAATTCTAAGTGTCTTCGTGGTTGCAGGGTTCTCTTTCCAAGGGACTGAGTTGGTTGGGATTACAGCTGGTGAAGCTGATGACCCACATCATAGTGTACCTAAAGCTATTCATGAAGTTTTTTGGCGGATTATCTTGTTCTACGTCCTTGCTATTTTCGTAATTGCAGCCGTAATTCCTTATACCAGTCATGATTTGCTAGGTTCATCAGCAACTGATATCGCAATTAGTCCCTTTACCATTGTCTTCAAACGAGCTGGTTTAGCTGCTGCAGCTAGTGTGATGAATGCTGTTATTTTAACATCAGTTATTTCATCTGCTAACTCAGGAATGTATGCCTCAACTAGAATGCTTTATGCAATGGCTGACGAAGGATATGCACCAAAAGTTTTTGGTAAGCTAAGTAAAAGCGGGATTCCCGTTCTTTCTTTACTTGCAACTACTTTAATTGCCTTATTAACCTTCTTAACTAGTTTTGTTGGTCCGCAAATTTATCTTTGGTTAGTTGCTGCTTCAGGATTAACTGGATTTATTGCTTGGTTTGGGATTGCTTTATCTCATTATCGGTTTAGAAAAGCATTTGTTTTACAAGGACACAAGGTTAGCGAATTGAAATATCACGCAACTTGGTTCCCACTTGGACCAATTCTTTGTTTAATTCTTTGTATCATTGTAATTTGTGGCCAAGATGTAGGTGCTTTTGCGAACGGTGACTGGTTCCAAATTGCGGTTACTTATATCAGTGTGCCATTAGTAGTAATCCTTTACGTTGGGTGCAAAATTGTTAAGAAAACTCATATTATTCCGCTTGATAAAATCGATGTTAGCCCAGCTAAAATCGATGGCGAATCAGAAGAAAAATAAATTATTCAAATTAAAATAATCATAAAAATGGTACAATTAGTTTTGCTAGTTGGACCATTTTTTATTAGGGGAGATAATCAAATGATTGTTTTATCAGGAACTATTGGAGCAGGAAAAACATCTTTAACCACCTTATTAGCAGGACATCTAAATGCTCCTGCTTTTTATGAGTCAGTGGACGATAATGAAATTTTGCCATTGTTTTATAAGGATCCTAAAAAATATGCCTTTTTATTACAAATTTATTTTCTAAATAAACGTTTAGATAGCATTAAAGAAGCTAACATCGATAAATATAGTGTTATGGATCGTTCCATTTTTGAAGATTCATTACTTTTCCATTTAAATGCCGATTTAGGTCGTTCAACTGAAACAGAAGTTGATATTTATGATTCTTTGCTACAGAATATGATGGAACCAATTCCTGGAAGTGATTTTCAAAAGAATCCTGATTTATTAATTTACATCAAGGTGTCCTTTGAAACCATGTTGCAAAGAATTAAACGGCGGGGCCGTTCTTTTGAACAAATTGAAAATGATGATAGCCTTTACGATTATTATCGAGAATTAAATCAACGTTACACTAAGTGGTACGCAGATTATGATTTATCACCTAAGATGATGATTGATGGTGACCGCTATGATTTCATGAATGATGATACAGCTCGTGAACAGGTTTTAGCTGATGTTGACCAAAAATTAAAAAAAGTATTGGGATAATTTAGCTTTATATTGTATAATTGAGAAAAATAAAACGAATGCATACCTATAAGTAGATATACAGAGAGATAACGGGGCTGAGAGTTATCATCGAAATTTCCAGTATGCGAAGAGGGCAGTTAATCCTGCACGGCGATTCCGTTACTAATCAATAATTAAGGGCCTATCTCATGATAGGAACTTGGGTGGTACCGCGAAAAAGCAAAGACCTTCGTCCCAATTGACGAGGGTCTTTTTATATACAAGGAGGAAAAAGTTATGCTAGATATGAAAATGATTCGACAAAATGCTGAATGGTTCAAACAAAAAATGGCTGATCGTGGAGTTGATGGTGCAAGCGTTGATCATTTAATGGAATTAGACCAAAAACGGCGTGATTTAATTGTGAAGAGTGAAGCACTTAAAGCTGAAAGAAATGAAGTTTCAGAAGAAATTTCACAACTTAAACGCAATAAAGAGAATGCTGATGCACAAATTAAGCGTATGCGTGAAGTTGGAGCCGAAATCAAACAACTTGATGCTGATTTAGAAACTACTAAGGCTGAACAAGATAACTTGGAAGCCCATCTTCCTAATATCCCTAATGATAAAGTTCCTGTTAGTTTAACTGAAGAAGGTTCAGTTGAACTTCGCAAAGTCGGAACTCCACGTAAGTTTGATTTTGAACCAAAGCCTCATTGGGAAATTGGAGAAAAACTTGATATTTTAGATTTCAAACGCAGTGCAAAAGTTGCTGGAAGTCGTTTTGTCTACTATATTGGTGCTGGATCAATGCTTGAAAGAGCCGTTTATAACTTCTATTTAGATGAAAATGATAAGGCCGGTTATACTGAAATTTTGCCACCTTACATGGTTAACTCGGCTTCAATGTTTGGAACTGGTCAATTCCCTAAATTTAAAGAAAATAAAGCTGGTTTTGAAATTGCAGATAGTGATTTAACGATGATTCCAACTGCCGAAGTACCTTTGGTTAACTTTTATCGTGATGAAGTAATTCCTGCTGAAAAACTTCCCGTTAAGTTTACAGCTTTAACTCCAGCCTTTCGTTCTGAAGCTGGTAGTGCCGGACGTGATACCAAGGGATTAATTCGTCTTCACCAATTTAATAAGGTTGAAATGGTTCAATTTACGAAACCAGAACAATCATGGGATGCTCTAGAAAATATTACTGCTCAAGCTGAATCGTCATTAAAGAAGCTGGGAATTCCTTATCACGTAATTACTTTAACTAGTAGCGATATGAGTTTTACAGCTGCGATGACTCATGATATTGAAGTTTGGATGCCATCACAACACTGTTATCGTGAAATTTCAAGTTGTTCTAACACCACTGATTTTCAAGCTCGTCGTTCTCACATTCAATATCGTGACGAAAATGGTAAGTTGCAATATGTCCACACCTTAAATGGTTCTGGGCTTGCAGTTGGTAGAACTGTGGCTGCAATTTTGGAAAACTTCCAAAATGAAGATGGTACAGTTAATATTCCAGAAGTCCTACAACCATACATGCACGGTAAAACTAAGATTACTAAACAAGATTTATTTTAACTAAACGAAAGAGGTAGCTCATTGAGGTACCTCTTTTATTATGTGAATGTTTACGCTTTAATGTTCGCGTTTTAGCGACCTAACTATTTGTATGTACTTTTATTTTATAAAATCGATATTTTTTTTTGCAAATTACAAAACATTTGCATTTTTGACTTGATAATGTTCATTTTTAACGGTAAAATCTTAAATAATAACTAAATTAAGTACCCAGAGGAGAATGGATATGAAGTTTGGAAAAGTTGTAAAAACCGTGGCAGTAGCCTCAGCAATGCTTGTAATGGCAGTTGGATTAACTGCTTGTGGTAAAAAAAGTGCCGATACTGGCAACTATCAACCTAAAAAAATTAGTTGTTGAATTTAAGCCTGCATCAAATGCCGGATCTGCAGATTCACAAGTGAAACCTTTGGAAAAGTTGCTTACTAAGCAACTCCACATTCCAGTAAAAGTTGTAATGCAAACTGGTGGTAATTCATTAGAGAGCATTTAAAAGAAGCAAAAAATATCGACAAATAGTTAGGGGATAAAATCGTTGGAAAACCAAATAGTTTTAGAGTTTAAACACGTTAATAAAACTTATCAAAGTGGAGTAAAAGGATTAGAAGATATTAATTTTAAAGTTAATCGTGGTGAATTTGTGGCTGTGGTTGGGTTATCAGGTGCTGGTAAAAGTACGATGCTTAACTCAATTAACAAAATGATTGATATTACAGACGGTGAAGTTTTGGTAGATGGCGTTGATATTAGTAAATTAAAGGGGAAAGCCCTTCGTCAAATGCGTCGTAAAATTGGAATGATTTTCCAAAACTTTAACCTAGTTGAAAGAACTACTGTTCAAAAAAATGTTTTAGCTGGTCGTTCAGGTTATTACCCAACCTGGAAAACGATGTTAGGTCTTTACAGCAAAGCAGATAAACAAAAAGCTGTGGAAGAACTTGATAAAGTTAACATGGTTAAAAAATTATATCGTCGTGCCGATGAATTATCTGGTGGACAAAAGCAACGAGTTGCAATTGCAAGAACTCTAATGCAAGATCCAACTTTGGTTCTTGCTGATGAACCGGTTGCTTCACTAGATCCTAAAACTAGTAAAGGGGTAATGGATGACCTTTACCATTTGAAAAAGTACGAAAACATTACCGTTTTGGTTAACATTCACTCTGTTGAATTAGCATTGCAGTATGCTGATCGAATTATCGGATTACGAGATGGTAAATTAGTTTATAACAAGCCAATTACAGAGGCTAATGAAGCTGACTTGAAACAAATTTACGAAAATGGGGTGGAACAATAATGAACGTCCCTAAACAAGATTTCGTGCAGCGATTCCATATCATTGGAATTTCGATTGCCGTAATTATGTTAGTTTTGATTTACTTCTCATCATTGGTTACTGGAGTTGACTTCGATACTTTCATGACTAACATCGATCAATTTGGTGTGATTTTGGGACAAATGAAAGATCCTGACTGGTCATATCTAGCAAAAATGAAAGACCCATTGTTACAAACGGTGCAGATGGCAATTTTGGGAACTACATTTGGGACTGCTTTGGCAATTCCATTCTCTATACTTGCTGCTCGTAATATTGTAAAGAATAGAATTGGTCGAGGAATTATTCGAATTATTCTTTCTTTAATTAGAACATTACCAAATCTGTTGTTAGCCGCTTTATTCGTGGCTATCTTTGGGATTGGACCAATGACTGGTGTGATTACTTTAGCGCTCTTTTCATTCGGGATGGTTTCAAAATTATTCTACGAAGTAATTGAAACAATTGATATGGGACCGGTTCGTGCTATCCGTGCTACTGGTGCCTCAATGGCTCAAACGGTACGAATTGCTGTAATGCCTCAAGTTGCCGGTCAATTTATGAGTGATTTCTTATATACGCTTGAAATTAACGTGCGTTCATCAACCGTACTTGGTTATTTGGGAGCCGGAGGAATTGGACTTTACTTACAACAAACTTTGGATCAATATGACTATCCAAGAACGGCAGTCATTATTATTTCAATTTTCGTTGTAGTACTTGTAATTGACACTATCAGTAATTATCTAAGGAAGCGACTACAATAATGAATTTAAAAAAATCAAAATTTGAACGTGTAAAGTGGATTATTGCAGCAGTTGTGATTATTGCATTGTATGTGTGGTCATTTTCAGGAATACCCCTTACCAAAATTCAAGGTTCTGCCGGGCAAGTTAGTGTTTCGATTTTTAATGGAATAATTCATCCTGACTGGGCATATGTATATAACGGTAGCGGAGAAGATATGGTTTCTGAGTTAGTAATTACTTTAGCAATTGCTTTCTTAGGAACAATTATTTCAGCTGTTTTATCAGTTCCGTTTGCGTTTTTTGCTGCACAAACTAAGAATTCAATGTTTCATCCTCGATCAACCATTGGTAAATTTTTGTTAACTGCAATTCGGGCATTTCCTGAAGTTGTGTTGGCAATTATGTTCATCAAAGCAGTTGGCCCTGGTTCTTTTGCTGGAGTTTTAGCAATTGGTGTTCATTCTGTTGGAATGTTAGGTAAATTGTTTTCTGAAGCAATTGAAGAAATGGACCGGAGTGCGGAAGTCGCAATTGAAGCTGATGGTGGAACAAAGTGGCAAATTTTTAGAATTGCCACGATGCCTCAGATTTTACCTGAACTAGTTTCTTATACTTTATATCGTTTTGAAATTTCAGTTCGTTCTGCATCAATTCTTGGTTTAGTTGGTGCCGGAGGAATTGGTACACCAATGATGTTTGCTTTACAAACACGGGATTGGTCAAAAACGGGAATTATTTTATTAGGAATTGTAGCAATGGTATTAGCAATTGATTCACTTTCAACTTACTTACGTCGTAAATTAATCTAATTTAAATGCAAAATAAAAAGAATCCGCGATTGTGGATTCTTTTTTAGTTGAATGGAATTGCTAAAGTTGCTTCTGAAATGACTCCATAAGAGATTTGTTGATTATTCCGATTAGTCATTTCGTAATCAGTTGAGTAAAGCACCACAGCTAATTTTCGGTCTTTAGGAAGCCGATAAAAAGTAGGTTGGAACTTTAACTCGACGTTATAGAAATGATTTGGTTCAATTGGTTCGTTAATTGCAGGACTAGTTCGATTTTGAAGATTAAGATGAACCTCAGAAATTAGTTTAAATGGGGTTGCTTTCTTATTCAAAGTAAATTCACGTAAGTCATCGGAATACCAACGATAACCTAGAGGAACCCCATGACGAGCTAAAATGGTTGGGTTTTCATTGAGCCGTTTTGCATCACCATAATCTAAAAGAGCTGCACTTAACATTCCTAGATTAGTGTCACTAGCAACTTGAATTTGTAATTTAACTTCACCATTGATGGTAATTTCTTTATCAAATTCGGCAGTGGCAACCACTCGATTATCTTGAAGCATTTTATCTTTGATATTAAAGATTTGATGCCGCCATTCTTGAGGATTTTTACTATATTGTAAAAAGTTTGCTTGAGGAACATCATTTTTGAATATTTCTCGATCAAATTGAACCTTTTTGTGCGTTGTTGAATTATTTGGCCAATTACTTTCCTTGTACCAAGTATCTGGCTGTACGTTATCTTGGACAATTAAGTTAGGTAGGATTGTTTCAGCGTGATTATCAATTTCGTATAATTCATGCGAGAGCCAAAGATTGACGATGTCGGAAAAATCAAAGGAAGGAAAGGCGTTGATGTAAACGTGTTGTCCTTGATGAAAAATTAGTTTTTTCTGGATTGGTAGATCTTGAATTCCCTGCCAAAGTTCATATGGGTTACGAAGCTTAACATTCCAATCATTAAGCCCGTGAACTAACATTACGTCAGCTTTAATGTTTTTCATTTGGTTTCGGTAATTACGATCATTCCAAAATTGATTATAGCTCCCAGTTACACGATCTTGATCAGCTTCCATTTGTTTTAGATATTTATCAAATGTTGGGCGAATTTTGAAATTATCACCAGCACGTAAGCTCCGCGAGAAAGTTTCTCCCGCTAAAACATCTGCATCTTCCCCTTGAAAACCACCAGGGGCAACAACGAGTCCGTTTTCCCTGTAATAATCATACCAAGATGAAATTGCAGCTTCAGCAATGATTGTTTTTAATCCGCTCACACCAGTTGTGGCTGCCGCAATTGCTAAAGTGCCAAGATATGAACGTCCTGTCATAGCGACATTCCCGTTACACCAATCTGCTTTGATTTCAATCCCATCTGTCCGATTGGTAAAGGCAATTCGATCACCATGTAACCACTCAATCACAGCAATTGTACTGGCAGTTTGTTGCGGATCACCACAGGTTTGTAAACCATCAGAATCAATCGTTCCAATCCCTGCTACATAAACACTGGCAAATCCACGAACTAACAGATAGTCGTTTAGTGTATAACCTGGTTTTGGTTGATGAGTTTCAGTGGCTTGACCAGTTGAATCAGTAGTTTTTTGCTTAGTTCCGTGTTTTAAGGGTTGTGGTTCAGTGAGTTTTATTTCACCAGCTACTTTTTCGGTTAAGTCTTGGTTAACATTGTGCGTTAATTGTTCGCCTAAAGTATCATTAACCCCCTGGTCATAAGGAGAGGCTGTATATGCAACGGGAACTTTAACGTCAGTTTTGGGACGTGTAATTTCAACTTTTAGAAGATCATTTTTGCCATCAAAGTCAGAATCAAAATCAGTTTGTACATAAACAGTTTCATATTTAAAATCTTTAGCTAAAAAGGTAGCTTGAGCTTTACCATTAAAAAAGAGTGGTTGATTAGGCACAAACTCAGATTTTGTGAAATAACCCTTCGCAGCGATACTATCAAGTAAAGTTAGGTCATTTTTACCATGGGTGTTCAATAAGTCGTACCAGGCTTCAATTAATTGATTGGTTGCATCAATAGTTTCATGATGAAATAAATTTAATTTGATAACAGATTCAAGTGGTTGATCAATCTTGAAATCAACGGTTGGTTGAAAACCTAAAAGTTGTAAAGCAACTAAATAAAATACTTCAGCTGAAAGAGGTGTTTCAGTTGAAAAAAAGTCGCCTAATCTTTCCTGATTAGTTGCTAAAAGTTGGTTTAGTTTTTCCTGAAAATTGGATGAACTAGTGGGATTGATTTGGATTTGTTTGAGTAGTTCATAAAAGAGTTTTTTTGCATCAGTTTGTTCTGTTTTAAAACCAACCAATTGTAGCTCTTTCTTTATAGTAGATAAATCTGGATGTGATTGGGCAAATTGATTAATTTTCATAAAAAGCTCCTTTTATTTTTAAATTGTCTTTATTTTATACACATTTGTTCACAATCTGGCACTAAGATAATATTATAATGCTATTTTAAATGGAGAAAAGATAAATAATGCATAAAAATTTAAAAGATAAAATTAAACCAGATGTTTTAAGAACCCAGCTTTCAAATATCTATGGATTTAGCGAAAAAATCAGTAAAATTCCTGATTTAGTTAAGCTTACACTAGGTGAACCTGATTTTGCTACTCCAAAGCACGTTAAACAAGCTGCAATTGCTGCAATCGATGATGATGAAAGTCATTATACTGCTACTTGGGGAAGAATTGAAACCCGAAAAGCTGCAGCCGATTTCTTAAAAAACAAATATGATGTCGATTATGATCCAGAAACCCAATTGGTAATTACTAATGGGGTTACGGAAGCGATGTATGATACTTTGGCAACTTTCATTGAAGAAGGCGACGAAGTGTTGGTACCGACACCGACTTTTTCTGTTTACTATTCGTTAATTGATTTAAATGGCGGGAAGCTAATTCAAATTAATACCCAACCGGATGATTTTTTATTAACACCAGAGCGTTTGCAAAAGGCAATTGCTGAACATCCGAATGCTAAAATGATTATTTTAAATTTTCCTTCTAATCCCACGGGTCGCACATATTCAGCAAGTGAAATTCAAATGATTGCAGAAATTTTAGCAAAAACTGATTTAATCGTAGTTAGTGACGAAATTTATTCAGAATTAACTTATGGACAAAAACATACCTCAATTGCTAGATTTATTCCTGATCAAACGATCTTATTTAATGGATTATCAAAATCCCATGCGATGACTGGTTGGCGAATTGGAATTTTTGCAGGGCCAGCTAATCTAGTTGAACAAATTGCTAAAGTGCACGAATTAGTCACAACTTCAGTGATGACAGCGGCTCAGGTTGCTGCTGAAGAAGCGTTTGCTAACGGACAAGATGATGCTTTGCCAATGGTAAAGCAATACATCAAACGACGTGATTATTTACATGAAGGTTTAGAAAAATTAGGATTTAAAAATGAACTCCCAGAAGGAGCATTTTATATTTTTGCCAAAATACCTGCTGATTTAAACCAGAACAGTTATGACTTTTGTATTGAAGTAGCTGAAAAGGCAAAAGTAGGAATGATTCCAGGATCAAGTTTTGGTGCTGGAGGAGAAGGATATGTCCGTTTAAGCTATGCAACTAGTTTAGACAACATAAAAGAAGCCTTAAATCGATTACAAAAATATTTAGACTAAACAAAAAGAACGAATCGAAAGATTCGTTCTTTTTATTATTTAGTTTAGAAGTAATTTTTATTCTAAACCAGTAGCTTTCATACCATTGTGTGCAGTTTCTTGTAATGTCTTAGCTGAAGCAGCCATTTTAGCTTTTTCTTCATCACTAAGTGGGATTTCAATAACATTTGCAATTCCACTGGCATTAACAACAGCAGGTGTACCAATGTAAATATCGTTTAAACCATATTCACCGTTCATTGGGGCACCAACTGGGAGTACTGCGTTTTCGTTACGTAAGATGGCACGAGAGATTCTCATTAAAGCAGTACCAACACCGTAGAAAGTAGCACCTTTCTTGTTGATGATTGTGTATGCTTTGTTACGAGTTTCGTCTTCAAGTTTAAGTAAATCATCTTTAGTAACGTTACGATCTGCAGCGTACTTAAGTAATGGAACATTACCAATTGTAGCTTCATCAAGGTCGGCAAATTCTGAATCACCGTGTTCACCTAAAATGTAAGCATCTACACTAGCTGGGTCAAGGTTGAATTGTTTTGCAATTGCAACACGGAAACGACCAGTATCAAGTGAAGTACCTGAACCAATAACTTTTTCTTTAGGAAAACCAGATAATTTTTGAGTTGCATAAGTTAAAATATCAACTGGGTTAGCAGCAACTAAGAAAATTCCGTTGAATCCTGAGTCAACAACTGGCTTAACAATTGTTGATAAGATTTTAAGGTTTTTGTTAACTAAGTCTAAACGAGTTTCACCTGGTTTTTGAGGTGCACCAGCAGTGATAACGACTAGGTCAGCATCTTTACAATCTGAGTATTCACCAGAGTAAATGTTCTTTGGTGAAGTAAATGGAGTAGCATCTTCAAGATCAAGAGCATCTCCAGTAGTTCTGTTTTTATCAATATCGATGATTACGAATTCTTCGGCAATACCTTGTTGAACCATGGCGAATGCATATGAAGAACCAACGGCACCGTCACCAACTAAAACAACTTTTTGATGTTTTTCAGCCATAATAATCTTCCTTTCAAAATCCTATAGTTAATTATGTTTCAATATTATTGTACCATTTTTTAGAAGCGACTTCCTAATAATAGGAAGCACAAGCAATGGTAAATAAAAAATGAAAAAAGATAATAAAAAGGGTTGACGACCTCCAATTTCGATGATATTATTTAATAGTTGTCAAAACGAGTTTTGACTTATCCAGTAGACAACATTTATTCTTAATGGAAGATTAGCTCAGCTGGGAGAGCATCTGCCTTACAAGCAGGAGGTCACAGGTTCGATCCCTGTATCTTCCATTGAGCCGTTAGCTCAGCCGGTAGAGCATCTGACTTTTAATCAGAGGGTCGGCAGTTCGAACCTGCCACGGCTCATTTGTTTCATATAGTAAAAATAATATCATGCGGGCATGGCGGAATTGGCAGACGCGCTAGATTTAGGTTCTAGTATCTTCGTGATGTGGGGGTTCGAATCCCTTTGCCCGCATATTATTTTTGCCGACTTAGCTCAGTTGGCTAGAGCGCGTCACTAGTAATGATGAGGTCGGAGGTTCGAGTCCTCTAGTCGGCATTATGCGGAAGTAGTTCAGTGGTAGAACGCCAGCTTGCCATGCTGGAGGTCGCGGGTTCGAATCCCGTCTTCCGCTTTTTTCTATATTAATAGGAATTCGCCGGGGTGGCGGAATTGGCAGACGCACAGGACTTAAAATCCTGCGGTCAGTAATGACCGTACCGGTTCGATCCCGGTCCTCGGCATTTATTATGCACCTATAGCGCAATTGGATAGAGTGTCTGACTACGAATCAGAAGGTTGCAGGTTCGACTCCTGCTAGGTGCATTTTTTCGGGAAGTGGCTCAGCTTGGTAGAGCACCTGGTTTGGGACCAGGGGGTCGCAGGTTCGAATCCTGTCTTCCCGATCGAATAAAAAAGTACTGATGATTAATTTCATCAGTACTTTTTTTGTTTTAATAAGTGAATTTGCTTGTCATTTGGGATCGATGTTTATATAATTAAAGTCAACATTAGTCAGAGATGAGATGATAATATGGCAAGTCATAGTATGTCAGATACTATTGGAGAATATTTAAAAAAATTGTTAGCCGAACGCGATGAAGAGGTAGAAATTCGTCGCTCAGATATTGCGGAACACTTTGATGTAGTTCCTTCTCAAATTAACTATGTCATTAAAACTCGGTTTACCATTCAGGACGGTTTTGTTGTCCAAAGTAAACGTGGTGGCGGTGGCTATATTAGAATTGAAAAAATAAACTTAATGGAAGATTCGAATGTTTTTGATCGTTTGATTGACTCAATTGGAGACATGATTAGTCAAAAAGATGAAGAAGATATTTTGAAAACTTTACTAAATAACGGACTATTAAATAAACGTGAAGTACATATGGTTGCATCGATTCTTACTCATGATGCAATCAATGTGTCTAATTATGAGACAGAAGAAAAAGTGCGGGCAAACGTATTATCAGCTTTATTATGTCGGCTGAAATATGAGTGCTAGCTGAAAGAAGGCTATTTAATGGAAGACTCATTAACACCTAGTGCAAAAAAAACACTTATGATTGCGCAAGAACAAGCACGTGGTTTTCAACATCAATCGGTTGGAACTGAGCATTTATTATTGGCATTATCCATTGAAAAAAGTGGAATCGCTTACCAAACCTTAAATCAACTTTCTGTTACTGAACAGGATGTTAAAGAAGAAATTGAACAAATTGCCGGTTATGGTAATTTACAAAACGACGGAACAACTTATTTGCCATATTCTCCTAAGATGCGTGACATTTTAAATTTAGCTGGTCAAATTGCTAAACAATATGGCAGCAAACGGGTTGGAACGGAACATTTGTTATTAGCGCTAACTAGCGAAAACGAAATCGTTTCATCAAGAATTCTTAACAGCTTAGGAATTTCTCCTGAAGATGTTCGTAAGATTACGATTCGGAAAATGGGGGTTCCTGATCAAGGAATACCAACTGAATCTAAGAATGATGATAAAGAAAAAACACCAACGCTTGATTCATTTGCAAAAGATCTTACCAAAGCAGCTCGAGATGGCCAACTAGATCCAATTATTGGGCGTGATCAAGAAGTTCGTCGTGCAATTCAAATTTTAAGTCGGCGGACGAAAAATAATCCAGTTCTAATCGGAGAGCCTGGGGTTGGTAAAACAGCAATTGCAGAAGGACTAGCTCAAAAAATTGTGGAAAAGAAAGTTCCTCAAGATATGACCAATAAACGTGTTATGGCCCTTGATATGGGAAGCCTAGTTGCAGGGACTAAATATCGTGGGGAATTTGAAAACCGACTTAAAAAAATTATTAATGAAATTAAAAGTAACGGACACGTTATTTTATTTGTTGATGAATTGCATACTTTAATTGGAGCTGGAGGAGCAGAAGGTGCCATTGATGCTTCTAATATTTTAAAGCCAACTTTAGCTCGTGGTGAAATTCAGATGATTGGGGCAACGACCTTAAATGAATACCAAAAGCATATTGAAGCTGATGCTGCTTTAGAACGTCGTTTTGCCACGGTACAAATTGAAGAACCTAGTGTCGATGAAGCAAAGAAAATTTTGGCTGGTTTACGACCAAAATACGAAGAACATCATCATGTGAAAATCACCGATGATGCGATTAATGCAGCTGTGGATTTATCAAGTCGTTACATTAGTGGTCGCTTTTTACCTGATAAAGCCATTGACTTGATGGATGAAGCTGCTGCTAAAGTTCGAATTGATGCAATGGGAGATTCTACTGAATTAGTTAAGCAACAACGTGAACTTGATGAAGCAAGGTCGAATAAAGATCGTGCCATTGAAGAACAACGTTTTGACGATGCTGTAACTTTTCGTAGTCAAGAACAACAACTGGAAAAATCGGTTGCTGTTCTAATGGAAAAAGACAAAAAGAAACGTGAACATGAAAATAAGCAACATAACTATAAACTCAAAGAAAACTCAGAGTCAGTTGCGCAAATTGTTGCTGAATGGACAGGCATTCCAGTTACGCACCTTAAGAAAACGGATGCAGATCGATTGGTTAACTTGGAAAATGTATTGCATAAACGGGTGATTGGGCAAGATGAGGCGGTTACTGCAGTTGCTAAAGCAGTAAGAAGAGCTCGAAGTGGATTGAAAGATCCTAATCGTCCAATTGGCTCATTTATTTTCCTTGGACCTACTGGTGTGGGAAAAACGGAATTAGCTAAGGATTTAGCAGAAGAAATGTTTGGCTCAGAAGACGATGTAATTAGAGTCGATATGAGTGAGTACATGGAAAAATATTCTACTAGTCGTTTAGTTGGATCTGCTCCAGGATATGTTGGTTATGAAGAAGGAGGTCAACTAACTGAAAAAGTTAGAAAACATCCTTACTCCGTTGTTTTGCTTGATGAAGTGGAAAAAGCACATCCAGATGTCTTTAACTTGCTCTTACAAGTTCTTGATGACGGATTTCTAACTGATTCTAAAGGTCGTAAAGTTGACTTTAAAAATACAATTATCATTATGACATCTAATTTAGGTGCCACAGCGTTACGTGAACAAAAAACAGTTGGTTTTGATGCCAACCGTTCAGAAAACAACGATGCTGAAGTTAAACGAGTAATTCAAGAAAAGATGAAGCAATTCTTCCGTCCTGAATTCTTAAACCGAGTTGATGAAACAGTTATTTTCCATAGTTTAACCGAATCAGAACTTCATCGAATTGTTAAATTGATGACCAAACGTTTAGTAGATCGGGTTGAAAAACAAGGGTACATTTTAAAAATCACTCCTGCAGCCATTGATGCGGTTGCTAAAAAAGGTTACAACCCAGAATACGGAGCTCGTCCTTTAAGAAGAGCACTTCAAAGTGAAATCGAAGATCCTTTAAGTGATGCATTGTTAGCTGGTAAATTTAAACCAGGTGATAAAATCACAATTGGAGCACAAAAAGGTAAAATTACCCTTACACATAAAACTCCAGTTATATAGAAAAAACGCCATTGAAAAATGGCGTTTTTTGTTGACGTAATGCTTACATCGCGTTAAAATGAATTAGTATATAGTGAATTGAAATGAGTTGTTGCGATCTATTGTCCGGGACAACGATTATAGTTACCCAAAAATAGATTATTCTATTTTTGGCTTTTTTTTGCTTTAAATTAGCTTTTTTAGCAAATTGTAATCAAACTGTAACATTTCTTTTTGAAGGAATTATTTAAGGAGGGTTAACAACTTGGCAGAAAACGTTAAAGGAAAAAACAAAAAAGATGCAATGGCTGGAAACGTTGTTAAGTATGGTAAACACAGAACCCGTAGAAGTTATGCCAGAATCAAAAAGGTTTTGGATCTACCTAACTTAATTGAGGTTCAAACTAACTCATACAACTGGTTTTTAGACGAAGGTCTTCGTGAAATGTTCAGAGACATTATGCCAATTGATGATTTCCAAGGTAAATTATCATTGGACTTCGTTGATTACCAATTGTTAGAACCTAAATACACTGTTGCTGAAGCCAGAGCTCACGAAGTTAACCACTCAGCTCCACTTCACGTTACGCTTAAATTGACTAACCACGAAACTGGTGAAATCAAGACACAAGACGTATTCTTCGGTGATTTACCATTAATGACTGATCAAGGTACTTTTATCATTAATGGAGCAGAACGTGTAATTGTATCTCAATTAGTTCGTTCTCCTGGTGCATACTACCATAAAGAATTAGATAAAAATGGTCGCGAAATGTTTAGTGCTACAGTTATTCCTAACCGTGGTGCATGGATGGAATTCGCTACTGATGCTAAAAATGTATCATACATCCGAATTGATAGAACTAGAAAGTTACCAATTACTGAATTGGTTCGTGCTTTAGGTTTTGGTTCCGATGATGAAATTGCTGAAATTTTAGGTAGAACTAATGACAGTCTTAATTTAACCATCGAAAAAGATGTTCACAAAGATCCTAGTGACACACGTACTGAAGAAGCATTGAAAGATATTTACGATCGTTTGCGTCCCGGTGAACCAAAAACCGCTGAATCTTCACGTAATCTTTTAACCACTAGATTCTTTGATCCACAACGTTATGATATGGCTCCCGTTGGTCGTTACAAAACTAACGAAAAACTTAGCTTAAAGAACCGTTTGATGGGTCTTTACTTAGCTGAAACATTAGCTGACCCTGAAACTGGTGAAATTATTGCTAAAAAGGGTGACTTGATTGATAAAGAAGTTATGAAGACTTTAGCTCCATATTTGGACAACAAAGACTTCAAAGCTTACACATTCAATCCAGCTCCAGAAGCAGTAGTTACTGATCCAGTAACTGTTCAAATTGTTAAAGTATATTCAAACAAAGACCCAGAAAAAGTTGTTCCCGTAGTTGGAAACGACAACATCAGTCTTGACTTCAAACACATTACACCAGCCGATATGTTAACTGAAGTGAACTACTTCTTTGATTTACAAGAAGGAATTGGTTCTGTTGATGATATTGATCACTTGAGTAACCGTCGAGTTCGTTCAGTTGGTGAATTATTACAAAATCAATTCAGAATTGGTTTATCACGGATGGAACGTGTTGTTCGTGAAAGAATGTCAATTCAAGATGCTGCAACTGTAACTCCACAACAATTGATTAACATTCGTCCAGTGGTAGCTTCAGTTAAAGAATTCTTTGGCTCATCACAACTTTCACAATTCATGGATCAAACTAACCCATTGGGTGAATTGACTCATAAACGTCGTCTATCTGCACTTGGACCTGGTGGTATCACTCGGGATCGTGCCGGATATGAAGTTCGTGATGTTAACTACACCCACTATGGTCGTGTTTGTCCAATTGAAACACCTGAAGGTCCTAACATTGGGTTAATTAACTCATTCTCTGGATATGCTCGTGTTAACAAATATGGATTTATCGAATCACCATATCGTCGGGTTGACTGGGGCACTCACAAAGTTACTGATAAGATTGATTATTTAACTGCCAGTGATGAAGATAAATATGTGATTGCTCAAGCTAATACTCCACTTAATGACGATGGTTCATTCCGTGAAACTCACGTAATGGCTCGTGATAAAGCAGAATATGTTGAAGCAAACATTAACGATGTTGATTATATGGATGTTTCTCCTCTTCAAGTTGTTTCAGTTGCCACTGCATGTATTCCTTTCTTGGAAAATGATGATAGTAACCGAGCTTTGATGGGATCAAACATGCAACGTCAAGCGGTTCCTTTGATTAATCCACATGCACCACTTGTTGGTACTGGTATGGAATACAAGACTGCGCATGATTCTGGAGTTGCTAAAATTGCTAAATACTCTGGAACTGTTGAATACGTTGATGCTTCTGTAGTTAAGATTCGTCGAGACAACGGAACTTTAGACACTTATGAATTAACTAAATTTATGCGTTCAAACAATGGTATGAACTATAACCAAACACCAATTGTAAAAACTGGTGACCATGTTGATGCGGACGAAATTATTGCTGATGGTCCAGCCATGGAAAATGGTGAATTAGCATTGGGTCAAAACCCAACTGTTGCCTTTATGACTTGGCAAGGTTATAACTTCGAAGATGCCATTGGAATTAGTGAAAAATTAGTTAAAGAAGATGCTTATACTTCAATTCACATTGAAGAATATGAATCAGAAACTCGTGATACAAAACTTGGACCTGAAGAAATGACTCGTGAAATCCCTAATGTTGGTGAAGATGCTCTTAAAGATCTTGACGAAGACGGGGTTGTACGAATTGGTGCTGAAGTTCATGATGGAGACATTTTAGTTGGTAAAGTAACTCCTAAAGGGGTTACTGAATTATCTTCTGAAGAACGGTTGCTTCACGCCATCTTTGGTGAAAAATCACGTGAAGTTAGAGATACATCACTTCGAGTTCCTCATGGTGCTGATGGTGTTGTCCAAGACGTTAAAGTTTTCTCAAGAGAAAATGGTGACGAATTACAACCTGGTGTAAACAAGATGGTTCGAGTTTACATTGCCCAAAAACGGAAACTTCAAGTCGGTGATAAAATGGCCGGTAAACATGGTAACAAGGGTACTGTTTCAATCGTAATTCCTGAAGAAGATATGCCTTACTTACCAGATGGTACTCCAATCGATATCTTATTGAGTCCCATGGGTGTTCCTTCACGGATGAACATTGGACAAGTATTGGAAATGCATTTAGGAATGGCTGCTAAGAAACTTGGTATCCACGTTGCTACTCCAGTATTTGATGGTGCAACTTCTGATGACGTTTGGGCTGCTGTTAAAGAAGCCGGAATGGCAAAAGATGGTAAGACTGTTGTTTACGATGGTCGTACTGGTGAACCATTTGATAAGAGAATTTCAGTTGGTGTCATGGGTTATCTTAAACTTAACCATATGTCAGAAGATAAGATCCATGCTCGTTCAATTGGACCTTACTCACTTGTTACCCAACAACCACTTGGTGGTAAAGCACAATTTGGGGGACAACGTTTTGGTGAAATGGAAGTTTGGGCCCTTGAAGCATATGGTGCTGCTCATACCCTCCAAGAAATCTTGACTTACAAGTCAGATGATGTGGTTGGTCGTGTTAAGACTTATGAAGCCATCGTTAAAGGTGAACCAATTCCTAAGCCAGGTGTTCCTGAATCATTCCGAGTTTTAGTTAAAGAACTACAAGCTCTTGGTCTCGATATGAAGGTCCTTGGTGCTGATCACCAACCAATCGATTTACGTGACATGGACGATGACGACGATGTTGTTAACGTAAATGCACTTAACAAAATTGCTCAAGAACAAGATGCAAAAAAAGAAGCTGAAAAAAATGCAGCTACTACCAAAGCTGCTGATGATGCTTCAACTGATAAAAAAGACAATAATTAATAAAGGAGGGGACGCCAATGGTTGATGTTAATAAATTCAAAAGTATGCAAGTTGGACTTGCATCTCCTGAAACAATTCGTAGCTGGTCATATGGTGAAGTAACTAAACCAGAAACGATTAACTATCGAACTTTGAAACCAGAAAAAGATGGTTTGTTCGATGAAAGAATCTTTGGACCTACTAAGGATTGGAAATGTGCCTGTGGTAAATACAAAGGTATTCGCTACAAAGGTATTGTTTGTGATCGTTGTGGAGTTGAAGTTACTCGTGCTAAAGTTCGTCGTGAACGAATGGGTCATATCGAATTAGCTGCTCCAGTAACTCACATCTGGTATTACAAGGGAATTCCTAGTCGAATGGGATTAGTTCTAGACATGAGTCCTCGTGCCTTAGAAGAAATCATCTACTTTGCTTCATATGTAGTTGTAGATCCTGGTAATACACCTCTAGAAAAGAAACAACTATTAACTGAACAAGAATACCGTGATAAGAAACGTGAATACGGTAATCGTTTTGATGCACAAATTGGTGCTGAAGGAATTCGTGCTTTACTTGATAGTGTTGATCTTGATAAAGAAGTTACAGAATTAAAAGCTGAACTTAAGAAAGCAACTGGTCAAAAGAGAACTCGTGCAATCCGTCGTTTGGATATTTTGGAAGCCTTCTTAACTTCTGGAAACAATTTATCATGGATGGTAATGGATACAATTCCAGTTATGCCACCTGATTTACGTCCAATGGTTCAACTTGAAGGTGGACGTTTTGCCACTTCAGATTTGAATGATTTATACCGTCGAGTAATTAACCGTAATAACCGTTTGAAACGATTATTAGATTTACACGCTCCTGGTATCATTGTTCAAAACGAAAAGAGAATGTTACAAGAAGCTGTTGATGCTTTGATTGATAATGGTCGTCGTGGCCGTCCTGTTGCAGGTCCTGGTAACCGTCCATTGAAATCACTTTCTCACTTGCTTAAGGGTAAGCAAGGTCGTTTCCGTCAAAACTTACTTGGTAAACGTGTTGATTATTCAGGTCGTTCAGTTATTGATGTTGGTCCATGGTTAAAACTTAGCCAAATGGGTCTTCCTGTATCAATGGCACTTGAATTGTTCAAACCATTTATCATGCATGAATTGGTTAAACGTGGGTTAGCTTCAAACGTTAAGAATGCTAAACGTGAAATTGAACGTAAAGATGATGTCGTATTCGATGTTCTTCCTTACGTAATCAAAGAACACCCAGTTCTATTGAACCGTGCCCCTACTTTGCATAGACTTGGAATTCAAGCCTTTGAACCAGTATTGGTTAGCGGTAAATCAATGCGTTTGCACCCATTAGTTTGTGCTGCTTACAATGCCGATTTTGATGGTGACCAAATGGCCATTCACGTTCCTCTTTCTGATGAAGCTCAAGCTGAATCAAGATTATTAATGGCTGCTGCTGGACATATCTTGGCTCCAAAAGATGGAAAACCCGTTGTGGCTCCATCACAAGATATGGTTATTGGTAACTATTACTTAACTATGGAAGAACCTGGACGTGAAGGTGAAGGAATGATTTTCAATTCACCTGATGAAGTTGAACTTGCTTATCGTGATGGTTTGGTTCACTGGCACAGTAGAATTGGAATTCCAGCTTCTGCTTTCCCAGATAAACCATTTACCGATGATCAAAAAGACAAGATTATGGTTACTTCAGTTGGTAAAGTGATTTTCAACGGAATCTTACCTAAAGACTTCGTATACTTGAATGAACCTACTGCAACTAACCTTAATGGATTTGTTCCAGATAATTACTTCTTGAAACCTGGAGAAAACATTCACGATCACATTGACAATACTGAACCAGTTAGACCATTTAAGAAGAGTTTCTTATCAGATATCATTGCTGAAGTTTACAACCAATACAAGGTTACTGAAACTTCAGAATTACTTGACCAAATCAAGGATCTTGGTAACGACGAATCTACTAAGTCTGGTTTAACTGTCGGAATGTCAGATATTACTGAACTTAAAGAAAAACCAGAAATTGTGGCTGAAGGTCACAAAAAGGTTGAAACGATCACTAAACAATTCCGTCGTGGTTTGATTACTGACCAAGAACGTTATGAAAGAATTGTTAACGTTTGGAATGACGCTCGTGATCAAATTCAAGATGTCTTAATGCAAAACTTTGATCCAGAAAACCCAATCTTTATGATGAGTGATTCTGGAGCTCGTGGAAACATTTCAAACTTTACGCAACTTGCCGGAATGCGTGGATTGATGGCTTCTCCTGATGGTAAAATTATGGAACTTCCAATTACATCTAACTTCCGTGAAGGAATGTCTGTTTTGGAAATGTTCATTTCTACCCATGGTGCTCGTAAAGGGATGACCGATACTGCCTTGAAGACAGCCAACTCTGGTTACTTAACTCGTCGACTTGTTGATGTTGCCCAAGATGTTATCATTCGTGAAAAGGACTGTCATACTGATCGTGGATTAGTAGTCCGTGCGATTAAAGAAGGTAACGAAATGATCGAACCTCTTTATGATCGTATTCTTGGTAGAAACGCTATGAAGACTGTTAAGAATCCAGAAACTGGTGAAGTAATTGTTGGTAAGAATGAAATGATTGATGATAAGAAAGCACAACAAATTGTTGATGCAGGAATTGAATCAGTTGAAATTCGTTCTGCCTTCACTTGTAATACTGCTCACGGAGTTTGTGAAATGTGTTATGGTCAAAACTTAGCTACTGGTGATAACGTTGAAGTTGGTGAAGCAGTTGGTACTGTTGCTGCGCAGTCAATTGGTGAACCTGGTACTCAATTAACCCTTCGTACTTTCCATACTGGTGGGGTTGCAAGTAACACTGATATTACCCAAGGGCTTCCCCGGGTTCAAGAAATTTTTGAAGCTCGTAATCCTAAAGGTAAATCAACCATCTCTGAAGTTACTGGAGTAGTTGAATTAATCGAAGAAGATCCTGCTGAAGGTGTTAAAGAAATTACCATTCAAGGTAAAGCTGACACTAGAAAGTACAAGGTTCCATTGAGTGCTCGTATGCGAGTTGCTGAAGGTGACACAGTTCGCCGTGGTGATGCGCTTAACGAAGGTTCAATTGATCCTAAGGAACTTCTTAAGATTCGGGATACTTTATCAACTGAAACTTACTTATTGACTGCGGTTCAAGAAGTTTACCGTCGTCAAGGGGTTGAAGTTAATGATAAGCATGCTGAAATCATGGTTAGACAAATGCTTCGTAAGGTTCGAATTATGGATCCCGGTGATACAGACATCTTGCCTGGTACATTGATCGATATTGATGACTTTAAAGAACGAAATGCTGATGCAGTTATGACTGGTAAAGTACCAGCTACTGCTCGTCCAGTATTGCTTGGAATTACTAAAGCTGCTCTTGAAACTAATAGTTTCTTATCAGCTGCTTCATTCCAAGAAACTACTCGAGTACTTACTGATGCTGCAATTCGTGGTAAAGTCGATCCATTAATTGGACTTAAAGAAAATGTTATTATTGGTAAGCTTCTTCCTGCTGGTACAGGTGTTCATGAATATGAAGACATTGAACCAGAAGAAGTTGGTAAACCAGCTGGTGAAAGTGTTGTCGCTGGTTCTGATAAAACATCTGATTCAGATACAGATAATGCAACTAAATAATTAAAACGAGATTGGTAAACAATCTTTAGTTTCAAAAACAGCAACGAATTTTAAAAATTCGTTGCTGTTTTTTTTGATATAATTTAATAAAATTTATAACTTTAGAGGAGCTGAAATTATGCGGTTGAGATTTAAAATTTGGAGTGTGGTAACTATTTTGGAGATTATCACTTATGGATTACTTTCGGTAATGATTTTTATGCGGAGTGTCACAAACTCCTCGAATCAAAATGATAACTTGGTATATATTAACTGGTTTTTATGCATTCTTTTTTGTAATCCAGTTAATCTGGTTCATAATTATGAAACTCAGCAAGCAAAAATAAGTAAACAAAAAACAGTCAAAATTTTGACTGCTTTTTAATTAGTTAGCAAATTTAACTTGGTTATTTTCTAATGAGGCAATTTGGGCTAAAGAAAGCACATTATAACCTTGATCACGTAAGTATTGACCACCAGGTTGGAATGTCTTTTCAATTACGATCCCGATCCCAGCGATATCAGCATTGGCAGCATCAGCAATTTTAATTAGTCCTTTGGTTGCTTCACCGTTTGCTAAGAAATCATCAATAATTAGAACCTTGTCGTCACTAGTTAAAAATTGCTTTTCAATATAAATATGATTAGAAAATTTCTTTGTATATGAATAGACTTCTGCTGAGTAAACATCATTTTTTACGACTAATGATTTACTTTTACGAGCAAACACTACTGGCACTTCCATAGTTAAACCAGTCATCACAGCAGGAGCGATTCCGGATGCTTCAACGGTTAAAACTTTAGTAATACCTAAATTTTTGAAATATTCTGCGAATGTTTGTCCGATTCGATACATTAGTTTTGGATCAATTTGATGATTTAAAAATGAATTTACTTTTAAAATGTTACCTGGTAAAACTTTTCCTTGTTCTTTGATGACGGTTTTTAATTCTTCCATTGAAATACCTCCAAAAAAAGATCATCCATATAAGAATGATCTTTCATGCTTATAGTTCAGAATTGCGGTTCTGAGTAGAAACGACTGACCAATTTCAGTCATATATAAGTTATTCACTTTTCTACATTGTAACTAAAATACTTTTAAGAAACAACACGACAATTAAGTTGTTAAACAAAAAAGGAGTGAAAGGAACTACCTTGTTCTTTTTGAACCAACAATATAAAAGTGCACTTGCTGACGCTAATAGTAAAGTGTGTGCGAAAACCATCAGGTTAGTTGAAATTAAGATACAAGCGAGCAAATCCAAATCGCCGTTACCAATCCATTTAAATTTATAATTAATCAATAAAATGATTAAATATAAAATAAGTATGCTGACAATATCATTGTATGGCATGGGAGAATCATAAATTGCTAAAGCAAAGATTAAGGGAAGCCACCATAAACTGAATTGAAAAGTGAATAAATCAAAAAGACTAATAATTTCAAAGCAGATTAATAAACACAAAATTTTGAATGATTGTTCTCCGTATAAAGTGAATAAGAATCCGGTAGAAAATTCATATACTAATAGGTAATAAGGGAGTTTGATTTTACAAACTCGACATTTACCACGAAGGGTAACAAAACTAAAAATTGGAATTAGTTCGAACCAATCCAACTTTCTACAACATACTGTACATTGAGAACGCGACCAAATGAAATTCTTTTTTGCGATGATTCGTTCCACTAACAATGGTAAAAACGATCCGATGATACTTCCATAAATAAATAAAATTATTTTCATACTTTCACCTCACTAAAAAATACGTAAAAGTCTGTTGACGTGATTGCTCTAACATGTTATTCTAGTCAATGTGCTTAAACTGTTAAGCGATTTTTTTATTCCAAAAAATGGTTCACCTGGATGTGTGGACTTAAAAACCAAATTTAAGAAAGGAGGACTTTTTAGATGCCTACAATTAATCAATTAGTTAGAAAAGGTCGTAAATCTAGAAGTTCTAAATCAAAATCCCCAGCTCTTGGCTTTGGATACAACAGTTACAAGAAGAAACAAACTAACAACGCTTCACCTCAAAAACGTGGAGTTGCTACCCGTGTGGGAACTATGACTCCTAAAAAGCCTAACTCTGCCTTACGTAAGTATGCGCGTGTTCGTCTTTCAAACTTGCTTGAAGTTACTGCTTACATTCCTGGAATTGGTCATAACTTACAAGAACATAGTGTTGTTTTAATCCGTGGTGGTCGTGTTAAGGATTTACCTGGGGTTAGATATCATGTTATCCGTGGTGCCTTAGATACTGCCGGTGTTTCAGATCGTCGTCAAAGTCGTTCTAAATACGGTGCTAAGAAACCTAAAGCTAAGAAATAATATAATATTTAATTAAAGGAGGACTTTTAGATGCCTAGAAAAGGAAAAGTTCAAGAACGTGAAATCCTTCCAGATCCAATCTACAACTCAAAGTTGGTTTCAAAATTAATCAACCACTTGATGTTAGATGGTAAGAGAGGTACTGCATCAGAAATTTTATACGATGCATTTGACCAAATTAAAGATACTACTGGTAACGATCCAGTTGAAGTATTCGAAGAAGCAATGAAAAACATCATGCCTGTCCTTGAAGTTAAGGCTCGTCGTGTTGGTGGTTCTAACTACCAAGTTCCTATTGAAGTTCGTCCTGCAAGAAGAACTACTTTAGGTCTACGTTGGTTAGTTAACTATTCACGTCTTCGTGGTGAACATACCATGAGTGACCGTCTTGCTAAAGAAATTATTGATGCATCAAACAATACTGGTGCAGCTGTTAAGAAACGTGAAGATACACACAAAATGGCTGAAGCTAACCGTGCTTTCGCTCATTACCGTTGGTAATCTTCTGATTGCTTAATTGCAATTAAAGGGTGGCTAAGAAATTGGCCACTTTTTTAGAACTATTGAATTTTAAAAGGAGTTAATAATGGCTAACAAACGTGAATTCCCGTTAGACAAAACACGTAATATTGGGATTGTTGCCCATATCGATGCCGGTAAAACAACAACTACTGAACGCGTGCTTTACTATACTGGTAAAGTTCATAAAATTGGTGAAACCCATGATGGTGCATCACAAATGGACTGGATGGATGAAGAAAAAGAACGTGGAATTACCATTACTTCAGCTGCTACTACAGCTGAATGGAAAGGTTACCGTGTTAACATCATCGATACTCCAGGACACGTTGATTTTACTGTTGAAGTAGAACGTTCACTTCGAGTTCTTGATGGAGCAGTTGCTGTTCTTGATGGACAAGCTGGTGTTGAACCTCAAACAGAAACTGTTTGGCGTCAATCATCTGATTTTGATGTTCCTCGGATTGTTTTTATCAACAAAATGGATAAATTAGGTGCTAACTTTGATTTCTCTGTTAAATCAATGCACGACCGTTTAGGTGCTAATGCAGTTCCTGTTCAAATTCCTGTTGGTGCCGAAAATGATTTCATCGGTGTAATCGATCTTATCGAAATGAAAGCTTACATTTATGATGAAGATAAAGAAGGTTCTAACTGGGATACTGTTGATGTTCCTGATGATTACAAAGAAAAAGCACAAGAAGCTCGTGATAATTTAATTGAATCAGTTGCTGATTTGAATGATGGTATCATGGACAAATATCTTAGTGGTGAAGAAATCACTAAAGATGAATTAAAAGCTGCTATTCGTAAAGCAACCATCAACCTTGAAATGTTCCCTGTTTTTGCTGGTTCAGCTTTCAAAAACAAGGGTGTTCAAATGTTGATGGATGGGGTTGTTGATTACCTCCCATCACCACTTGACGTTCGTCCTTACGAAGCAATTGATCCTGAAACTGGAGAACAAGTACCAGTTAAACCTGATGATAAAGCACCATTTGCTGCTTTAGCATTTAAGGTTGCAACTGACCCATTCGTTGGTCGTTTAACATTTATTCGTGTTTACCGTGGTTCACTTGAATCTGGTTCATACATTTTAAATGCTACTAAAGACAAACGTGAACGTGTTGGTCGTTTAGTTCAAATGCACTCAAACACTCGTCAAGAAATCCCTGAAGTATTCTCTGGTGATATTGCTGGTGCAATTGGTTTGAAGAACACCACTACTGGTGATTCTCTTACTGATGTTGATCACCCATTACATCTTGAATCAATGGAATTCCCAGAACCAGTTATTGAAGTTGCCGTTGAACCTAAGACCAAAGCTGACCAAAACAAGATGAATACTGCTCTTCAAAAACTTTCTGAAGAAGATCCTACATTCCGTGCCCAAACTAACCCAGAAACTGGGCAAACTATTATGGCCGGAATGGGTGAACTTCACCTTGATATTTTGATCGAACGTATGAGACGTGAATTTAGTGTTGATGCTACAATTGGTGAACCACAAGTTGCTTACCGTGAAGCATTTACTAAACAAGTTGAAGCTCAAGGTAAATTTGTTCGTCAATCTGGTGGTAAAGGTCAATATGGTGATGTTTGGATTGAATTCACTCCTGGTGAAGAAGGTTCAGGTTTCCAATTTGAAAATGCTATCGTTGGTGGGGTTGTTCCTCGTGAATTTATCCCTTCAGTAGAACAAGGTCTTAAAGAATCAATGGAAAATGGTGTTCTTGCCGGATTCCCATTAATTGATATTAAAGCTAAGTTATATGATGGTAGTTATCATGATGTCGATTCTAGTGAAGCTGCCTTCAAGATTGCTGCATCAATCGCTTTGAAGAATGCTGCTAAGAAAGCTGCTCCAGTTATCTTGGAACCAATCATGAAAGTTGATATTCGTGTTCCAGAAGAATACATGGGAGACGTTATGGGACAAGTTACTGCTCGTCGTGGTAACGTTGAAGGTATGGAAGCACAAGATAATGCACAAAACATCCATGCTATGGTTCCTCTTTCAGAAATGTTTGGTTATGCAACTGACTTACGTTCTGCTACTCAAGGTCGTGGAACATTCGTTATGTCATTTGACCATTACACTGCTGTTCCTAAGAGTATCCAAGAAGATATTATTAAGAAAAATGGTGGAGAAGCTTAATTGCTTTTCTTTAAATAAATAAAAAAGTTTTGTTAATTAAATTTAACAAAACTTTTTTTGTTTTAGAGCTTAAAAACCTTGCAACACAAGCGAATTACATGTATGATATAGTAGTGTCTTATATAAGAAGGGCAAAGTGTGCTCTGAAATTGATACAATAAGCGATGATGTAGAAGATTGCGGCACACCCGGCCGCTTTGCCATGGCAAGGTGTGTCCGGTAACTTTTACGGAGTTAGTCTTACAAGAAAATAGACGAGGGAGGGAAAAACATGGCAAAAGAAAAAATTCGTATTCGCTTGAAAGCTTACGAACACCGTAGCTTAGATCAAGCTGCTGATAAGATTGTTGCAACTGCACAAAGAACTGGTGCCACTATTTCAGGTCCAATTCCATTGCCAACTGAAAGAACTATTTATACAGTTCTTGCATCACCATTCAAGTACAGTAAAGCACAAGAACAATTCGAAATGTTAACACACAAACGTTTAATCGATATTTTGAATCCAACACCTAAAACTGTTGATTCATTAATGAAATTAGACTTACCAAGTGGTGTTGATATCGAAATCAAATTATAATATTACACAATATTGGAGGTGTACTCATGATCAAAAAAGGAATCTTAGGTAAAAAAGTTGGTATGACTCAAGTTTTTACTGAAAACGGTGAATTAGTACCAGTTACTGTTGTCGATGTAACCCCTAACGTTGTTTTACAAGTTAAAAACAACGAAACAGATGGTTACGAAGCAATTCAACTTGGTTTTGATGAAAAACGTGAAGTTTTAAGTAATAAACCTGAACAAGGTCACGCCAAAAAAGCTAACACAACCCCTAAGCGCTTCGTTCGTGAAATCAGCGATGTCGACTTAGAGGAATACAAGGTTGGAGACGAAGTTAAGGCTGACATTTTCCAAACTGGAGACTCTGTCGATGTAACTGGTGTCACTAAAGGTCATGGTTACCAAGGTAACGTTCATAAAGATAATCAAAGTCGTGGACCAGAAACTCATGGTTCTAGATATCACCGTCGTCCAGGTTCACTTGGTGTTATTATCAACCGTGTTGTTAAAGGCATGAAGTTACCTGGTCGTATGGGTAACAAAACTGTTACTATTCAAAACCTTGAAATTGTTAAAGCAGACGTTGAAAACAACGTATTGTTAATTAAAGGTAATGTACCTGGTGCAAATAAAACATTAGTTACTATTCGTACTTCTGTACACAATTCAAGAAAATAGGAAAGGAGGAACCGCAAAATGACAAGCGTATCATTATTTAAACAAGATGGTAGTAAAGATGGTTCAATCGATCTTAACGAAAACATCTTCGGTATTGAACCAAACGAAAACGTAGTATTTGACACTGTTGTTATGCAACGTGCATCTCAACGCCAAGGTACTAATGGAGTTAAGAGCAGAGGCCAAGTTTCCGGTGGTGGTAAAAAACCATGGAGACAAAAAGGTACAGGTCGTGCTCGTCAAGGTTCTATTCGTTCACCACAATGGGTTGGTGGTGGAGTAGTATTTGGACCAACATCTCGTTCATATAGCTACCATCTTCCTAAAAAAGTTACTAGATTAGCTGTTAAATCAGTTCTTTCAGAAAAAGTTTCCGAAGATAATTTTGTTGTTGTTGACTCAATTAACTTTGATGCACCAAAAACAAAAGAATTCGCTAACTTATTGAAAAACCTTGATGCAGCTACTAAGACATTGGTAGTTTTGGAAGATATTAACGATAACGTTGCTCGTTCAGCTAAAAACATTCCGAACGTTCAAGTAATTAGTGCAAAAGGTGTTAACACTCTTGATGTATTAAATGCTAAAAAAGTCGTTATTACCAAAGCTGCTCTTTCTCAAGTAGAGGAGGTGCTCGCATAATGGAAGCACGAGATATCATTTTACGTCCAGTAATCACTGAAGCTTCAACTGATCGTATGGACGACAAAAAATATACATTTGATGTTGATTTACGAGCAAACAAAAACCAAGTTAAAAATGCTGTAGAAGAAGTTTTCGGCGTTAAGGTTGCTAAAGTAAACATCATGAACGTTAAAGGTAAAGAAAAACGCCAAGGTCGTTACGTTGGTTTCACTAAGAAACGTCGTAAGGCAATCGTTACTTTATCAAATGATTCAGACGAAATTAAGTTATTCTCTGAAGAATAATCTATTAAGATAGGAGGAAAACAACGTGGCTTTAAAGAAATACAAACCAACGACTAATGGTCGCCGTAATATGACTAGTATTGATTACAGTAATATTACTACTAATAAGCCAGAAAAAAGCTTAGTGAAAGCTAATGCTAAAAAAGCTGGTCGTAACAACTCAGGTCGTATGACTGTTCGTCATCGTGGTGGTGGAAACAAACACTTATACCGTGTTATTGATTTCAAGCGTAACCATGATGGTATTAAAGCAACAGTTAAAACAATCGAATATGATCCAAACCGTACTGCAAACATCGCATTAGTTGTTTATGCTGACGGAATTAAATCATACATCCTTGCTCCTAAAGGATTAAAAGTTGGAGATGTTGTTGAATCTGGTGCTAATGCTGATATTAAACCAGGTAATACACTTGAACTTAAAGATATTCCCGTTGGATCAACTATTCATAACATCGAATTGAAACCAGGTAAGGGTGGACAACTTGCTCGTTCTGCTGGTAATTCAGCTCAATTGTTGAGTAATGAAGGAAACGGTAAGTACTCACTTGTTAGATTACCTTCTGGTGAAGTAAGAATGGTTCTTTCTGTTTGTCGTGCCACAATCGGTACTGTTGGAAACGAAGAACATTCACTTATTAACTGGGGTAAAGCTGGTCGTACTCGTTACCGTGGGCAAAGACCTCACGTACGTGGATCAGTTATGAACCCTAACGATCACCCTCATGGTGGTGGTGAAGGTAAAGCTCCAGTCGGTTACCCATCTCCTTTGTCACCTTGGCACAAGAAGACTGTTGGTAAGAAGACCCGTTCTAAGACTGCTCGTTCAAACAAATTTATTGTTCGTCGTCGTAAGGGTTCAAAGATGTAATTTAGTTACATCCAGATAATCAGACTTGAAGAGGAGGTTTTATAATGAGTCGTAGTTTGAAAAAGGGACCATTCGCTGATCAATCTTTATTAAAGAAAATCGATGCCCAAAAAGACCAAGAAAAGAAAACTGTTATTAAAACTTGGTCTCGTCGCTCAACTATTTTCCCTAGCTTCATTGGTTACACTATCTCAGTGTACAATGGTAGAACTCATGTCCCAGTTTTCATTCAAGAAGACATGGTAGGACACAAGCTTGGAGAATTCGTTCCAACACGTACATTCCATGGTCATGGTAATGTAGGTGGAAAAGACAAGATTACAGGATAACAAGGAGGATACAAAATGGCTGAACAAGTTACATCAGCAAAAGCTATTGCTAAGACTGTTCGTATTGCCCCCCGTAAGGTCCGTCTTGTTTTAGATCTTATTAGAGGTAAAAACGTTGCAGAAGCTGCTTCAATTCTTGAATTCACCCCTCGTGGTGCATCTCCAGTAGTTGGAAAAGTTTTAAAATCAGCTGTAGCAAATGCAGAAAACAATTTTGATCTTGATGGTCAAGACCTTGTTGTTGCTGAAGCATTCGCCGACGAAGGACCAACTTTAAAACGGTTCCGTCCTCGTGCTAAAGGTTCTGCTTCACCAATCAACAAACGTACAAGTCACATTACAATTGTAGTATCAGAAAAAAAGGAGGGATAGAGCATGGGTCAAAAAATTAACCCTAATGGTTTCCGTATCGGTGTTAACCGTGGTTGGCAAGCTCAATGGTATGCTAACGATGACAAATTTGCTTCATATTTAAATGAAGATTTGAAGATTCGTGACTACCTTGCTAAACGTCTTGCTGATGCTTCAGTTTCAGAAGTTGAAATTGAACGTGCTGCCAAACGTGTAAACATTTCTATCCACACTGCAAAACCTGGTATGGTTATTGGTAAGGGTGGATCAGAAGTTGAAAGTTTACGTAATGAATTAAACAAGTTAACTGGACGTCGTGTTCACATTAACATTATTGAAGTTAAGAAACCTGACTTAGAAGCTGATTTAGTTGGTGAAAACATTGCTAAACAACTTGAAGGTCGTGTTGCTTTCCGTCGTGCTATGCGTCAAGCCATGAAGCAAGTTATGCGTTCAGGCGCTGATGGTGTTAAAACTCAATCAGCCGGTCGTTTAAACGGTGCTGATATGGCTCGTATCGAAAGTTACTCTGAAGGTCGTGTTCCACTTCATACATTGAGAGCTGATATCAACTACTCATGGAATGAAGCACACACTACTTACGGTGCAATCGGTGTTAAAACATGGATTAACCGTGGTGAAGTTTTACCTGGAAAGCCTTTGGATAACCGTAAAGGAGGTAAATAAACATGCTTGTACCTAAACGTGTTAAGCATCGTCGTGAATTCCGTGGTAAACTACGTGGACACTCAAAAGGTGGAAACTCAGTTGCTTTCGGTGAATATGGCTTACAAGCCATTGATTCACATTGGATCACTAACAGACAAATTGAAGCTTGTCGTGTTGCCATCACCCGTTGTATGAAACGTGGTGGAAAAGTTTGGATTAAAATCTTCCCTCAAAAATCATATACTGAAAAAGGTATTGGTGTTCGAATGGGTAAAGGTAAAGGTAGTCCAGCTGGATGGGTAGCAGCCGTAAAACGTGATAAGGTACTTTTCGAAGTTGCCGGCGTTGATGAAGCTACTGCTGTCAAGGCTTTGACTTTAGCTTCAAGTAAGTTGCCTGTTCGTACTAGAATTATTAAACGTGAGGAAGTAGGTGGCGAATCAAATGAAGGCTAAAGAAATTGCTCAATTAACCACTGATGAAATGCGTGCTAAAGAACAAGATTACAAGAAAGAATTGTTTAATCTTCGTTTCCAATTAGCCACTGGTCAATTAGAAAATACTGCAAGATTGAGAACTGTTCGCAAAACAATTGCACGGATCAAAACTGCATTAAGACAAAAAGAATTAAATAAATAAAATACGATAAAAAGGAGGGTTTATTTATATGAGCGTAGAACGTAATGAACGTAAAACATATAGAGGTCGTGTTGTTTCTGACAAGATGGATAAAACTATTACAGTTGCCGTTGAAACTACTAAAACACATCCTACTTATGGCAAGCGTATTAAATATACTAAGAAATACAAGGTTCGTGATGAAGATGGCGTTGCTAAAGTTAACGATATCGTTGAAATCATGGAAACTAGACCATTATCAAAGACTGTTCACTTCCGTCTTCTAGATGTTGTTGAAAAAGCCGTTATTATCTAGCTTGTATCGTTTTTATCGTATTATGATTTTTAAATCGAAGGGAGGACACTTGCGATGATCCAACAAGAAAGTCGTTTAAAAGTTGCCGACAACTCAGGTGCTCGTGAATTATTAACTATTAAAGTTTTAGGTGGTTCAAGAGTTCGTTACGCTGGCGTTGGTGATACTATTGTTGCTACTGTTAAACAAGCAACACCAGGTGGCGTTGTCAAAAAGGGTGACGTTGTTAAGGCTGTTATTGTAAGAACTAGATCAGCTGAACGTAGAACTGACGGTTCATACATTCGTTTCGACGAAAACGCTGCTGTTTTAATTAATGATGATAAGAGTCCTAAAGGTACTCGTATTTTTGGTCCGGTTGCTCGTGAATTACGTAGTAATAATTTCATGAAGATCGTTTCATTAGCACCTGAAGTACTTTAATACTAAGAAGCAAAATCAAGGAGGTGCCAGATTAATGTTCTTAAAGACTGGTGACAAAGTTCGTGTTATTGCTGGTAAAGACAAGGGTAAAGATGGTCAAATCATCAAAACCATTGCTGCTGACAATCGCGTAGTTGTTGAAGGAATCAACAAAGTTAAGAAACACCAAAAGGCTTCTCAAGCAAACCCACAAGGTGGAATTGCTGATGTTGAAGCCCCAATCAATGCATCAAACGTAATGCTAATCGACCCATCTACTAATGAACCTACTAGAGTAAGTTTCGAAGTTAAAGATGGTAAAAAAGTTCGTATTTCAAAGAAATCACATAAAGCAATCGATTAAGATTGTTAGTGAAAGGAGGAAATTACTCGCATGTCTACTCGCTTAGAAGAAAGATATAAGAAAGAAATTCTCCCAGCACTAGTTGAAAAATTCAACTATTCATCAATTATGCAAGGACCAAAACTTGAAAAAATTGTTTTGAATATGGGTGTTGGTGATGCTGTAACAAACTCTAAAAATTTAGACGAGGCTGTTAACGAATTGACCCTAATTTCTGGTCAAAAGCCACTTGTTACAAAAGCTAAAAAATCAATTGCTACTTTCCGTTTACGTGAAGGTATGCCAATTGGTGCCAAAGTCACTCTTAGAGGTGACAAAATGTATGACTTTTTGGATAAATTAATTAACGTTTCATTACCACGTGTTCGTGATTTCCATGGTGTTCCAAGTCGTTCATTCGATGGTCGTGGAAACTACACATTAGGTATCAAGGAACAATTAATTTTCCCAGAAATCAGTTACGATGATGTTAACCGTGTTAGAGGTTTAGATATCGTACTTGTTACAACTGCTAATACTGACGAAGAAGGACACGAATTGTTACGTCAATTTGGTATGCCATTCGCTAAATAGGAGGTTTTACATTGGCTAAAAAATCATTAGTTGCAAAAAGCAAACGTCCAGCTAAGTTCGCTGTACAAGCTTACACTCGTTGCGAACATTGTGGTAGACCTCGTGCGGTTTACCAAAAATTCCACTTATGCCGAATTTGTTTAAGACAACTTGCCCACAAGGGTCAAATTCCTGGTATGAAAAAAGCTAGTTGGTAGAATAAACAAACTTAAAAGGAGGTTGTACGTTCATGGCTATGACAGATCCAATTGCAGATTTTCTAACTAGAATTCGTAATGCGAACATGGTTCGTCACAATTCTGTAGATATTCCTGCATCAAAAATTAAACGCAACATGGCTGAAATCTTAAAACGTGAAGGTTTCGTAAGTCGTGTTGAATATATTGAAGACGATAACCAAGGTGTTATCCGTGTTTACCTTAAATATGGTAAAGACAATCAACGTGTAATCTCAGGTTTGAAGAGAATTTCAAAACCTGGATTACGTTCATACGTTAAATCTGATGATGTTCCTAAGGTACTTAATGGTTTAGGTATTGCGATCATCTCAACTTCAAATGGTGTTATTACTGACAAAGAAGCCCGCGCTCAAAAAGTCGGTGGAGAAGTATTAGCATACGTTTGGTAAAAAATAATTAAGAGATGGAGGTGTCTAACACATGAGTAGAATTGGTTATAAAACAATTGTAATTCCTGAAGGTGTAACTGTTACACGTGATGAAGATGTAATTACTGTTAAAGGTCCTAAAGGTGAATTATCAGAAACTTTCTCACCTGATGTTGCAATGAACGTTAACGGTAACGAAATCAACTTCGAACCAACTGGTAAGTACGACAACAAAATGCGTGCTTTACATGGTACACAACGTGCTAACCTTGCTAACATGATTGAAGGGGTAGAAAAAGGATTCAACAAGACTTTGAAATTAGTCGGTGTTGGTTACCGTACTCAACTTAAAGGATCAGATTTGATTCTTAACGTTGGTTACTCAAATCCTGTTGATGTTAAAGTTCCTGAAGATATCGATGTTAAAGTTCCTGACAACACAACTATCGAAATTGCTGGAATTAACAAGCAACATGTTGGAGATTTCGCTGCAAAAGTACGTGAAATTCGTTCACCAGAACCTTACAAAGGTAAAGGTATTCGTTACGAAAACGAACACATTACTCTTCGTGAAGGTAAGACTGGTAAATAAGCTTATTTAAATAAACAATAATATAGAGGTGACTATTTTGATTACAAAACCAAGCAAAAATAAAACACGTGTCATTCGACACAAACGTGTTCGTAATAAAATTGCTGGTACTGCTGAGTGCCCACGTTTAGACGTATACCGTTCTAACAAAAACATCTACGCTCAAGTTATTGATGACGTAGCGGGTGTAACGCTAGCTAGTGCCTCAACTCTCGATAAAGAAGTTACTGAAGGTAACAAAACTGAACAAGCCCAAGGTGTTGGTAAGTTAGTTGCTGAACGTGCTCTTGCAAAAAACATTAAACATGTCGTTTTTGACCGTGGTGGTTACTTATACCATGGACGTGTAGCTGCTCTTGCAGACGCTGCCCGTGAAAATGGACTTGAATTTTAATAAAAAGGAGGAATAAATCACATGGCTAAGTATATTGATCCAAATAAATTGGATTTAGAAGATAACGTTGTTGCCATTAACCGAATCACTAAGGTTGTTAAAGGTGGACGTAGATTACGTTTCGCTGCTTTAGCAGTTGTTGGTGACAAGAATGGTCACGTTGGTTTCGGTACAGGTAAAGCTCAAGAAGTTCCTGAAGCAATCCGTAAAGCTGTTGAAGCTGCCAAAAAGAACTTGATTGAAGTTCCAATTGTGGGAACTACTATTCCTCACGAAATCGTTGGTGTATACGGCGGTGGAAAAATTATGTTGAAACCAGCCGAAGAAGGTTCTGGAGTTGCAGCCGGTGGTGCCGTTCGTTCCGTTATGGAATTAGCAGGTATTAACGATGTTACTAGTAAACGTCTTGGTTCAGATACTAAGATCAACGTTATCCGTGCAACTTTCGAAGGTCTTAAAGGACTTAAGAACGCTAATGAAGTTTCAGAACTTCGTGGTGTTTCTGTTGATCATTTAGCTGAATAGGAGGATTTACAGATGGCTCAATTAAAAATCACTTTGATTCATAGTGCTGCTCATCGTCTTCCAAAACAACGTAAGATTGTGGAAGCTTTAGGTTTAGGACGTATTAACAGTAGCGTTGTAAGACCTGACACTGCAGCAACTCGTGGAGCATTATTCAAAATTGCTCATTTAATTAAGGTTGAACAAGTTAAAGATTAATTATTTTAAAGTAAGAGGAGGTGCAATTCAATGAAGTTAAACGAATTAAAATACGCTGAAGGTTCTCGTTCAGAAAGAACAAGAAAAGGACGCGGTCGTTCAAGTAAAGGTAAAACTTCTGGTCGTGGGCAAAAAGGTCAAAAAGCTCGTGGAAAGACTCGTTTAGGTTTTGAAGGTGGACAAATGCCATTGTACCGTCGTATTCCTAAGCGTGGATTTACTAATATCAACCGTAAAGATATCGTAATTGTTAACGTTGAAGAACTTAACGTATTCGATAATGGTGTAGAAGTTACACCAGAATTGTTGATTGAAGCTGGCATCATCAAAAATGTTAAAGATGGTGTTAAGGTTCTTGGTGAAGGTAAACTTGAAAAGAAACTTACTGTTTTAGCTAACAGATTTTCTGAAAGTGCAAAAAAAGCTATTGAAGATGCTGGTGGTAAAGCAGAGGTGATTTAATGTTATCAACCTTAAAAAGTGCATTTGGAGATAAAAGCATTCGTAAAAAGATTCTTTTTACGCTGTTGGTATTAGCAATTTTCCGTTTAGGAGCTTATATTACTGTTCCTGGTGTTGATGCTAAAGCTCTTCAAGAAGTAGCTTCTTCTGGGTTAGTTAATGTTTTAAACATCTTTAGTGGTGGTGGCTTAACTAACTATTCAATTTTTGCCATGGGTGTTTCTCCCTATATTACTGCACAAATTGTGGTCCAATTATTGCAAATGGATATTGTTCCAAAGTTTGTTGAATGGGGAAAACAAGGTGAAGTTGGTAGACTTAAGTTAGACAAAGTTACTCGTAGATTAACGATTGTTTTAGCATTCGCTCAATCTGTTGGTATTACCGCTGGTTTTAATGCTTTAAGTAGTTTACACTTAGTTGAAAATCCTGGAATTGCTACATATGCTAGCATTGGATTAATTCTTACTGCAGGAACAATGTTAACCACTTGGATGGGTGACATGATTACTGATAAAGGAATTGGTCAAGGAGTTTCAATGATCATTTTTGCTGGAATTGTTGCTAATATTCCTACCGGATTTGAAGGTCTTTACAGACAATATATCCAAGGAACACCAACTAGTGATTTGTGGCAACCAGCTTTGTTCGTTGTTGGACTAATCATTGCAATGTTAGTAATTGTTACTTTCGTTACATGGGTTCAACAAGCTGAACGTCGAATTCCAATTCAATATACTCGTAGAGCTACCGGTTCTGCTAAAAGCAGTTACCTTCCTTTGAAGGTTAACGTTGCTGGAGTTATCCCAGTCATCTTTGCTAGTGCATTTATTTCAACCCCACAGACTATCTTGATGTTCTTTACTAAGAACGACGGAAGTAAAGGTTGGTTTAAATTCATGTCAGAATTGTTTAATATGCAAACCCCAATGGGAGCTACATTTTATACACTTTTGATTGTTGTCTTTACTTTCTTTTATGCGTTCGTTCAAGTTAACCCTGAAAAGTTATCAGAAAACTTACAAAAACAAGGAAGTTATATTCCTGGAGTATGGCCTGGAAAATCAACACAACTTTTTGTTTCACATCTTTTGATGAGATTAAGTACAGTTGGGGCATTATTCCTGGGAATTGTTTCATTAATTCCTTTGGTTGCACAAAATGTTTGGAATCTTAACAGCTCAATCGGTTTAGGTGGTACTAACCTCCTTATTATCGTTGGGGTTGCAATTGAAACCATGAATCAAATTAAAGGTTTAACTATGAGACAAGAATATGTTGGATTCATTCAAGATGATCCAAAAGATGATAAGGGAGATAAATAGTATGTCAATGAATTTATTATTAATGGGTCTTCCCGGTGCTGGTAAAGGTACTCAGGCTGAAGATATTGTTGAAAAATACAATATTCCTCATATCTCTACTGGTGATATTTTCAGAGCGGCAATGAAGAACAAGACTCCAATGGGTGTCGAAGCTCAAAAATATATTGATAAAGGTGAACTTGTTCCTGACGATGTTACTTGTAAAATTGTTGAAGAACGATTAGAACAAGATGATACCAAGAACGGTTATCTCTTAGATGGTTTTCCAAGAACTTTGGAACAAGCCAAACAATTAGAGAAAATGACTGATAAATTAGGTAAGAAACTTGACGCTGTGATTAACATTGATGTTGATCCTGAAGTATTGGTTGCTCGTTTATCTGGTCGGTTCATTTGTAAAAACTGTGGTGCTACTTATCATAAATTGTACAAAAAACCTAAAGTTGAAGGTACGTGTGATGTTTGTGGTGGACATGTATTTTATCAACGGAGCGATGATGAACCTGAAACTGTTAAAAATCGATTAAAAGTAAACATGAAAATGAATACTCCATTGATTGATTTTTATAAGAAATTAAACTTATTGCATACAGTGAATGGTGATCAAGACATTGCAGATGTTACTAAAGACATTAATAAGATTCTTACCAATTTAAACTAAGGTCTTCTTAATTGTCGATAAGGCAATGATATGCTATATTGAAGATTGATAGTGTTATTGGATATGAATTGAATTAATCATGATTTTGGAGGATTGTTTTGTCTAAAGATAATGTAATTGAAGTAGAAGGAAAGATTACTGAAACCTTACCTAATGCGATGTTTAAAGTAGAACTAGAAAACGGTCATGCTATTTTAGCACATGTTTCTGGTAAAATTAGAATGCATTACATTAAGATACTTCCAGGAGACCGTGTAACTGTTGAAATGTCACCATATGATTTAACTAAGGGTAGAATTACTTATCGGTTTAAGTAATTTCCCTTTATTAGGAGGTTTAATAAGATGAAAGTAAGACCATCAGTAAAAAAAATGTGTGAACAATGTAAAATTATCAAAAGAAAAGGTCGTGTTATGGTAATTTGCTCTGCAAACCCTAAACACAAACAAAGACAAGGTAAGTAATTAAACAGGAGGTGGACTAAATGGCTCGTATCGCCGGAGTGGATTTACCACGTAACAAGCGTGTGATTATTGCTTTAACTTACATCTATGGTGTTGGTGAAGCAACTTCAAAAAAGGTTCTTGAACAAGCTGGTGTTTCAGAAGATGTACGTACTCAAGACTTAACTCCTGATCAACAAGATAAGATTAGAGAAGCCCTTGATAACTTTGTTATCGAAGGAGACTTGCGTCGTAAAGTAAGCATGGACATCAAGAGATTATCAGAAATCGGTTCATACCGTGGAATGAGACATCGTCGTGGATTACCTCTTAGAGGTCAACACACTAAAAACAACGCTCGTACTCGTAAAGGTAAGAGAACCAAGAAATAATAATTAAGAAGGAGGTTACTAGTTCTTATGGTAAAGAAAAATACTCGTAAGCGTAAAGCAAAGAAGCATGTTGAATCTGGTGTAGCTCACATTCATTCAACATTTAACAACACATTGGTTATGATTACTGATGTGCAAGGTAATGCGATTGCCTGGTCATCTGCTGGTGCATTAGGTTTCCGTGGAAGTCGTAAATCTACTCCATTTGCTGCACAAATGGCTGCTGAAGCAGCTGCTAAAACAGCAATGGAACATGGAATGAAGACAGTTGAAGTTGCTGTTAAAGGTCCTGGTTCAGGTCGTGAATCAGCAATTCGTGCATTACAAACAACTGGTTTGGAAGTAGCTGCAATTCGTGACGTTACTCCAGTTCCTCATAATGGTTGTCGTCCTCCAAAACGTCGTCGAGTTTAATTTTTTAATGAGATTTAATTTTGTAAAAGACTCAACGCGGTTTGAAAGGGGTAGAAGTTAGAATGATTGAATTTGAAAAGCCTAACATTCATAAAATTGAAGAAACAAATAACTACGGTGAAGTAGTTGTCGAACCATTAGAACGAGGATATGGTACTACACTTGGTAATTCATTGAGACGTATTTTACTTGCCTCATTACCTGGTGCTGCTGTAACTAGTGTTCAAATCGATGGTGTTTTACATGAATTTTCTACTGTAAAGGGTGTTACTGAAGATGTTACTAAAATCATCTTGAACTTGAAAAAGCTTAAGTTGAAAATTGACTCTGAAGACAATGACACTCATACATTGAGTATTAATGTAACTGGTCCTGCTGATGTAACTGCTGCTGATATTACTACAGATAGTGAAACTACAATTCTTAATCCAGACTTGCATATTGCTACTGTTGCTGAAGGTGCAACTTTGCATATGACAATGACTGCTAACAAGGGTCGCGGTTTCGTATCAGCTGAAGAAAACAAAGCTAGAAACGATGATATGCCAATTGGTGTATTACCAATCGATTCTATTTATACCCCAATCGAACGTGTTAACTACCAAGTTGAAGACACACGTGTAGGACAACGTGATGACTTTGATAAGTTGACATTAGACGTTTGGACAAATGGTTCAATTTCTCCTTCAGATGCAATTTCATTAGCTGCTAAGATTTTAAGTCAACATTTAGACATGTTTGTTGATTTAACTGATCGTGCACAAAAAGCTAATGTTATGGTAGAAAAAGAAGAAACCCATAAAGAAAAAATGCTTGAAATGTCAATTGAAGAACTAGATCTTTCAGTTCGTTCATATAACTGTTTGAAACGTGCTGGAATTAACACTGTTCAAGAATTAACAGACAAGTCAATGGCAGACATGATGGAGGTTAGAAATCTTGGCCGTAAATCACTTGAAGAAATCGAAAACAAAATTGATGCTTTAGGTTTGTCATTTCGTAAAGAAGATTAGTTAAAAGGAGGAAATCCATTTATGAGTTATCGTAAATTTGGTCGTGAAAAAGGCCCACGTCGCGCTATGCTTCGTAACTTGACTACTGAATTAATCGTTAATGGTCGTATCGAAACTACTGAAGCTAAAGCAAAAACTGTTAGATCTTCTGTAGATAAGATGGTTAGTTTAGGTAAACGTGGTGATTTATCAGCACGTCGTCAAGCTGCTGCTTACTTACAAAACATGGTTGCTGACGTTACAGAAACCGACGATAAGATCAAGGTAACTACTGCTTTGCAAAAGTTATTTGATGAAATTGCACCAAAATACAAGGATCGTAACGGTGGTTACACTCGCATCCTTAAAACCATGCCTCGTCGTGGTGATGGTGCACCAATGGTAATCTTAGAATTTGTTTAATCACAAATCTTGAGATAATAGCATAAATAACTGAATCACTAAATATGAGGCATAAAGCGTTATGATGATGGAATTTTCCAAGTCTAGCTTGAATGTGGTTAATAGCCAAGCGCCTCATATTTATGTGATTTTTTTATACATAAAATTAAAGAAGGGACACGAATGCAATCAAAAATTGAATTTAAGACTGTTTCATTTGTTTATCCAAATCAAGTTAAAGCGTTAAATCAACTTTCATTTAAAATTGAAGCAGGTAAGAAGATTGCATTGATTGGGAAAAATGGAAGTGGGAAAAGTACAATTGCTAAATTAATTGATGGATTGCTTAGTGCTACTTCTGGAAAAATTTTAATTGATGAGATTGAGTTAAATGAAACTACTATTGCTGATTTACGTCAAAAAATTGGAATTGTTTTTCAAAATCCGGAAGATCAAATTATTGGTGCAACCGTTGAAGAGGATGTAGCTTTTGGTTTAGAAAATCGAAATTTACAATTTAAGTTGATGAAAAAAAGAGTTAATCAAGCTCTACAAGATGTTGGTATGTTAGAGTATGCAAACATTAATCCAAATCTTCTTTCTGGTGGGCAAAAACAAAAGGTTTCTTTAGCAAGATCCTTGGCATTGCAACCCTCAATTCTAATTTTAGATGAAGCAACAAGTATGTTAGACCCAATCGCAAAATCGGAGATTAAACACATAATTAGTTCTTTACAGAGAAAAAATAAATTAACCGTAATTTACATTACACACGATATGGAAATGTTAGAGAACGTTGATCAAGTATTAGCATTAGATCATGGAGACTTAGTTTTTAATGGTAAACCAGAAAAGCTTTATCATGAGACAGACATTTTAGCTCAGTTAGCAATTAAACCACCTTTTACTGAACAGATTAAGCAACTATTTAAAGAGCATGGCTACAATCCGCCAGTTGAATATTTAGATGATCGGGGATTAAGTGAATGGATAACAAAATTGTTTTAAAAAACGTGAGCTATACCTATGCGCCCGAAAATATAGATGCTAGGCAAGCACTGCAAAATATTAATTTGACGATTAATGCTGGTGAATTTATTACTATTGTGGGAAAAACGGGTAGTGGTAAATCTACGTTGGTTAGGTTGCTGAACGGTTTATTAACGGCAACTTCAGGAGAGGTAATTGTTAAGCAAAGTTTAATTACTAAAAAAATGTCGAAAAAATCATTACTAAAAATTCGCTCAAAAGTCGGAATGATTTTTCAGTCACCGGAAAATCAATTATTCGCTGATACTGTGTTAGATGATGTCAGTTTTGGTCCGCAAAACTTTGGTAAATCAAAGGAAGAGGCAGAGCAATTAGCAAAACAAATTTTAACAGAAGTTGGAATTTCAGCTGATTTATTTAAGCGTTCTCCCTTTGAATTATCCGGTGGACAGATGCGACGAGTTGCCATTGCAGGTGTTTTAGCCATGCAACCATCCATTTTGATTTTGGATGAACCAACTGTTGGTCTCGATGAAATCGGATGTAATGAAATTTTAACGATGATTAAAAAACTAAATGAACAGCAGCATGTGACAATTTTATTGATTACTCACAATATGCAGGTGGTTAGTGAGTTTGCTGAACGTGTCATTATGCTTGACCATGGCCAAATACTGAGCGATACAAATCCGCAAACTTTTTTTATGAAACTAGCTAATGAAGTTAGTTTGCCTGATTCTGTTAAAATATATAAAGAGTTAGCGAAAAATGGAATTAATTTAGAAGAACTTCCATTAAATAAAAAACAATTGGTCGACCAGGTTTTAAAAAAACTAGCAAAATAGGAGGGTGAGTAGTTGAATAAAGCTATTTTTGGTAATTACTTACCAGGGAATTCAAATATTCACCGCATGAATCCGACTGCCAAAATTTTGGCTACTTTATTAGTCATTACTTGGATTTTATTTGCTAATAACATCTGGAATTATGGACTTTTAGTGGCATTTGCCGTTTTTGAGACCTATCTAGCACAACTCAAACTTAAGACGGTCTTAAAGGCCATTAAGCCCTTTATTTGGCTAATTATGTTTACCGTTGTTATTCAAATTATCTTTAGTCCTCATGGAAGCTCATATTTTTCCTGGGGTCCAATTAAAATTACTAATTATGGGATACAGTTGGCCGGTTTAATTTTTATTCGGTTTGTCTTAATTATTATCCAAGCAACCCTCTTAACGATGACAACTTCACCTAATTCAATCGCGAGTGGAGTAGAAAAATTAATCGCTCCTTTACGATATGTTGGAGTTCCAGTCGAAACCATTGGAATCATGATTTCAATTGCGTTACGGTTTGTTCCAACCTTAATGGAAGAATTACAAGTTATTATGGATGCCCAACGTTCGCGTGGAGTAATGTTTAATAGTGGCGGTTTTATCAAGAGGTGTAAGAATATTATTTCTTTAATCATTCCCATTTTGGTATCTTCGTTTCGCCATGCTGATAATTTAGCGGATGCCTTGGGAGCAAGTGGGTACGAAGCTAATCAACCGCGTAGTAGTTATCGACAGTATCATTGGAATTTAACAGATAGCATAACGATTATCGCAGTTATTTTGTTGGGAATTGCAGTAATTTTAATGAGGACTTTAAGTTAATGAGAAGATATAAAATTACATTTGCATATGATGGAACAAGGTTTGCGGGGTTTCAAAAGCAACCCAAACAACGGACTGTGGAGGGTGTTTTAACTAAATTAGTTAATCGAATGGCTAAAAACCCAACTCAAGAAATTGGAGTTTACGGATCAGGAAGAACGGATGCAGGTGTGCATGCTCTAGCTCAAGTTGCTCACTTTGATTTTCCGTTTGATATACCCGCAGAAAACATGCTCAAAGGCTTGAATAGCATGTGCCCATTAGATATCGAAATTTTAAAAGTTAAAATTGCTGAACCAAATTTTCATGCTCGCTATGATGTAACTGGGAAAAAATACCTTTACAAAATTTCATTAGGTCAATTTACAGATCCGTTTAAACGATTTTATACCGCTCATTGGCGTTTTCCTATGGATTTTGAAAAAATGGAGATTGCAATTCAAGACTTTGTCGGTAAACATGATTTTTCATCATTTGTTGCTTCTGGTGCTAAACCAGGAAGTCGGGTAAGAACTGTTTTTTCGGTTAAAGCAATTAATGATCAGGCCAATCATGAAATTCATTTTGAATTTTATGGAGATGGTTTTATGTACAACCAAATTAGAATTATGACGGCTGTTTTAGTTGAAATTGGAATGGGGAAAAGACCAATTCATGATATTCAACGCTTACTAAAAGTAAAAGATCGCCAAGAAGCTCGTTTGACGATGCCTGCTGAAGGATTATATCTAAAGCAAGTTTATTATCCTGGTGATGATCCTGAACATTCTGAAAAAAAGCATCATGACTAGATTAATTCTTGAATTTGATTGACTTTTCACTTTATAGTTTGTAAAATGGTATATGGTATTGTTTGCCCCACATCTAAGCCCCGGAAACTTATATTGGTGTCGAACAAAACAAAGAAACGCGGAGGAAAATATAGTGCGTACAACATACATGGCTAAACCCGGTGAAACTGAACACAAATGGTACATTATCGATGCTGCTGGTATTCCAGTAGGTCGTCTTGCAAGTGTTACTGCTTCAGTTTTACGCGGTAAAAACAAAGTAACTTACACACCAAACGTAGACAATGGTGACAATGTAATTATTATCAATGCATCACAAGTTGCATTAACTGGTCACAAGGCCAAAGATAAGATGCATTTCCACCATACTCAATACATTGGTGGAATTAAACAAGAATCATTTGGTAAATTGCGTGCTGAAAAACCTGAAAAGTTCATTGAACAAGTTGTTAAGGGTATGCTTCCTCACAACTCATTAGGACGTAAGATTGGTTTGAAACTTCACGTATATGCTGGTGAAGATCACAAGCATGATGCACAAAAACCAGAAGTTTTAGATATTACTAACCTAATTTAAGGAGGATATACACATGGCTAAAGTTCAATACAGTGGTACAGGTCGTCGTAAAGACTCAGTTGCTCGTGTACGTTTAGTACCAGGTACTGGTAAAATTATTATCAACGGTAAAGACGTTGAAGAATACATTCCATTCCCTAACTTACGAGAAGTTATTTTACAACCATTCAATGTTACTGAAACATTAGGTAACTACGACACATTAGCAAACGTTAATGGTGGTGGTTTCTCTGGTCAATCAGGTGCAGTTCGTTTAGGAATTGCTCGTGCATTGCTTGATGTAGATCCTGACTTCCGTGAAGCTCTTAAAAGAGCTGGTCTTTTGACTCGTGATCCACGAATGAAAGAACGTAAGAAACCAGGTCTTAAGAAAGCTCGTAAGGCTGGTCAATTCTCAAAACGTTAAGATATATTTTTACGAATATGCTTTTGGAACACTCATACTTGGTATGGGTGTTTTTTGTTTGCAAAAAACATTCCTAATTAGCTCCTTTTATTTTATAAAGGAATATAATAGTGTTGAGATTTGAAGTTTCATATTATAATCCGTTTAAAGAGAAAAGAAGGATGACAAAATGAAAGTTATTGATGAACTTGAAAACGTTGTTGGCAAAAGAAATGTAATTACTTCTAAATCACGTTCTGAACAATATCGTGAAGGATATCGTTCCGGTCATGGTGACAGCTTAGCAGTAATCCGTCCAAAGACCTTAATTGAACTATGGAAAGTTTTACAAATTGTCCATCAAGCTGGTTTGATTGTGATTATGCAAGCTGCCAACACCGGATTAACAGAAGGATCCGTTCCTAACCAAAATGGTTATGATCGTGATGTGGTAGTCATTAATACTTTAAGAATGAAAGGGATTCAATTAATTGACGATAACAAACAAGTAATCGTATTCCCTGGAACAACTTTACATGGGTTAGAAACAAAACTTGATAAAGTTGATCGTAACCCACACTCTGTCATTGGTTCATCAACAATTGGGGCAAGTGTCGTCGGTGGAGTAAACAATAATTCTGGCGGTGCTTTAATTCAACGTGGACCAGCTTACACAGAGTTAGCTCTTTATGCTCAAGTTGATAAAAATAATCAATTACATCTAGTCAATCATTTAGGTGTTGATTTAGGAACCACACCTGAAGAGATTTTAACTAATTTGGAAAATCATAATTATAGTAGTCAAGACGTTCATTATAGTGAAGAACGAGTTGGACACAATCGTAATTATGAAAGCCGTGTTCGTAATGTTGATGCTAGTACGCCAACTCGTTACAATGCTGATCCGCAAGAACTATATGAAGTTTCTGGTTCTGCCGGTAAACTAGTTACGTTTGCAGTCCGTTTAGATACTTATCCTAAGCCTAAAGAAGAAAAGGTCTTTTACATTGGAACTAATGATCCGGATGTTTTAGAAAAATTAAGACGGCATATTTTAACGAAGTTTAAATACCTTCCCGTTTCTGGTGAATACATGCACCGTGAAGCTTATGACTTAGCGAAAAAATATGGTAAAGATAATTTAATGGTAATTGATGATATCGGAACCAAACCATTACCATTCTTATTTAATGCCAGAGCTGCTAGTGAAAGAATCTTACGGCATATTCCTATCTTTAAACCATATTTCGTTGATCGTATGTTACAAAATATGAGTAAGATTTTCCCTGACCAATTGCCTAAACGGATGGAAGAGTTCCGGGACAAATATCAACACTATCTTCAATTAAAAGTTGATGATCAAGGAATTAAAGAAGCACAAGATTATTTACAAGAGTTTTTCAAAGATAACGAAGGTGGCTACTTTGAATGTACCCCTAAAGAAGCTAAAGTTGCTGCAACGCATCGTTACGTAACAGCTGCTGTTCCAATTCGTTATGCAGAAACTCACCAAAAAGATGACATTCAAATTTTACCTTTGGATATTGCTTTACCACGAAATGAAGAAGACTGGTTCGAAATTTTACCTAAAGAAATTGATGATAAAATTAAATACAAACTTTACTATGGACACTTCTTGGATCACGTTATGCATCAAGATTACATCTTGAAAAAGGGTGTTGATCCTCATGAATTGAAACAAGAAATGTTAAAAATTTTTGATAAACGTGGTGCTCGTTATCCTGCTGAACATAATGTAGGACACTTATATCATGCTCCTGAAAGTTTAGTTAAACATTACAAAGAATGTGATCCAACAAATATGTTCAATCCTGGAATTGGATTAACTTCGACGAAGAGGGATTGGAAGTAGGTGAAGGTCTGATTAATTCTAATAAAAACATTCTGTACATTGATCATTATTAAACTCGTACTTAGTATGAGTTATTTTGTTATAATAATAAATATTTTATTTAAGTAGTTTTATATTTATTATGAGGAGAATTAATTGTGATTGAAAGTCTGGAAAATTTATTGACATAGGAGCAAAAGAAGCATTAAGACAAGTCTTTTAAAATCTAGATGAAGAGGAACATTTTAATAGATATTGGCGGCCTGAAGATTAAAAAAGGAAAAATATGGAAAAAATTGCCATCACTCTCAATCCCCAAAATGCCCACACCCTTCAACTATTAGCAAACGCCAAAGGTATCACTGTGGCTGCCGAAATTGAGTCAATCATCGCCCAACATTTTGCAAAACCCGAACTAATCGGGATGCCGGAATTAGTTGGCACCGAAATTAGCGGCAACCAACTCCAAGCGGATGGAATTGTAAAACTTAACGGTGTGTTATACTTTTACCAAATCGTTGGTAGCACATTAAAGTCAAAAGCGACTTATGTAGTAGCTGATGTGACCGACCAAAAAGTTTATTTAGTCGATAAAGGAGAGTACCATGCTCGGAATTAAAATTGTGCAACAAAACAACGTTGGATTAGTAACCTTTTTAGGAAAATATTCTCGTCAATTTGAGAGTGGAATTCATTTTTATATTCCATTTATAGAACACGTCAGTACGGTTAGCCTTCAATCACAACCGTTAGCTTTACCTGTTCAAACTGGGATTACCAAAGATAATGCCAGTATTAGTATTCAAGTTACCTTAAACTACCGAATTACTAATGCTGAACGCTATACCTTTGGAAACAGTAATTCAATTCAATCAATGGCCTACCAAGTTAGTGGAACGCTTCGTGACATTATCGGAAGTATGGATCTTGATGAAGTTTTAAATTCTACTGATAAAATTAACACTAAATTAATGCAAAACATTGGTGATTTAACTAACACTTATGGAGTCATGATTGAACGGGTTCAAATCGGTAACTTAACACCTTCTAAAGGGGTTAGTGAAGCGATGGAAAATCAAATTACTGCATCTAAAAATAAGCAAGCAACCATTTCACAAGCCCAAGGGAATGCTGAACAAATTCGCTTAAATACTGAAGCACAAAATGCCGCTAAAATTGCAACTGCCAAAGCTGATAAACAACAAACTGAAATTCATGCTGATGCACAAGCATATGCCACAAAGATTCAAGCCGATGCCGACAAATATCGAATTGCTGAATTACAAGCTGCCTATGCCGCTGCTGATCCTAAGTATTTCAATGCGCAATCAATTGATGCCATCCGTGCTGCCGGGACAGACGGTAACTTAATTATTGTGCCAAATGAAAGCAATGGTTTATACGGTCAATTAGCTGCTTTTAGTAAGATGCAAAAAACCGACGCAACCAAATAAGTGGGAAAAAATGAACTTTAAGCAAATTTATCACATTGCTATCATCGGGTCTGATTACGCTGAATCACTGCATTTTTACCGTGACGTTTTAGGCTTTGAAGTGATTCGCGAACATCAGCGTCCTGACAAAGATGACGTCAAAATTGATTTAAAAATCAATGAGACAACTGAGTTAGAGTTATTTATTAAACCAGACGCACCCCGACGAGTTAATTATCCTGAAGCACAAGGGTTACGCCATTTAGCTTTTGCTACGAGACAGATTGAAACTGATATAGCAGAACTTAAATCACAAGGTGTTGAGGTTGAAGCCTTGCGTACGGATGACTATACTGGCGAAAAGATGGTCTTTTTCTATGACCCAGATGGTTTACCAATTGAATTACATGAATAAAAAAATGGATTGAGAATTAATTCTCAATCCATTTTTAATTAAAATTATTTTTCTGGTTCGTCTTCTTTAGGTTCTTCTTCAACTTTTTCAGGACGAGGAGCTTGCTTAATCATCGTTAGATCTTTCCAGTTAATCACAGTTTTATCGTGATAACTATCGATAATATCAGGATCATCAGTTTTAAAAGATACTAAGAAGGCATTTTTGTAACCTTTTTCAATGGTTCCTGTGAAATCATCTTTTTTAATTTTGAAACCAACTACATCACCGACTTCGAAGGGTGATTTTTCAGTTTCAGTTAATTCATCATTTTTCTTTGGCAAGATTGTCGCCTCCTTGTTTAATACGCGAACAAAATATTTCAAATTACTATACTAGTTAATTATAACCTATTTTGTAGTACAATTTAAGTATATCGAAAGATGTGGGTGTTTAATTTGGCAAAAAAAAGACGGCGGAAACGCAAGCGTACCAGAAAAACTAAAAAAAATAATGTTTCAGGTTATGGTCTAATTGTACTAATTGTGATTGGAATGTTTTTAGTGGTGGGAATTATGAAATTTGTTAAGTCACCAACTTTTATTTATTACAATCAACCTAACATTAGCCAGCAAGATAAAAAATTTGTAAACAAAGTATTGCCAGAAGCGGTCGTTGTCCAAAAGAAATATCGCATTTTAACTAGCATTACCTTAGCACAGGCTATCTTAGAATCAAATTGGGGCCAAAGTGAATTGGCAGCAAAATATCACAACTTATTTGGTGTGAAGGCAGGCGCTAATCAACCCGGAGTTAATTTAACAACAACCGAATATCGAGATGGGAAACCAGAGACAGTCACAGGGCGGTTTCGCGTTTATGATAGTTGGAAGCAGTCAATTGATGATCATGCGATGCTTTTAGCTCATGGAACGGACTGGAATGCTTTACAATATAAAGAAGTTGTTCAAGCTGATAATTACAAGGATTCTGCAAAAGGTTTAAGCATGGATGGATATGCAACTGATCCCGCTTATGCCCAAAAAATAATTCAAATCATTGAAAAATATCATCTCAATAAATATGATCGAAACTAGGATAGAGGGGTAGTTTAATTATGAATACAAATTTATTAAATCCCGGAGCAACCTTGGGAGTAATTGGTGATAATCTTAATGGCTGTCAAATTGCGAAAGAGGCCAAAAGTTTAGGACTAAACGTTGGCGTATTAACAACTTTGTCTGAAAGTAAAATTAAACAATATGCCGATTTTATAGTTGTCGGCAGTTTTAATGATCGTTCAGTTTTAAAGGATTTTGCCGAACATTGTGATGTAGTAACTTATGCGACTGATTCAATTGATTTTGCTTCACTAAAATACATGGCCCAGTTTACTAAAGTTCCTCAAGGTACTGATTTACTAGAAATTGTTCAAGATCGTGCCCTAGAACATGCCTTCTTTGATCAACTGAACGTGAACAGTGTTCCTTATATGACAGTTGTCGGCATTGATGATTTATACCAAGCTAGCGATTCAATTGGTTATCCAGCTGTTTTAAAACCAATTTTAAAAACTGGAACCCAACAACAAGAGTTCAAAATTGGTACCAAAAACGAAATTGATTTAACCAAACCGCTTTTTGGTCATGGAACTTTTATTCTAGAATCAGATATTAACTATTTGCACAAGTTTTCAGTAATTGCGACTCGAGATCAAAATGGGAAATTAGTTCAGTTCCCAGTACTTGAATATCATGGTGCGGAAAATGGTACGAAAGTGGTTATTAACAGTGAGTTTACCGATATGAAAGATGCTCTTGCTGAAATGAAACGCATTACTAATGAAGTTGCAAAAAACATTAATTATGTTGGAACGTTTGAATTAAGTTTTGGGTTTGATAAGAATGAAACATTATATGTTTGTGGCATTCGACCAACGACCGCTTCTTTCGGGTTTATTTTCAATCTAGGAATGAACATTAACCAATATCGCGAACACTTGCGAGCTTTAAGTAACTTACCGTTACCAGAAGTACAAAAATATACGGATGTGATTTTGAAGTCCTTTATTCCAGAACAACTTCCTGCGATTTTGAAAGCTCGTGCTAGTGAACCGGATTGGCAATTAAACTTTGAACATCAATGTATTTTGATTCCAACTGACACGGTTATTAAGACGGAAGCCAGTTTTAATCAATATAACTTATAAATATCTATAAAAATCATAGAGTCGGCATTTATGCTGGCTCTATTTTTGCTATAATTAAACTAAGAGAAATTTTTGGAGGACGAAGATAAATGGCAATTGCAGACCTGTTAAAGAGTATGAACGATAAGCAAAAAGAGGCAGTTGAACAAACTGAAGGTCCGCTTTTAGTGATGGCAGGTGCCGGAAGTGGTAAAACCCGAGTGCTTACTCACAGAATTGCCTATTTAATTGAAGATAAACATGTGATGCCTTGGAATATCTTGGCGATTACATTTACCAATAAAGCTGCTCGTGAAATGAAAGAACGAGTTAACAAGCTCCTTGAAGTTGGAGGAGATGACGTGTGGGTTTCAACATTCCATGCGTTAGGGGTTCGAATTTTACGGCGAAACATTGAAAAATTAGGCTATAATCAAGCTTTTAATATCGCGGGAACTAGTGAACAAAAAACGTTAATCAAACGAATTCTTAGTGATCAAAATTTAGATCCGAAAAAGAATGATTCACGGGCAATTTTAGGTGCGATTTCAAATGCCAAAAATGACATGGAAACGCCAGCAGAATATGCAGAAAAACACAATGACGGGAATCCTTTCCATCAAGTAGTGGCAGGAGTTTATGAAGAATACCAAAAACGTTTAAAACAAAATGATTCGGTGGATTTTGATGATTTAATTATGTTGACGATTGAATTATTTGAAAAATTTCCTGATGTATTAAGTTACTACCAAAATAAATTCCACTACATCCACGTTGATGAATATCAAGATACGAACGAAGCCCAATATCGCTTAGTTCAATTGTTAGCTGATAAGTACCAAAATATCTGTGTTGTTGGTGATGCCGATCAAAGTATCTATGGTTGGCGTGGTGCCAACATGAGCAATATTTTAAACTTTGAAAAAGATTATCCAACCGCCCACACAGTCATGCTTGAACAAAATTATCGTTCAACCAAAACCATTTTGGATGCCGCCAATGGTGTGATTCAAAATAACGACGAACGTAAAGATAAGAATTTGTGGACGGAAAATGCCCAAGGGGAAAAGATTACCTATTATCGGGCCCAAAGTGAACGTGATGAAGCTCAATACATTGTGGCAAAAATCAAAGAAGAAATTGAAAAAGGTCATTATAGCTATGACGACTTCGCAGTGCTTTATCGAACGAATGCCCAATCTCGTGTAATTGAAGAAACTTTCATGAAATCCAATATTCCGTATAACATCGTCGGAGGACACAAATTCTACGAACGAAAAGAAATTATGGATATTCTTTCATACTTAGGTTTAGTAGCCAACCCCAATGACTCACTCAGTTTCGAACGAGTTATCAATGTGCCTAAACGTGGAATTGGGAATGCTAGTTTTGAAAAACTACGGATGTTTGCCGGGGATGCAGGAATGAATCTTTCGGAAGCAGCCGCAAACGTAATGATGGCAAATGCTATTCCAGCTAGAGCTCGAAATGCGATTGCTAATTTTGGTCAAACAATGAAAGAAATCGGAACTGACGTAAAAATGAAGACGGTAACCGAAATTACCGAAGCCATTTTAGAAAAAACTGGTTACTTGGATGAACTTAAGCAAACTAAATCTTTAGAAAACCAAGCACGAATTGAAAATATCGAAGAATTTATTTCAGTAACGCAAAACTTTGATGATAAATATGAACCAGCTGATAGTGAAACGGGGAATCGATTAGTTGATTTTCTAGCTGATTTAGCCTTAGTTTCTGCACAAGATGATGTCGATGAAAATGCTAAACAAGTGACTTTGATGACTTTACATGCTGCTAAGGGGTTGGAATTTCCAGTGGTCTTTATGCCAGGAATGGAAGAAAAGCTCTTTCCACTTGCTCGTGCTGCGGAAAAACCAAATGAACTTGAAGAAGAACGTCGGTTAGCTTATGTAGGAATTACTCGAGCCCAAAAGAAACTTTATATGACCAATGCCTTTTCGCGGATGCTATATGGACGGATGCAAAATAACCCTGCTTCTCGTTTTATGGAAGAAATTAAGCCAGAATTATTGGCAAATGATGAAGCAATGAGATCTCAAGGACCAAAAACACCGTTTGACAATAGCACCTATAATCGTCGGACAGAACGGGCCTTTAGTACTCCATACAAACGTCCAACACAACGAGTAGAAAAACCACAAGAAACTGGTGCCAATAAGAAGAACTGGACAGTGGGTGACAAAGTTACTCATAAAGCCTGGGGAATTGGAACTGTGGTTAAAGTTAACGGAACTGGGGAAGACATGGAACTTGATATTGCTTTCCCAGAAAAAGGAATTAAACGGCTCTTAGCCGCATTTGCTCCAATTACTAAAGTCGAAAAATAAAGGTGGTGAGCTTCTTGGAAAAGATTCCATTAGATCAAATAACAGAAGACCAAGCTCGTAAAGAGGCAGAAACGATTCGGCCACAACTAATTAAGTGGGGAAAAGAATATTATGAACAAGATTCCCCCTCGGTTCCGGATGCAGAATATGACTTAGTTTATAATCGCTTAACTAAGTTAGAAGCAAAATATCCCGGTATTGTAACAGCTGATTCGCCAACGCAACAAGTTGGGGGAAACGTTGATACTGAACTTAATAAAGTTGCACATCCGATTCCTATGCTTTCGTTAGGCGATGTCTTTTCTAACGAAGAATTAGCTGAATTTATTAATCGACTTCAAACCGAATATCCCGATGATCAAGAATTTAATTGTGAATTAAAGATTGACGGTCTTTCAATTTCTTTGCGGTATGAAGCTGGAAAGCTAGTCCAAGCTTCAACCAGAGGAAATGGTCGAATTGGAGAAGATATCACCAAGAACGCTTTAAAAATACCATCAATTCCGCAAACTTTGAGTCGTCCCATTGACATTGAAGTTCGTGGAGAATGTTATATGGGCAAAGAGGAGTTCTTGAAGCTCAACGAACGGCGCCAAAATGATGGAAAAGCCACCTTTGCTAATCCGCGTAATGCAGCAGCTGGAAGTTTACGTCAATTAGATCCCCAAGTTACTGCCGATCGACACTTGAGTACGTTTATGTACAATGTTGCTGATTATGACGATTTACAAGCAACGACCCAAAGTGGCTTACTCAAAGAATTAAAAGAACTAGGATTTACCGTTAACGAAAATTTTGCGGTCGCTCATAATCAAGCTGAAATTGATCAGTACATTGAGAAATATCAAGCTAAGCGAAATGATTTAACTTATGGAATTGATGGAATTGTCATCAAAACAAATTCACTTCCGTTACAAATGGAAATTGGACATACTGTTAAAGTCCCTAAGTGGGCAATTGCCTACAAGTTTCCCCCTGAAGAAGCTAAGGTGAAAATTTTAGACATTGAATGGACAGTCGGAAGAACTGGAGTCGTTACCCCAACTGCTATTATGAATCCATCTCAATTAGCGGGAACTACAGTTTCAAGAGCTTCTTTGCATAATGCAGATTACATTGAGAAAAAAGATATTCGGATTGGCGATACGGTCATTCTCTATAAAGCAGGGGATATTATTCCAGAAGTAGAACGCTTTATTCCTGAATTACGGCCAGCAGATTCAAAACCTTATCAAATTCCGAGTGATTGTCCTTCTTGTGGCGCTAAACTAGTCCATTTAGATGATGAAGTAGCACTTCGGTGTATCAATCCCAAGTGTCCCGCTCAATTATCTGAACAAGTTACGCATTTTGCCTCACGGAATGCAATGGATATTGACGGTCTAGGACCTAAAATTGTAGCTCAACTTTTTGATCGTCATCTAATTGATGATGTTGCAAGTCTTTACAAATTAACTCGTGAACAATTAATTGAACTAGATAAATTTGGCGAAAAGTCAGCTGATAATTTATTAACGGCTTTAGATAACAGTCGGAATAACTCGTTAGAAAGATTACTTTTTGGATTAGGAATTCGTCACGTGGGTAGTAAAGCAGCGCAACTAATTGCAGCTCATTTTGGAAATATTCAAAACCTTATGAAATCCACTAGCAAAGAAATTGTCGCCATTGATTCGATTGGCGAAATTATTGCTGACAGTGTCGAAACTTATTTTGCTGATTCCAATAGTCAATCATTAATTAATGAGTTAATTGCCATGGGTGTCAACATGGAATACAAGTCCACGAACCCCGTAGTTCAAGGCGAAACCTTTTTCACCGGAAAAAGAGTAGTATTAACAGGTAAGTTAATTGATATAACTCGTGGATCAGCTGCCAAATGGTTAGAAGCACATGGAGCGGAAGTAACTGGCAGTGTATCCAAAAAAACGGATTTAGTGATTGCTGGTGAAGCAGCTGGAAGCAAGTTAACTAAAGCAGAAAAATTAAACGTTCCAGTCTGGAATGAACAGAAATTTAAGGCTGAAATGGAAAAAGAGTAGCATTTATTATGGAAGGTGAAGGAATGAAACGATTAGGAGTAGTACTACTGGTTGCCGCAAGTTCAGTAGTTTTAGTAGCTTGTGGAAGTGGTAAAGGAGTTGGAACCAACAGTGGTTCTAGCAAAACAGAATTAACCGATAATAACTCTGGTAGTAAATATCAAAGTTTAATTAAAGATGGTCATTACCAAGTTAGTAAGTCTTCTGGGGTTGACCAAAGTCAAACTAGTAACACCTTTAATTTGCAAGGTTTCCAACATGGATTACAAAATATTTCTAAGAAAGAATTCTCACCAGATAAATATGTTTTCCAAGAAGGTCAATATATTTCTACTTCAACTATTTATAATTGGTTAGGTAGAAAATCAAAAGATAATCCAGAAGGGTTAAATCCAAGTCAACCAAAGAAAAAAGTGGTTCCTGAATACCTCCAACAAGTTGATGAACAAGACTACCTTGAACCAGAAGGTGGAAAAATGAAACTTAAGGGTATGACAATTGGAATTGGATTGAATTCAGTTTATTATTACACTAAGGAAAAGTATGGGGCTCAATACTCAAAACATTTAGATGATGCTGATATTGAACAAAATGGTAAGGAAATTGCCAACAAAATCCTAGCACGGATGCGAGCAAATAAAGATACCAAGAACATTCCGATTGTGATTGCCTTATACAAGGCAGCACCTGAAGATAGTTTAGTTGGTGGAAACTTCATTGCTTACTCCGTTAATAAGGATGGAGCAAAGGAAGTTAGTTCTTGGAACAAGGTTGATGAAAAGAACTATGTCTTACCTGCTTCGGATGGCGAAAAATTACCAAATGACAATGATGCAGCAGCCTTTAATGAATTTAAGAATAAAGCTCAAAGTTATTTCCCTAACTTAAGTGGTGTTACTGCTCAAGCTCATTACACTGATGGTTCGCTTTCAGGAATGACAATTAATGTAACGACGCAATTCTATAGTTACACTGAGATTAATAGTTTCACCCAATATCTTCAAACTGCGGCACAAAAATACTTGCCAACTGGCGCTCCAATTGAAATTCAAGTTGGATCAACGAACGGAATGCAAAGTTACTTGTATCGGAGTACGAACGATAAGAAATTTAGTTCACACGTCTTTACAAACTATTAATGCATAATTAGGAGGTCATTATGACAGAAAAAGTAAATGAAGCAACTACTCAACACATTGCTGGGTTAGCTAAATTAAAGCTAACTGAAGAACAACTACCGAAGTTCACAGAACAACTAAACGATATGTTGAATATGTTAGATGAGCTTGGAACTGTTGACACTGAAGGAATTGAACCTACTTACTCAGTAACTGATCGGATTAACGTTTTACGTGAAGATGTTGCTGATAACTGGGGTCAAAGAGATACATTATTAGCCAATGCTCCTGAAACGACGGATGGCTTAATTCGCGTTCCAACTATTATTGACGAAAGTGAGGACAAATAATGAACTATTTTGATACCGATTTAGAATCACTTCACAACCAATTAGTTAGTGGAGAACTTACTTCTGAAGAGTTAACAAAGCAAACGATTGAAAAAATTAAGGAACAAAATGAATCTGTCCAAGCTTACTTAACGATTAATGACAAAGCGATTGAACAAGCTAAAGCCATTGATGAAGCTGGAATTGATCCAGACAGTATTTTTTCTGGAATTCCCGTTGCCCTAAAAGACAACTTGGTAACCAAAGAAATGAAAACGACTGCTGCTTCAAAAATGTTGGAAAACTTTACGTCAATTTTTGATGCAACCGTTGTCGAAAAATTAAAAGCTGCTGGAGCTGTGTTTGTCGGAAAAACTAACATGGATGAATTTGCCATGGGTAGTTCAACTGAAAACTCTGCCTTTGCGACAACTCGTAATCCTTGGAACTTAGATACTGTTCCTGGTGGTTCATCAGGTGGATCAGCAGCCACTGTTTCAGCCGGCCAAGTGCTTGCTAGTTTAGGTTCAGATACTGGTGGTTCAATTCGTCAACCAGCTGCCTTTACTGGGGTCGTTGGAATGAAACCAACTTACGGTCGTGTTTCTCGTTGGGGTCTAATCGCCTTTGGTTCAAGTTTTGACCAAATCGGACCTTTTACTCGCAACGTGAAAGACAATGCTCATTTATTAAATGTGATTGCTGGTCATGACGAACATGACGCTACTTCATCCCTTAAAGAAGTTCCTGATTTTGCTGAAGGAATTGATCAAGGTGTGAAAGGTTTGAAGATTGCGTTACCAAAAGAATTCTTAGGTGACGGAGTTAAGCCAGAAATTAAGAAAGCCATTCAAAAGGCTGCTGAAACATACAAATCACTTGGTGCAACCGTTGAAGAAGTTTCATTACCTAACACGAAGTATGGAGTAATGGCCTACTATGTGCTTGCTTCTTCTGAAGCATCATCAAACTTAGAACGATTTGATGGAATTCGTTACGGTTTCCGTGCTCCTGAAGTGAAAAACCTAGAAGACCTCTACGTTAAAACCCGTTCAGAAGGTTTTGGTGACGAAGTTAAACGTCGGATTATGATTGGAACGTTCTCACTTTCAGCTGGTTCATTTGATAAATACTTCAAGCAAGCTGCTAAAGTTAGAACTAAGATTATTAACGATTTCCAAAAAGTATTCAAAGATTATGATTTAATCATGACACCAACGGCAACTAGTACTGCCTTTAAAATTGGGGAAGAATCATCAGACCCAATGGAAATGTATCTCAATGATGCGTTAACCATTCCCGTTAATTTAGCTGGACTTCCTGGAATGTCCCTTCCAGCCGGCTTTAGTAATGGCTTACCAATTGGTTTACAACTAATCGGTCGTCCGTTTGATGAAAAGACTATTTACCGTGCTGGTTATGCCTTTGAACAAAACACTGACTTCCACAAACAAACGCCAGCATTATAGGAGGAAATACTTATGAATTTTGAAACGACTATCGGTCTAGAAGTTCACGTTGAATTAAAAACTAATTCAAAGATTTTTAGTCCTTCTCCCGTTAAATATGGTGTTGAAGCAAATGCCAACACCAACGTGATTGATTGGGGTTATCCCGGAACGTTGCCAACGGTTAACAAACAAGTAATTGCCAACGGAATTACAGCTGCTTTAGCTTTACATGCTGATATTTCTAGACATCCTCACTTTGATCGGAAAAACTACTTCTATCCTGATAATCCAAAGGGTTACCAAGTTACAGAAAATGACATTCCTGCCGCTCGTAATGGTTGGATTGAAGTTAAAACCGCTAATGGTACTAAGAAAATTGGAATTGAAGAAATGCACGTGGAAGAAGATGCTGGAAAGAACACCCACGGAAAGACATATTCTTACGTTGATTTAAACCGTCAAGGAACACCTTTGATTGAAATTGTTTCTAAAGCAGAAATGTCAAGTCCTCAAGAAGCTTACGATTATCTTGAAGGACTTCGTCAACGGATTCAATTTACTGGAATTTCTGATGTTAAAATGGAAGAAGGGTCCATGCGGGTTGATTGTAATATTTCCATTCGTCCCGTTGGTAGTGATAAGTTAGGGCAAAAAGTCGAACTTAAAAACTTGAACTCCTTTAACTACGTGCGTAAAGCTTTAGCATATGAAGAAGTTCGTCAAGCCCAAGTCTTAATGTCTGGTGGTACAATTGGTGCCGAAACTCGTCGTTACGATGAATTAAACGGCAAGACCTACTTGATGCGGGTTAAAGAAGGTAAAGATGATTATCGTTACTTCCCAGAACCTGATCTTCCAAGTCTTGATATTTCTGAAGAATGGATTAACGAACTTAGAGAAGCTCTTCCAGAAATGCCTGAAAGTCGTCGGAAACGTTATGTGGAAGATATGGGACTTACCGAATATGATGCAATGGTTCTTACCCAAACTAAAGAAATGTCAGATTTCTTTGATAAGTTAATTGAACTTGGGAGTGATCCTAAGATGGCTTCTAATTACCTTCAAGGTGATGTGAACGCCTACTTGAATGACAAACAAGTTGATTTAGCTGATACAAAAATTACCCCTGAAGCCTTGACAACTATGATTAAGATGATTATGGATAAAACCATTTCAACTAAGATGGCCAAAAAAGTCTTTAAAGCCATTACAGATGGTAAAGATCCAAAACAATTTGTTGAAGAAAAGGGCTTAGTTCAATTATCTGACCCCGCTAAACTTCAACCAATTATTGACGAAGTCTTAGCAGCTAACCCCCAATCAATTGAAGATTTTAACAATGGTAAAGATCGTGCCATTGGTTTCTTGGTTGGTCAAATTATGAAGAAAACCCAAGGTAAAGCCAATCCATCAGTGGTTAACAAAATTTTGATGGAATCATTAAATAAGTAGAGAAAGTGGTGTAACGATGGTAAAGCGAGCACGTATAATTTATAATCCAAGTTCGGGGAGGGAGACTCTCAAGCCGAAGTTGGTTGATATTTTAAATGTCCTAGAAAATGGAGGTTACGAAACTAGTACTTTTGCGACTACGCCAAAACCACATTCTGCTAGAGACGAAGCGGCTCGTGTTGCTAAAGATGGCTTTGATTTAATCGTTGCAGCTGGAGGAGATGGGACCATTAATGATGTAATTAATGGAATTGCTCCGTTAGAACAACGACCAAAATTAGGGATTATTCCTGCTGGAACTACGAATGATTTTGCTAGAGCATTGGGAATTCCACGTGATGATTTTGTGGAAGCTGCTAAAGTAATGATTGATGGTGAACTAATGCCAATGGACGTTGGTAAAGCATACAACGAACACGAAACGCGTTACTTTGTTAACATTGCAGCTGGTGGACGTTTAACCGAATTAACCTACGACGTACCTTCAGATTTGAAAACAATCTTTGGTTACATGGCATACATGTTAAAGGCCGTTGAAATGTTACCAAGTAGTCATCCTGTTCAAATTGAAGCCCAATATGATGGTGGAGAATACAAAGGAAAAGCCTTAATGTTTTTCCTTGCAATGACGAATTCAGTGGGTGGTTTGGAACAATTAGTTCCCGATGCCTCTTTGAATGACGGAAACTTTACCATGATTATTGTCAAAACGGGAAATGTCTTTGAAGTCTTACAATTGATTACGAAAGCCTTAAATGGCGGACGTCACATCGATGATAATCGAATCGTTTATAAGAAGACCAAGAATTTCTCAATAGTACCAAAAACGGGTCGTAAAATGCCCATTAATTTAGATGGTGAATTTGGGGGGAATGCCCCAATGAAGTTTACTAATTTAAAACAACATATCCAAATTTTTGCCAATCTAAAAAATAAAAAACTAACTGACCAGTAATAAACTTAAAAAGTTTTGTCGGATTATACGGCAAAACTTTTTATTAGGGAGAAAAAATGAGTAAAAAAATTGATGCACCAGTAACCAAAAACGAAGAATTAACGGTTTCCGTTACTGATTTAACATACGAAGGAATGGGTGTTGCAAAAGTTGGGGAACATTTCCCAATTTTTATTGAAGATGCTCTACCTGGTGAAGAAGTAAAAATTAAAGTTTTAAAAGTAAAACGGAACTTTGCGTTTGCTAAACTAGAAAAAATCTTGAAGAAGAGTCCAGATCGAGTAAAAGCCGTGGATAAACGTTATACTCAAGCCGGAATTGCACCATTACAACATTTAAGCTACGACAAACAACTTGAATTCAAACAACACCAAATTGCTGAAATGTTCAAAAAAGATCACATTGACGTTGAAGTTAATCCAACGATTGGGATGGAAAAACCCATGCAATACCGGAATAAAGCTCAAATTCCAGTGCGGATGATTAATAACCGATTAGAAACTGGTTTTTACCGTCGTCACAGTCATGACTTGATTCCAATTGAAGATTTCTATATTCAAAATCCAGAAATTGATAAGGCTATTGTGGTGGTTCGAGATGTATTACGGAAATACAACATTGCCGCATACAACGAAGTTACCCACGAAGGCTTAATTCGGAACATCATGGTCCGTTACGGTTTTTACAGTCATGAAATGATGATTGTCATTGTCGTTAATGGTCGTGATTTACCACATGCCCAAGAAATTACGCATGATATTATGGAAAAAATACCTAACTTAGACAGTTTAATGATGAACATTAATACTGGTAAAGGTAATAAATTAATGGGTGACAAGAACTTCATGTTGGAAGGTAAAAACTACATCATGGATCAATTGATGGGCACGAAGTTTATGATTTCACCATTGTCATTTTACCAAGTCAATCCTTTCCAAACGGAAAAACTCTACAAACTTGCCATTGAAAAAGCTAAATTAACTAAAGATGACATTGTTATTGATGCTTACTGTGGAATTGGAACTATTTCCTTAGCCATGGCACCAAACGTTAAGCATGTTTATGGTGTTGATGTGGTTAAAGAAGCCATTGAAGATGCCAGAACTAACGCTAAGTTAAACCACATTGATAACGCAACTTTTGTGGTTGGTAAAGCCGAAAAGCAAATGAAACAATGGGCTGAAGATGGCATCAAACCGGACGTGATTGTCGTTGATCCTCCTCGTAAGGGAATGGATGAAAGTTTCATCGAAACTGTGTTAAAGATGAAACCAGAACGTTTAGTGTATGTTTCATGTAACCCAGCTACGTTAGTTCGTGACGCTAAGTTACTTGAAGAAGGTGGCTACAAGATTAACCAACCGGTTCAACCAGTTGATCAATTCCCACAAACGCCGCATGTGGAATCCGTAACCGTCCTTGATCGCACAGATAAATAGCCTGTAAACGCTGGTATGCCGGCATTCTTGATAGATGAAAAGTGTACTAATTCCTCTTTTGGTGATTGGAATTAGTACACTTTTTGCTTATTGAGCTAGAGGGTCGAGTGGACAACGTGCTGGATTTTTAGGTTGTGTAGATAAGTGTCCGTTTTGGGGAGGTGAGTTGGTTAAGTTGATGAGAGAAGCAGTAATGGTTGACATGACGATAAGATAATGGATGTTAATTATTAAAGATATTTATAATCAAAGATTTAATTTATTGATTCTAATCAATTTTTGTAAAATGCTTTTATGCTAGATTTATATCGCAATAGTCAAATGGAAGGATGAGAAATATGGTTGATTATATTGCAAAAATTAAACCAATAAATGCGGATAAAATTGAAACACAGGCGAATGGAATAGCAACATTTAGTGAAAATGGTAATAGCCTTCATATTCATGTGGAAATGTTTGATACGCCTGCCAATATTGAACATTGGGAACATTTCCATGGATTTCCAGATGGGAAACAAGCTCATGTTCCGACGCTAATGCAGGACGTGAATCATGATGGTTTTATTGATTTACCTGAAACAGAGGCAGTATCTGGGACAACGATGGTTCCTTTTGATGATGTACCACAAGAAATGAACATTCCCCATGATGGCTATCCGGTTGCAGATAAATACGGTCATTATGAATATGATAAGGATGTCCCATTAAAAGATTTACAAGCAAAATTTAAGCAAGCATTTGGTAGTGAGGATCTTCAATTAGATAAACGAGTAGTTTATGTTCACGGCGTACCAGCGGATCTTAAATTACCATCTAGCGTTGCCGGTAATGTTATGAGTTATGATGCACATACAACTTTGCCAATTGCTGCTGGAGAGATTAAATTGGCACATTAATTTTTATAGAACTGAAATTTGAAAGCTAGAGTCTATGCTTTTTGCATGGTTTCTAGTCTTTTTTTTGTATATTCTCTCTTTTATTAAACGAAATTTACACGATAAAACTGTGATTTTTTGTTTAAAAGATAAATATAAAAAGACACTAGTATCTTGATAACAGTCAAGTCACCTAAATTGTTTTTTACCTATGATATGTAGTGTCAAGAAAGGGAGAGGTGAAAAATGATTAAGTTACAACAATTTTTTATGAGGTACAAAAAGCAGCTTTTGTTTGTTAATACTATTCTGCTGTTGCTTGCTGAAGGATCTAAATGGCTATTGCACATGAATTTACCATACCAGGCTTTAATGCTTATCGTGGGGATTGTCGGAGTGCTTCCAATTGTTTTGACGGCTATTTCATCTTTAAGGGTTAAATTAATTTCTATTGATGTTTTAGTATCGATGGCGGTAATCGGTGCCTTCATTATTGGTGAATTTAATGAAGCAGCCATTGTTACTTGGCTATTCATGTTAGGAGATGTACTGGAAGAATTAACCCTAAAGAAAACGCGGTCAGCCGTCGCTGATTTAACCAAAATGGCACCACAGACTGCGTTAGTTGTTCAAGATGATGGCTCAACTGAGAAAGAAGACGTCGATTTCATTGATCCTGGTGAGAAGATTTTAGTTAAAACTGGTGATCAGGTTCCAGTCGATGGCAAGGTTATTTCAGGTTCTGGTTATCTTAATGAAGCCAGTGTTAACGGTGAATCTAAATTAGTTAATAAAAAAGCCGGTAATGAAGTATATGCAGGAACTATCCTTGAAAACGGTACATTGACTGTCGAAACTACCGCAGTCGGTGAAGATACGACTTTCGGTAAAATTATCGAAATAGTTGAAGAAGCACAAGATACAAAGTCACATACAGAAAAGTTAATTAACCGGTTTTCCAAATATTACACTCCCGCCGTACTTATAATTGCAATCGTTGTAGGTTTAATTACTAAAGACCTTAGGCTGGCTATTACAGTTATGGTGCTGGGTTGCCCAGGTGCTTTAGTTATTGGTGTGCCAGTATCTACAGTTACTGGTATCGGTAATGGTGCTAAAAATGGCATTATGTTTAAAGGGTCGCAAGTGATGGACCAAACTCATCGGATTGATGAAATTGCTTTTGATAAAACCGGCACTTTGACTGTTGGACATCCAGAAGTTAGTGCAATTGAGGTATTAAATGGGCCCAAAGATGAAATTATTAAATTAGCTGCTCAAATTGAGCGTCAAAGTAACCACCCCTTAGCTCAGGCAATTGCCAAATTAAATAAACAAAAGCCAGCTTCAATTAAAGTGGAAACTGTTAAGGGTAAGGGAATCATCGCCACTTTAAATAATCAAAAATATTATTTAGGTAACCAAAAATTAATTGTTGAAAATACTCGTGCCAATGCAAAATTGGGTAAAACAATTGATCATTTGAGTCAATTAGGTAATTCAATTGTCACTTTTGCCAATGAGGACCAAAGTCAATTAGCTGTTTTTGGCATTAAAGACCAATTGCGTCCAGAAGCTAATGATGCTTTAACCCACTTAAAAGAATTAGGGGTTAAGAAGCTAGTGATGCTTTCTGGAGACAATCAAGAAACTGCTGAACGAATTGCGGCGAAGTTGCCAATCGATGAAGTTCATGGTCAAATGTTGCCACAAGACAAGGCTGCTTTTGTTAAAAAAGAAAGAGCTAAGGGACACCATATTGCTTTTATTGGTGATGGGATCAATGATAGTCCGGCCTTAGCTAATGCTAATGTTGCAATTGCCGTTGGTAGTGGAGCGGATGTTGCCATTGAAGTTTCAGACATAGTTTTAGTTAAAAATGACTTGCGAAAGATCGCTTATGCCCTTGGATTATCCAAGAAGACAATTTTGAACATGAATGAAAATATCGTGATGGCTTTACTGACAGTCTTATTGTTGTTCATCGGTTTGTTTGCGGGTTATGTTGAAATGGCAAGTGGGATGTTTATTCATGAATTTAGCATCTTAATTGTTATCTTGAACGGGATGAGATTAATCAAATTTCAACAAAAATTGACGATCATCAAGTTTATAATCAACAAAACAAAGTAGCATTAGATATGTAAATTAATAAGGGAGGGGAATTTAATCATGGAAAAAGTAATGATGAAATTATCTGGCATGACCTGTCCTTCATGCTTAAGCAAAATTGAAAGGGCGGTTGGTAGTTTGGATGGAACCGACCAAATCAAAGTTTTATTCAATGCAGGAAAGCTAAAATTTACGTTGGATCCTGATAAGACTAAAACTGTTGACGTCAAGACAGCTATTGAAAAAATGGGTTATGAAGTACAAGGAATTAAGGAAAAGGAGCTTAACTGATGAATGCAGAAGAAAAATACCAGGCGGAATTGAAGCAAAGCGACCTTGATCACCATCAGCCAACTGCAGCTGCCATGACTGGTCACATTATTTCTAACTTGTTAATCCATTCTTTAAAGATTAACCAAGCTAACTTATTTGCTAAAGGATCTGCTAGTCTTTTTTTAGCCGAAAAAGCTGCTGGTTGGATTGTTTATGAACGTCAGGAATTTGACCAATTGAATCACTTATTGGTTAATAATGGTGAAAGTATTCCAACAATTACAGCTCAATTTAAGGAATATACTATGCTAGAAGAAGATGGCAGTAGTAAATATTTAGCAGATGATAAGCAATTATTTGCCTTGGTAAAAGATTTTGATACGCAAACGCTCTTCATTACTAAGGCAATTGCTTTAGCTAACAATGAAAGTTGGCCAGAATTATCTGCTAATTTAACTAATTTAATGGCTTGGATTAAGGAGCAAATTCGGGTAACTCAGGACTTCTTAGGTCATGAACTAAAAGAAGGATTGTATGTCGAAGACGACGATGATGACTTTTAATTAAAGGACGATGAATTTAATGGCTGATTTATGTGTTAACTTAGTACCACTATTTAATGCTTTACCTCAGGATGAGAAGATGCAAATCGAAAAATTAGTTCAGCATAAAAACTATCAAAAGGGTGAAGTGATAATTGATCCAACGATAAATGATAATTTAGTAATTATCGCTGATGGTAACGCTAAGCAGTACACCTTAGATGAAGACGGCTATGAGAATGTTTTGCAAATCTTGCATACAGGTGATTATATTGGTGAGGATTGGCTTTTTGGTCAAGAAAATATCAATAATTACGTCGAGGCTACGGAACACAGTGAAATTTGTTTATTAAAACGGCGGGATCTACTGAAGCTGATGCATAAACAGCCAGAATTAAGTATTCAATTATTGGAACTAAATATTGTTAAAGTTTCGGAAATGCAAAAACAAATTCACTTGTTGGCTTTACCGAAGGTTGAAGACCGGTTATTAAAGTATTTACAAACATATGCAGATGAAATTGGTAAAAACAATTTTACCTTATCCTTAAAAATGAAGGACTTAGCTTTATACCTTGGAACAACACCTGAGACCCTGTCTCGTAAATTTGCTTTATTAGAAAAGCAAGGTCAACTGAAGCGTCAATTACGTCGAATTGAATTATTCGAAAATTAGTTTAATTAGGCAATTATTGCTTAGTTGATAATATACACGTTATATCAGTTTAGAAAATAAGAGAAAGGCGGGTCATATTATATGCAAAGTGAATTTCAAAAAATTTTTCAAGAAATTCAAGCAGATCCTGATAATGAATCTTTTACAAAGCAAGGGATCAAGCCACTTTACTATGCTTCTTCATCTGCCAGAATAAATATCATTGGTCAAGCACCAGGACGAATTGCCCAAGAAAAAATGAAATTCTGGGATGATCCTAGTGGTGATCGTCTTCGGACCTGGTTAGGGGTTTCGAGAGACGTTTTCTATAATTCTGGAATGATTGCAATTTTACCAATGGATTTTTATTATCCCGGGAAAGGCAAGTCTGGAGATCTTCCACCGCGCAAGGACTTTGCTAAAAAATGGCATCCACAACTATTAAAGTTAATGCATGACAGTCAACTAACCATTTTAGTGGGTGCTTATGCAACGAGGAGGTACCTTCATCTAAGGTACAAAGATCGGTTGACTGATATTGTCAGGAACTATCAGCAATACCTGCCAGACTATTTTCCAATCGTTCATCCGTCACCACGAAATAAAATTTGGGAGGCAAAAAATCCATGGTTCGAGGAGCAGGTAATTCCAGACCTGCAAAGAAGAATTCAAATAATTCTAAATAATTAGGGGATGATCCAGATGCAGAAACCAGGCATTATCGGTGGTATAGGCCCAGAAGCAACAATGAATTATTATTTGCTCCTATGTCAATAAATGGCACAAATTTAGTTAGACAGCTATTCTAATTCTTTCCGTGTTGTACCGGTGAATATAATTTTCTGTTTTTAATACCACATCTTCAAAACAAGTAATGTCACCTGGAAACGATTGACATCGCTTGTTTTTTTGTATAGTTTAATAAAAATCGAACTTTATTGGCATTATTGAAAGGTCATAAATTAAATGGATACCGAAATTAAAAAGATTACTAATACACCTAAAAATGTCCAAAAGTTACACAAAATGATTGTCGATACTTTTTGGGATACTTATCGTGGTTCTAGTGCTGACCAAAATATCGCTGATTATTTAAAGGATTCATATTAACCAGCCCAAATTGTAACTCAATTAGAGCAGTCAAATTGTGCTTTTTACTTTATAATGAAAGATGGAAATACAGCTGGTTATATGAAACTTAATTTTGCTGAAGCTCAAACGGAAACTTACGATGGAGAATCAGTTGAAATTGAAAAATTATATGTTTTACCCGCTTTTAAACGCCAAGGGCTCGGTCGAAAATTATTAGAGTTTGCGGAAGAAACTGCTAAACAAGACTATGCAGAGTATCTTTGGCTTGGGGGTCTGGAGTGATAATGATAAAGCATTAGCCTTTTATCACGAGATTGGTTTTAAACAAACAACTACTCATACCTTTAATTTAGGTGATGATCCTCAAACTGATTTCGTAATGGTCAAAAAATTACAAAAATAATCATTAGTTAGGTGAGATGAATGAATAAAGAAGAAAAATTAGTGATATTAGAAAAATTAGTTAGTTTTAACACCTCAGAAGGTAACGAACTTGCCGAGGCTCAATATTTACAAGACTTGTTGTTAGAACACGGAATCGAAAGTGAAATTGAAAATTTAGGCAATCATGAAGCTAATTTAATTGCAGAAATTGGAAACGGACAAAAACCGGTTTTCACGATTAGTGGACATTTAGATACAGTGGCGGTCGATGTCGATAAATGGGATACTGATCCATTTACTTTAGTTCGTAAAGACGGCCAAATGTATGGAAGTGGTGTGACTGACATGAAAGGTGGCACTGCTGCATTAGTGATTGCCATGATTACTCTAAAAGATGCTGAGTTTCCATTGAATGGAACGTTACGTTTAGTTTTAACGGCCGGCGAAGAATCAAATATGCACGGTTCTCACCAATTATATGCTGACGGAGCCATGAATGATTCAGACACGCTTTTAATTGCTGAACCAACTGGCTACCGGACAGTTTACGCCAACAAGGGTGAAGTCGACTTTAAGATTACCGCACAAGGAAAAGCCGCACATAGTTCACGGCCTAACTTTGGGATTAATGCGATTCAAAATTTAATGGATGTTTTAGAATTAATCAAAACGAAAGTTGAAGCTCGAGCTGAACAAAATCAAGATGATGTTTTAGGGAAAACAACCTTTACAGTCGATATCTTCAAAGGTGGAATTCAAATTAATGCAATTCCCGCAAATGCTGAAGCTGAAATTAACACGCGGATTGTGCCTGAATATTCTAATGATGAAGTTATGGCAGATGTGAAAGCCGTTGTTGATGAGTTTAACCAAACTCATGCTGGTGAAATTGAAATTGAAATTTTAATGAACATTCCTCCAGTTATCGGAAATCCAGAATCAAAATTAATTAAAGACATTATTAAAATTGCTACTCCTTACATGAAAAACACCGAATACACTCCTTCAGAAAAACAACAGGGGAAAGAAATGCAAGCTAAGCAGGGATTCAATCCTTTTTCAAATGATAAGTTTGATGTATTGAGTGGTGCTGGCGGAACGGATGCTTCTGAGTTACTTAAAGATAAATTAATGGGAACTAACTACGCCGTCTTTGGTCCAGGAAACCCATTGAAAATGCACCAAACCAATGAATATGCTTCAGAACAAATGTGGTTTGATTTTATTGATATTTATGAAAAATTGTTTAAAGAATATTTGTGATAAAATAAATAATAAGATTTACATAAAAAAGTCAGAAATTAATGAACATCTTTCAGTTTGGCGAGCTAAATTCGTTTCACTGGAAAAACAAGATGTGAAAATCGAGGTGTTTTAAAATAGATAAATATTATATTGTTGATCAATCATTGTTACCAGATACGTTTAGTAAAGTGATTGAGGCACGCCAATTATTAGATAGTGGCAAAATCAAAAATATTAGTGAAGCGGTTAAAAAAGTTGGAATTAGTCGGGGAAGTTTTTATAAATACAAAGACTCGGTTTATGAAACTGACGAAGCCAACTGGAATCGTAAGGCCGTCATTTCTTTAATGTTAGATGATCAACGTGGGATTCTTTCGGCTGTTTTGAAGAAGTTTGCCGATAGTAAAGCCAGTATTTTAACGATTAACCAAAACATTCCGATTCATAAAGTTGCGAGTGTAGTAATTTCTTTGGATTTGAGCACGATGGAAATTACGATTGACGAATTATTACAATCAATCAAAGATGTAGATGGAACTAGTAAAGTTAATTTAGTTTCAATTGAATAAGCAAAAAAACAACTGTGAATTAATTTCACGGTTGTTTTTGTAATTTGCAGAGGAGTTTAAAATGAATATGTTAGATCAAACAATCGATTATATAAAGGAAAAATATGCGGTAATTGGTGAACGGACTTTTAAATAATTTCCGCACTATTTAACGTTTAGACACAAACAAGATAACAAGTGGTTTGCATTGATAATGAATGTTCCAATGAATAAATTAGGATTAGAAGGAACCCAAGAAGTGTAGATAATTGATTTAAAATTAAATCCAGAATTAATTGGATTGTTACAGCAGAAAAGGGGCTATTTTTCTGCTTATCATATGAATAAAGAACATTGGAGTAGTGTGATTTTGAATGATGAGACTGATTTTGCTGAACTGAAAAATTTGATTGATGATAGTTATCAAATAACTAATAGTTAGCAAAAGAGGTATAAATAATGAATGAAAAATATTTAAAAGTACCAACGGTCGGTGAAATTATCAGAGAAGAATTTTTAAAGCCCTTAAATTTATCTGGTTAATTAAGTTGGCAAGCTTCCAGAATAAATCAAGTTGTTCATCATATTCAAAAATCTTTTTCATGCCAGCTAAGTTATCATTTACAATGTGACGATTATATCCATCTTCATCGTAACCGCATTAATGTTTAGATACAACGAAAAAGGATTCCAGCAGTACTGGAATCCTTTTGTTTTAGTCTTTTTTAGTATCTTGAGAAACGTCATTGGCATGCTTACGTTGGTAAGTAGCAATGTTTTTGTATTCTGGTTTGAGGTAACGACTTAAGCGAATGTAAATTGGAATTAATTCACGGTAGGCTTCGTAGTTCTTAGGGTTAGGCTTGTGAGTATTGGTAACACCAACAAACTTGCTAACATCGTATAAACTACTAATCATACCAAGACTGTACATTCCAAGAGTAGCAGCACCTAAAGCGGTTCCTTCAAAACTTTCAGGAATGTTAACGTCTTGTTCAAAAATATCAGCTAACATTTGACGCCAAAGTTTAGAACGGGCAAATCCACCAGTTGCTTGAATCTTCTTGGGTTCACCAACAACTTCTTCAAGGGCAAGCATAACTGTGTATAAGTTATAAACAATTCCTTCAAGGGCAGCCCGAATCATGTTAGCACGGGTGTGTTTACGAGTTAAAACAAAGAAGGTTCCGCGAGCATCTGCATCCCAGATAGGAGCACGTTCACCACCTAAGAATGGAAGGAAGATTAAACCATCTGAACCAGCGGGAACGGCAGCAGCAATTTGGGTCAATAAATCATAAGCATCGAGATGCATTTGTTCAGCCGTAACTTTTTCTGGTAAACAAAGTTGATCACGAACCCAACGGAAGACGATTCCACCGTTGTTAACTGGTCCACCAACGACCCACATGTTTTCAGAAAGGTAGTAACAGAACACACGACCTTTAGGATCAATCGTTGGTTTATCAGTAACGACCCGGACAGCACCAGAGGTACCAATGGTAACGGCAACTACACCAGGTTGAATAGCATTAACTCCTAAGTTAGCTAATGGACCATCAGAAGCTCCGATGACGAATTGAGTTTCTTTGTTAATTCCAATCATATTAGCGTAGTGGTCAACCATTCTTTTGAATTGGTAAGTTGTATCAACTAATTCGGGAAGTTGATCACGGGTTACGCCAGCTACTTCTAAGGCTTGGTCATCCCAATCCATAGTAAAGATGTTAAATAAACCAGTGGCATTGGCAATTGAGTAGTCTTCTTTTAATTCACCAAAGAGTTTGTAGTTAATGTATTCTTTGATTCCAACAAAGTAACGAGTTTTTTTGTAAATATCTGGTTTTTCATTACGTAACCACATGATTTTAGTTAATGGGGTCATTGGATGAGTAGGAACTCCAGTTTTTTTGTAAAGTTCCATACCAATTCCGTTTTCTTTTAACTCGTCAGCATATTTAACGGCCCGGTTATCAGCCCACGTAATTGCACGAGTAAGTGGTTTGTAATTTTCGTCTAAACAAATCACACTGTGCATAGCACATGAATATGAGACACCTTTTAAGCTACCATGTTCTAAATCAGCTTTTTCTAAAACATGATTTAGTCCTTCAATCATGGCACTAAAAATTTCTTCTGGATCTTCTTCAGCCATATCAGCTGTATCTTGATATAAAGGATAGAGGTCGTTTGAATAACCTTTAACGTTTCCATCTTCATCATACAAAACCGTTTTGACACTGGTAGTACCAATATCAACACCAATTACGTATTCCATAATAGTGTTCCCCTTAATAAGTTAGTAAATTCATTTAAAAAGCTTTAATTTAAAGTTTTTGTAGCGCTTACATTATATTGGAGTGAGGGATACAATTCAATCAAGCACATCTTAAGTTTCGGTTACTTTTCAGAAAAGAAAGCTAGTTTTTATTCACTTATGACTAACATAACTGATAATGTTAAAATAAATATTAATTGTTTATTAAATTTAAAAGATGCTATTTATTGGCAGTGGAGTTGAAATGAGTAAACTTAGTCGAAAGGCTTATCAACAGCAGCAACGAGTTAGTCGTCGTCAGAAATGGATGATAATCATGGGACTGTTGTTATGTCTATGTGTGATTGGATTATTAATCTTTCAACATATTGCGGGACAAAGGCAGCAACAAAAGCAATTTCTAACGAAACATCCAGTTCGGGGGTTAATCATTAATCAAGATGATTCTTATGTTGATTTTACTCAAGTAAATCAAGATGGAATGAAATACGCTTATCTTCGGGCTTCTCAAGGAGCAAGTTTTACAGATGATAATTTTAATGATAATTATTCACGCAGCATTGGATCAGGTTTGAAAATTGGAGTTTACCATCAGTTTGGGTTTGGAAGTTCCATTAAAGGACAAGAAAAAAACTTTGTTGAATCAGTGGGTAACAATATTGGAGATCTCCCAATTGAAATTAGAATTAGCTACTATGGTAATTATAATTCGCATAACGTTAAACCCAAGAAATTATTTAATGATGTTAATGAAATGACAGCTTATTTATATCATAAATATCATCGACCAGTTTTGCTTAAAACCAATCAGCGAAATTATGAAATTTTGAAAAAGATTCCACATGCTCAATTTGCAATCACGGGAAAACAGCATGCGAAAAACTCTAAATTTATTGGTCTAAGTAACGCCAACCAAATTTATGATAATGGTAAAATCAGTGAGTATGAGATGTCGGCTTTCAATGGAAATAAGGTAAAATGGGAAGAGTACTTAAAACAACTCAAAAGTGATGATTTAGAAAAGAGTAACGCAAATGATTAAAATTGGAACGATTGGTACAAATTGGATTACACAACGGATGGTGGAAGCTGCTACAGCGACTGGTGAATATGAATTAGCAGCAGTTTATTCACGACATGAAGATACTGGCAAAGCCTTTGCAGAGAAAAATCATTGTCAGCAGGTATATTGCTCATTAAATGATTTTATGTCATCAGATCAATTTGACACGGTTTACATTGCCTCGCCAAATGTATTTCACTTTGCCCAAGTCTTAGAAGCCATCCAACATGATAAAAATGTGATTGTGGAAAAACCAGCTTTTATGAATCCAAGACAAATGCAACGAGTTTTAGATGAATTAACCCTTCATCCCCAGGTTCGTTTATTTGAAGCAGCACGAAACGTGCATATGCCAGCATTTAAAGCAGTGCAAAAAACACTAGCTAAAGTTCACCAACTTGCTGGTGCTGATTTTGTGTTCAGTCAATATTCATCACGTTATGATTTAGTGTTGGCTGGCGAAACTCCCAACGTTTTTAATTTTAAATTCGCGGGTGGAGCTTTAGCCGACTTAGGGATTTATCCGCTTTATGATGCGATTGGATTATTTGGACTTCCAATCAAACAAATTTATTATCCAACGATGATTGCAACTGGGGCAGATGGTAAAGGAACCGCCATTTTACATTATGCCGATTATGATATTACGTTGAACTTTAGCAAGATTTCGAGTTCGAAACATGAATCTGAAATTTATGCTGGTCGTGATATTATTGCAATTGATAATGGGGGAGAATTTACTGAAGTAAAATTAATTACTCCAGATGAAACCAAAGTGATTAGCCCCAAATATGTTAAGAATCCGATGATTCCAGAAATGACTGATTTTGCAAACGTCCTTAATCATCATGATAATCCAGAAATTCAAAGACAATACCAAGCTTGGTTGCAATTAATGCAACAAGTTAACGAAACTTTAAATAATCTAGCAGTTTCTGCTGGAATTCACTATCCCAATCAATTTAAGGAGTAACGCTGTGTTAGAAGAATTTGTAAAACGTTTTGAAAAATTAGGTTATAAAGAACAAACAGAAATCCAAAAGGCTGTTTATCAACCCATGATTGATGGGGGAGAAGACATTGTTGGTCTATCCCCAACCGGATCAGGTAAAACGGTCGCCTTTTTAATGCCAATCTTAGCCAATATTATGGCAGGTGAGGGAACGCAAGCTTTAATTGTGGAACCTTCCCAAGAATTAGCCATGCAAGTTACGAGTATTATTCGCGACTGGGCTGGTCCTTTTAAGGTGAAAATTTTACCTTTAATTGGAGGAGCTAACGTTAAACGACAACAAGAACAATTAAAGAAACGACCAGAAATTGTCGTTGGAACACCTGGTCGAATTTTAAGTTTATTAGATGAACGGAAATTAAAAGTTAATCATGTCGATACAGTTGTGATTGATGAAGCAGATGACTTGTTACAAGACGATTCATTAGAAAAAGCCCGTCAAATTGTTGCTGCTGTCCCCCGTGATGCCCAAGTTGCTTATTTTTCAGCAACTGATAATGAAGTACTCTATAACTTAGAAGAAGTGATGGGTAAACCTGCCCGCATTATTGACGTTCGTGACTTAGATAAGAGTCGTGGTGTGGTTAAACACGGCCAATTTCAGGTTTCTCGTGGGAAACGGAACGATGTGTTAAATCGTTTAACCAAATTGACTAATTTTAAAGCATTGGTGTTCTTTAACCAACAAACTGAATTGAACCGTGCCTTTAATTACTTTAAGCATCAAGGTTATGCACCTGTCGAAAAATTAAGTGGCGAAGAAAACAAAATGCAACGAGAGAAAGCATTACGCAACTTTAGAAAAGGACAAACCAAGTTACTTTTAACAACTGATGTGGCTGCTCGGGGATTAGATATTCCTAAGTTACCAGCTGTCGTTAACTATGATTTGCCTAAAGAAGCTAATACTTATATTCATCGAGTGGGTCGAACTGGTCGAATGGGAGAACCAGGCTTAGTAATTAACTTTGGTGATGATCATGATTTACGTGATTTGAAGAAATTATTACGGGATGAAGAATATGATTTACAACCCCTATACTATTTCCGCGGTAAATTAGTTGATCACGTTGACCAAGCAGATATTGATCAAGCAAAAGCAGACGAACTAGCCAAACAAAAGGTCGTGCCAGAAGTTAAGGGAACTAAGCCTTCTGTTAAAAAAGCACGAATTAGAAAAGTTCAAGCAGTTGTGGAAACTCCAAAAAAACCTCGTAAAAAGAATCGAAAGCGGAACCAAAAGAACAAAGGATATCATAAGAAATAAGCTTGCCATTCTTTACGGATGACAATAATCGTGAGAAAATAAGGAGATTGATGTTGGCCCCATAGCACAATTGGATAGGGCAGTCGCCTCCTAAGCGATCGATCTCAGTTCGAACCTGAGTGGGGTCATAAAAAGTAATTCACAAATGTGATGATGTGAACCCATAAAGTTGGACACATTATTTAGTTTTTCTAGGAGACAAGTTTTCGATATTGAATCGGAGACTTGCCTCCTAGTTTTGTTTTAATACGAAAATTATTGTAATAATAAATCCAATTCCTAACGGAATTTATTAATTCTTCTTTCGTACTAAAATTGTTTCCTATTTTAATTTTTAAAAGGTGAAAAAATGATTCAATAACCGCATTATCTAAACAGGTTGCTTTACGCGACATGCTTTGGGTAATGTGGTTTTTCTTTAGAAATTTATTTAATCGCTTATTTTGATAATGAACTCCTTGATCAGAATGGAAGAATCTTTTGAAGTTTGTCTTAGGTAGCTTCAAAATAGCTTCTTTAATTGGTGAAAAGACGGAATTAAAATCAGGATGGTTACTAATACTATATGAAATTATCTCTCCAGAAAATAAATCTAGTACTGGATTTAAATATATACGTTCATTTATACTTTGTTTTCCATACCTTAACTCTGTAGTATCTGATACTAACTTTTGAAATGGAATTGGCGTATTGAATCGACGATTCAATCTATTTTTAAATCTTTTACCAACATTACCTTTATATGAACTATATTTTCTTTTCTTCTTTCCAAAAGCTGATGATAAAAGATTATATTTTTTCATAATATGAATAACACGTTTGTGATTAACGTTATATCCATCATTATTGAGTGCCATCGTAACTTTTCTATAACCATAGTTAGGGTTGATTTCTTTAATACTATTTATTAACTTAATTATATTTTTATCTTTGTCTATTGATTGTGACGAAGTCGCATAGTAATAGTTACTTCTAGGTAATTTAACATCTTTTAAAATGAAGCTAAGACTGACTTTGAATTTATGCCTTAGATCATCAATTACCATTACTTTTTCTTTGTTTGTTTTTGATCTAGGACTTTCAGTTTTTTTAAATATTCATTTTGAATTCTAAGCATTAAGTTTTCTTCTTTAAGCTGCTTAAGTTCATCATCTTTTGATAATTTAGGTTGTTCTGTTACTTTATTTTTATTCATTTTTGGATTACCTCGTTTTCTTGATAATCCGATTATACCTAATTCATCAAACTGACGCTGCCAAAAATAGATGGTACTTTCTGAATGTATTTTAAATTTGTTACATAATTCTGATAAAGTACAATTATGCGAATTTTTATAGCTTAATACTTTGATTTTAAATTCGATAGAATACTCTATCCGATGACGGTTTTCACTAGTAACCATTCCAAAATTTTCATTTTTAATTCTATTAATCCATCTTAAAATAACTGAATTTGAAACTTTATATTTTTTGGCCAACGTAGTTGACCCAGTACCATTAAAATATTCTTTTATAATTTGCTGTTTTAACTCGTAATTTATTTTTGGCATAACAAAAACCCCATAAGTTAGATTTTTGTCCAACTTATGGGGTTCATATCAGAAATTTAATTTCAACGGAACTTTTTTTATTTTGCTTCTTTTTCTTTAAATGAAATGAAAATTGCCCAAAAATAATTTAAAATTACCACTACAATATTTTGAATGATATTCCAGATGTTTTTTCCTAATTTGTTATTAAATCCTAAGATACTGACACCAAAAATTAAAATACCCAAACCGAGAATTCCAGTTACTAATCTTCCAGTAAAAAATGTTGTAATTTGATACCAGAATTCTTTTGCCGAATAATGTTTAGTATGAAAAACATAGTATTTATTAGTATAGAAAGCGAAGAGGACTGAGATAAACCACGCAATTCCATAAGTGATTGAATAATTAATGTTAGTAAATTGCGTCAATATGGTAAAAATAACCATATTGACGACGGTTGTTGCAACACCCCAAAAAGCATAAGGAATTAAATCACGGTGCTTTTGATACAATTCAATTAAGGACTTCATTATTTTTGCTCCTTAATGATGTATTGGGGGCGGTGCTTAGTTTCTAGGTATATTTTACCAATGTATTTACCTAAAATTCCTAAACAGAAAAGCTGAATTCCACCAATTAATAACATGATAGAAACTAGTGAAGGCCAGCCAGCAACTGAGCCACCAAAACAAATTGTTCTAATTACAGTAAAAATGATACCTAAAACAGCAAAGAAACAAGATAATCCACCGACCCAAGTTGCTACTTTTAAAGGAGTATCAGAAAAATCAATAATTCCCTCAATTGAATATTCAAGTAATTGAATCATTGACCAGTGGGTTTCCCCAGCTGCTCTTTCACGTCCGGCGTATTTAATGTACTTCGTGTTAAAACCTACCCAACTGAAAATTCCTTTAGAAAAGCGATTATATTCAGTTAAATCATTTACGGCATCAACATATTGACGTGTCATTAAACGATAATCACGTACGTTTGGTTTGATTTTAACATCTGATAAACGATCAATTACATGATAAAAAGTGGATGATAAGAACGCCCGAATTGGGTTTTGTTTTCGACTAGTTTGAATACAACCAACGCAATCGTAGTCTTCAGTTGTAATAATTTTTAACATTTTCGGTAATAATTCAGGCGGATCTTGAAGATCGACATCCATTAAAGCAATGTAATCTCCATTAGCTGATCTTAATCCAGCAGTAATGGCAGATTCTTTTCCAAAATTACGAGAAAAAGAAATAAAGTGGACTGTTTCAGGATGTTGATTATGCAATTCGTTTAAAATTTTTAAAGTATTATCTGATGATCCATCGTTGATGAAAATATAATCAGGAACGTACTTTTTTGAATCTTTATTCATTCCCGCAAAAACTTTTTCGACGGTATCATAAAATAAAGTAATTGATTCCTGTTCGTTATAACAAGGGACAACTAAACTAATAGTTTCCAAATTGAATCCTCCTTATAGTTGAAAAAATATTTTCAACTTTTAAAGCTAGTAAACTAACCCTAATTTTATCATTATTTAGATTGAATAGTAACTAGAATTCAATCTGTTATAATTGAATTAAATAAAGCTTAAGGATTACTAAAATTGAAGAAAAAGACAAAAATTTTTAAAAATAAAATCATTCCTTTTACTAAAATATTGGTAAAGCATTTTTCAATGGGTAACGTTTCAGATTCTGCCATTGTATTTGCTTACTATTCTTTGCTATCTTTATTTCCCATTTTAATCTCAATTGGGGGAGTAATTAGGTTAGCAAATGCTAATCCAACACGTGTGATTGACTCAATGAAACTGTTGATGCCAAGTTCAATTTACAAGATGCTGCAACCAATTGTGGAGTCAGCATTTAGTTCAGGACACAGCGGAAGTAATTTATCAGTTGGATTAATAATCACCATTTGGTCAGCAAGTAGTGCGATGGCAGCTTTTCAAAGAGCAGTAAATCGAAGTTACGGAGTGCTTGATCAAAGCGCTTTTATGAATCGGGTGATTTCCTTTTTATGGATGCTATTGCTAGTCGTTTTCTTATTTGTATTGATGATTTTACTTGGTTTTGGACAAGCACTCATTGACTTGCTTAACAAAATGATTAATATGCCATCTGAAGTTTTGCACTTGGTAGAGGCTTTTCGAATACCATTCATCGTTATCTTATTGGTCATTATCTTGAGTATGATTTACTTCTTTGTTCCGAGTCTCAAAACAAAGTGGAAATACACCCTTGGAGGGACATTATTTGCGTTGTTAGGATTATCAATTTTGTCACAACTATTTTCGCAAATTATTGGTGAATTTTTCCGTAACATTTCGGCTTATAAGACTTTAGGAACCTTTATTGTTGTTATGATTTGGCTTTATTTAACGGGCATGGTTTTGTTGATTGGCTCAGTTATTAATGCCAGTGTCCATGATTATTTTATTAAGCAGTTCACAAAAAAAGGTAAATAAAAAAGACCACTCAGGGTCTTATTTATTTACTGCATCAAACAGTTTTTGAGAAAATTGGTCAAGCGTTTTAATGTCATTTTCATCGGGGTCAAGGTTAATTTTAACGTTTTCTGCACCTTGAGTAGCACCAGTTGCTAAAAGTTTTTTGGCAAATTTATCAACTGCTAAATTATAGAATTCTTCATAAAAGACATCCCCAGAACCAGCAACACCAAAAACTTTTCCCGTTAAGTCCAAATCCCCAAGATCTTCAAAAAAGTCCATTCCTTCTTCAGGAAGGTTACCTTCATCGTAAGTATAAGGACAAATAACAATTAAATCAGTATCAGTAAGTTCTTCGGCTTCAGTTTGAGAAATTTCGGTTTCTTCAACATCCATCCCAAGATCTTCTAATCCTTCAGTTACAATATCAGCAATATCTTCATTGTTACCAGTAATAGTTGCGTATACGACGTGTGCTTTCATTTTCGGACTTCCTTTGCTTATTTATCAAGTAAGTATAGCAGAAGTTAGACTAATTGTGAATTTAGAGAGGTAAATTTAATGAGTAAGACTTACAAGGTAACCAAGGTTGAATCCCAGAAACGACCGGGACGCTACAATATTTATTTAAATGATGAGTATGCTTTTCCAATTGGCGAAGAAGTTTTAATTAAATTTGCGATTTTTAAAGGAACCGAGTTAACTAGCGTTTTAGTTGAACAAATTAAAGCTGCTGATAGCGTTTCAAAGTTATATGGTAAGGCAGTTGATTTCATTTCTTATCGTCAGCGGACCGAATATGAAGTAAGAACTAAGTTACAGACATTATCAGAAAATGAAGAAGCAATTGAATCTACCATTGAAAAGTTAAAGCAAATTAAACTACTTGATGACGAAAACTATGCCAATAGCTATGTTCGACAAATTGCTGATGGACAAGCAAAGGGACCACAAGCTGGAATCAGATATCTCAAACAAAAGGGAATTGCAGAAGTATTAATAACAAATGCTTTAGATGAATTTTATCCTGAGACAACGGTACGAGAGAATGCTACTGTTTTGGCTCAGAAGCTATTTGACCATCAGAATCGATACCCATATAATAAAAGAATTGAGAAAGCAAAGTTAGCATTGATGAGAAAGGGCTTTGGCTTTGACGTAATTGATCAAGCAATCAGTCAAATCGATGCTGAAATTGATGAAGATGAACAAAGTCAATTGTTAAAACAAGCCGGAATGAAACTTTGGAAAAAATACCGTGCAGAAGAACCATATCAAAGAAGACAAAAGTTAAAACAATCATTATATCGAAAGGGCTTTGATTTTGATGCGATTGATGATTTTGTCGACGAAGTAGAGAGGAATTAATTTGAAAAATCTTAAAGAAACAAAGTTAGTATTTTGGACATTTGAACTACTCTTGGTAGTTGGAATTGTGTTTTTATGTACCAAAGTTAGTTTTATTTTTTCACCAATTGGAATTTTCATTTCGACAATTTTTGCACCATTATTAATTGCGGGATTTTTATATTATATGTTAAATCCAATTTTGGAAATATTAATGAAAGTCAAAATCACTAAAACTAAGCGAATTAATCGAACTTGGGGAACAACCATTATTTTCGTTGCCTTGATTTTAATCATTGTCTATTTAATTGCATCGTTAATTCCACACTTGATTTCTCAAGTAGCTAATTTAGCAAATAACATGCCTAAATTTGCCGCTCATCAAGAAGAATCATTGACTAAAATGACTAGACACGGTTGGCTAAAAAATATTGATTGGGATCCAATTGTTTCTAAAATGCAGAAATCTTATGCTTCATACTTAAAAGTGATGCTCAGCAACATTAGTAATAGTGCTGGTAATATTATTTCAATAGCAACAAACGTTATCATTACCTTGATTACAGCTCCCATTATTTTATTCTACATGCTTAAAGATGGGGATAAATTTTTGCCAAGTGTAGAAAAATTATTTCCTGCTTTATCAGAATCACATCGCCGCCAGTCAGAAACATTATTGAAAAAGATGAACAAAACACTTTCTCATTACATCGGTGGTCAAGTAATTGAATGTCTATTCGTTGGAACATTCACTTCCATTGGTTATTTGTTAATTGGACAGCGGTATGCTTTATTATTGGGTGTTTTTGCCGGATTTTGTAATTTAGTTCCTTACGTTGGTCCTTACATTGGAATTATTCCTGCTTTATTAGTGGCTATCATCGTTAGCCCAGAACAGGCCTTTTGGACTATAATTGTAGTAATAGTTGTCCAACAGATTGATGGTAACTTTGTATATCCAAATGTAATTGGAAAATCTTTAAATATTCATCCACTTACAATTATCATTATTTTACTTGCTGCAGGCCACATTGCTGGATTAATTGGAATGATTTTAGCGATTCCAATCTATGCCATTTTGAAAGTAATTATCGAATATATCTACAGTATCTGGCTTGTTCAACATGATCAAAAGTCAGAAATTAATTAGTAAATCAATCCGGATTGATCCGGATTTTTTGCCTTAATTTTCACCAAAACCCATTAGGAGGATTTAAATGAGTGACAAAAAATTAAACGAAGATGTAAGTAAACGACGTACGTTTGCGATTATTTCCCATCCTGATGCTGGGAAAACTACCATTACGGAACAATTACTTTTATTTGGGGGAATTGTGCGAGAAGCTGGAACAGTTAAAGCTCGTAAAAGTGGTAATTTCGCTAAGTCTGATTGGATGGAAATTGAACAAAAACGTGGAATTTCCGTTACAAGTTCTGTGATGCAATTTGATTACGAGGGTAAACGAATTAACATTTTGGATACTCCAGGACATGAGGATTTCTCAGAAGATACTTATCGGACTTTGATGGCTGTTGATTCAGCGGTCATGGTCATCGATGCCGCAAAAGGGATTGAGCCACAAACGAAAAAGCTTTTCCAAATTTGTAAAATGCGGGGAATTCCAATTTTTACTTTTATGAATAAGTTAGATCGTGATGGCCGTGAACCAATGGAATTAGTTAGTCAATTAGAGGATGTCCTTGGAATTGAAGCGTATCCAATGAATTGGCCAATTGGTTCTGGTCGAATTTTAAAGGGTCTTTATGATCGACATAATCATCGGGTTGAACTATTTGAACCAGGTGTGGAAGGTCGACATTTTTTACCACTTGATGATGAAGGAAATATCAAGGGCGATAATCAACTAGAAGGCGATAGTATTTATGATGATGCCAAAGAGGAAATGGATTTAATTTCTGAGGCTGGAAATGAATTTGATCCAGATAAAATTGCTAATGGTGATCAAACTCCAGTTTTCTTTGGTTCAGCGCTAGCTAATTTTGGAGTCCAGACTTTTCTAGATGCATACCTTGAAATGGCACCAGCTCCTGGTCAACATCAAACCTTACAGGATAAAGAAATTCAACCAATTGATGAAAAATTCTCTGGATTTGTGTTTAAGATTCAAGCGAACATGAATCCACATCATCGTGATCGAATTGCCTTTGTGAGAATTTGTTCCGGTCGATTTGAAAAGGGAATGGATGTTACTTTAGATCGAACTAAGCGTGATATTCGTTTATCTAACGTGACGGAGTTTATGGCTAATACTCGAGAAAACGTTAAGACCGCTGTTGCGGGTGATATTATCGGTCTTTATGATACCGGTAATTTCCAAATTGGTGATACGATTTATACAGGGAAAGATGAAGTTACCTTTGAAAAACTTCCTCAATTTACTCCAGAACTATTTATGCGGGTTTCTGCGAAAAATGTTATGAAACAAAAATCATTCCATAAAGGGATTAAGCAATTAGTTCAAGAAGGGGCCATTCAGCTCTATACGACTTATTCAACGGGTCAATATATTTTAGGAGCCGTTGGTCAACTTCAATTTGAAGTTTTCAAATTCAGAATGCAAAATGAATACAATTCTGACGTTTTAATGGAACCAATGGGATCTAAGATTGCCCGGTGGATTGATCCAGAACAACTTGATGAAAAGATGTCATCATCACGGAATATTTTAGTTCGTGATACGAATGATGATCCGTTATTCTTATTTGAAAATCAATTTGCTGAACGTTGGTTCAAAGGTAAGTATCCTGATGTTAAATTAACTGCTAAGCTATAAAATTTTCGATAGGAGTGCTAAATATGAAACATTTATCAGCTTGTACCAGTGTTATGGTCGGAAAAAACGCTAGTATTGATGGTTCAACGATGATTGCTAGAAATGACGATACTTTTTTGCCATTAACGCCACAACGCTTTATTGTTCAGCCAGCTTATGAAAATGAAACTAAGGTTTGGAAATCAAACCAAAATGGATTTACGGCGCCAATGCCTAAAAATGGTTACCGGATGTTGTTAACTCCAAATGCGGATGTTGCTAAAGAAGGGGTTTATGCCGAAAGTGGTTTTAACCAAAAACACGTTGCCATGAGTGCTACAGAAAGTGTTTATGGTAACTTGAGCACACTTGCTCATGATCCTTTGGTAGCAAATGGCCTTGCCGAAGATTCCTTACAATCAATGGTATTACCATACATTAATTCTGCCCGTGATGGAGTACAATATCTCGGTCAATTAATTAAAGAATATGGTTCACCAGAAGGTAATGGGGTAATGTTTAGCGATAATAATGAAGTTTGGTACATGGAAATTGTTACTGGACATCATTGGGTTGCTCAAAGAATTCCAGATGATTCTTATGCCGTGGTTGCCAATCAAGTTGCTATTCAAGATGTTGATTTTGATGATGCTGATAATTTTATGTATTCAGATGGAATCCAAGAATTTGTGGAAAAATATCATTTAAATCCTGATGAAAACGAATTTAACTTTAGACATATCTTTGGAACTAGTAACGAAAAAGATCGTCATTATAATACTCCTCGAGTTTGGTATGGCCAACGCTATTTGACTCCAGAAATGGTTCAATCACCAACTTCTGCAGACATGCCTTTTATTTGTAAGGCTAATCGGAAGATTAAAGTTACAGATGTCGAATTTATTTTAGGTTCTCACTATAATGAAACCGACTATGATCCATTGGGCAAAGGTCCTGAAGACTTGAAGACTAAATTCCGTCCGATTGCGATGAACCGGACACAAAATTCACATGTTTTACAAATTAGAAATGATGTTAAACCAGAAATTTCAACAATCATGTGGTTAAACTTTGGGGTACCAGCCTTTAGTCCTTATGTTCCTTTCTTTGCGAATGTGAATGCTACTGATCCAACTTATGAAACGACGCCATTGAAAATGGATGACACCAGTGCTTACTGGATGTATCGGAAATTATCAATGATTGTCGAATCACATTACAGTCATTTCATTCAACAAGATCGTGACTTTAAGACGGATAATGATCAAATGTTTTTAACCCACGTTGAAAATACTATTAACCAAGCACAAAATTTAAAGCCAGAATCAGTTTCAGCTTTCTTGCAAAAACAAAATCAAAGCTTGGTTGCTGAAATGGAAACGCGTGTGCATAAATTTATGAATGAATTAATGAGTAAGGGCTTAACGCTTTCAAAATTAACTTATGATATGGATAAAAATTTATAGAATTTAAAAAGTTGACTACTCAGTGGTCAACTTTTTTAGTTACAGATTAATTATTTTGTAAGCTCGCTAAGCTTAACTTAATAGACCTATTTAATTTTCGTCTAGGTTTAATGATTTAATTTCGAGATAATTAAATCATTAACTTAAGAGGAGAAAATTATTTTGAAAATTAAAGAAATTACTTATTGTGGGGTAATGATTGCAATTATCGTAGCTTTTAGTTTAGTCCCACCAATTGCAGTTCCAGTGATTCCAGTTCCAATTTCCTTTCAAACAATGGCCGTTATGTTAGCAGGGTCATTACTAGGCAAAAAATTAGGAACCATCAGTGTTTTAATTTTTTTATTGTTAGTAGCTGTTGGTATGCCACTTTTAATTGGCGGAAGAGGTGGTTTTAGTATTTTCCTAGGACCAACTGCTGGATATTTACTAAGTTGGCCTATCAGTGCTTTTTCGATTGGATGGTTATTGGAAAAAGTTGGTAAATTAAACTTTTGGAAGTATTTAATTGCTAATTTAATTGGAGGAGTGTTAGTCATGAATTTAATTGGTGCAATTGGATTATCATTTATAATTCATATGCCAATTTTGAAAGCAATAATTTCAACGACGATGTTTTTTCCCGGAGATATTATAAAAACGGTGATTGTTGCTTTTATTGCCACTAAATTACAACAAACTCACATTATTAAACTAGCTAATTAAAGTATAAACTAACAATACTTGATTGATTACGTTGATTATTCGACAAAATAAGAACGTTTGGTTAATGCTAAACAGCACAAATGACTAGATTACGAATTGTTTTGTAAAAAAAGGTTGTTTTTTAATTTTTTCATGCTATGATAATTACAAATTAAAAACAAAACGTTAACTAGGAAGTAGTAATCCAAAAGAGTGATTCAGTGAGATATTGGTTGGTGCGAAATATCATAAGCTCTTTTAAATGAACGTCACCTAGAAGTTGTATGCGATCAAAACCATACTGGGTGCTCCCATTACAGAGCCAACGATTCGAAGCTGGATTGTGAGAGATGTTATCTTTTTGATAGCATAAATAAGGTGGTACCGCGCATAAGCGTCCTTTAGTCAATTGACTAAAGGACGTTTTTTTGTTGGAAATTTTTATTAATTAAAGGAGATGGGAAAATGAATAAATTTTTGAAAGCTTTATTTTTATGTATTGGGTTATTTTTAGGAGGAATTGGATTATCGGGAACAGTACATGCTGATAGTTCAGTTCAGAGTATTAAAGATCGTGGAGTACTAAAAGTTGTTACTTCACCAGATTATCCTCCTTTTGAATTTCAAATTAACAAACATGGTAAATCAGAGGATGTAGGAATTGATATTGAAATCGCCAAAAAGATTGCCAAAGATCTGGGTGTTAAATTAGAAGTTAAAAACATGGATTTCGCAGCACTTTTGGTTGCAGTCCAAACTGGAAAAGCTGATATGGCCATCGGAGGAATTAATCCAACACCAGAAAGACAACAAAATGCTGATTTCTCCAAAATCTATTACTATGGTGGACAAGAATTTTTGGTTAACAAAGCTGATGCCGAAAAATTTAAAAACCAAAATGCTTTAAAAGGCCAAAAAGTTGGAACCCAAACGGGAACGTTACAACAACAACTTGCTAAAAAAGATTTAAAAGACTCTAAGAACGTTGGAATGGACAAAGCCACCGACTTAATTTTAGCTTTGAAAACTAATAAAGTTGCAGCAGTTGGAGTTGAAAAACCAGTTGGTCAAGCATATGTAGATAATGATTCTGATTTAAAGATGATTCCAGCTGATTATAAAATTGACAAAAAAGATACTGGTTCCGCAATTGGAATGGCAAAGGGTAACGACTCTTTGAAAGATGCTGCTAACCAATCAATTGATCAAATCAACAAAGAAAATTTAATGCCTAAATATTTAGCAACTGCCGGTAAATACATGAAAGTTAATACCACGGACACTTCAATGTTGCATTACTGGAAATACTTTTACGATGGGTTAACTCATACCTTACTAATCTCAGTTCTTGCTGTAATTGGTGGAATTATTTTAGGTGTAATCCTTGCACTAATGAAAATTAGCAAGTATAAAATTTTAAGTTGGCCAGCAATCAGTTACGTAGAAGTTGTTAGAGGAACTCCAATGATGGTTCAAGTCTTGTTAATCTACTTTGGATTAGGAGTAATCATCAACATTCCTTCACTAATTGCCGGAATCATTGCAGTTACGTTAAACAGTGCAGCATACGTCTGTGAAATTATCAGAGGGGGAATTGCCTCAGTTGATAAAGGACAGACTGAAGCAACTAAGAGTTTGGGATTAAGTAACGGTGATTCATTAAGATTTGTAATCCTACCACAAGCCTTTAAGAACATTTGGCCAGCCTTAGGAAACGAATTTATTTCTGTAATTAAGGAAAGTTCAATTGTTTCAATTATTGGAGTGACTGACTTAGTTTACGAATTAAATGTCGTTAGAGCTGATACTTATCGGGGAGTTGCCCCAATTGTCGTGGTAATGGTAATTTACTTTGTAATTACGTTTACCTTAACTAGAGGATTAAATTATTTGGAAGGGAAGATGAATCATGACTAAATCAATTATTGAATTAAACAACGTGAAAAAAAGTTACGCGGAAAACCATGTTTTAAAAGGAATTAACGGAGAGGTGCACGAAGGTGAAGTGATTTGCATCATCGGTCCTTCTGGATCAGGAAAGAGTACCTTATTAAGATGCATTAACCAATTAGAAAAACCGACAGATGGCGAAGTTTTCTTTAACGATGAAGATTTGGCTAAAATGTCAGAAAAGGAACTTAGCAAGTTAGGTGAAGAAATTGGAATGGTTTTTCAAAGTTTTAATTTATTCCCGAACATGACCGTGATTGAAAACCTAAAGTTAGCTCCGATGAGAGTTAAGCATTTAGATGATGCTGAAGCTGAAAAAATTGGAATGAAATATTTAAAGAGAGTTGGATTAGCTGATAAGGCAAATGCATATCCTGCTAGTTTATCTGGAGGACAAAAACAAAGAGTAGCGATTGCCAGAGCTTTGGCGATGAACCCCAAAGTTATGTTCTTTGATGAACCGACGAGTGCCCTTGATCCTGAAATGGTAGGGGAAGTGCTAGCTGTAATGAAAGAACTAGCAGATGAAAACATGACGATGTTAGTGGTAACTCACAAAATGGGCTTCGCAAAGAAAGTCGCCGACCAAGTTTGGTTTATGGCGGATGGCTACATTCAAGAAAAAAATACGCCACAAGCAATTTTTGATAATCCACAAGCAGACAGAACGAAAGAATTTATTGGAAAGATAATCGGTGATTAAAATGGAAAAACAAAAAGTAGTTTTAGCCTATTCAGGTGGTTTAGATACTTCAGTTGCAATTGCATGGTTAAAGGATAAAGGTTACGACGTCGTAGCTTGTTGTATTAACGTTGGGGAAGCCAAAGATCCCGAATACGTGAAAAATAAAGCGCTTAAAACCGGAGCCGTGGCTGCCTACGTGTTAGATTGTAAAGAAGAATACGCTGATCAATATCTCTCCTTAGCACTTCAAGCAAACGTTATGTACGAAGGCGTTTACCCATTATCTTCTGCTTTATCAAGACCCTTAATTGTGAAAAAAATAATGGAAGTTGCTAAAAAAAAGGAGCAACAGCTATTGCCCATGGTTGTACTGGAAAAGGCAATGATCAAGTTCGGTTTGAAGTGGCAATTTATGCGTTAGCTCCTAATATTGAAGTGCTTAGTCCAGTTCGGGACTGGCACTGGGCAAGAGAAGAAGAAATTGATTACGCTAAAGACCATGGCATTGAAATTCCCATCGATTTAGATTCACCATATTCGATTGACTCCAATATTTGGGGTAGAGCAAACGAAGCTGGAATCTTGGAAGATCCATGGGTATCAGCACCAGAAGATGCCTATGCGCTTACCAAAGCAATTACTGAAACTCCAGATCAACCAACTGAAATTGAATTAGAATTTAAAAATGGAATTCCAGTTAAATTAAATGGTGAAGTAATGTCCTTTGCAGCTTTAATTGAAAAATTAGATAAAATTGCTGGCGAAAATGGCATTGGGAGAATTGACCACATCGAAAATCGGTTAGTGGGAATTAAATCAAGAGAAATATATGAAGCTCCTGCAGCTACTGTTTTAATTAAAGCTCATAAATAATTAGAAGACATTGTGTTAGAACGAGATTTAGCGCACTTTAAACCTTTAATTGATAAGGAAATTTGTGAAGTGATTTATAACGGATTATGGTTCTCACCTTTAATGGCTTCTTTGAAAGCTTTTGTCGAACAATCACAAAAAGTGGTGAATGGAATCATTAAACTAGAATTATTTAAAGGAAACATTATTATTTTAGGTCGGAAAGCAAACGACAGTTTATACGATAAAGATTTAGCTACTTACACATCTTCAGATTCATTTGATCAAGAAGCTGCGAAAGGATTCATTAAATTATGGGGTCTTCCTACTGAGGTTGCAAACCAATTTGCCATGAAAAACAAGGGCGGTGAAGCGTAATGAGCGACAAATTGTGGGGCGGCCGGTTTCAAACAGAAACTAATGCCTTAGTCGATCAATTTGGAGCTTCAATTAACTTTGACCAATTGATGGCAGCGGAAGACCTAGAAGGTTCATTAGCGCACGTTAAAATGTTAGGCAAAACTGGAATTTTATCAGCAGATGACGTTGCGAAGATTGTAGCGGGACTAGAATCAATTCAAACCGATTTAGCGGCGGGAAAAATTGAATTTTCCGTCGAAAATGAAGACGTTCATATGAACATCGAAAGTATTTTAACAGATCGAATTGGACCGGTTGCAGGAAAATTGCACACAGCTCGTTCGAGAAATGATCAGGTTGCCACTGATTTTCATTTATACGTTAAAAACCGAATTCCAGTTGTGATTAAAGAAATTACGAATTTGCAAAAAGCCTTACTAAAATTAGTCGAAGCCAACGTGACCACGATTATGCCAGGTTATACGCATTTACAACATGCTCAACCAATTTCGTATGCACATTATCTAATGGCCTATTTTCAAATGTTGCAACGTGACAAAGAACGATTTGAATTTAATTTAAAGCACACTGATATTTCACCATTAGGAGCAGCTGCCCTAGCCGGAACCACGTTTCCCATTGACCGGGAGTTTACTGCACAAGAATTAGGCTTTAATCAAATTTATGCTAATTTTTTAGATGCTGTTTCTGATCGGGACTTTGCGATTGAATTTTTGAGTAATAGTTCAATTTTAATGATGCATTTATCTCGTTTTTCTGAAGAAATTAGTATGTGGGTGAGTCAAGAATTCCAATATTTAGAATTAAGTGACGGATATACCACCGGAAGTTCCATTATGCCGCAAAAGAAAAATCCAGATATGGTCGAATTAATTAGAGAAAAGACCGGTCGAATTTATGGGAACTTAATGGGATTGTTGACGACTTTAAAGGGAATTCCGTTAGCTTATAATAAAGACTTACAAGAAGATAAAGAAGGGGTCTTTGATACCTTAAAGACAATTGTGGCTGCTTTGAAAATCTTTACCGGAATGATTAAAACTTTGAAAGTTAACGAGCAAAAAATGAAAACCAGTACGGAAAATGATTATTCTAATGCCACTGAGTTAGCCGATTATTTAGCAGTGAAAGGGTTACCTTTTCGACAAGCACATGCTGTGGTTGGTAAGTTAGTCTTACATGGTATTCAAACGCACCAAAACTTACAAGATATGCCATTGGCTGAATTAAAAAATGGTAGTGAATTGATTGAAGCTGATGTTTATCCAGAACTTCAATCAGAAACTGCTGTGGCAAGACGTAATTCATTTGGGGAAACTGGGTTTGACCAAGTTAAACTCCAAATTGAAAATGCCAAAAAAATAATCTAACAAAAAAACATCCAGACGGATGTTTTTTTAGTTAATTTTTTTGGTTTCATCATTAATTTTGGTAACGTATTCTTGTTTAATCCATTCCGCACCACCAAGTGAAAGCCATGTTTGTTCATTGGTATGGACTTCTTTGAAAACTTTCCAAACAGATCCAACGGGTAATTTAAAATCATAATTAGATTTTTCTAAAGCGTGGCTGTAAACAACAGCAGGGAGCTTTATTTTAACCAGATAATTAACTGGTTGAACTAATTTCCAATTGTCATGGCGATAATATAAGATGACATTTTGTGGTTCATTATTAAAGATACCATCTAAGTCACCAATTGAAATATGTAGTTGGTATCCAAGGATAGCAGGAATTTTAACTTGATAATGTTCATTTATCTCGCCAGTCATAAATTCTGGAACTTTCAGCAAGGTATTATTATCGTAATCAAAACAATATACCATGACAGGTTTTCCTAATTTTTTTTTATAATGAATAATAATGGTTTGTTGAGTGGCGACCACGATGGATGTCATTCCTTCAATTTTTTTAAAGATATAGTTTTTAAATTGAGGAATTGTTAATCTTAATGGTTCTCCTAAATAAGATTTAAAAATTAACTGAGATCTTAGTTCGTCTTGATTGGCATTTAAAAATTTTACTAATATTGTTGCGGGATTCTTTGTGGATAAGGCATTCTGTTTTGAGGTAATCGTTAATTTATCTGAATTTTCAATAGTTTTGGGTTTGAAATTTTTGGCATTCCTTGTCATTGAAACTGAGTTTTTTGCTAGATGTTTCGGACGTGGTTTGTTCTTTTGCTTAGGCATAAATAATTTTTTGATAAAATTAAACAAATTAGTAACCTCCAAATGTAATAGTTTAATTTTAACATTAAATAAAAAATGCTACTTACTAATTCAATAGTAAGTAGCATTTTTGCTTATTTGGCACTAATTTTAATGTCTTTATTTTTATCTAGAGTAGCTTTTAATGCTTTAACATTAGGATTATCCAACAAATATCCAGCTACCTGATCTTCAAGTTGTTCTTGAATTACTCGACGTAATGGACGAGCACCCATTGCCGGATTGTAACCTAGTTCAACTAATTGCTCTTTAACGTCATCAGAGACGTCAACAGTTAAATCATTTTGCGCTAATGTTTCATTCATATCACTCAAAAGAAGGTTTACAATTTGACGTAATTCTTTTTTATTTAATGAATTAAATTCGATGATATCATCAAATCGATTTAAAAATTCAGGCTTGAAGTAGGCACTTAATTTATCTAAAACAGAGTGAGTACTGCCACTCGTTTCGGCACCAAAACCGACGTTAGCACCCGTGTTTGCCCCAGCATTACTGGTCATGATGATGACAGTATCCTTAAATGATACCGTGCGCCCCTGTGAATCGGTTAAACGACCATCATCTAGAACTTGTAAGAATGCGTGAAGCACATCTGAGTGAGCTTTTTCAACTTCATCTAACAAAATCAAACTGTATGGATGACGACGAACCTTTTCAGTTAATTGACCAGCTTCATCATATCCAACGTATCCGGGAGCGGCTCCAATTAGTTTGGCAATTGATTGAGGTTCACGGTATTCAGACATATCAAAACGAATAATTGATTCTTTTGAACCAAAGAGTTGTTCAGCTAATTGCTTTGCAAGTTCTGTTTTACCAACTCCAGTAGGTCCGACAAAGAGAAATGAACCAATTGGACGACCAGACTTGTTAAAGCCAACCCGATTTCTTTGAATTGCTTTAGCCACTTTATTAACAGCGTTGCCTTGACCAATTACGTGTTTTTCAAGGTTAACATTTAAATTTTTAAGTTGTGCTTTTTCTTGATCTTCTAAATCAGCAACGGGAATGCTAGTAATTTCTTCTACAACTTGTTGCATATCTTTTTCAGTAACCGTATTGTTCTTTGCTTTTTCTTGGGCAAGGTTATCTTTTTGACGATTGAGTTGTTTTTCCCGATCACGATAAAATGCAGCAGTTTCATAATCTTCTTTATCTAATGCAGTTTCTTTTTGCTTTTCAGCTTCTGAAATTTCTTTGTCAATTGCTTTTGGATCAATAATATTAAGCGTTAGATTCTTTCTTGAACCAGTTTCATCCATTAAGTCAATGGCTTTATCTGGTAAGAAACGATCATTGATATAACGGTTAGATAGTTTTACGGCAGCATTAATTGCGTCTTCGGTATAATGAACCATGTGATAATCTTCGTAATTTTTTTGAAGTCCTTTTAAAATTTTGATTGCTTGTTCAGTCGTTGGTTCTTCTACCATAATTGGTTGGAAACGACGCGCTAAAGCAGAATCTTTTTCAATATCGCGATATTCTTTGAGAGTGGTAGAACCGATTAGTTGGAAATCTCCACGAGCCAAGGCTGGTTTAAGCACATTTCCAGCATCAAGACCACCTTCAGAATTTCCAGCGCCTACAATTTCATGAATTTCATCAATGAAAAGAATCAGATTTTTGTCAGCTTTAACTTCTTTGATAAGAGCCTGCATCTTCTTTTCGAATTGTCCACGAATTCCAGTTCCTTGAATCATTGAAACCATATCGATTTGAATAATTTTCTTATTGCGAAGTTTTTGAGGAACAGTTCCATCAGCAATCTTTTGCGCTAAACCTTCTACGATTGCTGTCTTACCAACTCCTGCTTCACCGATTAAAACAGGGTTGTTTTTAGAGCGACGATTTAAGACTTCGATTGCTCGAGCAGTTTGTTTTTCTCGGCCAATCATTGGATCAAGTTTACCTTGACGAGCTAATTTAGTTAAATCAGTTCCGTATTGAGCAATGATACCGTTATTTTTTCCACCATTACCAGGTGTTTTGGCACCATTCATATTTCCAGTTTGCATTGAGCGTAGTAAATCATCTAAATTACTGAAACCATAAGCTCCTTGTTGTCCTTCCATATTCAAAACCTCCTTCATAGTTTTGACCTTTGTTGACTATTTAAAATTAATTATACTCACAAGCAAAGTTGATTCAAGTAAAGTGACTGTTAATTATTATTTAACTTTTTATGGTAGAATATAATAAGAAAACGTTTTCAAATGGGAGGTCTTTTTTGGATAAGACAAAATCAGATTATACAGAATTATTGGATCAGCTTCGTGATGGTAAAATCAAAGAACTTACAATCACGCCAGATGAATTTCTCGTTTTTCAACAAGCATTTATGGATTATGAAACTCGTAAACGAATAATTGGAAATGCTGGCGATCAGGGAATTGTTGTTTATCATTACGATAATGATAATTAATTCTTAAATTAACAGAATACAGGTTTGAAAAACTTGTATTTTAAATTAGTTATTGGTAACCTTAAAGTATAAAAAAGGTAAATTAAAAGGAGTGCGTTTATTATGGAAAAACGTCAATTCAAAATTACAGCAGAAACCGGTATTCACGCTCGTCCTGCTACTTTCTTAGTTCAAACTGCAAGTAAATTTAACGCAAACATTACATTAGAATACGAAGACAAAACAGTTAACCTTAAGTCAATCATGGGAGTTATGTCACTCGGTGTTGGTCAAAACGCAGTAATTACAATTACTGCTGAAGGCGACGATGCAAAAGAAGCACTTGATGCGATTGCTAAAACCATGAAAGATGAAGGTTTAATCGACTAATTTTTTAATGATTAAAGAGAGTTGCTGAGGCAACTCTTTTTATTTATTTTCATAATTTGCAAAGTGTTTTTTAAACCCATATAATTACATTTGTTTAGCTCAAATTGAAAGGATGAAGATTAACTTGAATATTGGACTATTTACAGATACATATTTTCCCCAAGTTAGCGGGGTAGCCACCTCAATCAAGACCCTTAAAGATGAGTTAGAACGTCGTGGAAATAATGTTTATATTTTTACGACAACTGATCCAAATGCAAAAGAAGTAAAAGATGATCATATCTATCGTTTCTCAAGTATTCCCTTTATTTCTTTTACTGAGCGACGGATTGCAGTCCGTGGTTTATTTCAAGCAACACAAATTGCAAAAAAACTACATTTAGATATTGTTCATACTCAAACTGAATTTTCGATGGGAATGATTGGAAAATTTGTAGCCAAAAACCTAAGTATTCCATGTATTCATACTTATCATACGATGTATGAAGATTATCTTCATTATGTTGCTAATGGTCATTTATTAAAACCGATTCACGTTAAAGAGGGAACTTTGTATTTTTGTCATCATTTAGATGGGATTGTTTCTCCAAGTAAACGCGTGCTAGATAAGTTGACTGGTTATGGTGTTAAAAGTCCAATTAGGATTATTCCAACTGGGATTAATGTTGAGCATTATGAAGAACCAAGTACGATCGATATTCGTAAGGAATTGGGAATTTCAGAAGAAACTCCGGTTATGTTGTCAGTTAGTCGCTTGGCTTACGAAAAAAACATTTCTGAATTAATTGACGCACTTCCTAAAATTTTAAAACAAGTTCCAGAAGCTAAGCTTGTAATTGTAGGACAAGGTCCAGCCGAAAATGATTTGCATCAACAAGTGAAAAAATTAAAACTCGAAGATTCAGTGATTTTTACAGGTGAAATTGATAATGATGATGTTTACCGTTACTATCGAATGGCGAATGTATTTGTGTCAACGTCTGAATCAGAATCTCAGGGACTAACTTACATTGAAGCAATGGCTGCTGGTACTAAAGTAGTAGTTGCGACCAGTCCTTACACTGATGGATTAATCAATAATAAATCATTAGGAATGACTTTTAATTCAGAAGTCGAATTTATTGATGACGTGGTCACGTATTTACAAAACCCACAGCAGTATCCTAATAATTTAGAATTGCGAAAACAAAAATTACATGATATTTCTGCCGTTTACTTTGTTGATCGAATTATCGATTTTTATGATGCGGCTTTGAACAATTATGACAATTCATATGATGATGTGACTGACGAGGAGTAGTTGATGTTAAAAATTGATATGTTTTCCACTGCCACAAAAATTAAAGGACAGGGAGTGGGAAGTGCTTATACTGAGTTGGTGCGGATGTTAACGGAAAAGTTTCCCCAACAATTTGAAATTGAAATTAATAAATACAATCGAACTGATCTTAGCCACTATCATACAATCGACCCAATGTTCTATTTATCAACTTTTTCTAAAAAAAGGGGTCGAAAAATCGGATACGTGCATTTTTTGCCGGAAACGTTAGATGAGAGTTTAACAATTCCCGGCCCGTTTCGTAAGTTGTTTTATAAATACGTAATTGCATTTTATAAAAGAATGGATGAAATTGTTGTGGTTAATCCGACCTTTATTCCAAAGTTGGAAAACTATGGAATTAAACGCGATAAAATTACATATATTCCAAATTTTGTAAGTAAAAATGAATTTCATTCGGTAAATAATGTCGAAAAAAAGGACTTACGCAAACAGTACCACTTTGATGAACAAAAATTTACTGTAATTTGTACTGGACAAGTCCAAACACGTAAAGGGGTACTAGATTTTGCTAAGTTGGCTCGCCAAAACCCTGATTTTCAATTTATTTGGGTTGGTGGTTTTTCGTTTGGTGCAATGACAGCAGGGTACGAAGAACTTAAGCAATTGGTTAATCATCCACCAGTTAATTTAGTTTTTCCTGGAATTGTTGATCGCGATAAATTAGTTGATTATTACGATATGGCGGATGTTTTTTTATTGCCGTCATTCAATGAATTATTTCCTATGTCAGTATTGGAAGCTTTTTCATGCGGATTACCGGTTGTTTTACGTAATTTGGACCTTTATAAAAAAATCATTGGTGGATACTATATTTCAGCTGATGATGAAACTCAAATGAATAGTGATTTGAAAAAGTTAGCAAGTAGTCCTGATTTGATACAAAAGTTTGTAAAAAAATCACAAGAAGCTTCAACTTATTACTCAGAAAATCATTTAGCTGAAATTTGGTATAAATTTTATACAGAACAAGCTGAGATTGGACGAGTGAAAGGACAGATTAATGTCAAAAAGAAATAAGCTATCACTTTTATTTGTGATTGCGATTGGGTTACTTATCGCTTGGTATGCACTTCGTGATATTAAATTTACAGTTTTAATTCATGATTTAACTAAGCTTAATCCTGCATGGCTTTTATTAGCAGTTTGTTGTATTTTGGCCTATTTGTTTTTTGAAACAGTGATTACTTACCTACTTGTTCATAGCAGTAATCCAAAATTCACTTTTCATGATGCAATCCGAGTTCCATTAGTTGAACAATTATTTAATGGAATTACGCCTTTTTCATCTGGAGGACAGCCTGCTCAGTTGGTCATACTGATGCAGTCAGGGGTTGATGCGGGAAAAGCAACGTCTGCCTTAATGATGAAATTCGTGGTCTATCAGATTATGATTGTATTTAATTTTATAATTAGTTTGATAATTGGTTTCGAATTTTTAATTGATAAGGTTCATGCATTAGCATGGTTCGTATTATTTGGTTTTTTAATCCATTTAGTTGTGATTGTTGTATTATTAATGATTATGTATTGGTACCAATTTACTAAAAAAATAATTAATTTAATAATTAAACCTTTAAGGTGGTTTGTTGGCGAAGGACGTTATCAGAATTGGGTTATAATAGTTAACGAAAAAATTGATTCCTTTTATACCGAAAGTGTTAAAATTGGACATCAATGGAAATTATTGGGAAAAGTTTTTATTTTGACTTTTTTTCAATTGCTTTTTTATTACATGATTCCTTATTTTGTGATGCGTTCATTAGGCTGTAACAATGCAAACATTATTATGGTTACTAGTTTAAATATTTTGATTTTCTTAGTGATATCGATGTTTCCAATTCCTGGAGGAGCCGGTGGAGCGGAATATAGTTTCGAGATGCTATTTAAAAGTTACATTTATAGTAGTAGCAAACTAGCAGTTGCAATGATCTTATGGCGAATCCTAACTTATTATGTAGGACTTGTTTTAGGATTGTTCGCCTTGCTAGTAAAGCCCAGCAAGAATAAAAAATAGGTTATATTGTATTATTTTGGAGGAAAAAGGAATGGTTAACGTCTTAAAGCGCATTCGAAATTTTTTTAATACAACTTTTGGTTTCTTTACATTAGTTGTAGTTTTGTTTTGCCTAAAAACTTACATTGCATATCGGACGGATTTTACCCTTGGAGTTACAGGTGGAATCCAAAACTTTTTACTTGTAGTAAATCCAATTCCATCAGCATTATTGCTTTTTGGAATTGCATTGTACTTTAGAGGGAAGCTCTCATATTGGTTAATGTTAATCATTGATTTTTTGCAGTCAACTTGGTTGTTTGCAAATATTTTATATTACCGTGAGTTTTCTGACTTTTTATCAATGGGAATCATCAAAGGAACAGGAGATGTTCAAAACAACTTAGGAAAGAGTTTTGTCCAAATTTTGCGTCCAGGTGATTTTATTGCTTATGTTGATATTGTTATTTTGATTTTACTATTACTTTTTAAAGTAATTAAAATTGATAAAAAACCATTTAAGAAGCGTTTTGCTTTCTTAATTACGATTCTTTCATTTGTCTTAATGTTTGCGGAATATAATGTTGCTAACGCAGATCGTTCTGGTCTATTAACGAGAACTTTTGATAACAACTACATTGTTAAGTATTTGGGATTAAACGAGTATGCAGCATTTAATATCTATCAAAATCATCAAGAAAGTCAGACTCGAGCAAATGCAAAAGTATCTGATTTAAAAGGTGTACAAAAATTTATCAACCAGAATCAAGTTAGTCCTAACGTGCAATACTTTGGTAAAGAAAAAGGAAAGAATGTCTTTATCATTCATTTGGAAAGTTTCCAACAATTTTTAATTGATTACAAAGTCGATGGAAAAGAAGTTACACCAAATATTAATAAGTTCTACCATAATCAACATACAATTGCTTTTGATGATTTCTATCACCAAGTAGCTCAAGGAAAGACTTCTGATGCTGAAATGATGCTAGAAAATTCATTGTACGGATTGCCACAAGGCTCAGCAATGGTTAGCTATGGTGCACAAAATACGTATCAAGCTGCTCCTTCAATTCTTGATGAAGAAGCTGGATACACCAGTGCTGCCTTTCATGGAGATGTTCCAACTTTTTGGAATCGAAATAATGCCTACAAATCATGGGGATATGATTATTTCTTTAGTGATTCGTACTATAAAACAAAACCTCAATACAATATTGGTTATGGTATGAAGGATAAGATTTTCTTCAAACAAGCGATTCCTTATATTCAACAATTACCACAACCATTTTATGCTAAATTAATTACATTAACTAACCATTATCCATATGAACTAGATAAGCGAAACACTTCATCCCCTGCAACTAAGACAGGTGATAATACGGTTGACCCTTATGTGCAAACTGCTCATTATCTTGATCAATCATTTGGTGAATTTGAGGCCTACCTTCAAAAGAGTGGATTAGCGAAAAATAGTGTTGTTGTTTTATATGGTGATCATTATGGTATTTCTAATAATCACCGTCCCGCCATTGCTAAATTACTAGGTAAGAAGAGCGTCAATAAATATGATTTGGCTCAGTTCCAAAAAGTTCCATTTATGATTAATGGAGGCAATTTGGATGGACATATAGATCATACCTATGGGGGAGAAATCGATGTGTTGCCAACCTTACTTCACTTACTAGGAATTAAAAATAATCATATGATTCAATTTGGTCATGATTTATTAAGTAATCAAAACCAACAAATCGTTCCATTCCGTAATGGCGACTTTGTTTCTAAACAGTACACTAAAGTTGGTGGAACCATTTATGACACAGCAACAGGGCAAGAAATTCATCCTACAAGCTCACAGAAGAAGACAATCAATAATATTCAAAAGTATGTTGATGATTCTTTAGAAAACTCCGACAAGGTCGTTTATGGAGATTTATTACGGTTCCATAAACTTAAAAACTATAAAGATGTCAATAAGAAAACTATTGATTATAATAAAAAAGCTACCTTAAAGAAATTAAAAGAAGAAGATAAAAAGAAAAAGACAGATTTGATCGATCAAAATGGTGGTAAATCCACGATTAATGATTTTAAAACTGATGCTCCAGAACTTAAATAAATTAAAAAGATGCCGATGAGGCATCTTTTTTTATTTTATTGAAAAAGATATTGACGAAACTTCATCTACTTGGTAAGATAGTATTTGTCGTTGAGATGACTTATTATTTTTAAAAAATTATTTCTAAGTTTTTATTGAAAAAGATATTGACGAAACTTCATCTACTTGGTAAGATAGTATTTGTCGTTGAGATGACTTATTTTTTAAAAAATTATTTCTAAGTTTTTATTGACAATAATTTCCAGTCGTTATACAATGATTAAGTCGGCAAATAGTTGATATAAGTTCGTTTGCTACGAGTAGATCTTTGAAAACTGAACAAGATTTTGATTACAATAAGTGTAAGGATAATCTTTAAACTTAGTTTAAAGATTAAACAAATATGCAATGTCAATTTGTGAAAACAAATAAATAAGAGCTAGTAAAGTTCTCATTTTTAAAATGAGAGTTTGATCCTGGCTCAGGACGAACGTTGGCGGCGTGCCTAATACATGCAAGTCGAACGAAGTCGCCCAATTAATTCTTAGTGCTTGCACTAAGATGATTTTGGATCCGACTGAGTGGCGAACTGGTGAGTAACACGTGGGTAACCTGCCCAGAAGAAGGGGATAACACCTGGAAACAGATGCTAATACCGTATAACAACAAGAACCACATGGTTCTTGTTTGAAAGCTGGCCTTTGTGCTAGTGCTTCTGGATGGACCCGCGGCGTATTAGCTAGTTGGTGAGATAATAGCTCACCAAGGCGATGATACGTAGCAGACCTGAGAGGGTAATCTGCCACAATGGGACTGAGACACGGCCCATACTCCTACGGGAGGCAGCAGTAGGGAATCTTCCACAATGGACGAAAGTCTGATGGAGCAACGCCGCGTGAGTGAAGAAGGGTTTCGGCTCGTAAAACTCTGTTGTTAGAGAAGAACAGCCGTGAGAGCAACTGCTCACGGTATGACGGTATCTAACCAGAAAGTCACGGCTAACTACGTGCCAGCAGCCGCGGTAATACGTAGGTGGCAAACGTTGTCCGGATTTATTGGGCGTAAAGGGAGCGCAGGCGGTTTATTAAGTCTGATGTGAAAGCCTTCGGCTTAACCGGAGAAGTGCATCGGAAACTGATAAACTTGAGTGCAGAAAAGGATAGTGGAACTTCATGTGTAGCGGTGAAATGCGTAGATATATGAAGGAACACCAGTGGCGAAGGCGGCTATCTGGTCTGTAACTGACGCTGAGGCTCGAAAGCATGGGTAGCAAACAGGATTAGATACCCTGGTAGTCCATGCCGTAAACGATGAATGCTAGGTGTTGGAAGGTTTCCGCCTTTCAGTGCCGCAGCTAACGCATTAAGCATTCCGCCTGGGGAGTACGACCGCAAGGTTGAAACTCAAAGGAATTGACGGGGACCCGCACAAGCGGTGGAGCATGTGGTTTAATTCGATGCTACGCGAAGAACCTTACCAGGACTTGACATCTTCTGCCAATCTAAGAGATTAGACGTTCCCTTCGGGGACAGAATGACAGGTGGTGCATGGTTGTCGTCAGCTCGTGTCGTGAGATGTTGGGTTAAGTCCCGCAACGAGCGCAACCCTTGTCTTTAGTTGCCAGCATTAAGTTGGGCACTCTAGAGAGACTGCCGGTGATAAACCGGAGGAAGGTGGGGATGACGTCAAATCATCATGCCCCTTATGTCCTGGGCTACACACGTGCTACAATGGGCGATACAACGAGTTGCGAAACCGCGAGGTCAAGCTAATCTCTTAAAGTCGTTCTCAGTTCGGATTGCAGTCTGCAACTCGACTGCATGAAGTTGGAATCGCTAGTAATCGTGGATCAGCATGCCACGGTGAATACGTTCCCGGGTCTTGTACACACCGCCCGTCACACCATGAGAGTTTGTAACACCCAAAGTCGGTTGGATAACCTTTTTAGGAGTCCGCCGCCTAAGGTGGGACAGATGATTAGGGTGAAGTCGTAACAAGGTAGCCGTAGGAGAACCTGCGGCTGGATCACCTCCTTTCTAAGGAATAATTCGGAACCTTACATTAATCAAAATCTTGGTCAGTTTTGAGAGTATTTACTCTTAAAATTTTATATTCATAGTATTCGCTTTTTGGGCCTATAGCTCAGCTGGTTTAGAGCGCACGCCTGATAAGCGTGAGGTCGGTGGTTCGAGTCCACTTAGGCCCATACCGAAAAGTCGGTTTTGAATATTATGGGGAATTAGCTCAGCTGGGAGAGCACCTGCTTTGCAAGCAGGGGGTCAGCGGTTCGATCCCGCTATTCTCCATTGACACGTGAGTGTCATTCTTGTTCTTTGAAAACTAGATAATATTATTTTCTGTAATAATTATATTTTTATATATAATTGAACCGAGAAATAACCATTGTGTTATTTTTGAGTTTTTTAATTAGTTTTAATCGCTAAAACTCAAATAATTTATAATCCGTAGGGTTATAGGTTAAGTTAATAAGGGCGCATGGTGAATGCCTTGGTACTAGGAGCCGATGAAGGACGCAACTAACTGCGATAAGCTTCGGGGAGCTGTACGTAAGCTTTGATCCGGAGATTTCCGAATGAGGAAACTCGACCAGTGTTATGACTGGTCACTGCATAGTGAATACATAGCTATGCAGAGGCAGACGTGGGGAACTGAAACATCTAAGTACCCACAGGAATATAAAGAAATTTCGATTCCCTAAGTAGCGGCGAGCGAACGGGGAACAGCCCAAACCGAACCCTTGTGGTTCGGGGTTGTAGGACTGAACATTTGAGTTACAAAAGTATTTGATAGTTGAAGTAGTTGGGAAGCTACACCAAAGAGAGTGATAGTCTCGTAAACGAAATCGAATACCCTCAGTTCAGGATCCTGAGTACGGCGACACACGTGAAACGTCGTCGGAATCTGGGAGGACCATCTCCCAAGGCTAAATACTCCCTAGTGACCGATAGTGAACCAGTACCGTGAGGGAAAGGTGAAAAGCACCCCGGAAGGGGAGTGAAATAGTTCCTGAAACCATGTGCCTACAAGCAGTCAGAGCCCGTTAATGGGTGATGGCGTGCCTCTTGTAGAATGAACCGGCGAGTTACAGTTGCATGCAAGGTTAAGCCGAAAAAGCGGAGCCGTAGCGAAAGCGAGTCTTAATAGGGCGCCATAGTATGTTGCCGTAGACCCGAAACCAGGTGATCTACCCATGTCCAGGATGAAAGTGCGGTAATACGCACCGGAGGTCCGAACCCGTGTACGTTGAAAAGTGCTGGGATGAGGTGTGGGTAGCGGTGAAATTCCAAACGAACTTGGAGATAGCTGGTTCTCTCCGAAATAGCTTTAGGGCTAGCCTCGGAATTAGAATCATGGAGGTAGAGCCACTGTTTGAGCAAGGGGTCCATCTAGGATTACTGAGTTCAGATAAACTCCGAATACCATTGATTTATGTCCGGGAGTCAGACGATGAGTGATAAGATCCATCGTCGAAAGGGGAACAGCCCAGACCGCCAGTTAAGGTCCCTAAATATATGCTAAGTGGAAAAGGAAGTGGAGTTGCATAGACAACTAGGATGTTGGCTCAGAAGCAGCCACCATTTAAAGAGTGCGTAATAGCTCACTAGTCGAGTGATTCTGCGCCGAAAATTTACCGGGGCTAAGCATATTACCGAGACTGCGGACGCAACTATGTTGCGTGATAGGAGAGCGTTCTAAGGGCAATGAAGGTAGACCGTAAGGACTACTGGAGCGCTTAGAAGTGAGAATGCCGGTATGAGTAGCGAAAGATCAGTGAGAATCTGATCCACCGAATGACTAAGGTTTCCTGGGGAAGGCTCGTCCACCCAGGGTTAGTCGGGACCTAAGCCGAGGCTGAGAAGCGTAGGCGATGGATAACAGGTTGAGATTCCTGTACTAGTTAATTATGTTTGAACGATGGAGGGACGCAGTAGGCTAAGATATGCACACGATTGGAAATGTGTGTTCAAATCGTAAGTCAGTTTAAGAGTCAAATGCTTTTAAGCGGGTTGACAAGCGATGATGAGGATCGAAATTTAAGTAGAGAAGTATCTGACGTCACACTGCCGAGAAAAGCTTCTAGTTAGTAATTAATTACCCGTACCGCAAACCGACACAGGTAGTCGAGGAGAGTATCCTCAGGTGAGCGAGAGAACTATCGTTAAGGAACTCGGCAAAATGACCCCGTAACTTCGGAAGAAGGGGTGCTGGCCTCACGGCCAGCCGCAGTGAAAAGACTCAAACGACTGTTTATCAAAAACACAGGTTTATGCAAAATCGTAAGATGAAGTATATGGGCTGACGCCTGCCCGGTGCTGGAAGGTTAAGTGGAAGTGTTAGCTTCGGCGAAGCACCGAAATGAAGCCCCAGTAAACGGCGGCCGTAACTATAACGGTCCTAAGGTAGCGAAATTCCTTGTCGGGTAAGTTCCGACCCGCACGAAAGGCGTAACGATTTGAGTACTGTCTCAACGATAGACTCGGTGAAATTAAGATACCTGTGAAGAAGCAGGTTACCCGCGACAGGACGGAAAGACCCCATGGAGCTTTACTGTAGCTTGATATTGGGTGTTTACATAACTTGTACAGGATAGGTAGGAGCCATAGAAGCCGGGACGCTAGTCTCGGTGGAGGCGTCAGTGGGATACTACCCTTGTTATGTGAACACTCTAACCCTGCGCACTGATCGTGCGCGGAGACAGTGTCTGGTTGGCAGTTTGACTGGGGCGGTCGCCTCCTAAACAGTAACGGAGGCGCTCAAAGGTTTGCTTAGAATGGTTGGAAATCATTCCTAAAGTGTAAAGGCAAAAGCAAGCTTGACTGCGAGACAAACAGGTCGAGCAGGGACGAAAGTCGGACTTAGTGATCCGGTGGTACCATATGGAAGGGCCATCGCTCAACGGATAAAAGCTACCCTGGGGATAACAGGCTTATCTCCCCCAAGAGTTCACATCGACGGGGAGGTTTGGCACCTCGATGTCGGCTCATCGCATCCTGGGGCTGTAGTTGGTCCCAAGGGTTGGGCTGTTCGCCCATTAAAGCGGTACGCGAGCTGGGTTCAGAACGTCGTGAGACAGTTCGGTCCCTATCCGTCGCGGGCGCAGGAAATTTGAGAGGAGCTGTCCCTAGTACGAGAGGACCGGGATGGACATACCGCTGGTGTATCAGTTGCGCCGCCAGGCGCATTGCTGAGTAGCTATGTATGGATGAGATAAACGCTGAAAGCATCTAAGTGTGAAACTCGCCTCAAGATGAGATTTCCCATTCCTATATGGAAGTAAGACTCCTGAAAGATGATCAGGTAGATAGGTTAGAAGTGGAAGCGTAGTGATACGTGAAGCGGACTAATACTAATCAGTCGAGGACTTAACCAAGTAGAATGAAAATACAATGGACATAATCGGAAAGATATGATATTATCTAGTTTTGAGAGAACAATTTTTTCTCAGAAATTAGTGTAGTGACGATAGCCTGAAGGATACACCTGTTCCCATGCCGAACACAGAAGTTAAGCTTCAGCACGCCAAAAGTAGTTGGGGGATCGCCCCCTGCGAGGATAGGACGTTGCTACGCTATCAATGGAAGATTAGCTCAGCTGGGAGAGCATCTGCCTTACAAGCAGGAGGTCACAGGTTCGATCCCTGTATCTTCCATTGAGCCGTTAGCTCAGCCGGTAGAGCATCTGACTTTTAATCAGAGGGTCGGCAGTTCGAACCTGCCACGGCTCATTAAAACTAAATATTTTTAGGCATATAACATGCCGACTTAGCTCAGTTGGCAGAGCACCTGTCTTGTAAACAGGGGGTCGGAGGTTCGAATCCTCTAGTCGGCATTATGCGGAAGTAGTTCAGTGGTAGAACGCCAGCTTGCCATGCTGGAGGTCGCGGGTTCGAATCCCGTCTTCCGCTTTAATGCCGGGGTGGCGGAATTGGCAGACGCACAGGACTTAAAATCCTGCGGTCAGTAATGACCGTACCGGTTCGATCCCGGTCCTCGGCATTTAATATGCACCTATAGCGCAATTGGATAGAGTGTCTGACTACGAATCAGAAGGTTGCAGGTTCGACTCCTGCTAGGTGCATTTTTCGGGAAGTGGCTCAGCTTGGTAGAGCACCTGGTTTGGGACCAGGGGGTCGCAGGTTCGAATCCTGTCTTCCCGATTAGATAATTGTTTATCTTTTGTCTATAGATCGCGGTGTAGCTCAGCTGGCTAGAGCGTCCGGTTCATACCCGGGAGGTCGGGGGTTCGATCCCCTCTGCCGCGATTAGGTCCATGGATCTTTAGCTCAGTTGGTTTAGAGCTGACGGCTCATAACCGTCCGGTCGTAGGTTCGAGTCCTACAAGATCCATAAATTAAACCTTTTGGTTTAATACCTATTGCAATAAATTTTTCATCATGATATAATAGTTTTCGTGTTATGGAGGATTACCCAAGTCTGGCTGAAGGGAACGGTCTTGAAAACCGTCAGGCGAGTCAAATCGCGCGAGAGTTCGAATCTCTCATCCTCCTTTATTATCGCGGGGTAGAGCAGTCTGGCAGCTCGTCGGGCTCATAACCCGGAGGTCGTTGGTTCAAATCCAGCCCCCGCAATTTTGGTCCGTTGGTCCAGTCGGTTTAAGACGCCTGCCTGTCACGCAGGAGATCACGAGTTCGAGTCTCGTACGGACCGCTTTAAATTGGCTCTGTAGCTCAGTTGGTAGAGCAACGGATTGAAGCTCCGTGTGTCGGCAGTTCGATTCTGTCCAGCGCCATTGTTTCAAGTTTATATAGCATATTATTATGCGGGTGTAGTTTAGTGGTAAAACCATAGCCTTCCAAGCTATTGTCGCGAGTTCGATTCTCGTCACCCGCTTTTTTATGGGCCTATAGCTCAGCTGGTTTAGAGCGCACGCCTGATAAGCGTGAGGTCGGTGGTTCGAGTCCACTTAGGCCCACTTCTTGGAGAAGTACTCAAGTGGCTGAAGAGGCGCCCCTGCTAAGGGTGTAGGTCGCGCAAGCGGCGCGAGAGTTCGAATCTCTCCTTCTCCGTTAATTATGGTTCATTATTTTATATGACCCGCTGGTCAAGTGGTTAAGACACTGCCCTTTCACGGCAGTAACATGGGTTCGAATCCCGTGCGGGTCATTTTTAATATTTTTATTATCGCGGGGTAGAGCAGTCTGGCAGCTCGTCGGGCTCATAACCCGGAGGTCGTTGGTTCAAATCCAGCCCCCGCAATTTTGGTCCGTTGGTCCAGTCGGTTTAAGACGCCTGCCTGTCACGCAGGAGATCACGAGTTCGAGTCTCGTACGGACCGTACGAATTAAATATTATCGTAATTTTATCTATTTTAGTTAAATTGCGTTTGTCTCGTCATTTATGATGAGACTTTTTTTATTTATGAATTTATTTTATTCAAATTAAAAAGTGGTATTAACTTTAAAATCGCTAATACCGCTTTAAATTGAATAATTATTTTTCAACTCTTTCATAACCTGAATTATGATAGTTAATACTAAAATCATCCTTGAAATTATTAAATGCCATAAAGTTATTAATTTTATTATCTTTCCATTGAAGAAATGAATATTTATCCTTCCAAAGGGTTAAAAAGATTCTTTTATCAGCATTATCATTGGAAGTCATGTAATAGGCACTGTACATTCCTTCAGGATGATTGATGTCGGTCATAAAATTACTAGCAGTAGCATCAAGAACTTTACGACGTTGAGCATCTGGAGTTACTTCAACGTAATCTATGTAATGATTCCAATCGTCATTTCCAGTATGTGAAACGACATTATAGATAACTGGAGCTGAGAAAACTGATTCTTTTCCAGAGTAGTCAACTAGTTGCAAACTAGTGGCATTAATTGATGGCGAAAATAAGGCTAATTCACGGTCTGGATGATCATTTAAAATTTTATCTAAAACGCTCTGAGAACCGAATGTTACAGAAATTTGTTTAATCATAATTGTTACCCCACTCATTTTATTTACATTAAGTTTAAAATAAAGTACGCTAAGTTAAAAGAAATAAGTATTAGAAGGTGAATATTAATGAAATTAACAGTGTTAGGTTATTATGGTGGGTATCCTTTTCAAAATAAAGGTACCAGTGGTTATTTAATTCAATCTGATGGATTTAATTTACTACTTGATTGTGGGAGTGGTGTATTAATGTCACTTGAAAATCAAATTGATCCATTAAAATTAAATGCTGTTGTTTTATCACACTATCACGCTGATCATATCGCAGATGTGGGTGTTTTGCAATATTATTGGCAATTACACGATGAACGTTATAAAACGTCCATATTGCCAATATATGGGCATACATTAGACAAATTCAACTTTGATAGGTTAGATTGGCCAAACTCAACTAAAAAAGTAGGGTTTGAAGAAAACCAAAGCAAAAAAGTTGGGCCATTCGAATTGTCTTTTATAAAGACTGTTCATCCAGTTCCTGCATTTGCGATTAGAATTAAAGAAATTAGTACCGGTAAGACCATTGTTTATACTGCTGATACCCGTTATTTTGCTGGATTAATCAATTTTACAAAGGATGCTGATCTATTGATTGCAGATACAAACTTTTTCAGTGATAAAACTGGTCCGATTTGGCATATGACCTCGACTGAAGTTGGTCAATTAGCTAAAAATGCAGATGTAAATGAATTAATGATTAGTCATTTGCCCCAATCAAATAAGTTGGATGAGCTAAAAAAACAAACTGAACAAGCTGCTGGGGATAAAATTAAAGTTATTTTACCAACTGTAGGAGAAAGAATTGAAATAAGTTAAGAGGGATAAAATTGAAATACGAAAGATCTAATGAAAATACGATTAAAGTTTGGATTACATCAGGTGATTTAAAAAAGAGAGAAGTTAATATTTTAGATCTTATGAATGATAAAAATAAAGTAGAAAACTTCTTTTATTCAATCCTTGAAGAGGTAGATGATAATCACGATTTTCAAAATAATGATTTAGTATCATTTCAAATCTTACCAGAATCAGATGGTTTTCAAATGATTATTAGCAAGGATAATAATGTCGTTTCCAAATTAGCTGAAAAGAACGTCAAATTTATGTCAGAACAAACAAAAGAAAGATTTGACGAAATCAAAGAAAAAAATCGACCAATTGATGAGTTTGATGAAAAAACAATGACTCGAACTGTTCCAATTTATTTTGAAGATTTTGAAAAAGTGGTTGATGCTACTAATGAATTGCAAAGTAGCCTTGATTTACCTGGAATGCGAAATACGAGCGATTTGTATAAAGATCAAAATAGATATTACTTAGTCCTTAAATTTGTTTTGCTTCCAGATGGAATAAACGTTGGGTATGAAGAGGTTAAAAATCGTTTAGACCTAATTGATAATCATTTGTCATTGTTTTATGAATATGGTCATTTGAGTGAATTTTATGCAGATCAAATTAAAAAGCAAGCTAAGTTGATAACTAAAGATTCAGCAATTACTACAATTAAAAATTATTTTAACTAAAGACTAATTTAGGTTAGTCTTTTTTCGTACCTTTGATAGGGTGATGAAATGTTAATTGCACATTACAAAGAAAAATTAATCAATGCTGAGTTTGCCCAAAAGCAAAAAAAGTATACCTGTCCCATTTGTCATGAGTTAGTAATTCTAAAAAAAGGGCATAAGATGGTTTCTCATTTTGCACATTATGTTTCATCTGACTGTGTTGGTAATGAGGGGGAAACCCAGTTACATCTGAAAGGTAAACAACATTTATTAAAGGATTTAATAAAAGAATATCCTAAAATTAAATTAGAAATTTATTTGAATGATTTGAAACAAAGACCTGATTTATTGACTGGAAACTTGGCTTTTGAATATCAATGTAGCCCAATTAGTAATCGGAGGCTAAAGGAACGAGTTATTGGTTATCAATCTCGAAAAATTAATTCAATTTGGATTTTAGGGATGGATTATTTTAAGAAGAATTTGCATGCTTATTCAGTTTTAAGATTTATCCGCTATCAAAAATGCGTTGGATTTTATTTATTATTTTTAGATGCTTCTCAACATCAATATTGTTTGAAATATCAAATTTATCAAATTGGTAATCAAATACAATGCAAATTGAAAATATTTGATAACTATCAAATGTTAATAAAATTTATGAAAACTCCACAGCAAAACACCTATTTGCAGCCTAATTTAATTAAACTTACGCAGTCTATTGAGACTAAAGTTCGGTGGCAGGATACTACAATGACAAAATTGCAAAAAAGATGCTATGAAAATGGTCACTTATTGACTGGGTGTCCATTAATTGTTTATTATCCGATTCAAAATTCACCGATTTTAAATCGAAATTGGTTAGAGTGGAAAATTGAAATTATTTTATATTTAGAAAATAAACAAGAGTGCAAATTGTCAGATTTATATCAACTAGTTAATCATGAGAAATTTTTATTTATTAAGATTAAAAATCCAACGTTAAGCTTTTTAAAATTATTAGCAAAACAACAATATGTGAAAATTGAGGGAGAAAACATAAAATTGAGTCAAAATTTCATTTGGTATCGAGATACTTATGATAAAATTGGTGCAATCAAAAAATTGGAAAAGAGGCATTATTATGACAGTTAAAAGTATCCCCAATCGTGATCAGGTTCCTGAAAACTTAACCTGGGATTTAACCCCTATTTTTTCAGATAATCAAGCATTCCTTGCTGAGTTAGATTCTGTTAAAGAAGTGACTAAAACAATTAATCAATTATCTGGTATTATGAGCAATAGTGCAGATGATTTATTAAATGTAGTTAAAAAAGTTTTGAATTTAAATCGTCGTTACGAAAACGTATATGTATATTCACATCTTAGCAATGACGTGGATACTTCCAATAACGATGCTCAGGCTAGAATGGAACAAGTTGAAGCCCTAGGAACAAAATTAAGTGAAGCAACAGCTTGGTTTGATCCGGAAATTATTAATCTTGGCAAAGCCAAAATAGATAATTTCATTTCCAAGCAACCTAAATTAAGCGAATATGATCGTCTATTTAAGATGATTTTGAAAGATGAAGGTCATGTTCTAAGTGTTGAAGCTGAAAAATTATTGTCAGGTGCTTCTAATATTTTTAACGCGCCTGAAAAAATATTCAGTATGATGGATAGTGCTGATTTTGTTTTTCCAGAAGTAAAAGATGATCAAGGAAACTTAGTACGCTTATCAAACGGATTATATAGTCTCTTACTTCAATCAACCAACCAAAATACCAGAAAAGAAGCCTTTCAAAAGTTCTATACAGTGTTTAATCAGTTTAAACATACTTTAGCAGCAACTTTGTCATCTGAAGTTGCAGTAAATAATTATCAAGCCCAAGCACATCACTTTAGTAGTGCACGGGAACAAGCTATGCATGAAAATGAAATTCCAGAAAGCGTTTTTGATACTTTAGTTAAAACGGTAAATGACAATTTACCTTTATTGCATCGATATGTATCTTTGCGTAAAAAGATTCTAAATTTATCTGAAATGCATATGTATGATATGTATGTGCCTCTCGCAAAAGACCCAGATGTTAAATATACGTTTGCTGAATCAAAAAAGATTATGTTACAAGCACTTCAAATTATGGGACCAGACTATGTAAAACATGTTCAAGAAGAACTAGACAATCGCTGGATTGATGTAGTTGAAAATAAAGGCAAACGGACTGGTGCATATTCATCTGGAGTTTATGATACCAATCCATACATTTTGTTGAACTGGCAAGATAATCTTGATAATTTATATACTTTAATTCATGAAACTGGACATAGTATGCACAGTTTTTATTCTAGTCATAATCAACCATATCAATATGGAAATTATTCAATTTTTGTTGCTGAAATTGCCTCGACAACTAACGAAAATATTCTTACCGACTATTTATTAGCTAACACGAATGATTCAGAAATGAAGAAATACATTCTTAGTCAATATTTAGAAGGTTTCAAGGGAACTATTTTCCGTCAAACACAATTTGCTGAATTTGAGAATTGGATTCACGAACAGGGAAGATTAGGAAAATCATTAACTGCGGATGTAATGAGTAAAAAGTACAAAGAAATTAATGAAAAATATTATGGTGATGAGATTGTTTCGGATCCAGAAATTGCAATTGAATGGTCAAGAATTCCACATTTCTATTATGATTTTTATGTATATCAGTACGCAACTGGGTTTGGTGCAGCTTCAACTTTAGCTGAAAAAATCAGTTCTGGTAATCAGAATTCAATTGATGCTTACTTAAATTATTTAAAATCTGGGAGTTCAGATACACCAATTAATATTATGAAGCGTGCAGGGGTAGATATGACTAATAGTCAATATTTAGAAGCTGCATTTGCCAAATTTTCACAACGCATGGATGAATTAGAAAGCTTAATTTAAAAATTATTTTTGAATTACAAAAATCCCGGTAATAATCACTTAATTGTGATTATTACCGGGATTTTGTTTTTTATGTAATTACTGTTTTTATAAAACTCGCAAATTTGGTAATGTTTTTAAATTATAAAATGAGTTACGATTTACAACATCACTGAATAATTCTTTTAATTGAGAATTATTGATTTTTTCAACTAGTACTCCATGCTCACTAGAATTACAATCAAACATTACTAAACTATCATGATTAGTAATGCCCATTTCTTGCACTAATCTTTGATCAGAACTTACATTTTCTTTAACCATTGAAGAGAGCCGATCTTCTTTAAACATATCTAAGTCTAAATTAACAGCTAAAGCGGCATGGTAAGCTAATTCGTCGTTATAATTTCTTTTTTTAACTAAGGTTAATTCTTGAATTAATTGTAAAAACTGACGACCCTTTTTGCACCCTTGGTAAAGTGCAGCTTTATAATCAATCGTCATTTGATAAGAGTCAATATGAAGTAGATTGGCTTCATTGATAGAGCCGAGACTGATAAAGGGAATAAATCTAAGACAAACCTTACAATTAAGTTTTTCAGTAACCTTCGTTACTTCTCGTTCAGAATCCAAACATTTTAAACAAGCTGGGTGAACGAATAAGTAAACTTCAAACATCAATTATTCCTCCTTATCATAAGTATTATAAGTTTCATGCATAATATAGATTAACAAATTATTAGATAATTTCAAAGAATTAGCATGCATTTTCTTAAAATAACGTATTATTATATATGATATGATTAATATTATATAATATTAGCCGAAATGAGGTGTGTTTATGATTAAAGATTGGAATCTGTTTTTATTTCCATATAATCAAGCCGCGAAAGAATGGAAAATAAAATTAAGAGGAATTCGCGAAGAGTTTCAATTAATGGATGAACATTCACCAATTGAATTTGTAACCAGTCGAATTAAAGCAATTGATAGTATTAAAGAGAAAATGGTGCGTCGTAACATTGAGCCAGAACGCCTAACAGAGGATATGGAAGATATCTGTGGACTCCGAATTATGTGTCCATTTCTGGATGATATTTATACCGTGGTCGATATTTTAAGAAAACGAAATGATATTGATATCTTAGAAGAACGAGATTACGTTAATAATGAAAAGAAAAGTGGTTATCGTTCTTATCATATTGTTTTTAAATATCCGATTGAATTATTAGATGGACAACATAATATTTTAGTTGAAATTCAAATTAGAACATTAGCAATGAATTTTTGGGCAACACTTGAACATTCATTAAATTACAAACATCCTGATGTATTTCCAGAAAATGTGCATAAACGACTTCAAGAAGCATCTGAAACAGCATTCGAACTTGATGAAGAAATGTCAGAGATTAGAAAAGAATTAATAAAGGATGCTAAACGGCATCAACAAGAGGGTAAAAAGAATGAGAATTGCAATTTACGGAAATGATAAACCAACATCAAGTAAAGTAGCATCTGAGTTATCAAAACTCGTGAATGATTCTAAAATTTTAGAATTGGATGAACTCAACCCAGAAGTGGTTATTTCAGTTGGTGGAGATGGGACTTTACTATCTGCTTTTCACCATTATGATGATATGACGGAAAAAGTTCGATTTGTTGGAATCCATACTGGACACCTTGGATTTTATACTGATTGGCGCGATAATGAAGTCCAACAATTAGTTGAAAGTCTTGAACACGATAACGGTCAGAGTGTCAGTTATCCTTTGTTAGATATTGAGGTTAATTATTCAGACGAAGGCAAACCAGACTATATGGTAGCCTTAAACGAATCAACGATTAAAAAAATGTTTGGTACGATGGTTGCTAAGGTCTATATCAAGGACTATTTATTTGAAAGTTTTCGTGGTGATGGTCTTTGTATTTCAACGCCTACTGGGTCAACTGCCTACAACAAATCAGTTGGTGGTGCAATTATTTCACCAAAATTTAATGCGGTTCAAATGGCTGAGATGGCTTCAATTAATAATCGGGTTTTTCGAACAATTGGATCACCAATTATTATTCCCCCCACTGAATCAATTACGATTGTCCCACAAGTTTCACTTCACAATGTTCTGACTTGTGATCAACTTTTGGTTATGGATCGACCAATTAAATCAATTACTTACAAGATTTCCAAACGGCGAATTTACTTTGCTAAATATCGGCATACACATTTCTGGGAAAGAGTAAATAATTCATTTATTGGTGATAATTTAAATGATTAGTTTTAAATGGACTAATGAGAATATTAATCGCTTAAAGTTGCGGACTTTTTTGCTAAACAAAGGAGTTACCCGGACCTTATTAAAACGAATTAAATTTCATGGTGGGCAAACTTTAGTTAATGGTGAAAATGTATACACTAATCACATGTTGGAAGATGGTGATCAGATAGAAATTATTTTACCTCCAGAACCACAAAATGAGATTCTCAATGTTTCTAATTTGCCAATCGATATTTTATTTGAAAATGATAATTATTTAATTGTTAATAAACCAGTGAATGTGGCTACTGTTCCATCACATCTTTATCCAAATGACACAATGGTAAATCGAGTTTTAGGATATTATTTGCGTAAAGATTATCCAAGTCGAAAAATTCACGTAGTCAATCGATTAGATCGAGGAACTAGTGGGCCGGTTATTTTTGCTAAAAATAGTTTGGCCCACTCCATTCTAGACAAAGAATTCAAAAATCATCGAATTAAAAAGAGCTACATTGCAGGCTTGGTTGGAAGAATTCCTTATCAACATGCCAGCATTAAATTACCAATTGGGCGCAAGCCAGATTCATTTTTAGAACGAATGGTTATTGATGGCGGAAAAGTTTCTGATACGGAATTTTGGAAGTATAAAACTAATGATCAATATTCCTTAGTTAAAATAAGACTCCATACGGGAAGAACTCATCAAATTCGCGTCCATTTTGCTACCATTGGTTATCCGTTAATTGGGGATTGGCTATATGGAAAGGAAACTGATGTGTTAGATCATCAAGCCCTACACAGCTACCAATTAGAATTTTGGGATGCTTTAGATGGAATCGAGATTAAAGTCAAAGCTCCAATCCCAAGCTATTTTAATGATCTAATAAAAAATGAGTGATTAGAAATTAATTTCTAATCACTCATTTTTTTATTTTTGGTTAATGCAAATAAATGGTTTAAATTCTGCTTCAACTTCGGCTAAATCTTTGGCCCCTTTAGTTAAAGGTATTAAGCGAAGAGAATTTTCTTTTAGCAAGTGCTGGTTTAGTGCACTTAAATTTTGATTAGCTACAATTCCAGTGAAATTATGGTCAATCAACCACGCAATGCTTTTATCCCAATCTTTTTCGTCAATGTCAGCGAAAGCAGGAGAAAAGAACATTTCCATTCCGTCTGATGCGCCAATTAAAATATCCATGGCTTCTTCATCAATTTTGTGGTCAGCGGTTGTTGCACCAATAATCACACCGTCTACACCAAGTTCCTGGCATTGAAATAAATCATCTTCCATTAATTTTATTTCAGAATCGTTAAATATGCTACTTGTGCAGTTAGCATTTACAAAAACATCTAAACTTACTTGGTGTTCATGAGTGTAAGTGACTGAAGCGGCAATTAAACCCCGACTAGGTGTCATTTTTTTATTTGCTAAAGCAATTCGTACTTTAGTTTGTTTTGTAGCAGTTGGAACATCACGAAAACAATCTACTAATGGTTCAATATAAGTCATTTGAATCCCTCCAATAAGTTCATTATACTGATTTTTGTACTATAATTCAGAGATTGTAAAATTTAAATTTAAGCAACATGGTATAATTAAGTGTTAAAGTTTACCAAAACAAAAGAATTGGAGAAACAAGATGACAAATCATATCGCTTTATTTGAACCCCTTATGCCCGCTAATACAGGTAATATTGCTAGAACGTGTGCGGGGACTGATACTGTTTTAGATTTAATTAAGCCCTTAGGGTTTACCATTGATGACAAACATTTAAAACGTGCTGGTCTAGATTATTGGGATAAAGTAGAAATTAATTATCATGAGAGCTTACCAGAATTTTTAGAGACCGTTGAAAATAAGCAAAACTTATTTTTAGTTTCAAAATTTGGAAAATTTAATTATACAGATCATGATTATTCTGATGTTAAAGAAGATAGATATTTCTTATTTGGTAAAGAAACTACTGGTCTTCCAGAGAAATTTGAACAAAAATATGCTCAACAAGCAATTCGAATTCCACAAGACGATTCACATATCCGAGCACTCAATCTTTCTAATAGTGCAGCAATTGTGATTTATGAAGCATTACGTCAACAAAATTTTGCGGGGCTCAATAAAGTTCATAATTATGAACACGATAAACTATCTGAATTTAAAAAGTAAGGAGAATTTTTTTGGCGACTAGAAGAAAAACAAAGAGAAAACCAAGAAGTAGAAAAAAGAAAAAAGAAGGTTTTTTTCATCGCTCATTTAAATTTTTATTAGAAAATAAAGTCAATTTTATTGGATTAATTTTGGGTTTAATTGGTGCATTAGCGTTCTTTAATTTCGGCTTAATTGGGAATTTGTTTGCTAATTTAATTAGAATTCCATTTGGGAATGCGTATCGGTTAATTTGGGTTTTATTAGCGATTGTTGGTGGGTTTCTATTTGTTGAGCGTCCTTTGCCTAAAATTAAAGATCATTTTATTTGGGGTGTCCTTGTTGGATTAGTGGGTTATCTTTTGTTTGCATCAGCTATGATGTTTAATATTTTAGGACAAAAGTATCAGTTCATTAATATCACTTGGCAAACCATTATGGACGATTTTTCTCGTAGTACAACGATTACCAATGTTGGTGGGGGTATGATTGGTGCAGGATTATTACAGCTTTTTGATACTTTAATCTCGTTTCCTGGTGCTGTTGGTTTATCGATTTTATTAATGTTAACTGGTACGATTGTATTCTTTAAAATTCCGGTTGGAACTTGGGCAAAATCAATTATTAATATCTCAAAAAAATGGATTGCTGCAATTAATGCTAAAAACCAACGTCGAAAACTACAAAAGCAAGTTACTAATCAAAGTAAATCTACTAACAAAATTGGTAAAACAATTCAACCAACTTTTAATGATGAAAAAGATTCTGAAAAAATTCAATCTGATGAAGAAAATAGGAGCGAAATTAAGCCGCATCCTAACAAAGTGGAAAAAAGTAAACCAAGTATCAACATGGCTAGCGAAAATCAAACTAATACAAAAGGTTTTCAAAGACAGATTCAAGCAAGTGATGGTGATTATGAGTTACCTTCAACTGATTTATTAGCACAAATTCCACAAACTGATCAAACTAAAGAAATCAAAGCAATTGATAAAAATATGGAAATTTTGCAAAAAACTTTGAAGAGTTTTGGTGTTGATGCTGAAGTTAAAAATGTAAGCTTAGGTCCGTCAGTTACAGAATACGAATTACACCCAGCAATTGGGGTAAAAGTTAGTAAAATTGTTAATTTGAGCGATGATTTAGCCCTTGCATTAGCAGCTAAAGATATTCGAATTGAAGCTCCCATTCCAGGAAAATCGTTAATTGGAATTGAAGTTCCTAATCGTGAAATATCAATGGTTTCTTTCCGTGATACGTTTGAATCACAAGATAAAAAAGGCATGGAAAAAGTTTTAAGTGTTCCACTAGGAAAAGATGTTAATGGAAATGTTATTTCTTGTGATATTACTAAAATGCCTCATTTATTAATTGCTGGTTCAACTGGAAGTGGTAAATCAGTTGCAATAAATGGAATTTTAACGAGTATTTTGCTTAAAGCAACCCCTAATCAAGTTAAATTAATGTTGATTGACCCTAAAAAGGTAGAACTAGGAGTTTATAACGGGATTCCACACTTACTTTCACCAGTTGTTTCGGAACCAAAGAAGGCAGCTCGTGCGTTAAACAAAGTTGTGGAAGAAATGGAAAAACGTTATGAATTATTTGCTAAAACTGGTCAACGAAAAATTGATACTTATAATGAATTTGTAAAAGAAGAAAATGCAAAAAATGGAACAGATATTCCTACATTACCCTATATAGTTGTTGTAGTTGATGAATTAGCTGATTTAATGATGACAGTTTCTAATGAAGTTGAAACAGCTATTATTCGTTTGGCACAAATGGGACGAGCAGCTGGTGTTCACATGATTTTAGCAACACAACGTCCGTCAGTTGATGTTATTACTGGTTTAATTAAAGCTAATGTTCCATCTAGAATTGCCTTTGCTGTTTCGAGCGGGACAGATTCAAGAACTATTCTTGATTCAAATGGTGCTGAAAAATTACTTGGTCGGGGTGATATGCTTTTTGAACCAATTGATCAAAATAAACCAACCAGAATTCAAGGATCTTTTATTTCAGATCAAGATGTCGAAAATGTAGTCGATTTTGTTAAGTCAGAAGGTGAACCAGACTACGACGATAATATGGTAGTAACAGATGCTGAAATGAAACAAGAAGAAAATGACGAAGAAAAAGATGAACTTTTTGATGAGGCGCTGGATTTTGTGATTGATGAACATAAGGCCAGCACGTCTATGTTACAAAGACGTTTTAGAATTGGTTATAATCGTGCGGCACGGATTATTGATGATATGTACAATCGAGGTTATATTGGTGAACAACGAGGTAGTACACCGCGTCCAGTCTATAAGCAGAAATCTAAAAGTGATTCCTAATAAAAAAGACTGGGGCATAAACTCCAGTCTTTTTTATTACATATTTTCAAATACAGCAGATGCAGATACAAGAATCACACCTAAGAGAGTAATAATAATCATAATCCATACAAATATGTATAAAATCTTTTGAAAAGTTGTTTTATCACGCCATTTTGTCAAAGTTAACACCACTTTCGTTATCTAATATTCTTTATTTTAACTTTGGATTTAAGACATTGCAACTATCTAATTGAGAATGAAATGAGGTAAATTATGAGTTTAATTTCATATCCACAAACTTTAAGTGAATTATTTGCTAGCCAATGTAAACCACTATTGGGATTAATCATTAGTTGCTTAATTTTAAGCATTATAAAAAGGATGTTGAATAACCGGCATTTGAATCGTGTTAAATTAATTGATCTTTTTCCCGTTTTTGCAATTATTGCTATTCCAATCTTAACAATTAATGGTCAAGGAAATACATTTTTACCCATATTAATTTTTATTTGGATGATTATTGGAATTATTTGGATCATTTATTTAATTTTTTCAAGGGGAGAATTAGTTCTAAAAAAATATTTGATTGCCTTCTGGCGATTTGGCGATCTTTATTGGTTGTTTTTTTATTTTTTATCTTTTGCCATAAAAATCATAGTGTAGAAGTCTTTTAAGGACATTGAGAATTTGTTCTCAATGTCCTTTTTTTTATAAATTTTATTTTTGTGGTAAAAAGTTGGGGAAAAGTGGTTCAAAGTGACAGATTGTGGTAGACTAAAATTATTATTAGGAAGAAAGTGATGCTGCCATGTTTATGGGTGAATATCGTCACAATATTGACTCCAAAGGCAGAATCATCATTCCTGCTAAATTTCGGGAGCAATTAAGTCAAGTTTTTGTTATAACACGTGGTTTGGATGGATGTTTATTTGGATATTCCGCTGAAGAATGGGAAAAAGTTCAAGCAGAAGTTGATAAATTACCATTTAATAAAAAAGATGCAAGAACTTTTTCACGTTTATTTTTCTCGGCAGCAACTGAATGTGAAATTGATAAACAAGGACGAGTTAACCTCCCTTCTTCACTTGTTAAGTATGCTGGATTAGTTAAAAATTGCGTTTTAACTGGTGTATCAACGCGTTTTGAAATTTGGGATGCGGATAAGTGGGATACATATACAGAAGAATCTCAAGATGACTTTAATGAAATTGCAGAAAATTTATTAGATTTTTAGAAAAGGAGGTAAAAAATGACAGAATTTAATCATGTTACCGTTATGTTGAATGAGGCAATTGATGGATTAGAGGTTAAACCAGATGGTATTTATGTTGACTGTACACTGGGAGGAGGAGGACATAGTGCTTTATTGCTTTCCCATCTAACCAATGGTCATTTATATTCGTTTGATCAAGATGACCACGCAATTGAATACAATAAAGAACATCTAAAAAAATATTTAGCTGAAAATGAATTAACTTTTATTCATGATAACTTTCGTAATTTAGCCAAAGACTTGAGCGAACAAGGAGTTAGTGAAGTTGACGGAATTGTTTATGATTTAGGAGTTTCGTCGCCTCAGTTTGATGATGCTGAACGTGGATTTAGTTATCAAAAAGATGCTCGTTTAGATATGCGAATGGATCAACGCCAAAAACTTGATGCTTGGAAAGTAGTTAATGAATGGCCATATGAACAACTGGTAAGAATTTTTTTCCGATATGGAGAAGAAAAATTTTCTAAACAAGTAGCTAGAAGCATCGAAAGAATTAGAGCTGACCAACCAATTAATACTACTACTGAATTAGCCGAAATTATTAAAAATGCTATTCCAGCGGCTGCTAGACGACATGGTGGTAATCCAGCTAAAAAAGTTTTTCAAGCAATTAGGATTGCTGTTAATGATGAACTAGGAGCTTTAGAAGAATCTTTAGAGCAAGCGATTGACCGTTTGAAAATTCACGGAAGAATCAGTGTAATTACTTTTCAACCTTTGGAAGATCGGTTAGTTAAAAGAATGTTTAAAGAAAAAACAACTATCGAAAATTTACCGCCCAATATTCCCGTGATTCCTGAAGAGATGCAACCTCATTTTAAGATGGTCCAAAAAAAGCCCATCTTACCTAGTGAAGGTGAACAATTAGAAAATCGTCGATCACATAGTGCAAAATTAAGAATTATAGAAAGAATTAAATAGGGGGATTTAGGCTATGGCACAAGGTGGACTAGCTAGAAAGGAAATTTCTAGTCATACATATACAGTTTCACACGAACAAAAACCGGCTAATGTAACTACAATTGAAAATGGACAATTAACATTATCAGTATTTGAAAAAATGTTAATTGGAATTGGCGTATTTGTATCGTTTTTTTTACTTGTTTCAATTGTTTCAACTAAAAATGCAATTAACGTTTCACAACGTTCTTTACAGAATATTACATCACAAAATAATCGGCTTAATGATGAAAATCAAAGTATGAGCCAAACATTAGACGGAATGGAAAATGATGCTATTAATCGAGTGGTAAAAAAAGATAATCTTTCAATTGCCAATTCCAACGTAAGGGATGTAACAAGATGATAAATAAGCAAAATCAGCTGCATAATCAACAACAAGCCGCAAGAAATCGAAGAAACTTTGGAAGAATCTTTTTGTTTTCGGTATCTTTAATCTTTGTTGCGATTATCGGCTCTTTTTCGACTAAAGCACTTTTTAAAACTGCAAACGGAGTTGACTTAGTTCATAAAACGAAGCTTTTATACAACCAAAGTAGTATCATACAAGCTCAACGTGGAAAGATTGTTGCTAATAACAATGATCCTTTGGCAGAGGATACTAACACATATTCGCTTTACGCTGTAATTAGTAAAAAACAAAAAAGTGCTTCTGGGAAACCTGAATATGTACAGAATAAAAAGAAAACAGCAAAGATTTTATCAGAAAACTTACCTGTTTCTTATGATGCTGCATATAAGGTACTAAACCCTAAAAATAAAAAAGCTTTTCAAGTTGAGTTTGGTAACGCTGGAAATAATATTGGTTTGATGACTAAGAAGAAAATTGAAGCCCATCATTTGACGGGCTTAAACTTTGTTGCTAAACCTGCTCGTTTATATCCAAACGGTGTTTTTGCTTCTCATATTGTTGGACTAGCGTCGCTAATTCAGAATGTTAAAACGAAACAAAATAATTTAGTTGGTCAAATGGGTATTGAACAATCGTTTAACAAATTTTTAACAGGGAAAAACGGATTTAAATCTAGTCAAGAAGATAATTATGGATATAAAATTCCATCTGGTGATAGCAAAGAAATCCCCGCTAAAAATGGAGATAATGTTCATACTACAATTAACCCTAGTCTTCAGTTGTTGCTAGAAAATCAAATGAATAAGGCCCAACAAGAAGCAAACCCTAAAAGTATGAATGCAATTTTAATGGATGCCAAAACTGGAAAGATTGTAGCAGCTTCACAACGACCAACTTTTAATCCAGAAACTGGTAAAGGACTGGGGGATGTTTGGCGAGATACATTAACCCAAGATCTTTATGAACCAGGTTCAACTATGAAAGTCTTTTCGCTTGCCTCAGCCATTGATAGTGGTCACTACAATGGGAAGGCTACATACCAATCTGGTAAGTTTCAAATTGGAGATGCAATTGTTCCCGATTGGAATCCAAATGGTTGGGGAATTATCTCATTTAACCAAGGTTTTGCTATGTCAAGTAACGTTGCCATGGCTCATGTTGAACAATTGATGGGTGCAAGTACTTGGAAAAAATATATTAACCGTTTTCAATTACTAAAAAATAATACATCACAAATTGATAAACAAGCTCATGGAATAATTCAATTTAAAGAGCCAATTGAACAGGCCAATACTGCATTTGGACAAGGGATTCAAGTAACAGCTTTACAAATGTTACAAGGATTTACGGCCATTGCTAATAATGGTGAAATGATTCAACCACAATTTATCTCTAAAGTAACAGATTCAAAAAATAAAAAGGTTGTTAAGTCATATTCTAAAAAGGTTGTTGGTCATCCAATTAAAGCATCAACAGCAATTTCAGTAAGAAAACATATGGAAGATGCGGTTTATAAACCATATGCAGTTGGACAAGACTTTAAAATTGATGGTTATAAAGTAGCAGCTAAAACCGGTACAGCTCAAGTAACTGATAGTAGTGGTCAATATGGTAATGGAAATTCTAGTTATCTATACTCAGTAATCGAAATGGTACCAGCTAGTCATCCGCGGTATATTATGTATGTGACAATGAAACAACCCCAAAACATATCTACCCCAACAACTAAAGTAATGGGTGATAATTTTAATGTGGTTATGAAAAAAGCGTTGGAGAATAAAATTACCAAAGTAAAGACCGCAAAAATTCCTAAAGTAGCTGGAGATCCTGTGTCAGCAGCACAAAATAAATTAAATTCTAAGGGAATTCAAAATGTTGTCATCGGAAAAGGAAATACGGTTGTTAAACAAAATCCATCAGCTGAAGCGCCAAAAGACTTGTCTCGAAGAGTAATGTTGTTAACTGATGGTCGGATGACAATGCCTGATTTAACAGGATGGTCTCGTGAAGAAGTGGAAGACTTTGCATCCTTGACCAACATCAAAGTATCGTTTAATGGTGAAGGAAACGTAACTGCACAAAGTATTAAAGCAAATGATGAGTTTGATGAGCATGCACAATTAGATGTTAATTTAAGTAATTAAATCAAAATATGAAAGGAATTTTTAATTATGAAATGGCTTTTACCTCTACTTGGAGGGTTTATTTTAACTTTATGTATTACTCCATTTTTAATTTCGTACTTTAGAGCACATAAGGAAGGTCAAGTTATTTGGACTCAGGGACTAAGTTGGCACAAGAGTAAAGGTGGCACTCCTACTATGGGAGGACTAGGTTTTATTACAGCAACCTTAATTATTGGAATTGCTTATGGTGTTATGTTCCATGATTTAAATGCAAATTTAATGATTTTATTATTTGTTTTCTTGTTTTTCGGTTTGATTGGAATGTGGGATGACAGTATTAAAGTTTTTAATCACCAAAATGACGGCTTTAAGGCGTGGCAAAAATTTGCATTACAAATCTTTGGTTCATTGATTTTTGCACTTGTGTATTGGGCAAATGGTTTTCCAATGGCAATCAATGTCTTTGGAAGTGATTTGCATTTAGGCTTCCTATATATCTTATTCATAATTTTTTGGCTAACTGGGTTTTCAAATGCCGTAAACTTAACTGATGGTTTAGATGGTTTAGCTAGTGGGTTATCAGCAATTTCATTTGCGGCCTATGCAGTTGTTGCTTATTCTCAATCTCAATATGAAGTAATGGCATTTTGTTTAGCAATCGTTGGATCGTTATTAGCATTCTTATTGTTTAATCATAAACCTGCCAAAATTTTCATGGGTGATATGGGTTCATTAGCTTTAGGGGCAATTTTAGCAGCTGTTTCAATTATGCTTCACCATGAATTATCCTTGGTTTGGATTGGATTAATGTTTGTGGTTGAAACACTTAGTGTGATGATTCAAGTTTCTTATTACCGTTTAACTGGAAAACGAATTTTTAAAATGACACCAATTCATCATTCATTTGAAATGAGTGGATGGAGTGAATGGAAAATTGATATTGTATTTTGGTTGATTGGGCTTTTTACCTCAATCACCGGTGTTTATGTAATGCTATAATTCCGCAGGAGAATTTAAAATGAAACAAATTAATGATTATAAAGATAAAAATGTGTTAGTTTTTGGTGCTGGACTAAGTGGTACTAATGCAGCAAAATTATTGATTAAACTAGGTGCTAATGTGACTTTAACAGATGCTAAACCAGCATCTGAAATTGCTGATTTTGATGAACTAGTTAAGGCTGGTGTTAAAGTTGTTGCTGGAAAATCACCGTTATCATTGCTTGATAATGTTGATTTAATGGTAAAAAATCCAGGAATTAATTATGACGTTCCTTTAGTTAAAGCCGCTGAAGATAAAAAGATTCCAGTAATTGTTGAAATTGAATTAGCTGGTGAAATTGCCAATGCCAAGTTGATCGGCGTTACTGGTAGTAATGGGAAAACTACGACGACTACAATGATTGCTGAAATGCTAAATGCAGGAAATGAAAAAGGAAAGGCATACAGAGCAGGAAATATTGGAATTTCAGCTACTAAAGTAGCCGAAAAAGCAACTTCTAATGATGAAATTGTTATGGAACTTTCTAGTTTTATGCTTTTAGGAATTATAACTTTGCATCCCCATATTGCCGTTATTACTAATATTTTTGAAAATCATTTAGATTATCATAAAACACGAGAAAATTACATTAATGCTAAAATGCAAATTACAAAAAATCAAACTGCGGATGATTATTTAGTAATGAATTTTGATCGTGAAGAATGGCGTAAGTTGTCGAAACGTAGCAAAGCTAAGGTCGTTCCTTTTTCAGTAAAAGGTAATTATGAAGATGGCGCATATCAACGTGATGGTAAGTTATATTTTCGCGATGAATACATTATGAAAGCCAAAGACATTCGGATTCCAGGAGAACAGAATGTTGAAAATGCTTTAGCAGCAATTGCGGTAGCAAGATTATCTGGAGTTTCTGCAACTGAAATCGTAAAAGTACTTAAAAATTTTGGTGGAGTTCGGCACCGTAATCAGTTTGTGCTTTCATCAAATGGACGCGATTTTTACAATGATTCAAAAGCTACTGATATTGAAGCAACACAAATGGCTATCGAAGGGTTCAAAAAGCCAATCATTTTATTGGCTGGTGGATTAGATCGAGGGTATACTTTTGAAAAGTTAGAACCAGATTTCAAAAAGCATTTGAATGGAATTGTTCTATTTGGAGAAACTGCTCAATTATTAAAAGATAGCGCTCAAAAAGCTGGAGTTCCACAAATTAAAGTGGTCGATAATCTTGATGAAGCAGTTCCCGTAGCTTACGAAATGAGTAAGCCAGGTGAAATTGTATTGTTGTCACCAGCTAATGCAAGTTGGGACCAATTTCCAAGTTTTGAAATTCGTGGAGATCAATATATAAAGGACGTTGAAAAGTTGACCGGTAAAAAGGAGGAATAACCATGAAAATGATTGTATCCGGTGGTGGAACTGGAGGACATATTTATCCAGCTTTATCACTAGTTGAGGCATTACAAGCTCAAGATAAAAATGCGGATGTCTTGTATGTCGGTTCTGAACGGGGACTTGAAAAAAATATTGTTCCTGAAAAAGGATTAAAGTTTAAACCCTTAAAAATTCAAGGTTTTAAGCGTAAATTGCTAACAATGTATAACTTCAAGACTATTTACTTATTTTTAGAAAGTGTCCATAAAGCTAAGAAAATAATTAAAGATTTCAAGCCTGATGTAGTAGTAGGAACAGGTGGTTATGTATCTGGAGCGGTTTTGTATGCTGCTGCTAAAATGGGTATTCCAACGGTTATTCATGAACAAAATAGTGTAGTTGGTTGGACAAATAAATTTCTTAGTCGTTATGTTGATAAGATTGGAATTGCATTTGATGAAGCAAAAGCACAATTTCCAGAAGAAAAAGTAGTTTTTACCGGGAATCCACGTGCCCAGCAAGTTGCTAAGATTAAAAGCAATTTTTCTTGGTCAGAAATTGGCTTACAAGATAATGTACCAACTGTTCTAATTTTTGGCGGTAGCCAAGGTGCTCTAAAAATCAATAGTGCAACCGAACAAGCCATTCCAGCTTTTGATGACAAAAATTATCAAGTTGTTTTTGTAACTGGTAAGAATCGTTTTGATGGTGTTAAAACTGCTTTGAAGGACGTTAAAGTTAATGAAAACATTAAAATTTTGCCATACATCTCTAATATGCCAGCAGTTCTTCCTAAAGTGGCTTTAATTGTTGGAAGAGCGGGGGCAACAAGCTTAGCTGAAATCACAGCTTTAGGAATTCCTTCGATTTTAATTCCTAGTCCATATGTTACTGCTGACCATCAAACTAAAAATGCCATGAGTTTAGTTAAAAACTCTGCCGCAATTATTGAAACAGAAGCTGATTTAAATGGAGATTCTTTAGTATCTAAGGTCGATTTATTAATGAATGATGATAAGCGTCGTAAAGAAATGGCAGACAATGCAAAAGAAATGGGTGTTACTGATGCTGCAGATCAACTACTTCAGGTTTGTAAGAGTGCCATTGCTAGTCATCGTAAATAAGTAGGTGAGTTTATGAAAGAAGACCAGCAGTTTTCTAATGATCCTATCGAAAATGAACATTTAAATAAATATATTGAAAAAAAAGTGAGAAAAAATAGTCGATTACGGGTTGGAAGAAAAAATAAAGAAATAAAAAAGTATCGACGTCGACTTATTTTTAAAACGGCTTTACCACTATGTTTATTTTTTATAATAATTGCTTTAATTTCAGGATATTTTGTTTCTCCATATAGTAAAGTGAAAAATATTAGCATTGAGGCTTTACAAGATCAAAATCAACTAAAAAATAATTTACCAATTCAAGTTGGAGACTCACTAATGATGGTTAAGCTTAATGAACCAAAAGTTATTAAGCTGGTTAAACAAAATGATATTAATGTAAAAAATGTAAAAATCAACTGGAAAAGGCATAACGAAGCTATTTTGAAAATTAAATTTTATGATTTTTATGCATATTTTAAACACGATGGTCATTATTATCCGGTTAATGATCGTGGTGAGACGGTTAAGCAACCCGCTTCGATTAACAATAAAAAGAATGTGCTTATTTTACAGGGATTTTCAAATAAAAAACGAATTAAGACTACTCTACTTCAATATGAAAAATTGCCCAATGATTTAAAGGCAGATGTCAAAGAAGTAAAAAAAGAAACGACCGTTGATGATCCTCAAAAAGTTAAAGTGTATTTAAACGATGGAAATCAAGTTGTTTTACAAAATGATCAATTAGCAAAAAAAATGGCATATTATCCAAGCATCAAAACAACATTAAAACGGCCAAGTGTTGTAAATATGGAATATGGGGCATATGCAACACCAATTAAGTAATGTATACTTTTTTAAAATGAATTCTATTATATGGTAAACTTAAGCTATATATTAGTTAAAGGTACCATTAGATAAGTAGGAGGTCCAAAGCATGAATGATTCAGATATTTACATTGGTTTGGATATTGGAACAACTTCAATCAAAGTCATTGTTGCTCAACAAGTTGATGGACTAGTTAGTGTAATTGGATTTGGAAATGAAGAGTCTGCTGGCGTTAGTCGGGGGATTATTGTTGATATTGATAAAGCAGCTCAAGCGATTAAAAAAACGATTTCTCAGGCTGAAACAAAGTCTGGAGTTGAAATTAGTAGTGTTGTTGTTGGATTGCCAGCTGATAAAATTTCAATTAGTCACTGTTCAGGAATGATTAATCTTCCTGATAGTTCTCAAGAAATTAATAACCAAGATATTGCTGATGTTGCGCAAGCCGCTATTACTAATAATATTCCGCAAGAACGCGAATTAATTGATTTAATTCCAGAAGAATTTAAAATTGATGGTTTTGATCAAATTTTTGATCCACGTGGAATGGTGGGATCACATCTTGAACTGGAAGGTCGGATTATTACCGGACCCAAAACAATTATACATAATGTGAGAAAAGCAGTTGAAAAAGCTGGATTAAACATTGATATGATGTTGGTAAGTGCTGAAGCTGAAGGCCGGACAATTCTTAGTGATCCAGAACAAGATTTTGGAACAATTTTAATTGATCTTGGTGGTGGTCAATCAACTGCTGCTGTCATTCATAATTATGAACTTAAGTACGTTGATGTTGACCATGAAGGTGGTCAATTCATTACTAAAGATATTTCATCAGTACTTGGTACGTCATTTAAAGATGCCGAAAACATTAAGAATGAATATGGATTTGCTAACGTCGACCAAGCTTCTGCTGAAAACAATTTTCCAGTTGACATTGTTGGTAAAAGTCAACCAGAAAACGTATCAGAGAAACTGCTAGCACAAATTATTGAAGCTCGTTTGGATCAAATCTTTGGACGCCTACGTGATAAACTTGTTGAAGCTAATGCTTTAGGAATGCCTGGTGGAATCGTAATGACCGGTGGTGTTTCTTCAATGCCTGGAATTGCGGAATTAGCTGCAAATACATTTGGTGTTAATGTCCGAATTTATACCCCTAACCAAATGGGAATTCGGCATGCATCGTTTGCAAATGCTCTAGCTTTAGTAGAGTATGCAAATAAGATGGATGAAATTATTAAGGTTGTTCGTTCTGCTTTTGATGATAATTTTTACTTAGAAGAACCGTTAACTGAAGAAAATGAAACAGTTGAAGAAATAAGACAAACACGTCGTGAAACCCCACAGGTTACTGGAACAAATGAAGAAGATCATGAAGGTATCTTTGCTTCACTAAAAAAACTAAAAAAACATGATAAGAAATCCAAAAAGGCAAAGTCAAGATTTGCTTTAAAGAATTTCTTTGAATGACTCGGAGGATGAAATAATGGATTACTCAATTGATCAAAATGCTAACAAAGGAGCTAACATCAAAGTTATTGGTATTGGTGGTGGTGGTGGAAACGCCGTTAACCGTATGATTGAAGATGGTGTTAAAGGAGTAGAATTTATTGCTGCTAACACTGATGTTCAAGCTTTAAATGATTCTAAGGCTGAAATTAAAATTAATCTTGGACCTAAATTAACCAAAGGTCTAGGAGCTGGATCTAATCCTGAAGTTGGTGCAAAATCAGCCGAAGAAAGTCAAGAAGATATTACCAATGCTCTAAAAGGCTCTGACATGGTATTTGTTACTGCTGGAATGGGTGGTGGTACTGGTAACGGTGCTGCTCCAATTATTGCTAAAATTGCTAAAGGCATGGGTGCTTTAACCGTTGCAGTTGTAACTCGTCCCTTTACTTTTGAAGGACCAGCTCGTTCACATAATGCCAGTGAAGGTCTTGAAGCATTAAAACAAAATGTTGATACCATGGTTGTTATTTCAAATAATCAAGTATTAGAAATGGCCGATAAGAAGACCACATTTTTAGGTGCTTTACATGATGCTGATAACGTTTTGCGTCAGGGTGTTCAAGGAATTTCTGATTTAATCACTCGTCCTGGATACGTGAACCTTGATTTCGCTGATGTTACCACCATTATGAAAGACAAAGGAACTGCTTTAATGGGTGTTGGTTCAGCAACTGGAGAAAACAGAGCTGCTGAGGCAACTAAAAAGGCAATTAATTCACCATTACTTGAGGTTTCAATTGATGGTGCTAAGCAAGTATTGCTAAACATTACTGGTGGAACTGATTTAGGAATTTTTGAAGCACAAGATGCTGCAAATATCATTCGTGATGCCACTTCGGATGATACAAACATTATTTTTGGTACTTCAATTAATGAAGACATGGGTGATGAAATTCGTGTATCAGTGATTGCAACAGGAATTGATGATGATTCAAATCCAATTGTAAATACACCGGGACTTAACACTTCAATTAAATCAAATAATCAAGTAGTTGAACCAACTAAACCAGTTAGTCCTAGCTTAGATAATTCTCAGAACAATGATACTGTTGATCGTCGTTTTGCTAACGTTGAAAAGAAGGATTTTGAACCATTTAAAACCTCTGAAGATGATGATAATGGTGATAATTCAAATGATGATATTCCACCATTTAATTTTAAATACCGTAACAATTAGTAGTGAGGTGTAGTCATGGCAAAAAATATTTTTAATAGTTTTTTTGGAATGCCAGATGAGGCTGATAATGAAAACTATGAAAATTTAAATAGAAATGTTAATGGAAGACCTAATCTTAATCCAAGGAAGGTTTTTTCTATAACAGAAAATAGAATTCCCGATAGTCAGATTAATATTATGGAGCCACGTATTTTTGCTGATGCTAAAAGCATTTCAAACAAATTAATGAGTGGAAATGCTGTTCTAATCAAAATGAATAATGTTCAGCCAGCTACAATTCGTCGTATTGTTGATTTTCTTAACGGAACTGTGTTTGCAATTGATGGTAGCATTCAACAAATTGATGAACATGTTTATCTTTGTGCACCCAAAAATTTCGCGATTGATGGTGACGTAAAGCAACGATTTAACAAACGTTTGGAGAATAAAAATGATTACAGCAATTAATTTAATTGGAACTTTATTGTATTATGCTATTAACGTTTATATTTTTTTGATTGTAATTTGGGCACTATTATCTTGGTTCCCAGGAGCAAGTGATTCCTGGCTTGGTCGTTTAATTAATCGATTAGTTGAACCGTTTCTTAATTATTTTAATTTTATCCATCTGGGAATGATTGGCTTTGGTCCCATGGTAGCAATTATTGCTTTATGGTTTATCCAGTATGGAGTCGTTGGAATTACTAATTTTTTAATTAAATTGGCAATGTAATGAAAATTAACGAGAACGTTCAACAACATTTTCGGCAAAGTGAAATTCCATTTATGCAATTAGCTAGTGACTGGATTGAACGTGCTAACACTGAGTATCGTCCGATCTTAACTGATTTTTTAAATGGTCGGGAGATTTATTTATTACAAACATTAGTTAATCGGTACCCCAACCTCAGATTAGCATCCAATGGTGGTTATATTAATTCGGAAATGAAACGTGGCTTAATTTATCCGGATTATTTTTCACCACGATCTGCTGATTTTGAATTGGCAATTTTGAAAGTTGATTACCCAGTTAAATTTGCTACTCTCAAACATAATCAAATTTTAGGAACCGTAATGGGAGCCGGAATTGAAAGAAATGTTTTAGGTGACATTATTACTGATGGTGAAAAATGGGAAATGGTAGTTGAAAAATCAATGGCGCCTTATTTGATTAATTCAATTGACCAAGTTGGTCGAATTAAAGTTAAATTAGTTTCAATGCCAAATAACGAAGTTTTAAATGTGATTGATGATTCAAAGGTGGTTAATTTAACGTTGCCATCTTTAAGAATGGATGTCATTATTGCTGCTGTTTTTCACATTTCACGAAATGTTGCTAAAGAATTGATTCTGCATGAAAAAGTGCGTCTCAATTGGTTTACATATAATAAGCCGGATTATGATATTGCAGTTCACGATTTAATTTCAGTTCGCGGACACGGTCGAATTAAAATGACTGCAAATAACGGTTTTTCAAAAAAAGATAAGTATAAAGTAACTTTTCAAGTTATAAAAAACAAATAAGGAGGGATTTACATGGTACTATCAGCTGAGGATATCCATAAGAAAAAGTTCAACACAAAAATGAGAGGTTACAATATTGATGAAGTTAATGATTTTCTTGATCAAGTAACCAAAGACTATCAGATCCTAAAAGATGAAAATGAACGGTTAAATGAAAAAGTAAAGAAAATTTCTGTAGAGTTAACCAATTATGATAATCATAAAGATGCTTTAAATTCTTCTATTTTAGTTGCCCAAGAAGCAGCTGATAATTTACGAAAACAAGCTAATCGAGATGCTGAAGAAACAATTGCGGTTGCTCAAAGCAAAGCGAATGAACTAATTGAAAATGCTACGTCAGAAGCTAATCGAGCAATTACTGAAAGCTCTAAAGAAACAGCTGCATTAGCAATTTCAACTAATGATTATCGCGAACAGTTGAAATCTTTCCGGCAAAAAATGATTGGTATGTTAGAAAGTCAATTAGATTTTGCTAAAAATTCTGAGTGGACTGATTTAGTTGACGGAATTGATTATAAAAATTTAGATACGATTAAATTATCTGTTGAAAACCTTGACAATGGAGTTATCCAAAGTGTAAACTCTGGAAGTAATCAAACTTTACCAAAGGGAATTGAAAAAAGTAGTTATTTAAAACCTACTGTACTTATTCTTCCTAGTGGTGAAGTGAGAACATTATATTAAAGACGGAAAGCAATTTATTAATACTTAAGCGAATTGGGATTCGGTGTAAGCCCAATAGTCACTATTAAATTGAAGATCACTTTAATAATAATTAAATAGTAAACAATGAGTGAATCGCTTGCGATTCTAAAATTGGGTGGTACCACGAAGACTTCGTCCCTTGTAGACGGAGTCTTTTTGTACATTTAAGGAGTAAAATTATGCGAATCAAAGATACTTTGAATCTTGGTAAAACCAAATTCAAAATGCGTGGAAATCTTCCTGTAAAAGAGTTGGAACGAGAAAAACTCTGGGAAGATAACCAACTTTATCAACAACGTCAAAAATTAAACGAAGGAAAACCATCATTTGTACTTCACGATGGTCCTCCATATGCCAATGGTGATATTCACATGGGTCATGCCATGAATAAGATTACCAAAGATTTTATCGTTCGTTACAAATCAATGAACGGTTTTCGTGCACCTTTTGTTCCAGGATGGGATACTCACGGTCTTCCAATCGAACAACAACTTAAAAAAGCTGGTTATGATCGCAAAAAAATGTCGACCAATGAATTCAGAAAGTTATGTCATGATTATGCTTTAGAACAAGTCAATCGGCAAAGAACTGAATTTAAACGTTTAGGTTTACAAGGTGATTGGGATAATCCATACCTTACTTTAATGCCTGAATTTGAAGCAGCTGAAGTACGTGTGTTTGGGAAAATGGCAGAAAAAGGTTTAATTTACAAAGGATTAAAACCAGTTATTTGGTCATGGTCATCTGAATCTGCTTTAGCTGAAGCAGAAGTTGAATATCATGATGTCGAATCACCATCAGCTTTCTTTGCTGAAAAAGTGGTTGATGGTAAAGGTGTCTTAGACAATGATGATACATACATGGTCGTATGGACTACGACACCTTGGACGATTCCTGCTTCAGAAGGAATTACAATTTCAGCCGATTTTGATTATGCGGTTGTACAACATGATGATGATCCTAAGAAATATGTTTTAGATACTGAATTATTAGATAAAGATGTAGAAATGTTTGGTTGGAAAAACGTTAAAGTTCTTAAAAACGTTAAGGGTGCAGAATTAGAAAATGTGCTTGCTGAACATCCATTTGATAGCAGTAAAAAGTTAGTTACTATGCTTGGTGATTTTGTGACCAATGATGCAGGTACTGGTCTTGTGCATACCGCTCCTGGTTATGGGGAAGACGATTACATCATTGGAAAACAATATGGTCTTCCAATCTTTGCTCCAGTGGATAATAAAGGTTACTTAACCAAAGAAGCCGGTCCTGATTTTGCTGGTGTTTTCTATGAAGATGCTAATCAAATTGCCTTAGATAAACTTAAAGAACAAGGTCAATTAGTATACTACATGCCATATAAGCATAGTTATCCATTTGACTGGAGAACTAAGAAACCAGTTATTTACCGTGCAACTCCACAATGGTTTGCTTCCGTATCTAAGATTCGTCAAAATATTCTTGATGCCATTGATACAGTTAACTTCAATCCAAGTTGGGGTAAACAAAGACTTTACAACATGATTCGTGACCGTGGGGATTGGGTAATTTCTCGTCAACGAGTTTGGGGTGTTCCACTTCCAATTTTTTATGGCGAAGATGGCGAACCAATCATGGATAAAGATGTCATTGACCATGTTGCAGATTTATTTGCAAAATATGGGTCAGATGTTTGGTTTGAACGTGAAGCCAAAGATTTACTTCCTGATGGTTATACTAACGAACATTCTCCTCATGGTAAATTTACCAAAGAAAACGACATTATGGATGTTTGGTTTGATTCTGGCTCATCACATCAAGGTGTATTAGCAGAACGTCCCCAATTGACTTATCCAGCTGATTTATACCTTGAAGGTTCTGATCAATATCGTGGTTGGTTTAACTCTAGTTTAATTACCAGTGTTGCTTACGATGGAATCGCACCTTACAAGAATCTTCTATCACAAGGATTTACCCTTGATGGTAAAGGTCACAAGATGAGTAAATCACTTGGAAATACCATTGCACCTGAAGAGGTTATCAAACAAATGGGTGCCGATATTATCCGTCTTTGGGTTACAAGTGTTGATACATCAGCTGATGTTCGCGTTTCAATGGGTAACTTTAAAACCGTTGGTGACTCATACAAGAAGATTCGGAATACAGTACGTTACTTATTAGCTAACACCAGTGATTTTGATCCAGAAAAGGACTCAATTTCATATGATGAGTTAACTTCCGTTGATCAATATATGTTGGTTAAATTAAATCACTTAATTGAAAACGTGAAAAAATCTTATGATAACTATGATTTCATGGCAATTAACAAAGAGATCATGACTTTCTTAACAGCTAACCTATCAGCTTTCTACTTAGATTTTGCTAAAGACATTCTTTATATAGATGCAGAAAATGACAAACGTCGTCGTGGGATGCAAACAGTTATGTACGAAGCATTAGTTGCTTTAACTAAATTATTAACGCCAATCTTGCCACATACGACGGAAGAAATCTGGGGCTTCTTGCAAGAACCAGAAGAATTTGTTCAATTATCTGAAATGCCAGAACCAAAACATTTTGCTAACGAAAAAGAAGTTACAGCAGAATGGAATAATTTTCTTAACTTCCGAAAAGACGTCTTAAAGGCCATGGAAGATGCACGAAATGATAAGGTAATTGGTAAACCTTCAGAAGCTAAGCTAATTTTATATGTTGATGAAGATACCAAAAAAGCTTTGGCTGACTTAAATGTTGATGTTGCCCAAATTTTGATGGTTTCCGAACTTGAAATTAAATCAATTGAAGATGCTGAAGATGATGTAACTACTTTTGGTGATAAATTTGCTATCGAAGTGCAACACGCTGATGGTAAAGTTTGTGAACGTTGTCGTTTGATTAAGACTGATGTTGGTAGTGATGCGGATTATCCTGAATTTTGTGCACGATGTGCTAAAATTGTACGTGATGAATTCCCAGAAACTGCCACAACTGGCTTTGAAGAATAACTAATCAAAAATCGGGATTTTGTCCCGATTTTTTTGTTTTTACGGAGGTTTATGATGGAAGGTAAAATTAAAAGTTACGATAATTCACGTGGATTTGGTTACATTGTTGATCCAGAAGGTAATGATGTTTTTATGCATATTACTGGTATTATTTCAGGAACACCCAAGGCCATTCAAGTTGGGGATGTAGTGAAATTTGTTAAAGCAAAAGGCGAACAAGGATTTCAAGCTGCTAAAATTGAATTAGCTCGTTAATAATCTAAGAAAACCTAATTTTAGGCATGGAGGAAATCATGGATTTAAAAGAAACCGAAATTAAAAGTGATTTAAAATATGATGGTGAAATCATTCGAGTTGAACAGGAAACTGTCCGTTTGGCTAACGGTGAAATTACTCACCGTGATGTTGTTCATCATGCAGAAGCAGTTGCCATGCTAGTAATTACAGACGATAATAAAATCATTTTAGAAAAACAGTGGCGGGAACCTGCTAAAGCAGTTTTACTTGAAATTCCAGCTGGTAAGTTGGATGAACGAGATAAAGGTAATGAAATGCATGCAGTACAGCGAGAATTGAACGAAGAAATTCGCTATGATGCCAAATTAATTCGAGAGTTATACTCTTTTTACACTTCTGCTGGATTTGCCGATGAATATATGTATTTATACTTAGCTACTGATCTCGTACCAGTTGAAAAGGAACTTCCACGTGATAATGGTGAATTCTTAGAATTAGTTGAATATACTTTACCAGAAGCAAAAAAATTAATTAACGATGGTAAAATTGTTGATGGTAAAACGATTATGGCGATTCAATACTGGGAATTAATGCAAAAGTAGGAAAATGATATGAATGACGAAAATGATCAACAAAATGAGGGGCTAACTAGATCACAATTAAAAAAAAAACATCATATTTTCGGTAGAAATAAACTAAATCATTTTAAAGATGAGTTGGACAAAGATCTTTCTGGACAAGCAACTGTAGGCAGTCGTTCAGAACGTGACACGTCTGAATTTAAACAAAAACGACTTGGTCGCCGTTTGAATGTTGCAATTTTTATTTTAGCTTTATTATTGATTTTAGTATTATTAATTATGCGATTTATGGGTTAATAAAAAGGAGTAGACTTTTGAAAACATTTGGAATTATTTGTGCAATGGACGAGGAAATCAAGGAATTGAAAGACGCCCTTGAAAATGAAGAAGAAATTACAATTGGTACGCTTCCTTTTTACAAAGGAACGATTAATGGGAAAAACGTTGTGTTGGTTAAATCAGGAATTGGAAAAGTTGAAGCTGGAATCACTGCTGCTTTATTACTAACCAATTTTAAGATTGATGTAATGATTCATTCTGGATCAGCCGCTGGAATTGGCGATGGCTTAAAGGTTGGTGACATTGTCATTGCCACTGAAACAGCCTATCACGACGTTAATTGTACGGCTGATGGTGAAGTGTGGGGTCAATTACCTGGTCAACCAGCTCGATTTAAAGCTGATTCTGAGTGGGGTAAAAAAATTGGTAATGCATCAACTGATAGTGGCTTGAATGTTCACTATGGGTTGATTGTGACTGGTGATCAATTTATTGCTGGAAAAGCAATGGTTGCTGAAATTAAAAAACATTTCCCCGATGTCTTAGCTGGAGAAATGGAAGGTGCTGCTGTAGGTCAAGTTGCACATCAATTTAATGTACCTTATGTGGTAGTACGAGCAATGTCAGATACTGGTGATGAGGATGCCAATCAAAGTTTTTCTGAATTTCTTGTTCAAGCTGGACACCAATCAGCACAAATGCTTTTGAATTTATTTGAAAAATAAAAAGAAGGTTAACTATGAGTGAAGTTTATTTAGATAATGCAGCAACAACGCCCATTTCAGATGAAGTTTTGACTGAATTAACTGATAAATATAAAAAATTATTTGGAAACGCTTCAACTTTATATGGATTGGGCCGGCAAGCTAAAGCAGTTTTGGAAGATAGTCGACATGTAATTGCACAAAGTATCAATGCCGATGATGACGAAATTGTTTTCACTTCTGGTGGGAGTGAAAGTGATAATACGGCTGTCCTTAGAACGGCAGAAGCACGAAAAACACTGGGGCGGCATATTATTACCACTGCTGTTGAACATGAAGCAATTTTAAAACCTATGCATTATTTAGAGAAACATGGATTTCGTGTTACTTATTTGCCAGTTGATGAAAACGGGCAAATTTCAATGGATGATTTAAAGGATGCGTTGGATGATGACACGATTTTAGTTTCCATCATGTCAGTTAATAATGAAGTGGGAAGTATCATGCCAATTCATGAAATTGGTGAGTTGCTAAAAGTCCACCAAGCTTGGTTCCATACGGATGCAGTGCAAGCCTATGGGTTGACTGATATTGATGTTAAACGTGATCACATTGATTTATTATCAACTTCAGCCCACAAAATTAATGGTCCAAAAATGATGGGATTTTTATACCGAAAAGATGGTTTAAAATTCACTAGTTTTGTTTTAGGTGGCGATCAAGAAGAAAAGCGAAGGGCTGGGACGGAAAATGTGCCCGGAATTGCAGGGTTTGCGGCGGCGGTTAAGACTTTAATGCCAACGGAAAAAGCCAAACGAGAAACACGTTTTCGTGGCTTTAAACAACAAATTGTCGCGGGATTGAAAGCTCACAAGGTTGATTTTGATGTGAATGGAAGTTTAGATACCAATAGTTCACCACATGTTTTAAATTTGTGGATTAAAGGAATTTCAACTTATGTCATGCAAAATAATCTTGATTTGGATGGTTATGCAATTTCTGGTGGATCAGCTTGTACCGCTGGTAATTTAGAGCCTTCACATGTTTTAATTGCAATGTATGGTAAGGATAATCCAAGGGTTAGTGAATCAATTCGGGTTAGTTTTGGTAGATATACCACTGAAGCGGATGTAAATGGTTTTATTGAAACTACAGCTAAAATTGTAGAACGTTTAAACAAAAGAAGGGCAAGATAATGGCATTTAACGAAGTAGTAAGATTAAAGGGTGATGATCACCAATATCAACTTAGTTCTGAATTAAAATTATTTACCTTAAGTGATTTAGGTTTTACAAAAACGCGGAATGGTAATTTTGAATTTAAGCGTTCATTAGATCCTAATTCACCTTATCTTAAAAAATCAATTAAACTAAAAGTGATGATTAAACAGGATTTAAAATCATTTAAGTTATCTGTTGTGGATGGTTCAGAGTTGAAAGAAGTTGATATTTTTTCAACTGATAAGTATGAAAATGAAAGAACTCAATTTGATTTTTTGATGGATAATTTTATATTGCGAAAGGTATTTATTAAATCATAAGTAACTGAGAAAATCATTCGTGGTTTTCTTTTTTATTAATTATAATCACTTGCAAGCCGGGCGTTCTATATCGTATGATAGATTGTACTGGAATTACGACCTTCAAATCGTGGATTTCTGAATCTATAAGAATGATGGTGATGTTATGAAAGATAATAGTAAAACCCGTGTCGTTGTTGGAATGAGTGGGGGAGTTGATTCGTCAGTAGCTGCTTATTTGCTCAAAAAACAAGGATACGATGTAATTGGGGTCTTCATGAAGAATTGGGACGACACTGATGATAATGGTGTCTGTACCGCTACAGAAGACTTTAAAGATGTTGCACATGTTGCTAATCAAATTGGAATCCCATATTACTCGGTTAATTTTGAAAAAGAATATTATGACCGTGTCTTTACGTATTTCCTTGATGAGTATCGTCGAGGCAGAACGCCAAATCCTGATGTTTTATGCAATACTGAAGTAAAGTACAAAGCCTTCTTAGACTATGCAATGGATTTAGGTGCAGATTACATTGCGATGGGACATTATGCACAATTAAAACGAGACGAAAATGGTAAGAACCATTTGTTACGCTCTACTGATTTAAACAAAGATCAAACATATTTTTTAAGCCAATTATCTGCAGAACAACTTGATCGGGTCATGTTTCCAATTGGTGGAATGACTAAACCGGAAGTTCGGGAAATTGCTCATGAAGCTAATCTATATGTAGCTGACAAAAAAGATTCAATGGGTGTTTGTTTCATTGGACCAAACAACTTCAACCAATTTCTTAGTAACTATATTCCTGCCAAGTCAGGTAAGATGATGACAATGAATGGAGAAGTGAAAGGTGAACATGTTGGGTTGATGTATTACACTATTGGTCAACGAAAAGGGCTTGGAATTGGGGGAGACGGACAAGATAATCGTCCCTGGTTCGTGATTGGAAAAGATCTTTCTAAGAACATTTTGTACGTTGGCAAAGGTTACGAAAATCCATACCTCTATGCTGATTATTTAACCGCCTCTGATGTTTCTTGGGTAGATGGTAACGACCGTGGAAACGATTTTCGTTGTACCGCTAAGTTCCGTTACCGTCAAACCGATGTTCCAGTGACAGTGCATTTATCAGATGATGGAAAACAAGTTAAAGTTGAATTTGATGACCCAGCTCGAGCAGTTACTCCAGGACAAGCCGTGGTGTTTTATGATGGTGATGAATGTCTTGGTTATGCAACAATCGATGCTGCGTTTAAAGACCAAAAAGAATTACAATATGTATAAGTAAAAGCCCGACTTTTCAGTCGAGCTTTTTTGATTATCAATGAATAAACTGGCATAATAGCAGTATATTAATATTTAGGATGGAAGCCATGAACTTATACTTTGTTAGACACGGAAAAACTGAATGGAACCTTGAAAGCCGCTACCAGGGTGCTGGGGGAGACTCCCCTCTATTACCACAAAGTTATACTGAAATGGCTTTAGTTGGAAAATATCTTAACCCAGTTAAATTTAAGCACATTTATGCAAGTCCGATTAAACGAACTAGAATTACAGCAGAGCACATTAAAGCTGAGCTTAATAATAATGTCCCCTTGTCATTAGATAATCGGTTAGAGGAATTTAAATTAGGTAAAATGGAAGGGATGAAGTTTGAAGAAGCAAAGAAACAATTCCCTGAAACTTTCGATAACTTTAGAAATCATCCCGATCTTTATGACCCCAGTGAAATTGGGGGAGAAACCTTTCCCGAATTAATTAAGCGAATGAGAAGTAAAGTTATGGAAGTAGCAAAAAATTTCAATGACGATGATAATATTTTATTTGTCAGTCATGGGGCAGCTTTAAATGCTTTAATTAATGATTTAGTGGGAGTTCCTCTAAAAGATTTACGAAAACGTGGGGGACTAGCTAACACTAGTACTACCATCATTGAAACGCATGACTCCGGTAGAACTTTTACCATGAAACAATGGAATGAAACTGGATACTTAAAGCATAAATTAGATAAATCAGATTTAGTTTAAGAGGCTAATTATGAATAATGATAAAAAACAAAAACAAGCAGAAGAAACCCTTCACAAATTAGTAAAAGATATTGATAATCATCCGCATGATTATCGGACCTACTATGATTTAAGTGCCTTTTTGATTCAATTGAAAAGTTATACCCAAGCTGAAGAATTACTAATGAAAGCCTTAGGACTTTTTGCAAATCAAAGTAAAAAAGCCAAAAACGTTTTAACTTATGGATTAGGGAATGTTTATTATTCCGCTGGAGAATTTGAAAAAGCAATTCAACAATTTCAACAAGTAACGAACAAAAATTTACAATCAGATGCGTATGTAATGTTAGCTCAAAGTTATATGGGACAAAAGAATTACAAAAAAGCACTTGTTTTCCTTTTAACTGCTCAAGAAACCGCAAAACAAGACCCGTCCATTAATTTATTAATCGGACAGTGTTTAATTGCTTTAGGTGATTTTAAACAGGCCAAGGGGTACTATGATTTGGTTTTAAAAAGTAATCCACATAACGGTGAAGCAAATTTTAATCAAGGCTTAATTGCGATGGTTTTAGGCGAACCGTTTGAAGGATATTTTAAGAATGCAGAAAAATATGACAAGCTTTATTTTGATAAAGAACAAGGAAAACTAAGTGATATTGAAAAATTTATTCAAATTCGGAAAGAAAAACAAGATAAATAGGAGCTTAAATTGCCAACATCAATAAACCTCTTTGACGAGCCACAATTGAATAATAATCAAGCGGAAAAACCATTTGTGATTGGGAAGGTAGTTACTACCTTTTTTGAGGGTGCAGATAGTTTTTATAAAGTTTTATTGGTGAAGGTTGAAAAAACTAACACTGATTGGACTGAAGAGGAAATTGTGGTGACAGGTAATTTTGCAGATATTGCCGAAGAAACTAGCTATCGATTTGTGGGAAAATTGGTTGACCACCCTCGTTACGGGAAACAATTTCAAGCGGACAACTATGAACGGGCGAGTCAAAGCTCACCTGAGGGATTGATAAAGTACTTAGCGAGTGATGATTTTCCGGGAATTGGTCAAAAAACAGCCCAAAAAGTGGTTGAAACTCTTGGAACAGATTTAATTGAAAAAATAATTTCAGATCCTACAACGATTAAAAAAGTCGGATTAAATTCCAAACAAAACCAAACGATTGTTGATGGTTTACGGAATAATAACGGTGCTGAGCAAGTGATTGTTGGGTTAAATGGATACGGATTTGGAAGTGCTTTAGCAGCTGCAATTTTTAAAAAATACCATGAAAAAGCCTTGGAAGTAATCCAAGAAAATCCTTATCAATTGGTTGAAGATATCAAAAATATTAGTTTTAAACGAGCTGATCAAATTGCCAGTAAAGTAGGAATTGAATATAATTCAGCGGGAAGATTGCGAGCTGGATTATTAACGACTTTAACTCGGCTCTCAATTAGAAACGGAAATACTTACTCTAATTCAAAGGAATTGATTAATGCTAGTTTTGAAATCCTGGATACTGATCCACAACAACAGATCGATAATCAAAAGTTAGCTCAAGAACTAAAAGAGTTAGTTAAAGACCATAAAATCGAAGTTGACGATGGAAAAATTTATCTTAAATATTTATATGATGATGAGTGGAAAATTGCAGAAAATGCAAAACGGATTATTGATGATAAGCAAAGTTCTACAAAAGATTACAAAACCACCATTCACGAAGTTGAAAATGAAGCTAAAATCAAATATGATGATTCTCAAATTGCCGCAATTAACGCTGCGTTAGAGAATCAAATTTTTATTTTAACTGGTGGACCGGGAACTGGAAAAACGACCATCATTAATGGAATTGTTAAATCCTTTGCAAAAGTTAACAAATTATCTTTAGACGTTAATAAATACAAAGATGATGCATTTCCGGTTCTATTAGCTGCTCCAACTGGGCGAGCTGCCAAAAAAATGAGTGAATCAACTGGTATTCCGGCTGCTACAATTCATCGTTTGTTGGGCTTGAATGGAAATGATGAAGAAGACGGGAATGATATTGACGGGCAATTATTGATTATTGATGAAATGTCGATGGTCGATACCGAATTATTTACTAAATTAATGAAATCAATTCCGACTGGAATGAAGGTTATTTTAGTCGGAGATAAAGATCAACTTCCATCAGTGGGACCGGGGCAGGTTTTTTATGATTTAATTCGTTCGGAAGTAATTCCCAAAATTGAATTAAATCAAATTCATCGTCAAGGTGATGGATCAACAATTATTCAATTGGCTCATGAAATTAAAAATGGGGAAATTCCCCAAACTTTATTAGATAAAGAAAAAGATCGTAGTTTTATTCAGTGTAATACTAGCCAAGTTGTAAAAGTAATTGACCAAGTGGTTGCCAAAGCCAAAGAAAGAAAGTTTACAGCAACTGATATTCAAGTCTTAGCTCCGATGTATCGTGGTGAAGCAGGAATTGATCGTTTAAATAATGACGTTCAAGCAATTATGAACCCACCAAAAGGTGAGCAGCAAAAGCAAGTTGAATATCAAAACGTTAAATATCGAATTGGGGACAAAGTCTTACAACTTGTTAATGCACCCGAAGATAACGTTTTTAACGGCGACATTGGTAAGGTAGTTGGAATTGAAATAAATAAAGATCAGAAAAAGTATCTTGATAAATTGGTAGTTGCCTTTGACCAAACTGAAGTTTCTTACACGAGAAATGATTGGAACCAATTGACTTTAGCATACTGCACTTCCATCCACAAAGCTCAAGGAAGTGAGTTCAAGATGGTAATTTTACCGATTGTTCCTCAATATCGGCGGATGCTGGAAAGAAATTTGTTGTATACCGCTGTTACTAGAGCTTCTCAAAAGTTAATTATGGTCGGGGATGTTAATTCCTTTGCTGAATGTATTTCACATGTTTCTAGTAATCGAAAGACATCTTTAAGAGAACGCTTAGATAAAATTTTTAATCCAAAACCAGTTTCAGAAAAACCAGAATTAGTGGATAAAAAAGTTTCAACTGATATTGAATCAGAGGAGCCCAAAAAGGATGCTGAACCAGATAAGTATATTTTAACTGAAGCCAAAATTCTTTCTAATCAAATTGATCCAATGGTTGGAATGGATGGAGTGAAACCTAACGATTTTATGGATGAAAAGTTGGAGTAAATTGATTATAATGAAGTTAGTAAAGAACTTACATTGAGGGGATTTTAAATTGTCTAGTAATACAAAACACAAACCAATTATTTTTGCATTAAATTCTAACAAACCTTTAGCAGAAAAAATTTCTGCTACTAGTGGAATGCCACTAGGTAAATCAACCATTAATCATTTTAGTGATGGTGAAATTAAGATCTCCATTGATGAAAGTATTCGGGGAGACGATGTTTACATTGTCCAATCAATTACTAATCCGGCTAATGATAATTTGATGGAACTATTAATTATGATTGATGCTGTTCGGCGGACTAGTTCTCATTCAATTAATGTGGTAATTCCATATTATGGATATTCAAGATCAACTAAGAAAACAGAAGCAAGAGCTCCAATTACAGCTAAGTTAATTGCATCATTTTTACAAAACAGTGCTGCTGATCGAGTAATTGCTCTCGACTTACACGCTGCCCAAATTCAGGGATTCTTTGACATTCCACTTGATCATTTAAGAACTGATCGCTTGATGAGTGAATATTTGCATGAAGAACACTTGGATGATAATGCAGTGGTTGTGGCTCCTGATCACAACGGGGTAGCAAGAGCACGTAATATTGCTGATCGTTTAGACTTACCTTTAGCAATTGTTGATAATCGAGATCCAGAATCAAATACCTATGTCCCAAAAGAAATTATTGGTGATGTTAAGGGAAAAAATGCGATCATTATTGATGATATGATTGTTACCGGTCGAAAGATGAAAGTATCCGCAGATGTTTTGAAATCAGCTGGTGCTAAAAATGTTTACGCAGCAGTCACACATCCTGTTTTTTCTGACTCAGCATTAGAAAACTTGAGTGATGATAATCTTGCTCGTATAATTGTTACTGATTCAATTGTAATTCCTAAAAAATTTAAATTAGATAAACTAACCGTTTTATCAGTTGGTAAGTTAATTGGTGAAGCGTTAAAGTTGATTCAAAATGATGAATCAACTCATGTTTTATTTTAATGGAGGATAAAAATGGTTTTTAAAGCAAGCGATAATCGTTACGATAATATGAAAGTAAGAAGAGCAGGAAATAGTGGTTTACAATTGCCTGCTTTGTCATTTGGAACTTGGCATAGTTTTGGGGACGATGCTAACTTTAAAAATAGCCAAAAAATTATGTTAGCCGCCTTTGATCGTGGTATTTTTAGTTTTGATTTGGCTAACAACTATGGTCCTGGTTCTGGTGCAGCTGAAAGAATGTTCGGTCAAGTCTATCAACAAGACTTAAAACCTTATCGTGATGAATTAATTATCACAACTAAAGCCGGTTTTCACATGTGGCCCGGTGTTTATGGTAACTTTTCTTCAAAGAAAACTTTGACGGCTGCTCTTGATCAAAGTCTAGAACGAATGGGATTGGATTATGTTGATATTTATTATTCACATCGTTTTGATCCAAATACTCGTTTAGAAGAAACTGCCGAAGCTTTAGATTTATTGGTACGTCAAGGTAAAGCACTTTATATTGGAATTTCTAATTACGATGGTCCACAAACTGAAAAGATGATTAAACTTTTCAAAGAATTACATACCCCATTTGTGGTTAACCAAAGTTCATATAACATGTTAAATCGTGAACCAGCAAATGATGGTACTTTAAAAGCACTTGCTGATAATCATGATGGATTTGTTGCATATGGTCCTTTAGCTGAAGGCTTATTAACGAGCAAGTATCTTGGAGGGATTCCAGAAGATATTCATCTTCACTGGACGAATAACTTTATTCTTGAAAATGGTCAAGATAAAGCAATTGCTAAGTTGAATAAACTTAATGAAATTGCTAAGAATCGTGATCAAACTTTAGCACAAATGTCATTGGCCTGGTTATTAAGTGATCCAACAGTTGTGAGTGTTGTTACTGGAGCTTCAAAGGTTAACCATTTAGATGATAACTTAAAAGCATTAGATAATTTAGACTTTACAACAGATGAACTTGAAGCGATTGATAAAATTGTAAAAGAAAAATAAATAAAAAAATCTCATTTTGATGAGATTTTTATTTTCAATAATTTAGTCCATAATAAAAGACTTACTTTCGAAAAAAGTAAGTCTTTTATTTATTTGTTGTTGTCATTCATAATTAACATTGGCAAAATCAAAGGACGTCGTTCCGTTTTTTCAAACAAGAAGTTTGAAAGTTCGTTAACGATTGCTTTTTTGATTGATTTTTCATCAGCGTTTTGAGTGTCCATAGTTCTTCTAATTGTTTTGAAAACTAACTTGCGACCCTGATCTAATAATTCCCCAGATTCGCGCATGTAGACAAAACCACGAGAAAGAAGATCGGGACCAGATTGAATTTCTTTATCTTTAAGATTAATTGTCGCAACAACGACCACTAAACCTTCTTCTGATAGAAGCTGACGATCCTTGATAACGTTTTTGTTAACACTATCAACACCATTTCCATCAATGAAGACATCACCTGCAACAAAACTATCAGCTAAACGGGCAGTATCTTTGGTAAGAGCAAGAACTTCACCATTTTTAAGGATGAAACAGTGGTCAGCAGGAATTCCACATTGTTCAGCAAGACCAATGTGAATTTTTTGCATCCGATACTCACCATGAATAGGAACGAAAAACTTAGGCTTCATTAAACGAATCATAAGTTTTTCTTCTTCTTGACCACCATGACCAGAAGTATGAATTTTATTTTCATAACCCTTGATAACGTGAGCACCAGCTTCTTCAAGTTCGTTTAAAACTCGGTTAACGCTTAAAACGTTACCAGGAATTGGGTTACTTGAAAGAACTACAGTGTCACCTGGTTCAATTGAAATTTGTCGATGAGTTCCATTAGCAATTCTTGAAAGAGCTGCCATTTGTTCACCTTGAGAACCAGTACATAAAATCATTACTTTATCAGCAGGTAATGATTTTAGTTCTGAAGCATCAGCAAATGCACTGTCAGGAACTTTAATGTAGCCTAATGCTCTTCCGTTAACTACTGCAGATTCCATACTTCTACCAAAAACAGCAATTTTACGTCCGTTTTTGTAAGCTGCATCGATGGCAGTCATAACTCGTGAAAGGTTAGAAGCAAAGGTCGCAAAGATGATTCTGCCATGAACTCGTAAAAAAATCTTACGGACAGAGTCACTAACGTATCTTTCTGACTTAGTCCAAACTGGTTTTTCAGCATTGGTACTATCAGCCATTAGACAAAGCACACCTTCTTCACCTAATTTAGCCATTGCTTGTAAATCTGGTGGAGTATTTGTAACCGGGGTTAAATCAAATTTATAATCTCCAGTTTCAACGATTACACCATCGGGAGTATGAACAGCAACACCAAGTGTATCAGGAATTGAATGAGTAGTTCTAAAGAAAGAAACACTAGTCTTTTTAAATTTAAGTACTGATTTATCGTTAATTTCATGTAGCTCAGTTGATTTGAGCATTCCATGTTCTTCAAGCTTACCTTTAATCATAGCTAGAGCTAGAGGACCGGCATAAACAGGTACATTGATAGCTTGTAAAATAAAGGGAATCCCACCAATATGGTCTTCATGACCATGGGTGATAACTAATGCCTTAATTTTACTTTGGTTTTCTACTAAAAATTGGTAATCAGGAATTACGTAATCGATTCCTAGTTGACCTTCTTCGGGGAATTTAATTCCAGCATCAATTAATACAATTTCATCTTGAAATTGAACACCATAAGTATTTTTACCAATTTCACCAAGTCCACCAACGCCGTAAATTGCAGTTTCGTTATTTTTGACGTTTAGTTTATTCATTTTTATTTAAACTCCGTAATTTTAAAACCTGGTTCTTTTTGTTCGAACTCTAAGTGTTTGCCCGCAAGTGGTTGAATGTATTCAACTGTGTAACTTGTGTTATCGCGAATTAAATCTCTTACTTCAGCTTCTGTGTTAGCGTTTAAGTAAAGTGATTTTGTTGATTCACGTTTAGGGTTTTCTTGAGGATTAGGTTGATATAAAACTTTGTAGATCATTATGATTACTCCTTTTTGCTTCTTTTTTATTTGTCGATCTTAATGTCGAATAATTCGACTACTGTTTCAATTTTACCATAATCTAAATTTTAAGTATATAATACACAATTTCGACGATTATCAAGTTACATGGTAGTATTAAGCGTACTGATTAATTATGATGAAGGAGTAATAAAAATGGTTTTTGAAATAATTATTGGAATAATCGTTGCCTTATTTATTTACGGTGTTTTACATCATTTTTTTGTAATTAATCCAGAAAAAGAGTATCAAGCAATTAATAAAGACCATGTTGATGCAGTTGTATTCAAAATGGTAAGTGACTTGCAATCCCAAAAACAAAACATTAATTTTTATCAGTTCATTTCTTCTACTGTACTTACAGATGTTTGGGGCAGGGGCGTAATGGTTTATGAATATAAATATCAGATTCAAAGTGATTTGGAACTTTTGAAAATTAGATTTATTTTAGAAGGTTCTTTAGCAAAACAACCTCATGAAATTAAGCAAATTGCACATAAATTGATTATTACTGATTGTTGGTTGAACGATCATTTGTTAACCTTTGATGTTGCTGATGAACAAAATGATGCAACCAAAGAATACGTTAAAGATATTAAAAAAATTGACCAAAAATAAAAGACCTACAACTGTAGGTCTTTTTAAGTTAATCAATAAAAATTTCATCATCCGAGCGGCTAAATGGATTGGCTTTATCAATATGATCGTAAAATAATGTTCCATGAAGATGATCGATTTCATGTTGTGCAATGATTGCAGGGTAGTGTTTTAGCCGTACCTTATGTTCATTACCTTCTAAATCTTGATAGCGAACAGTAATTCTATCGGAACGTGAAACGTATCCCTCAATATCACGGTCAACTGATAAACATCCTTCACCAACTGTTAATGCAGCTCTTTGAACAGAATTTGAAACAATCACAGGATTTATCATGATTGCTTTAAATGGTGATTTCTCATCATCACCTTCTGGGGGAGTTAAGACGGCTGCCATTAGCTTTGATACCCCAACTTGAGGGGCAGCTAATCCAACTCCCGCACGTAAATGATACTTTTTACATAACTCATCATCTTGACTAACTTCAAGATACTCCATCATTTTTTCACCAAGCTGACGATCTTCATCACTTAATGGAAATTGTACTTTTTCGGCTTGTTTTCTTAAAACTGGATTTCCATCTCTAGTTATATCTTTCATTAAATACAAAAGATTACCTCCATTCGTTTCATAATCTTACAATTTAATTATATGGTAATTTCGTATTTATTGTAAGTGAGATAATTAATTAAAAAAAGTTTGCATTTTCGTAACCGAATGTTATTTTATAATAACATATACAATTTATCTTTTTGAGGAGTGTTATCATTTTAAATTCTAAAATAATTATTAAAGGTGATCAGCAAAGAATTTCTAATCTTTTAAGTGCGATGGAAGTTAAAGACACGCCTGTTACTATCTTATTAGACAATCCAGAAATTTATACGAATGAAATTTTGGCAACTGAAATGTGTCATAACTTTCGGATTGAAGTTATGGAATTAGATGCAAAGTTAGGCGAAATTGATGGGATGATTTATCTACCTGATAATCCATTCTATGATCCAGAAATTATCGATGCCTCAACAATCGCTGAAAATATAAGAGAGCCATTGATGCAATTTAGAATGGCAATTAATGACATTATTAGTCGTGGTTTTAATGGTAAAATTATGATTGACTGTCCACATGATGAAATTTTTGTTTATTTTGCTGCCTATTTTTCAGGTTTAGATGTTAAAAAAATTATTGGCTTGGGTACACTTCCACAAGAAATCATTTTAAGAGAAGCGTTGGTACGAAAATTTAATGTGAGCGGTGACGATATTAACGTCAATACGCTAGGACTCAATACCCACAATTTAGTTGCCTGGAGTAGAGTTTATATTGGTCCTTCAACATTACTTTCATACATTGCAGATGATAGTAAGAACTATGATGATAAAATTATTAATAATTTTAGTGAACAAATTGGTAATCATAAGATTGTTTCTAACTCTGTGATTCAAAGCAAAGCAGTGATGCGTTTATTAACATGTGTTTATGGTGAAAACTCTCTAATCTGTTCTGTTACTAGTTTAAAGAAAGAAAATGATAAATTGAGTTTGAGCTTAGGACCCAAATTGGTTAATCAATTTGGAATTTTTCGTTCTATTAATTTACAACTAGCAGATAATGAACAGGAAGAATTGACTCATGATGCTGAATGGTCAATGGATATTATTGAAAACATAAAAAAAGGTAATAAAAATGGCAAAAAAAACTGATCAAAATTATGCATATCCAATCGTTGAAGACTGGTCAATGCAAGAATTAATTGATGTAACTGAATTTTTCCGCAATATCGAACGAGCTTATGATGAACATGGGGTTAATCGTCAAAAATTAATCGATAGTTTTCGACGGTTTCAAGAAATTAATCCGGCTCGGACTGAACAAAATAACTTACGTCGTGATTTTGAAAAAAATTCTAATTTAGATATTTATCAAGTATTAAAAAATGCTCAGGAACATCCAAAGACAAAAAACATTAAACAAATGGACTAATTGTTACTAGTTCAATTGACTAATTTATAAATCTAGTGCTATAATTGAATATAGTTTTTATAGCGATAAAAAGAGTGCAAAACGATTAATAAATTAATATTCAAGGTATTGATGGGGCTGTGACAGTGTCACGGCTTTTTTATCTGACTACTAGTTCAGAATTGGATTGCTAGCTTTTAACTGCTTTTTGAGGAGGAAACATTTTTGAAAACAAGAGACGATATTAGAAATATTGCAATTATTGCCCATGTCGATCATGGTAAGACGACTTTGGTTAATGAATTATTGAAACAATCTGATACCCTTGACGGTCATGATGAAATTCAAGATCGTGCGTTAGATTCAAATCCAATTGAACGTGAACGTGGTATTACTATTCTTTCAAAAAATACCGCCGTTAAATACGATGGTAAACAAATTAACATTCTTGATACACCCGGACATGCCGATTTTGGTGGAGAAGTTGAACGTATCATGCGAATGGTTGATGGTGTTCTTTTAGTTGTTGATGCAGCTGAAGGTACAATGCCACAAACTCGTTTCGTATTGAAAAAGGCTTTGGAACAACACTTAACTCCAATTGTTGTAATTAACAAGATTGATAAGCCAGGTGCTCGTCCTGAAGAAGTTGTTGATGAAGTGCTTGATTTATTTATTGAATTAGGTGCAGATGAAAGTCAACTTGAATTCCCAGTTGTTTATGCTTCAGCTATGAATGGAACTTCAAGTCTTTCACCTGATTTAGATGATCAAGAACACACTATGAAACCTATTTTTGATACTATCCTAGAAAACATTCCCGCTCCAATTGATAATTCAGAAGATCCATTACAATTCCAAGTTGCAATGCTTGATTATGATGACTTCGTTGGTCGTATTGGAATTGGTCGTGTTTTCCGTGGAAAAGTCAAAGTTGGTGACAACGTTGTTGTTATGAAACTTGACGGCTCACAACAAAAATTCCGTGTTACAAAAATCATGGGATTTGTTGGATTGAACAAAGTTGAAATTAATGAAGCTAAGGCCGGTGATTTAATCGCCGTTTCTGGTATGGAAGATATTAATGTTGGTGAAACAGTTGTTTCTCCAGATTCACTTGAACCACTACCAATCCTTAGAATTGATGAACCAACCATGCGTATGACCTTTGGTACTAACACTTCACCATTTGTTGGTAAAGAAGGTAAGTTAGTTACTGCCCGTCAATTAATTGATCGTCTTGAAAGAGAACTTCATACTGATGTTTCACTTCGTGTTGAAGAAACTGATGACCCAGGTTCATGGGTTGTTTCTGGTCGTGGTGAACTTCATTTGTCAATCTTGATTGAAACTCTTCGTCGTGAAGGTTTCGAACTTCAAGTTTCTCGTCCTGAAGTTATCTACAAAACTATTGATGGCGTTAAATCTGAACCTTTTGAATCTGTACAAATTGATACTCCTGACGAATACTCTGGTTCAATTATTGATACACTTTCACAACGTAAAGGTGAAATGCAAAACATGGAAAGTGTTGGTAATGGTCAAACACGTATGACTTTCTTAGTTCCATCACGTGGTTTGATTGGTTACTCAACTCAATTCCTTTCAATTACCCATGGTTACGGAATTATGAACCATACTTTTGAAAAGTACGCACCTGTAGTTAAAAACTGGAACCCAGGTCGTCGTAATGGTACTTTAGTATCAATCAACACTGGTAAAGTTACTACTTATGCAATTATGGCTATTCAAGATCGTGGTAAGATTTTTACTGATCCAGCTACTGAAGTTTATGAAGGTATGATTGTTGGTGAAAACTCACGTGACAATGATATTTCAGTTAACATCACTCGTGGTCGTAATCAAACCAACGTTCGTGCTGCCGGTTCTGAAGATATTGCTAAGGTTAAAGCACCATTTCATTTAACACTTGAAGAATCACTTGAATTCTTAAATGAAGATGAACTTTGTGAAGTAACCCCTGAACATGTTCGTTTGAGAAAACGTATCTTAAATACTGGTGAACGTGAAAAAGCAGCTAAGAAAAATAAACACAAAAATAGTTAAGAAAAATTTAAAAGGATTACTCATTTGAGTAGTCCTTTTTTTTAGGTGTAATTACTAGTACAATAATAATAATCACTTAAAAATAAACTCGTTGGGGATAGTTATGAAAAACAAATCTAAGATTGATTGGTATTTAATGATACCTTATATATTTTTATGCTTATTTGGGATTGTAATGGTTTATTCTGCTAGTGCAGGAATTGGATTATCATTTGGTCAAGGAGAAGCGAAAACACTTGCTGAAAAACAAACTTTTTATTTTATAATTGGATTAGGCATTATTTTTTGTGTTAACAAATTCTTTTTTAACAAATTCTTTTTTAAACTTATTTTATCGCATAGATTTGTAATTTATTTTTTTGGGATTCTCATGGTTGCTTTACTGTACGTTAAGTTATTAGGAAAAACAATTAATGGGGCTGCTGGCTGGATTTCAGTAGGTTTCTTTAGTTTACAACCCGCTGAATTTTGTAAGTTTTTCTTTATTATTTTCTTTGCTTTTATTTTACGTAAGCGACAAACTACCATTGACATGGATGGATTAGGTAAATCATTTAAAGAAAATTGGCAGCCCCTTGCCATTCCAGGAGTTATTTTATTTTTAATTGCTGTTCAACCAGATATGGGTGGAGCAATTATTAACTTTACTATTGTTTTTGTAATGTTACTAGCCGCAACGAGAAGTTGGAAAACTTTACGAGCTTGTACAATTATTATAATTTTACTCGTGCCTGTCTTTTATTTTGGAATTGAATTTTTGGCTAAACATGGTCAGAATATACATAATTATCAGTTACAAAGAATTGTGGCATTTTATAATCCATTTTTACATGCCCAGACGTCAGGAGCTCAGTTAATTAATTCGTTTTATGCTGTTAGTAACGGAGGACTTTTCGGTCGTGGATTAGGTAATAGTATTCAAAAAATGGGATATTTACCTGAAGCTAATACTGACTTTATTTTATCAATCATTTCTGAAGAATTTGGATTAGTAGGAATATTATTTGTGCTAGGACTACTTTATCTTATGATTGTACGTATGATTAAGATTGGCCAACGAACAAATAATTTACAGTATAGTTCAATTTGTTATGGAACAGCAGCATATCTTACAATTCAGACTTTATTTAATGCTGGTGGTGCGATTGCATTAGTTCCTTTAACTGGGGTAGCTCTTCCATTCATTAGTTATGGTGGATCTAGTATGTTAACATTAAGTTCTTGTTTTGCTTTAGTATTAAAAATTAGTAGTATTGAAAAACAGAGTCGCACGCAAAAATAATAGGAGATTGTAATTTGGAAAATATTCAAAATCGAGCAGAATTACTAGTTTCAATTTTTTCATTGAAACAATCAAAAAATTTAAAAAAATTTGGTGATATTCGCTTTATTTCAAAAAAAATGCATTATGTAATTTTATTTGTTAATCGTGATGATTTAGATGACATTATTGAAGAGTTAAAAAAACAACGTTTTGTAAAACGGGTTGAAAAAACGCCGACAATTGCATTAGTTGAAGAACTTAATGAATTAAACCTTAATGCATTAGAGGGGGAATAGTTATGAGAATTATTTCTGGTAAATTTGGTGGAAGAAAGATTTCTCCAGTTCCTGGAACTAAAACTCGGCCAACAACGGATAAAGTGCGTGAATCGCTATTCAATATGATTGGTCCATACTTTACTGAAGGCTCATTTTTAGATTTATTCGCTGGATCTGGTGCAGTAGCTATTGAAGCAATTTCACGTGGAATGAAGCATGCTGTGTTAGTTGATAGACAATATGCAGCATTTAAAACAATTAAAAAAAATATTGAAATAACTAATGAAGAGCAAAGCTCATTTAAAGTTTTAAAAATGGATGCCGAACAGGCTTTAAAAAAATTAGCAAGTAAGGGTGAAAAATTTGATTATATTTTTTTAGACCCGCCTTATGCAGCTCAACAAATGATTAAGCAGTTAGCTGAAATTAAAAAATATAACTTATTAAATCCCAAAGGAATTGTAATTTGTGAGACTGACAATCAAACTAATTTGTCTCAAGTTTCAAATTATGATTTAATTAAACAAAAAGATTATGGACTAACAGTAATTACCATCTATCAAGCAGAAGAATAGGAATTAAATATGAAAAAAGTGATTTATCCTGGAAGTTTTGATCCAATTACAAATGGTCATTTGGATATTATAAAAAGAGCTGCACAAATTTTTGATGAAGTGGTAGTTGCGGTTGGAAATAATCCAGATAAAAACACTTTGTTTTCTGATAAGGAACGAGTCGAATTAATTAAAAAGTCGGTTTTTGACATCAAAAATGTTGCAGTTACTGAATATAGCGGATTAACTGCTAATTTCGTTAAAAGTCAAGGTACCAATTTAATTATTCGTGGAACTCGTGATTCTCGTGATTTTGTTTTTGAAAAAGAAATTGCTAATTTGAATAGTCTTTTAGATAACCAAATTGAAACACTATTAATTTTTGCTAATAAGGATTATGAATTAATTTCATCATCTATGGTAAAAGAAATTATTCGTTTTGATGGTGATGTTTCTAAATTTGTTCCTAAACCAGTTTTATCAGCATTGAAAGTGAAGGTTAAACATGAAAAAAATAAAAAAATTTATTAAAAAGCATAAAATATTATTATGCTTAACTGTTTCAATCTTATTTCTTTTATGGTTATTTTTGTGGCCAATAAATGCGCTTGTTGAAGCTCCAGGTGAAGCAATTTCATTACAGCCAATGGTTAAAATTGAAAATGTACAAAAGTTAAAGAAAACTAAGTTTATGATAACTGCAGTTTCAATTTCGCAAGCCCATCCGTTTTCATATTTAGAAAAGCAGTTTAATCCCCATCTATCAATTGAAAGCACTAAATCAATTACTGGTGGACAAAATGATGAACAGTTTAGTAATGTGCAAAATGTTTACATGAATACCGCAATAAATAATGCGATTTATGTTGGTTATCATAATGCCCATCGTCAAGTAGCTAAAAGTTACCAAGGTGTTTATGTATTATCATTGTTGCCTAATTCTGATTTTAAAGGGAAACTCGAACCAGCTGATTTAGTGGAGTCGATTAATGGTAAACGACTTAAGCAAAGTATTGAATATGTTAATTACATTAAAAGTTTACCCAAAAATGCTACTTTAACGATTCAATTCAAACGTAATGGTAAAAACCATGAAGTAAAGGGTCAAAAACGAGAAATTGTCCCTGGATTTAATGGAGTTGGAATGACAATGACTGACGATATGACTGTTAAAACAAACCCTGGTATTAAAGTTGATCCTGGTGAAATTGGCGGACCATCAGGTGGTTTGATGTTCGCTTTACAAATCTACAGTCAACTTGAACAAAAGTCATATTCGTTTAGTAAAATTGCAGGAACAGGGACGATTGCTCCTAATGGTGAAGTTGGTGAAATTGGTGGAATTGACAAGAAAATTATTGCAGCAAATGACAGTGGAACACAAATTTTCTTTGCTCCATATGTAAAACCAACTAAAGCAAATTTAGCGATGGAAGACGAAAAAGAAACTAATTACCAAGTTGCTAAAAAAACGGCTAAAAAATATGCACCACATATGAAAGTTGTTCCAGTTAGAAACTTTAAAGATGCACTAAATTATTTGAATAATCACTAAAAATAACACTCTATAAGTTGGAAAATAACTTGTAGAGTGTTATTTTTGATGTGATTATCATTACTCATTAAAAAATAGAAAGAGAAAAGTAAAATGGCAGAAATAAAATCTTTAAATTCAATTTACGATTTTAAAATTAAAGAAATGAATGGTCGAGAAATTGATTTTACTAAATTTAAAAATAAAGTTATTTTAGTTGTAAATACGGCTAGTAAATGTGGGCTTGCTCCTCAATTAAAAAATCTTGAATATTTGTATAAAAAATATCATCAAAAAGGACTAGAAGTAATTGGTTTTCCTTCTAATCAATTTCATCAAGAACTTGATAGTAAAGATATCGATGAATATTGTAAGATACATTATGGGGTTACGTTTCCAATGACAGAAATGATAAAAGTAAACGGAAATGAGGAATCTCCACTTTTTACTTATTTAAAAGGACTTTCTGGTCACAAAAATATAAAATGGAATTATACTAAATTTTTAATTGAAAAAAAGGGAAACTTGATTCATCGCTATGCTCCAGTAACTTCTCCATTAAAGATTGAACCAAAAATTATTGATGCATTGAACATTACTGATTAAGAAAAAATAATTATTATTATTTAAAAATTTCCAAATGACACCACCGATAAATGCTGTTATTAGAATAAAAATAAATAAAATTAATAAAATCTCACTAGGTAAATATATTCCTAAAACAAAAATGATTGGGTATAAAATGAAACTAAAGATGAATATCACTGTATCAATAAAACAAATAACTTGACCACAGTCAGACCAGGCAATTTTATAAGCTGGTTTTTTCATCAATTTATCAATTCCCCACAAACAAGCTGTAATAATCCACAACACAAGATTTGCAACTAATAAAAAAATTAATACATTTAAAGAACTCAAAAAATTAAACGATAAAATGTTTTTTGGGTATACAATACAGTTACAAATGATAATTGCAACGTTATATTAACAAACAATTAAAATAAAAATGGGTAGGTATGTTTTATGAAAATTAAAAATATTAGTTTAAAAAAACCCAAGGACCGTGACGAAATCATCACTGGTACTTTTTCGATTGATGATTTTAAGATTAAATATGAAATTAGTCCTAATATGAACAAAAAATTTGTTTATAATGTTCGATTTTATTCAATAACAAATGATAAATTAGATTCCACAAATTATGCAGTTGAACAAACCATTAGGTATAATGAACTAAATTTTAAAGATGAATATGACGTTTACGATTGGGACGATTTTTTAGATAGAGCACCAATAACTAATCAAGGAACGCCTTTTGTAATTAGTTTCAACGATTAGTTTAGCTGATAAGCAAAAATTAAAATTATAATTATAATTATTGTAGTATCTGGTAGTATTTTAGCTGACAAGAAATTGTTTTTATAAATATTTAAATTTGAAAGGAGCTTTTTATAGATGAAATTTGAATATAAGCCCGGCCGTTTTTATACTGAAAAAGATGGTAAAGTGATTGCGAAACTGATTTTTACGATTGACAATAATGTTGTATCAATTAACCATACTTTCGTTGATCCATCATATCGAGGCCGTGGAATTGCAGGTAAATTAATGTTAGAAATTATTAATTATGCTCAAGAACATCAATTTATGATTGAACCGGTTTGTACCTATGCAAAACAATTTTTTACACGAACCGATAAATATAACGACTTGCTTTTAAAATAATATCGCTAAACTTGATTTTAAATGATTGGAGTCGGAAATTTTGATTAACGAAGAACTTAATGAAAAAATGAAGATTTTAAGAAAATCAGCTGCTAAAGCTAGCCATAATAAAATCGGCAAACGAAACAGAAGCGGGATTGTCGGGGTTACAAAATTAGTTAATCGAAACTAAGATGGACGTGAATATATTTATTGGCAAGCTAGTATTAATGTTAAAGGGAAACAATATTTAAAGCGCTTTAAAGAAAATGAAAGAAAAGATGCAATTATTCAAAGAGGACTATGGGAGCAAAATTTTTTAGGTGAATTACAACCTTCCATTAAAGCATACGTGTTGAATTATTTAAAGCCTAATAATGATTTATAAAATTGATAGACACAAAGTTGTTTATCAATTTTTTTGCGTATATTTCCAATTTTTCCGTATATATAATAAGAAAGGGGAGAAAGATGGATAAGTATATTGGAAAAGTTAAAGAAGCAATCGAGGAATATAAATTTCAAATAATTTTTGGTTTGTTGATTTGTATTGTATTGACGGTTGCCTACTGTTTTATTAATAAAAATACTGAAGCAACTGCTACATCAGGGCAAACTACTCAGGTTCAATCAAAATCTAATGGTAGTAAGGAAATCAATCAGCATGCCGTAAAATCAAATCAACATGAACAAATTTTTGTCGATGTAAAAGGAGCTGTGATTAATCCAGGTGTTTATCAAGCATCTACTAATATGCGTGGAACTGATTTAATAAAAATGGCAGGAGGGTTTAATAATTATGCAGATCGTAATCATGTAAATTTAGCAAAAAAAGTAACCGATCAGGAAATACTTTATATTCCAATTCAAGGAGAAGTTATAGGGACACCTGTTACTAACCTTGGAAGTACTGAATCAAGTAATAACGATGATAATGCCGGATTAGATTCAAAATCTAGTGGAGATAAAGTTAATTTAAATGAAGCTGATTCTACTAAAATTCAAACACTTAATGGCATTGGACAAAAAAAGGCCGAAAAAATAATCGATTATCGAAAACAAAATGGTCCTTTCAAGTCGGTTGATGATTTAAAAAATGTGCCAGGATTTGGGGAAAGAACTGTAGCTAATTTAAAGCCATCTGTATCAGTTTGATTAGATTTGCTATAATTATAGTAATTAACGAATTGTGAAGGAGCATAATTATGAAAAAGAAAAGAATTCCTTGGGACCAATATTTTATGTTGCAAGCAATTTTAGTGGCTAGTAGAAGTACCTGTGAGCGTTTATCAGTCGGGTCAGTCCTCGTTCGCAATAAACGAGTAATTGCTTGTGGGTACAATGGGTCGGTTTCTGGTGATGTTCATTGTATTGATGAAGGTTGTTATATGGTCGATGGACATTGTCAAAGAACCATTCATGCCGAAATGAATGCAATTTTGCAATGTGCAAAATTTGGTGAATCGACTGATGATGCTGAAATTTACGTTACAGATTTTCCATGTTTACAATGTACAAAAATGTTGTTGCAAGCTGGGATTAAGACAATCAAGTATCTTCGAGAATATCATAATAGTAAATATGCCGAAGCACTGTTAAAAAAGGAACACGTTAAAGTTGAAAAGGTTCAAATTGAAAGAGAACAAGTTGATAATTTACCATTTAGTGAATACTTATCCTTCGATAAATAATTAAAAAGAATTTTTATGTATTTAGTGCTTTGCTGTGGGGATGTATATCATTAATTTTTGCAAATCAAATTTTATATGGAATCATTGGAATTGGATTAGTTTTATGTAGAATTTATTGTTTGAAAATTAAAGAATTTTTTTGGAAAAATATTTTATTAACATTAATTCCATTATTGTTTTTTTGTATGTATTATCGATCTGAAATGCAAAAACAAACAATAATTGAAAATTTAAGTAAATCTTCTAAAACAATGAAAATAGATATTTTACCTGATGAATTACATATACATGATAATCAGTTTCGTGTTTTAGCTTATTTACCTGAAGCAAAACAATCTGTTTTGTGCTTTGGAACAATGAAGACGCAGGCAGAAAATGATTTAATTAGAAAAATCAAACAGAAAACACAACTAGAGGTAGTTGGAGATTTAACCGTTTTAGAAATTGCTCCAAATGTTAATCAGTTTGATTCAAAAAAGTTCTATGGTCAGCAAGGAATTTATGGTCAAATAAAAATAACTACTCTTAAAAGTAAAACTGAAATTACCAATTCTTCATTAACTGATAATGTTCATCAATTTAGATTTTGTGGACTAGAATTATCTGATAGATTACCCAAGTACTTGAAATTATATGTTCAAAGTTTGGTGTTTGGTTATAAAAATACCGATTTTAAAGAAGAGATGGATGGTGTTCAGCAACTTGGATTAATTCACTTGTTTAGTATTTCAGGAATGCATGTTTATTTTTTGATTGATTTAATTTTAATGCTAGCGTCATTGTCGTATATCAAACGAGAACACGTTCAATGGGCAATGATTATTGGATTGCCATTTTACTCTATAATTGCTGGCTCAGCTGTGGGATTAATTCGTGCAATCTTAATGATTGAGGAACGCTTAATAGCTGGTAAATTTAAACTTTATTTTACTAGACTAGACATTTGGTCCGTAGCTTTGATGATTAACTTATTAATTAATCCCATGCTTTTATTGGAATTTGGCTGTCAACTTTCCTATGGGTTGTCTTTAGCATTGATTTATACAGGAAATGTTGGAAACTTAAAGAGAACTATTTTATTAGAATTAGTTAGTTTTCCAATTGTTATTTATTATATGTACGAATGGCATGCGTTATCATTATTAGCAAACTTATTGATTATTCCATTCTTTACTGTCGTAATTTTTCCATTAGTGTTAGTTGGATTTGGTCTGAGTTTATTTAATTTGCCTGGCGTTAATTTAGTTGATTATTTTTTGATGAGTTTTGATCACTTTACAACTTTAATATCATCTTTTCCAGGAAAGATTACATTTGGTAAGCCATGGATAATTTTTGTGATTTTTATGATTGCTTGTGGATTGCTATACATGGAAAATGCCAAAATAAAATATTTATTTATGATTGTTTGCTCTAGTTTAGGGATGTATTGTATTATTCATTTTCCTATTAGTGGTGAAGTAACCTTTTTTGATGTTGGTCAAGGTGATAGTATTTTACTTAGAGAACCATTTAACAAATCAGTTACTTTAATTGACACCGGAGGTAAACCTAATTTTTTTGTTAAACAAGGACAAAAAGATGTTTATTTAGCACCGAATACTTCAATTAGATATTTAAAAAGCATTGGAATTAATCATATTGATAATATTTGTTTAAGCCATCAAGATGCCGATCATATTGGGGATTTACCTTCTTTTTTGAAATTAATGAAGGTTGATAGGGTTTATATTCCATTTGGTATGGAGCATAACCAACATTTTATGAAGAAAATTAAACCATTTAATAATTTTAAACTTGTTAGTGTAAGGGATGGAGATACAATTTTTGGAACACCGCTAAAAGTTATTCATCCATTTATTGCTGGATTAGGAAAAAATGAAGATTCAATGGTATTATATAGCCAAATTAATAATTTGAATTGGACATTCACAGGGGATTTAGATCGACTAGATGAATTAAAAATTTTAGATAAATACCCTAATTTGAAAACGGATATTTTAAAATTGGGTCATCACGGAAGTAAAACAGCCTCTGATCCCCAGTTTATTCAAGCAATCAAACCTAAAATTGGAATTATTTCAGCTGGAAGAAATAATCGTTATGGACATCCTAATCAAGAAACGTTAGACACAATGAAAAAAGAACAAGTGAAATTAATTAGCACGCAAAAAGATGGAATGATTTCATATCGTTATTCAAGATTTGAAAGTTATTTTACAACAAAATGGAAGGGGGATTTAAATGACCTTAATTGATAAAATAAAAACGATTTCAAAAAATCAAGAACCTGTTTATTTAATCACAGGGAAAAATGATTATTGGGAAAATGAAGTAATGAAACAAATTAAAAAGATTATTCCAGAAGAAGAGCAAACTATGAATTTTGCTACTTTTGACATGGAAGAAACCCCATTATCTGTGGCAATTAATGATGCTCTCTCGATTCCATTTTTTGGAGAAAAACGATTAGTTTTAATTAAAAATGCCTATTTTTTAAGTGGTAGTCATTCTAAAAGCAAGATTAAACATAATATTGAAGAATTGGAACAGTATCTGGATAATCCATCGATTGAAACTGTTTTAATTATATTAGCTCCTTATGATAAATTAGATGGACGAAAAAAAATTGTTAAAAAACTGAAGTCTAAAAGTTCAATGATTACATTAAATGATTTTTCTGAACGTGAAACAATTGATTTTGTTCGTAACCAAGTAAAAATGCAAGGTTATCAGATTAATTCAGATGCAATGAACGAATTTTATGCACGTACATTAGGTGATTTAAGCAAAATGATGAATGAATTACAGAAAATTTTCATTTATTGTAAAGATTCAAAAGAAATTACAGTTGAAGTAATTGATAAGTTAGTTTCAAAGTCATTAGATCAAAATGTTTTTGCACTAGTAGATTACATTGTAACTGGTAAAACGACTCAAGCAATCCATTTTTATCATCAATTACTAGAACAAAAACAAGAGCCAATTCAAATTAATGCTATTTTAGAGAGTCATTTTCGATTATTGTTACAGGTTAAGATATTGATGCAACATAGTTATAGTCAAAACATGATGACGACAACTTTAAAAATTCATCCTTATCGAGTTAAATTAGCAATGCAATCAACTCAAAGATTTTCTTTGAATTATTTAAAGGACGCTTACCTACATTTGGTTCAAATTGAATGTAAACTAAAAAGTAGCACCGATAATCCGGAACTACTTTTCGAAATGTTTGCAATAGAATTAGGACAAAAAAAGAACTCATACTAAGTGAGTTCTTTTTTATTATGATAATTTATTCATGATGTTAGCTAAGTGAGACTTCTTACGATTGGCACTGTTAGTCTTAATAAGACCTTTTGATTTTGAATGATCAATTGCAGCAACTGCTTTACGGTAGAAAGTATCAAGATCACTGACACCTTGAGCACTAGCTTTTTCAAATTCTTTAACAGCAGTTCTCATACGATTCTTTTCAGAAGCGTTCTTTTTACGAGCGATTTCGTTAGTCTTCATACGTTCGATAGCTGATTTAATAACTGGCATATTTTTTTCACCTCCACATAGTGAAATTAATCCTAACTTCACAGTTTTAACATTCCTAATTATACAAAATATCAGCTATAATTGCAATACAAGCTAAGATTTGTTTGAAATTTTGTTTAGAATGTTGTATATTTAATAAGTAACTGGTTCTTAGTTTTACGAGTCACTGACGTAATACTCAGAACTGAGGGATTTTTATTGAAAGGTGGTAAAGCATAATGGCTTTAACTAGAGAAAGAAAAACTGAAATTATCAAAAAGTTCGCTACACATGAAGGAGATACTGGTTCAACTGAGGTACAAATCGCAGTTTTAACAGCAGATATCAACGAAATTAACGAACATATGAAAGAACACAAAAAGGATTTCCATTCACAACGCGGACTTATGAAAAAAATTGGTCACCGTCGTAACTTATTAACTTACTTACGTAAGAGAAATGTTCAAAGCTACCGTGAATTAATCAAAGAATTAGGATTACGTCGTTAATCTTAACTTTAAAAAGGATGAGGCATTTTGCCTCATCCTTTTTTTAACCAATTTTTTACTTAAATATGTTACACTAAAGTTACATGTTAGATTTTGAACGAGTGCATAATTGATAACAATTAAAACAGTAACTGTAATATATTGAGGTGTAAAAATAATGAAAAAGAATATTAAAATCATACCGCTGGGCGGTGTGCGTGAAGAAGGCAAAGACTTATTTGCTGTTGAAGTGAATGAAAGTAGTATTTTCATTCTTGATTGTGGTTCTAAGTTCCCCTTAGATGATATGCTAGGAATTGACTATGTAATCCCTGATTTTTCATATCTTCGGGATAACAAAGAAAAGATTGTTGGAGTATTTTTAACTTCCGGACATCTTGATTCAATTGGTTCATTACCATATTTTCTTAGTGAATTTAATGTACCAGTGTTTGGTACAGAACTTTCAATTAAAATTGCGGAAAAATTAGTTAAGAAAAATCGTCAATCGAAAAAATTTGATGATTTTCATATTATTAATGATAAAAGTGAAATAACTTTTGATGATGGAACGGTTAGCTTCTTTGGAGTTACTCATTCAATCCCAGATGCAGTTGGAATTGTTATTTCAACTGAACAAGGTAGTGTTGTTTACACTGGTGACTTTAAGTTTGATCAAACCGTTCCAGAGCAATATCGGACTAATTATGCATCAATTTCTGAAGTTTCAAATAAAAATGTTTTAGCTTTACTTTGTGATGCTAGAAATGCTGAAGATAACTCTAAGGCGGCTGATGAAAAGAAGGTTGAAGAATTTTTAATTGATAATTTTGATTATCAAAATAAACGAGTAATTATTACTTGTTTATCAGGTCACATTTTAAGACTTCAAGAAATTATTGATGCGGCAGCTAAAACTGGTCGAGTGATTTACGTTGCTAATGAAAAATCTAAGTTTATGATTGATACTGCCATAGAAAATGGAAAATTAAAACTTCCAGATCAAGAAATATTTGTTCCATCAATTGAAGAATTAGATAAATTGAAACCTGATCAAACAATCATACTTCACGTTGGACAACCAGGTGAAGCGATGCTATCACTTCAAAAAATGGCTAGTCAACGTAATAAGAAACTTAGAATTGAACCAGGAGATTTAGTATTGTTGGCTACGTCACCATTACGTGCAATGGATAATGCTTGGGCAAAAACTAGAGATATGGTTTATAAAGCCGATGGAACAGTGGCATCAATTGATGAAGAACTTGATTTATCTAGTGATGCAAGTAGAAGTGATATTCAAATGATGATTAGTTTGATAAATCCTAAGTTCTTAATTCCGGTTCAAGGAGAGTATCGTCAGTTAGCAGCTGAACGTGAAGCTGCAATTGATGCTGGTTTTCCTAGCGACCACATTATTATTCCTGCCAAAGGCGATGTAATTCAATTTGATGGTGACGACATGTTCCTTTCTCAAGCTGTTTCTGCTTCTGATACAATGATTGATGGAATTGGAGTGGGTGATATTGGAAATATTGTCCTTCGTGATCGAAATGTGCTTTCTCAAGATGGTGTTTTTATTGCGGTTGTAACTATTGACCGTAAAAAGAAAGAAATTGTTGAAGGATCTAAAGTTACTTCACGTGGTTTTGTTTATGATCAATCAAATCGGGCTCTTTTAAAAGAAGCATCTGATTTAGTTGAAACAACGGTGCAAAATAATCTTGATAATAAAGATTTTGATTGGAGTCATTTAAAACAAGATGTTCGTGAAAAGTTAAGTTCTTTCCTTTACAAGAAAACTGATCGTCGTCCAGTGATTCTTCCAGTAATTATGGAAGTTAATCAACATCATCGTCGATTTAAAAATAATAATAAAAACTAATTAAAAAGGATTGAGCATTTGCTCAATTCTTTTTAATTATGAAGAGGAGTCATAATGAATGAAAAACAATTAGAAAAATTTAAAAAAGCCAAGGATGAAGTTAAAAACCATGACTTTAATACTGCTACAGATATTTTGTTAGATTTGTATGATGAAACAGATGATCAACAAGTAGTTTTGTTACTTGGTGAAACGTTATTTATGGACCAGAAATACGTTGGTGCAAACCGATTTGTAGAAGATAATTTTGATGTTTTTTTGCAGCAAAACTTTGAATTACTAACTCGTATTTATGAAAAAAATCATCGTTATCTCCAGTTGAGAATTATTGCAACTGGCTTGCAAAATGAAGATAAGATTAATTTATTAGAGGAAATTGAGCAAAGTGAAAAAGAATATGAAATGAAGGAGCCAAATTCTATTGCAAGCAATGCAAGAGAATTTATGCATTTAGGAGCTTTTTCAGCAGATCGTCAAAGAGAAGTGATTAAGGATGCAGAAATGCTTCCAATAAAACAATATTTAGCAGGAAGTAAAATCAGTTTGATTGATCCAGATGTTAATCCGGTTTGGCGAATGCAATTGTTAAATAATTTAATGAGGCTGGAATTTGACGAACCGGTGGATTTTATTTGGATTGATAATGCTAAACATCAAATAATTCCAAAAGAAGTTGCGGATGTTGAACAAACTAATGCTTTTAAAGAAATTCAAAGAGAGGTAAATGAAACAATTGGACAGCAAGATCCAATTAAAGCCGCTCAATTACAAGTAATTATTAAAGTTGATATGCAAATTTTGTTTCCATATATTGATCAAGTGGTTGTTGAGCCCCACAAGTGGGTTGAAGTAATTATGCAGAAAATGTTTGGAGATGTTTCAAAAACAACTTCTGATAAAGATGTGCTAAAATGGTTGAGTCTGATTGATTCGATCATGCAAACACTAGTTAACTAATTAAATTAGCGATTAGTGTTTACAAATTTAGTTTCAATCTATATAATATGTTAGTGAATTCTTTGAGAGAACCACTTTATTTTTCGAGTAATTGTAGTATAATTACAAGTAAAGATACTTTGGGTTTCTCCAAAGGACGTCTTACGAAAATAATAGGAGGGTTTCATAATGGCAAAAGAACATTACGAAAGAACAAAACCCCACGTTAATATTGGTACTATTGGCCATATTGACCACGGGAAGACTACTTTAACTGCAGCAATTTCAAAAGTTTTATCAGACAGAGGTTTAGCTAAGGCTGAAGATTTTGCTGATATCGATGCTGCTCCAGAAGAAAAAGAACGTGGTATCACTATCAACACTGCCCACATCGAATACGAAACAGAAAAGCGTCACTACGCTCATATCGATGCTCCTGGACATGCCGATTATGTTAAAAACATGATCACTGGTGCTGCTCAAATGGATGGTGCCATCTTAGTTGTTGCCGCAACTGATGGTCCTATGCCACAAACACGTGAACACATTTTGTTAGCTAAACAAGTTGGTGTTGATTACATCATTGTTTTCCTTAACAAGACTGATATGGTTGATGATGAAGAACTTATCGACTTAGTTGAAATGGAAGTTCGTGATTTATTATCAGAATACGGTTACGATGGTGACAACACACCAGTTATCCGTGGTTCAGCTCTTAAAGCCCTTAACGGTGACAAAGAAGCCGAAGAACAAATCATGAAGTTGATGGATACTGTTGATGAATACATCCCAACTCCAGAACGTGACGAAAGCAAACCTTTCATGATGCCTATCGAAGATGTATTTACTATCACTGGTCGTGGTACTGTTGCATCAGGTCGTATCGAACGTGGTGTTATTAAACTTGGTGACGAAGTTGAAATCGTTGGACTTGTTGAAGACGTATTGAAGACTACTGTTACTGGTATTGAAATGTTCAGAAAAACTCTTGATGAAGGTCAAGCCGGTGATAACATTGGTGCCTTACTTCGTGGTGTTAACCGTGAACAAGTTGTTCGTGGACAAGTGCTTGCTGCACCTGGTTCAGTTCAAACTCACGAAAAATTCTCTGCTGAAGTATATATCATGAGTAAAGAAGAAGGTGGACGTCATACTCCTTTCTTCTCAAACTACCGTCCTCAATTCTACTTCCATACCACTGATGTTACTGGTGTTATCGAATTAGATAAAGGTACTGAAATGGTTATGCCTGGTGATAACACAACATTCCACGTTGAGTTAACTAAACCAGTTGCAATCGAAAAAGGTACTAAATTCACTATTCGTGAAGGTGGACACACTGTTGGTGCCGGTACTGTTACAAGTATTGACGACTAATATTTATCTATAAAAAGATCAAAGACTTTGTCTTTGGTCTTTTTTGTTTACTTCGAATATGTTTACATTTTATTGTGCATAAGTTAGAATAATAGATGTATATAAATTACTTGAAAAAGTTTTATTATTTTTCATGTTGGAGGAATTTAAAATGGCTGATTGGTCAAAAAAAGAATTAAATAAAGGTGAATTAACTTTTAAAATTGACCTTGATAAAATCAAGGAAGGTTTAGATAAAGCCTTTGATAAGAACAAGAAAAACATTAAAGTACCTGGCTTCCGTAAAGGTAAAGTTTCACGCCAAGTATTTAACCAAATGTATGGTGAAGAAGCATTGTACCAAGATGCTTTAAACATCATGCTTCCAGAAGTTTACGCTGAAGCAGTTGCTGAGGCAGGAATTGATCCAGTTGGTCAACCTAACATTAGTGTTGAATCAATGGAAAAAGGTAAACCTTGGGTACTTAAGGCTGATGTTTCTGTTAAACCAGATGTTAAATTAGGTGAATATAAAGGTGTAGAAGTTCCAAAACAAAACACTCGCGTATACAAGAAAGACATTGATGCTAAATTAGATTCAATGCTTCAATCACAAGCTGAACTTGTTTTAGTTGATCGTCCTGCTAAAGATGGTGATACAGTAATTATTGATTTTGATGGTTCAGTTGACGGTAACCACTTTGAAGGTGGAAAAGCTAACAACTACTCTCTTGAATTAGGTTCAGGTTCATTTATTCCTGGTTTTGAAGATCAATTAGTTGGTCATAAAGCTGGCGATGATGTTGAAGTTAAGGTTACTTTCCCTGCTGATTATCCACAAAAAGATCTTGCTGGTAAAGAAGCACTTTTCGAAACTAAGATTCACGAAGTGAAAGAAAAACAATTACCAAAACTTGATGATGAATTTGCTAAAGATGTTGACGAAGACGTTGATACTCTTGAAGCATTAAAAGAAAAAATCAAGACTGAATTAAAAGAACAAAAAGAAGCAGCTGCTCACGATACAATCGAAAATGATGCTATCGATGCTGCTGTTAATAATGCAACTGTAAAAGACATTCCACAAGTTATGCTTGATGAAGACGTTGAACGTCAAATGGATCAATACTTAGCTGGAATCCAACAACAAGGTATTCCTGCTGATATGTACTTCAAGATGACAGGTACTTCAAAGGATGATTTGAAGAAACAATTCGTTGCTGGGGCAGATAAACGTGTTAAAACTAGTTTAGTGTTAGAAGCAATTGTTAAAGCTGAAAAAATCAATCCTTCGGAAGATGATGTAAATGCTGAAGTTGCTGACTTAGCTAAACAATATGGTATGAAAGAAGAAGCCGTTCGTGGTGCATTATCTGATGATATGCTTAAACACGATATTGGTATTCAAAAAGCTGTTTCTGTTGTTGTTGACAACGCAAAACAAGTTTCTAAGAATACTTCTTCATCTGATGAAAAATAAAGTTTAATTACTTTAAATAAAAGTCCGTTTAACGATTATCGTTACGGACTTTTTTGTTTCAAACCAACTCTTTTGCAACATTAAATCTTTGTGGTATAGTTTTGAGAGTTGAAAAAATGACTTAGATAAAAATGAGGAGATTTTTTATATGTTTGATGATGAAACAAACAAAACAGTTACATGCTCATTTTGCGGAAAATCCCAAGACCAAGTAAAAAAAATTGTTGCTGGTCCTGGCGTTTACATTTGTAACGAGTGTATCGATTTATGTGAACAAATTATGGATACTGAAATTAAATCCCAAAGTGCAGATGAAGAAATTGATGTTTTAACTCCTAAAGAAATCGTTGATCGTTTAGATCAATATGTAATTGGACAAACTGAGGCTAAAAAAACATTAGCAGTCGCTGTATATAACCACTACATGAGAATTAAAGAATTAGCAAAGCGTGATCAAGAAGATACTGAAGGTGATTCAGATATCTATAAGACTATTGAATCAGAAACTGAAATTCAAAAAAGCAATATTGCAATGATTGGACCAACTGGTTCAGGAAAAACTTATATCGCCCAAACGTTGGCTAAAATTATTAACGTTCCATTTGCAATTGCAGATGCTACAACTTTGACAGAGGCTGGATATGTTGGCGAAGATGTCGAAAATATTCTCTTAAAATTATTACAAAACGCTGACTTCAACGTTGAACGTGCTGAACATGGAATTATTTATATTGATGAAATTGATAAAATTGCCAAAAAAGGCGAGAATGTTTCAATTACCCGTGATGTTTCTGGTGAAGGGGTTCAACAATCACTTCTTAAAATCCTTGAAGGAACTATTGCAAATGTTCCGCCAAAGGGTGGACGTAAAAATCCACAACAAGAATTCATTAAAATTGATACAAAAAACATCCTCTTTATTGTAGGTGGAGCTTTTCCAGGAATCCAAGATATCATTCGTGAACGTTTAGGAAATAAAACTATTGGGTTTGGAACTGATTCAGTTCATACTGTAATTACAAATGATGATGATATCATGCAAAAAGTTATTCCGGAAGATTTAATGAAATTTGGATTGATTCCTGAATTTATTGGTCGTCTTCCAATCTTAACTGCTTTAAATAAACTTGATGAAGAAGATTTAGTTAAAATTCTAACTGAACCTAAGAATGCTTTAGTAAAGCAATATCAAAAGCTCCTAGCTCTTCAAGGGGTTAAATTAACCTTTGATAAAGCTGCTCTTCGAACGATGGCACAACAGGCTATTAAACGAAATACTGGTGCTCGTGGTTTACGTTCAATTATCGAAAGTGTAATGAGAGATGTAATGTTTTCATTGCCTAGTCGAGATGATGTAGCTGAGGTTATTATTACTAAAGCTTCTGTTAATAAGCAGGAAGAACCACGTTTAATTTTAAAAAAAGACGTTAAAAGTGCTAAATAAGAGTCGAATGGAGAAAACACAATGAATGTTACCGATGTAGACTTAGTCATGAGTGCCGTTGATCCAAAACAATATCCCAAAACTGGTTATCCAGAGATTGGTCTTTTGGGAAGGTCTAATGTGGGGAAATCATCATTAACTAATGTATTAATTAATCGGCGTGATTACGCACATACTTCAGGACAACCTGGTAAAACACAAACTTTGAACTTTTATGAAGTTAATCATAAGTTATACTTTGTTGATGTCCCTGGTTATGGGTATGCTAAAGTTTCAAAAACAGAACGTGAAAAATGGGCCAGCATGATTGAAACTTATCTAACTCAACGTGATACTTTGCGAGGAGTAATTAGTTTAATCGATGGTCGTCATGAACCAACTGAATTTGATTTACAAATGCGAGATTGGTTAGAATACTATAATATTCCAGTATTATACGTAGCAACCAAAGTTGATAAAATTTCTAAGAGTAAATTTAAGCACCAAGAAACAATCTTACGTAATAAATTACAATTAAAACCCGATGAAGAATTAGTGATGTTTTCTGCTAAAACTAAAGTAGGTAAAGACCAGATTTGGAATTGGATTGAAAATAAAATTAAAGCGTAAAAAAATCAGCTGTTAAATTAACAGCTGATTTTGTGTTTATTTAGATTGGTCACGCTTAAAAAATTTATTTCTTTCTTTAGCTTCAATTTGTTTATCTTCAATTTCTTTTTCGCTTTCAACTTGATTAGAATTTGAACTGTTTTTAGGGTTGAATTTGGCAAATTTATTTAACATGGCGTCTAAGTCTGCTTGTTTATTAATGTGTAAACCCATTTCATCACTTCCTTTGCTACATCATAGCAAAAAGTTGATTAATTGTCATTTAGTTATACAAGTTGACTTAAAGTCATTATAATTTAGGTAATGGATAAAAACGGAAGGAGGACCAATATGGCATCTGAACATATCGAAAATAAATTAAAACTTTTACCTGAAAAACCGGGAGTTTACATCATGAAAGATGATGAAGGAAAAGTTATTTATGTGGGTAAATCAAAAAATTTAAAAAATCGGGTTCGATCATATTTTAAAAGTAAACAGTATGGTAGACGGGCAAAGTTAGTTGAAAATATTGCGGATTACGAAACGATTATTACAGATACTGATAAAGAATCTTTTCTGCTAGAAATAACCTTAATTCAAAAATATCGTCCATATTATAATGTTCGGTTAAAAAATGGGAATACCGGTTATCCGTACATTAAAATAACTAATGAAAGAGATCCCCAAATTCAAGTAACTAGCTATGTTAAAAAAGATGGTGCCTTTTATTATGGTCCTTATCCAAATGTTTATGCAGCTGATGAAACCATGCATTTTTTACAAAAAATGTACCCACTTCGCCGTTGTAACGGGCGGCAATCACGGGCCTGTCTTTATTACCACATGGGTCAATGTTTGGGAGCATGCTTTAAAGATGTTCCTGAATCAGAGTATAATGAACAAATCAAGAAGATTAAATCATTCTTGAATGGAAATGTGGCAAATGCTAAACGAATTATAAAAAAGCGCATGAAGGATGCTTCTGATAAAATGGAGTATGAGCGGGCTGCTGAATTACGGGACCAGCTCCATTACATTGAAGCTACAGTAGAAAAACAAAAAATTATTTCACATGATTATACACAACGTGATGTTTTCAATTATTATGCTCATAATGGTTGGTTATCAATTCAAGTTTTCTATATTCGTCAAGCACGACTAATGAAAAGAACTAAGCGTCTTTTTCCAATTTTAAGTACTCCAGAAGAAGAAATGACAAACTTTATTGTTCAATTTTATAAGCAACAGGGACAAGTAAAACCACGTGAGATTTTAGTTCCTGGTACAATTGATACAGATGTGATTACAAAGTTAACTGATATTCCTGCAAGAACTCCGGTTAGAGGACAAAAGAGAGCGCTGCTTAAAATGGCACGTGAAAACGCTAAATATGTCTTAGATGAGAAGTTTAGGCTATTAGAAATGAATCGTCGTAAGACCACTGGAGCTATGGAAGAATTAAGTAAAGCCTTGGATTTACCTTCTCTTCATCGTATTGAAGCTTTTGATCATTCTCATATTGATGGGGCTGATTTAGTTTCTGCAATGGTAACCTTTGAAGACGGGAAACCCAATAAAAAGAACTATCGTAAGTATAAACTTCAAACAGTTGACCATGCGGATGAAGCTGCAAGTACTCGTGAAGTTGTACGCCGTCGGTACACCAGACTATTAAAAGAACATGCTGAAATGCCCGATTTGATTTTAATGGATGGTGGGGTTATTCAAATGAATGCAGTTAAAGATGTGTTAGAAAATGAATTAAACCTAAATATTCCAGTTGCTGGGATGGTAAAAAATGATAAACATAAAACCGCTGATTTATTATTTGGTGATGATGATCAACATATTTATCTAAATCCCAAAAGCCAGGCTTTTTATTTAGTCCAACGAATTCAAGATGAAGTGCATCGATTTGTAATTAATTTTCATCATGATTTACACAGTAAAAATTCAATGACTTCAAGGTTAGACAGTATCAAAGGTGTAGGACCAAAGACGAAAAATAAATTGATGCGTCATTTTGGTTCTATGAAAAATATTGAAGCAGCAAGTGTTCCTGATTTACAGGAATTAGGAATTTCAAAAACAGTGGCGCAAACGATTGTGCTCACTTTCCAAAATTCGAAACCCAAAGCAGTAATGCGTAAGATGTAATAGAACGGAGAAAATATGTTTGTAGATCGAGTTAAATTTAATGTTAAAGCCGGTAAGGGTGGCGATGGGATGGTTGGTTTCCGTCGCGAAAAATATGTTCCAAATGGTGGACCTTCAGGTGGTGACGGAGGTCGTGGGGGAAACGTTGTCTTCACAGTTGATCCTGGAATGAGCACCCTAATGGATTTTAAGTATAAAAAATTATTTAAAGCCCAAAATGGTGGTAATGGTGGAAATAAACGAATGACAGGTGCCAGTGCCGATGATTTAATTATTCGTGTCCCAGAAGGAACAACAATTTTTGATACAGCAAATGACAAAGTAATTGCTGATTTAACTAAGCCAGGTGATAAAGCAGTGATTGCTCGTGGTGGTCGTGGGGGACGTGGGAATACCCACTTTGCAACTGCGAAAAACTCAGCTCCAGAAATTGCTGAAAATGGTGAACCTGGTGAAGAGTTACAAGTTAATTTACAACTTCGTTTATTAGCAGATGTTGGTCTAGTTGCCTTTCCATCTGCTGGTAAATCAACTTTACTAAGTACAATTACCAGTTCAAAACCTAAAGTTGCGGAATATCATTTTACGACGTTAGTTCCTAATCTTGGAATTGTTCGTAATGATGATGGAAATGATTTCGTAATTGCCGATTTACCTGGATTAATTGAAGGAGCTTCTCAAGGTGTTGGGCTCGGATTTGAGTTTTTACGTCACATTCAAAGAACTCGAGTAATCCTCCATTTAGTTGATATGAGTGGTAATGAGGGCAGAGACCCATATGATGATTATGTTAAAATTAACAAAGAACTTGGTGATTTTGATGAGTCATTGTTGAAACGTCCTCAAATCATTGTAGCAACGAAGATGGATCTACCAGGATCAGAAGAAAATCTTGAAAAATTTAAAAAAGAACTAAAAGAGCATGATGATAAAATTGCAATTAGAGTAGACGCAATTTCATCAGTTACTCATCAAGGGCTAGACCAATTGATTAGAGATACTGGTGATTTATTATCTAAAACTCCTCAGATTCCATTTGTGGAAGAAGGTCAACTTCAAGAAGATAACGATGGTGATGTTCTTTACACTGCTAAGGAAGAAGAAAAACCATTTGAAATTCATCGTGATGAAGACGGTGTTTGGATGTTAACTGGTAAAAAAATTGAACGACTATTCCAGATGACCAATACAGATCATAATCAAAGTATGATGCGTTTTGCTCGTCAGTTAAGAGGAATGGGCGTTGATGATGCGCTTCGTGCTGCTGGTGCAAAAGATGGTGATTTAGTTGGTATTTTAGATTTCACTTTTACTTATATGGATTAAAAGAAAAAAGTAGTTAACCAATGTTGTTAACTACTTTTTTAGCCGAAAATGATTTGATTGTTTTCTAAACGATAACCAAAAATTCTTAGTTTTTCAGGTTTGTCAAGATAAAGTATGAGATTCTTGTCGAATTTCATGGTTTGCTGATTAACCTGATTAAGGTTTAGTGGTTTTTGTTTTTTTCCCGACCCTAAAATTAATTTTTGTTTATTAATGCTTAAATTAGTGACTGGGCAAATAGTCGATTGATTTTGGATGAAAATTGTTCTTGCTCGATCTAAATCTTGTGAAGAAACTTTGAACTCACTAAGTTTGATGATAATCACCTGATTTCTATTTTTGGCACTTTTCTTATGCTACAATAATTATATAGCAGATTATACGAATTTAAATTAAAAGAATGCTTCCTAGAAGGAACGGTAGAAAATATGCAGTTAGAGTTTTTTGGAACAGGGGCAGGAGTTCCCGGTAAGTTTAGAAATGTTTCAAGTGTTGCGTTACGCTTACTTGATGAAATTAATGAGGTATGGTTGTTTGATTGTGGGGAAGGAACCCAGCAACAGATTTTGCGTTCGACTTTAAAACCACGAAAAATCAATAAAATTTTCATCACCCATCTTCATGGTGATCATATTTTTGGATTACCAGGCTTACTTTCAAGTCGGTCATTTCAAGGCGGAGACGAACCGCTTACAATATATGGTCCAAAAGGAATTAAAGAATTTGTTCAAGTATCACTTAGAGTTTCACAAACTAAATTGGGTTACAAAATTAATTATGTTGATCTTGATGAACCAGGAATAATTTATGAAGGACCAAAATTTACAGTGATTGCTGCAAAATTAGAACATCAAGTTGAATCTTGGGGATATCGTGTCGTTGAACATAGTCATCCAGGTGAATTAATGGTTGATAAATTAAAGGCGGATGATATTCCAGCTGGTCCAATTTATGGTAAATTAAAAAAAGGCGAGACAGTTCAACTTTCAAATGGGCGCGTGATTGATGGAAAAGAGTACATTGGACCGGCACAAAAGGGTCGAATTGTAACTATTTTAGGTGATACACGTAAGACACCAAACATTCAAAAACTTTCACAAAATGCAAACGTAGTTGTTCATGAAAGTACTTTTGGTAAAGGAGAGGCTAAGCTAGCTCGTAATTATTATCATTCTACCAACGTACAAGCCGCCATTATGGCGAAATCAAGTGGAGTTGAGCGGTTGTTGTTAACACATATATCAGCACGTTATACGGCTAAAATGGCACGTGAATTGCAAAAGCAAGCACGTGAAATTTTCCCCAATACTAAAGTTGTTAAAGATTTTGATTTTATTGATATTCCATTTGAAAAGAAAGAAGATTAAAAATGAAAAAACAAGTTTATGTAATTTCAAGTTTGTTAATTGTAATTTTAATTGCAATTTTTGTTTTATTAAACATGGAAGACACAGCAGTTAATTTTGGATTTGCAACTATCAAGATGCCACTAATTTTAATTGTACTTGTAAGTTTACTTTTAGGTGCTTTGCTTATTTTTCTTTTTTCATCAATTTCATCATTCAAAAACAATCGTCAAAATAAAGCTAATTTAAAAGAAATTAAACAACTTCAAAGCAAAATTGAAGAATTAGAAGCAAAAATTGGAGTGGAAACTGAAGTAAAAGATGAAAAACAAGTTACTGAGGAAAACTCTGATAATGAAGATGAAGAAAAATAAAACTGAAAGAAGGTTGAGCAGTGTTATCTTCTAAATATGATTGGCAAATTAAAGCTAATCACGCGAAACCAAAGCAAATTGAAGACCTAGCTTCTCAACTTGGCATCAGCCAATTAATCGCCCAATTATTGATTAATCGTGGATATGATAATTCAGATAAAATTCGTCATTTTTTGAGTCCAGATACTTCTGATTTATATGATCCTTTTTTGCTTCATGATATGGATAAAGCTGTTGAAAGAATTCAAATGGCAGTATCAGAAGGCGAAAAAATTACAATTTATGGTGATTATGATGCAGATGGGCTAACTAGTACATCAATTATGTATGAAACTTTACAGGAAATTGGTGCGAACGTTAATTACTATATCCCTAACCGGTTTGATGACGGATATGGGCCAAATATTGATGCCTATCGAAAGATTATTTCTGACGGAACAACTTTAATTGTGACTGTTGATAATGGAGTATCTGGATTTGATGCAATTGAAGAAGCAAATAAACTTGGGTGTGATGTAGTGATTACTGATCATCATGAATTGCCCCAAAAATTGCCTAATGCATATGCAATTGTGCATGCAGATTTAAGTCCTGATTATCCATTTAAGTATTTATCAGGTGCAGGGATTGCATTTAAAGTTGCAACGGCGCTTAATGATGAAATTCCACAAGAAAAAATTGATTTAGCGGCAATTGGAACAGTTGCTGATTTGGTATCAATGACAGGTGAAAACCGTGCTATAGTTCAATTTGGACTAAATGTAATTCATTTGACTGAAAGACCGGGGTTAAAATCATTAATTAAGCACGCAAAATTAAAATTACCTAAAATTAGTGAAGAAGATATTGGATTCAAAATCGCACCTTCTTTGAATGCTTTAGGTCGAATGGGGGATGCATCTTCTGGTGTTGAACTTTTAACTACCAATGACGAAGTTCAAGCAGATAAGTTAGCTAAAATAACTGAAAAGAAAAATGAACAACGAAAAGAATTAGTGGCTCAAATAGCGGTTGAAGCGGAACAACAAGCTGAGACCCCGGAAAACTTAAAGCGTAAGATCTTAATAATTGCTGGAAAAGCTTGGCAAACTGGCGTCTTAGGAATTGTTGCTAGTCGGATTTCTGACAAATATCATAAACCAACTGTTGTATTAGGAATAGATGAAACTACTGGAGTTGCTAAAGGTTCAGGACGAAGTATTGCTGGATTTGATTTATTTAAAGCCTTAGATCGAAGCCGTGACCAAATGGTTGCTTTTGGTGGTCATGAAATGGCAGTGGGATTAACGATATCATTAGATAAGATTAAAGAGGTGTCTAATAATATAGAACAAGTAGCAACTGAAGAAAAATTAGATATTAATCACAAGCCGATTTTAATCATTGATTATGAAGTTAATGCGGATGATATTAACGATCATCTTTATGAAGATTTGTCCGTTTTAAGTCCCTTTGGAGTTGATAATCCAAAACCAGAATTTGCAATTAAACCTAATAATCTCAGTAGTATTTCAGTAATTGGTGCTGATAAATCTCATTTAAAATTTGAAATTCTAGGTTATCATAGTAAAATTGGAGCAATTGATTTTGGAGTTGGTTCTGAGTTAAGAGAAATCCAAAAATTATCTAATAATTTAAAGGTTGCTGGAACTTTAGGTAAAAATGAATTTCGTGGTCGAACTAATTTACAAATTATGGTTGACGACTTAAAAGTAGACGGTTGTGTTGTGATTGATCAACGTACCAATAAGTTAGTACAACAAATGTTTAAGCAACCTGGTGAATATGTTTTCTTTAACGAAAAATTGAAAAATAAATTAACCGGTTATTTAAATGATGAGTCTACAGCAATATTAGCAAATCAGATTGACTCGAAAAATCCACATAAAAAAATAATCATTGTTGATTGTCCTAAGAATATAGATGATTTTAAAACGTTAATTAATAAAATTGATGCACATGAAATAGTATTATATCTATATAAACCTCAACAACTTAGATCATTTGGTATGCCAAAACGAGAACAATATGCTAAACTATTTAAGTTCGTTAATGTTCATCAAAATGTAAAATTAAACCAGCATTTAAAAGAAATGTGTAAAGATTTAAAAATTGATCAGACTTCTTTAGTATTTATGATTAAAGTTTTTGATGAATTAGGTTTTGTAACCATTCAAGATGGAATAATGAATAAGGTTGATAATCCTAATAAGCATCCATTAAGTAGCGCGTCTACATATAAACAACGAGAACAAGAAATTGAACTTGAGAATCAACTGATTAGTTTAAACCAAAACGCATTAATTAATTTAATTCAAGAAATGCAAAATAAGCAGTGAAAGGAAGTACCAAACGATGGCACTTAATTTAAAAGATTACGTAGCTAGTTATCCTGATTTTCCAGAACCAGGTGTATTTTTTCGTGATATTTCTCCCTTATTAGAAAATGGAGAAGCATATAAGCAAGCTACAAATGAAATTGTTGATTACGCTAAAAAAATTGGTGCAGAGGTAATTGTAGGACCAGAAGCCCGTGGATTTATTGTTGGATGTCCGGTTGCATATGAATTAGGCATTGGGTTTGCTCCTGCACGTAAGAAAGGGAAACTCCCTGGTAAGACAGTTAAAGAAACTTATGGACTGGAATATGGGCAATCTGCGCTTTATCTTCATGAAGATGCAATTAAACAAGGTCAAAAAGTACTCGTTACTGATGATTTATTAGCAACTGGAGGAACTTTAGCTGCTACAATCAAATTAATTGAAGATCTTGGTGGTGTGGTAGTTGGTACTGCATTCTTAGTTGAATTAACAAAACTCCATGGTCGTGATAAACTAAAAGGGTACGATATTCTTAGTTTAATGAAATATTAAAAAAAACTACTTAGATACGTCTAAGTAGTTTAGTATGGAGGATTGGCAGAGTGGTAATGCACCGGACTCGAAATCCGGCGAACCAAGCTTATACTTGGCGCGCAGGTTCAAATCCTGTATCCTCCTTTTTATTTTTGATGAGATGTTTCCTAATAATCCCGTATGATATTAATTTTCTAATTCTTGAAAACTATAATTCTTATGGTATACTCAATATGTTATAAAATAACGAAACTACTCTTTTCCAGCAAAAAGGTCCCTACCGGTGACCTTTTTTGTTTACAAAAAAATAGACCCGAATTAATTCAAAATTCAGGTCTATTTTTTAATATTCGTAAGTTTTAACTTGTTTTTTCATTTCAGTAAAGTCTGTATCAGGATATTTGTTTTGAAGAGCTTGGAACAACATGTATTTAGCGAAGTTACCATTACGGGCCATAATTGGTCCATGGAAATAAGTTCCAACTGTATTTTTATGAACAGCACCTTCAGTACCGTCTTGACCATTGTTACCGTATCCTTGCAATACTTTTCCAAGCGGATGTTCATCTTCACCTAAGAATGTGATTCCTTGATGATTTTCAAAACCATGATATTTATTACCGTTTTTTTCATTTTCGATGACAACATCACCAATAAAACGATGGTCATGTTGTTGCTCAGTATAATGGTTCATGGCTTCAATTCCAGGTAATTTTTGACCTTTAGCATCAACGTAATATTTACCAAGCATTTGATAACCACCACATACAGCAACAAATGGTTTGTTAGCTTCAATAAACTTAATTAATTCAGCTTTTTTAGATTGAATATCATCTGCCACAACAGTTTGCTCGAAATCTTGGCCACCACCGAAGACAACAAAATCATAGTCATCTGCTTTAAAGTCCTCTTCTAAAGAAACAATATCAGAGGTAACTTCCACACCAATTTGTTTAGCATAGAATTGAAGGGCTAAGATATTTCCAATATCACCATAAGTGTTCATTAAGTCACCATAAAGATGAGCAACTCTAATACTCATTGTCATTAGTTTTGTCCTCCTTTAATGTAACCACGCTTAGCTAAAATAGATCTAACTTGCATCATTGCAGTATAGGTTGCTAAGATATAAACCTTTTTAGTTGGCATTTTTTTAATATCATCAACCACTTTTTCTAAATCTGGTTGGACGATATGTTTGTCATCAGGCACACCAGCAACTTTTAGACGGAAAGTAATATCTTTGTAGCGAGAACCTCCAGTTTCAAACTGTTGAATGTTCATCTTTGGTAATCTTTCGAATTCACCATCCCAAATCCAACTAGTATCAATTCCATCAGCATAATTAGCGTTTAGCAATGCCATAAACGAAAATGGTTCATTTTCAGTAGTTAGCAAATCAATCACTTGATTAGTTCCAACCGGATTTTTAACTAAAATAATTGTGACATCTTTATCGCCAATATGAATTTCTTCTTGGCGTCCAAAAATTCTTTCATTAGCATCGAAAGAATGCTTAATCTGTTCTGGAGTAACTCCTAATTCACGACCAACTGCATAGGCAGCTAAGGCATTGTAAATATTGTAGGTTCCACCCACACTGATTTGATATTGATGATTGTCAATATCAAACTTTGATTCAACTGGAGTTTGATTTTCAACACTGGTAACTTTGTACTTTAATTCTGGACGATGGTAACCACAGTTAGGACAGAAGTAATCACCCAAGTTAGCATAAATTAAATAGTGGTAATGTAAAATGTGATGACAAATGGGACAAATAATCCCGTCAGTATTTGCATGAGCTTTAAAATTGCCAGATGCTGGTTGATTTTCAAATCCATAATAAATTTGTGGATTAGGAAGTTCAACTGAATTGAAAATTGGTTCATCACCATTTGAAATTACGGTTGCACTGGGATCTAATTCAATTCCATCAAGAATTTTTTGATATGTCGTATAAATTTCACCATATCGATCAAGTTGATCTCGGAAAATATTGGTTAAAACAAACATTTTTGGTTTAATTTGTTCAACAATTAACTTAACGTTTGCTTCATCAACTTCAATAACGGCAATTGGTTTTTGCCCATTGCGTGGTTTTTTAGCTTCAAGAAAGGTAGAAACAATTCCTTGAATCATGTTTGAACCGCTTTTGTTGGTTAAGATTTCGTTGTATTTTTCTTTTAATACTTGCACGATTAATGCAGTAGTAAGTGTTTTTCCGTTGGTTCCACTAACAATAATTACATCGTAGTTTTTTCCAAGTTCGGTTAACACATTTGGGTCAATCTTAGTGGTGATTTTACCTGGTAAAGAACTTCCACCACCCATAAAGGTATGTAAAAACCAATATGAAGATTTTCCTGCTAGAGTTGCGATATCACTCTTAAAAGTCATTAACGCTCACATCCTTAGTTTAAAATATTTTACAATCCAATACTTTTGATTTTAGCATAAAACCGACAACTAAACTAAAATTAGAGATATCTTTACGTTATATTAACAATTCTAAATTACGAATGCAGAAAGATAAAAAATTAGCTATAATAAAACTAAGAGTATTTTATAGAAAAAGGTGATATTTTGGCACAACTTTTCTTTCGTTATGGCGCCATGAATAGTGGAAAGTCATTTGAAATTATTAAGGTAGCACATAACTACGAGGAACAGGGCAAAAAAGTTATTCTAATGACGAGTGCTTTAGATACACGAGAAAAAGAGGGCACAATTGCGTCTCGAATTGGTTTAGAAAGAGTTGCAATCGCGATTAAACCAGATGCAAATGCAATGCAACTAGTCCAAAATCGATTAAGTGAAATTAATGATCGAGTGAGTTGTATTTTAATTGATGAAGCACAATTTTTAGAAAAACATCATATTAAAGAGTTGGCTCAAGTCGTAGATGAATTAGATATTCCGGTAATGGCTTTTGGACTAAAAAACGATTTTCAAAATCAGTTGTTTGAGGGATCAAAGTATCTCTTACTTTATGCTGATAAGCTAGAGGAAATGAAGACCATTTGTTGGTTCTGTGAAAAAAAAGCCACAATGAATCTTCGTTTTCATGATAAAAAACCAGTTTATGAGGGCGAACAAGTTGTAATGGGAGGCAATGAATCATATTATCCTGTTTGTCGAGAACATTATAATCATCCACCTAAACAATAAATGAAAGAAAGAGGAGTAAAATGGCCGATAATAAAATGGATCAGATTTTTGATAAGTTACAATCTGTCTCTGACCGTTACGAAGAAGTTAATGAGTTAATCAGTGATCCTGAAGTTATTTCAGATACAAAACGATTCATGAAATTATCTAAAGAAGAGGGTAATTTACGTGAGACCGTTGAAACATATAAAAAATATCGAGAAGTGACGGAATCACTCAATGATGATCAAGAAATGCTTAAAGAAAAACTTGATGATGATATGAATGAAATGGTAAAAGCCGAAATTTCTGATTTAGAAGAACAAAAAACGGAACTGGAAGAAAAATTAAAAATCATGTTAATTCCTAAGGATCCAAATGATGATAAGAATATTATCATGGAAATCCATGGAGCAGCTGGGGGAGACGAAGCTAGTTTATTCGCTGGCGATTTGTACAACATGTACGTTAAGTATGCCGAAACTCAAGGTTGGCAAGTTCAAGTTATTGATGAGGTTCCAACTGAAGTTGGGGGCTTTAAACAAATTGTATTGATGATTACTGGTGATAACGTTTATTCTAAGCTCAAATTTGAAAATGGTGCTCACCGAGTTCAACGAGTTCCCGAAACTGAATCGGCTGGAAGAGTACATACTTCGACAGCTACGGTTGGCGTGATGCCTGAAGAAGAAGACGTTGATATTACAATTGATCCAAGTGATATTCGGACCGATGTTTATCGTTCCTCAGGAGCCGGTGGACAACATATTAACAAAACTTCATCAGCTGTTCGGATGACCCATTTGCCAACCGGAATTGTGGTTGCCATGCAAGACGAACGATCACAACAACAAAACCGGGTTAAAGCAATGAACGTTTTGAAGGCTCGGGTTTATGATTATTATAAGCAAAAAGAAGAAGATCAATATAATGCTCAACGTAAGTCGGCCGTTGGAACAGGTGACCGTTCTGAAAGAATTCGAACTTACAACTATCCACAAAACCGTGTGACCGATCACCGAATTGGTTTGACACTAAACAAATTAGATAAAGTGATGGCCGGCGATTTAGGTGAAATCATTGATGCATTGATTGTTTCTGATCAAGCAGAAAAAATGGAGCACTTAAATGACAACGAAGCTTAAGCAAGATGTCACATTCTTTGAAGCCCTAAAATGGGCTTCTTTGTGTATAAAGGATAAAAATATTGAAAATGATGAAGTTCAATTTTTATTGTTAAATCAAATGAACTGGGATCTAACCACTCTATTACGTAATTATCGAACTAAGATGACGGTAAAAGAACGTGAAGAATTTATTAATAACGTTAATCGTTTAATTAATGGTGAGCCAGCTCAATATATTATTGGAAAAACTTATTTTTATGGTTATCCGATAAAAGTTGATCAAAACGTTTTGATTCCACGACCAGAAACGGAAGAATTGGTTGAATGGATTTTAGCAGATTATTCTAAGCAACCACTGAAAGTATTGGATATTGGGACTGGAAGTGGTGCAATTGCAATTTCATTAAAAAGGCAACGACCTGATTGGCAAATTACGGCATCGGATATTTCGACGGATGCTTTAAAAGTTGCTAAATCAAATGCGCAACTCAATGGTGTTAAAATTAATTTTGTTGAAAGTGATTTATTAGCAAAATTTGCTGGTAAAAAATTTGATGTAATTGTTTCAAATCCTCCATATATTGCTTATGATGAAAAAAGATTGATGGATCAAGATGTAATCGACTACGAACCCCAATTAGCGCTCTTTGCTAAACATGAGGGGCTCTTTATCTATGAACGTTTAGCTAAAGAGGCTGGAAATTATTTAACTGATAGTGGTTCATTATATTTAGAAATTGGATTTCATCAAGGACAGTCAGTTATTAAGTTATTAGAAGATAGTTATAAAACGGCTGATACTATTTTACGGCAAGATTTAGCTGGCCATGATCGTATGATTAAAATGGATTTAAAGGAGAATAATAATGGAAACTAAAATATTTAAACCTAATCAAATTGATCAGGCTGCAGCAGAAATTAAACGGGGAAATTTAGTTTCATTTCCAACTGAAACGGTATATGGATTAGGGGCAGATGCTACAAACGTTGATGCGGTTGAAAAAGTATATAAGGCTAAAGGTCGTCCTAGTGATAATCCTTTGATTGTTCACGTTGCCGATGTAAAAACAGTTGAAAAGTATGCTTTACCACTCGATGAAAAAACCAAGAAATTGATTAAAGCGTTTTGGCCAGGTCCATTGACCATCATTTTGAAGCTTAAGCCTAATGCTTTATCGAAAAAAGTTACGGGTGGTTTAGATACAGCTGCCTTCAGAAATCCAGATAAGCAAGCTACAATTGATTTAATTAAAACAGCAGGGGTTCCTTTAGTAGGCCCTTCAGCAAATACTTCTGGAAAACCAAGTCCCACTTTAGCTGAACACGTTTATCATGACTTACATGGTAAGATTGCTGGAATTTTAGATGCCGGTGCAACTGAAGTTGGAGTTGAATCTACAGTGATTGACATGTCGACAAAAACGCCAGCTATTCTTCGACCAGGAGCAGTAACTCAAGCAAAGATTGAAGAAGTGATTGGTAAAGTTGATGATTCAGAAAAGAAAGTGGGCAAAAATGATATTCCCAAGGCACCAGGAATGAAGTACACACATTATTCTCCTAGTGCTGACGTTCAGATTGTCGATGAAAAACATGAATGGGAAAAAGTGATTGAATGGATTCAATCACAAAAAAACATGGTAGGAATTTTAGCCACCGATGATGTGATTACTAACAATAATTGGCCTAAGAATACTAAAATTTTTAGTCTTGGTATGGACATTAAATCAGCTAGCCATTTACTCTTTGCAGGATTACGTGAGTTCGATTTGAATCCAAAAATCAAGACGATTCTAGCTCAGGGCTTCTCCAATGAAGGTTTGGGTGAGGCATATATGAATCGCTTGAGCAAATCCGCTGGGCAAAAGCATTTTGACCAAGTATAATTTGAATAAGCAATTTTATTTAAACAATTCCCCAATTTAAAAGTGAGGTAAAGCGGTATGAGTTATGATTATTTGAAAGATGATCCAGAATTATGGGATGCTATTGCAGCTGAAAAACAACGACAGGAAACGACCATTGAATTAATTGCGTCAGAAAACATCGTTTCTAATGCGGTTAGAGCAGCACAAGGATCTGTATTAACTAATAAATATGCTGAAGGTTATCCTGGTCACCGTTATTATGGTGGTTGTGAAGATGTTGATATTGTTGAAAATTTAGCGATTAACCGAGCTAAAGAACTATTTGGTGCTGAATACGTGAATGTTCAACCACATTCTGGGTCGCAAGCAAATGAAGCCGCTTATGCTGCTTTTTTAAAGCCCGGCGATGTTATTTTAGGAATGGATTTGAATGCTGGAGGTCACTTGACTCACGGTGCAAAAGTTAGTTTTTCAGGTAAAATTTATAAATCCTACTCATATGGTTTGAATCATGAGACTGAACTACTTGATTATGACGAAATTAGTAAAATTGCTCATGAAGTTCATCCTAAAATGATTGTTGCGGGAGCTTCAGCATACAGTCGAATTATTGATTGGAACGCATTTCGTAAGATTGCAGATGAGGTTGGAGCATATTTAATGGTAGATATTGCCCATATTGCTGGATTAGTGGCAACTGGTCTACATCCAAATCCAGTTGGAATTGCGGATGTAGTTACCACGACTACTCACAAAACCCTTCGTGGTCCTCGCGGAGGAATGATTCTTTCACAAGCTGAAAATGCTAAAAAATTAAATTCTGCTGTTTTCCCACGTTCTCAAGGTGGTCCACTTGAACATGTGATTGCAGGTAAAGCATCCGCATTTTACGAAGATTTGCAACCTGAATTTAAAAATTATACAAAACAAGTGATTAAGAATGCTCAAGCAATGGCAGATGAATTTGAAAAATCAGGAACTATTAGAGTGGTTTCTGGTGGAACGGATAATCATTTGATGACCATTGATTTAACTAAAACTAAATTAAATGGAAAAGAAGCCCAAAATTTATTAGATTCTGTAAAAATTACGACTAACAAAGAAGCTCTTCCTAACGAAAAATTAAGTCCATTTGTCACTAGTGGAGTTCGAATTGGAACTCCAGCGATTACGTCTCGTGGATTTGGTGAAGGAGATTCACGTAAAGTTGCAGATTTAATTATTAAAGCAATTGAAAACTATGATAATCAAACCGCTTTGAATGAAGTTAAAACTGAAGTTGAGGCAATGTGTGCAACTTACCCAATTACTAGATAAAGAGTAGTAATGTGTGCAACTCACCTAATTACTAGATAAAGAGTAGTAATGTGTTAAAATAATATAAAAAAGAGGAGTGTGTTTGGTATGGGTAAATTTCACATTATGGATCATCCATTGATCCAACATAAATTAAGTATTATTAGAAATAAGAACACTGGAACAAATGAATTTCGTGAAGTAGTTAACGAAATCTCTAATTTAATGGCTTTTGAAGTAACTCGCGATATGCCTTTAAAAGATGTTGACATTGAAACACCAATGGGAACAGCTCATGCTAAAGAATTAGCTGGTAAAAAAGTTGCAATTGTGCCAATTCTTCGTGCCGGAATTGGAATGGTTGATGGAATTTTAGATTTACTTCCAAGTGCTCGAGTTGGTCATATTGGAATGTTCCGTGATGAAGATACCTTGGAACCACATGAATATTTCTGCAAATTGCCATCAGATATTAGTGATCGTGAAGTTTTAGTTGTTGATCCAATGCTCGCTACTGGTGGGTCAGCTATCATGGCAATTGATGCCCTAAAAAAACGTGGCGCTAAAAACATTAAATTTGTTTGTTTAGTATCTGCTCCAGAAGGGGTTAAAGCACTTGAAGAAGCTCATCCAGATATTGATATCTACGCGGCTGCTTTAGATGATAAACTTGAAAATGGATACATTGTTCCTGGTCTTGGTGATGCTGGAGATCGTTTATTTGGGACTAAATAATTAGAATTAAGTAAAAGTTATCTGACTTCTACTTTTTTATATTTTAAAGAAATATTAAAAATTGAAGTATTTGCCTTTGAATTATAATTAAGACAGTGGTAAAATTCTAATGATTTTAGATTGTGATTTTTTTAATTACATTCTAGAATGGGTGGTAAGTTACTGCATCTATTTTCCTTACCGTTCACTAAAATGAAAGGAAAAAAGAGGTGATATATTGTGGACAAGACTCGTACTTTCCAATTGTTTGGGTTAACCTTTAACGTTGGAAATATGATTTCTGGTATTGTTGTGGCTTTAATTGTTTTCGGATTAGTTTTCTATTGTTCGCGAAAAATTCAATTGAAACCAAAAGGAAAACAAAATTTCTTAGAGTATATGATTGACTTTACTAATGGAATTATTAAGTCTACAATGCCAAGCGGTTCAACCAAGGATTATGGGCTTTGGGCATTTACACTTTTCTACTTCATATTAATTTCTAATCTTTTGGGATTGTTTTTACATATTGAAGTTGGCGGAGTGGTTTATGTTAAAAGTCCGACCGCAGACCCAATTGTAGCAATGGCTTTTGCTTTAATGTCATTGTTGATTGCACAATATTCAAGTGTTAAGAAACTCGGGTACAAAAAACATTTTGAAACCTATATGCAACCTATTTCATACTTGTTACCAATTAACTTGATGGAAGAGTTGACTAATTTCTTAACTTTGGGTATTCGGGTGTATGGTAATATATTTGCTGGTGAACTATTAGCAGGATTGATTGCTAAAATGGCCTTTTCTGGTGGAGTTGGAATGATTTTAGTTTCTTCTCCATTAGAATTAGCTTGGCAAGGTTTTTCAGTCTTCATTGGTTGTATCCAAGCTTATGTTTTTGTAACTTTATCATGTGTATATGTTGCTCACAAACTAGTTGTTGAGGAATAAAAAATAGGAGGATTTACTCATGGGTCTTATTGCAGCAGGAATCGCTATGTGTGGTGCCGCTATTGGTGCCGGTATTGGTGACGGAATTTTAATTTCTAAGATGCTTGAAGGGATGGCTCGTCAACCAGAACTTTCAAACACTTTAAGAACTAACATGTTCATTGGGGTTGCTTTGATTGAAGTTATGCCTATCTTAGCCTTCGTTATTGCTATGTTAGTAATGAACAAGTAGTAACGTTTTTCTACTTTTGAAAAAGGAGGTGTCAATAGATGTTTACACATTTAATTGTTGGAGCTGAATTTAACATTGGTGATGCACTATTTTATGCGGTTTTATTTCTTATTTTAATGTTTGGTATCAAAGTTGTAGCTTGGAAACCGGTTACAAAAATGATGCAAGATCGTGCTGACAAAATCTCAAATGATATTGATACAGCTGAGCAAGCAAGAAATAAAGCAGTTGACTTAGAAAAACAACGCCAAGATGCACTTGCTAATTCACAAGAAGAAGCTGGCAAAATCATTAATAAAGCTCAACAAACAGGTGACAAGCGTCGTGATTCAATTATCGAAGAAGCTCGTTCAGATGCTCAATCGCTTAAAGAAAAAGCACAAGCAGATATTGAGCAACAAAAGAAAGATGCTCTCGCCGATTCTAAAAATGACGTAGCAGATTTATCTATTGAAATTGCTTCCAAAATCATTAAGAAGAGCTTAAATGCTGATGATCAAAAGGCATTAATTGATTCTTATATTGAAGGGTTGGGTAATAATGAGTCTAACTAAGCTTGATGTTGCCAAACGTTATTCAAAAGCGCTTTATGAAGCTTTAGCTAGTGACAACGAGGTTGACACTGCCAAAGCAGAATTGAATGCGCTTCAAGAAGTACTTCGTGCAGATCCAGAATTGGAAATTGCGTTAAGCGGAGTTGCTTTGGATGGTAAGCAAAAAGAATCATTATTAAATCCTTTGGTTGCTAGCGTTTCTTCACAATACGTAAAAAATTTGATTAACATGTTATTCGAATATCATCGTATTAATGATTTGGGTGCAGTTATTGATGAATTTAATAATTTATATAATGAAAAACATGGAATTGTAAAAGCAGAAGCAACTACTGCAATTCCATTAAGTCATACTGAAAAGGATAATTTAGCTAAGTCATTCGGTAAACGAATTAATGCTAAAAAAGTTGAATTGTCTACAAAAAATAATCCAGATATTATCGGTGGTGTAATTCTTAGATCATCGGACGTGGTGTTTGATGGAAGTATTCGTACTAAGATTGAACAAGTAAAGCGGTTATTATTAAAATAATGATATCTTTCAATAAAGAGGTGAAACTTTTATGAGCATTAAGGCTGAAGAAATCAGTGCTCTAATTAGAAAACAATTAGAAGGCTATAAAGATGACCTTACTGTAGACGAGACTGGTATTGTTACATATCTTGGTGATGGTGTTGCTCGTGCTTATGGTCTTGATAACGCCTTATCTGGTGAATTGCTTGAATTCCAAAACGGAGTTTACGGAATGGTGCAAAACCTTGAAACTAACAATGTTGGGATCGTTATTTTAGGTGATTACACTGGAATTCGTGAAGGCGATACAGTAAAACGTACCGGACGTATCATGGAAGTTCCTGTTGGTGATGCTATGGTTGGACGTGTTGTTAATGCTTTAGGTCAACCAATTGATGGTAAAGGTGATATTGATACTACCCAAACTGCACCAATTGAACACAAGGCTCCAGGTATTATGCAACGTCAATCAGTTGATCAACCACTTCAAACTGGAATTAAAGCTATTGATGCTTTAGTTCCCATTGGTCGAGGTCAACGTGAATTGATTATCGGTGACCGTAAAACCGGTAAGACTTCAATTGCAATTGATACAATTTTGAACCAAAAAGATCAAGACATGATTTGTATCTACGTTGCTATTGGTCAAAAAGATTCAACTGTTTTACAACAAGTTGATACTTTAAACAAATTTGGAGCAATGGATTACACAATCGTTGTTTCAGCAGGTCCTTCAGAACCAGCTCCATTGTTATACGTAGCTCCTTATGCTGGTGCAACAATGGGTGAATACTTCATGAATAAAGGTAAGTCTGTTTTAATCGTTTTTGATGACTTAACTAAACAAGCTAATGCTTATCGTGAACTTTCATTGATTTTGAGACGTCCTCCTGGTCGTGAAGCTTATCCTGGTGATATTTTCTATACCCACTCACGTTTACTAGAACGTGCCGCTAAATTGAGTGATAAACTTGGTGGTGGTTCAATGACTGCCTTACCAATTGTTGAAACTCTTGCCGGAGATGTTTCCGCTTATATTCCAACCAACGTAATTTCAATTACTGATGGTCAAATTTTCTTGAATGCTGACATGTTCTATGCTGGTGATCGTCCAGCTGTTGATGCCGGAACTTCTGTTTCTCGGGTTGGTGGAGATGCTCAAATTCCTGCCATGAAGAAAGTTGCTGGTACTTTACGAATTGATTTGGCTTCTTATCATGAACTTGAATCATTTGCTCAATTTGGTTCAGATCTTGATGAAGCTACTAAGTCTAAGTTGGATCGTGGTGCTAGAACGGTTGAAGTTTTGAAACAAAAACTTCATGATCCAATTCCAGTTGAAAAACAAGTTTTGATTCTTTACTGTTTGACACATGGTTACTTAGATAAGTTACCAGTAGATGATGTACTAAGATATCAAGCTGAAATTTTTAGTTATTTCGATGATTCACATGCTGATTTATTGAAACAAATTAAAGACACTGGTAAATTACCAGAACAAGCTGATATGGATAAAGCAATTGAAGAATTCGCAAACATTTTCCAACCATCAGTTAAAGATGAAGAAGCTAAATAACTTGAAGGGAGGTCATAGTCATGGTTGAATCAATGAATGAAGTTAAGCATCGAATTGCATCAACAAAAAGTACTCGTAAAATCACGGAAGCAATGGAAATGGTTCAAACGGTTAAGTTAAACCAAATCCAAGGTCAAACAAAAACATATGATCAATATGTTTCTAAGATTAAGTCAGTTGTGATGCACATTGCTAATACTCATATGTTAGACAACCAAAAACCTTCAAGTGCTGATAGTAGTAAGTCTAAGACAGCATACTTAGTGATTACATCGGATCGTGGAATGGTTGGAAGCTACAATAGTAATGCAATTCGTGGAACTAATCGCTTCATCGAAAAGCATACTCCGAACAAAGCAGATTATTTAATCCTTGCAGTTGGGGGTAATGGTGCTGATTTCTATAAAAAAAATGGTGCTGATGTTGCTTACGAATATCGTGGTGTTTCTGATATTCCAACGTTTAGTGAAGTTAAGGAAATTGTTAAAGCAATTAGTCAGATGTACGAAGATGGTGTCTTTACTGAACTATACGTTTGTTCCAATCACTTTGTAAATCGGATTCGTTCTGATTTTAAAGCACAAAAATTGTTCCCAATGGACCGTGAAGCTGTTGAAGAAAGTATGGACGGTGCAAATGGTGCCGGATCAGCTGTTAAGACAGAAGTTTTATCAGCTGAATATGACGTCGAACCTTCTGAAAAAGAAGTATTAGAAGCTATTTTGCCACAATATGCTGAAAGTTTGGTTTATGGAGCTATCTTAGATGCAAAAACTGCCGAGCATTCTTCAAGCTCAATGGCAATGAAAGCTGCTACAGATAATGCTGGCGATTTAATTTCAAGTTTGGAATTAAAATACAATAGAGCTAGACAAGCTGCTATTACTACTGAAATCACTGAAATTACTGGTGGTCAGGAAGCATTGAATCACTAAAGAGGAGGAATTAACGCATAATGAGTACTGGTAAAGTTGTACAAGTTATTGGACCGGTTGTCGACGTTGAGTTTCCCTTAGATAGTGAATTACCAAAAATCAACGACGCTCTTAAAGTTAAAAAAGGTGAAAACGACGTCTTAGTTACTGAAGTTGCACTTGAATTAGGTGATGGAGTAGTTAGAACAATTGCCATGGACGGAACTGATGGTTTACGTCGTGGAATGGAAGTTGAAAATACAGGAGCTCCAATTGAAGTTCCTGTTGGTAATGACACTCTAGGTCGAGTATTTAACGTTTTAGGTGAAACCATTGATGGTGGACCACAATTTGGACCGGATGCTGAACGATGGGGAATTCATCGTCAAGCACCGAAGTTTGATGAAATTAATCCATCAACTGAAGTCCTTGAAACTGGTATCAAAGTTATTGATTTACTTGCCCCTTATATTCGAGGTGGTAAAGTTGGATTGTTCGGTGGTGCCGGAGTTGGTAAGACCGTTTTAATTCAAGAACTAATTCACAATATTGCCCAAGGTCATAACGGAATTTCAGTCTTTACCGGAGTTGGTGAAAGAACTCGTGAAGGTAACGATATGTACTTCGAAATGAAAGGTTCCGGAGTATTGAAACAAACCGCCATGGTGTATGGACAAATGAACGAGTCACCTGGTGCCCGGATGCGTGTTGCATTGACAGGATTAACATTAGCTGAATACTTCCGTGATGAAGAAGGTAAAGATGTGCTATTATTCATTGATAACATCTTCCGATTCACTCAAGCAGGTGGTGAAGTTTCAGCTTTGTTAGGTCGTATTCCATCTGCCGTAGGTTATCAACCAACGTTAGCAACTGAAATGGGACAACTTCAAGAACGAATTACATCAACTAAAAAGGGTGCAATTACTTCTATTCAAGCTGTTTATGTTCCAGCTGATGATTATACCGATCCTGCTCCTGCAACCACATTCGCCCATTTGGACGCAACCACTAACTTGGAACGTTCATTAACTCAACAAGGTATCTATCCAGCCGTTGATCCTTTAGCATCAACATCATCTGCTTTAGATCCCAACATTGTTGGTGATGAACACTTTAAGGTAGCTAGTGAAGTACAACGCGAATTACAAAGATATCGTGAACTTCAAGATATTATCTCAATTTTAGGGATGGATGAATTATCTGAAGAAGAAAAGATCATTGTTGGTCGTGCTCGTCGAATTCAATTCTTCTTATCACAACCTTTCTCTGTTGCTGAAACATTTACTGGAGTTCCTGGTAAATACGTACCTGTTAAGGATACTGTTGCAGGATTTAAAGGTATTTTAGAAGGTAAGTACGATGAAATACCTGAAGATTTCTTCAGAAACTGTGGCCCAATTGAAGATGTAGTTGCTAAATACAACGAATCTAAACAAGGAGCCAACAAATAAGGAGGGTTCTAATTGGCTGATAATAGTTCAGTGTTAACCGTTAGTATCGTTACTCCTGATGGTGAAGTATATTCAAATGATAAATGTTCACTTGCAGTTGTTCAGACACAATCAGGTGAATTAGGTATTATGGCTAATCACATTCCAGTGATTGCTTCTTTAAAAATTGGTTCTGCGCAAATTAAGTCTGCAGAAAATTCTGATATTTTAGCTATAAATGGCGGATTTGTTGAATTTTCTAATAATGAGCTAACTATTGTTGCTGATAGTGCTGAACTTAAAGGTGATATTGATGTTGCTCGTGCTGAAAGTGCAAAGGAACGTGCTCAAGCTCACCTTAAAGAAGCCAATGAGACTCATGATACTGATTCTATGAAACGTGCCGAAGTTGCCCTACGAAGAGCGATTAACCGTATTGATATTTCAGAGCATTAATTAAAAATAACATTAGTTTATTCTAATGCTAAGCGACTGAATTCATAAAAGAATTCAGTCGCTTTTTGTTTGCTGATTTTTAATTTTATTAAGAAACTGTAAAACCATTGGTATAAAGGACATTCTTTAATAATTGTGATATTATTATAGGGGTATAATTGGAGGGAAAAGAAGAATGAATATTTTTGGAATTCAGGCCTTAATTGATGTCGTATGTCAGATTTTTTTTGTACTTTTAGCATTTTGGGCAATACAAGGAGTTCATTTCGAACGGTTTTTACCAATTCAAGAAAAACAAGGAAAAGTTTTAATTGTAATGTTTTCAATTGCAATTGGTTTCCTTTGTAGTTCATTTTTTCTTTCATTTATTGAAAACATAAAAAATTTAACTTTATTATTTTAAAACCTAGGGGATAGTTTCGTGGAAAAGATTATTTTACACGGTGGGCATAAACTTACTGGAAATGTGCATATTGAAGGGGCTAAAAATGCAGTTTTACCAATTTTAGCAGCGACAATTTTAGCTAGTGATGGTGAATCAGTATTAACTAATAGTCCGATTCTTTCAGATGTTCATCTTATGAATGACGTTTTAGAAAGTTTGCATGCAAAAGTTAACTTTGATGAAAATAATAATATTATTACAGTAGATGCAACTGGAAAATTAACTTCAGAAGCACCATTTGAATATGTATCAAAAATGCGTGCTTCAATTGTCGTATTAGGACCATTATTGGCTCGACTAGGAAAGGCACGAGTATCACTTCCTGGTGGATGTGCAATTGGTTCTCGTCCAATTGACATTCATCTAAAAGGCTTTGAAGCGATGGGTGCCCATGTTGAACTTCAAGATGGTTACGTAGAAGCATCTGCTCCAAATGGATTGATTGGTACTGATATTTACTTTGATTTTCCTAGCGTGGGAGCTACCCAAAACGTTATGATGGCAGCGACTCTTGCAAAAGGAACCACTGTTATTAAAAATGTTGCTCGGGAACCTGAAATTGTTGATTTAGTTGAAATGCTAAACCAAATGGGTGCAAAAATTTCTGGAGCTGGAACTGATACAATTACAATTGAAGGAGTCAAAGCACTCCACGGTGTTGAACATACAGTGGTTCAAGATCGAATCGAAGCAGAAACTTATATGGCAGCGGCTGCATTAACGCAAGGTAATGTTTTAATTGAAGATGCAATTGCAGAACACAATGTTCCATTTATTTCTAAACTTCGCGAAATGGGAGTTACAGTTAAACAAGAAAAAAATGGGATTCGAATTATTGGTCCAGATGTTTTGAAACCAGTTGATGTTGAAACAGCCCCATATCCTGGGTTTCCAACTGATATGCAACCTCAAATGACTATTTTACAGCTTGCTGCTAATGGTGTAAGTACTTTAACTGAAAATGTGTTTGAGAATCGATTTATGCATCTTGATGAACTCCGTAGAATGAATGCTAAGTATGAAATTAAGGGTAATGTCGTAGTGATGCATGGACCCACTCAATTTAAAGGGGCCGAAGTTTCAGCGACTGATTTAAGAGCTGCTGCTGCTCTAATCTTAGCTGGTTTAGTTGCAAGTGGAAAAACCACGGTTACTAATCTTAATTACCTTGATCGAGGGTACTATGATATTGAAGCGAAATTACGTAAATTAGGTGCTGATATAAAAAGAGTAAAATAAAAAGAAAAATAGTTTATTTTATTACTATGATATAATTTGATTATTAAATTGAGAATTGAAAGGAAGAAAAATTATGGCTGAAGATATTGGTATTGATTTAGGAACTGCCAATGTTCTTGTTTCTGTTACTGGCAAAGGCGTCGTGCTTAATGAACCTTCTGTCGTTGCTGTTGACACTAAAACTAACAAAGTTTTAGCTGTGGGTAAAGAAGCATACGAAATGGTTGGAAGAACACCTGGAAATATTAAAGCAATTCGTCCTTTAAAGGATGGAGTTATTTCTGATTTTGATGTTACTGAATCAATGTTGACATATTTTATCAACAAATTAAATGTTAAAAAGGTTGTTTCAAAACCTAAAGTAATGATTTGTGCCCCAACTAATATTACTAATATTGAAAGAAAAGCGATTATTGAAGCCGCTCAAAAAGCAGTTGGTGGAGAAGTCTTTATCGAAGAAGAACCTAAAGTTGCTGCTATTGGTGCGGGAATGAATATTTTTGAACCAACTGGTAGCATGGTAATTGATATTGGTGGTGGTACTTCTGATATTGCAGTTGTTTCACTTGGTGACATTGTAGCTAGTGAATCACTTAAAGTTGCTGGTGATGTTATGAATCGCGATATTGTGGAGTACCTAAAACGTAATCGCAACATTGTGATTGGGGAACATACCGCTGAAAATATCAAAAAAGAAATTGGAACTGCTGACTTAGATGTTTCTGAAATCAAAGAAATGAAAGTCCGTGGGCGTGATTCAGTCACTGGAATGCCAAGCTCAATTACAATTAATAATAAAGAAATTGCAGAAGCACTCCATGGTACCATTTCAACTATTATCAATGGTGCCAAAAGTGTACTTGAAACAATTCCCCCAGAATTAGCAGCTGATATTATTGATCGTGGTGTAATGCTAACTGGTGGAGGTTCAATGCTTACTGATATTGATACTGTAATTTCTAGTGCATTAACTGTTCCTGTAATTATTTCAGACGATCCACTTGAAAATGTTGCTAAAGGTGCTGGTGCTCTTTTAGATCATATGGATAAAGAAGCACCAAAAGCAAATAAAAAACGTTTTAGTTTCTTTGGAAATAATAACTAGGATAAGTGTTGAAAAGATTATCAGTTTTCATAATTCATCTTTATCAAAAATATGTTTCTGCCTATACACCAGCTAGTTGTAGATATCAACCAACTTGTTCAAATTACATGCAAATAGCAATTGAACAATTTGGTTTTTTTCTTGGAATTTTAATGGGTCTTTCTAGAATAATTAGATGTAATCCATTTGTAAAAGGCGGATATGATCCAGTTCCAACTTATTTTAGTGTTCGTAGAAACAACCAAATAGTTAATAATTTATTTCTAAAGGAGAAAAATATGTCACGTAAGCAAAAAGAAATCGAGATTAAGGTTATTAATGATTCAGGCGATGAAAATGTTCGTCTTGTACAAATAAATAATCAAACTGTTGGAACTATTTCTGAAAATGACGGTAAGTTTGATGTGATAGTCGGAGAAAATACCTTTCATGAAAAAAATGAAGAAGAAGCTCTTCATCAAGTAATTAGAGAATTTAATTTGCATCAAAGATAGTCATTTTTTGAATTACTGATACTGAGGGGAGTTTATCTTGTTTCAAAGACTACAAGTAAAAAACGATAACAGAATTGATTGGAGAATAATTTTTTGTGTTCTATTGTTAGCTTTAATTGGGATTGGATCAATTTATGTTGCTGCATATCATGATACTGGAACAGTTTCTGTCTTAAAAGCTGTTATTTCACAAATTATTTGGTATGTAATTGGTGCGATTACAATTGTAATTGTTATGCAGTTTGATTCAGAACAACTTTGGAAAATTGCACCATATATATATGGTTTTGGTTTATTTCTCTTGTTTGTTGTTTTGTTTCTATACAGTAGAGCGTACTTTATTCAAACGGGGGCTAAAAGTTGGTTTGCACTGGGACCATTTACTTTTCAGCCTTCTGAAGTTATGAAACCAGCCTATATATTGATGGAAGCCCGGATTATTGCACAACATAATGCAGAGTATCCACATCATACGTTACGCAATGATTGGAATCTAATTGGAAAAATGTTTCTTTGGACACTTCCAGTAATTGTATTATTAAAACTACAAAATGATTTTGGAACTACAATTGTTTTCATTGCAATTCTTGGTGGTTTATTAATTGTCTCTGGAATTTCTTGGGGAATTTTAGGACCTGGTTTATTAGTGTTTTTTGGAATAAGTGGTGCTGCAATTGCTATGGTGGTCACATCCGGTGGACGTTCGATTTTAAGTTCACTTGGTTTCCAAGCCTATCAATTTGCTAGAATAGATAGTTGGTTACATCCTTCTTCTGATTCTGGCAACACAGCTTTCCAACTATGGAGAAGTATGCAAGCAATCGGATCTGGTGGATTAACTGGATCAGGTTTTAACGTTTCTCATGTATATGTACCAGTACGAGAATCAGATATGGTTTTTTCCGTAATGGGAGAAAATTTTGGCTTCATTGGTGGAACAATGTTAATTTTGTTGTACTTTTTATTAATTTACAATATGATTAAAGTTACATTTGAAACAAAAAATGTTTTTTATGCATATATTTCAACTGGGGTAATTATGATGATTTTATTCCATGTGGTTGAAAATATTGGAATGAGTATTGATTTAATTCCAATGACTGGAATTCCATTACCATTTATTAGTCAAGGTGGTTCTGCACTGATTGGTAATATGATTGGTATCGGATTAATTATGTCAATGCAATATCATAATAAGAGTTCTATGTTTAGCACAATTAAAAATTTTTCATAAAAAAGTATGTTTAACATACTTTTTTTATTATCAATAATTATCAAAAAATGATATACTTAGGTTTCCAGAAATTATGAACGGGAGTTAGAAGAATGACAGATAAAAAATTACATTTAGCATTATTATTTGGAGGAGATTCATCTGAACATGATGTTTCAAAACGTTCAGCACATAATATTTATGAAGCTGTAGATAAAAATAAATATGATGTTAGTTTATTTTTAATTACCAGAGATGGAATTATCTTAAGTAATGAAGATTCGCTTCGAGTTTTTGATGGAGAAGAAGAAACCGAAGTAGTTAATGAAGTAGTACCCAAAATGGATTTAAGTAATCCTTTAGAACCCATTATCAATTTAAATAAGGAAAAGAATATTGACGTATTTTTCCCGATTATTCATGGTAATTTGGGAGAAGATGGTACAATTCAAGGTCTATTACGCCTATTGCAAAAACCATATGTTGGTAGTGGTAGTCTAGCTTCTGGTATGGCTTATGATAAAGATATTACAAAAAAAATTCTTGATGTTGTTGGCGTAAGAAATACTAATTATGTTCTTGTTACCCCAGAAAATGATCATGATTGGAATTATGAGAAAATTAGTGAACGACTAAATTCAAAAATATTGTTCATTAAGCCATCACGACAAGGGTCATCAATTGGAATTCATAAAGTTGAAAACCAAAGTGAATATGCTGAAGGAATGAGGGATGCACTTCGTTATGATACAAAGGTCTTAGTTGAAGAAGCAATTGAAGGTCCTGAAGAAGTTGAAATTTCAATTTTAGGTAATGAAAATCCTAAGGGTTCTAAAGTTGGGGCAATTAAGGTTCCAGCTAGCGATGCTTTTTATACTTATGACAATAAGTTCGTTGATGCTAGTAAAGTTGAATTTACAATTCCCGTAGCCCTTCCATCTGGAGTTGCAGATGAAATCACTGATATGGCAATTAAAGCTTTTAAAGCGCTCGAGTTAAAAGGTATGGCAAGAATTGATTTCTTAGTTTCAAAAGATTACACCCCATATCTCGGTGAAATAAATACTTTACCTGGTTTTACGAATATTTCGCTTTATCCTCAACTATGGGAAGCTTCAGGAATTAGTTATACTGAATTAATTGATAAATTAATTGAATTAGCATTTGAAGAATTTGAACGTCAATCTAAAATTGCCCATGATTTTATCCCTTTAAATAGTGGTGATCAGAAAAAAGTTTATGATGCAAACAAATAATTAATTAAAAAGAAGTAGGTTAGACACTGAAACTATAATATTAAACAGGTAAATAAAAGCATCTTCGATAATTAATTTTAACTGAAATTAATTAAATTCGGAGATGTTTTAATTTGGTAAATAATAAATGGTTATTTAAAATTTTTTATTTCTTTTTTGCGTAATTATAGTTATATCGTTGATATTTATTTAGCAAGAATTGAGTTTTTTATTTATATAGTTCAAAATTGAACTTTAATTTTATAAAACAGACAGGAGAATTTTATTTATGATTATCTTTCCATCAAAGTCAATGCTTCAGAAATTAAGTGTAATAGTGAAGCGTCGTCGCGAAGATATCCATATGTCACAAACGGAGTTAGCAAAGGGCATCTGTACCCAAGCAACAATAAGTACTCTTGAGAACAAGGGATGTTTTAAATCATGGGAAAGTGTACCACAAATTTTTGAAAGATTGAATTTAGATATTAATGATTTAGAAAACAAATTTAATTACCAGTATGGTGATCATAAATTAAAGCAAATTGAAAAAAATCTATTAATTCATAATTTTTCAAAAGCTCAAAAACGATTAAATCAAATTAAATATGAAAATTTAGATACTAAGAATTTATTAGCCAGGTATGAATGTAATTCTGGATTTGTTGATTTGTTTGTAAACCATAATCAAGATGATTCCATTAGCAATTTTAATTTAGCCATTAATAAACATCAAACTCGGGACAATCAAATTGTAATTGGTTGGTCATATTTAGGAATTGCATTAGCATATCATGATTTAAATTTAAGAAAACAAACTAAATGCTATTTAAAATTAGCTATTAAAGAATTACATATTTGTTTCCAAAAGAAACATAAGGTAGATGAATTTCGTCAAACAATTCGTTTCGCAATTACTTTACTTGCAATCATTGATAACATTGACGAACCAGAAATTTGCTTAATTGAAAGTAATTTAGTAGTTAAAAAATTAAAACAGAGCCATTCTTTCTACTGTCTTCGTGATTTTTACAATATAATTGGTGATTGTTTAATAAAAATAAATCAAAAAGAAAAAGCTGCTGAATATTTTAACCAAGCAGAACAACTACAAGGTTTATATTCATACAGCAATTTAGAAAAATTAAGTTTGTTTTTTAATTAGTATGTTTTTTTTCGTCTTTAGGGCTAACTAATTGATTTTCTAAGTTAGTTCTAACAACAAGAACGTCTGTTGCTGCGTTTCTAGTAACATATTCAGTAACTGAACCTACTAATAGACGTTCAACAGCATTTAGTCCGGTAGCACCAATCATAATTAAATCAGTCCCTAATTGTTCGGGAAGGTCCTTTGCAATAATTGTTTTTGGAGCACCATATTCGATTGAGTAATCGACTTCCTCTAGTCCTTCATTTTTAGCTTCCACAACGTATTTTTCGAGATTAACTTTAGTTTTTTTTGTAACTTCATTAATAATCGAAGTGTCGAAACTAGAAATATCTTGAAATGTTCGAGTATCAATTACATGAACGATATGAAGATGTGCTTTATTTCTTTTAGCAACCGCAACTGATTTTTTAAAAGCTAATTCAGCCCCATAAGAACCATCAACTGGAACTAAAATATTACGATATTCTTGTAACATTACAATCACCTCATTAGTTTGTTTACCTAATTGTAAGCTTAATAAATTTAAAATCCAATTATTTGTTGATAAATTGCATGATTAATAATTCTGGAATGGCACAACAAATACAGCCTAAAATTAATGTAATTACAATCATAATTAAACTATTAGTTAGTGCTGCCATAAAACCTAGTAATGCCACTAAAATCAAACAAATTCCACTGATTTTAAGAATTTTGCTCAATAATGGATTTTTTTGTGGTTTAAACATTAAAAAGGGTGTAGAGATATGTTTTAAAAAGTAGATTCCATTTCCAAATAAAAGGGCGGAAAATAAGATTATTAAAACTTTAATTGCCATTTTTAGCTCCTTTATTAGCATCGTTTAATCGTTTATATTGTTTTGAAAGTGCATTTTCAAATTTACTATTTTCTTTGGGTTGATAGTATTTGGCATCTTTAATTTTATCAGGTAAATATTGTTGAGCGACCCAGCCATTAGGATAATCATGAGGATATTTATAACCAACTATTCCCAGTTTCTCAGCACCTTTATAATGTGCATCACGAATTGCTAGAGGAATTTCACCATAGTTACCTGATTTAACTTCATCTACTGCAGCATTAATTGCCGCATAACCAGAATTTGATTTTGGTGACAAGCATAATTCAATGATACTGTCAGCTAACGGAATTTGACCTTCTGGAAGACCAAGTCGATCAGCAGCTTGAATTGCAGTGACGGTTCTAGCACAAGCAGCAGGGTTGGCTAAACCAATGTCTTCGTATGCAATTACCATTAAACGTCTTGTTAAAGAATTTAAATCACCTGCTTCGATTAAACGAGCAGCATAGTGAAGTGCAGCATTCACGTCTGATCCACGAATTGATTTTTGTAAAGCAGAAATCACATTATAATGTGCATCTCCAGCTTTATCTTGTGTTAAAGCTTTTTTTTGTAAACAGGTTTCAACATCAACAAGTGTGACATTAATTTCACCATCAATTGGAGCGGTTGATTTAACTGCTAATTCAAGGGCATTTAAAGAACTTCTTAAGTCACCATTTGTACTTTTTGATAAGAAATTCATTGCTTCTGGTTCAAGATTAACGTTTAAATTACCCAATCCGTTTTCTTTGTCCCTTAGAGCTCTTTCGATTCCTTTTTGAATATCGGTATATGATAAAGGATTAACTTGAAAGATTTGTGTTCTAGAACGAATGGCAGGATTGATATTAATATATGGATTTTCTGTAGTTGCACCGATTAAGATAATTTGACCACTTTCTAGTAATGGCAAGAGAAAGTCCTGTTTGGTTTTATCTAGTCGATGAATTTCATCTAGAAGTAAGACTACTGTTCCACTCATTTTTGCTTCTTCAGCCACAATTTGTAAGTCTTTTTTTGTATCAGTTGCGGCATTTAAAATCCGAAATGCGTATTTAGTTGAACCGGCAATGGCACTAGCAATGCTAGTTTTTCCGGTGCCTGGTGGACCATACAAAATCATAGAAGATAATATTTTTGCATGTACCATCCTTTGAATGATTTTTCCGGGTCCGACCAGGTCTTGTTGACCAACTATTTCATCAATCTTTTTTGGCCGCATTCGATATGCTAATGGTTTTTGCATATTACTCCTTTTTATTTGTTAAACAGTTTTTGCCAAAATGTTTTTTTTGTTTCTTCTTTAGGTTTTGAAGGAATTGCTTTTTCATGAAACTCAATATCTCCTTGATTAATTGCATCCTTGGCAGCAACGACAACTGCATAGTCATTAGGATTAGTTCCGTAAATTTTGTCTGTGTTTAAGGTGAATTTAGCGTTGTTTTGAGTGGCAATTTTAATGTATGGACTTTGCATATTTGGGGAAATGTTTCCATTAATTTTAATGGTTAAATTATTATCATTCTTAATTAGATTTTCAACCTCTGCAATTGCTTCAGGGTTAAGTACTTCAGAATCTGTAATTGCTAAGGAAACCCGTTCTTTAAAGGTTCCTAAATATCGTCGTTGTTCATCGGGATTTATTTTTGGGGCTCCACCATTCATTGCTTGATCTAAGCGATTTTGCACATTTTCATTTTCAACTGTCATTTTGTAACTCCTTTATGTTGGTATTTTAATTGTAACATTATTGAAAAAGAGCATACAAAAAAGCAATCTCAAATGAGATTGCTTTTTTTGATACTTTATTTTAACGGTTGTAGTATTCAACAACTAATGAAGTATCGATATTTGCATTTAATTCATCTGGTTGTGGAAGTCTAGTTAATGAACCTTCAAGCTTATCAGCATCAAAAGATACGTAAGCAGGACGGCTAACAACATCATTCACAGCTTCAGTAATAATAGCCATGTTTTTTGACTTTTCACGAACAGAAATAACTTGACCAGGTTTTACTTCGTATGATGGAATATCAACACGTTGACCATCAACAGTAATGTGACCATGGTTAACTAATTGACGTGCTTGACGACGAGTAGTTGCTAAACCTAAACGATAAACAATGTTATCTAAACGTTGTTCAAGTTTGATTTCGAAGTTATCACCATGCTTACCTTCACGAATTTTACCAGCTTTTAAGAAAAGAGCGTAGAATTGACGTTCAGTCAAACCATACATGTAACGCATTTTTTGCTTTTCACGTAATTGAACACCATATTCTGAAAGTTTTTGGCGACGGCCTTGACCGTGAACACCAGGAGCGTAAGGACGACGTTGTAATTCTTTACCAGTACCTGATAATGAAATTCCAAGACGACGAGAAATTCTCCAACTTGGACCTGTATATCTTGACATAATGAATCCTCCAATAAATTTTTTTGGAGTAAAATAAATGATGTACACTTAGTATTCGTGCATATTCCTCTGAACGTTCACCTCAGCAGCCGTGGGTTACTAATTAGACTATCAAATAGCAAGAATATGTTGACGAGCTTACCGTGCACTGCTGCATTATTTTACACGAATTATATTATATCGCGTGTGGTTTATAAAAGTCAATGAATGCAACGACTTGTTTGAATAAAATCACAATTATTATCAATTATTTATGATATAATCTACATTAAAGAGTCAAATACATAAAAAATAAAAAGGGCGGATAACATGCTTAATGCACTTATTGGTATCGTTGTAATTATAGTGATTATTTACATCTCAATTGTTGCTTATCAAAAACACCTTTTGAAGCTAGCAAAAAAAATGGAAACTGAAACAAAACATTTTGAAAGCTTGAAACTAGAAGATGAATTTAATCAGCTAAAGCAGATTGGATTAATTGGAGACTCTTTAGATAAAATTAATGCTGCTGAAACAAAATTCAACAAGATTATTAAAGAAGAATTGCCACAATTAAATTCAATTTTAATGAGTGTTGAAAATAGTTCTAATAGTTTTAATATACTTAAAACTAGAGATTCATCAGATGAGGCACAAAATCTTTTAGAAAAAATTGCTACTGAGTTAGACGATGTTGAGGAAACCTTAAATAAAACTTTTAAGTTAGCAAAAGAGCATCGAGCTGCCGTTTCTGATCTAGAAAATCGTTATAAGAGTTTACGCAAAATTTTGTTAACAAAAAATGGTGATTTTGGTCCTGCTCTTGATGCGCTAGAAGAACGCTTATCTAGTATTGAAGAAACTTTTGATGATTTTTCTAATTTAACTAAGCAGGGCGACCATGCTAACGCTGAAAAAATTTTGGTTGATTTAAATCATGCAACTGTTAATTTAGAAGATATGGTTAAGACAATTCCAGCTTTATATCAAGAAAATCATGTTAAATTTGATAATCAACTGAATGAAATTACAGAAGCATATCAAAAAATGAGATCAGAGGGTTTTGCTTTTGAAGATGATGATTTTGAAATTTCTTTGAAAGAACTACGTCAATCTGTAAATGACAACATCATTAATATTGAACATTTAGATATTGAGTTTGTTAAGGATCAGGATTCACAAATCAATAAACGAATTAATGATTTGTATGAAAAAATGGAAGTGCAAATTAATGCTCGTAAGAAAGTTGATAAATCAATTAAGCAAATTGGTAAGTTTATTGAACACGCGTACTATCAAAATAAGGCTTTAAGCGATGAATTAGAACAATTGAGTCATAATTATTCTTTAGAGCATGGTGAAATTCAGATTACGCAACAACTTGGTAGTAAAATAAATTCAATTGGTAAACAACACGAAACTGATTTAAATTCAATTAATGATGGTAATGCAATCTATACTAGAATCGCAAAAAATCTTGAGACTTTCAAAACTGAACTAACTACAATTGAAAAGAAACAGATGGCTTTAAACGATTCGATTTCTGAGTTTAGTGCTGAAGAGAAAAAAGCTCATCAAATTTTAAATGATTTAAATGCAGAATTACATGCTATTCAAAGAAAAATAGAAAATTTGAATTTGCCTGGCATTTCTGATGATTATGTAGACTATTTTGGTGTTGTTGCAGATGAAATTAACCATCTTAGTTCAACTATGAATAAAGTTAAAATTAGTATGGATGATGTTCAAAAACAACTCGAACAAATCAAATCAGATCGAGATACATTACAAGAAAAAACAGATGATTTGATTGATCAATCAATCTTGGCAGAGCAAGTGATGCAATATGCTAATCGTTATGTAGGAAATGCTCCTGAAATTGATGTAGCTTTAGCTAAGGCGAAAGACTTCTTTGATCACAAATTTCGGTATGCCGATAGTTTAGCTACCATTGCAAATGCGGTTGATAAAGTTGAACCTGGTGCATATCAAAAAATCGAAGATCGGTACTATGATAACAAAGCAAAATCTACTAAAAAATAATAATTACCAGGTCGATGTCTCGACCTGGTTTCGTTTTCTATAAAAATTGGAGGAAATCATGATTTATTTTGATAATAGTGCGACCACTAAAGTTGATAATGATGTATTAAATACTTATCAAAAAGTTAGTGAAAATTATTGGGGAAATCCATCTAGTTTGCACAATTTCGGTGAGAAATCATTTAATTTATTACAACAATCACGTAAACAAATTGCGGATATTTTGGGTGTTGCTCCAGCTGAAATATACTTTACTAGTGGTGGTACTGAGGGTGATAATTGGGTCATCAAGGGAACTGCAATGGCTAAACGTGAATTTGGAAAACATATCATTACTACCCAAATTGAACATGCGGCTGTAAAAAACTCTGCTGCGGCCCTAGAAGATTTAGGCTTCGACGTAACATATTTACCAGTTGATGAAGAGGGACGCGTTTCTGCTAAAGATTTAGAAGTAGCCATTCGTCCAGATACTATTTTGGTATCAATCATGGCAGTTAATAATGAAGTTGGCTCAATTCAACCGCTTGCTGAGATTGCAGAAGTCTTGAAAAAATATCCCAAGATTCATTTTCATGTTGATGCAGTTCAAGGAATGGCTAAAGGAATCCATGACTTGATTTTTAATGATCGGGTAGATTTTATTACCTTTTCTGGACATAAATTTCATGCACCTCGTGGAATCGGATTTATTTATGGAAAGAATGGACGTAAAATCAATCCATTGATGGATGGTGGTGGTCAAGAACGTGGTCAAAGAAGTGGGACCGAAAATCTACCAGCAATTGTTGGAATGGCTAAAGCAGTTCGAATTGTTAAAGACCATGAGAATGAAAGCATTGTTACAGAACAAGCAATTCGGGAAAAAATTTATCATCATATTATTAAACTTGATAAGGTACGAATTTTTTCTAAATTAAATGATCATTTTGCTCATCATATTCTTTGCTTTGCTATTTTAGGAGTGAAGGGAGAAACAATCGTTCATGCTTTTGAAAAAGAAGGAATTTACATCTCCACGACTAGTGCTTGTTCTTCAAAAAAAGGGGTAACATCTGGTACACTAAATTCAATGGGCGTCCCACAATCAGAAGCTAAAAGTGCAGTTCGGATTTCCCTAGGAGATCATAACCAATTAGCAGAGGCCGATAAATTTAATCAGGTTTTTGATAAACTGTATGATCAATTTAAAAAATTAAGTTAATTGTTGTTTATTTTATAGAAAAGAAGTGAAGATTTGAAATATAGCGAAATTATGGTGCGATACGGTGAGTTATCCACCAAAGGAAAAAATCGGCGTGATTTTATTCGTCAATTAGGTAAAAATGTACGTGATGTTTTAACTGAGTTTGAAGGAATTGAAGTTTTAGCACAACGAGATCGACTCCATGTCATTTTAAATGGCAATGATGCTACTCCAGTAATGGATGCGATTGGAAAAGTCTTTGGAATTGAGACCTACTCCCCAGTTGTAAGATTGTCCAAAGATGCAACGCTTGAAGATATCCAAAAAACAGCGCTTGAAATGATTAACGAACAATATGAAGAGGGACAAACCTTCAAGATTACCACTAAGCGTCAAAATAAAGACTATCCCCTCAATACTTATGGAGTTGATAACGGCGTTGGTGGCTATGTTTTAGATAACATTGAAGGAATTAACGTCCAAATGAAGCAGCCTGATATCGACTTGCGAGTTGATGTTCGGCTAACTGGAATTTATCTATCTAGTCTTACCATTCAAGGGGCTTTAGGTTTACCAGTTGGTACAGGTGGAAGAGGAACGATGATGTTATCTGGAGGAATTGATTCCCCAGTTGCCGCATATATGGCAATGAAGCGGGGCGTCAAAGTCGATATGATTCATTTCTTTAGCCCTCCATATACTAGTCAGCAAGCATTAGCGAAAGCAAAGGATTTAACGGCTAAGTTAACTGCTTTTGGTGGGACCATTGATTTTATTGAAGTTCCTTTTACTAAAATTCAAGAAGATATTAAAGAAAAGGTTCCAGAGGGTTATTTAATGACCATTCAACGACGGATGATGCTTCGGATTGCTGCAGCAATTACTTTGGATCGTCATTGTAATGGAGTCTTTACCGGTGAATCATTAGGTCAAGTTGCATCACAAACAATTGAAAGTATGCGAGTAATTAATGAAGTGACGTCATTACCCGTTTTGCGTCCATTGCTTTCGTTAGATAAAACCGAAATTATTAAGATTGCCCGTAAAATTGATACTTATGATCTTTCAATCATGCCATTTGAAGATTGTTGTACGATTTTTACGCCACCATCACCTAAAACTAAGCCTGATTTAGATAAAACAATCAAGTTTGAAAAGAATATTGATGTTGAAGGCTTAATGAAAATGGCTCTTGAAAATCTTAAAGTAACCAAGATTCATGTTGGTGATGACTACTTAAACGCCCAAAAAGACGTTTTTGCAGAATTACTATAAAAATAGTTTAATGGTTGACGAATTCTAATTTGTTGAGTATTATTGTTGTAAATATAAATGCATTGAGCAAGAGGATTAATGGTAATCCCTTTCAGCGAGAGAATAGTAGTGAGAGATTCTTAAGGTAACCATTAATTGTAGCTTGTGAGCAGATATAGTGAATTAATAATAACTATGTCCGGTACCGACCGTTATTCGTTTTGAGTTGGGATTATTGACTAAATAATCCAATTTAGGTGGTACCGCGAGCATTCGTCCTATTTAATAGGATGAGTGCTTTTTTATTTAAATTAAATGAGGTGAAGTTATGTCAAAAGAAGTAGAAATGTCTACCAAGTTCGATCCCCAAGAAGTTGAAAAAGGGATGTACCAAAAATGGCTTAACGCTGGTGTTTTTAAACCTAGCGGTGATCAGAAAGCTAAACCCTATTCCATTGTTTTGCCACCACCAAATGTTACTGGAAAGTTGCATTTAGGTCATGCTTGGAACACCACGTTACAAGATATGCTAATCAGACAAAAACGGATGGAAGGTTACGATACACTCTGGCTTCCCGGAATGGATCATGCTGGAATTGCAACCCAAGCCAAAGTTGAAGCAATGTTACGTGAAAAAGGAATTTCCCGTTATGACCTTGGTCGAGAAAAGTTTATTGATCAAGTTTGGGAATGGAAAGACAAATTTGCCGATACCATTCACCAACAATGGGCTAAACTGGGTCTTTCATTAGACTACAGTCGTGAAACTTTTACTCTTGATGAAAATGTGTCAAAAGCCGTTCGTAAAGTTTTTGTTGATCTATATAATCAAGGCTTAATTTACCGAGCTAAATACATCATTAATTGGGATCCCCAAGCTAGAACTGCTTTATCAGATATCGAAGTTGAACACAAAGACGATAAGGGGGCATTCTATCACGTTAAATATAAATTTGCTGATGGAACCACCTTCAATGGTAAAGACTACATTGAAATTGCTACAACTCGTCCAGAAACGATGTTTGGTGATACAGCAATTGCTGTAAATCCAAGTGATGATCGTTATAAAGAATTAGTTGGTAAAGAAGTAATCGTTCCCTTAGTAAACCGTAAAGTTCCGATTATTGCTGATCATTACGTTGACATTGAATTTGGAACTGGGATGGTTAAAATTACACCAGCTCATGATCCTAATGACTTTAAAGTTGGAAAACGCCATGATTTAGCTGAAATTAACACGATGAATGAAGATGCATCGATGAACGAAAATGCTGGTAAGTATGAAGGTATGGATCGTTTTGATGCTCGAAAAGCGATGGTTAAAGATCTTGAAGATCAAGGATACATGTTAAGAATTGATCCAATCGTGCATGCTGTTGGTCACTCGGAAAGAACTGGAGTTCAAGTTGAATCACGACTTTCTACTCAATGGTTCGTTAAAATGAAACCACTAGCTAAAGCTGCTATGAAGAACCAAGATACTGATGATGCAGTTAACTTTGTGCCTAAACGTTTTGAACATACATTTAAACAATGGATGGAAGATGTTCACGATTGGTGTATTTCGCGTCAATTATGGTGGGGTCACCAAATTCCTGCTTGGTATAACAAAGAAACAGGAGAAATGTATGTTGGAGAGTCAGCACCTAAAGATTCTGAAAACTGGGAACAAGATCCTGACGTGTTAGATACCTGGTTCTCATCAGGCTTATGGCCATTTACTACCATGGGATGGCCTGATAAAAATTCAGAAGATTTTAAACGTTATTTCCCAACTTCAACTTTAGTTACGGGTGATGATTTGGTATTCTTCTGGATTTCTAGAATGATTTTCCAAAGTTTGCATTTCACTGGGCGTCGTCCTTTCAAAGATGTTTTACTTCATGGACTTATTCGTGATCAACAAGGTCGCAAAATGAGTAAATCACTTGGAAATGGTATTGATCCCATGGATGTAATTGCTAAATATGGTGCCGATGCTTTACGTTGGTCATTATCAACGGGAACTACACCAGGTCAAGATGAACGATTTAGTTATGATAAAGTTGATGCATCTTGGAAATTTGTTAATAAGATTTGGAACGCCAGTCGTTATGTAATTATGAATTTAGGAGAGATGGACGCACCAGAAGTTCCTAATGAAGCTGATTTGAATTTATCAGATAAATGGATTCTTTCTCGTTTAAATAAAACAATTGCAAATGTCACTGAAAATTATGATAAATATAACTTTGGTGAAGCTAACCGGACCTTATATGATTTTATTTGGAATGATTTTTGTGACTGGTACATCGAAATGAGTAAAGAAATTCTTACTGGTGATGATGAAAAAGCTAAAGCCAAAACGAGAAATGTCTTGGCATACGTACTTGATCAGTTCTTGCGTCTTTTACATCCCGTAATGCCATTTGTTACCGAAAAAATTTGGTTATCAATGCCTCACAAGGGTGATTCATTAGTTACTGCAAAATATCCAGTTGTAAACGAAAATTTTGTGGATGACAAAGCTGAATCAGATATGAATCATTTGATTGAATTGATTAAGGCAGTTCGTAATATTCGGGCTGAAGCTAATGCTCCATTAGGTAGTCCAGTTGATATTTTGGTTAAAACTAATAATCCTGAACTTAAAGATGTTTTTGAAGCTAACCGTGAATACATTGATCGTTTTGGTCATCCAAGCAAGCTTGAAATTGGTGCGGATGTTAAAGTTCCTAATTTATCAATGACTTCTGTGATTACTGATGCAGAAATTAGTATTCCACTTGCAGAATTAATTGATTTAAATGATGAAGCTGCGCGTCTTGAAAAAGAAGTTAAGAAGTTTGAAGCAGAAGTTGCTCGTGCAAAGAATAAATTGGCAAACGAAAAATTTGTTAATAATGCACCAGCAAAAGTTGTTGATGAAGAAAAAGGTAAGTTGACCGACAACGAAAATAAATTAGCTGCTACTAAGAAACGTTTAGCTGAAATTAAAACTGCTATTCAAAAATAAAAATAAAAAGTCCAGCTAAGTAGCTGGGCTTTTTTGAAAGGTTAATAATTTGTTGAAAAATTATCAAGATGCTGTGGCCTACATTCATTCACGACCACGATTGAAAAAAGAAACAACACAAAGAAGGATTTTGAATCTATTAAATAAACTTGATAATCCACAACGTCAAGTTACCGCAATTCATGTTGTCGGAACAAATGGAAAAGGTTCTGTAGTTGCCTATTTAATGAATTTATTAATGGGAATCAAGCAAAAGGTGGGAACTTTTACATCTCCATTTATGATTCGATTTAATGAGCGAATTAGTATTGATGGGAAACCAATTTCTGATAAAGATTTATTAGCTTTAGTTAATTTTGTAAAACCAGTTATTGAAGAGATTGATAAATCTGATAGTGAACTAGCTCCCTCCGAATTTGAAGTTATAACAGCCCTTATGTATCTTTATTTTGTTCAACAAAAAGTTGATTTGGCAATTGTTGAAGCTGGAATTGGTGGCGAAAATGATTCTACTAATGTTGATGATAAGTCTATTATGACCATCATTACCACAATTGGGATGGATCATATGAAATTATTAGGGAATACGATTCAAAAGATTGCTCGCACAAAAGCTGGAATTATTAAAACAGGAACACCAACAGTTGTAGGCCAGGTTTCAAATGAGGCTTTGGATGAGATTAAAGCAATTGCAACTAAAAAAATCAGTGAATTAGTCATTGCTAACCAAGATTTTTCAGTTAAAGCTAACGGGGAGCAAATGTTTAATTATCAAAGTGCAGATTTGACGATTAACCAAATCAAAATTGAGATGTTAGGTCAATTTGAAATAGAAGATGCTGGAGTTGCAATTGCGGCTTTCATTAAGTTAAACAAAAATAGCTTTAATTTAAATAATGGTCAGATTACTACTAATGTTAAAAGGCAAATTCAAAAGACAACTTGGATTGGAAGAATGGAGTCGATTGATCAAAATCCGTTAACTATTATTGATGGTGCTCATAATGTTCCTGCAATTCAAAAATTAAAAGAAAGTCTTGAGGAATATTCAAAATATCAGATTGATTTAGTGATGGCTGTTTTTGCTGATAAACAATATCAACAAATGCTATCAATTTTGGAATCCATGCCAAATGTTAATTTATATCTAACATCGTTTGTACCAGATGAAAACCGAAAAGTGGCTGATTTTAGTTTTGCAGATGAGAGTCGTGTTAAATATTATCCGCAATGGGAAAAAATTATTAGTGAATTAGAAAAAAAAGATGCTAATATTGCACATAGGATGGTTGTAATTACTGGATCATTATTGTTTATTTCTGAAGTGAGAAAATATTTATTAAAAAAATTAAGGAAAAGCTAAACTTTTCGTTGTTGAATTAAGCCTTAAAAAATTTAACATTATGGTATACTTAGGCTATTAATATAAAAAAACAAAAATAAATAATTATAAAGGGATGAACGTTTTGTTAGGTTTAGGAAATAAAAATATTGGTATCGATTTAGGTACTGCAAATACTTTAGTATACGTTGATGGAAAAGGAATTGTTCTTCGTGAACCATCAGTAGTTGCTAAAAACACTAAGACAGGCGACATTGTAGCCGTAGGTAATGAAGCTCAAGCCATGACCGGAAAAACACCTGCAAGTATTGAGGTTATTCGTCCAATGCGTGATGGAGTAATTGCTGACTATGATACTACTGTATCAATGCTTAAATACTACATAGAAAAAGCATTAGGTGGTCGCGGTAATAAACCATACGTGATGATTTCTGTTCCAAGTGGAATTACTACAGTTGAAAAACGTGCAGTAATTGATGCTGCAAGGGTGGCTGGAGCTCGTGATGCATATGTTATTGAAGAACCATGTGCTGCTGCAATTGGCGCTGGACTTCCTGTAATGAATCCAATTGGTAGTATGGTTGTTGATATGGGTGGTGGAACAACAGATGTTGCAACAATTTCACTTGGTGGAATTGTTTCTTCACGTTCGGTTCGCATGGCCGGAGATAAGTTGAATGAAGCAATCGTTTCTTATATTAGAAAAAACTATAACTTACTCATTGGAATTCCTAGTGCTGAAAGATTAAAAATTGAAGCAGGATCTGCTTCAATCGAAAAAGCAAAAGAAATGGGAAATGAAACTGTTCGTGGTCGTGATTTATTAACTGGTTTACCAAAATCAACTGAAGTTACTGCCGAAGATATTGCAATTGCTATTCATGAGGATTTATTGGAAATTATTGGTGCTATTAAGGATACTTTAGAGGCTACATCTCCAGAAATTTCTGCTGATGTTGTTGACCACGGAATTGTTTTAACCGGTGGTGGTGCATTAATTAAAAACCTTGATGAAGTAATTTCTGACGCTACGCAAGTACCTGTAACGGTTGCACAAGATCCATTGGATTGTGTTGTTAAAGGGACTGGTGAATCACTTAAGAGCATTGAAGTTATGAAGAAAAAATAATTTAAAATAAGCGGGGGTTTCCCGCTTATTTGTTTTATCGTTTTATTGGGGGATTGTTATGCATAAGTTTTTTTCTAGCCGTAACTTAGTTATCTTTGTGGTTGGTTTAGTTGCTAGTGTCGGTTTAATTGGTGGGTCAGCTGCTGTTAGAAATAATCGTGCTATGCCAATATTTATCCAAGAATTTGGAAATGATGTCGTCGGTATAGGTGATCGAGTAATCGCCGTTCCTGCTAATGGAATTGATAAGGTATTTGGGTCGGTTGATAATTTAATCAATACTTATAGCGAAAACAATTATTTAAAATCTAAAGTTCGTCGACTTCAATCTACTGAAGCTCGTAATGAAGCTTTGACTAACGAAAACAAAGATTTAAAAGAACAATTACATTTAAACGAAACTTTAACTGGATATACTGCAATTAATGCATCAGTGCTTGCAAGAACTCCTTCAAATTGGCAACAGCAAATTGTCATTAACAAAGGAGCCCTTGCTGGAATTGAAAAAAACATGTCGGTAATTGTTGATAAAGGTGTGATTGGACGAATTGTTGAAGTTAACAAAACTAACAGTAAAGTCGAACTAATTACTGATAGTGGAGATTCAGCTAGTCATTTTGCGGTTCAAGTTAAAGGAAATAAAACCATGGTTAATGGTTTAATTTCAGGATATAATAACGCTAATAATGAATTGGAAATGGGTAATTTAACTGCAAAGGATAAAATCAAGCGTGGTGCTAAAGTCACGACAAATGGTCTTGGTGGTGTCATTCCTAAAGGACTTTTCATTGGAACAGTTACAGGAGTTTCTAGTGCCGCTGATGGAACTTCAGAACAAATTAACATTAAACCAGCTGCTGATACTAGAAACATTGATGTAGTAACAGTAATTGGTAAGAAATAGTAAGGAGAGCACTGCATATGTTGAAAAAATCTAGACATTATTTGCTCTTTATCATCGGCTTGTTTATCTCCTTTTACTTGGAAGGAGCATTAATGCATGCTTTTCCATATCTATTAGCAGGTAAGTTTCCTATGGTTCCTTATTTAACGGTTACTTGGTTAATTTATACAATTTTATTTAGTGACCGTAAGCAAAATATTCACATATATTGGTGGGCATTTGGAATTGGATTGTTATATGACTCTTATTACATTGGTGTTTTAGGAATCTATACATTTATTTTTCCAATTGTAGTTCTTGTAACAAAACTGATTTTAGAGTACGTTGATGAAAATATTTATAGTTCAATAATGATTTATCTAATTGATATTATTATCGTATTAGTTTTGGGCTATACAGGTGGAAGAATGAGTCATTTAGTCTATTTTTCTGGGATTCATTTTTTTGCCTATGCATTTGGACCAACCCTATTACTAAATTTAGTAATTTTCTTGTTACTCTATTTTCCAATCAGTTTGTTATTTGATAAATATAGAAAATAGGAGCTAATTAATATGAAGAGTGTTGTGTTAAAAGGAACACGAAATGGATTTGAAATTGCACTAGATGATTCCGAGAATTTTGAAACTATCAAAACCGAATTTACAGAACTTCTTGACCAACTCGTACATAGTTCTGATTATTCAGAAAAAAAGGGAATGAAGTTTGATATCATTACTGGTAATCGAGCTTTGTCGGCTGAACAAAAACAAACATTACGTGATATAGTTAATAAAAGAGATAACCTTTTTATTAATGAATTTAAAGCTGATGTTATGTCTAATGATGAAGCTTATCATTTACGCGATGAAAATCGGGTCACTATTATTGATCAAACCATTCATAATGGTCAGGATTTAAAAATTAAAGGTGATGTTCTTTTCCTAGGAAAGATTCATAAAGGTGGAAAATTAATTACTAATGGGAATTTATTTTGCATGGGTAATGTAGATGGAATTGTTCAAGTTGGTTTTCCAGTTGATGAATCTAAATTAGCCGTTGGTAATTTTCATAATGCTCAACAAGTTAGAATTGGTGAACAAATTGAAATCATTGAAGATAATAGAGAAAAAATTTCAGAGGACTTGAGAACAGTTGTTTATGTTAATGGGTTGCATACAATTTCGTATAGCAATCTAGATAATATCAAAGAAATTAGTCCAAAGTTCTTTAGTAGAATTGGAGGAATATAACAATGGGTGAAGCCATCGTAATTACGTCTGGAAAAGGTGGAGTGGGTAAAACTACTACCTCCGCTAATATTGGGACAGCCTTAGCATTAATGGGCAAAAAAGTTTGTTTGATGGATTTAGATATCGGATTACGTAATCTTGATGTTGTTTTAGGTTTAGACAATCGTATCATGTATGATATTGTTGATGTTGCTAAGGATGAAGTGTCTTTAACTAAGGCATTAGTTAAAGACAAACGTTTTGGTGATAATTTCTATTTACTTCCTGCAGCTCAAAATACTGATAAAAATGCGTTAACTGAAGCTGAAGTTAAAAAAATTGTTGATGAGTTGAAACCACAATTTGATTATGTCTTGATTGATTGTCCTGCCGGAATTGAACAAGGATTCTTAAATTCCGTTGCTGGAGCAGATTGTGCAATTATTGTTACGACACCTGAAATTTCAGCTGTTCGTGATGCAGATCGAATTGTTGGATTGCTTGAAAAACATCCAATGAAGGAAGCTCCACGATTAATTATTAATCGAATTCGTCCTAATATGATGGATAATGGTGATGTAATGGATGTTTCCGAAATTACACATCATCTTGGAATTAAATTATTGGGAATTGTTATTGATGATGATCAAGTTATTGCAACTTCAAATCATGGTGAACCAATCGTATTAAATCCTGATAATCCAGCTTCTGAAGGATACCGTAACATTGCTCGAAGAATTCTTGGAGAAACTGTTCCTTTAATGCAAATCAAAGTAAAAAAAGAAAGTTTTTGGAAAAAACTTAAAGGAGCATTTAAGTAATAATAATCATTTCCTTAGAATAAAATCTAAGGAATTTTTATTTTGGAGGAAAATATGCAACAAGAGATAACATCAGGGGTTCGCTTTAATTTTGAAAAGCAAAATAAGTTCAAAAATGTGGCTATTTCAATTGATTTTGTTGAACCATTGGCTAATGATAATTTGGCTGAGCGGACAATGGTTGCTGAAATGATGGAAAATTACAGTAATAAATATAATTCAAAGCTAAAAGTCGCGCGAAAACTCGCAGAATTATATGGAGCACGTTTTGGAACTAATATTTTTAAAGTTGGAGATGTAGTTGTACTAAGAATTATAATTACATTTATTAATGAACATTTTTTGGAAACTAAAATTAATTTAGTGAATCAAATTTGTGACTTTTTACAAGAGATTATTTTTCATCCATATTTAATTAATGGAATTTATCCAGATGAATTGTTTAATTTACAACGTGACAATTTGGTCGATTACTTGAACAATCTTAGTGATAATAAAAAATATTATGCCGCTCGTCAAATTAAAAAAATGTATTTTGCTAATGACCCACAAAACGCCAAATTAATTTTTGGAGATGTTGATAAACTTGCAAATATCACCTCTAAACGCGTAGCTGAATATTATCATGAAATGATTACACATAATGAAGTGTATATTTCAGTACAAGGATCATTAGATGAGAGCCAAATTGCAACTATTCAAGACCATTTTAAATTTTCTCAACGAGCTAATTTAAAAGTTAAATTAAAAACTCGACCAGATCAACGCTCGGTAGTATACAAAACGGAATTGGCCCAACAAAAGCAATCACAATTAAATTTAATGTATCAATTTCCAGTTAGTCTTAAATCCATTGATTATTATGATGCTCTTGTGATGAATTCTTTATTGGGTGGATCTGCTTCTTCTTTAATGTTTTTAAATATTCGAGAAAAAGAAAGTTTAGCATATTATATTTCAAGTAGTTTTAATACGACGCTAGGTTATTTAATGATTCAAAGTGGAATTGATGGGAATCAAGCGGAAAAAGTTCAAGATATGATTAAATCCCAAATAAAAAGATTAATTGATGAAAATTATTCTGAAGGTTTGCTTGATAAAATTAAAACATCGCTAATTTCAAATTATTTAACTAACTTTGATAGTGAACGTAAATTGTTAAATAATCTTTTTATTAATGCCTTAGTTGATAATCAAACTACTAAAAATGATTGGATTGAAGGCATTCAATCCGTTAATAAAAGAAGTATTGCCTTAGTTGCAAAAAAGCTAGAGTTAAAGTCAGTATTTTTATTGAAAGGGGAAGATGATGAATAAAATTAATTATGAACAATTTAACGAATGTGTTTATCAAGAAACCCTTAGTAACGGATTAAAAGTGATTATTAATCCTAAACCTGATTTTAATTCAACCTATGCTAGTTTATCCGTCGATTTTGGCTCAATTAATACCGTGATTAGTAAAAATCAGGGAATAAAGCATTTACCGGCAGGAATTGCGCATTTTATTGAGCACAAACTTTTTGATAAAAAAAATTATGATAGTAGTGATCGATTCGCTAAGTATGGGGCAGAAAATAATGCTTTTACTAGTTTTAATCAAACTAGTTATCTTTTTTCAGCAACGACAGATTTTGATGACAACTTTAAAACATTGTTGGATTTAGTAGAAAATCCATATTTTGACGAGCAAAAAATAATTAAAGAACAGGGAATTATAGGACAAGAAATAATGATGTATCAAGATGATCCTAGTTCTAGGATTTATTTTGATACAATTGCGAGTTTATATAGTGAATCACCGTTAAGCTTTGACATAGCGGGAAGCAAATCGTCAATTTTTAAAATCACACCAGAGGAACTTTATGATACTTATCATCAATATTATGTTCCTAATAATATGACGTTGGTTGTTGTGGGAAAAGTTGATGTTACTAAGATAATCTCTGAAGTAAAGGGACATTTTTTAAATTTAACCACTAATAATTCAATCGAAAATCTAAAAAAAATCGTAAACCAAGAAATTGAAAATTCTCTAGTTATTCCATATAAAAAAACAACGATGAAACTTTCAACCCCTAAAGTTGGTCTTGGAATTCGGGGACCACAAATCAATTTTTTTGGAAGAACATTTTCACGTTATGAACTATCGTTAGGCATGTTTTTGGAATTAATATTCTCAGAAGATTCTGATATATATCAACGATTATATGACAATCAAATTATTAATGATTCTTTTGGATTTGATTTTGATATTGAAGATGGGTATCAATTCTTGATTTTTGCTGAAGATACTAAAAAGACAGAAAAATTTTGTGATATTATTTTAGCTGAAATTAATGATTGTTTAGTTAATCCAAAAAAAATTGAATCACAATTTGAATTAATCAAAAATGAAGAAATTGGCGATCATTTTGCTTTGATGGATTCAATTCCAGGAATTGCTAATCAAATGGGAGATCGGTTGAACGATTTTACCAATGTATATGATGAAGTAGAAATCATTAAGAATTTATCTTTTAATGAAATCATTGATGCAGCAAAAAACTTTTTTGAAAATAGTCAGACCACTAGAAACGTGATTATTTAAGATAAACTAAATTTTTTATCGCTTTCATTGTGATATACTGACAATAATTAAATGAATTGGAGTTGAAAAAATGACAGAAGAAAATTTAAACCCAAAGATGAATATTGGGGAGAAACTAAAATCTGCCAGAGAAAAGGCTGGACTTTCAATTGATGAAGTTCAAAAAGACACTAAGATTCAAAAAAAATATTTAGTGGCAATTGAAAATGATGATTTTGAAGCCCTTCCTGGTAAATTTTATGTTAGAGCTTTTGTTAAAACCTTTGCTAACGCTGTTGGTTTAAACGGTGATAAATTTGTTGAGGATTACTTGCCAAATAATAATGTTACTGGTGAAGTTAAGTCTGATGCTAAGCCAGTTAAAGATCAAGCACTCACAGCTTCTCGGGTTGTTCGTCCAACATCAACAGAAACCAAAGCTAAAATGGACTTTCGTAAGTATTTACCACTAGGTGTGATTGCAGTAATTGTGGTTATCGTACTGGTCGTAGTAGGGTTTGCGGTTGTTAAAACCCATAATGATAGTAGTGATTCTGCACCAACAAACTCAAAAGTGACTGTTTCTAATGATGATGTAAAAAAGAAACCTGCAAAGAAAAAAGTAACAAAGAAAACTACCTTGAAAAAAGGTGAGACTAAGGTTGAACCAGTTAAAGATAGTACTTCTGACTTTACAGTACAGACAGGTGATGATACTTCAAAATTAGAATTGAGTGCTACTCGATTTACTACAGCTAGTGTTAAAATTAATGGAAACCAAGTTTGGACAGGTAGTTTAACTCCAACTGTTGGCCATTCTGTTGACATTCCTAAAGACGCTAAAGAAGTAAATATTTCATTGAACAATGCGCCAATTTCTAGTGTTAAATTGAATAATAAAGCGGTTGTAATGTCTGCACCAGCACAAGGTCAAAGTGCTACTCAAAGACAAATGAATCTTAAATTTAACAACTAGTTTTGTTACAAAGTAACGATCTGTTGAAAAATGGGTCGTTTTTTCTTTAATAAAGAAAGGAACTTTAAAAATGAATTTACCAAATAAATTAACCATGTTTAGAATTTTCTTAATTCCAGTATTTTTGATATTATTGGCTGTTCCAATGGATTTAGGTAGCATTATGTTGGCAGGAACTTTGATTCCAATTGCTCAATTGTTAGCGGCATTTGTTTTTATTATTGCTTCTCTAACTGATTTTGCAGATGGTCAAATTGCACGTCGGCAACATTTAGTTACTAATTTTGGCAAATTCGCTGATCCCTTAGCAGATAAAATGCTTGTAATGACGGCTTTCATTATGTTAGTTGGTAGTGGAAATGAAAACGTTGCTGCCTGGATTGCTGCAATTATTGTTTGTCGTGAACTTGCTGTAACTGGATTACGATTAATTATTGTTCAAAATGATGGAGAAGTAATTGCTGCTGCTTGGTCTGGTAAAGTAAAAACATTCTTTGAAATGATTACAATTATTATTTTATTATTGAACAATGTTTTCTTTGACAATATAGATATTCCTGCTGGCCAAATTTGCTTATATATTTCATTAATTGCTGCGGTTTATTCAGGAATTGAGTATTTTTATAAAAATCGAAAAGTATTTTCCGATTCATTTTAATTAGGGAGATATTGGGGTATGAATGCAGAAATAATTACTGTTGGAACAGAAATTTTACTTGGTGAAATTGTTGATACTAGTTCAGCATTTATTGCCAGAAGATTAGCTAATCTCGGAATTGATGTTTATTTTGAAGACACAGTTGGTGATAATTATGATCGTTTAGAGTCAACTATCAGTTTGGCCGAAAGTCGGAGTGATTTAGTTGTTTTAACCGGAGGACTTGGTCCAACGGAAGATGACATTACAAAAATATCTTTGGCACAACATTTAGGACTAGATTTAGAAATTGATAAAAAGGCATTAAAAAAAATTAATGATTTCTATGCAACATATGCTCTTGGAAAACCAAGCAATGCTGATATGATGGCTAAACACATTGAAGGCGCTGAAATCTTACCAAATGAAAAAGGTTTTGCTGTCGGAATGTTTTTAAAAACTGACGCATGTGATTATTTGGTATTACCAGGGCCACCAGTAGAAATGCGATATATGTTTACTAATTTTGCTATGCCAAAATTAGCTAAATTAACCAGCGGTAGTTCATTAATTGACTCACGCGTACTTCGTTTCTTTGGAATTGGCGAAACTGAATTAGAAAAGGATTTAAAAGAACTAATTGATAATCAAACTAATCCAACCCTTGCAACTTACGCTAAATGTAATGAAGTAACTCTTCGAATCACTGCTAGTGGAGAAACTAAGTCTGAGATTAAAGAATTAATTGACAACATGGAAAAGCGTGTCTTAGCGATTGTTGGTCAATATTTCTATGGTTACGGAGATAATAACTCCCTTGAAAAAGTTGTAGTTAATTTGTTAAAAAACAAAGAATTATCAATTACAGCTGCAGAATCATTAACAAGTGGAATGTTCCAAAGTCGGATTGGAAATGTTTCAGGAGCGTCTGAGGTATTCCCAGGTGGCTTCGTAACTTATTCTGCCGATGCTAAAGAACAATTATTGAATATTCCAACTGAGATAATTAAAAAATACGGGGTTGTTTCTTCTGAAACTGCCGAATATATGGCAAAGAATTCCAAAGATAAAATGAAAACTGATATTGGGGTTTCATTTACTGGGGTTGCTGGACCAGATAGTTTAGAAGGACATCTTGCTGGATTTTTCTGGGTTGGTTTAGCGTTACCAAATGGTCAAGTAATTACTAAAAGTGTTAACTTTGCAAAAGCGAGAAATGAAGTTCGTGATTATGCAACTAAGACAGGATTTAAATTAATATATGACAATTTAAAGTGATTTACAAAAAAGGATAACAAAAATGTTATCCTTTTTTGGTATACTTAGTTGACACTTAATTTTTTTAACATTAAACTTAAAAGGTGGTCGGTTTTTAAACTGACTTTAAATCAAGAATTAATTAAGTGGTACGGAGGAAAAATGATGGTTTTTGCTATTATTGGAAGCGCCGCTATCGCTATAATTGTTGGATTTTTAATTGGTCAAAATACTCATAAACGGGTAGTTGAAAAGAAATTAGATGCTGCTCACAAAAATGCTAATGATATTATTTCTGATGCAGAGAAGAAAGCAAAGAGTGCTTTAAAAGAGGCTATTTTAGAAGCTAAAGAAAAAGGTAATGCTTACCGTTCTCGTGTGGAAAAAGATCTTAAAAAGCGTCGTGCTGATATTCAACGTCAAGAAGATCATCTATTAAAGCGTGAAGAATTATTAGATCGTAAAGATCGAGCATTTGAAAAGCGTGAGGATAATCTTAATCGTCAGGAAGAAAAAATTAGCAATGAGAAAAAAGTCTTGGTTAAGAAACAACAAGATGCAGATGCACTTATTGAAAAAAGGCAAGCAGAGGTTACTAAGGTTTCTTCCTTAACACAAGAAGAAGCTAGAGATTTAGTAATCGAAGAAACTAAAAAGGGTCTCGCTGATACAAGAGCTCAAATGATTAAACAAAATTACGAAGCAGCTAAAAAAGAATCTGTTCGTGATGCCAAAAATTTAATTGTTGAAGCTTTGCAACAAAGTTCAGCTGACATTGTTTCTGAGACTACTGTATCAGTTGTTACTCTTCCGAATGATGATATGAAAGGTAGAATCATTGGTCGTGAAGGTCGCAACATTAGAACGTTTGAAACACTTACAGGAATTGATTTAATTATCGATGATACTCCTAATGCGGTTGTTTTAAGTGGGTTTAACCCTGTTAGACGTGAAATTGCTAAAATGGCGCTTGAAAAGCTGATCAAAGATGGTCGTATTAATCCAGCTCGAATTGAAGAAATGATTGAGAAAAGTAAAAAAGAACTCAATCAATTGATTCAAGAAACTGGTGGAAATGTGATTTTTGATTTAGGAATTCATTCTATGAATCCTGATTTAGTTAAGTTAGTCGGACAATTAAAATATAAGCTTTCTTATGGGCAAAATGTTTTATCACGTTCAATTCAAGTTGCCAAGTTAGCTGGAGTTTTTGCAGCCGAATTAGGTGAAGATGTTACATTAGCAAAGCGCGCTGGATTATTACATGAAATTGGAAAGGCTTCTTCAAACGTAACGGATGAATCTTATGTAGATGCTGGAATTGATATCGCCAAAAAATATGGTGAAGATCCAGTTGTAATTGATTCAATTCGTTTAGGTGAACCTGGTAGTGAACCACATAGTATGGTTGCTGAACTAGTTGAAGTTGCTGATCGAATTTCGATTGCAAGACCGGGAGCCAAAAGTGACTCCCTTGAAAGTTTTGTTCATCGTTTGGAAAAACTGGAAGATATTAGTAACAGTTTTTCAGAAGTTGAAAAGAGTTATGCTGTTCAAGCTGGACGTGAAATTAGAGTAATTGTTCAACCAAATAAAATTTCTGATTTGCAAGCTATCGTTTTGGCACGAGAAATCAAAGATAAAATTGAGAATGAAATGGATCATCCTGGTCACGCAAAAGTGACGGTTGTTCGAGAAACACGTACAGTTGATTATGCAAAATAAAAAGACCCGTTGTGGTCTTTTTTTATTTTGCTTTTTTCCATGGTAAAATAGATATATATAAGTAAATTAGAATGGCGGAGAAAAAATGCAAATTTTGTTTGTTGGTGATGTAGTTGGCGAAATGGGAATGGGAATGGTAGATCAATATTTACCATTATTAAAAAAAGATTTAAAACCCCAGCTAACAATTGTAAATGGTGAAAACGCAACTAAAGTCGGTCGTGGAATTAATGAAAAGCTTTTTAAGCAAATTATGAAGGACGGAGCGGATGTGGTTACATTAGGTAATCATGCTTGGAATAACGCTGACATTTTTGATTTTATTGACGATACGAAAAAACTAGTTCGACCACTAAATTATCCAGGTAAAGATGTACCTGGAAATGGTTATTGTGAATTAAACATTAATGGAGTTAAAGCGGCTGTGATTAATTTGCAAGGACGAATTTTCATGGAAGAAACCGATGATCCATTTGCAAAAATTGACGAATTGATTATGCATTTAAAAGCAGAAAAATTCACAGTTATTTTTGTTGATATGCATGCAGAAACCACAAGTGAAAAAAAAGCAATGGCAATGTATCTTGACGGGAGGGTTTCAGCTGTAGTTGGGACGCATACCCATGTGCAAACTAATGATGCACATATCTTAAAAAAAGGAACAGCATTTTTAACTGATGTTGGAATGACTGGTCCTGATGACGGTGTGATTGGAATGCAATATGAACCAGTCATCAATAAGTTTTTAACTTCTCGTCCTAATCGTTTTGAAGTAGAAACAAACGGTGACGGAATTTTATCAGCTTGTTTAATTGACGTTGATAAGAAAGATGGACATGCTAAAAAAATAAGACCAATTATGATTAGTCAATATCAACCATATCAAAGTTAACTTTAAGGAGGATTCGATGGCAAAAAAGAATACAGCCATGATGGAACAATATCAAAAAATCAAGGACCAATATCCCGATGCTTTTTTGTTTTATCGAATTGGCGATTTTTATGAATTATTTAATGAAGATGCAGTTAAGGGTGCACAACTTTTAGAGTTAACTTTAACCGCACGAAATCATAAGGCCGAAAATCCAATTCCAATGTGTGGGGTTCCACATAAAGCTGCACAAGGATATATTGATACTCTGGTTGACCAGGGATACAAAGTTGCGATTTGCGAACAAGTTGAAGACCCTAAGTTAGCTCAGGGGATGGTTAAACGAGAAGTTATTCAATTAGTAACTCCCGGTACCCAAACTGACAATAATTCGGAAACAGCTAAAGATAATAACTATTTAGCAAGTGTGGTTTATAGTGCCACACTTGATCAGTACGGATTTTCTTACATTGAACTTTCAACTGGTGAATTAAAGGTTACGTTATTGGATAGTGCGGATGCTGTTTTGAACGAAGTAATCAATCTTAGTTCAAAGGAAATTGTTGTTGATGATAGTATCAGTACTAACTTAATCGATAATTTCAAAAAATTAGGAATTTTAATTTCCCCACAAAATTCAGTTGATGAAGAAAACGGTAGTGAAATTATCACTAATATTGATAATGAATTACTCCGTTTATCATTGAATGTTCTCTTAAGTTATGTAGCAGAAACGCAGAAACGCAGTCTTTCTCATATTCAACCAGCTCGTCAATATCAACCTAATTCATATTTAAAAATTGATCATAATTCACAATATAATCTGGAATTATTGAAAAATATTCGTACGGGCAAAAAATCTGGAACTTTACTCTGGGTGGTGGATGATACCAAGACCGCAATGGGCGGACGTAAATTAAAACAATGGGTTGAACGGCCTTTGATTAAGCAAAAAGAGATTGAAGCTCGGCAAAGCTTGGTTGAAACGTTATTAGATAATTATTACGAAAGAAATGAATTACGTGAAGCCTTAATTAAGGTTTATGATTTGGAGAGATTGGCTGGAAGGATCTCATTTGGTGGGGGAAATGCACGCGATTTGATTCAGCTAAAATCATCATTAGATCAAATTCCTAAAATTAAACATGTTTTAAATCAATTGGACACTCCAGAATTTCAACAAATCTATGAAAGATTAGATGATGTTCATGATGTTTATCAGTTAATTGACGAAGCTATCGTAGAAGATGCACCAATCTCAGTAAAAGATGGTGGCATCATTAAACATGGGTACAATGATCAACTTGATAAATATCGCGATGCAATGCAAAATGGGAAGAAATGGTTAGCTGATTTAGAAGCGAAAGAACGTCAATTAACTGGGATTTCTAATTTGAAAATTGGCTATAATCGAGTGTTTGGATACTTCATTGAAGTTACTAAAGGAAACATTGCAAAACTCGATGATTCTCGTTACAACCGAGTTCAAACATTAACTAATGCAGAACGTTTTTCAACCCCAGAATTAAAGGCCAAAGAATCTTTAATTTTAGAAGCCCAAGAAAAATCACGTAGTTTGGAATATGAAATTTTTGCTAAAATTCGAGAACAAATTAAGCAACAAATTCCCCGCGTGCAAAAACTAGCTAGTGGAATTTCTAGCATTGATGTCCTCCAAAGCTTTGCAACGATTAGTGAACGAGAACAATTTGTAAAGCCCAAGTTTAATCATGATAAGTTACTCAAGTTAATTAATGCTCGTCATCCAGTGGTTGAACAAGTGATGGGTTCACAAAAGTATGTGCCAAATGATGTTTTAATGGATGCAAAGACTAAAATTCTTTTAATTACTGGTCCCAATATGTCGGGGAAAAGTACTTATATGCGCCAACTCGCTTTAATTGTAATTTTGGCGCAAATGGGTTGTTTTGTTCCAGCCGAATCAGCTGTGATGCCAATTTTTGATCAAATTTTCACGCGAATTGGAGCAGCCGATGATTTAATTTCTGGTAAGAGTACTTTCATGGTAGAAATGAAAGAAGCTAACCAAGCTATTCAAAATGCGACAGAAAACAGTTTGATTTTATTTGATGAACTAGGTCGAGGAACCTCAACGTATGATGGGGTAGCGTTAGCGCAGGCCATTATTGAATATATACATGATAAAGTACATGCTAAGACCATGTTTTCGACCCATTATCATGAATTAACTGGGTTAAGTGATGAATTAAAACAACTAAAAAATGTACACGTAGGGGCTTCAGAAAAAGATGGTCACTTAGTTTTTCTTCATAAAGTTCTTGATGGGGCGGCCGATAAATCATATGGAATTAACGTGGCTCAATTAGCTGGACTTCCAACTGATTTATTGGCACGGGCCCAATCGGTGTTAGATCATTTTGAAAATAATGATGAAGAGACCGGAAAAAATGCTAATTTAGCAATCACTCCTGAATCAGTTTCAGTTGAAACAGAAGCTGCTGAAGAACAACAATTGGAACTATTCAAAGTTGAAACACAACCTGCAGAAAAAAGTAATTTAAGCAAAAAAGAAACTAAAATCATGAATGAAATCGAGAAAACTGATTTAATGAGTTTAAATCCAATGGAAGTTATGAATTTAGTTTATCAATGGAAACAAAAATTAAACGAAAAGTAAGGAGGAACTGAAATGGCGCAAATCCATCAATTATCAAATATTTTATCTGATCAAATTTCAGCTGGTGAAGTAATTGAACGACCTGCTTCAGTAGTTAAGGAATTAGTTGAAAATTCAATTGATGCTGGTAGTAGTAGAATTGACGTTGAAATTACAGAAGCTGGTCTAAAACAAATCAAAATTACTGATAATGGGAGCGGAATTGCCCCAGATCAAGTTCAACTTGCTTTCAAACGATTTGCAACTAGTAAAATTAATAATCAAGCTGATTTATTTAAGATTCATTCTTTAGGGTTCCGTGGTGAAGCACTTCCTAGTATTGCTGCAATTTCAGATATCACGATGAAAACTTCTGATGGTGAACATGAGGGTAGTGAAATTCATATTCATGGTGGTAAATTAGTGCAACAAGGACCAGCGGAAATTCGACGAGGCACTACAGTTGAAGTCAATGAGTTGTTTTTTAATACCCCCAATCGATTAAAATATTTAAAATCAACTGCTACGGAATTAAGTAAGATTACCGATATTGTTAATCGTTTGGCTTTGAGTCATCCAGAGGTAGCCTTATCGTTACAGCATAACGGACGAGAATTATTACGCACTTCTGGTCGAAATAATATGCAACAGGTAATTGCGGGAATTTATGGTAATCCTAGCATGAAAAAAATGATTTCAGTTGAAAATGAGAATAGTAAGTTTAAACTAACTGGATATACCAGTTTGCCTGAATTAACACGGGCCAGTCGTAAGTATATTTCAGTAATTATTAATGGTCGTTTTGTAAAAGACTATGCTTTGAATCATTCCATTATTGATGGATATGGTTCAAAATTGATGGTGGGACGTTATCCAGTTTCAGTGATTAGCGTCGAAATGGATCCTAGTCTAATTGATGTGAACGTGCATCCGACTAAGCAGGAAGTTAGATTGTTAGATAGTCGAGAATTAAGCGATTTTATTTCAAAGTCTATTTACGCTTCTTTAAGTCAACGAAATTTGATTCCTGATGCTTTGGATAATCAATCTTTAAAACGGGGACTTTCAGAACACAATACGATGGAAGTGGCGTTAAATTTTGATGAATTAGAAAAGCAAACTAATGACACTGAAACGTTAACGAGTTCGATTGAAATTGATCGCACTGTTGGTCAAATTTCATCAATTAATGCGAAAAAAGAAAAACTAAATGCCGAACCAGTAATGATTAAAACTAAGTCTGACTTAGTTAATTCTGATGTTGAAACATTCAAAAATTATTATTTAAATGAACGTCCCGAACTACCATTTGGTAACGCAGAACAACATGACGAAACAGAACGTTTCCCTCGGTTACGCTTTATTGGGCAAGTTCACGGAACTTATTTGATTGCCGAAAGTCATGATGGAATGTATATTGTTGATCAACATGCTGCTCAAGAACGGATTAATTACGAAAAGTTTCGTAAACAAGTTGGTGAGATTTCAACTGATGAACAGAATTTATTAGTTCCAATTGTACTTGATTATCCTGCAAGTGATGCGATGGCAATTAAAGGACGATTCGATTTGCTTGAGTCAGTGGGTATTAAACTTGAGCCGTTTGGCAACAATAGTTTTGTGATTCGCCAACACCCGACTTGGTTTGAAAAAGGTCAAGAAGAAAAGACCATCAGAGAAATGATTGATTGGGTGCTTAAAAATGACAAGCTTTCAACGGCTTCCTTTAGAGAGCAAGCAGCAATTATGACCAGCTGTAAGCAGGCTATAAAAGCCAATCATCATTTGGACCACAAACAGGCTCAGGCTCTTTTAGATAATTTGCATAAATGTGAAAATCCATTTAATTGTCCCCATGGTCGACCAGTGTTAATTCATTTTTCTCCCAGTGATTTACAAACGATGTTTAAGAGAATTCAAGACCCCCATGAATCAGATGGATGGGAATAAAAACGAAATGAGTGATGATTGATGTACGAATATTTATATGGAGAATTGACAGACATTTCAGACCGTTATATTGTCATTGATGTTAACGGAGTAGGATATTTAGTTAATGTAGCTAATCCTTATCACTTTGAAACAGACATTCATACTAAGAAAAAAATTTATGTCCATCAAAGTGTAACTGATTCATCAATGACCTTGTATGGTTTTGAAACTTTAGATGATAAACAGCTTTTTGAACAGCTTCTTAATGTTTCTGGAATTGGATCAAAGAGTGCGCTAGCTATTATGGCAGGTAATGACAATACTGGTTTAATTAATGCCATTAAGACCGAAAACGTTAGTTTCTTAGTTAAGTTTCCAGGAATCGGAAAGAAAACGGCTCAACAAATTATTTTGGATCTTAAAGATAAGATTGATAAGAATCTCCAATTAGATTTGAATATTCGTGAAAGTAACCCTATTGTCGGTCAAAATCCAAAACTTGACGATGCATTAAACGCATTGGAAGCATTAGGCTTTACACATAAGAGTGTTGAAAAAATTCAGTCTAAATTAGCTGCTTTAGATGAAAGCACAACTACTGATCAATATATTAGTAATGGGTTGAAAATGTTAACTAAGTAAGGAGGTAAAATGTGGAAGATGATAGAATTGTGTCGCAGAGTACGGATGATCAAGATGACTCACTAGAACAATCTTTACGTCCGCAAACTTTTGCCCAATACATTGGTCAAGCTGAAATCAAACGTTCTTTAAACGTTTATATTAAAGCCGCTAAACAACGTGAAGAATCGCTAGACCATGTATTATTATATGGGCCTCCTGGTTTGGGAAAAACTACTTTAGCAATGGTAATTGCTAATGAAATGAATGTTAGTTTAAAAATTACCAGTGGTCCAGCAATCGAAAAAAGCGGCGATTTAGCCGCCTTATTAAACGAACTAGAACCGGGTGATATTTTATTTATTGATGAAATTCATCGTTTACCAAAAGTAGTTGAAGAAATGCTCTATTCAGCTATGGAAGATTTCTATATTGATATTGTAATCGGACAAGGACCAACTGCTCATCCTGTTCATTTTGCATTACCTCCATTTACCTTAATTGGAGCCACGACTCGTGCTGGGTTACTAGATGCTCCTTTCCGAAATCGATTTGGAATTGTGGAGCACATGAATTATTATAATCAAGCTGATTTGGAAAAAATTGTAAAACGTTCGGCTCAAATTTTTCATACTGAGATCAAGGATGAAGGTGCCCATGAGGTTGCTTTACGTTCACGAGGGACACCGCGAATTGCCAATCGTTTGTTAAAACGAGTGCGTGACTTTGCTCAAGTTTCGGGTAAAAGTGAAATTGATATTGAAAGTGTTGATCAAGCATTGACTGCTTTGGGAGTTGATAATCGTGGACTTGATCGAACAGATATTAAATTATTAGAAACAATGATTGAGTATTACCAAGGTGGACCAGTCGGTTTAAATACGTTAGCTGCTAATATTGGTGAGGAAACTGACACCATTGCGGAAATGTATGAGCCATATTTATTACAAAAAGGTTATTTAAAACGAACTGCACGTGGTCGGAAGGTAACCGAAAAAGGCTATCAACATTTAGGAATTCCATATCCAAATGAATAAGTTAGATTTATGGTGTTTATAAGTCAGTTTTGGTAAAATATAAGTAGTAAGTTAATTGAGGTGAAATAATATGCAACAATATGGTTCAATTGCAATTTTAGTTGTTTTATTTGGTTTAATGTATTTCTTCATGATTAGACCACAAAAGAAACAACAACAAAAACATCAAGCAACTTTAAAATCTTTACAAAAAGGTGATCACGTTGTTACAATCGGCCGTTTACACGGTGTGGTTAGCAACATTGATCGTGCTAAAGGTTTAGTTACCATTGATTGCGATGGAATTTATTTAGATTTTGATTTAAATGCCATTGCCAATGTAACTCGTCCTGAAGCTACAGTTGCCCCTAAAGCAGAAGCAAAACCAGCTGAAGCAACTGAAAAAACAGATGATGAAGCAAAATAAAAAGCCTCTTAAAGGGCTTTTTTTATTGGTTTATAAAGAACGTATGTTCTAAAGTGAGAGGAGGTATTCAGATGACTGAATGTTATATTCAAATTGATGCATCAAGAAAAATCATTCATGTTGATATGGATGCCTTTTTTGCTTCAATTGAACAACGTGAACATCCAGAATTTGTTACGCAACCATTAGTAATTGCTAAGGATCCGCGGACGACTGGTGGAAGAGGGGTAGTTACAACTGCCAATTATTTAGCGCGTCAGTATGGGATTCATTCTGCTATGCCAGCCAGTAAAGCACTAGACTTATGTCCCAAAGCCATTTTCAAAGCACCAGACTTTGAATTATTTAGAAGTGTTTCTGATCAAATTCATGATATTTTTCATGAATACACTGATAAGATTGAAACGGTTGCTTTAGATGAAGCCTATCTTGATGTAACTGAAAATAAAAAGAAAATTGATGATCCTATTTATTTAGCTCATTTAATCCAAAGTGAAATTTGGGAAAAAACACATTTAACGTGTTCGACCGGAATTTCTTATAGTAAATTTTTAGCAAAAGAGGCTTCTGATTATCGGAAACCAGCTGGAGTGACAGTAATTAGCGAAGATGATGCTCATGACTTTTTGATGCGCCTTAAAATTGAAAAGTACCGTGGTGTGGGAAAGAAAACAGTTGAAAAAATGAAAGCTTTAAACATTAATAACGGATTTGATTTGTATCAAAAATCAGAAATGTTTTTAATTAAAGAATTTGGTAAGTTTGGCTACATTTTGTATCGACGAGTTCGAGGATCCGACAATCGGAAAGTTGAATATCAGCGTGAACGCAAATCAATTGGAAAAGAACGTACTTATCCCCATGAATTAAATAGTATGGTGGACGTTGAACGAGAATTGAGTAAAATTGCTGACTTAGTAGTAAATTCCTTACAAAAGCACCAAAAACACGGAAAAACAGTGGTTTTAAAAGTTAGATATAGTGACTTTACAACAATTACTAAACGTATTACTGAAGCGGATTTTATCGAAAATGATGCTAAACTAATTTATAACGAAGTAATTGATATTTTCGAAGAACTTCCCGATCCATCTAAAGGGATTCGGTTGCTAGGAATTACGCTTACGAATCTGGCAAATTTAAGTTTTCAAAATATTAACTTACCTTTGTATCAAAAATAAGGTATACTTAACTATTAAGAGTTTTTATAGAAGGTAGATAATATGAATATTAAAGAACAAATTTTTGAAAAAATCAGTGAATACGATACGATAATCATTCATCGTCACCAACGTCCTGATCCTGATGCTGTAGGCTCACAAATGGGACTGGGTCACTTGATTAGAGCAACTTTTCCTAATAAAAAAGTTTATTGCGTAGGAAAACAATATAAAAGTTTTGCTTGGCTAGGAGAAACTGATGAAGTATCTGACGAAGATTACAAAGACGCTTTAGTGATTGTTTGTGATACTGCTAATCAACCCCGAGTTGATGATAATCGGTTTAATCAAGGTAAATACTTAATTAAAATTGACCATCATCCTAATGATGACGAATTTGGTAATTTGATGTGGGTTAATCCAGAAGCATCTAGTGTTTCTGAAATGATTTATGATCTTTATGCTGCTAACGCTTTAATGAAATTATCAGATGATGGTGCCCGTGATTTATATGCTGGAATTGTAGGGGACACAGGACGTTTTAAATACCCATCAACATCTAGTCATACTTTTAAAGTTGCTAGTGGCTTAACCAAATTTGATTTTTCACTCAATGAAATTGCGCAACGTGAAGATGAAATTGATGTTCCTTTAGCTCATTTAGCTGCTTATGTATATCAAAATCTTAAAATTTCAGAAAGCGGAGCTGCTTACATTATTTTAACTAATGAAATAGTTGAAAAGCTCAAACTAGGTGATGATAGTACTTCTTCAGTTGTTCCATTACCTGGTAACATTGGTTCGGTAGTTGATTGGGCAATCTTTGTTCAACAAAAAGAAGGAGATTACCGAATTCGACTTCGCTCCAAAGGTCCTTCAATTAATGAATTAGCAAAACAACACAATGGCGGAGGTCATGCTCTTGCTAGTGGTGCGGTAGCTAAAGATGAAAATGAAATAAAACAGGTTGTGGTCGAATTAGACCAGTTAACCAAAGAATATAATAAGAAAGGTAAAAATTAATGAGTGCATCTTTTAAGGATTACAATTTTAAGCCATTTATCAACGATGCGATTAATGACTTAGGATTTAAAAATCCAACACCAATTCAAGCTAAAGTAATTCCTACCATTCGTCATGGTAAAAGCGTAATTGGTAAATCAGCAACTGGGAGTGGTAAGACTCATGCTTTCTTACTACCTTTAATTAACCAGTTAGACGCAGATAATCCGAAAACACAAATCGTAATTACAACCCCAAGTCGGGAATTAGCTTATCAAATTTATGAAAATATAAAACAAATTACCAGTTTCAGTTCAGAAACAATTCATATTGCCAATTATGTTGGTGGAACTGATAAAGAAAAACAAATTGAAAAATTAAAAAGAGAACAACCACAAATCGTAGTTGGAACTCCTGGTCGGATTTTAGATTTATCTAAAGCCGGTCATTTAGATATCAATACAGCTAACCAATTAGTAATTGATGAAGCCGATATGACTCTTGACCTTGGTTTTTTGGAAACCGTTGATAAAATTGCAGCGGCCATGGCAAAAGACATTCAAATGATGGTCTTTTCTGCTACGATTCCACCAAAATTAAAGCCATTTTTAAAAAAATACATGAAAAATCCAGTATTGGATGATATTCCAACGGAAACGGTCATCAATAAAGATGTTGACAACTGGTTAATCTCAACTAAGGGTCAAGATAAAAACGGTTTAATTTATAAATTATTGACCATGGGAAATCCATATTTGGCTTTGATATTTGCCAATACTCGTGAACGAGTAGATGAAATTGAAGAATATCTTCAAGGTCAGGGATTAAAAGTTGCCAAGATTCATGGTGGTATGCAACCCCGAGTTCGAAAACGTGTGATGAAGCAAATCCAAAATCTTGATTACCAGTTCGTTGTTGCATCTGATTTAGCAGCTCGTGGAATTGATATTGATGGGGTTTCTCATGTCATTAATGATGATATTCCTACTGATAATGAATACTTTATTCATCGAGTTGGTCGGACTGGACGTAAAGGAATGAAGGGAATTGCCATTACTCTTTACGGTCCTGATGAAGATACTCAAGTGCTTGAATTAGAAAAAATGGGAATTAAATTTAAACCTAAAGAAATCAAAAATGGTGAAGTTGTTGATACCTATGATCGACGTCGTCGGGAAAAGTATAAAGGCCATCATGAAAAGCTTGATGGTTCAACGTTAGCCATGATTAACAAGAAAAAGAAAAATGTTAAGCCTGGGTATAAACGAAAAATCAAACGAGCAATTAAAAATAAAGATGACCAAAATCGTAAGATTGAATTACGTAGTCAAATTCGTTCACGTAAGAAACAAAAGAAACGTAGTTCAGAACGTTATCAATAATTGACACTCATATCTTTTATAGCTATAATTTTTAACAAGGACATACTAATAGAGGAGTTTGTGCAGCGATGATTGGATAGTGAGAGCAATCAAAAACAAATTTATTTAGTGCTACCTGATTTGAAATACGGTTCTCGCGTTATAGAGATTTATGAGAGGTAAACGATAAACATCGTTGCAAACAAAGTGGTACCGCGTGTAGACGTCTTTGTGTGCAATGGTGTTTTTTATTTAATTTTATTTATTGGAGGAAGTAAAATGAAACAGCTTAGTAGCGGTGAAATTAGACAAATGTTCCTCGAATTTTTCAAGGAAAAGGGACACACAATTGTACCTAGCGCTTCATTAGTGCCACATGATGATCCAACGTTACTTTGGATTAATTCAGGGGTTGCCACGATGAAAAAATATTTTGATGGATCAGTGGTTCCAGATAATCCGAGAATGACTAGTTCCCAAAAGAGTATCCGAACTAATGATATTGAAAACGTTGGTCGGACCGCTCGTCATCAAACTTTGTTCGAAATGCTCGGTAATTTTTCCGTTGGTGATTATTTTAAGGCTGAAGTTATTCCTTGGGCATTAGAATTATTAACTAGTCCAGATTGGTTTGGCTGGGATAAAAATAAGCTCTATATGACTTATTATCCAGAAGACAAGGCTACTAAAGAACTTTGGGAAAAAGCCGGAGTTGCACCCGATCATTTAATTCCTGTGGAAGATAACTTTTGGGATATTGGTCAAGGACCTTCAGGACCAGATTCAGAAATTTTCTATGATCGTGGTGAAAAATACGATTATTTGGCTCCTGATGATCCAGAAAACTATCCTGGTGGGGAAAATGAACGTTATCTTGAAGTTTGGAACATTGTGTTTTCACAATTTAACCATACGGCAGAAGGTACATATGAACCCCTTCCTAGAAAAAACATTGATACGGGGATGGGACTTGAACGAGTAGTTTCTGTTTTCCAAGATGCACCAACGAACTTTGAAACTGATTTGTTCATGCCTTTGATTGAAAAAACGCAATCATTTAGTGACCATAAAAAATATGGTGATAATGCGGATGATGATGTTGCCTTTAAGGTAATTGCAGACCACATTCGGGCCATTACATTTGCCATTGGCGATGGCGCACTTCCTTCAAATGAAGGTCGTGGATACGTTATTCGTCGTTTACTTCGTCGTGCCACAGTTAATGGACATCAATTAGGAATTGATGGAGCTTTCCTTTACAAACTAGTTCCTGTAGTTGGTGAAATTATGAAATCCCATTATCCTAAGGTCTTAGAACAAAGTGAATATATTCAAAAGATTGTTAAAAGTGAAGAAGATCGTTTTAATGCAACCTTAAATGATGGAATTGCTTTATTAAATGAAGTGATTGCTGATACTAAGCAAGCAGGTAAAACGGAAATTTCAGGTAAAGCAGCCTTCAAACTATATGATACTTACGGTTTCCCATTAGAATTAACCGAAGAATATGCTAGTGATCGTGGTCTTAAAGTTGATGCTGAAGCTTTCGATGCTGAAATGGAAGATCAACGAAATCGGGCTCGTAACGCTCGGAGTAAGAAAGGTTCAATGAAAGTTCAACGTGATCTTTTAATTGAAATCAAAACTCCAAGCGAATATGTTGGTTACACTGATTTAACGGTTGATGATGCTGAATTAAACGATATTATTTTTGACGAAAAACTGGTTAAATCAGTTGATAAAAGCAACGGCGAAGCTGAATTAATTTTTGATAAAACACCTTTCTATGCTGAAATGGGTGGTCAAGTTGCTGATACTGGTAACATTTATAACCAAAATGGCGATTTAGTTGCTACTGTTGAAGATGTGCAACATGCTCCAAATGGTCAAAACTTGCACACGGTTAAGGTGCTTGGGGAATTAAAACAAGGTGCTCATTACAAATTAGTTGTTGATCGCCAATTCCATGCTGGTGTTGAACGTAATCATACCGCCACTCACTTGTTAGACCAAGCTTTGCGGAATGTTTTAGGCGGTCATACTGAACAAGCTGGTTCGTTAGTTAAACCAGATTATTTACGTTTTGACTTTACCCATTTTGGTTCTGTAACTAAGGAAGATTTGAAGAAAGTCGAAGACTTAGTTAACAAAAAAATCTTTGAAGCTATTCCTGTTGAAACTGTAGTTACTGATAAAGAAACTGGGAAAAAGATGGGTGCAATTGCCTTATTTGATGATAAGTATGGCAATCAAGTTCGGGTTGTTAAAGCCGGTGATTTCTCCGTTGAATTCTGTGGTGGTGACCACGTAAAGAATACTAGCCAACTAGGATTGTTCAAGATTACTTCAGAAACTGGAGTTGGTGCTGGAATTCGTCGAATTGAAGCAGTTACAGCAAAACCAGCTTTTGACTACCTAAATGATGAAGAACGTCTTTTAAATAAAGTTACTCAAACAGTTAAAGCAGCTAATAATGCTGCCACTCCTGCAAGAGTTAAAGAGATGCTTAAACAAATTAAAGATCTTGAAAGTAAACAAGAATCGCTTGAAACTAAACTTGCTAATCAAGAAGCAAGCGATATGTTTAATCATCCAGAAACCATCAATGGAGTTTCAATTGTTACTGGCAAGCTAAAGAGTGGTAACATGAATCAACTTCGTGAATTGGCTGATACTTGGCGTGATAAAAAATATTCAAACATTTTGGTTCTGGGAACAGGAACTGATGGCAAAGCTAACTTATTAGTTGCTGTTGATGAAGCAAATGTTAAAGCTGGAATTAAAGCTGGTGACATCGTTAAAGCCATTTCAAGTAACATTCAAGGTGGTGGAGGCGGTAGACCCAATCTTGCCCAAGCTGGTGGAAAGAATCCAGCTGGAATTGATGATGCCTTGCAAGCAGCAAAAGAATGGTTGAACAACAAATAATTAAAAAATAACTGTAGTTCTAAACATAAAGATTGGATAAAATATGAGAATAATGGGATTAGATGTCGGTTCAAGAACGGTTGGAGTTGCAATTAGTGATGCTCTTGGTTGGACTGCACAAGGAATTGAAATTGTTCGAATTAATGAAGATGAAAAAGAGTTCGGACTAGATCGAATTGGAGAATTAATTAAGGAATACGATGTTCAGAGAGTAGTTATTGGTTTACCTAAAAATATGAATAATACTGAGGGTCCTAGAGTTAAGGCTTCAAAACGATATGGTAAAATGGTTAAAGCTTTCTTTCATTTACCAGTCGAGTTTCAAGACGAACGTTTAACGACGGTCGAAGCAGAACGAATGTTAATTGAAAAAGCCGATGTGTCAAGGACCAAACGAAAAAAGGTAATTGATAAAGTGGCAGCAGAATTAATTTTGCAAGGCTATTTAGATAAAAATATGTAATAAAAAGGAGGACTAAAATGAATAATGAACCAGAACAAATTACTTTAATTGACGAAAATGGTGATGAAATTCTTTATAATGAATTATTTACCTTTGAATCAAAAGATTATGATCGTTCATATATTTTAATGTATCCAGCTTCTGAAGAAGGAAACGAAGACATTAATATTGAAGCATATGCATTACCAAAGGGAACTGATCCTACTTCACCAGAAGATGGTGATTTAGAGCCAATCGAAGATGATGCAGAATGGGAAATGGTACAAGAAACTTTGAACACATTTCTAGCTCCAGAAGATGATAATTAAGAATCATTAAAACGAAGAGGTATCAGCAGTTATGTTGATACCTTTTTTGTATATTCATGATAAAATTAAATTATTACTGGAGGGACTTAGATTGGATAACAAAAAGAGATTTAAAGCTAAAATTGGGAATAAAGATTTTACTTTGATAGGAACTTCTTCCGAAGAACACATGACAGCAGTCACCAAAATTTTAAATGATGAACTTAATAAAATTAAGGGACAAGTTAGTCGAATTAGCGATGAAGATGCTGCAATTTTATTAGCGTTTAATGCGATTTCTGATCAGTTAGATAAACAACTAGAACTTGATGAATTAAGAAAAAAGGTATCTGAAAAATGATTTTATCAATTATTATTTTAATTGGATTAATTTTTGCTTTAATTATTGCAAGTAATTTAGCTGATGTAGTTGCAACTTGGTTAAGGACCTTTTTTAATTTATTTGTGGTTAACAAGGTGTATTCAAATCACGGAATGTGGCATGGAATTGGTTTTGTAATTGTTTTTAGTATTGTTTTAATGCTGGTTAGATTATTTACCGGATTTTTGGATCGAATTGTTTCCTTAACCATTCTTCGTCAATTAAATGCACTTTTAGGTGCAATGATTAGTTTAATAATTTGTTTATTAGTAATTACAATTGTTATCGATGTTGCTTTACTATTTAAGCTCAACTGGATTACCTTTGCATATCAAGATTCAACTGTTGCACAATTATTAGTCAATGGCCTGGGTCAAATTTTTACTTTTTAGAATAGGTGGTTAAATGAATCAAAAAGTACTAGATACTTTAGAATATAAGCAAATTAAGCAAAAAATCGGTGATTATTTAGCGACCGAGAATGGTAAAAAAGAGTTAAAACAATTGCTTCCTAGTAGTGAAGCAGAGACTGTTAACGGATGGCTTGATGAAACTGATGACGGGGCTCATATTTATCGATTAAATCACACAATTCCCATTCCTAAACTAGTTGATATTACACCATCAATTAAACGATTAGAAATTGGAGCAAATTTAAATGGTAAAGAACTTGCTCAAGTGAGTGCTGTTTTAAATGCTATTTTAGTGATTAATCGTTTCTTTGAAAATCTAGAAACTGAAAAAGTTGAACTTCATGTTCTTTATGAAGAAGTCAAAACTTTTAGCAATCTTCCGGAAATTACCGTTCAATTAAAAAAATCAGTTGATGATTCGGGAAAAATTTTAGATTCTGCTTCTGGGACTTTGAGTTCAATTCGTCGTCAAATTAGCCGATTAGAGGGCAATATCAAGAGTAAAATGGAAAGTTTTACTCATGGAAAGCAATCTAAATATTTAAGCGACCCAATTATTACAATTCGTGATGATCGATATGTTATTCCTGTAAAAGCGGAATACAAACAAAAAATTGGTGGAATTGTGCATGACCAAAGTACTTCAGGTCAAACAATTTATCTGGAACCCGCAAGTGTAGTAGGTTTAAATAATGATTTACGGCGGGAACAAATTAACGAACGTGAAGAAGAGAAACGTATTTTAGCGCAACTCTCAGACTTAATTCGTCCCTATCAAATGGAGTTACTTTCAAATGCCAAACAGTTAGGTCACTTTGATTTAATTAATGCCAAAGCTCGGTATGCTGCCAGTATGAAAGCTACTCGTCCTGAAATTTCAGCTGATAATCAAGTTAATTTAAAAAATGCTCGTCATCCACTCATTAATCAAGAAAAAGTTGTTGGTAATGACATTAAATTGGGATTTGATTACCGGCAAATTATTATTACTGGTCCTAATACTGGTGGTAAAACAATTACCATGAAAACCTTAGGACTACTTCAACTAATGGCGCAATCTGGTTTATTTATTACTGCTGATGAAGGTAGTCAAGCTGGACTTTATGATGAAGTTTTTGCTGATATTGGTGATGATCAATCGATTGAACAAAACTTGAGTACTTTTTCATCACATATTGATAATATTATTAGCATCTTAAAACGGATGACAAACCGAAGCTTAGTTCTAATTGATGAATTAGGAGCAGGAACTGATCCTCGAGAAGGGGCAGCATTGGCCATGTCAATTTTGGATGCCATTAGTCAATCTGATGCTGAAGTTTTGTCTACTACTCATTATCCGGAATTAAAAGTTTATGGATATAATCGCCCTGAAACCATTAACGCTTCGATGGAATTTGATGAAAAAACGTTGAGTCCAACTTATCGTTTGATGATTGGAATTCCGGGACAAAGTAATGCACTTAGTATTGCTGGTCGTTTAGGTTTAAATGAGTCTATTATTATGGAAGCTGAATCATTGGTTGACGAAGATAGTCAAGATATTAATTCAATGATAAAAAAATTGACTCAGCAAACTAAAGCAGCGGATGATCGAGCACGGAAGTTAGAAGTTGAACTGAAAAAAGTTACTGAACTTCATCAAGAATTAACTGAAAAATTTAATCAATTTACTGAACGTCGTGATGCTATGATTAATAAGGCTAAACGGGATGCTAATCAAATTGTTTCTAGAACAAAAAGACAAGCAAACGAAATTATTGATGATTTACACAAACGACAAAAAAATGCTGCGATTGATGTGAAAGAAAATGAATTAATCGAACAAAAAGGTAAAATTAATGCATTGGAACAACATACTGAATTGAAGAATAACAAGGTGTTGAAACGTTCAAAAGCCAAGAAATCCTTTAAAGTTGGTGACGATGTTCTAGTTAAAACATATGGCCAACGTGGGGTATTGCTTAAAAAGATTGGAAATCACAGTTGGGAAGTCGAGCTTGGCATCTTAAAAATGAAAGTCGATGAGACTGACATGGATAGGGTCAAAGAAGAAAAGCCAAAACATCGAGCTCAAACTGTAGTTCATCGAACTCGTTCTTCATCGACATCGCCTACCCTTGATCTACGTGGAGTTCGCTATGATGATGCAATGCAACGCTTAGATCGCTACATTGACTCTGCACTATTAGCAGGTTATCCATCGGTTACGATTATTCACGGAAAAGGGACTGGTGCCTTACGTAAAGGTGTGATTAATTATTTGCGTGGAAATCGTCAAGTAAAAGAGTTTGGTTTTTCTCCTGCTAATTCTGGTGGAGATGGTTCGACCGTTGTTAAGTTTAAGTAGATTGTAATCAATCTAGTTGAACTAGAAACTGTTAGATAGTATACTTACAACAAGTAAGTAGATGAACTAAGGAGGTTTTATTATGGTACACGAAATTACAGACGCAAATTTTGAAAAGGAAACTGCACAAGGTTTAGTTGTTATTGATTTTTGGGCAAGTTGGTGTGGTCCATGTAAAATGCAAGGACCTGTAATTGATGAATTATCTGAAGAAGATAAGAACATCAAATTTTGCAAGTTGAATGTTGATGAAAATCAAGCGACTGCTTCAAGTTTAGGAATCATGAGTATTCCAACTTTATTGGTTAAAAAAGATGGGAAAATTGTTGACCAAATTGTTGGTTATCATCCTAAAGAACAATTACAAAAGCTATTAGCAGCATATTAATCTACTTTTGTAGTCACAGAAAAAGCCTTATTACAATTGCGTTTTGTAATAAGGCTTTTTACTTTATGCTTGATTTAATTCAATGAGATGTATTTCGTTAGGATCTAAAATTTGACGAGAAATATCAGAAATTACAGTAATTTCAATAATGTCTTTTCGTTTTATTTTATATTCAGCTTCGGTTTCAAAACCAGAATTTTGCTGAATGGTTTGGGCAATAAAACCTGTTTCTAACATGAAATCAGCATCTTTATCAATATTTAATCTTGTTTGTACTTCTGGTCCTGTTAGATTAAAAATGGACTTACTTTCTGATCCACTTTTTAAATCTAAAATACCAAATTGAGATTGTTGAAAGAAAGTAGGCAAGTCAGCAGTATGAATTGGGAATTTAATTGCTAAATTTTTTCCCGCCCAATAAAGAATATCGTGAATGTCTTCTGATAAAACATCCTTTAAAAGAGCATCTCTTAAAAGCTCTATTCCCCAAAATCCTGGATTGGGATTATTCTGAAAAAATTTGGTATAGTCATTTAATTCTTTTTTGCTCATAATGTTCTCCAATCGTTATTTATACGATTTCAATTTTACCATAAAGCATGATACAGAGTGCATGGTTAGTTATTTATGAGTATAATGGATATATAAAAAGAGGGGGAAACACTATGAAATCCGAACCAATTGCGTTTATGGACTCTGGTATCGGAGGCCTAACCGTTTTGAAAGTGGCTCTTAAAGAACTTCCTCATGAGAATATGATTTATTTAGGTGATGAAGCACACATGCCATATGGCGAAAAGAGTGTTGATCAAGTTGTTAACTATAGTATGGAAATTGGCAACTTTTTCGAAAAACAAAACGCGAAGTGTATGGTAGTTGCTTGTAATACTGCAACAGCATCTGCACTTAAAGATTTACAGACTAAATTATCAATTCCAGTAGTGGGGGTGATTAAGCCAGGAAGTAGTGCGGCAGTTAAAGCAACTAAAAATGGAAAAATTGGGGTAATTGGAACAAAAGTTACCATTAATAGTCATGCATATCGCGATGAAATTAAAAAACTTACTCCAGAGATTGAAACAGTCGGATTAGCTTGTCCAACCTTTATTCCTTTAGTTGAAAAAGGTGATTATACTTCACAAGCGGCGAGAGATACAATTGCAAACGGATTAGCTTCTATTAAAAACTCGGGCATTGATACTTTAATTTTAGGCTGTACTCATTTCCCAATTATTGCCAACTTAATTCAAGACGCAATGGGTGACGAAGTTAAATTAATTGATCCTGGTTATGAAACAGTTAATGTTGCTAAACAGATTTTAAAAGATAACAATGAATTAAATAATGCTAAAACGACAGAAATAAACTATTATACAACAGAAGGTGTGATACATTTTAACAATGTTGCTTCTAAATGGTTAAATCGAAAGGTGGGTTCAGAGTTGATTACACCAAATCAACTTAAAGACTATGAAAAATAAAGAAATTGTGATTGCAACCGGTAATCAAAATAAGCTTCGTGAATTTAAAGAAATGTTGGAACCAATGGGATACAATGTTAAATCTATTAAGGATTTTGAAAACATACCTGACATAGTAGAAAATGGAAAAACCTTTGAAGAAAATGCGACAATTAAAGCCACAACAGTCTCTAAAGCACTAGGGTTACCTGTGTTTGCTGATGATTCGGGATTAGTTGTTCCTTCAATTAATAATGAACCTGGAATTTATTCTGCACGCTATGCAGGTGATCATGATGATGATGCTAATAATGCTAAATTATTAAAACGACTTGGCCATTCTGATGATCGAAATGCTTATTTTCACACTTCGTTAGTAGGAGTAAAACCAAGTGGCGAGAAAATTCATGTTAGTGGAATTGTTTCTGGTGAAATTTTGACAGAAAAGCGTGGAGAAAATGGATTTGGCTATGACCCATTATTCTATGTTCCAAGTATGCATAAGACAATGGCAGAAATGACTGACGATGAAAAAAATCAAATAAGCCATCGTGGGCGTGCATTACAAAAATTAAAAGATGTTATTAATGATTGGTGGTAAAAAATAAGCTTTGCTCTGATAATTTCAGAACAAAGCTTAATTTATTTGTTTTGTAATGGATTAGTAATAGTAATTGGGTTTGAATCTGGTTTCTTTTTAGGTTTTTGGGGGACTTCAACAGTTTGAGGAGACATTGGAAGAACAATTCCAGCATTGGTAAGCGCTTTTAGATAGTCAGCAAGGTAATCAGCTTGAATTTTACTCTCTGTGCCGCTACGAGCTGTTATGACAACTTGAATGGCAAGTGAACCATCGTCTAGATAAACTGTTCCAAAAATCAAGGGATCACCAACTACATTGGCATTGGTTCCTTTTTTTTGTTCGTTAACTTGATTCATAATATCTTCAATTTCTTTAATGGGAGAATCTGGCATAATTCTAATGTTAACTAGGGTTGAAATATTACCCCTAGATAAATTTGAAATTGTTGTAATATTACGATTTGGAATGAAATTTAAGGTTCCATTTGAACTGCGAATTTGCGTGGTTCTCAAACCAATTGCATCTACAATTCCGTTGGTACTATTAATAATGACATGTTCTCCTACATCAATTTGATGTTCAAAAAGAATGAAGAAACCACTAACAATATCGCCTACAAAACCTTGTGCTCCTAGTCCAATTGCTAAACTGAAAATTCCAGCCCCAGCAATTAATGTTCCAACTGGAATTCCAATGATTGATAAGATGGAATAGAGCCAAAAGAAAATAACCAAGTAATGAAAAGCATTTTGGGTTAGGGTATAAATGGTTTTATTTCGCCGTTGAATCATAATTTTCGAATTATCAATTTTATTATCGCTATTTGATTCGTTTAACTTGTATTGATACTTTTTAAATAAATGATTGATGATTTTTCTACCAGATTCAGTAATGATAAAAAATAAAATCGATATTAAAATGATACTGATTACTTCGGTAGTTAAGCTCCACAAGATTTCATCAAAATCAAATTTGTTAAGAAATTTATTTAAAAATGTATTTTTGGTATATTGTTTTAAAGTTTCATTAGTAACAGTCAAAAATAAGTTGTTGTACATATGGTTACCTCAATCTAATAATTAATTTGATGCTATGATTATATCAAATTAATTATTAGATGGTTGCAATAATTGTCATTATTATGAAATAATGATATTCTTAACTTGTTATAAATCATTAGGAGGTAGTTCAATGACTGTTGGACAAGTAGCCGGTTTAATCGCCGCAATTGCGTTTGCTGTATTAGTAATATTTATCGGAATCTTTTTACTTAATTTAGTTAAGGCTTTAAATGATGCTAGTCGTAATTTAGATTCAATTACCATTGATATCAACGATTTAAGCGACAACGTTAGTGATTTAATTGAAAATGTTAATGATCGAATTGACCAAATTGACCCAGTTTTTCAAGCAGCAGCTGAAATAGGTACAACTGTTACCGAAGCAACTGAAAAAGCTAAAAGCACGACTGATAATTTAAAGAATAAACTCAATTTATTTACCAAGACATCAATTCTTAGCATTGTGGCTAACACTGCAATGAAGTTGTTTTCAAAAAAGAATAAGAAAAAATAATTTTCGTTAAAAAAGGGAGAATATCATGAGCTTTAAAAAAGGTTTATTTTTAGGAACAATTTTAGGTGGAGCTGCTGCATTTGCTGCATATCATTCACTTGATGAAGAAAAGCAATACGAACTTAGAAATACTGTCTTAGACGCAGTTGAAGATGCTAAGGATCGTGCGTTTGATTATGCATATTACGCAGCTGATTCATTTGCAGATGCCAAAGACTCAGCAAATTACAGAGTAAATAGCTATAAGGATTCTTTTGATGATGTTAGTGAAAAAGTTAGCAACAAACTTTTAGATTTAAAAGAAGATTTAAGTGATTTACAAACTTATTTAAACTTGATTCCAGTTCCTAAAACACCTGAACAAGATCTTGAAAAAGATAAAGAATCTGATGATATTACTTTAGATATGGATGACGCATTTTCTACCGAAAATGATAATGATAATAGAATTGTTGAAAAAACTACTGAAGAACATCGTGATTAAATTTTAGTTTTGAAAAAGACCATTTTGAATGGTTTTTTTTATTACTTGAATGTAAACGGTTACTCTGCTATTCTTGTAGATAATAAGTCTATATTGAAAGAAGGTCGAGTAACTAAAATGAAGAAAAAAGAAACTGTTACAATTTATGATGTTGCAAGAGAAGCTTCCGTTTCAATGGCAACAGTTTCACGAGCGATTAATCATAATCATAACGTTAAACCGGAAACCGAAAAAAAAGTTTTAGATGTCGTTAAACGTTTAAATTATCGTCCTAACGATGTCGCTAGAGGTTTAGCAAGTAAAAAAACTACTACGGTTGGAGTAATTATTCCTAATGTTACGAACTCTTATTTTGCCGCTTTAGCTCGCGGAATTGATGATATTGCAGAAATGTATCAATATAATATTATTTTGACCAATTCAGATGGTGATGAAAAAAAGGAGCTTAAAGCACTTAACACTTTATACTCAAAACAAGTTGATGGACTTATTTTTATGGGTAATGAAATTAGTGAAGCCGTTCGATCTGATATGAGTAACGAACGGATTCCCGTTGTTTTAGCAGGATCAGTAGATTCCCAAAACCAATTTAATAGTGTAAATATTGATTATCGTAAAGCTGTTTATGCCCAAACTAATGAATTGTTAAAAAATGGAAATGATCGTGTGGCATTTGTTGCTTCTCACTTGAACCGTTCAATCAATAAAGATTACAGAATTGAAGGTTACAAAGATGCTTTAAGAGATGCGGGAATTCCATTCCGTAAGACTCTGTTGTTTGAGGCAAATGAAGCCACTTATGATAGTGGATACAAACTAAGAAATAAGTTAGTTCAAGAAGAAGTTACTGCAGCAATCGTAAGCAATGATGATGTTGCTGCCGGTGTTATGAACTCAATGTCTGATAGTGGAATCAATGTTCCTGAACAATTTGAAGTTGCAACAAGTGATAATACTAAATTAACCGAAATGACACGGCCAATGTTATCAACCATTACTCAACCGCTTTATGATATTGGTGCAGTTTCAATGCGATTATTAACAAAATTAATGAAAAATGAAGAAGTTTCTGAACGAAATATTTTATTACCGTTTGGTTTAAAAGACAGAAATTCAACAAAATAGCAGTAAATTTGATTATGGCGGTTTTTGTTGGTATAATCGGAACTGTTAATTTCAGATATAGAGAGGAGTGCTGAATCATGTCAGGACATTCAAAATGGCATAATATTCAGGGTCGTAAAAACGCTCAAGATGCAAAAAGAGGTAAAATTTTCCAAAAGATTTCACGTAACTTGTACCAAGCTGCTAAATCAGGTGGAGTTGATCCAGATGGTAATCCACAATTAAGACTTGAATTAGAAAAAGCTAGAGCTGCAAATATGCCTAAAGATAACGTTCAACGTGCTTTAGACAAAGCTTCTGGTGTTGGAGCTGCTAACTTCGAAGAAGTAACTTATGAAGGTTATGGACCTGGTGGAACTGCTGTAATGGTTTCAACTTTGACTGATAATAGAAATCGGACAGCTGCTGCAGTTCGTTCTGCTTTTACTCATCATGGTGGTTCTTTAGGAACTAATGGTTCAGTTTCTTACAACTTTGACCGTAAGGGATACATCGTTGTTTTACGTGACGATACTGAAGACGATGAGGATACAATGTTAATGGAAGCTTTAGATGCTGGTGCTGATGATATGAAGGTTACTGATGATGAATATCAAATCTTCACTGATCCTTCAAACATGGTTGCAGTTCGAGATGCTTTACAAGCATCTGGTTACAAACTTGATAACTCAGAAGTTCGTTTATTCCCACAAACTGTTACAGAAGTACCTGAAGATAAAATTGCGCAATACACTGGACTAATTGATGAATTATCTGAAAATGATGATGTTCAAGATGTCTATGAAGCTGCTGTTTTACCTGAAGATGCAGAAGCATAATTAAATAGATTTCTAAAAAGACTCAATCTTAAATTAGATTGGGTCTTTTTTCGTATCTTATAAAAAAGGATGTGAAAAAATGGAAATTAGTAATTTATTTGATCAAATAATTGAATTAGCGGTTCAGCAACGGGCTTCCGACATTTATTTTTTGCCCAAAAGTACCAATTATGAAGTTAAAATTCATACAGTTAAAGGAGTAATTCAGTTATCTGAAATTTCTTTTGAAAAAGCACAAAGAATAATCACTTTTTGTAAATATCAAAGCGGAATGTCAGTATCAGAAAAAAGGAGACCACAGTTAGGATCACTTTCCTATGAGCATCAAAAGCTGAATTTAAGAATTCGATTATCATCTGTAGGAACGTTTAACCATCATGAATCACTAGTAATGAGAATTATTTACGATAATGGAAACGAGGATTGTCAATTTTTTGAGGAACAGATGCTACATAAATTAAAGTCATTATCTAATCAAAGGGGTTTAATGATTTTCTCAGGGCCTACTGGCTCAGGAAAAACTAGTACAATTTATAAAATTGCCCGTTCGCTACACGAAAATGAAGTAATTATGTCGATTGAGGACCCGGTTGAAATCTTTGAGGATCGTTTTTTACAGTTAGAAGTTAACGAAAAAGCTGATATGAGTTACGCCAATTTGTTGAAAGTTGGTTTGCGACAACGTCCTGATGTTTTTATTATCGGGGAAATCCGTGATGAACAAACTGCCAAGATTGCTGTTCGGGCAGCTTTAAGTGGACATCTTGTATTTACCACGGTTCATGCAAAAACACCAGCGGGAGTTGTGCAGCGGATGCTAGAGTTAGGGATTAAATATGAACAATTAAAAAGTGCAACCAATTCGATTGTCTATCAGCGATTATTACCTACAAATTCAGGAAATAATCAAGCCTTAATTTCAGTCTCAAATTTAGAAATGCTTGAAAACCAAAAGTACGATATGGAAGATTGGAAAAATAAATTGTGTAATTTGTACAAGGAAGGGAAGATTTCTAGTGAAATTCAGAAAAAATATCAATTCGGATAAAGTCACATTGCAACAACAATCTTTTATTTTTTCTACAATTTCGGAATTAATGAAAATTGGTTTTTCAATTTCACAAGCATTAGATTTTATTAAAACTGTTTCGAAAAAGAATCGCAAAATAATTTTAAAAGTCGAACAAGGATTAAAAAGTGGTTATCCATTGCCTAAATCAATGAAATTCTTTTTAAACAATTCAATGTATCAACAATTATTAATTGCTGATGAACACGGTAAGATTGAGGATGGAATGCAAGAAATTAGTGAATTTATTCAACTTCGTTTAAAACAAAAGAATAAGATTCGTGATATTGCAATTTATCCCTTAATTTTGTTTTTCTTTTTAATTTTATTGTTGATATCAATTAAACTCTTCGTTTTACCAGAAACAAATGCTTTAGGCAATATAACTGCTTCCAAAAATTGGATTACTTACTTAATGATTGTTGTGATTGGATTTTTTGGAATATCTGGGTTCTATCGTGTTAAAGATTTCTTAGCTAAACAAGCAATCTATAAAGCAAATTTTCTAGCAAAAATTCCATTTTTAGGAATGATTTTTAGTTCATATTATGAATACTATTTAACCAGTAATTTAGCAATTATGCTCCAAAATGGGTTAGATTTACGTAAGATTGTCCAAGTATTCGCAAAATTTAAAGAACGAACGTTACTTTTTGAAATTGGTCAAGAAATGGATAGATCTTTAAAACAAGGGATTGGGATTGAGCAAATTTTTAAACGTTACTATTTTGTATCTAATGAACTAGTTGTTTTTTTATCTAATGGAAGTACCAATGAAATGTTAGCAAAAAATTTACGTGCATTAAGTAGATTATGCTTTCAACGGTTAATCAAAAAATCAGAAAGATTAATTAGCCTAATTCAACCTACAGCGTTTGTGATTATAGGAATTACAATTGTTGTTACTTATTTAAAAATGTTGTTACCCCTATATCATTCAATGGAGAATATTTATTAATGAAAAAAAGAAAAGGTTTCACCCTAATCGAAATGACAGTTGTGCTATTTATAATTTCATTATTAATTTTGATTATCATTCCCAATCTAAGTTCGCAAAAGGATCATGCAAATTCAGTGCATGGAAATGCAATGGTTAGTGTTGTGCAAACACAAATTGATGCGTTTGAAGATGATCATTCTGATAATAATGTAACATTTGATAAATTAGTCGAAAATAATTATTTAACTAAGAAACAAGTTAAACAGGCGACTGAAGAAAAGATTACAATTCAAGATAATCATGCCAAAAAAGATTAGAAAAGGTTTTACTCTGATTGAAACTGTTATTGTCCTCGGAATAAGTGCCTTAATTTTGATATTTTTAGTTTTTGCAGTTGCTATGTTTCCACAAAGTAATATAAAAGAAAAAGCTTTTTGGCGTTGCTTTGATGAACAATGGAATTCGGCTATTCAAATGGCAAAAGATAATGGACAAATTACAACGGTTAGTTTTTGGTCAAATTCTGATGAAGTGGTTTTCTCACAATACAGGAATAATGGACTTCATTATAAGCGAGTTCAATTACCTGATGGATTAAGACCAGTAGAGTTTCGGGAAATTAAGATTACCGAAAAAGGGTTTGTTAAACCCCAAACGCTAAATTGGTATTCGCAAAATCGTCACTGTAAAATTCATCAAAAATTTCAGTTAGGATGGGGGATTTATTATTGTGAAGATGATAAGTAGATCGGGTTTTACCTTAGTAGATACTTTAATTGGTTTCTTCATTATTTGTACAGCTGGGACCTTTTATTTTTCAATAAGCCAAGTTATGAATCAAAGGTTAAGTCAAAGTAATCATAAATTGATGGAAACTAGGAGAATCTATGAATTTAAAAATAAATAAACATAGAAATGGTTTTTCCCTTGTGGAGACCATTTTTTCTTTATTAATTATTTCAATTGCAGTTAGTTTGATTGGATTTACATTCCAACAAATGCGTAAAAATAATTTAAACCAACAACAAGAAAGTGAAATTTTTCGTTATTTAGATTTAATTGAATCCAAACAATTTGCTTTTAAAAGTTTGATGATTAAAAACAATCAATTATTTTTATATAGTCAAACAGAACAAAAAAGTTATATTGTGAGTCGTTATAAAGATCAAATTAAAATGAAAACAGCTGATGGTGGCTATATGCCATTAATTTTGCATGTTGAAGATGCAAATTGGAAAATAGACCAAAATCATGTTATTTCAGCGATTAAGCTAAGGGGACATACTTATGAATTTACCAGTAATCTCACAACGAAAAGGTAGTTTAACTTTTATTGCAATTATTTTTTTATTTTTAGTTGCTATCGTGATTACTTATCAATTAAAAACTGTCGATACACAGGTTCACAGTAATAATTTAAGAATTGCTCATATGTTACGAACAATCGAACAATGAATCTTGAAAAATGACAATAATTTCGTTACTATTAACCTAGATACAAGCTAAAGGAGCTGAAGATATTGTCTGAAAAAGATACCACAGATTTATATCAAGTCTTTGATCAATCTACCACGGTATTAATGCAAGCCCTTAATACTTCATATTTGGATGCCTTTATTGAAACGGCTGATAACATTATTGATAATGGGACGGTACGTGTTGAAGATGGAGTTCCAAATGAAAAAATTGTCAAAGAATTGACGGAACTTTATAAAACGGTTGATTATAAAAAGATGGATGCTCCTTCGATTCGTCGAGCTATCCAAATGGCTATGATTAGAGCAATTAAAGTTGATAAAATCCAAGCAATTCATCAAATCACTCCTGATACGATTGCCTATATTATGGGATATTTGATTTTGCGTTTATACAAAGAACAAAAGTCAGTTAAGGTTCTTGATCCCGCAGTTGGATCGGAAAATCTTTTAACTGCGGTGATGAATCAATTGAATTTGGAATTACATGAGAATGTTTCTGGAATTGGGATTGATAATGACGATTCTATGATTTCAATTGCAAGTATTAGTGCTAAGATGCAAGGATTAGATATTGAATTGATTCATCAAGACAGTCTTGCTGAAATGGATATTCCAGATATCGATTTAGTAGTTTCTGATTTGCCAGTTGGCTATTATCCAATTGATGAAAATACAGTTGGTTTTGAAACTAGAGCTAGTAAAGGTCATTCATACGTTCATCACCTTTTAATTGAGCAATCAGTTAAGTACTTAAAAGGGGGTGAATTTGCAGTCTTTCTTGTTCCAAGTAACTTATTTCGAACTAATGAAGCTAAAGGTTTGTTAAAATGGATGCAAGACACTGTCTATTTACAAGGTGTTTTAAATTTACCAAAAGAATTGTTTTTAAATGAAAGTGCTCAAAAAGCAATTATGATTTTACAAAAACGCGGTAATGGTGCTAAACAGGCAGACAAAGTAATGCTTGGAGAATTCCCATCATTTAAAGATACCGATGCTTTTCAAAAATTCATGCAAGAAGTTGTTGATTGGGAAGAAAAAGATTTATTGAAGAAATAAATTTCAAAAAATAAGGGAGATAATTATGAGTAAGATCATTGCTGTTAATGCCGGTAGTTCAACTTTAAAGTTCAAATTATATGAAATGCCTGAAGAAAATGTTTTAGCTGAAGGTGTAATTGAAAGAATTGCACTTCCTGCTTCACATGTTGAAATTAAATATGGTGATGGCAAGAAATATGAAAAAACAACAGATGTAAAAAATCATGAACAAGCTATTCAAATTTTATTAGATCAATTATTGGATCTTGATATTATTAAAGAATACTCAGAAATTAATGGAGTTGGTCACCGAGTTGTTGCTGGTGGTGAATACTTTGATAAATCAGTAGTTATTACTCCTGATGTTTTGAAAAAAATTGAAAGCTTAACTGAATTAGCACCACTTCATGAACCAGCTAATGTTCTTGGAATCAAAGCTTTTAAGAAAGTTTTGCCTGATATTATTAGTGTGGCTGTTTTTGATACTGCTTTCCATGCAACTTTACCTGAAAAGAATTTCTTATACAGTCTTCCCTATGAATATTATGAAAAATATAGTGCTCGTAAATATGGATTCCACGGAATTAGTTACCGTTATGTAAGTCAACGTGCTGCTGAATTACTTGGCAAACCAGCTGAAGATTTGAAGATGATTATTATGCATTTAGGTGCTGGTGCTTCAATTTGTGCCGTTAAAAATGGTAAATCATTTGATACTTCAATGGGATTCACTCCCGTAACAGGAATTACCATGGCTACTCGTTCTGGTGATGTAGATCCTTCATTGCTTGCTTATGTAATGGAAAAAGAAGGCATGACAGATATCAATGAAATGATTAAAGTACTTAATACAAAATCTGGGCTTCTTGGAATTTCTGGAGTTTCTGCTGATATGCGTGAAGTTGAAGCAGCTCAAGCAACTAATCCACGTGCTAAAGTAGCTCGTGAAATTTACGTTAACCGGATTATTCGTTATGTTGGTGCTTACCTTGCTGAAATGGGTGGTGCAGATGCAATTGTGTTTACTGCCGGTGTTGGTGAAAATAGCATTACTATTCGTAAAGAAGTAGCAGAAGGATTAAACTACTTTGGAATTGGCGTTGATAACGAAAAGAATGACGTTCGTGGTGTTGTTAGAGATATTAGTGCAAAAGACTCAAAGATTAAGACTTTATTAGTTCCTACTGACGAAGAATTGATGATTGTACGCGATGTTCAAACATTAGCAAATAAATAAAATTAAATAATTATGGCTCTTCGTCAAGAAGTACTGATGAGAAAATAGAATAAGTTTTCAAGCAGCTCGTGTCTGGAATTCGGCATGAGCTGTTCTTTTATGGTTCCAGTTGATGGCAATATATGAATTAGGTAGGGCGAGCAGGATATGAGCCCGAAAATTGAAGAAGTTGCGAAAACCATAAGCGGTTCGTTTAATGACTTTAATTTTGTTATTTGTCCCTTCTACTGGGCTATTAGTATAGTTTTGGTATTTGAAGCTGTTAATGATCTCTAATTTATGGCTCCGCAAGGTTCGTTGAACCTTTTGGAGTGGCCAAGGTAGCGTGGTCTATTTTTGACTGAGTAACTGATTCAATTCACCTTGATCACGATGACTGACGGCTAAAATTAGATCTTGATAATAACGATAGGCCTGACTTAGATCATCATCGAAAGACAGTAAGCGATGAACTACTTCAACGTCGGTAAGCTGAGCGTAACCAAAATTATGGCGTGACCAATAGTTATCATATTTAAGAAGTCCTGCTGGGGTTAAAATTAGTTTCCAGAAGTGTTTAGGAGCTCGCCACTGGTGAGTACCTTTCCCGGCTCTATTCATAGCCTTGATACGAATTTGATTCAAAGCACGATATGCTTGGGCGACCACGTGAAAGCGGTCGGCAATAATAATGGCATGAGGGAACAATTCATGAATAAGATGACGGTAAGGTGTATACAGGTCAACCGTAATTGTTTGAACCGCTAAACGAGCCGAGCGGTCGTAACGCAGAAAGTAATTGCGTAAGTAGCGACTTCGTCGTGACAAAATAATGTCTAAAGTACGGTGATTTTCAATGTTCATCAAGATCATACTCATTCCACTGGGCGCAAAGCGACCAGACTTAAAATCATCAAAAGCAATGTGTCGTGGTAGCCAGTGGTAGTTAGGCTTGAAGAATTGATCGAGGTTAAAAGATAACCCGTCTTACAGTCCAATCAGAGATGCCAAGTTCCTTAGCAATATCGGTTTGCGATTCATTAACAGTTAGTTGCATCATAACTCGCTGTTTAATGGCTTAACTGATATGATGGTGATACTTAACGTCCTCAACTTTAGCCACTTTGGTAATCGTTTGTGGGCAGTTTAGTGACGGCTTACAAAGATATTTTTGTTTACGAATTGACCAAATAGTTGGCTCATAGTGCAAGCTTGGTCATAGTACTTTAACAAGCTTAAAGCCATTCTTGAGCATTAATTGACCGCAACGCGGGCAATGTAAAGGATAAGACTGAATAAGATGCACAATTATCTGGTTACCTTGATCTTCAATTGCATCTTTAAAGTGTGCTGTATCTAATTCAAGGTAGGGATCTTTAATTTCAAGAGCAGCTTTGGTAGAATAATTCATGAAGGATGGTCCTTTCTTTACGAAGACGGGGTTCCGAGCCATCTTTCGTTTTTTATTTTAAATTTAAACCAAAATAAGTACCGATGTTAAATCCATCAGTACTTAAAATTGTAGAGTCATAATTATAGACACTTTTTAAACAAGTGTCTTTTTTATTTAGACATATTTCGGAAAAACAAGTATAATTTAGTTAATCTATTTGTTAATTTGAAAGGACGTATTTAATTGACTGAAAATAATGAACAAAACATGGAACGTGGTTTAAAAAGTCGTCACGTTCAACTAATTGCTCTTGGAGGAACGATAGGAACCGGATTATTCTTGGGAGCTGGTAAATCGATTCATCTTGCAGGACCATCAATCCTACTTGCATATTTGATTGCTGGGTTAGCTTGTTTCTTCTTGATGAGAGCACTAGGCGAACTATTATTGTCACATACAAGCAGTGTTTCATTTATTGATTTCATTGATAAGTATTTAGGCAAAAAAACAGGATTTGTTGCTGGATGGACCTACTTAATTTGTTGGATAACCATTGCAATGGCTGAAATTACAGCTGCCGGGTTATATATGCAGTTTTGGTATCCTCATCTTCCAATTTGGGTAACTGCTCTGTTCTTATTAGTAATTTTATTTTTTATGAATTCAATTACTGTATCTGCATTTGGAGAAACTGAGTTCTGGTTTGCCATTATTAAAGTGGTTGCAATTTTAGTATTAATTGGCGTTGGGGTAATCCTCGTTGCAATTAATTACAAAACTCCCGTTGGAAATGCTTCTGTTAGTAATATTACTAATGTAAGTTTCTTCCCACATGGGTTTAGCGGGTTCTTCCTTTCTTTCCAAATGGTAGTTTTTAGTTTTGTTGGAGTTGAGATGATTGGAATGACTGCTTCTGAAACTAAAGATCCGCAAAAAATTATTCCTAAATGTATTAATGATGTTCCCGTTAGAATTATCCTATTTTATATTGGAGCGTTAGTCGCTTTAATGTGTATCTACCCTTGGACTTATGTATCACCAGATTCAAGTCCCTTTGTTCAAGTCTTTCAAGGAATTGGAATTAAATCAGCAGCCGCCATTGTTAATTTTGTCGTTTTAACCGCTGCCGTCTCTTCTTGTAATAGTGCGGTCTTTACAACTGGAAGAATGTTGTATTCTCTTACTTCAGGAAGCAAAAATAAGTTTGCAAAAAAATTAGGAATTCTTTCAAAACGAGGTCTTCCTACCAATGCCATTCTCTTATGTACTTTATTGATTGCTTTGTCAGTTATTCTTGATATCATTATTCCAAGTGGCGTGTTTGACTTCATTTCTAGTGTAGCAACGACTTGTTTCTTATACATTTGGTCACTAATTGTGATTGCTCATTATAAGTACCGGAAGTCATTGAGTGTTGAAGAAATCAAAGCATTACCTTTTAAAATGCCACTCTTTCCATATTCCAACTTATTTGTGCTCGCTTTTATGGTAATGGTTTCAATTGTTCTTCTTTTCCAATTATCGACTTTGATTGCGTTACTCGGTTCAGTAATTTGGTTTGTTGTAATGTATTTATTTGCCAATTATAAATTAAAATAATTTAAAATTATTAAGAGGCATCAGATGAAAAAATTATCAGATGAATGGTTAGCTCAATTACCACTAACAAATATAAAAAGTTTAAAACCAGTTGCTGGTGGGGACATTAACGATTCTTATGAAGTAATCAGTGACGAAGGACGTTTATTCTTAAAAGTTCAACCGAATCGAGGTAAAAGTTTTTTTGCTCACGAGGTTGAGGGAATTAAATTATTGTCACAGGCTGCTAATGTTCCGACTGTGATTGATTACGGAGAAATTGAGCATGATGGCTTTTTGCTTTTAGCTTGGATTGAGATTGGTACTGGTAATCAATACAATTTGGGTCAGATGGTTGCCCAAGTCCACCAAATTCATCAGCAAAAATTTGGGTTGGATCATAATTTTACAGCTAGTAAATTTCCTAAAATTAATACTTGGCAGACTAGTTGGTCTAAATTCTTTATTGAGCAACGGTTAGAACCCTTGATTAAATTTGCTAAAGAAAAGGGTCGTTGGAATCAATCACGTGAACAACATTATCAAATTTTAAGACAACAAATCATTGATTATGATAAAAACCACAAAATTGAACCTAGTCTTTTACATGGTGATTTGTGGATTGGAAATGCAATTTTCACTGCCAATCATCAACCAATGTTAATTGATCCAGATGTTTTTTATGGCGACCGTGAATTTGATATAGGAATTACAACCGTCTTTGGTGGGTTTAATAATGATTTTTATCGTGGGTATAACGATACATATCCATTAAGACCTGGATTTGAAAAAAGAGTTAGTTGGTATCAATTTTATTACGCTTTAATGCATGTTTATTATTTTGGTGAAAATTATGAGTCTTTATTAGATGGAATTTTGAGCTCATTTAATTAGTATCTAAAAATAAAAGCTTTCATTTGATTTTTTTCAAATGAGAGCTTTTTTGGTACGTTGGCCTTTTTGTCTGTTTAAATTTTTGAGAGATGGTAGAATTAAAATATATGTTAAGACGAGGGGAATGAAGATGAAAAATAAAGTAGCCATTTTACATACTAATGATTTACATTCACATTTTGAAAATTTCCCTAAGATTAAACGTTTTATGCAAAGTAAAACAAAAGAACTTGAATCCCAAGGATACACTATTTTTCGCGTTGATGATGGTGACGCAATGGATCGTTCTAATCCCTTAACAGATGTGACTAACGGTCAAGCAAATGTTGAACTTTTAAATCAACTTAATTATGACGTTGCAACCGTCGGAAATAATGAAGTTTTGACTAATTCTCATGACGACTTAGAACATCTATATGATAAAGCTAACTTCAAAGTTATTTTAGACAATGTTGATGAAAAAGAAACAGGCAAAAAACCACAATGGTCTGATTCATACGCTGATTATGTTTTACCGAATGGTTCTAAGCTTAGATTTATGGCCTTAACTTTTCCTTATCCCACCTTTAAAATGCTTGGTTGGAATGTTTATCCAGTCTACGAAACAATTAACAAGCAACTAAAAAAGTGGAGTGGAGATTATGACGTTTTGATTTTACTTTCTCATCTCGGTATTAATTACGATGGTGAAATTGCAAAACGTTTTCCAGAAATCTCAATAATTATTGGTGGTCACACCCATCATTTATTGAAAACAGGTAAGTTAGTAAACCAGACTTTGCTAACTGCTGCCGAAAAATGGGGACATTATGTTGGTGTGATTACTTTTAACGTTGACGGAAAACATGTCTCAAACCGTCAGGCGGAAGTAGTTAAAGTTAGCGAATTAGCTAGTCAGCCCGAGGACAAAGATTGGATCGAAGAAATTGATCAGCAAGGACACACGATGTTAGCTGATCAAAAAATTGCTGATTTACCTAAGCCCTTAACTACCTCATTAGAGTCTGATAATTCAATGATAGAGGTTGGATTGAAAGCACTTGAATCTTATACGAAAACTGAAGCGGCAATTTTGAATACCGGTTTATTTTTAAAAGATTTGCCAAAAGGAATTGTTGATATGAATCAAATTCAACAGGTCCTTCCACACAACATCCATGCCATGAAGACAACTTTTTGGGGATTTGATTTGGTTCGTTTAATTAAAGAAATGGAAAAGAATAAAAAGTTCTTGATTCATTTTGAACAAAAAGGAATGGGATTTCGTGGGAAATATTTTGGCTTGCTAGAGTACGATGGAGTTGAATATGATGATAAACGTAATCGCGTATTATGGCATGGAAAACAAATAATTTTATTTAAAAAATATGAAGTTGGATTAATTGATCATTATGATTTTATTCCATTTTTCCCAACTGTTGATATTGCTGGTAAAAATAAAATATATTTTGATGGAACTTTAAAACAAATTTTTGCTGAGTATTTAGCAAAAAAATATCCAATAAGGAATGAAAAGAATGAAGCATAGTGAAATTGAAGAATTAATTGATACTCGTAAAGATGCTAGAACGAAGCTTGCAGATATAAAGCGAGTTGATGAAAATACTTTAAAAATTAACGGTCATTTGTATAATTTAATTGTTAATAAAAATGATGGATTTGAGTTAGGACAGTTTGAGAATACTTTTAATCCTATTTTTACTCATTTTGATTATATTGTTGGTGATATTGGTTATGGACAATTACGATTAAAAGGTTTTTATGACGATCAACGTAATGTTGAAAGTGATTTAAAAAAGAGTTCAATTCAAGATTACTTAATTGATTATTGTAATTTTGGTTCGAGTTATTTTGTTTTACATAATCTTGAAGCAAGTAAAGTAAAGGAAAACAAGAAACCAATTACTCGTCCAAGAAACCGTAATCATCAAAAGAGTAATATCCAAAAGAATCACGAAAATAAACCCAAGCGACAACCGCAAAAGCAAACTAAACCTAATCATCATCGTAAGTTTACTATTCGCCAAAAAAGTGGGGACTAATATTCATGAAAAAATATAAAGGATATTTAATTGATCTTGATGGAACAATTTATCAAGGTAAAATTAAAATTCCAGCGGCCAAACGATTTGTCGAAAGACTTCAAAAGAACCAGATTCCATTTTTATTTGTCACCAATAATACGACTAAGCAGCCAGCTGACGTGGTTAAAAATTTAGCTGACAATCACGATATTTTTGTCAATGAAAGTAATGTGTATACTTCTGGACAAGCGACTACTGAATACTTACTAAATGATGTTGTTAAGCATGGGTTAACTAAAAGTGCCTATGTGATTGGTGAAAAGGGGTTAAAACAACTCCTTACTGAAAATGGATTTGATTTGTACTCATCCAATCCTAGTTATGTAGTAGTTGCCCTAGATCGAGATTTAACCTATCAAAAACTAGCGCAAGCTGTACTTTACGTAAATGCGGGGATTAAATTCATTGGAACAAATGCCGATACTTTAATCCCCAGTGAACAAGGTATGATTCCCAGTGCTGGAGCAATTATTGATTCTGTCCGTTACGCCACTCATACTAATCCCTTTATTATTGGAAAGCCCAATGATTTAATCGTGAATAATGCGGTAAAACGGATGGGATTACAAAAAGATGAAGTTGTGATGGTAGGGGATAATTATGATACTGATATTGCTGCAGGAATTAAAGCGGGTGTCGACACTCTATTAGTTTATTCTGGTGTTTCTAAACGGGATGAAGTTGCTAAATTACCAAATAAACCAACGAATGAGATTGATAATTTTGATGAATGGATTTTATAATAAACGTGATTACGTGCTTTTAATGATGATTATTTTATTTTCAATCACTATGAGTACTTTTTTGGTTATCAATGCAAATTTCATTTATGGGATTGTGATTAAATATTTAGATTTGAATGATAAATATCATGTTTCACTAAATGTTTTGCTACATAATTTGAAAGTGATGACGGATTTTATTCAGGATCCATTTATTAATGGCATGAATTTAACCCCTTATCACTTATCTAAAGGTGCGTATGAGCATTTTACGGATGTACGTAAGTTAGTTATGCTTGATTATCTAATTTTAGCGTTAAGCACTCTTTATTTGATAATTACTTGGTATAAAAAAATTATTCAACGAGAACTTTGGAAATTAACTGATTATTTAAAACGTACCATGATTATTTTATGGTTATTAATGTTAATTTGTTTAATCGATTTTAATGATATTTTTATCTATTTACACGAAATGATTTTTCCTAATCATAACTGGGTCTTTAGTCCAAAAAAAGATCCGATAATTAATGTATTACCGGATCAATATTTTTTATGTTGTTTTGCAGTGTGGTTTGGTTTAGTGTTTTTATTATTAATTGGTTTTTATGGTTATGGCAAATTACAAATAAAAACGAACAAGCATTAGGCTTGTTCGTTTTTACTATTTAGGTGACTTTTGATTATTCCAATGATGACTGGAATAAGTGAAATGAAGATGATTGAAATTACTACAATTGAGAAATGCTTTTGTACAAAGGGAATATTTCCAAAGAAATAACCACCACCACAGCAAAGGGTAACCCATGCAATACAAGCAGTTAAGTTGTATTTGATAAACTTACTATATTTGTAATCGCTACTTGCGGCAACGAATGGGGCGAAAGTTCTTACAATTGGCATAAAACGCGCGATAAAAATTGCAACCGCTCCATATTTATCAAAGAAAGTTCTAGCATGATCGAAATCCTTTTTCTTAATAAATTTACTAAGAAAGCGGTTTTCGGTAATTGCCATTCCTATTTTCTTACCGATAAAGAAGTTTAATGAATCACCACTTACCGAAGCAATTAGAAATAAAATTATAAAAATCCAAATGTTTAGTCCGTATTTAGGATTAGCTGCTAAAGCAGCTGCAGCAAAGAGAAGTGAGTCTCCCGGAAGAAACGGAAGAATCACGGCACCGGTTTCTACCAATATTATTAGAAATAAAATTAGATAGGTCCAATCACCAAAATTATTAACAATGGTAATTAGATGCTTATCGATGTGTAAAACAAAATCAATCAATGTACTCATATTAGTTATAAATCTCCGTTCATAATGTGTTTTATGCAATACTTATATTCTATCAAACAATTGAAACGATAAAACTTTAAAATTGATTAAATTTAATTGAAAAAGATATTGACGCTTTTAATCTTTACTGGTAATATTATTAATGCCGGTAAGGGAGATTGAGAAATGATTTTGATGATTAATTTTAAATTATTTCTTGACGTTATATCGCTTATCGTGTTATTATTATGTAGTTGTCTGATAGGGCAATTAATTTTTAGTTTTCATTCCGACATAGCTCAGTTGGTAGAGCACCTGACTGTTAATCAGGTTGTCGACGGTTCGAGCCCGCCTGTCGGAGTAGTATTATGGAGAGTTGTCCGAGCTGGCCGAAGGAGCATCATTGGAAATGATGTAAACGGATGAACGTCTGTTTCGAGGGTTCGAATCCCTCACTCTCCGTAAGAAATTTATTAATATGACCCGCTGGTCAAGTGGTTAAGACACTGCCCTTTCACGGCAGTAACATGGGTTCAAATCCCGTGCGGGTCATTTTGGAAGATTAGCTCAGCTGGGAGAGCATCTGCCTTACAAGCAGGAGGTCACAGGTTCGATCCCTGTATCTTCCATTATAATATGGTCCGTTGGTCCAGTCGGTTTAAGACGCCTGCCTGTCACGCAGGAGATCACGAGTTCGAGTCTCGTACGGACCGTTGTTGCAGGTTATACATGCAACTATAAAATTAAATAAACAGCATAAACATAAATGGTATGGCTCTGTAGCTCAGTTGGTAGAGCAACGGATTGAAGCTCCGTGTGTCGGCAGTTCGATTCTGTCCAGCGCCATTTATGGAGGGGTAGCGAAGTCTGGCTAAACGCGGCGGACTGTAAATCCGCTCCTTCGGGTTCGGTGGTTCGAATCCACTCCCCTCCATTTAATAGGGATGTAGTATAACGGTAGTACCTCGGTCTCCAAAACCGCTAGTGCGGGTTCGATTCCTGTCATCCCTGTTTATGATGTTATGGCGGTAGTGGTGAAGTGGTTAACACATCGGTTTGTGGTACCGACACGCGTGGGTTCGATTCCCATCTACCGCCCTTTTGATTGTCTTGCTTTAAAGCAAGAAGAGGGCAATTGATTCAAATGATTTATGGCGGTATAGCCAAGTGGTAAGGCAGAGGTCTGCAAAACCTTCATCGTCGGTTCAAATCCGACTACCGCCTTAGTATTGTCACAATCAAGCAAGCTCTTGCCGAGATGGCGGAATTGGCAGACGCGCTGGACTCAAAATCCAGTGATCATTGCGATCGTGCGGGTTCGACCCCCGCTCTCGGCATAACTAAATAATTAAAAGACTTTGTATAACGGTAAAACGTTAGTACTAAGTCTTTTTTTAATTTAAATTTTTTAAGATTAAGTGCAACTTATAATACAAAATAAAAGCGCCTGAACTATTAGTCCACACGCTTTTATTTTGTATTAAATTAATTTAAATAAATTAAGTACGCATTTTTTAAAGATGTTACCAGTAATACCCAAAATAAAACATACATCGATTTTTCCATAAAACCACCAACTTTATAATGGAAAAAGTGCCTATGTTTGTTGGTATTTTTTAAAACGAAGGGGTACCAAATATCAACTTTGTTTGCTGAAAATCCATCTTCAATGATGTGAATTAGGATTCCAATTGAAATACCAAACATACATACCGCAATGTAAAAATGATTAGATTCCAATAAAAGACTAATATACATAAATAGAAAGACATTCCATAATGTGTGCGTGAATCCACGATGTTTAACGTTAATAAAAAAATGCTTATAAAATAAACCAAAGATTGTAGTTTTATTTAATTCACTATTACGAGAATCAACATCGGGAAGTAAACTTCCAAAACCAACTGAGGCGAAGATGATGGTAGTAATCACTAATGGTACAGTTACATGATTAGTTTGTGAGTAATAATTTACAGCGGTTAAAGATATCGCTTCAGATGATACCAAATGAGTTTTTCCTAACATGTTCTCTTCCTATATTAATTTTAAACCTTTATAGCTATCATTAACTCTTATTATAGGCGGTATATCAACGTTTGTGTAGATTTTCCAAAATAAAAATCCCTAACAAAGCTAAATTTAAGGCTTTGTTAAGGATTTGATAATTAAATTACCCGTACGAGACTCGAACTCGTAGCTCCGCCTTGAGAGGGCGACGTCTTAAACCAGTTTGACCAACGGGCAATAAAGATATAACGTTTTAATTTTACTAATATAATGGTTTTATGTCAATGTTAATTTCAAATTGACATGGCTATTTAATCATTGTAAGATTATTAATGTAATTTATTGGGCATTAGCCAAACTGGTAAGGCAGTGGACTCTGAATCCATAATGTACAGGTTCGAATCCCGTATGCCCAATACTATATTAGTATGTTAGAAAAGTCGCTATTTAGCGGCTTTTTTTATTATGATAATTAATTTTAAACCATTATAATGAGTTTAATAGGGGTGATAAATATGAGTTTTGAAAAGGTTAAAGGATTAATTAATCAAATGATAAATGATGAGATTGTACCTGGTGCTTCTTATTCATTTATTACTGGTTTGAATGTTGAAGATCACGTTGCAGGATACAAGCAATTGAAACCAACGAAAGAAATTTTGCCACAAAATCAATTATACGATGTTGCTTCAATGACTAAAGTTATGGGAACTGTTCCAGTAATTATGCAACTATTACAAGAGGGTAAAATTGGCCTTGATGATTCAGTTACTAACTATCTACCAGAATGGAAATTTCCTAAAGTTACCATTCGTCATTTATTAACACATACTTCAGATATAGAAGGATACATACCTAATCGCAATGAAATGAATATGAACCAATTACGTCAAGCACTTTTAGGTCTTCATACAGGACATAACTTTGGAAAAGAAGTGAAATATCAAGACGTTAATTTTATTTTTTTAGGGTGGATTGCAGGTGTTGTCACTGGATTGCCAATTCAACCACTGATTACTCATATGGTATTAACTCCATTAGGAATGATCGATTCAACTTTTCATCCAGATGCTAGAAGAACAGTGCCAACTACTTATGATGAAAAAACTGGCATGAATCGGGTTGCCAAAGTCCATGATCCCAAAGCTCAAATTTTAGGATCGAACTGTGGGTCAGCTGGTTTGTTTAGTTCCCAACGTGATTTTGATAAATTTGCACAATGGATGTTGCAATTAACACAACCTGGCAAAGTTTACACACCAAATATTTTTGATGCGATGTTCTGTAATCAAACTCCAATGCAAAATGGAACGCGGACTTTTGGCTGGAAATTAGAGGATTATGAAGGCCATTCATATATTTACCAAACAGGTTACACAGGAATTTTAATGATTCTAGTACGGGAAAGAAAGAGTGCTTTCACATTCTTATCTAATCGTGTACATCCTGATGTCAGTGAACGATTTATCGATGCTCGCCAAGATATGATTGATGCTTACTTATCGGATTTGTTTGATTAGAATAAAATTGTTAAATGCTTATTAAGTTTTGACAGTATAGTATAATTAAACTAACTGATTTTAAAAAAATTACAATGAGGTAATTCTAATGAATAAACAACCATATAATATTGGACTAGATATTGGAACGAGTTCAGTTGGGTGGTCAGCCACTGAACTGGATAATCGTTTATTACATATTAAGGGACACAACGGAATCGGAGTTCGTTTATTTAAAGAAGGAGAATCGGCAGCTGATCGTCGTGGCTTTAGAACAACTAGAAGACGGTTATCTCGTCGAAAATGGCGGCTTCGGTTATTAAACGAAATTTTTGCTACTGAAATTGCAAAAGTTGATCCAAGTTTCTTTGCCAGATTAAAACAATCAAACGTTTCGCCCAAAGATCCAAATAAAACAATGTTTGGGAATATCTTATTTGATGACGAAAATTTAGATGATCAAAAATTTCATCATGATTACAAAACAATTTATCATTTGCGGCAAGCAATTATTAATCATCCAGAACAAAAATTTGATATTAGATTAATTTACTTAGCCATGCACCATATTATTAAATATCGTGGTCATTTTTTGAATCAAGCAAATGTGCAAGATTTTAAAGGTGGAAAAATTGATTTAGAAAAATCTTTTAAAGCGTTGAATGACATCTTTGAAAATCAAGGACGTGATTTACGGCTTGTGACTGATGAGGCTAATCAATATGTAAAAGTACTTAGTGATAACGCCAAAACTAGATCTGATCGGCAAAAAGAATTATCGAAGTTATTGTATGTTCCAATTGATAAAGATACTGATAAGAATAGTAAGAAAGTTACGGGAGAAATCCTCAAGGCTATTTTAGGTAATAAAGCTAAATTTGATGTGATTTTTGGCATTGAGGTGAAAAATCCTAAAGAATGGGTCTTAACTTTCAATAGTGATGATTTTGACGATAAAATTGAAGGTTTATCATCCCAAATGACGGATGAAGATTCTGAAATTCTTTTAATTTTGAAAGAACTTTATTTCGCTTTGAATTTATCTGATATTTTAAATAACTCAGTTACTGATAAAAATGCAAAAACTTTATCAGAAGCGATGATTAACCGTTACGATGATCATAAAAATCAATTAGCAATGTTGAAAAAAGTAATTGATAGTTCTGATAAGAAACATGCAAAGGAATTAAAAGAAGCTTATTCAGCATATATTGATGGGGAAAATAATAAAAAGATTTCTTTTGAAGATTTAAAGAAACGAATTCAAAAGAACTTAGTTAATTCAGAATTATCACAAAAAATTAATGATTTATTAGATCATGATTACTTTTTACCTAAACAACGTTCTAAAGAGAACGGTGCCATCCCACATCAATTACAACAACAAGAATTAGATCAAATCATTGAAAGTCAAAAACAATACTACCCTTTCTTAGCAGAATTAAACCCGAACGAAAAACGAAGTCGTCAAGCTAAGTATAAACTTGATGAGTTAGTTGCTTTCCAAGTTCCTTATTACGTTGGGCCAATGGTTGAAGTTACCGATAGTAATCAAGAAAATAATGGTAAGTTTGCTTGGATGATTAGAAAAGAACAAGGTGAAATTACCCCTTGGAATTTTGACGAAAAAGTTGATCGGACTGAAACTGCTACCAAATTTATTACTAGAATGACTACGACCGATACTTATTTAATTGGTGAACCAGTGCTTCCTAAAAATAGTTTGTTATACCAAAAATTTGTAGTCTTAAATGAATTAAACAATTTAAAAATCAATCAAGAAACGATTACGCCTGGACAAAAGCAATATCTTTATGAACATGTCATGAAGAAAAACAAGCGGGTGACCTTGAAAAAGATTGCAGATGCCTTAGTAATTAAAGGTGACTATCCTTACGCTCCAGAAGTTAAGGGAACAACTGACCAAAAGAATTTAAATAACGGATTAACGACTTATATCGATTTAGCCAAAATTTTTGGTAATGAATTAGATGATGTTGATCGAGAAGCAGACTTTGAAAAAATCATCGAGTGGTCAACGATTTTTGAGGATCAACATATATTTGCCTTAAAACTTCAAGAGCTTAAATGGCTTACGGAAAAACAACGTAATCAAGTTGTTAAACTTCGATACCAAGGTTGGGGTAAATTATCTAAAGAATTACTTGCTGGTTTAGTTGATGATAATGGGCAACGAATTATTGATCTTTTGTGGAGCGATAATCAAAACTTTATGCAAATCGTAAACCAAAAATCATTTAAAGAATCAATTGCTGATCATAATGGTGCTCACTTAGAAGAGAAAAATTTAAAAGATGTTATCAATGATTTATATACTTCACCTCAAAATAAAAAAGCCATTCGTCAGGTTATTTTAGTGGTCGATGACATTATTAATGCAGTTGGTTATGAACCAGCTAATATTATGATGGAGTTCGCCCGTGAAGATTCTAACGACCATCGCTTAACTAATTCTAGAAGTCGACAATTAGAAAATGTTTATAAGGATATTACTAATAGTTGGTTTGACAATGATAGTGTTAAAGATGAACTAGAGGACAAAATTAAAAATAAAGATAAGTTTACAGACCGCTTGTATCTATACTTTACACAAGGCGGAAAAGATTTATATACTGGTGAACCATTAAATATTGATGATTTATCTAGTTATGACATTGATCACATTTTGCCTCAATCATTTATTTTAGATAATTCGTTAGATAATCGGGTCCTTACTTCTCAAAGAAATAATCGGGTTTCAAAAGAAGATCAATTGCCAGGTGAATTATTCGGTACTAAGATGCACGCATTTTGGAAACGATTAAAAGCAGCTCATTTAATTAGCAATAAAAAATACTATAATTTAACGCTTACACCTAATTCAATTAGTAAATTTAATAATCAAGGACGTTTTATTAATCGTCAGCTAGTTGAAACGAGACAAGTAATTAAATTAGCTGCTGAAATACTTCATAATCGTTATTCTGAAGAAAAAGGAACTAACATTGTGACAATTAAAGCAAATTTAACTCATCACATGCGGGAAAAATTCAATTTCTATAAGAACCGAAATGTTAATGATTATCATCATGCCTTTGATGCATATTTAACGGCTTTTGTGGGAAACTGGCTATTACAACAATATCCTAAATTGAAACCTTATTTTGTATACGGTGATTTTGCTAAAACTGAAATTAATAATTTGAAGTCATTTAACATGCTTTATAAATTTGAACAAGCTCACCAATTGAATGAAAAAGATGGGAAGATTGCTAAAGATACGGATGCCTTATTAGGTTATATGAAAAATGTCTATCACTTTAAGAAGATGTTGGTTACTAAGGAATTGGAAACTAATCATGGGGCTTTATTTAAACAAACTTTGTACCCATCACCAGCTCATGATATTAAAAAACGGCAATTAATAAAACCAAAGGATAATCGGCCAACAGATATATATGGTGGTTATACACATGAAGAAAGAAAATATATGTCTTTAGTTAAAGTGATTGGGAAAAAAGATAACGAATATAGAATGGCGAATGTACCACTTTTAAAAATTAATAAGAATAATGATATTAAAGAAATTTTAAAATCACAATTTTCTAATAAGAAATTCGAAATTGTTTTACCTAAAGTTTTAAAAAATCAATTATTTAGTGAAAATGGTGCATTATTTGTGATTGGCAGTAAACAATATAAATATAATGCTAATCAACTTGTTTTATCTGATCTTGATATGAAACTTTTAAATGATTTAAGTAACAATAAATCTATTGATGAAGTTACTATCAATCAATTATTTAAAAATATTGTTGATAGTACTAATAAATATATGCCATTATATGAAATTAAAAATTTAAATGAAGTAGTTGAAAAATTCAATAATCTAGAATTTAATGATAAGAAGAAAACGATAACTGATTTCTTACTGGCAACTCATGCTAATCCTACTATGAGTAATTTGAAAAATATTGGATTGCCATCTTACTTTGGTGGATTTATAAGAAATACTGGAATTAAATTAAGTGAAAATGCAAATGTAATTTACCAATCACCAACTGGATTATTTTCACGAAAAGTTAAAATTTCTGATTTTTAAATGCAAAACAAAAAGGAAGCTAGAAGATAGCTTCCTTTTCTTATATGTATGGCCCTTAAGGGCTCAGAAGATAAAACTTGGCACAAGACCTTGTTTGATTTTAACTCAGTACGTCATTCTAATGAGATTAAAATGCTGGCATTCCAACCAACAAAATAAATATAAACAATATCTGAGATATTGTCAAGGAGAAGAACATGGGTTGGAGGACAATTGTAATAACGCAGCACGCAAAAATTTCTTATTCAGGTAGGAGAATTATCGTTCAAACTAATAGCAAAATTAATGAAATTCCAATTGATGACATTGAAGTTTTATTAATTAGTACTACACAGGCAGTTATAACAGCACGAGCAGTTGCCGAATTGGCAAATAATTCAGCAAAAGTTATTTTTTCAGATAAGGTCGGACAACCAATTACAGAAACCAATAATTATCTTCCAAATAATCGATCATATTTGTTATTAGAAAAACAATTTAATTGGGATGATAATCGCAAAGAAATGTTATGGACTTGGATTGCTACTGAAAAAATGAAAATGCAGATTGAAGTTTTACAAAAGAAAAAAATTGATACAGAAGAATTGAACTATGAGTTTGCTAAAATTGAAATTAACGATTTGACTAATCGTGAAGCCGTTATTGCCAGAAAATATTTTCCACTACTTTTTGAAGATGGTTTTGGTAGACGTGATTTTAATCCATATAATGCCGCCCTTAATTATGGATATTCAATTTTACTTTCGTTTGTTGATTTGAATATTTCAGCAGCAGGATATTTAACTCAATTAGGAATTCATCATCATAGTGATGAAAATCAATTTAACTTAGGTTCTGACTTAATGGAACCATTTCGTCCGATTGTTGATTTGTGGGTAAGTCAACAAGATATTAAAGAACTAACTCCAGACATTAAGTACGGATTAGTTGATTTATTTAATCTAGAAATTAAGTTTAATGGAAAAAATACTATTTTGCGAAATGCCATTAAAAGTCACGTTCAGAATTGTTTGAAATATCTTTCTGAAGAAACTGATGAAGTTAAAATTGATTTGGAGGTTGGAAATGAGGTATCGGGTAATGCGATTAATCGTAATGTTTGATTTGCCAGTTGAAACAAGTGAAGAAAAACGAAATTATCGCAAGTTTCGTAAAGAACTAATCAATGAAGGATTTTTAATGATTCAATATTCGGTTTACGCTAAGGTTTGCGTGAGTCGTCAATCAGCGACTTTTACTGAAAATCGAATTTCTACATATTTACCTAGCAAGGGACTAGTCCAAACTTTAATGGTAACGGAAAAGCAATACAACAGTATGAATTTTTTGATTGGTGAGAAAAAAGATGATGTTCGAAATACTTCAGATCGGACGGTGATAATTTGAAACTTACATTTTATCCTTATAGCCCCTTTGAAATTGAAAAAGGGGAGCTTACTATCATTCAAACTACAAATAAAAAATTTTATTTTGATGTTATTAATGGTTTGAAAAATCTTGATCGTCTGGTTTTAAGTCAAGATGATGAAAAAATTGATGCCAAACTAAGTTTAGTTAATTTAGACGATGTAGTGACTAATACTGAGCAAACCCTAAAATTTAAAACAAAAATTAAAAATGATGTATTAAATAATCTAAATGATGATAATCGAAAACGGTTATTTCAACTCGATGCAGAAATGAAAGAGATTTTTTTAGGTGCCGCTTATTTAGATGATTTTCCCATCCAAGTTGATGAAGATTGGGATATTAATAAACAATATGCATATACAGGTACTAAATTGTTGAATGTGAATCATGATAATCCATATGATATAATTAAAGAAGTTCTTAATTTATATGCGAAATTTGATTCAAAAAAGTTGTTAGTTCTTAAAAATCTATTTAATTATTTGTATTCCAATCAGATTGAAAGTCTGGTTCAAATGATTAAAACTTTAGAATTGAACGTACTTATTTTAGATTTTTCAAGTGAAGATTATTCCACTTTTCTAGAAGAATGCCGTTATTACTGCATTGACAGAGACTTTGTGAGATGGGATTCTGCTGATAGGTGAATATTACAGACGGTTTTAGAAGTACGTCATTCTAATGAGATTAAGAGCTTCATGGCAAGCGTGGACGAAAGGGGCAACGTTTTAGAAGTACGTCATTCTAATGAGATTAAGAGCGCTTAATCCAGCTTTAGGGCCTAATTTTTTGTTTTAGAAGTACGTCATTCTAATGAGATTAAGAGCTCGAAGACTGGACAAGAGCTTCAAGTGTCTGTTTTAGAAGTACGTCATTCTAATGAGATTAAGAGCGTGAATGAATTATTGAATAGTGATAAGCCAGTTTTAGAAGTACGTCATTCTAATGAGATTAAGAGCAATTTCTTTTTTCTGTTCTTTAATTTCTTTGTTTTAGAAGTACGTCATTCTAATGAGATTAAGAGCGTGGGAAAAACAACCATCGATTAGGTCTAAGTTTTAGAAGTACGTCATTCTAATGAGATTAAGAGCACTCATCTAGCCTATGCTTGCTTGAAGTATGTTTTAGAAGTACGTCATTCTAATGAGATTAAGAGCATATTGATGTTTCTTTAATTTCAAACAAACGTTTTAGAAGTACGTCATTCTAATGAGATTAAGAGCCTCCGTATTGTGTTTCTTTTAAAGCATTGAGTTTTAGAAGTACGTCATTCTAATGAGATTAAGAGCTTTATTTAAGGCTGGATCAAGTGAAACGTTGTTTTAGAAGTACGTCATTCTAATGAGATTAAGAGCCCGATAACAATGCTGATTGCCTATATCTTGGTTTTAGAAGTACGTCATTCTAATGAGATTAAGAGCTTTCTACTTTTAACATGTAGTCAATTGTTAGTTTTAGAAGTACGTCATTCTAATGAGATTAAGAGCAAGTTGAACAGACTGCTAGTACGCTGACTAGTTTTAGAAGTACGTCATTCTAATGAGATTAAGAGCACCAACGGAAAACAATTAGTCCTCAACGGGGTTTTAGAAGTACGTCATTCTAATGAGATTAAGAGCAGTAGTGAATGGTTATGTAGTAAAATACTAGTTTTAGAAGTACGTCATTCTAATGAGATTAAGAGCTCGAGATACCCGAAAACAAGACGTGGCTAGGTTTTAGAAGTACGTCATTCTAATGAGATTAAGAGCTCAACTTTACTAATTCGCCCATCGTGGCCTGTTTTAGAAGTACGTCATTCTAATGAGATTAAGAGCTTGATAACGATGAAAGTTGTTGTTATGCTTGTTTTAGAAGTACGTCATTCTAATGAGATTAAGAGCTATGCGCGAATAAAAAAAGAACCAACTACCGTTTTAGAAGTACGTCATTCTAATGAGATTAAGAGCAGATATTACTACGATAATTGGAAGCCTGGCGTTTTAGAAGTACGTCATTCTAATGAGATTAAGAGCCTAGATGACGTGGACGAAACTAGAGCTACGGTTTTAGAAGTACGTCATTCTAATGAGATTAAGAGCAAATTTCATTTCCAACATCAATAATATTAGGTTTTAGAAGTACGTCATTCTAATGAGATTAAGAGCTATTATTAAATGAATTAAAAACAATTAATAGTTTTAGAAGTACGTCATTCTAATGAGATTAAGAGCAGCAACTAATACTGATTTTGGTGTCCACATGTTTTAGAAGTACGTCATTCTAATGAGATTAAGAGCCAATTGTATGTTTTGCAAGTCCTCGTTCTGGTTTTAGAAGTACGTCATTCTAATGAGATTAAGAGCTCAACAACAATATGCTAACGATAAAGTTAAGTTTTAGAAGTACGTCATTCTAATGAGATTAAGAGCATAAAGGTGACGTTGTTACTGATAGACTAGATAAAATTGTTGCTTATTTATTTTTAGATAACCCAGACAATTTAACAATGCTAAAGCATAAGGACAAAGATAAGGAAAATTGTTCTGTGGATAACCTAGAGTTTTTCACCAATAAAAAGTTCAATAGTTCTCAATATTTGTTAGAAGATAAGCATAGAGTTGACCATGCAAAAGAATTTAACGAATAGGTGGATAACTAAATGAATAATGCAAAATTTGCAGTAACGGTAGATAAACGAACAGATAAGGGATTAGTTAGTAATAAATAAACTATTGTGTCATAATGATAAATGAATATAAAAACTAAACATAAGGTGGAGAATACATGTTTGAGAGTTATAAGAGAGTTTTGACAAACCTACCAGAATATTCTAAGAATATTTTTCGTAAGGGATATTTTAAATGGCTATTGGGTCAAGTAAAAGGTTGGAGTAAGATTAGTTATGCTTTATTAGTAGTAAACTTTATCTTACAAGTCTATATTTTAGCAACTACTCTTATGGGTAGTCCTTCTCCAGAATTATTATGGGGAGCAATTTTTGGATTTATTGGCTCTAACTTAGCAGTATTGACAGTTTGTGGCATTAGTAATTTAAGTCCTATCCAGGGATGGGCTGCGGCATGCTCAGCAGTGTTTATTATCTTATCTGCTGCTATTGCACACAATTATGCTAATATTGTAGAACAATTGGTTTACTTTTTTGCACTAGATTTATTCTGTATCTTAGACCCCCAGTGGAATGAAGACATCCATGTAGAATCTTTCAAGTCTTGGTTAGACTGGATTAAGTATATTATTTTCTTTGTAGTTGCATGGGGAATTGTTTATTATTTATTTGGTTTAACTGACGACCCTAGTTTATTCTGGGATTCCCTCACCTTAGCACTTGCTCTTACAGGTTCTTTACTAGAATTAAACTTAAAGAAAGAACAATATGTAGTGTGGATATTAGGTAACATTACAGCAATATTTTTATGGTTTTCTTCATTCCAACTCGGAACAGCTAGTCCAGCATTATTTGTAACTTATATGATTTTCTTTATTAATAGTTTACAAGGTGCTTATAACTGGAATAAGCTTAGTCATAAATCTAAATAATTAAAACAAATAGAAGACTAATCATTAATTTGGTTAGCCTTTTTTGTATACATATATTTATATATTATCAATGAAACTAAAACGATAATAGGGAGATTCACTATGACCTCAAGAGAAAAAAGTTTAGAGAGATTTAAGAAAAATAGTCAAACTGAACAAGAAATTGATAAAGGTATTCAAGAAGACAAACAAGCAGAAGATGATGCTGAAGTATTAAAAAGAAAATTAGAACAAGCACAAAGGGCTTTAGAACTTGCTAAGAAAGAAAACGCTAACTATAAGTCAGCTATTAATGAAGAAGAAGTAGGGAAGATTGTTTCTGACGTTGACGACGAGTTATTTATTAAAACTTATCACTATCGTGCGGGAAAAGAAGATAAGTCAGTTAGAATTGTCTTAAGACCTGCTATGGCTTATGACCAATCAGTAATGGCACAAAGAGTAGTAGATATTACTGACGGTAAAGGTGTCTATATGGATGCTAATAATACTGAATTAATTACTGCAGTTGCATTGTTCCAAACGGTTGGAAAGGGGCTACCAGATACATTAACAGATTTGCACAAGATTTCTCGTACAGATTTGGTCTTTGAAATTTTTGAAGACTATAATGAATGGTTAGACAATTTTCGTAACAAACAGATACTCTAATAAACTACTAAGAGATTTAAGATATGTCTTAGGATGTTTTAGAAGTACGTCATTCTAATGAGATTAGGAGTAATAATGTTTAAATTTAATATTGATACATCTAAACACAAAAAGAAATATACTTTAAAAATTTCTAATATTTTGATTTTAATAATAATTTTAGCAATAATTTGTTTTAAGTTAGCTATGCAATTATAATTGCATGATCAATAATAATTTCACCATAATTAGGTGGACTTTTTTAATACTCAAAAATCACATCATATTAAAATCTTGGCATGCATCATAAATGTTACTTATGTAAACTATAGGAAAATTTAATAAATTTAGTAAAAACCATTTAAAAGAAGATTAAAATACAATATACTAAAACAATATAAGTGATTAATCACACAATGACGGAGGAATTTACATTTATGAATAATGAAAAACAAAACAGCTCAAGTTTAATTTCACGTTTAGAAAATTTTAAAATCGATGGTTTCGGTTTAGTTTTCTACGCTATTATTGGAATTATCTTTGTAGCTGCTGTTTTAATTCACGCTTTGCCTAATGATATTTTAGGAGCTTTATTTACCATGGTTGTCCTTGGTAATGTTTGCTACTTCCTAGGTTCAAAGCTTCCAATCTTTAGAAGTTATCTTGGTGGTGGTGCATTCTTTGCTTTAATGGCACCAGCTACTTTAGTATTTTTCCATCTCATTCCAACTTATGTTGTTAGTGATGTACATACATTCTTATCAACTGATAACTTCCTTAACTTTTATATTGTTGCCTTGATTACCAGTGCTATTTTGGGTATGAATCGTGACATGTTATTAAAGGCTGCAGTTCGTTTCTTACCAGTTGCAATTATTTCAGCTGCCATCGCGTTTGTAGCCGTTGGTTTAGTTTCAATGTTGATTGGTAAAGGTTTCAGCTATGGTGCGTTATACGTTGCTTTCCCAGCTATGGGTGGTGGTGTTGGTGCCGGTGCTGTGCCACTTTCAAAAATTTACGCTTCATCAATGCATGGGGCTGCTGCTGGATACTTCTCACATTTACTTCCAGCTGTAATCCTTGCTAATATCTTTGCTATTTTAGGCGCTAGTTGGGTAAGTAAACTCTTATCTAACAGTAAATACAATGGTCATGGTCAAATGCTCCCTGGTGAATTTAAAGCTTCTAAAACAGATGCATCAGCTTTTTCTTTCACTAAGTTAGGAGTGGGAATGGCCGTTGCTGGTGCCATTTATCTAGTTGGTGAAATTCTTACCAAATTAGTTCCAATGGTTAACGACTTTGCCTTTATCATTATTTTAGTAATTGTCTTAAAAGCAACTAGTTTGATTCCTAAGTACTATGAAGAATCTGCTGTAACTTTTGGTCAATCAGTAACTAAGACATGTACTCATGCCTTACTTGCTGGAATGGGACTTGCTATGGTTGATTTAAACGTTTTGACTAGTTCAATTACTTGGCAATTAGTTTTATTAGTGCTTGTAAGTATCGTTGCAATTAGTACTTCAGCATTCTTCTTAGGTAAGTTATTTGGACTATATCCAGTTGAAGCTGCGATTACTGCTGGATTCATTGATAACTCAATGGGTGGAACTGGTAACGTTTCCGTTTTAGCTGCTTGTGATCGGATGCAATTAATTGCGTTTGCTCAAATGGGTAACCGTTTATGTGGTGCCATTACATTAGTTGTATCCGGTTTCTACATTGCTTTCTTTGGCTAAAATTTAAAATAAATTAAAAAATTAAAATTCTAGGATATCGGTCATTATGGCTGATTTTCCTAGAATTTTTTGGTTTTTTAGCTAATAAAAGAGTGTTTTAATTGTTACACGATATTTTGATTATGTTACACCATTACATAAATGACGTTTTCTTTAATCTTAACGTAATGTTTATGTAACATATTACCTTTAGCATTGTATTTGTTAACTGAAAGAAGTTAAGACAATATGTCATTACTATTTGTCGAAAAATAAAGGAGTTTTCTATTTATGAAGAAAAGAAACATGATTAAGTCAATCGCAACTTTTGCTGCTGTATCTGCTGGTGTTTTATTTGCAGGTTCACAAAGTGCAAGTGCCAGTACTGTAAAACATACTGTTGTATCAGGTGATACTTTAAACAAGATTTCTGCTCAATATGGCGTTTCAGTACAAGATTTAGCTCAAGCAAACAAAATTCAAGATATTAACAAAATTTATGTTGGTGAAGTATTTACTATTAGTGATGATGGTCAAGTATCTGTTTCAGATCAAAGTGCTGTTGCTGCAGCACCTGCACAAGCTGCAACTGCTCCAGTAGCACAAGCACCAGTACAACAAAGTGCTCCAGCTGCTAGTTCAGTAAGTGGTAGCGATGCTGCTGCTAAAGACTGGATTGCCGGTCGTGAATCTGGTGGTAACTACGGTGCTCAAAATGGACAATATGTTGGTAAATACCAATTATCAGCATCATACCTAAACGGTGATTACTCAGCTGCTAACCAAGAGAGAGTTGCTGATAACTATGTAACTTCACGTTACGGTTCATGGTCAGGTGCTCAATCATTCTGGCAATCACATGGTTGGTACTAAAATTAACTTATTAAAATAAAGTAAACAAAAAAGGAATTCCAATTGGAATTCCTTTTTTGTATTTAAAATTATTAATTATTATTAATGCTAAATTGTTCAGATCCCAAATTAGTACCATCAATACTTGAAGATTCATTGATACTGTTAGTGCTAATTCCTTCACTAGCATTAATTTTAATTGGATCTTTTTGATTATCTAATTCATAAACCACACTGTTTTTGGCAGAATCACCTTCAGCAAGGTTTTTATCAGGATTTGAATCAAGACGATCGTCAGTAAAACTAACTTTTTTAAGCGATTTACCTTTTTGGGTTATTTTAAAGGTATTATTCCAAGCAGTTAGTGGCGTAATAATTTTGTTTGATTTGTTAGTGGTTTTATACATGAAGACCACTAAAGGTTGACTATATTCTTGTGTATCTTTAATTGTTTTGACCCCAGTAATTTTAATTGTTTTATCATTTAATGTTGCTACATTATTTTTAAATGATGATCTAGTAGGGGTTTTGACTTGTTTAGTAGTTTGTTTTTTATCATTACTTGATTTTTTGTATTGACCATCTAATGATGAACAACTTGCTAAAGTCAAAGAACTAAGAATAACAATGCTACTGACTAAAAGTTTTTTCATCTTATTATCTCCCTTAAACATACTATTTATATTGTACCGTAAACTATCAAATTAACCAATCGGATTAGATTTACCTTGCATAATTATAATGATTAAATTTTACTTATTATAAAGTAACTCAGTCCCGCAAGATTAAGTTTTGAAAGACCTTTTAATTTAGGAGGAGAGATATATGAAAGTAGCAGTTGTAGGTTCATCACACGGTGGTTTTGAAACTGTAAGAGGAGTATTACACGATTTTCCCAATGCTGAGATTGATTGGTATGAAAAGGGCGATTTTGTTTCTTTCTTATCATGTGGAATTGAATTGTATCTTCAAGGAGTCGTTAAGGATGTTAATTCCGTTAATGATGCAACGATTGGTGGAATGGAAGCAAAGGGCGTTCATGTTCATATTAATTCTGAAGTGACTAGCATTGACCCAGAACAACATTCAATTAAGGTTGTTGATGTTAATAACGGTGAAGAAACTGAAAGTAAATATGATAAGTTAGTTCTTTCGTTAGGAGCGGTTCCTTTTGAACTACCTGTGCCAGGAAAAGATTTAAAGAATATTTATGCTATGCGTGGACGTGACTGGGAAATTCTTTTAAAGAAAGCTGAAGTTGACCCTGATATTAATAATGTCTCAGTCATTGGTTCAGGTTATATTGGAATTGAAGCCGCCGAATCATTTGCAAAGGCCGGTAAGAAAGTTACTATTATTGATCAAAATCCAACTATTTTAGGAACTTATTTAGATTCAGAATTTACAGATATCTTAACTAAAACGCTTGAAGATCACGGTATTTCAATTAAAACTAGTCAATCCGTTAAAGAAATTATTGGTAATGATGAAGATAAAGTAACCAGTTTGGTAACGACAACTGGTGAAACTATTCCTACTGATTTAGTGATTGAAGCTGCAGGAATTCGTCCAGCAACTGAATGGTTGAAAGATACTGTTAAACTTGATAGCCAAGGCTTAATTATGACTGATGAATATCAAGAAACTAGTCAACCAGATATTTTTGCCGTTGGTGATGCCACTAAAATTGAGTTTTCCCCAACTGGAACGAAAAAATTAATTGCGTTTGCACCAAATGCTCGTCGACAAGGTCGTTCAGCTGCTTATAATTTAAATGAAAAACGTCGCAAAACAACTGCTGTCTCTGGATCATCTGCACTTCATGTCTATAATTACAAGTTTGCTTCAACTGGATTAAAAGATGTTACCGCTAAAAAATGGGTATTGACGTTGAATCAGTATTTTTAACTGATGATAAAGTACCAGCTTCAAACAATGCAAAAGTATACTTCGAATTAACTTTTGATCCGCGTACTCGTGAAGTTTTAGGGGCTCAAATTATGTCTAAACAAGATGTAACGGCTAATATCAATGCAATTTCGCTAGCAATCCAAAAACACATGACAGTTGATGAATTGGTTTATGCTGATTTCTTCTTCCAACCAGGCTTTGACCGTCCTTGGAACGTTATGAATATTGCAGCACAAAAAGCACAAGATAAATTAAATAAATAATTTTTAAATCCTATCAATTTTAGTTGATAGGATTTTTTTGGATAAAATCTTAACAAAAGTAGCCTAATTTTATAAAATTTTGTCATTTTATTGATATTTTCTCAAATTACTATTATCATTGTAAATAAAATAAAACATATGTTTTAAAAATGTAGACAATTAAGGGAGTTTCAAATATGCCAAAATTAAATGCCAGACTTAGTGAGACGTATAATCATACTCTCGCCCAAATCACTCCAGCGCGTATTCGTTCGTTTTCTTTGAAAATAAGCGATGTTCCTGATTTAATCAGTTTAAATGTTGGAGAACCTGGGTTCAATACGCCAGAACACATTAAAAAAGCTGCCATTGAAAGCATTAAAGAAAACAAGTCACACTATTCTCCTCAACCAGGTTGGATGGAGTTGCGTGAAACAATTAGTCGTTACGTAAAAAAACGTCTTAATCTTGATTATGATGCTGCTACAGAGGTTGTGGTTACTGATGGGGCAACGGAAGCTCTATCCAGTACTTTTTTAGCAACAATTAATGATGGTGATAAAGTAATTGTTCCAATGCCTGCTTATCCAGCTTATGTTTCAGTAATTGAAATGGCACATGGTGAGGTAGTTTCAATTGATACCTCTGCAGATGCATTTAAATTAACGGCAGAAAAGCTCGAAGAAACTTTAAAAGCTAACCCAGATGCTAAATCAATTATTTTAAATTACCCAACTAATCCAACTGGGGTTGAATACACTGAAGATGAAATTAAGGCTTTAGCTAAAGTTTTAGACGAATATGGTTTGTTAGTAATTTCTGATGAAATATACGCTGAATTAACTTATGAAATGCCACACACTTCTATTGCACAATATTTACCTGAAAGTACGATTTTAATTAATGGTGTTTCAAAATCTCATGCCATGACTGGGTGGCGCTTAGGGTATATTACAGGACCAGCTGAAGTAATCAAAAATGTTAACAAGGTTCATGGATATTTAGTTACATCACCATCTAATCCAGCCCAGTATGCTGCACTAGAGGCCTTAGACAATGGTTATGATGATTCTAAACCAATGCTTGTTAAATATCGTGAGCGTCGTGATTTAGTAACTGAAGCACTTCGTAAAGTTGGCTTCGATGTAATTAGTCCTGATGGTGCTTTTTATATCTTTGCTAAGATGCCAAATAAGTTCAATGAAACTTCAGAAGAGTTTGCTTTAAGACTTGCTCGTGAAGCTCATGTCGGAGTTACACCAGGAGATGCTTTTGGCGAAAGTGGTCAAGGGTATGTTCGAATTTCTTATGCAGCTGACTTAGATAACATTAAGGAAGCTATGAAACGAATTACAAAATTTGTTAATGAAAATTAAATTTTAAAAAGTCTATGAGAAATCATAGGCTTTTTGTAATTTTAGGTTAAGTTATGGTTAATGACCTTTGCGAATGCTAGATAAAACGATACACTTATACTATAAAAACAAATAAATTGGAGCGATAAAATGAACGTTGGAATTGATAAGATAGGATTTTTTACTCCTAATTACTATGTTGATATGGTTGATTTAGCAAATGCTAGAAATGAAAATCCTAATAAATATTTAATTGGAATTGGACAAACGGAACAAGCAGTAATTCCAAATACCCAGGACACAGTTACCATGGCTGCTAATGCTGCTTTACAAGTAATCGATGATAGTAATCGTGATAAAATTAGTTTAATTATTTTAGGTACAGAGACTGGAATTGATAATTCTAAGTCGGGGGCTATTTATTTACAAAATTTATTAGGGTTAAGTCGTCATGCACGAGCTTTTGAAATCAAGCAAGCGTGTTATGGAGCAACTGCTGGAATTCAAATGGCCAAAGAGTTTGTAAGTCTTCATCCAAATCAACAAGCACTTGTGGTCGGAGCTGATGTAGCGCGTTATGGAGTTAGAACCGCTGGGGAAGTAACTCAAGGTGGAGGAGCAGTGGCAATGACGATTGCAGCTGACTCAACAATTCTTAAACTAAGCAAAAATAGCAGTGTATATTCAGATGATATTATGGATTTTTGGCGTCCTTTGAATCGAACTGAGGCCTTGGTTGATGGTCATTATTCGAATGATATTTACCAACAATTTTTTGTAAAGACGATTCATGATTATTTGCAAACTAATGACATGAATTTGACTGATTTAAGTGCTTTAGTATTCCATCTTCCATACACAAAGATGGGTCTTAAAGGGTTACGTGAAATTTTGCCTGAACTTTCTGAAACTGATCAAAAGCACTTCTTAAGTGAGTTTGAGGCTAGTCGTGTTTATAACAAACGAGTTGGTAATTTATATACTGGCTCGTTGTATCTCAGTTTGTTATCTCTATTGGATAATTCTGATGATTTGCATGCTGGAGATCAAATTGGAATCTTTAGTTATGGTTCAGGGGCCCAAGGTGAATTTTACACTGGTACTTTACAACCAGGATTTAAAAACAGCCAACGAAAAAAACAAATTAATGAAATACTTAATCAAAGAACTCGTTTAACAGTTCCAGAATATGAAACGATGTTTGCACAATGGCCTAAACTAGACGCTGGTGATTATCACCTTGATGATCTTAAAGATCATTCTCAATTTACTTTTACTGGAGTTAACGAAAGTAAACGTCAATATCAAACAAAAGCTTGACATTTATGACCATCGAGTTAAAGTTAATTTAACAAGAAATCTTTAATGACTGTACAGAGAGACTGCAAGATTTTAGCCGAATCTTTAATGCTGTAAAATTAGACTAAAGGACTAACGTCACTGACGTTAGTCCTTTTTGCATAACAGGGGGAATTAAGTTGAGTAAAGAAAAAGATATTGTTTTAGATATTCACGAACGACCAAGTGGGATTAAATGGATTGGGCTATCTTTACAACATATGTTTTCGATGTTTGGTAGTACCGTAATCGTTCCGTTACTAGTTGGATTGAGTCCTAGTATTGCCTTATTTGCATCTGGGATTGGTACGTTATTACATATTTTAATTACAAAGGGTAAAATTCCCGCTTACATGGGATCAAGTTTTGCTTTTATTACACCGATGTTAGCTCTAATGAAGACCACTGGGATTTCTGGAGTACAACAAGGAGTGATTGCAGTTGGGGTTGTTTACTTAATCGTTGCCATGCTGGTTTGGATGCTTGGAACTAATTGGATTGATAAATTACTTCCACCAATTGTGGTCGGCCCAACCGTGGTCGTAATTGGTCTTTCACTTGCCGGAGCCGCTGCTAAAGATGCTATGATGACTGCAAGTGGACACTATAGTTTGACGTATTTCATGATTGCTTTAGCAACCTTATTCTTAGCAGTTTTCTTTAATATGAAATTAAAGGGATTTTTAGGAATGATTCCTGTTCTATTAGCAATTATTTGTGGTTATTTAATCGCAATGGCTTGCGGCTTGGTTGATTTACATGCAATTGCCTCTGCTCCATGGTTCAAAGTTCCAGATTTTCAATTTCTTGGGACTGAAAAAGGATTCCACTTTGACTGGAAAGCAATCTTAATCATGGCACCAATTGCCTTTGTTACAATGACAGAACACATGGGTCATTTAATGGTTTTAGGTGAATTAACTCACCGAAACTTTTTTAAGGATCCAGGCCTAAATCGTACTTTAGCTGGAGATGGAGCTGCTTCATTGATGGCCGGTTTAATTGGTGGTCCAGCAGTAACTAGTTACGGTGAAAATATTGGGGTAATGGCAATTACTAAAGTTTATAGTGTGTATGTAATTGTGGGAGCTGCCATTTTTGCGATGATTTTCGCTTTTGTGAATAAATTAAACGTTTTAATTATGCAAATGCCATTGCCTGTAATTGGGGGAATTAGTTTCTTACTATTTGGAACAATTGCTTCAAGTGGGATTAAAGTAATGGTTGATGATCATCTTGATATGAATAAGAAACGTAATTTGATGATTGCTTCTGTTGTCCTTGTTATTGGAGTCGGAAATGCTTATCTTCAATTAGGTAATTTCCAGTTTACTGGAGTTGCTTTGGCAACGGTGATTGGAATTGTCTTGAACTTAATTCTTCCTGATGAAGATGGAGACAAAGTTTCTCCTGAAAAATAAGCTATCGAAGCCGATACAACTGATACTCTATAAAAACTAAACGAAAGGACTGATTTAAAAATCAGTCCTTTTTTTGATTGGCTTTAGTCAATTTGTGGAAAAAAAGTAAGTGTTTGGTTATAATTGAACTATTTGATAAACCAAAATAAGCAAACAGGAGAGTTAAAATGTGGGATATTGTCATTTCAGCATTACCTAAATTATTAGAAGCAATGGTTAAGTATACAATCCCGTTAACCTTACTTTCTTTTACATTTGGAATTATAATTGCTGTAATTGTAGCGTTAATTAAATTTTTGAATCCAAAGGTTAGTGGAATAGTTTCAATTTTATGGAAACTTCTACGATTACTTACGAGTTTTTATGTCTGGGTTTTTCGTTCGACACCGTTGTTAGTTCAATTATTTATTATCTTTTTTGGTCTTCCAGCAATTGGGGTTAAATTGCCAGCTTTCACTGCAGCTGTGATTGGTTTTTCATTGAATACTGGGGCTTATGCTTCTGAAACCATTCGTTCAGCTTTGTTATCAGTTAATAAAGATCAGTGGGATGCTGCATATACTTTGGGATTTAGTACCCCAAAAACACTATGGAAAATTATAATGCCTCAAGCATTTCGAATTGTTTTGCCACCTTTATCAAACGAATTTATTGGTTTGGTTAAAGATACATCATTAGCTAGTACCATTACGATTGCTGAAATGTTTCAGATTAGTCAGCAGTATGCAGCACAAAATTATGAACCACTTTTAATGTATGTTGAAGTTGCTGCTTTATATGCAATGCTATGTACAATTTTAAGCGTCTTACAACGCTACTTAGAAAAGAAGTCTTCTAGATATATGAAAGGGGACGAGAACTAATGTTAAAAATTAATGAAATTAAAAAAAGTTTTGGTGAAAAAGCGGTTCTCAAAGGAATTTCAGCTAAATTTCCACAAGGAAAAACAACTGTGATTGTTGGACCATCAGGATCAGGGAAGACTACGCTTTTACGTTCTTTAGATATGTTAGTGACGCCTGATTCGGGAACTTTAGATTTTGATGATTTACATTTGGATTTTGCTAAGCCAATTTCGAACAAAGAAAATAAAGAGCTTCGGGATAAAACTAGCATGGTATTTCAAAATTGGAATTTGTTTCCTAATTTAACTATTTTAAAAAACATTACAGCATCGCCTATTTTTGTGCATCACGTCGCTAAAGAGCAAGCCGAAACAAATGCGCATAATCTATTAAAAGAAGTTGGACTAGACGAATATGCGGATGCATATCCTGATGAGTTATCTGGGGGACAACAACAACGTATTTCAATTTGTCGTGCTTTAGCTGTTAAACCAGAATATATTTTACTTGATGAACCAACTAGTGCATTGGATCCAGAAAGTGAAATGATGATTTTAAAAATGTTGGAAAGATTAGCCAAAGAAGGCCAATCGATGATTATGGTTACTCACAACATGCAATTTGCAAAAGATGCCGCAGATAAAATTTTGTTTGTTGAGAATGGTGAAGTTGAGTTTGATGGTGCAAAAGATGCCTTCTTTAGTCAATCATCAATTCGAGTAAAAGAATTTTTACAAGGAATTTCATTGAAATAAGAAAAAAGACTGGAAAATTTTTCCAGTCTTTTTTATATGAAAGCAATAATTGAAATAATGAAAAATGAAAGTAAACTCCAAGTTATTTTTTCTTGACGCATAAAAATTTGAATTCCGTAAGAGAGAAGGACTAAAGCAATTAGTAAGATATCTTTATTAATTGGAAAGTTAGCTAAAATCAAACCAGAAAAACAAATTATACAAATAACATTAATTGCATCCGCTAGCTCATCTTTGAAAACTAAATTATAAAATAAGAAGTACAAGGTTACCAGGATACCAACATTTAAAACAGTTGACTGTTCCAAATATTGACGACTCATATAGTTAATAGCAGTAACGGGAATAATTGCATTTGTAAGCGAAAAACAAAATAAGCCGTAATAATTTTTAATTTGCATTTTGGGGATTCTAATAAGAATATTAACAATTCCAATTAGAATTGTAGAAATTATTAAAATAAATGGAAATTCACTGGTAACTGATAGCAAAATCGGAATAATACTTAAAACTAAGGTATAGACTCCATTTTGTTTGGTGACCATCAAATATGCTTCCGTGGCCCAACAAATTTCACAGATCATCAAATTAAAAGATTTATCAAATGAAGTAAACAAATGATGTTTAGCTGCTAAATTCCAAACTAAGATGGAGAAAAAGACAAATAAAATGCCTTGAATTATTTGAATGGTCCTTTTATGTGCGATTAAAAAATTTTTCATAAGACTACCTCACTGTTAGTATTAATAGTAGGTTACTTTGCATAATGATTCAACTACTTATTTTTAAATAGATATGATAGTATAAAAGAGTTATAAGTTTATTCCCGATAGGATTCACAATTGTGTGAAGAAGCCTTGTAACCAAAACAATTAGGGGGAAATCGAAATGTCAGAAAAACATTTATTTACTTCTGAATCAGTTTCAGAAGGACATCCAGATAAAATTGCTGATCATATTAGTGATGCAGTTTTGGATGCAATTTTAGCCAAAGACCCACATGCTCGAGTGGCTTGTGAAACATCAGTTGCCACTGGTTTAGTGTTAGTTTTTGGAGAAATTTCAACAACAGCTTACGTTAATATTCGTCAGATTGTGAAAGATACCATCAAAAAGATTGGTTATGACAATCCCGAATATGGATTTGATGCTAATAGTGTGGCTGTTTTAGTTTCAATTAATGAACAATCACCAGACATTGCTCAAGGAGTTAATGAATCCGATGAAACAAAAAACGGTGCTTCTGATCCGTTAGATCAAATTGGAGCCGGTGACCAAGGAATTATGTTTGGTTATGCCATTGATGAAACGCCAGAGTTAATGCCACTACCAATTTCCTTAGCTCATCATGTAATGCAAAAAATTGCTAAAGTTCGTAAAAGTGGGGAATTAACTTATTTACGTCCAGATGCAAAAACAGAAGTCACGGTGGAATATGATGAAAATAATCATCCGTTTCGGGTTGATACGGTTGTTTTGAGTACACAACACGATCCTGACGTTACGCAAGCTCAAATTAAAAAAGATGTGATTGAAAAGGTCATTAAAACTACAATTCCTGCTAAATATCTTGATGAAAATACCAAGTACTTAATTAATCCAACTGGTAAGTTTGTGATTGGTGGTCCAAATGGTGATGCAGGTTTAACTGGTCGTAAAATCATCGTTGATACGTATGGCGGTTCTGCTCATCATGGTGGTGGTGCTTTTTCTGGGAAAGATGCTACCAAAGTTGATCGTTCAGCAAGTTATGCAGCCCGTTATATTGCTAAAAACCTCGTTGCCGCGGGAATTGCGCATCGAATTGAAATTCAATTAGCATATGCAATCGGAGTGGCAGAACCAGTTTCTATCGAAGTGAATACTTTTGGAACATCTAAGTACAGTGATGATCAAATCATCAAAGCTATTAGACAAAACTTTGATTTACGTCCAGCTGGAATTATCAAAATGTTAGATTTACAGCGTCCAATTTATGAGCAAACATCAACTTATGGACACTTTGGAAGAACAGATATTGATTTTCCATGGGAACAAACAAATAAAGTAAAAGATTTAAAAGAATTTTTTAACGCTTAAAAAAAGCCGACCTTTATGGTCGCTTTTTTATTTGCGAATAGGGGAAAGTATGATTAAAAAGAAAGCAACAAACGTAAAAATTGTGACAATTGCATTGTTTATTGCCACATTCATGAGTGCTGTTGAAGGGACAATTGTTTCAACGGCCATGCCAACGATTGTAGGTGATTTGCATGGAGTTTCGTTAATGAACTGGGTCTTCTCAATTTTCTTATTGACGAATGCAATTGCTACTCCCATTTATGGTAAGTTAGCAGATCAATTAGGTCGAAAAAAGGTCTTTATTTTTGGTCTTTTGGTGTTTACTTTAGGTTCAATGTTGTCTGGAATATCTAATTCCATGGAAACCTTGATTATTTGGCGAGCACTTCAAGGAATTGGTGCTGGAGTAATCATGCCAGTTTCGTTTACCATCGTTGCGGACATGTATCCATTTGAAAAGCGGGCTGAAGTAATCGGTCTATTAGGATCAGCTTGGGGAATTGCATCAATTGTTGCACCTTTATTAGGAGGATTTATCGTTGATAATCTTTCTTGGCACTGGATCTTTTTTGTGAACGTACCAATTGGAATCGTGACTATAATTTTGATTGCATTTTTTTTAGTAGAACCAAAACAAGTTCGCCACAGTAAAATCGATTATGGTGGAGTTGGTTTAATTGCAGTTTTACTTTTATCAATTATGTATATGTTCCAGATTTTAGGGGAAACTCCATTGAACCTAATGATGATTGCTTTTTGTTTAATTGTTGCACTTGTTTCTGGTTTCTTATTCATTAAACAAGAACAACGAGTAGTAGATCCAATTATTCCATTAGATATGTTTAAAAACCGAACCTTTGTGACACAAAACTTAATTGCGGCATTAATCAGTGGTTTTATTTTTGCCTATGAAGTTTATCTTCCTGATTGGACTCAAGGAATTTTAGGCTTGAAAGCCACAATGGCCGGATTTGCTATCACACCAAGTTCGGTACTGTGGATGTTAGGTTCATTTTGGACCGGAAAATTATTAACGAAATATTCACCCCAATTAATTATGAATCTTAGTTTTATTTTTATTGGAATTGGATCAATCGTTTCAGTCTTTTTACCAATTTCAACGCCATTTTGGGCCTTCTTTTTGCTTTCTGGTTTAATGGGGATTGGTTTTGGAATTTGTATTACGACATCATCAGTGACGGTTCAAAATGAAGTTTCGCAAGATCGAATTGGGGTAGCTTCTTCATTTAATACATTAAGTCGAACTTTAGGGCAAACTTTAATGATTTCCGTTTTTGGAATTGTGATGAACAAATCAATGGCGGATGGGGTTATTAGTCATCCTCATACCAACATGAACTTAATGGATCAGTTAATTAACCCGCAAACAGCACAAAAGCTAAGTAGTGAAATTCTACCTAGCTTACGTGAGATTTTATATAATTCAATTCACAATGTCTTAGTTGTAGCACTTTTATTAGTCGTAGCTGCCTTTATTGTTAATTGTTTTGATCGAAAGAAGAATTAACGTTTTTGCAAAGCTAACAAAATTGGTGGTTCATGAATTTGATTAATGAATTGATACTGTAAGACGTTAAATTGATGTTGATCGATACTTTTCGCAAATTGTAAAACTTGCTCTTTTTCTTGTTTTCCACCTGGATGCCCATAATAAATTACCAAAATAATTATCCCATTTGGTTTTAGTAATTTCATCATAGATTGGACCGATTTAAGTGTAGTTTGCGGCTTAGTAACAATCTTATGATCACCTTCAGGTAAATAGCCTAAGTTAAAGATAGCTGCCGTGATCGGTGATTTTACATAATTTGTCAGATTTTCATGTCCATCATTAATTACGGTGGTTTGTTGTTCAATTTGATGTTGTTCTACTAATCTTTGGGTTAACTGAGTTGCTTGAGCTTGAATATCAAAACTATAAACGTGTCCGCGCTCACCAACTAGTTGAGCTAAGAATAGGGTATCGTTTCCTTTGCCAGCAGTGGCATCAACGACTACATCACCGGGTTTGACGATTTCTTTAAGTAGGGTATGACTAAAGTTTAATGCTGATTGTAATTTCAAAATTTTCACCATCCTTGATTTAATTATAACAGTAGTATTGACTTGTTTTTTTATAATAAATTTGGTAACCTTGCATTAACGAAATAAAAAAAATTGTTGACGTGAATTAATAGGATTAACTAGCTTTCAGAAACCAAGTGGGTGCTGTGAACTTGGAGCTAGAAGATTACGAACTTCTCACTGAAATTTAACTGAAATAAGTAAGTTAAACGTTTTCCGCGTTATGGAATTTGAGAGTCTAGATGTTTTTCATCTAGGAATTTAGGTGGTACCGCGGAAATTCGTCCTATGGAATGATTGTAATTCTATGGGATTTTTTTATTGGCATAAATAAGGAGTGAAGATTATGGCTTATGATCACGCAAAAGTTGAGAAAAAATGGCAACACTATTGGGAAGAAAATAAAACTTTCCGTACTAGTGATAAAACGGAAAAAGAAAAATATTATGTACTAGATATGTTCCCTTATCCATCAGGTCAAGGACTTCACGTTGGACATCCTGAAGGTTATACTGCCACTGATATTATGGCTCGTTTTGAACGGATGCAAGGTAAAAACGTCCTTCATCCAATTGGTTGGGATGCTTTTGGACTTCCAGCTGAACAATATGCAATGAAAACTGGACATAACCCACGTGAATTTACTAACCAAAATATTGATAATTTCCGTCGTCAAATTAAATCACTTGGATTTTCTTATGATTGGGATCGCGAAGTTAACACAACAGACCCTAAATACTACAAGTGGACCCAATGGATTTTTGAAAAGCTTTACGAAAAAGGTCTAGCTTACGAAGACGAAATTGAAGTTAACTGGGCACCTGATTTGATGGGTGGAACAGTTGTGGCTAATGAAGAAGTGGTAAACGGAAAAACTGAACGTGGTGGTTTTCCAGTTTACCGAAAACCAATGAAACAATGGGTACTTCGGATTACGGCCTATGCTGATCGTTTACTTGATGATCTTGATGACGTTGACTGGCCTGAAAGTGTCAAACAAATGCAACGGAACTGGATTGGTCGTTCCGTTGGGGCTAGCATTAACTTTAACATTGATGAACATCCTGATGAATCAATTGAAGTTTTTTCAACACGTGCCGATACCTTATTTGGAGCAACTTACATAGTTTTAGCTCCAGAAAGTGACATCGTTGATAAAATTGTTACACCAGAACAAAAAGCAGCAATTGACGAATACCGTCAAAAAATTGCTTCAAAATCAGATCTTGAAAGAACTGATTTAAATAAGGATAAATCTGGTGTGTTTACGGGAGCATATGCCATTAACCCCGTTAATGGAGCTAAACTTCCAATCTGGATTGGTGACTACGTACTTTCATCATATGGAACCGGTGCAATCATGGCAGTTCCCGCTCATGATGATCGTGATTATGAATTTGCCAAGAAATTTAAGCTTCCCATTATTCCAGTTATTGAAGGCGGGGATATTGAAAAAGAACCTTATACCGGTGATGGCGTTCACATTAATTCTGGTTTCCTTGATGGATTAGGTAAAAAAGACGCCATTAATACAATGATTGAATGGCTTCAAACACATCACGCTGGAGATAAAAAAGTTAACTACAAGCTTCGGGATTGGATTTTTTCCCGTCAACGGTACTGGGGTGAACCAATTCCAGTGATTAACTGGGACGATGGGACTAAATCATTAGTTCCTGAAGATGAACTTCCTTTGCGTCTACCAAAGACTGATGATATTAAATCATCCGGAACTGGTGAAAGTCCTTTAGCTAATTTGAAAGATTGGGTTAATGTAACTGATAAAAATGGACGTCATGGAAAACGTGAAACTAATACCATGCCACAATGGGCAGGTAGTTCATGGTACTACTTAAGATATATTGATCCAAAAAACGATAAGATGTTAGCTGATCCTAAAAAACTTGATTACTGGCTTCCAATCGATCTTTATGTTGGTGGTGCAGAACATGCAGTTCTTCACTTACTATATGCTCGTTTCTGGCACAAGTTCCTTTATGATTTAGGCGTAGTTCCAACGAAAGAACCCTTCCAAAGATTAGTTAACCAAGGAATGATTTTGGGAACTAACCATGAAAAGATGTCTAAATCAAAAGGTAATGTAGTTAACCCTGATGATATTGTTAACGAATATGGAGCGGATACTCTTCGGCTTTACGAAATGTTCATGGGACCTTTAACGGAATCAAAACCTTGGAGTACAGAAGGAATTGTCGGCGCTAACCGTTGGATTAAACGTGTTTGGAGAATGTACCTTAACGACGATAATTCAACGAGTGATATGCTGATTGCTGATAACGATGGTAAATTAGACAAAGTTTACAATCAGACAGTGAAAAAAGTTACTGATGATATTGAAAAGATGCGGTTTAACACAGCAATTTCACAAATGATGGTTTTTGTAAATGAAGTTTATAAAAATAAAACTTTACCAAAACGTTATGCAGAAGGCTTTATTAAACTTCTATCACCAATTACACCACATATGGCTGAAGAAATTTGGCAACAATTGGGACATAAAGATACAATTGCATACGCTGAATGGCCAACTTATGATGAAAGTAAGTTAAAGGATGACCAAGCAGAACTTGTTGTTCAGATTAACGGAAAAGTTCGTGCTCATATTACCGTAGCAGTGGGTACTTCAAAAGATGATATAGAAAAAATTGCTCTCGCCGACGATAATATTAAAAATAACTTACAAAATAAGACTGTCAGAAAAGTAATTGTAATTCCTAACAAAATTGTTAACATAGTTGCTAATTAGTTCTATTAAAAAATAATTACAAATATAATCATTGCGTGAAAGTAGGGTATTTTTTTGAATAATGGTTTTGAAGAAGATGTAATTCAAGAAGAATTACAAGATACTGAGTCTGAACGTGCCAAAGGTCAAATGTTAAAGGGTTCTGCCTGGATGACTGTTGGAAGTATTTTGTCAAGAATTCTTGGTGCTTTATATATTATCCCTTGGCGTTTGATTTTAGGAGCATCTTTGTTCCCGTTAGCCAACTCACTTTATACTCAAGGGTACAATATTTATAGTTTTGCTTTGATTGTTGCGGTAGCAGGGATTCCTTCTGCTATTTCTAAACAAGTCGCCCATTATAATGCTTTGAATGAATATGGGGTTGGAGTTCAAATCTATAAAAAGGGTTTGAGTTTGGCAATTTTAATGGGGATTATCAGTGCACTAATTTTATGGGTTGCTGCCCCAATCTTAACCAATGGTGATAAAAACGTAATTCCAGTTATTCATTCATTAGCCTGGGCTGTTTTAGTAATTCCAACAATGAGTTTAACTCGAGGATTTTTCCAGGGTTATAATAACATGGCTCCTTCAGCAATTTCGCAATTTGTTGAACAACTTGCTCGAGTTATTTATATGTTATTATCAGCTTTCTTAGTCCTAAAGGTCATGCATGGTAGTTGGGTTACAGCGGTTTCCCAATCTACTTTTGCGGCATGTATTGGTGCAATTTTTGGATTTTTAGTTTTAGTTTGGTTTTACTGGAAGAATCGAAATTATTATCAAGGATTGATTAAAAATAGTAATAATAAGTTATCGGTCCCAACCAACCAACTTTATTGTGAAATTATTAGTCAAGCTACGCCTTTTATTATTTTAGGAGCTGGGGTAACGATTTTCTCTTTAATCGATCAATTTACTTTTTTCCATATTATGCGTTTTGCCACTAATTTTTCTGAAGAAGCATTACAGATTAATTATGCAATTTTTGCTGGAAATGCTAATAAACTAACTATGATTGTTGTTTCATTAGCATCTTCAATTGGGATTACGGTTGTTCCATTGCTCTCAGAAGCATTTACTAAGAAAAATAAAAAGGCTTTAAAAGATTCGTTTTCTAATGCATTGGTGCTCTTTGAATTCGTTATGATTCCAGCTTCTTTGGGAATGGCTGCTATTGCGGGTCCTTTAAATCGAACTTTTTATGGAACAGCCAATATGGATTTTAGTAGCAATGTTTTAGCTTTTTCATCAATTGAATCAATTCCAATTGGATTGTTCGTAGTAGTTGCAGCAATTATGCAAGGTGTATCACAAAATAAAAAAGCCGTTAAACTATTTGCTTATGGAACGCTAGCTAAGTTTGTTACCCAATATCCTTTAGTTTATTTGTTTGGAGCATTTGGTACATTAATGTCAACAATGATTGGGTTCTTTTTAGCAACTTGGTTGATGATAAGAGCATTGAAACATGAATTTGGAATTGAAAAGAATATGCTTCAATATGAAAGTATTCAAATTATTTTCTATTCTATAGTTATGTATTTTGTTGCGTTAGTTTCAGTTTATGGATTAAACTGGTTCTTCAGTTTGTTTACGACTCCATTTAGTTCAATTATTAGTTTAATTGTAACTGGTTTAGCATCAATATTTGGAGCAATTGTTTATGCTTACTTCATGTTAAAAACTGGATTAGCTGAACAAGTTTTAGGTAAACGAGTTGGTAGATTAAAAGCTAAATTTAACATTAAATAAAAATAAGACTTTCCAATTATTTGGAAGGTCTTATTTTTATGCTTCATTTTTTTTCATAAATTGAGGTAGAGCTTCGGAAATTTGATGGGGTAAAACAACATATTGCTTTTTTGCCAATTCATCAGCAATTGCACTATGAGTGTAGACGGCAGCTAAGACAGCATTTTCTGTATTTTCGAATTGAGCTACAAATCCACCAATTATCCCTGCTAAGGTATCTCCCATGCCACCAGTTGCTTGTGCGGGTGTACCAACTGTATTAACAAATGATCCAGTTGGAGTTAATACTTGGGTCCGATGTGATTTAACGACTACAATACTACCTTGCTGTTTAAATAGGTTATTGTATGCTGCAAGATTTGTATTTTCATTTTGATCTTTAATTTTTACACCTGATAATTTTTGCCATTCCATTTGATGAGGAGTGAAAATTAGCTTAGTTTTAGGCAAAGATAAATTGTTAGATGCAATTAAGTCAATGGCAGATCCATCAACAACTAAAATTTGAGTAGGAGAAACACTCGCGAAAACCGTTTTAAGTAAACTCAAACTTTTTTCATCAGTGCCTAGTCCAGATCCAATGTTAATAACGTCCATATTTGCAATTAAAGCTTTAACAGCTGGTTCGTCATGATAATCAAGGTACATAGCTTCAGGAACCCAATTATGAAGACTACTTTGGTTAGAAGAATCAGTTATGGTAGTTGTTAAACCAACCCCGGCATAAACAGCGCCGAGCGAACTCATAATAATGGCTCCACCAAAATTTTGATTTCCGCCAATTAAAGCAATTTTTCCATAAGTTCCTTTAAAACTTTGAGTTGGCCTAATTCGAATTGTATCTTGCAAGATTTTTTTTGTGATTGGTTTCATTTCATTCACCTCGAAGTTATTATAGCATTGTAAAATTTGTGATTGTGCTAAAATCACTTATGTAGATTAAAAAAGGAGAACTTAAAATGATTGATTGGAAAAAAGAAGCAGAAAAATATAAAGAAGCTTATCTCGCTGATTTAAAGGAATTAGTGGCCATTGATAGTTCGCGTGATCTAGAACATGCGACCGATGAATTTCCTTTAGGACCCGGTCCAGCTAAGGCTTTAGAAAAATTTCTTGAATTTGGAAATCGCGATGGGTTCACTACTCATAACATTGAAAATATCGTTGGTTACATCGAATATGGTAATGGAAAAGAATATTTTGCCGTATTAGGCCATGCAGATACGGTTCCGGCTGGAAAAGGTTGGGATACTAATCCATTTGAATTAATGTTAAAGGATGGCAAAGCAATTGGCCGGGGAACTTCTGATGATAAAGGTCCTGCATTAGCTGCTTATTATGGACTTAAAATGTTAAAAGACCATGGAATTATGCCTAATTTGAAAGTTCGCTTAATTATTGGAACTGATGAAGAAACAAATTGGACGGGCATGAAACGGTACTTTGAGGTTGAGCCAGATCCTAAAATTGGTTTTTCACCAGATGCAGAATTTCCGTTGATTAACGGTGAAAAAGGGAATGTGACCTTTGAAACTAAATTTGCTGGTGATACGAAAGATGGAGAAAATACTTTAGTTTCATTTAAAGCCGGCTTGAAAGAAAACATGGTTCCTCGTGAGGCCGAAGTCGAAATTAAAACGGATACTGCTGATTTAATTTCAACTAAATTTGAAGAATATCTACTTAATGTTCCCGTTACGGGAACGTATGAAGTGACCCCCACAGGAATTAAATTAGAAATGATTGGAAAAGCTGCTCATGGGATGGAACCTAAGAACGGAATTAATGCCGGAACATATATGGCAACATTCTTGAAAGAATTCACTTTTGATAAGGCGGGACAAAATTTTGTTGGCTTTATTGCTGATAAATTGCATGATGATTCACGGGCAACTAAATTAGGTCTTCAATTTACTGATGATATCATGGGCGATCTCACGATGAACGTTGGAATTATAAATTACAGCCAAAGTCAAGGTGGATTGATTAATACTAATTTTAGATTTCCGAAAGGAATTACACCTGCTAAAATTGAACAACAATTAAAAGATAATTCAGCTTATTATCGCGGTCAAGTTGAAATGAATCCGGATTATATGGAACCTCATTTTGTTGACCCTAAAGATCCAATTGTAACGACTTTAATGGATATTTATAAAGAGCAAACTGGACAAACAGTTGCCGAACCAGAAGTAGTTGGTGGGGGAACTTATGGACGTTTGATGAAACGAGGAGTTGCTTTTGGCGCCCTTTTCCCTGGTGCAGAAGATACAATGCATCAAGCTAATGAATTTCAGAATGTTAACGATTTACTTATGGCAATGTCAATTTATGGTCAATCTTTATATGAATTAACTAAATAATTTCGTTGACAAGTTAAAATGTTCGTTATATAGTGATTAACAAGATTAATAGAATTTTAGCTGAAGAGTTGAGTACAAATTAATAGGTCTCAGAGAATTTCCGGTTGGTGTGAAGGAATGACTGATGTAATTTGGAATATGGACTTGGAGCAATTGTTGATGAATACTTAATCAACAACGGGATAGTATCCGTTATCAATACCAACTTTATTAAGTTGTTGAGGTTGTTTCAGCGATGAAACAACAAACTAAGGTGGTATCACGAAAGCATTCGTCCTTTATTAGGGCGGATGCTTTTTGTGTTTCTAAAAAGGAGAAGGAAAATGAAGAAGAAAAGTTGGATTTGGATTGGAATTGTAGTTTTAATTATTGGAATTGGTTATTTTAGTTTCGGAAATCATAGTAAAAATGTTAGTAAAGATACCATTACTGTTGGATTAATATCAGGATCAAAACCAGATCAACAAATTTGGGATACGGTTGCTAAAACAGCCAAAGATAAATATGGATTAACAATTAAGTACAAGTATTTTTCTGATTATAGTCAACCCAATGCTGCTTTAACTAGTAAGAGTATTGATGTAAATGCTTTTCAAAATTATCCATTCATGGATATTTGGAACAAGGCTCATGACTCTCATATTGTGGCAGTTGGTGATACAATCATCGAACCAATGAGAATCTACTCATACAAAGTTAACAACGTTAAAAATCTTCCAGAAGGTGCTACTATTGCTGTTCCAAATGATTCTAATAATGAATCACGAGCCCTTCATGTTATTCAAAGCGCTGGCTTAATTAAATTAAATAATGACAAGCTTGCTAATTTGAAATCAATTACGAATAACCCAGAAAACATTAAAATAAAAGAAGTTGATGCAAGTCAAACAACACGATCACTAAATGACATTGATGCAGCGGTTGTGAACGGTAACTTTGCTCAATCAGCCAATTTAAACATTAAAAAGGCAATTTATACAGAACAATTTAACAAAAATTCACATAAATGGATTAACTTTATTGCTGCAAATAAAGCTGACAAAAATGATCCTAGAATTAAAAAATTAGTTAAGGCATATCAAACTAAAGCAACGGCTAAAGAAATAAAAAAAGTATCTGGTATTAACCAATTACCAGCTTGGAATTTAAATTTAAAATAAATTAGGTGAACAGAATGAAAAAAGAAGAGAAAATTAAAATTTTACAAGATTTAGTGAAAATTAATTCAGTTAATGGTAATGAAAGAGAAATTTCAGATTACCTTTCTAATTTACTAAATAAGTATGGAATTAAACATGAAATCTTCCCCTTTGTTGATGATGAAAATCGTTCAAATTTAATTGTCGAAATTGGAGAAGGAAGAACAGATCAGGTTTTTGGACTAACAGGACATCAAGATACGGTTGCGGTGACAGATGAGTCAGCTTGGAAATATTCGGCATTTTCTGGCACAATTGAAGGCGACTTTTTATATGGTCGTGGGGCTGCTGACATGAAAAGTGGTTTAGCAGCAGAAGTGATTGCGCTAATTGAATTAGTTGAAAAACAACAAATTCCATCCGGAAAAGTTAGATTAATTATTACAGCAGGAGAAGAATTTGGTGCACCAGGAGCTTACAAGATTAATCCTAAATTAATTGAAGATTTGGATGCTTTGATTGTGGGTGAAGCTACAAATGGAAACGTTAAGTATGCTCATTCGGGTAGCTTTAATTATCGGATAAACAGCATTGGAAAATCCGTGCATAGTTCGGTGCCTAACCAAGGTATTAATGCAATTGAAGGACTTGTAGCATACATTAATGATGAAGGACGCGTTTTTAGCGATTTACCAGTTGATGAAATTTTAGGTAATGTTCAACATAGTATTACTGTAATTGAGGGTGGAAAACAAATTAATACAATTCCCGGACATGCATATTTGTTAGGTAATGTTCGACCTACGCCAACATTTAATAACAAACAAGTTCGTTCTTTAATTGAAAAAACAATTACTAAAATTAATCAGGAAACCGATTACCAATTAAAATTTGAATTATTACATGATTTTTATCCAATTCGTACATTAACTAATAACTCTTTGGTTGAAAATGCATATCAAGCTTCAAAAGAGTTCTATCCTGATCGTGATATTAAGCTCTTTACAGATAATGGTGCAACTGATGCTAGTGTCTTTGTTCAAATTAAACCGGATTTACCAGTTATTATTTTAGGTCCAGATTCAAACGGTTCTGCTCATCAAATTAATGAGCATACGTCACTTAGTAGCTATTTAGCAACAATTGATATCTATCAAAAAATTATTAATGAATTTTTTGCAAACTAAAAAGGAGCTCGTTAAAGCGAGCTCCTTTTTTAACGGATTTCTTTTAATTTTTCATCAATTTTGTCTAGTACAATTTGCGTATTTTCGGGATTTACTAAATCATATTTTTGTAAATCAATTTTCATCTTAGGGCTTAAATTAAAATCATCATACCATTTTTGATAAGCTGTCCACATTTTGTGATAGTAATTTTCCAGTTCTGGGTTATTATCGAATTGCTCATAATCTCGTCCACGTTTCTTAATACGGGATAAAATTGTGTCAAAATCTGCATATGCATATACCAATAAGTCTGGCTTCTTTTTGGGAAGTTGTTTTAATTCATCCATCATGTTATCCAATAATTTAAGATAAACTTCTAATTCAACGTCGGAAATATTTCCTTCTTTATTATTTTCTTTAGTAAATAAGGCATCTTCGTAAATCGATCGATCAAGAATGTTATTATCATCTTTCAATGCTTTTTTAATCATTGAGAAGCGTTTATTTAAAAAATAGATTTGTAGTAAAAAACCGTATTGTTTCGGATCTTTGTAATAAAGCGGTAAAACCGGATTATCCCCAACTGGTTCATAAAATGCCTTGGTACCAAGGTGATTCGAAATTTTTTCAGTTAATGTAGTTTTTCCTACCCCAATCATTCCTGCAGTAATTATCACCATACAAAACTCCTTTTTTATTTAGATATATTTAGTATATCATCATTCAAAAATAGTTAGAAAGAATTCTCAAAATCTATTTAGGATATGGTATTCTAGTAATAATAAAGTGTAGGTGGTTTTTTTGAAAAAATTTTGGTATTTATTCTGGTTTTTCCTATTTTTAGTAGTTTTATGGTCTGGATATGTTTTTTTAGAACATTCTACATCACAAAATGCAAAATTGATGTTGTTTTTTATTGGATGTGTAATTTTAGCTAGACTTGTGATTACTCCAATTGTAACTATTATTATTCGGCATCATGATTATTTAAAGGAACAAACAGAGCAAGAAAGGAAAAATGATGAAAAATCGAATTAGCAACCTGACATATTTCAAAAGAACGCTAATAATGTTAGGGTTAATTTTTGTTGTTATATTTGTGCAAACACCGATTCAAATTTTATCAATTATTCATCATCCTTCAATTATTTCGTTAGTGGTTGGTGGGGTGATTTATTTAGTATTTTTTGGATTTGCAATCTGGGGTGCACTGATAGCTTATAAAAGCGTTTATAAGCAAACAAATCATGGTTTAAACTTAAAAGACTGGTTGTTAATTGCAAAAGCATACGTATTATTTTTTGTTATTGAAATTGTTTTATCATTTCTCAACCAGTTAGTTTATGCACAAAAAACTACAGAAAATAATAAAAATATCATGGCAATACTTCATGCTAATCCAGTAATTTTAATTTTAATGTGTTTTACTATGACTTTTTTCTCCCCAATATTAGAAGAATTAGTTTTTCGTGGGTATTTAATTAAAGGATTTTTTCCAAATTTTAAGCCATTGATTCCAATGCTTATTAGTGGATTTCTATTTTCTCTTTGCCATGATAACAGCAATCCAATAAGTTTCTTGATTTATATGTCTTTAGGAATGATTCTTTCGTATGTTTATTTAAAACAGGATAAAATTGAAGTTTCAATTGGGCTTCACTTTTTGAACAATTTAATTGCAACTACGTTAATGCTAATTGGGATGTTGATAGGATAGGGAAAATAAATGAATATTTCAGAATTTAATTATTATAATAATTTGAAAAATCGTTTAGCAAAAGTTCATGATGAGATTAACTTGGAAAAGAAAAATTATTTAAAGACTATGACTAATTTGAATCAATGACTTAAAGTCATCTGGAAGTGAATGTGATGTAATTCTTGAAATAGACTTTTTTGCTACTTATGATGATTTTGAAGATGACTTTGTCGGAGCAGATTTTGTTCAAGAAATAGTTAAAAAACATTTAGAAGCACATGAGGCAATGACGATGATTATCACGGAAGATATTTATCCAAATGAATATGATATTACAATTATGCCAAAAGAAGGAGAATAACAATGGTAGATAGAAGAGATTACAAATACCCTGATACACAAGCCTATGATGCTGTAATTAAGTCTTTAAATGATAATGATGTAACTGTTAGAGATATTTCAAAGGTTGTTTATAACTTACAAAAGAAGTATATAAAGATTCCAAGTATGGAATATGTTGATAAAATTGTGATTGATGTTTTACACAAACGAGAAGTTTTAAATAATGCGTTAGTTGGGTTAGAAATTGATCGATTAGCATCAGAACATAAACTAGATGAGCCACTTCAAAGCATTGTTGAACATGATTTAGGAGTTTTTGGTGTTGACGAAACTTTAGCATTAGGAATTGCTAATATTTATGGAACCATTGGAATTACAAATTATTGTGGATTAGATACTAATAAACAAGGAATTGTTAAAATTCTTGATCAAAGAACTGATCGAGTTACAACTTTTATTGATGATATTGTTGGTTCAGTTGCAGGGGCGGCATCTGCTAAAATTGCACACGAAAATTCATAATATGTTAAAAAGAGCTCATCTTATACAGATGAGCTCTTTCATTTTATTTTTATTTTGCAGATTTAACTGCTTTTACACATTTTGGTCCAAATTCAAACTCATCGTCAAGTAATTCTGATTTACCAACATTCTTACGAACAACTTTTAATCAGTTAGATTCATTGTCACCGAGACCAGTCTGACTAACAAAAACCACCTCCACTAAATCACAATTTGATAGGGAATAGCCTTATCAAATTCTTGAAGGGTGTATGTTTCGTATGCTTTAGTTTATATCAGAACGATATAAACCGACAACTTTACCTAAAATTGTACAACTTTTTAAAATAATTGGAGCCATTGTATCATTTTCTGGTTGAAGCCTGAAGTGATCACTTTCTTTAAAGAAACGTTTACAAGTAGCTTCTCCTTCATCATTCATTGCAATCACAATTTCACCATTTTCAGCATTGTGCTGGCGACGAACAATTACTTGATCTCCATCTAAAATTCCAATGTTAATCATACTTGTACCGCTGATAGTTAACATAAAAAGAGAATCTGCATTTTGCGCTAGACTATCTGGAATTGGAAAGTAATCGGTTGCTTCTTGAACTGCGAGAATTGGTTCTCCTGCAGCTACAACTCCCAACAAAGGAATTTCTTTATTACGTGTTTCAGGGGATAATCCCAAAAAATTGATTCCTGCAGGGGTAACTTCTAAAGCTCTAGGTTTAGTTGGGTCTTTACTAATAAACCCCTTTTTTTCTAACCTTGATAAATGTCCATGAACCGTTGAAGTTGAAGAAAGTCCGACTTCTTTACATATTTCTCTAACCGTTGGTGGATAACCGTGTTCCCGCACGTTATCATAAATGAAACGTAGGATATCCATTTGTTTTGTATTTGCGTTGTTTGACATTGGTCCACCTCGAAAAAATGATTATTGCTAGTATGATAAGATTAACATATTTAACTCAGTTTGCAAACACTAGTTCGTATTTGAAAACTTTGTTTCTTAAAAATTTCATGCTATTATAGAAGTAATTAAAATAAGGAGTTGTAGATATGGCAGAAGATCCGGAACTTAAAAAAATTATTCCAAGAATTAATGAATTAGCTCATAAGGCAAAATTGCAAGACTTAACTGATAAAGAAAAAGAAGAACGAGATCAGTTACGTAAACATTACCTCAAGCGCTTTAAATCTAATTTTAAAAGTCAAATTGAAATGACACAAATTTATGATAAAGATGGAAAAGAAGTAACGCCTGAGGAAGTAAAAGAAATTCAACGTAAAAAAAATCTTAGAGATAATTAAATAAAGGAGAGTTAATTATGGCAACTTGGATGTGGATCATATTAGTTTTAGTAGCACTTGCTGCTGGTTTGGTACTTGGTTTTTTTGGTGCTCGTAAGTACATGGAAAAATATTTGAAGGAAAACCCACCAATTAATGAAGAACAATTAAAGGGTATGATGCTTCAAATGGGACAAAAACCTTCCAAAAAGAAATTGAACCAAATGATGAATTCTATGAAACGTAATGCAAAATAAAAAAACACCACTTTTTAGTGGTGTTTTTTTGATTCATCAACATATACGTAATTTGGATTAATTTCAGCATCTAAATTTTTGAACGCATCACTCATTTGCTTTTCCACAATTGCTTGATTTTTATCATCTAATTTAAGATTTTTATCTACAAAAATTGGGGTACCGAAGTTAATATGAGCTTTATTACGACAAAAAAATTCTTTTAAAGTCAATGGTCCTTGATAAACGACCGGCAAAAGTGGGACACCAGACATTTTAGCAATCATTGCCGCACCACCTTTTAGTTTTGTCGAGTGTCGCGTTCCTGATGGAAAAATCATTACTGACAAATCTGTTTTACGAAGAACTTTGATTGGCCGTTTGATTACCGAAATTCCTGGGTTATTACGATCAACTGGTTCAACGTTTAATTTAGTAAGAAACCATCCCATAAATGGATTTTTAAATAATTCTTTCTTTGCAATGAAATAAAATTGCTTAGGCAGTAAAATTTCTGCGAAGTAAATCATGTCAAACCAGGTCCGATGTGGGGCAACTAGAATATAATTTCCCTTTGGAATACGATTCTGATTCATTACGTTGACTTTTCCATTGGCAATTCTAATTAATCCTTTAGCAATTGAAAAGATAAATGAATAAAACAATCTTCTCATCCTCCTTTTTGAGTTGTACAATTGATATTATAGCATTATAACGAATGATTAAAGGGTGAATTACGATGGATCAAACAATTGAATTAAAACAGGGTGAACGAATTGATCAGCTTTACAGTAGTGATATTAAAATAATTCAAAATGCTGAAGTTTTTTCCTTTTCATTGGATGCAGTGATGCTAGCTGATTTTGCACAGGTTAAACAAAGTTACAAAACTAAAATTGTTGATCTTTGTGCTGGAAATGGTGCTGTGGGTTTATTTATCAGTAAAAAAACTCACGGAAAAATTGCCGAAGTTGAAATTCAACCAAAATTAAGTGACATGGCTAAACGAAGTGTAACCTTAAATAATTTGGAAAAACATATTTCGGTTTACAATATTGATTTAAAAAATAGTTTAGACTATTTTAAAAAGGAATCAATCGACCATGTAACAGTGAATCCGCCTTATTTTGCAAATGAAAAAGAAAGCAGCAAAAATCCTAATCCGTACTTGGCAATTGCCCGCCATGAAATCAAAACTAATTTAGAGATTGTAATTAAAACTTCTAGTGACCTGCTTAAAAACAATGGCAAAATGTATATGGTACATCGACCTGACCGTTTATTAGATATTTTGAATGAAATGCAAAAATATCGGTTAGCACCTAAAGAAATTCAATTTGTTTATCCTAAGGTTGGTCGTGATGCTAATATGATTTTGATTTCTGGAATTAAAGATGGAAAATTAAATGGTTTAAAAATAAAACCACCAATCGTAGTTTACGATGAGAACGATAATTATACAGAACCTGTGAGAAAAATGTTATATGGAAAATAAAAAATATTATCTCTATGTATTAGTTTGTGGTGATGGTTCCTTTTATGGAGGATTCACGGATAACGTTGCACACAGACTTCACCAACACCAGATTGGTAAGGGCGCTAAATATACTAAGAGCCATAAACCTGTTCGCTTATTATATTCAGAAGACTTTGAAAGTAAGAGTTTAGCTTTAAAAGCAGAGTATGCCTTTAAGCATCAATCTCGTCATGCTAAAGAAAGATATTTGATGGAACATGGAGTTGATCCGATTTTGTGGGTTAATTAATTTTAAATATTATTTGAACTTCTGCTTAATATTTTGTATAATAGATTTCGGTATTAATTTACCAATACGCATCTAGAAGGTTTTGCATAGTAGTGCTCTTTGAGTTCCATGCATAATTCTAGAGAGGAAAAACTAATTTTTATGGAGGCTTATTATGGCTGTTGTATCAATGAAACAATTATTAGAAGCTGGTGTACATTTTGGTCACCAAACTCGTCGTTGGAATCCTAAGATGGCTAAATACATCTTTACTGAACGTAATGGTATTTACATTATCGATTTACAAAAGACGGTTAAGTTATTAGGTTCAGCTTACAACTTTATGAAGAGTGAAGCTGCTGACGATGCTGTAGTTCTTTTTGTAGGAACTAAGAAACAAGCACAAGATGCAATTGAAGAAGAAGCAAAACGTTCTGGTCAATTCTACGTTAACCATCGTTGGTTAGGTGGTACTCTTACTAACTGGAACACCATCCAAAAACGGATCAAGTACTTAAAAGATCTTAAAAAGATGGCAACTGATGGTACTTTCGAAAGATTACCTAAAAAAGAAGTTGCTCTATTAACTAAGAAGACTGCTAAACTAGAAAGATTCTTAGGTGGTATCGAAGATATGCCTAAGATTCCTAACGTTATGTTTATTGTTGATCCTCATAAAGAAGAAATTGCTCTTAAAGAAGCTCAAAAATTAAACATTCCAGTTATCGCAATGGTTGATACTAATACTGATCCAGATGGTATTGATTACGTTATCCCATCAAATGATGATGCTATTCGTGCTATCAGATTAATCACTTCAACTATGGCTGATGCTGTTATCGAAGGCCGTCAAGGTGAAGATGATGTTAACGAAGAAACTTTCGTAGAAGAAACAACTGAAACAGAAGATAAATAATTAATTGTCAAGGCTGACTCTATTTAGACCTATTCGGCCTAGTAGGGTCAGTTTTTTAAATAAATAACTAAACTTAAGGGAGAACTTGGATTATGGCTAAAATTACTGCACAACAAGTTAAAGATTTACGTGAAAAAACAAGTGCCGGAATGATGGATGCTAAGAAAGCCTTAGTTGAAGCTGATGGTGATGAAAAGAAAGCAATGGAAATCCTTAGAGAAAAAGGTGTTGCTAAAGCTCAAAAGAAGAGTGGTAACACTGCTGCTAATGGATTAACGAAGGTTTCTGTTCACGATAACAAAGCTGCTATCGTTGAAATTAATTCAGAAACAGATTTCGTTGCTGCTAACGATGACTTCAAAAACTTAGTTGATGAAGTTGGCGATTTAATTGCTCTTGAACAACCTAAAGATGTTGAAGCTGCTCTTAAGTTACATTTAGGTGAAGATGGATCTGTTGAAGATACTATTATTCACACTAGCCAAATCACTGGTGAAAAGGTTTCTCTTCGTCGTTTTGCAGTTATGAACAAAAATGATGGAGAAAGCTTTGGCGCATACTTACACAATGGTGGAGAAATTGGTGTTTTAGTTAAGATTTCTGGTGCAGACAAAGACGTTGCTAAAGATGTTGCAATGCACATTGCTGCTACTAACCCTGAATTCTTATCAAAAGATGATATTTCAGCTGAACGTTTACAACATGAAAAAGATATTCTTACTAAAGAAGCTCTTGCTGAAGGTAAACCAGCTAATATCGTAGAAAAGATGGTTACTGGTCGGGTACACAAATTCCTTGCTGAAATTTGTTTAGTTGATCAACCATTTGTTAAAGATCCTGATCAAACTGTAGGCCAATACGTTGATTCTAAAGGTGGAAAAGTTGAAGCCTTTGTAAGATATCAAGTTGGTGAAGGTATTGATGAAGCAACAGAAGCTAAAGATTAATTCTGATTGTTTTTGGTATTACCACTTCAATAAATGATTTTTACACAAAAAAGCGATTGAATTCTGAACGAATTCAATCGCTTTTTTTCTATTTATTTTTATAGTCAATTTTATGATAGCAAAATATTATCCTAAGATATTACAAACCTACCGTATTTAGTGCTTTTATGCTAAAATTAAAGTTATAAACGAAGAATTTTCTGGAGGAAGTTAAATGTCTGAATTGAAATACAAACGTATTGTTTTAAAATTAAGTGGTGAAGCACTCGCAGGTGAAAAAGGCTTCGGAATTAATCCACCTGTTATTAAAAAGATTGCAGAAGAAATTAAAGATGTTTATAACCAAGGAATTCAAATTGCCGTCGTTGTCGGTGGTGGAAATATGTGGCGTGGTGAAGCGGGTGCCGAAATGGGTATGGAGCGTTCTCAAGCTGACTATATCGGAATGCTTTCAACTGTTATGAACGGTTTGGCTTTACAAGATAATCTTGAAACTGCTGGGGTACCAACTCGTTTACAAACTTCAATTGAAATGAAACAAATTGCAGAACCATACATTAGAAGAAAAGCAGTTCGTCATCTTGAAAAAGGTCGCATTGTAATCTTTTCTGGTGGTACTGGTAATCCATACTTTTCAACTGATACTGCTGCTGTTTTACGTGCCGCTGAAATTGATGCAGATGCAATTTTAATGGCTAAGAACGGTACGGATGGTATCTATTCAGCTGATCCTAATAAAGACAAAAATGCAGTTAAATTTGATAAATTAACACAAAAGCAAATTTTAGATAAAGGTCTTAATGTAATGGATTCAACAGCAAGTTCATTATCAATGGACAACGATATTCCTCTAGTAGTCTTCAACTTGAATGAACCTGGAAATATTAAACGGGTCGTTGAAGGTCAAAACATTGGAACAATTGTGGAAGGAAAATAGATATGGCTAATACAAAAGAATTAATTAATGAAACTAAGCATAAAATGAGTAAAGCTCAATCAGTACTTGAATCTGAGCTTGGACAAATGCGTGCAGGACGTGCCAATGCAAGCATTCTTAAACCAGTAATGGTCGAATATTATGGTGCCCCAACTCCTTTAGTTCAAGTTGCATCAATTTCTATTCCAGAACCACGTATTATGATGATCACCCCCTATGATAAAACTGCTTTAAAAGAAATCGAACGGGGAATTCTTGAAGCTGATTTAGGTCTTAACCCTATGAATGACGGAGATGTTGTTCGAATTGAAATTCCACAACTTACTGAAGAGCGTCGGAAAGAATTAGCTAAAAAAGTTAAAGCTACCGGCGAACAAAGTAAGGTTGCTGTTCGAAATGTGCGTCGTGATAGCATGGATATTGTTAAACGTGAATCAAAAAATGATGAGATTAACGAAGATGAAGCACATGATTTAGAAAATCAAATCCAAAAAATTACTAATGAAGCAATTAAGGGAATTGATACAATTATCAAAGAAAAACAAGAATCAGTAATGACTGATTAATTTTGAGGAAGTGTAATTATGCCTGAAGCCGACAATGCCAGATTTGAAGTAACTCCGGGAACAACAGAATTTGATAAGATGATTTTTAAATTATTGGAACCAGTTAATGATTTAGAAATTGAAAACTTAGAATTTAATGGAGAACATTTTGATAAAGTTCAAAATGGCGTTTATGTAATGCCTGCTGTTATGAGTGAAAATCTAAATTTGTTTTTTTTGATTTCTCAATTGATCGGTAGTGACTGGATAATTGCTTTTTCAAAAGCAACCGTTGAAAACCAAATTGACGTTACTGATTTATCTGAACCGATTCCAACTGGTAAAGGATTAAATCTACTTGGGTCTGAATGTCCAATTGTTGCTAATCAAATATTAGATTATTTTTCTGAACTTTTTAAAAAAGGAAAAGGAGAATGGAAAATGATTAAATAAAGGATGAGTTCGCTCATCCTTTATTTAATTTAAACACTGAGGTGAAAAAATGTTTGAAGAAACAATTGACATGAATAGAATTCCAGATAGTGTAGCCATCATTATGGATGGAAATGGACGTTGGGCAAAAAAACGCTATCTTCCACGTATTGCAGGACACAAGCGCGGAATGAATGTTGTTGAAGAAATTACTACTGAAGCAAGCGACTTAGGAATAAAAGTATTGACTTTATATGCATTTTCAACTGAAAATTGGAAAAGACCCGCTGGTGAAGTTAATTATATTATGAGTTTGCCATCTACTTTTTTTGATAAGTTTATCCCTAAATTAATTAAAAACAATGTAAAAGTTCAGACAATTGGAGACGTTTCACAGCTTCCAGATAAAACCAGAGAAGCGGTTTCTAATGCGATTGAAGAAACAAAAGCATGTACAGGAATGATTCTAAACTTTGCTCTTAATTATGGTAGCCGACTGGAAATTTTAAATGCAACAAAAAAGATAGCGACTGAAGTTAAAAATGGAAATCTTAATGTTGATGATATCAACGACGTTGTTTTTTCAAACAATCTTGAAACTTCTGGATTAAAAGATCCCGATTTGCTGATTAGAACGAGTGGTGAGGAACGAATTTCTAATTTTTTACTTTGGCAAATTGCTTATAGTGAACTAGTATTTGTAGATAAATTATGGCCTGAATATCATGCAAAAGATTTTAGACAAACAATCATTGAGTTTCAAAAACGTAAACGTCGATTTGGTGGGTTAATTAATAAATAATAGGAGTGAGTTTGTTATGAAACAACGAGTAATTACAGCAATTGTGGCTTTGTTAATATTTATTCCAGTGATTATTGCTGGTGGATATGTAATTGACTTTGCCGCAATTGTACTTGGTATAATTGCGATGTCAGAAATTTTCATTATGAAAAAGAAAATGATTATTTCAGTAGAAGCATTAATTTCTTTTATTGGAATATCTTGTTTAATTGTACCAACCAACTTTTCTAATTTTTTACCTGAATACTTAAGTCCTACTTTTATATTCTACGTTCTGGTAATGTTATTATTATTGGCAACCGTTTTTTCTAAAAACAGATTTAATTTTGACGATGCTGGAGTTTATACTTTAGGAATGATGTACATAGGTTTTGGATTTCATTATTTCATCGTTGCTCGACAAGATGGCTTAACTACATTACTTTACGCACTGTTTATTGTCTGGTGTACAGATTCTGGGGCTTATTTTATTGGTAAGCATTTTGGAAAAAATAAACTTGCTAAACATATTTCACCTAATAAGACTTTGGAAGGTTCAATTGGTGGAACCGTGATTGCTACTATTGTATGCACTATTTATTTATACTTCTTCCCAATTTCTGGGATTAATTTGATTGTAATGATTGGATTTACAATTATTCTTTCAATTTTTGGACAACTTGGTGATTTGGTAGAGTCAGCTTTAAAACGGTTTTATGGTGTTAAAGATTCTGGTAAAATTTTACCAGGACATGGTGGTATTTTAGATCGATTTGATAGTCTTTTATTTGTTTTACCAGTTCTTCACTTATTAGGAATCGTTTAAATGAAAGGTTTGTGATTATTTGTTAACAAATATTATTAGTTTCATCATTGTTTTTGGAATTTTAGTCTTTGTCCATGAATTTGGACACTTCATTGTTGCAAAAAAGTGCGGAACTATGGTTCGTGAATTTTCAATTGGAATGGGACCAAAATTATTTTACTATCGTCGTAATCATACAACTTATACAATACGTCTCTTACCATTAGGTGGTTATGTTAGATTAGCTGGTAGTGTAGATGATGAAGAAGACGAAATTAAGCCTGGAACCATTGTAATGCTTCAGTTAAATAATGCTGGCGTTGTTACTAAAATAGATTTGAGCAAGAAAAATAAGCTCTTCAAGGGAATTCCGTTTCAAGTTGCAGATGCTGATTTAGTTAACGGACTTTGGATTGAAGGTTATGAAAATGGCAATGAGGACGAAAAAAAGCGTCTTAATGTAGATCATGATGCTTTGATTGTGCAAAAGGATGGAATTGAGGTTCAAATTGCACCAGCTGATGTCCAATTTCAAAATGCACCAGCTTGGAAAAAACTATTAGTTAATTTTGCCGGAATTTTTAATAATGTTCTATTAGCAATTGTGGCTTTTATGTTTTTGGCTTTTCTTCAAGGTGGGGTTGAATCTAATTCAAATCAAGTTCAAGCTTCAAATACTAATCCACATGTGGCTAAAACAGCTGGAATTAAGGATGGCGACCGAATTTTATCAGTTAATGGTGTAAAAACTGACAACTTTCAATCACTAGCTACGCAGATTGAAAAACAACCCAATAAAAAAGTTACTTTAACTGTTAAAGATAAAAAGAAAACCAAACAAGTTAAATTAGTGACAGATTCAAAGCAAATTAATAAACAAAAAATTGGTGTGATTGGGGTTAAACAAACGTTAAATACTAGTTTTGGGGCTAAAGTAATGTCTGGTTTTACAACAACTTGGACGATGACTAAAAGTTTATTTGGGGCTTTGTGGCAAATGGTTTCTGGACACTTTAGCTTAAATAGTTTAGGGGGCCCAGTGGCAATTTATGCAAATACTTCTGAAGCAGCATCATTAGGACTAGTTGGAGTTGTGCAATTCTTAGGATGGTTATCAATTAACCTTGCTGTGGTAAACTTAATTCCAATACCAGCATTAGATGGTGGTAAAATACTATTAAATATTATTGAATTAATTAGAAGAAAGTCACTTTCCGAAAAAACTGAAATGATTATTACAATGGTTGGTTTTATATTTTTAGCTGGCTTAATGATTTTAGTTACTTGGAATGATATTATGCGTTATTTCATCCGATAAGATAGGGAGAAGAAAATGAAACAATCAAAAATGTTAATTCCTACGCAAAAACAAGATCCAACAGGTGCAGAAGCAATTAGCCACAAGATGTTGATTCGTGCTGGATTTATTCGTCAAGTTTCAGCAGGTACTTATGCTTACCTACCTTTGGCATATCGTGTTTTAGAAAAGATTGAAAAAATTATTAAAAAAGAAATGAATGAGACAGGTGCTAATGAAATGTTGCTTCCTGAAATCATTCCGGCCCAATATTGGAAAGACTCAGAAAGATATGAATCATATGGACCTGAATTGTTTAAGTTGAAAAACCGTCATGATACTGATTTTATTTTAGGTCCAACTCATGAAGAAACAATGACTGAATTAATTAAGGGGACGATTTCTTCATATAAGAAGTTACCTTTAAACTTATATCAAATTCAAGACAAATTTAGAGATGAAGATCGTCCTCGTTATGGACTTTTACGTAGTCGTGAATTTCGAATGTTAGATGCTTACTCTTTTGCTTCAAATGATGAAGAATTAGATGCAACTTATAAAGAAATGAATGATGTTTTTAGAAAAGTATTTGATCAGGTTGGATTAAATTATCTCGGCATTATTGGTGATAGTGGAAGTATGGGTGGTTCTGATTCAATGGAATTTTCCGCTCCTGCTTCTGTTGGTGAAGATACAATTGTTTATTCAGATGATAGTGACTATGCTGCAAATTTAGAAATGGCTACTGATATGTTTGTTAATAAAAAATCACATGCCGAATTAAACGATTTAGAGTTGGTTGATACACCTGATGTCAAAAATATTAATCAAGTATCTAAATTCTTTGACATTGATAAAAGTCAAATTATTAAGAGCTTATTATATATGGTTGACGAAAAACCTGTATTAATTTTAATACGTGGTGATCAAGAAGTTAATCCTGCCAAAGTAAAAAATCATTTTCATGCTGATGAGGCTGATTTAGCAACAATTGATCAAGTTTCTGAATACCTAGGAGTTAAGCCTGGATCAGTTGGACCATTTGATGTTCCAACTGACGTTCCAGTTTTATCAGATGAGTATGTTCAAAGTATTGTTAATGGAGTTACAGGTGCTAATCAAACCGATAAACATTACCAAAATGTAAATCCAAAACGTGATTTACCTGAATTAGAATATGGTGATTTTCGCTTAGTTAACGAAGGAGATATTTCTCCTGATGGTAGCGGAGTTTTGAAATTTACTAAAGGGATTGAAATTGGTCATATTTTCAAACTAGGAACTCGGTATACCGAAATTCTAGGTGCTAATATTCTTGATGAAAATGGTCGCCAAAAGCCAATTATTATGGGATGTTATGGAATTGGTGTAAGTCGTCTGCTTTCGGCTATTTCAGAACAACAAGCAGATGAAAATGGTCTTGTATGGCCAAAAGCGATTGCTCCATTTGATGTTCATTTAATTCCAACGAATATGAAAAAAGATGAACAAGTTGAGCTTGCCAACCAGATTTATGCTGATCTTCAAGCTACTGGATTAGAAGTTCTAATGGATGATCGGAAAGAACGTGCTGGAGTTAAGTTTGCTGATTCTGATTTAATTGGTATTCCAATTAGAATCACAATTGGAAAAAAAGCCGATGAAGGAATTGTAGAAGTTAAAATTCGTAAAACAGGCGAAACAGTTGAAACGAAGGTCGATGATCTTAAGAATACGATTGAAATTTTATCAAAAGAAATTTAAACATTAAGACCAGAATTTACTGGTCTTTTTTGTTCGTTTAGAGGGGAGGAAAAGATGCCTTTAAATAATAAAGAAAAGTTTAATAAATTATTAGATCAAATCAAAATTAATGACGAATATCGTTCAGAATTTGAAAACGCTGAAATTGAGCAAGTTCGAGTTCATCAAAAGTCAAAACAATGGGATTTTCATTTTTTTATCCCACATGTTCTTTCATACCAAGCGTTTATCGATTTTGTAACTGGTTTACAGACAGCCTTTAGCAATATTGCTAAGGTTGATTTTTACATTCAAACACAACAGGATAACTTAACTAATCGTGAAATTGGTGATTATTGGCAATGGGCAGTTAATAATTGTGGTATTCAATCTAGTTTATTACATGAGCTTTGTGATAATAACGTTCCTGAACTAGATGATGGACGTGTAAACTTTTATGCTGTTAACGACTTGATAAAAGATTTTATGAATAACAAAGCTATTGAACCAATTTTAAGTACTTATCAAAAAGCTGGTTTTCCTAAATTTACGATTAATACAATGGTCGACGAAACAGAATCTCAAGAAAGAATTAAAGAATTAAAGGCAGCTAAAAAAGAGCGTGATGAAAAACTAGCAAAAAAAGCTCAAGTTGCTGCAGCCAAAGCAAATGCGCAAAAAGTTCCTGCTAGTTCAGGTAGCGTTATGATTGGTCGAAAAATTGCTGATAACGTAGATATTACGCCATTGGAAAATATTACTGAAGAAGAACGTTCTGTGGTAGTTAATGGGTATGTCTTTAGTAAAGAAATTCGGGCATTACGGTCCGGGCGATCTTTAATGATCTTAAAGATTACTGACTACACCTCCTCAATCACAATTAAGAAGTTTTCAAAGGATGATGAAGAGGGAGCTAAGTTTGCTAATTTGGAAGAAGGTAGTTGGATAACTGCTCGCGGGAGTGTTCAGGAAGATAATTATTCGCATGAACTTGCAATGAATGCTTATGATATTAATCCAGCAACTCATGCCGAACGTGAAGATACTGCAAATAAAAAGCGGGCTGAATTGCATCTTCACTCTAATATGAGTCAAATGGACGCTACTAATTCGATTTCAGATTTTGTTAAACAAGCAAAAAAATGGGGACATAAAGCAATTGCGGTTACTGATCATGATGACGTACAAGCATTTCCCGAAGCATTTAATGCTGCTCAAAATAATGACATTAAAATGTTATATGGAATGGAAGCAAACGTAGTTGATGATGGTGAACCCATTGCATACAATGACAAACATGTTGGTTTAAAAGATGCAACTTATGTTGTGTTTGATACTGAAACCACTGGATTGTCAGCCATTTATGACCGTGTAATCGAACTTTCAGCAGTTAAAATGCAGGGAAATAATGTGATTGAAGAATTTGAACAATTCATTGATCCTGGATTTCATCTTTCTGAACAAACCACTAATCTAACTTCGATTACGGATGATATGGTAGCTGGTTCAAAATCAGAAGAAGAAGTTTTCAAAATGTTCCGTGAGTTTTGTGGTGATTCCATTGTGGTTGGACATAACGTTACTTTTGATATTGGATTTATGAATACTGGATATGCCCGTCATGGGATGGAACCAATCAAAAATCCAATTATCGATACTTTAACTTTAGCCCGTTTTTTATATCCAAACTACAAAAGTTATCGGTTAAATACGTTAGCTAAAAAGTTTGATGTTGTTTTGGAACATCATCATCGAGCAATTTATGATGCTGAAACAACTGGTCATTTGAATTATCTTTTCTTAAAGGATGCTGAAGATAAATATGATATTCAATATCATGATCAGTTAAATGATCATATGACTGAAAACGATGCATACAAACATGCTCGACCATTTCATGCCATCTTGATGGCCAAAACGCAAGCTGGATTAAAAAATTTATTTAAATTAGTTTCTTTAGCACACATTAAGTATTTTTATCGAGTTCCAAGAATTCCGCGAAGTGAATTAGAAAAGTATCGTGAAGGAATTTTAATTGGTTCTGCCTGTTCTAGTGGTGAAGTATTTACTGCGATAATGCAAAAAGGTAAACAAGAAGCACTAGAAAAAGCTAAATTTTATGATTACCTTGAAGTTCAGCCTCAAGCAGCTTATCAACCATTATTGGATTCTAAGTTAATTAGTGACCGAGGCAAATTACAAGAAATTATTAAAAATATGGCTGACGTTGCTAATGAAGTTAACATTCCACTAGTAGCAACCGGTGATGCCCATTATCTTAATCCACATGATTATATTTATCGAAAAATCTTAATTAATTCACAGGGTGGAGCTAATCCACTTAATCGAACTGAATTACCCGATTTACATTTTCGGACAACGGATGAAATGTTAAAAGATTTTAACTTTTTAGGTGCAGATCAAGCTGAAAAAATTGTTGTTGATAATCCTAATCAAATTGCAGATTCAGTTGAAGAAATTCATCCGCTAAAAGATAAATTGTATACTCCCAAAATGGAGGGTGCAGAGGATGAAATTAAACAGCGGACCTACGATAAAGCTCATGAATTGTACGGAGAAAAACTTCCTGAGATTGTGGAGAAACGAGTTGAGCGAGAATTAAAATCAATTATTGGAAACGGATTCTCAGTTATTTATTTAATTTCACAACGATTAGTAGCAAAAAGTAATAAAGATGGTTATTTAGTTGGATCCCGTGGTTCAGTTGGATCTAGTTTAGTTGCTACGATGACTGGAATTACCGAAGTTAATCCACTTCCTCCTCATTATCGTTGTCCTAAATGTCATTATTCAGAATTTTTCACTAAAGGTGAATACAGTTCTGGTTTTGATTTACCAAAAAAAGAATGTCCCAATTGTGGTACAACTTTAATTGGTGATGGTCATAATATTCCTTTCGAAACGTTCCTTGGTTTCAAAGGAAATAAGGTTCCTGATATCGATTTGAACTTCTCTGGTGATTATCAAGCAATTGCTCATAATTATACTAAGGTTTTGTTCGGTGAAAAGAACGTATATCGTGCCGGTACAATTGGAACAGTCGCCGATAAAACAGCTTATGGGTATGTAAAAGCATATGAGCGTGATACCGGTAAACATTTTAGAGGTGCCGAAATTGATCGACTCGCTAAAGGTGCAACTGGCGTTAAACGAACGACCGGTCAACATCCAGCTGGAATCATCATTGTTCCAGATTATATGGATATTTATGATTTCACGCCAATCCAATATCCTGCGGAAGATCAATCATCAGCATGGCAAACTACTCATTTTGATTTCCATTCGATTCATGACAACATTTTAAAAATGGATATTTTGGGTCATGATGATCCAACTATGATTCGGATGCTCCAAGATTTGTCGGGAATTGATCCTTATACGATTCCAGTAAATGATGCTGGAGTGATGTCAATTTTCAGTAGCCCAGAAATTTTAGGGGTGACGGAGGAACAAATTCAATCAAAAACAGGAACCTTAGGAATCCCTGAATTTGGGACCCGATTTGTTCGAGGAATGCTTGAACAAACTCATCCCCAAAATTTTTCTGACTTACTTCAAATTTCTGGATTGTCACATGGTACTGATGTGTGGTTAGGAAATGCCGATGAATTAATTAAAGATGGAACTGCCACAATTTCTAACGTTATCGGATGTCGTGATAACATCATGACCGATTTAATTAATTATGGAGTTGATTCTGAAACGTCATTCCAAATTATGGAAAAAGTTCGTAAAGGTAAGGGAATAAAAGATGAATGGCAACAAACGATGCGTGATGCTAATGTGCCTGAATGGTATATTGACTCATGCTTAAAGATTAAATACATGTTCCCACGGGCGCATGCAACGGCATACGTTTGGATGGCACTTCGAATTGCGTACTTCAAAGTGTATTTCCCATTAGTTTACTATGCTGCTTATTTCTCAGTTCGTGCCGATGATTTTGATGTTGAGGCAATGTCTCATGGTAAAGATGCGGTTAAAGCAGCCATGAAAGAAATTGAAGACAAAGGAAATGATGCATCTACTAAAGAAAAGAATTTATTGACGGTCTTACAATTGGCCAATGAAATGATTGAGCGAGGATTTGAATTTGAAATGATTGATCTTGATCGTTCGGATGCATCAGAATGGTTAATGGATGGCAACAAATTGATTGCTCCATTTAGTGCCGTTCCAGGATTAGGTTTGAATGTTGCTAAACAAATTGTGGCAGCTCGAGCTGATAAACCATTTATTTCTAAAGAAGATCTTGCTAAACGTGGAAAAGTTTCTAAAACGATCATTGAATATATGACGAAAAATGGAGTCTTAAAAGGCTTGCCCGATGAAAATCAGCTTAGTCTCTTTGATATGATGTAGTCTTTGATTGTGATAATGGTTTGACTGTGTTATATTAAGGACAGTAATTAAAAACTCTTTTAAGGGTGAGCAGAAAATGCTCGCCCTTTTTATTGGAAAATTTTGGAGGTAAATAGTTGAGCGAAGTTAGCGAAATTATTGATAAAGTTACCGAAACGGTACAACCAATCTTAGACGAAAATAATTTTTATCTATACAGTATTGAATATGTACAAGAAGGTGGAAGTTGGTACCTACGTGTCTTTATCGACAAAGATAATGGTATTTCAATTGATGATTGTGTCCTAGTTAGTGATCAATTAAGTGAAAAACTGGATGAAATTGATCCTGATCCATTTGCAGATCAATATTTCTTAGAAGTTTCATCTCCTGGTGCAGAACGACCATTGAATAATGAACAAGACTATCAAAATGCTATTAATGACTACATTAATGTTTCTCTCTATCAAAAATTAGATGGAAAGAAAATGTACGAAGGAACCCTTAAAGAACTTAATGATGATGATTTAACCTTGATTGTAAAAGATAAGACTCGTCGTAAAGAAGTTAAGATTCCTCGCAAGTTAATCTCAAAAGCCAGATTAGCAATTGAATTTTAGTTAGGAGAAATAATATGAGTAAAGAATTAGTAGGTGCTCTTGATGCTTTAGAACAAGAAAAAGGCATTAAAAAAGAAGTAGTAATTGAAACACTTGAATTAGCTTTAGTTTCAGCATACAAACGTAATTATGACCAAGCACAAAACGTTCAAGTTGATTTTGATGAACGTAAAGGTAATATGAATGTTTATGCTGTAAAGAAGGTTGTAGAGGAAGTTGCTGATCCACGTTTGGAAGTTAGCTTGGAAGACGCTTTGAAAATCAATCGTGGTTATGAACTTGGCGATGAAATTAAGTTTAAAGTTACTCCTGAAAATTTTGGACGAATTGCTGCTCAAACTGCTAAACAAGTTATTATGCAACGGGTTCGTGAAGCAGAACGTGAAACTGTTTATAACAAGTATAGTAAATATCAAGACGAACTAATTAATGCAGAAGTTGAACGTCAAGATAATCGATTTGTTTATTTGATGATGGACGGTGTTGAAGCCGTTATGGAACATAATGATCAAATGCCAAATGAAATTTATCGTCCACAAGAAAAACTCAAAGTATACGTTACCAAGGTTGATGATGCGGCTAAAGGACCTCAAGTCTTTGTTAGTCGAACTGCTCCTGGATTATTAAAGCGTTTATTTGAACAAGAAGTTCCTGAAGTTTATGATGGAATTGTTGAAATTGTGTCAATTGCCCGTGAAGCTGGAGATCGTTCTAAAGTTGCAGTTCGTTCTCATGATGCAAACGTTGATCCAGTTGGAACTACAGTTGGTCCTCGTGGTCAAAGAGTTCAAGATATCGTTAATGAACTAGGTGGCGAAAACATGGATATTGTCCAGTGGGATGAAGATCCTGCTCAATACATTGCTAATGCTTTGAATCCAGCTGATGTTTTAGATGTAATCTTTAAAGACGGCGAAGAAAAATCATGTACAGTAATTGTACCAGATGACCAACTTTCACTTGCCATTGGTAAACGTGGACAAAATGCTCGTTTAGCAGCTCGTCTAACTGGTTATAAGATTGATATCAAGCCAGAATCAGAAGCAAATGGAACAAGTGATGATAAAGATGAACTTGTAGAAGAAACTAATGAATCTGAAGAATAATTTCTGAGAGGAATCTAGTCATGAAAACTCGTAAGGTACCTATGCGTAAAGACGTTATTTCGGGAGAAATGTTTCCTAAACGTGAATTAATTCGGATTGTTCGTAACAAGGAAATGGAAGTTTCTTTAGATGATACGGGTAAAAAGCCTGGTCGTGGTGCTTATGTTCGGATTAACGTTGAGGCAGTTAAAAATGCAAAAGCTAAACATTTGTTAGATCAAGTTTTTGATGTTGAATTAACTGATGATTTTTACGATAATTTGATTGATTACGTTGATCACGTTCAGGCACGGGAAGAATTAAAGCGAAATGACAAATTATAATCAGATACTAAATCTTTTGGGAATTGCACGTCGGGCTGGTAAGATAGTTTCAGGAGAAGGAATTGTTTTAAATGCAATAAAAAAAGGAAAAGTTAAATTTCTTTTAATTGCTTCAGATACTGGTGCAAGTACAACCAAAAAATTTCTAAATAAGACTGATTTTTATAATGTTCCATTTAATCATGAAATTACTAAAAGTGATTTAAGCGATGCAATTGGTCAAAGTCGAACAATTGTGGGAATCACAGATAATGGTTTTGCGAGGAAATTAAATGAATTAAACGAATAATAAGGAGAGTGATTCTATGCCTAAAAAGAGAATTTATGAATTGGCCAAAGAATTAAATTTGCCAAGTAAAAAAATCCTAACAGCAGCTCAATCAAAAGGATATGATGTTAAAAACCATATGTCTGGATTAGATGCTGCAGAAGAAAAGACGGTAAAAGCAATGTTAAATAGTAACCACAAAGTAGCTGCTAAAAAAACAACAGCTAAACCTGCAGGTGCTAAGAGTACTCATACAAATAGTGGTAACCATCACACAACTACCGCTTCACAAAATCGTACTAATAGTGCAAAGCCATCTAATAACAACCATGTTAATAGTAATCAGCAAGGCAATCACTCAAATACCAATCATAGTGCAAGTAAAACTCAACATAGCAATAATTCACATAACAACAACGCTCAAAGAAATAGTGGAAAGCCACAACAAACTACTAATAAAACACAAACGCATGCTAAGAGTACAAGTACAACTCAAACTCGTTCAACCGATAGTGGAAGCGGAAAATTTGGTGGTAGTTTAAACAACCGTAATAACAAGAAAAAACGTCGTAATAACCGTAAAGGGCGTAATCCATTTGTTAGTATGTATTCAAAAAACCAACGAATTCGTCAAAATAAGAAAAAGGGACCTTCAGTACGTAAAGATCGTCCATTGCCAGAAGTATTAACTTACGAAGATGGGATGAATGCTCAAGATTTAGGTAAGTTATTACATCGTGAACCAGCAGAAATTATCAAGAAATTATTTATGCTTGGAATGATGGTTAATCAAAATCAATCACTTGATAAAGATACAATCGAAGTTTTAGCTGAAGATTATGGAATTAAGGCTGAAGAAAAGAAACATGTCGATGTTTCAGATATTGATAAGTTCTTTGAAGAAGCAGAAAATAATACAGCTTATGAGGCACCTCGTCCACCAGTTGTTACAATCATGGGACATGTTGATCATGGTAAAACCACTTTACTTGATTATTTGAGACATTCTCATATCACTTCTGGAGAAGCCGGTGGAATTACTCAAGCAATTGGTGCTTACCAACTCCATCTTGATGGAAAAGACATTACCTTCTTGGATACACCTGGACATGCGGCCTTTACTGAAATGCGTGCTCGTGGAGCAAATATCACTGATATTACAATTTTAGTTGTTGCTGCTGATGATGGAGTTATGCCACAAACCGTGGAAGCAATTGATCATGCTAAAGCTGCTGGAACTCCAATTATCGTAGCCGTTAATAAGATCGATAAAGCTGGAGCAAATCCTAACCACGTTAAAGAACAATTAATGGGTTATGGTTTAGTTCCAGAAGATTATGGTGGTGATACTATTTTTGTTGATATTTCAGCTAAAAATGGTACTAACGTTGATGATTTACTTAATATGGTTCTTCTTCAAGCAGACGTGATGGAACTTAAAGCTAACCCTAAACAAAATGGAGCTGGTTCAGTAGTTGAAGCTCGACTTGATCGTGGTAAAGGACCTGTTGCTACGTTACTTGTACAACAAGGTACACTTCATAAAGGTGATCCAATTGTTGTTGGTGATACTTTTGGACGTGTTCGTACAATGACAAACGAGCTTGGTCAAGAAATTGAATCTGCTACACCATCAACTCCAGTAGAAATTACTGGATTGAATGACGTTCCAGAAGCAGGAGATCGTTTCATTGTCTTTAATGATGAAAAAACGGCTCGTGCTGCTGGAGAAGAACGTGCTAAAGAAGCACAAATGGAAGAACGTAAACAAAATAATCGAGTTACACTTGATAATTTATTTGATTCAATGAAACAAGAAGATATGAAACAAGTTAATGTCATTATTAAAGCAGATGTACAAGGTTCAGTTGAAGCACTTGCTGGTAGTTTAAAGAAAATTGATGTAGAAGGTGTTAATGTTAACGTAATTCACTCATCAGTTGGAGCAGTTAATGAAAGTGATATTGCACTTGCAAAAGCAAGTAATGCAATTATTATTGGATTTAACGTTCGTCCTACACCTCAAGCAAAAATTCAAGCAGAAACTGATAAAGTTGATATTCGTCTTTACCAAGTTATCTATAACGCCATTGATGATGTGACTGCAGCTATGAAAGGTAAACTTGATCCAACTTTTGTTGAAGAAGTTACCGGTAGTGTTGAAGTTCGTCAAATTTACAAAGCTTCAGCAGTTGGTACAATTGCTGGTGGAATGGTAAACGAAGGTTACATTAAGAATGACAGTAAAGTTCGTTTAATTCGTGATAACGTTGTTAAATATGACGGTGAAATTGGTAGTTTGAAGCGTTTCAAAGATGATGTTAAAGAAGTTAAGCAAGGTCATGAATGTGGACTTACAATTGAAAATTACAATGACATCAAAGAAGGAGATGTTGTTGAAGCCTACCAAATGAAAGAAGTTGCTCCTAAATAATTAGAAAGGAGAGTTTTGACATGGCTCAATATCGGGTTGGAAGATTACAACAAGAAATTCAACGAGAAGTAGATGATATTCTACTAAAAAGAGTTCGTGATCCTCGAGTTCAAGGAATAACAATCACTGGAGTTAAAGCTACTGGTGATTTACAACAAGCTACTATTTTTTATAGTACTTTAAAAGACGATGAAAAAGATCAAGAACAAGTTCAAAAAGGACTTGATAAAGCTACTGGATTAATCCGTGGTGAACTTGGACATCGTTTGAGTATTTACGTTACACCTGAGATTCATTTTGAAAAGGATCAATCAATTCAATACGGAAGTAAGATTGATGAATTAATTAATAAATTAAAACGCGAACAATAAAAAAGGTGACTGAGAACAGCTCGTTCTCAGTCATTTTTGCGTACATAAATAAATGAGGTGATAACATGATTACTGGAATAATTCCTTTATATAAACCATTGGGCATGACGAGTTTTGATTGTATCAGTAAAATGCGGCATATTATTCACCAAAAAAGAATTGGACATAGTGGAACCTTAGATCCTAATGTAGATGGTGTTTTACCAGTTTGTTTAGGTCATGCCACTAAAGTAGTAGATTTTTTAATGGCATCTGGAAAAATCTATCGGGGTTCTATTACGTTAGGTTTTTCAACAACTACTGAAGATCTAGATGGAGAAATTATAGCTGAAAATTATGACTTTAAACCTTTAACTGATAAACAAATTCAAACTGGTTTAAATAATTTTGTTGGTAACATTACTCAAATTCCACCGATGTTTTCAGCTGTGAAAGTTAACGGTCGTCGTCTATATGATTATGCTCGTCATGGTGAAACAGTTGAACGGCCAAAACGAATTGCTAGAATAGATTACTTTAAAGAACTAGGTCAATCAATCATTGATGAAAAAACGCACACGCAAACCATTTTTTTTGAAGTAGGCTGTGGTAAAGGGACATATGTGAGAACATTGGCTGTAGATTTTGGAAAAAAGTTTGGTATTCCTGCTGTAATGTCACAACTAACTAGAATTAAAAGTGGAGGTTTCACATTAGACGAAACAGTTACTTTTGAACAATTAGAAAAAGCTTCCCAAAATGGTGAATTAGCATCATTAATTTATCCAATTGGTAAAGCTTTGGAAAATTATGTCAAAATTAATTTGACAGATCAACAATGGTCTCGTATCAAAAATGGAGCTTTTTTGCGTTTTAATGAAGTTAATTCAAATGATGAATTTGTTTTACTTTGTTATGATGGAGTTGATCGAGCATTATACGAACGCAGTGAAGAAAAGCAACAATATAAACCATTTAAAATGTTTAATCTTGATTAGGGGAAGTTATGAAAGTTATCAATTTGTCTTATCCAATTAGTAAAAAAATTGAATTTAAACGTCCAATTGTTTTAGCAATGGGTTTTTTTGATGGTGTCCATTTGGGACATCAAAAGGTGATTAAACAAGCTCAAAAAATTGCAAAGCAAAAGGATTTACCATTGGCAGTTTTAACTTATGATCACCATCCTGCTCTGGTTTACAAAAAATTGGAAGGAAATGCAGCTCGGTATCTTTCTATTTGGGAGAGGAAAGTTGATTTGTTTGCAAAGCTTGGTGTTGATATTGTTTATCGCGTGAATTATAACTTTGCTTTCCAGGCCCAAAAACCGCAAGCTTTTGTAGATAACTTTCTAATGCGAATGAATGTTGATACCGTAGTGGCAGGATTTGACCATACTTATGGAGCCAAAAAGGCAACAATGAAAGATTTACCAGGTTACGCACAAGGCCGTTTTAATGTAAACACCGTTCCAGCTGACCGATTAGATGATAAAAAGATTAGTTCTACGCGTATTCGTCGTAATTTAGAAGACGGTCATATGCTAACTGTTAATGATTTATTGGGATATTCATTTGAAACGACTGGTACAGTAATTCATGGATTAGCACGGGGACGGACTTTAGGTTTTCCAACTGCTAATCTTGAATATAGTGAATTTCAACAGCTTCCTTCTGAAGGAGTTTACATTGTAAGCATGCTAGTCAATGATCAATGGTTGCCAGCGATGGCTTCCATTGGCAGAAACGTAACTTTTGGGGATCATAATCCGGTTACAATTGAAATTAACATCCTAGGTTTTAACCAAAATATTTATGGTAATGAAGTTAAAGTTCGGTGGCTAAAGAAAATGCGTGATGAAGTCAAGTATACTGGTAAAGAAGCTTTGATTGAACAACTTAAACGGGATGAAATTAATACGCGTACGTATTTTAAAAATAATGGTTAAGCTTAATTCTTGACCTTAACTTTATTCCTTGGTACTCTATAAATGTACCTTAGCACTTGAAATGTGTGAGTGCTAAAAAGGAAGTGATGAAGATGCTGACAGAACGACAGTCAATGATACTAAAGTATATTATTGATGATTATTCTAAAACTGGTGTTCCTATTGGATCTAAGGCTTTAGCTGAACAATTACCGATTCATGTTAGTTCAGCAACGATTCGAAATGAAATGGCCGTTTTAAGTCATCAAAATTTCATTGAGAAGTTGCATACTTCTTCTGGAAGAGTACCTTCTAATCAAGGTTATCGATATTATATTGATAATTTAGCTAAACCTGCAAAGCTTGATACAAAGCGATTAGAGTACATTAGTGAAATGTTAGATGGTTCTTTTCAGCAAATTGATGAGATTGTTCGTCAGTCTGCTGATATCCTTTCACATCTTACTGATTATACAGCCCTAACGTTTAGTCCAGAATTAACAACTGAAAATACAATTAAGCATCTTCAGTTGGTCAATCTTGGGTTAAATCGCATGATGGTGGTAATCGTAATGGGAAATGAACAAGTGGAAAGTCAGTCATTTTTGGTAACGAATCAGTATATTGATTCACAATTATCACTCGCAACTAACTTATTAAATCAACAATTAGTTGGTAAAACTGCGTGTGAAGTTAAACAAGTTTTTCAATCAAAAATATTGACTGAGTTGCACACATATCTTCCTGATACAAATCAATTTGTTCGAGCAATTCAAGCTATTTTGAGTAAAATTGATGATGATCATTATTTCATTAGTGGTCAAATGAATATGTTCGAACAAAATGGCAAACAAGATTTTTCTAAAATCAAATCATTATATTCGATGTTTAATAACGATAACGGAATTGATGCTTTGTTAGAAAAAAGTTCAAAGCCAATTTCAGTTAAAATTGGAGCTGAATTTGATAATGATTGGTTAAAAGATTACAGCATAATTACCGGAAGTTATGATTTAGGTAATCATGGAATTGGTAGAATTGCGTTGATTGGTCCAACGCGGATGTCATATCCGAATATGTTGGGAGTAGTTGATGCCTTTCGCCACGAATTGAAAAATCGAATTTCCGGTTATTATCGTAGTTATGATCAGTAAAGGAGGGTTGAACATGTCAAAGAAAAAAGCTGAAGATAAGCAACCGATAATAAAAGATGAAGCGGTTGAAGAACCAAAGTCTGATCCTAAAGTTGATGCATTATCAGCTAAAATTGCTGAATTACAACAACAATTAGACGATTCACAAAATGATTATTTGCGTGCTCAAGCTGAAATTCAAAACATGCAAAAGCGTAGTCAAAAAGAACAAAGTGCCCTTGCTAAATATGGAGCACAAAGACTAGCTAAAGAAGTCGTTCCAGTAATGGATGATTTAAAGCGTGCTTTGCAAGTTCAAGTTGATAACGATAGTGGTCAACAACTTAAAACTGGAATCGAAATGGTTTACAAACACCTTGAAAAAGCATTAAATGACAATGATATCAAGGAAATCGATGCAGATGGGGTTGCTTTTGACCCAGAACTTCATCAAGCTGTTCAAACCGTTCCAGCAGATGATGATCATCCTGCTGATACAGTTGTTCAAGTTTTACAAAGTGGTTACAAACTTGCTGATCGGGTGCTCCGGCCAGCAATGGTAGTTGTAGCACAATAGTTATAACTATTAATTAAATAAAAAAATAAATTTAAAGAAGGTATTTAAAATGGCAAGTAATAAAATTATTGGTATTGATTTAGGTACTACAAACTCTGCAGTTGCTGTAATGGAAGGTGGAAAACCAAAAATCATCACTAATCCTGATGGTTCAAGAACCACTCCTTCAGTAGTTGCTTTTAAGAATGGTGAAATTCAAGTTGGTGAAGTGGCAAAACGTCAAGAAATCACTAACCCTAATACTGTTCGTTCAATTAAGAGTCACATGGGTGAAGAAGGATACACAGTTGACATTGATGGTAAAAAATACACACCACAACAAATTTCTGCAATGATTCTTCAATACATCAAAGGTTATGCTGAAGATTACCTTAGTGATACAGTTAGTGAAGCAGTTATTACAGTTCCTGCTTACTTTAATGATGCCCAACGTCAAGCTACTAAAGATGCTGGTAAGATTGCTGGATTAGACGTTAAACGGATTATTAACGAACCTACTGCTGCTGCATTGGCATACGGTTTGGATAAACAAGATAAAGACGAAAAAATTCTTGTTTATGATTTAGGTGGAGGTACTTTTGATGTATCTGTTCTTGAATTAGGTGACGGTGTTTTCCAAGTTCTTTCAACTAATGGTGATACTCATCTTGGTGGAGACGACTTTGACCAAAGAATCATTGATTACTTGGTTGCTGAATTCAAGAAAGAAAACGGTGTTGACTTAGCTCAAGATAAGATGGCTTTACAACGTTTGAAAGATGCTGCTGAAAAAGCTAAGAAAGAACTTTCAGGTGTTAACCAAACTGAAATCAGTCTTCCATTTATCGCATCAAACGATAATGGCCCTCTTCATTTACAAACTACGCTTACTCGTGCTAAGTTCAATGAATTAACTCATGACTTAGTTGAAAAAACTAAGATTCCATTTGAAAATGCTTTGAAAGATGCTGGTTTGAGTACTAGTGATATTGACGAAGTTATCTTAAATGGTGGATCAACTAGAATTCCTGCCGTTCAAGAAGCAGTTAAGGAATGGTCTGGTAAAGAACCTAACCACTCAATTAACCCTGATGAAGCGGTTGCTTTAGGTGCTGCTGTTCAAGGTGGTGTGCTTACTGGTGATGTTAAAGACGTTGTTTTACTTGACGTTACTCCATTGTCATTAGGTATTGAAACAATGGGTGGTGTCATGACTAAGTTAATCGAAAAGAACACGACTATCCCAACTTCAAAATCACAAACTTTCTCAACTGCTGCAGATAACCAAACTGCTGTAGATATTCATGTCTTACAAGGTGAACGTCCAATGGCTGCAGATAACAAATCATTGGGTCGTTTCCAATTGACTGACATTCCTGCTGCTCCTCGAGGAATTCCACAAATCGAAGTTACATTTGATATCGATAAAAATGGTATCGTAAATGTATCTGCTAAAGATAAAGGAACTGGTAAGGAACAAAAGATTACTATCAAGGATTCAAATGGTCTTTCTGATGAAGAAATCGAAAAGATGATGAATGAAGCCAAGGCTAACGAAGAAGCAGATAAGAAGAAAAAAGAAGAAGTTGACTTAAACAATGAAGTTGACCAATTAATCTTCCAAACTGATAAAACTTTGAAAGACGTTGAAGGTAAAGTTTCTGAAGACGAAATCAAAGGGGTTAAAGACGCTGAAGAAGAATTAAAGAAAGCTAAAGCTGATGGTAACCTTGATGATATGAAAGCTAAGAAAGATGCTTTGAACGAAAAAGTTCAAGCTGTTGCCGTTAAGTTATATCAACAACAACAATCTCAAGGTGGAGAAGCCGGTGCTGCTAATGGTGATGCATCTAAGAAAGATGACAACACTGTTGATGGTGACTTCCACGAAGTTCATGATGACGATAAAAAATAATCTGATTCAAAAGTAGTAAAAATTTACAAAAAGCCAAAGCCACTTCGGTTGGCTTTGGCTTTTTGTAATTAAATTAAAGTGGAGGTTATCATGGCTGATAAAAATTATTATGATATTTTAGGAATTTCTAAAGATGCCACCGATAAAGATATTAGTCACGCATATCGACATCTATCAAAGAAATATCATCCAGATATTAATAAAGAACCTGGAGCAGAAGCAAAATTTAAAGAAATTACAGAAGCTTATGAAGTTTTAAGTGATAAACAAAAACGAGCTAACTATGATCAATACGGTTCAGCCGATGGTCCTCAAGGATTTGGTGGCGGAGGTCAAGGTGGCGGTTTTGGCGGTGGTGCTAACTATGGTGACTTCTCCGACATCTTTAGTGATCTTTTTGGCGGAGGTCGTCGTCAACGTCAAGATCCAACTGCTCCCAGACGAGGAGAAGATTTACAATACCAACTAAATCTAACCTTTGACGAAGCTATTTTTGGGGCTAAAAAGACAATTACCTATCATCGTCAAGCTCAATGTCCTGATTGTCATGGAACTGGTGCTAAACCAGGAACGCATCCGGAAACTTGTCCTGACTGTCATGGTTCTGGAGTTGTGATGAGAACAGTTAATACGCCAATGGGACAAATGCAAACCCAGACTGCTTGTCCTAAGTGTCACGGAACTGGTAAAATCATTAAGGAAAGATGTCCTAAATGTGGTGGAATCGGTAAAATTGAAGAAGAACATAAAGTTGAGGTTAATGTTCCTGCTGGAGTTGAAGAAGGTCAACAAATGCGGCTTCAAGGCCAAGGGAATGCTGGAGAAAATGGTGGACCTTATGGTGATCTTTACATTATCTTTAGTGTTTCACCAAGTAAAGAATTCAGACGAAATGGTTCAACCATTTACTATGACAAGACCATCTCATTTACAGATGCTGCGCTTGGTAACGAAATCGATGTTAAGACGGTTTACGGTGATGGTAAATTGAAGATTCCGGCTGGAACGCAAACTGGCACTGTCTTCAAATTGCGTGGGAAAGGTGCTCCTCGTTTACACAGTGAAAGTAAGGGTGATGAATTAGTTAAAGTAATGATTGATACCCCTAAAAAACTTAATGCTGATCAAAAATTAGCATTGCGAGCATTTGCAGAAGCTAGTGGAGACAAATCACAAGAAAATAAAGGTTTCTTTGAGAAATTGAAAGACAAATTGAATAAATAGTTTAAAAAAGCGATTGAATTTTGAATTCAATCGCTTTTTTTAATAATATAATTACGAAAACTTAATAATTGTCATGTTTTTTCTTAAAATTAAAGATAGGAATAACTAGTAAAGAAATAAGAGGAAGCCACAGCATAGTTTTATATACATTTAGAAATGAATTTTTGAGTTTATTTTTTATATGTTTCTTAAACGTTTTTAGAAACTTAGCAATATTAATTTGTTTTTCTTTTTTATTTATTGCATTTATTGACATAGGAGCAGTATTACTTAGATTTGAAGTTTGAATTTTATAAATTACTTATTGCTCCTTTCTAAAAATATATTAGCTATCAAGCCGCTTCCTTATTTGTTTAATCACAAATCCATTGGTATAATTTAGATGGGTGAGAATGAACGAATTTAGAAAGTAGGAAAAAACGTGGATTATCAAAAAATGGAAGAGAAACAAAAGGGAATTAGAAACTTTGCAATTGTTGCTCATATTGATCATGGTAAATCTACTTTAGCTGATCGAATTCTAGAAATGACAGATACGGTTTCTAAACGAGAAATGAAAGCTCAATTGTTAGATAACATGGATTTGGAACGTGAACGTGGAATTACGATTAAATTAAATGCGGTTGAATTAACTTACCATGCAAAAGATGGAATCGATTATGTTTTTCATTTAATTGATACTCCGGGACACGTTGATTTTTCTTATGAAGTATCACGTAGTTTAGCAGCTTGTGAAGGGGCTTTGTTAGTGGTTGATGCTACTCAAGGTGTTCAAGCGCAAACATTAGCTAACGTCTATTTAGCACTGGAAAACGACTTGGAAATTTTACCAGTAATTAATAAAGTTGACTTGCCATCAGCTGAACCAGAACGAGTTAAACGAGAAATCGAAGATGTGATTGGAATTGATACGAGTAATGCCGTTGAAGTAAGTGCTAAAAGTGGCTTAAACGTTGATAAATTACTTGAAAAAATTGTAAAATTCATTCCCGCTCCTCAAGGTGATATTGAAGGACCACTAAAAGCCATGATTTTTGATTCAATTTATGATGATTATCGCGGAGTAGTTTTAAGTGTGCGACTTTATGATGGAGTTGTTAAAGCGGGAGATAGAATTCGTTTAATGAATAGTGGTAGTGAATACGAAGTTACCGAAGTTGGAGTGAACTCGCCTCATCCAATTCCTCGTGACTATTTAATGGCTGGAGATGTTGGTTATATTACCGCTAGTATCAAAGACATTAATGAAACTCGAGTTGGTGATACGGTTACCAAGGCGAATAATCCGACTGCAGAAGCACTACCAGGTTATCGCGAAATGATGCCAATGGTTTACGCGGGACTTTATCCAACCGATAACGCTAAATTTGAAGATTTACGAGAAGCCTTAGAAAAATTGAAGTTAAATGATGCTGCTTTGGAATTTGAACCTGAAGTATCACAAGCTTTAGGCTTTGGTTTTCGTTGTGGATTTTTAGGTTTATTGCATATGGATGTTGTGCAAGAACGATTAGAACGAGAATTCAATTTAGATTTAATCACGACAGCTCCATCAGTTACTTATCAAGTCGATATGAGTGACGGAAGTGTTGTTGAAGTGGAAAACCCTTCAGAAATGCCAGATGCATCTGCAATTAAAGACATTAAAGAACCGTATGTTAAAGCTTCATTGATGGTTCCAAACGATTACGTTGGAGCTGTCATGAAACTTTGTCAATCACGGAGAGGTGATTTTGTCACAATGGAGTACCTGGATGATACACGGGTAAATGTAATCTATGAAATGCCATTATCAGAAATTATCTTTAACTTCTTTGATCGTTTGAAATCAAGTACTCACGGATATGCATCGCTTGATTATGATGTGGATGGTTATCGTCAAAGTGATTTAGTTAAAGTTGATATTTTATTGAACGGTGACAAAGTGGATGCTTTGAGTTTTATTGCTCATAAACAATTCGCCGATGAACGTAGTCGTGATATTGTAGGCAAGTTAAAGGAAATTATCCCACGACAAAACTTTGAAATTCCAATTCAAGCTGCCATTGGAGCTAAAATTATTGCCAGAACTAACATTAAAGCTTATCGAAAAGATGTTACTTCTAAGATTCATACCGGTGATCCTGATCGTCGTGCTAAGCTTTTAGATAAGCAAAAACGAGGTAAAAAGCGGATGAAATCAGTTGGGAAAGTTGAAGTACCGCAGGCTGCGTTTATGGCAGTTTTACAAAATGACGAGGAGCAAAAACCTGGTAAATAGGCATTTGTTAACATTTTTAAATTTTAAAATATCTGATTTGCCGATAATTTGCCGAAAAAGTTTTTAAAAAGTCGTCAAAATTACATGCTAGAGTTATTTTCTTGATTAATTTCTTCGAAAATACCCCCGGTGTGTTTTTTTGTTTTTTCGGTAATATGAACATAGGTATTCATTGTTATTTCTAATTTTGAATGTCCAAGTCTAATTTGAACTTCTTTTGGCATAGCTCCATGCTCCAGTAATAAAGTTGCGTGAGTATGTCTTAACATATGAAAATGAAATTCAATATTTAATTCTTTAGAGATTTTGTCGCAATGATATTTAATTGTGTTAGGGGAAATTAAACTACCATCTGATTTTGTACAGACTAAATCACTGTTTTTATATTTCTTAAATAACATTTTGTTATTGTTTTGGAATAACTTAAATTTAATTAATTCCTTATATAAGGTTTCACCAAAATGAATATCACGATTTCTAGCTGGAGTTTTTGGTGTTGTTATTTCAACACGATGGTGTTTAATATCAATCATAGTATGTCTAACATTTATCACTCGATTTGGATGTAAGCTGATTCCTGAGACAACTTTTAAGAGAGCGTATAATGAATAAATCGTCTCTCAAAAGGAAGGAATTTTTACATGCCAACTCGTTACGACAAAGAATTCAAACAAAACATCATCAACCTATATAAACAAGGCGAATCAGCCGCCCAACTGGCCAGAGAATATGGCATTGGCTATTCAACCGTTCATAAGTGGATCCAGGGCCAGGCCAAAACTCAATCCGATAAATCGCCAGACGAAATCAAAGCGATGGAAAAGCGACTGGCTTCGCTGTCTGAGGAGAACGAAATCCTAAAAAAAGCCCTGGGCTTCCTTGCACAGAAGTAACCAATATCTTTGATTACATTCACCAAGAAAGCCATCACCACCAGGTAACCAAGATGTGCCGAATCCTCGGTGTTTCCAGAGCTCAGTATTATCGTTATCGATCCCCCAAACCTTCAAAACGCCGGGCCAAAGATGCGGACTTGAAACAACGGATTCTACGAATCTTTGCGGAATTTAAGCAGCGATACGGTGTTATGAAGATCCACCATGAATTGAATCTGGAACTTCAACCACTGCAGCTTCGGTGCAGTCCACGACGGATTTCCCGGCTCATGAAGGAACTGGATATCCACTCCGTTACCGTCAATAAGTGGAAAGCGGCTTCGGCTTCCAAAACCAAGGTTGAACAGCGTCCCAACTTGCTTAAGCAGGATTTCTCGACCACTGGTTTAAATCAAAAATGGACCGCTGATATGACCTATATTCAAACGAAGCGTAATGGCTGGTGTTACTTATCAACCATCATGGATCTGCACTCACGACGAATTATCGGCTATTCATTCTCAAAAAAGATGGATACTGATTTAGTCTTAAAGACCCTGGAAAGTGCGGTTAAAAATCGAACCATTACTGGGGACCTGATTATCCACACAGACTTAGGATCACAGTACACCAGCGATGATTACAACCAACGGTTAACAGAACTACATATCCGCCATTCTTACAGCCGTAAGGGGTGTCCATACAATAATGCACCAATGGAATCTTTTCATGCTTCCCTCAAAAAGGAATGTGTTTATCCAGTGCCGGTCTTTGAGAATTATGAAACTGCCGCTGCTGTCCTTTTTGAATATGTGCATGCTTTCTACAATAGGAAGAGAATTCATAGTTCACTGGGCTACCAGACCCCCTTACAAGTTGAAATCGCAACACTTACGAGCCAAATGGCCGCCTGATTTAATGCTTTCTATGGTTCAAATAAGTTATTAATCACGATTAATGATTTATTTGAGCTGTGGAAGGTAAACGCGGTTCTGAATGTCTCTTAAAACCTGTCTCAAATATTGACTTCAATCCAATACCACCATTTTGTAAATACAGGACTCTCATTTTTATTCATAAAAATTCTCCTATCAGCTTTTAACGTGGATCAGATTTAAACGTAAATTATTACAAAACCCCAAAACGGAGTCGAACCGTTTTGAATTCCAAATAGGGTACTAGAAATGTTAGCCATTCCACTTAGTAATATCAATTTTTTCTACTGGAGAAGAAATTTTATAACTATTTTTACCTTTGTTAATAACATTTTCATCAATATCGTTAATTGAATCAGTCACTTTAATTTCTGAATCGTTTGAATTATCCATTTTCCATAACTTACCATCACTCATAGTAATTGATTGGTGTGGTTGGATTTTGGTTTTATCCCAATTATCGTTATCATTACTAATAGCATCGCTAATATTCATAGTTGAATCATTAGAATAATCACTTAAATCTTGAAAGTCTGTTGCTCCAAAGAATTCTTCGGCAGGTTTATCTGATTTAGCGTTTTTTTCATATACTGAAATTTGATTACCAGAAAGAATTTGTTTTGGAGTTAATTCTTCGTTACTGTTATTAGTAATTTTATACATTAAGATAACTCCGTCTTTACCGTCTGTTGTCTTACCGATAGCTTCTTTGATAACTTCAATTGATCCTTTAGGTGTTTTAATCATATTTTTGTTAATACTAATTAAATCTTTTGGTGATTTTTTAGAAGTATTTGATGAGCTTAAGCTACTTTTAGTTGAATTATCAGTAGTTTTTGTAGATTTATCTTTATTTGTAAACATTGAAATAATTCCAATTAATAAAATAATTGCAATTAACCAAGCCCACCATTGTTTGTAAATAGGTTTTTGCATTATTAACTCCTAAGCTTCTTTTTGTTTTCTTAAGTTAAGATAATGCCAAATTAAGAAACCTAGTCCAATGATTAAACCTAACCAACCCCAGACGTTTAAGTCTCCGTAACTTCCAGCACCGTTAATAGCCATTAACCAACCAAGAGCCATAATTACGGCATTGATGATGTCAGCTGCTAATTTTTTAGCTTTTTTAGTTGATAAGTAGACGATACCTACAACTAAATAAAAAATTGCAAGTAAGAAACCTAAACTACCAGATGTTTCACCATTATTACTCATCGCATTTCCTAAACCTGCTGCCATTGATTGAAGAGCGATAATTACCGCTAATACAATCATTAAAATACCTACTACTAATTTTGTTGTTTTCATAAAAAAACAGCCTCCTATAAAATATAAATTTCAGCTTTTAACGTCGATCAGTTTTGGACGTAAATTAACTTTCTTTTAATAAGTTTAATTATTCATTAAGATACAACAGTAAAATAATAGCCACGCAATTTATGTGGCTTTTTAAAATCTTTTCATTTCCATTTTTACGATACCTAAAATGCGCCCAGGTCTATCTTCGTTTAAAACAATTGGGTCATATGATGGGTTATCTGGCATAAGAATTACATTGGTTTTTGTTTTTTTAATTCGTTTTAAAGTAGCAGTGTTTTCATCTTCTAATAGTATTGCTGCTATTTGTCCATTTTCCTTGTACATTTTTAGAAAATGTTTTTTTACTTTGTGCGTAGGTTGTTGGTTGAATAATATTAAATGTTGCCACTCCAGATACGGAAATAATACTAATTGCAGCAATTTTTAAAAACGTCTTTTTCATAATAATCTACTTTTATACAGAGCTAAATTTACATTAAACTAAAATCAAGCTATAAAGCACATTAAAATCCACGGTTTGAATAGATTTCAGGGTGTTTATAAATATTTAAAGCATCAATGTTTGAATTATTATCCGGATCATTATTACTAGTTGTACCAGATTGATTAGTGTTGTTTTGCGTTTCTTTTACTGGAGCAGGAGCAGGTTGATCTTTGTATTTACTTGGATTGTTAAGAATTTGTTGTGTTTGTTTTTCTTGAGGTGTTTTGTCCTTATTAGGTAAAACTTGTAATGATTTCTTCACACTTAAATTTTCGTTTTCATGAAGGTAGGCAGCCGGAGTTTTACCTTCTTTGGCTGCAAAATCATTTACATCTTTATGTTTGGGGAGTTTTTTTGGATTAGGTGTATGTTCCTTTGATATTTTCTCAACTTTTTCTGTTTTGGGTTTGGTATCTTTGTGACTAGTTTCTTTTTTTGAACCACAAGCAGCTAAGCTTAAACTGATTAATACGGTTGAAAATAGAATTGCTGATTTTTTCATAATTGCTCCTTCGTTTAGTTATTAGTAGGGTTAGATTGATTGTTATCATTTTTAGATGAATTATTGTTAGCATTACTAGTCGTCGTTGAAGGATTAGAATTACTATCTTGCTTAGATTTATTATCCGTCTTATCAGTAACTGAATTAACTTGATTTTTAACCTTATTGTCTTCGTTATCCAAAGAACTATTTGAATCATCGGACTGGTTATCAGTTGATGTTGAGGTTGACTGATAATTATCATCATTTGATGATTGAGTTTGTGCTGGGTTATTATTTGAATAAGCATCTGCCGCAACCCAACCTTTATTTAATAAGCCATTAATGTACAACTTATTGTAAATAAAGGCAAATACAATTCCCACAATTAGTGAGCCAAACGCATAGGTACGATAACCCAACATCGTCTCAGTAACGAACATAATGATAAACCAAAGCCAATCGCCACGAAATAATGCTGGCCAAAATCCAAAGAAAAAGGTGATCCAAGAGAAACCGATTTTTGCTCGCTTGATTTGATTAGTTACTGGATTTACTAAACTAATTTTCATAGATTGTTTCTCCTACTCTTCGATTACCTTAATTATAATACATTCAGCCATAATAAAAACACATTGGGGGCATTCCAATGTGTTTTGCACCAATTATTTTTGGAGATTATCACTATCGGCATTTGTTTTAATTCCATTAACAATTAATTCGATTAAGCCAAGGGCAAGTCCAATTGGTGGATAAATGTAGATGCCAATTAAAGTGACAATCACAGATAAAATAAACCAGTAACTTCTGATAAAACGATAAATAAACATTCCGGTTATTTTTTGATATGCTTTGAGATCACCATCTTGTTTTAATTGGTTTACAATTGCATAACTTAAGTAGAAGTAAGCTAAGCTCCAAGCAATAAAAACTAAAAGATAAAAAATTTCTGGTCCGGGATAGGCAATGTAGCGATCAACCCAAGCAGCTGCCACAGGAATTAACGACATGGTGAAAATCCACAATTTATTGGCCCAATAAATTTTCTTAGTAATTCGTTTTGCTAAAAATAACATGATAAAGGCGAAGGTCGCAATTGCTAAGAAAAGCGAGATGAGGGGACTATCAGGGAAATGATAACCTAAGAATTGGCTAACGTAGAAAGTTTTTACAAATCCAACGATTAGAGATAGCAGTGCAACAATTCCGACCACGGTTCCTTTAAAAGCTAAGACATCTTTTTTATGTTTTGGTTGAAAGGCACGACTGGCAAAGTAAAGCAGCATAGTGGGTACTAAACTCGTGATCCAGATTGGTTGAAAGAAAACTGAGCTAGCGGCTTCTAAGTTTTTAGTGGAATGTACGATTGAAGTTTTGACGTTAATCGGGTTCGCAATTGCTTCGGCTTTGCTGTCTGGTACTGAAAGATTAAGGGCTGCCATTTTAGCTAAAACACCAGTTCCAATCGAAGTTCCTACCTTATTAAATAGACTAGTTAAAACTGAGCTAACGTTAGTGGCTAAAGTATGATTTCGTCCTTGATTAATGACAATTTTAACGGTGGACTTTTGTCCAGTTTGACCAACCGTTTGTACTGATTGGGACAAATCTTTGGGAATAATAACGGTGGCATAGTTACCATTAAAGCTAAGGGCATGATTAGCTGCTTTAACCGTTTTGTATTCATACCATTTGAACATGGGATGATCTGCATGAGCTGCTTTAGTTTTATTATGCATAGCTTTGTTAGTTAGGCTTTTTCCGATTAGACCTTGATCTTGATTCACAATGCCAACGGGTACATTTTGGATTGTGGATTTAGCCGTTGGCAATTGGGCTAAAGTCATAATTAAAGTGACTAAAAGGGTGGCTAAAACTGCAAATGCGAAAAACTTATTTTTAAAATTCGTTTCATGAGACTTCCTCCTTTGAATAAAAGAAACAGTTAGTTGCTTTTTACTTAGTTAAGCATATACTGCTTGGTAAAGGGAAGTAAGCATTAAAATGCACGAAACTGTTGCATTTTCATTGGGGGATTAAGATGCCGAAGTATCAACATAAGCTTAATCAAACAGATCAAAAAATTAGCAATGCCTTATTGTCATTAATTACAGCAAAACCATTTGCTAAAGTCTCTACTGACCAAATTTGTAAAACGGCTGATATCAATCGTTCAACTTTTTATCGTCATTTTGCTGATAAGTATTTAGTCTTAGAAAAAATTGAAGCTGACTTACTCAGTAAATTTTTTTCCATTTCAAATAAGCGGATCGAAAAAAGTTTCTCGATTGATGAACTAGCTGAAAATTTGGAAAATTATATTGATGTTTTACTAGATATAATATTAGAAAATCGTTCTAAATTAGCTATTATTTTGAGTAAAAATGGTGATCCTAGTTTTCATAATCAGTTAGCAGAAATGTTATTAACAAAAATTAAAAATACATGGAAGAAAATTAGTCGAAATGGGAGTGAAAATTTTAATAATCTAAATACCGATCTGGCAATTGATTTCATTGTGGCATCCGATATGGCAATTATCATTTATGCAGTCGAGCATCCAGCGATTCCTCATCAAATGATTAAGAATACTTTTTTGCAACTCTTAATTGATGGACCGATGAATACAGTTTATAAGTCACTGATGAAAAAGTAGGCAGGAGTGGTACAAATTGAGCATTAAAAAGCCTATGATATAAGTAAACATAGTTTAATATAGGAGAATTACATAGTTATGAAATTTAATACGAAAAAGATAAAGTTGATTTTAGCAGTACTTGGAGCTTTTTTTGTTTTGAATACTGGCATATCTGTTAAAGCAGCGATTTTTACGCCTAATGTTCAATCAAAAGCGGCAATTTTGGTAAATAAAAATACTGGACAAGTAATTGCCAGCAAAAATGATCAAAAACGTTATCCAATTGCTTCAATTAGTAAGCTATTAGTTATTTACATGGTTGAGCAACAGATTCACCAAGGAAAATTAAAGCGAACAGATGTTATTAAAATTCCTGATAATATTTTAAAATTTAGTCAAGATTCAGGAGTCGCAAACGTCGCCATGAATAAGCAAAATAAATATACGGTTGATGATTTAGAAAAAGCAGCATTGTTGCCTTCATCTAATTCAGCAGCAATGGCTTTAGCAGAAAAAGTAAGTGGCTCTCAAGCTAATTACTATAAGGATGCCGAAAAATTATTAAATTCTTGGGGAATCAAAAACGTTAAAATTTATTCTGCTAGTGGATTATGTAATGGAGATATGGGGCAATTAAAAGATAAGTCTGTTAGTAAAAGTGCCGAAAATAAACTTTCAGCTCGTGAAGTAGCAATTGTAGCTTCAAAACTTTTAGCAAAATATCCTAATGTTTTAAACACAACTCAGTTGACCCAAACAAGTTTTCCTAGTATTAATGGGGGAAAACAACAAATTAATACAACTATTGGACTGCTTGGACACTCTAACTACGGATTCAAAGGTTTAAAAACTGGAACTTATCTTAAAGGATATAATTTTGTGGGTTTTGCGACTTTAAAAAATCAACCAGTGATTACGGTTATCTTTAATAGTCGTCACGCTTCACCATTTTTAAGTACTGAGAGTATGATGAATCAAGCAAATGCAAGTACTGAAACAATTAACAATTCAATTAAGAAAACTAAAATTGATAATGCTGATACAAAGTCTGGAGAAATTGCAATTAAGCAAAAAATTACAACCTTAATATTTGCACCTAATAATTTTAAGCAAAAAGATCTTAGAATAAACTTTAAACAAACGGATGATTTAAGTGCTCCTTTAAAGAAAAATGATCTTGTTGGAACGCAAACTTTTAAGTTTAAAGAAAAAACTTATAATGATTTCATCGGAAAACAATCCAACATTAAGTATGTTTCAAAAAATAATGTTGATAAAACTTGGATGATTGTAAGCTGGTATCGTAAATTAGTTAATTTATTTTAAATAAAAAATCTGGTAACAATTATAAAAAATTGTTACCAGATTTTTTAAATTAATAGACTATTTTTATCTTGGAATAGCCATGAATACTAAGTCTTGGTTTTTGGGGAAAGAGTTTTTTTCGCCAAATTCATCAAATGAAATACTATCACCGATATTACCAATTTCATGTTTTGGATCTTTTTTAAGAATTAAAAGATATTCATGATCACGATTAATATCATCAAGAGTAACTGCATCCAATTCAGCTACTTCACCAGAAGGTAATTCAACTTGAATGGCTTTTAAATCATGAATACCGTCGGCTTTAATTTCAAACGGAACATTTACTAACGTTATAAAATCCTCCTTACATATAATATTTCAATTATAACGGTATAATGAGCAAAAAGTAAGGTTTTAGCTTTTTAAATGCAATGAATGAAAATGCTTTATTAATTCTAAAAAGTGCTTTATAATAAAAGTGTTAAGATATTCACATATAAATAATAATTACTGAGGAGATACGATTATGGCTTTAGATAACTACTTTACTGGAATTCAACACGTTGCTATTCCCGCAGGAAATTTAGATGAAACAAAGGCTTTTTATGAAAAATTAGGTTTCGAATTAGCTGGTGAATTTATGTACAATGATGCTCGTTGTGCATTCATGAAATATGGAAACCTTATGATTGAAACCTGGGAAGGCGATAAGATTGCTGATGTTGATGGTGCTATTAACCATATCTCATTAAATACTACTGATGCTGATGCTGCATTAAAAGAAGCAAAAGCTATGGGATTAAATCTTATTGATACTGAAATCCAAACACGTCCATTCTGGGAAAAAGGAATTCGTTTCTTTAATATTTATGGACCTAACCACGAAAAAATTGAATTTTGTGAAATTGTTAAATAAATTAATTTCTAAGCAGGCGTGGATACACACGCCTGCTTTTTTTAGGCTCTTCGTCAACTGTTGTTGGTGAATCCATATTTCGAGTTCTAATCACTTCGTGATTAGGGCTCTTTTTGTTTTGATTTTGAAAACGTATAGTACTCGAGTTCTAAACCTCCAGAAGCTGCGATAGCCAAAACTGGCTCGTTTGATCGCCTTGATTTTATTATTAGAACCTTCCAAAGGACCATTTGAATAGTGTGTGGTAAAGGTGTTACGAATCTCATCATGATGGCTTTCAAGTGTTTTAATCGTGTTCTTCATTTCTTCAGAATACGTTTTGTTATTCCAAAATGCCGCATTGTAGTTATGCCAATCTTGATGTTGGACAGCTGACCGGACGCTGTTTAAGACTTGATAAGTTTGTTCTAGTTCTGAATCCAACGATAACAGCTGATGGACAACATCGGTGGCAGCCATCCAGTAAGGAAAATTAGTCCACTTTTTGAATTGTTCAAAGTTAAGCTGTTCAGTTGGTACTAACAACAGCTTCCAGTAGCGCTTAAGGGCGTGAAATTCGCGAGAAGACGGGGTAAACTTCTTCATCACCTTGATTCTGGTTTTGTTAAACGCCCGATTTAGGGCGTTGATAATATGAAACTTGTCCATGACCACCATGGCATTGGGGAACACGGTCTGCACAAGCTTGGGGTAGGTATAATTCATATCAGTCACAATAATTTTGACGTTTTCTCGGGCAGCTTGATCGAAGCGGTAAAAATACTTCTCTAGTTTATTGATGGTTCGATAAGGGAGTAAGTCGATTAATTCATGGGTTTCGCCATTCATGAACTCAAAGCTCATGGTACCAGTAGCGCTCTTGGTACTCTTCACCTCATCCATTAAGATGATCTCTGGTAAATAGTGCCAATTGGTTTGAAAGTCTCGTTCAGCGCGCATTAACTGGCGGCCCACAAATGAATCTGATGCCGATACTTCATTGGCAATGTGCTTCAAAGAGACCGGTTCACCGAGCTTCTCTAGGCATTCTTTGCGGCTGGTGTTTGAAATTGTACAGTGTTTCGGAACTGTCACTGTTTGTGCAAGAAAGTTGCCGTGACATTCTTTACAGTGGAAATAGCGGCGCTTTAAGGCTAAGATGACGGTGTTGCTCAGAACCTTCGAGAATCTGATAGTGGTATTGCGCCAGCCGTAGTTAATAATCTTTTGATCATTGATAATCCCGCACTTGGGACAAGCCTTCGGCGTGTAATCCAAGTGGCCAGTTAAGCGAATAACCCCGTCTTCTCCAGTTTCACCGTCAGTAATTTTTAGGTTCTCGTCAGCTATTCCTAATAATAATTTTGTAGTATCATTACACATAGGGCATTTCCTTCTTTCTGAAAAATCTTCGTGGTGGTTGACTTGGATGAACGGACAGGAAATGTCCGCTTTTTTATTCTAGCCATAAATAAAAAATCTGTCATCAGTAATAGATGAAAATCTATTACCAACAACAGATATTGTAGAACCTTTTTTTATGCCAAGACTTGCCATTTTTACAGCTCTCCAGTAGTATTTAATATAGAAAAGAAATTGGCTACGAAATTATAAAAGAATGGAGGGATAACATGTTAGCAATTACTAAGCAATTTTTACGTGATAACGGTTATCATTATAAAAAAGGGTACATTAGACCACTTATGACTCCAGATAGTGTTTACATTTTTCGATTTGGAAAAGATGAATTAAATAATCGAATTATTATTCGCTACGGACACGGATGGACGGGAAGACAAAAAATTAAAGAAATTGATTTACGTCTCCATAAACAAAAACATCCACGAATTTTTAAAACTGAACTTAGTTTAATGAAGTATCTTAAATCTCATTTAGAGTATCATGAAGAAAAAGTCGAGCGATTAGGTTTAGATAAGTAGAGAATGCATCCTGAAATATGGGTGCATTTTTTGTAATTATTGATTTTTTAGATTAGGAATGGAAAAATTTATGAATTTAATTGAAATTAAAGTTAAAACAACTCAAGAAGCAGTTCCTGCAGTTTCAAATATCCTAATGGAACAAAATGCACAAGGCATTCAAATTGACGATGCTAAAAATGATGGCAACGCAACCGTGATTACCTATTTTCCTGATGATGTTGATATTAAAAAAATAAAAAAAGATGTTGAAACTCAAACTAAAAAATTAATTGATTTTGGTTTGAATCCTGGAAATGTAGAAGTAGTAATTAGTGATATTGAAGAAAAAAGCTGGGCACATAATTGGGAAGATTATTATCATGCTGAACGAATCACACGTTATTTAACGATTGTTCCAGCTTGGGAAGATTATCAAAGCAAAGAATCTGATCAGTTAATCATTAAACTAGATCCTGGAATGGCATTTGGAACTGGAACTCATCCAACCACAAAAATGGCAATGCAAGCCTTAGAAATGACTTTGCGTGGGGGAGAAAAACTATTTGATGTTGGAACTGGTTCAGGTGTTTTAAGTATTGCAGCCCGTAAATTAGGTGCTAATCAAATTGAAGCTTGGGATAATGATCCGATTGCAGTTGAAGCAACGAAGAAAAATTTTGCTTTAAATCCAGGGATGAATAATATCAAAGTGAGTGTTAACAGTTTGTTGGACGGAATTAATGGAAAAGCGGATGTAATTGTCGCAAATATGTTAGCAGACGTGCTTTTACCATTGATTCCTCAAGCAGTTGAACATTTAGATAAGGGCGGAAAATTTATTACTGCGGGAATTTATGCTGATAAATTGGAAATAATGCTTAAAAATTTAAAAGAAAATGGATTTAAAATTAATCAAGTAACAGAAGTTGATAATTGGCGGTCAATTATTGCTACAAAAGGGGAATAATCATGCAACATTATTTTTTAAATCAATCATTAGAAGTTGGTGATCAATTAGAATTACCAACTGAAATCAAGAAACATTGGTTACGCGTAATGAGGGCTGAAAAAGGAAGCAAGGCTGAGTTTGTAGCAAATAACCAGCTCATCTATATTGGTGAATTGATTGATGAGCAAAATGGAAAAATTGAACTTATCAAAAAAATTGAGCATAATGTGGAATTACCTTTTGCAGTGACAATTGCTTGTGGACTACCCAAAAACGGTAAGGCAGAATTGATTGTGCAAAAGGCCACTGAAATGGGCGTTAACACAATCATTTTTCTACCTACTGATTGGTCGGTTGCTAAATGGAATCAAAAAGCAGTGAAAAAAGTAGATCGTCTTCAAAAAATTGCAAAAAGTGCTGCCGAACAATCGCATCGTAATTTGATTCCAAAAGTTATGTATTTGGATGGATTAAATAAATTATGTGAAATTCCAGCAAACCAAAAAGTAGTCGCTTACGAAGAGTCAGCTAAACACGGAGAAAGTAGTAATTTAGTTAAAGTGGTTAATTCTTTGGATAAAGGAGAAAAATTGTTAGCTTTCTTTGGACCAGAAGGTGGGATTTCGCCCGATGAAATTTCAAAATTGAAAGATATGAATTTTACCTTAGTTGGATTAGGACCAAGAATTTTACGAACCGAATCAGCACCACTCTATTTTTTGAGTGCTGTGTCTGCACTTTCCGAACTAAAATGATATAATTGTTTTTAAAATAGTTTTATTTACGAACTAAAATATTTTAAAAAGAAAAAAGTGAGGAGATGTAATGAATGGCAAGCTTAAAAACGTGGACGCCCGATGAAATTTTTGCAAAGGTTTCAGAAAGTATGAATGATGAACAAGTTAACACAATCAAACATGCATATGAATTTGCAAAAAAGGCTCATGGAGATAAACGTCGTTCATCTGGTGGCACTTATCTCTCACATGTAACACAAGTAGCGGGAATTTTAGCTGGACTAAATATGGATTATGAAACAATTACAGCTGGATTTTTAAATGATGTAGTTGAAGATAGTAACGTTCAACTTTCTGATGTAGAGAATGAATTTGGCAGTAACGTTTCTTTAATTGTAGATGGTGTCACAAAGATTAGTAAAATTAAATATAAATCTAACAAAGAACAGCTGGCAGAAAATTATCGAAAATTACTTTTGGTAATGTGTAAAGATATCAGAGTCATGATTGTTAAATTGGCTGATCAAATGCATAATATGGATACTTTAGAATCACTTGGAAACGAAGCACAACAAAGAAAGTTCTCGGAAGAAACGATTGATGTTTATGCACCTATTGCTGATCGACTCGGGATGGGGACAATCAAGTGGGAACTCCAAGATATGTCATTACGTTATTTAAAGCCTAATGAATATTATGAAATTGCTCATTCTATGAAATCAAAAAGAAATGAACGAGAAGCATATGTTGCTAATGCAATCGAAGAAGTAAAAAAAGCCATTGCAAATTTTCATATTGATGCTGATATTTATGGACGGCCAAAACATATTTACTCAATTTATAAAAAAATGGTTGATAAGCATAAAAAGTTTGAAGATATATATGATCTTTCGGCAATTCGTGTTTTAGTTGATTCAATTAAAGATTGTTATACAGTTTTGGGAGCAATCCACGCAAAATGGCGTCCAATTCCGGGAAGATTTAAAGACTACATTGCAATGCCCAAACCAAATATGTATCAATCTTTGCATACTACAGTCATTGGCCCTGAAGGTAAACCACTTGAGGTTCAAATTCGAACTCACAAGATGCATCAAATTGCTGAATATGGGGTTGCAGCTCATTGGGCTTATAAACAAGGTGTGACTGAAGAAATAAAAAGTGATAAAGATGGAGTTCAGCTAAATTTGTTTAAACGAATTATTGAAATTCAAGAAGAAACTGATAATGCATCTGATTTTATGGACAGTGTAAAAGGTGATTTATTTACTGATAATGTTTATGCATTTACTCCAGCAGGAGATGTTTTAGAGTTACCTAAAGGCTCTGGGCCACTTGATATGGCTTATGTAATTCATACGCAAGTAGGAAATAAAACAACTGGGGCACGAGTAAATGGAAAAATGGTTTCATTAGATTATCAAATTAAAAATGGTGATATTGTTGAAATTATTACATCATCTAACTCAACTGGTCCAGGAAAGAATTGGCTTGATTTAGTTCATACTAATAGTGCTAAACATAAAATCAATCAGTTTTTCAAGAAGCAAGGTCGTGATGATGATATTAAATCCGGCCTTGAAGTATTGAATACTCATTTAGAAGAAAATGGTTACGTTCCTGGTGATTTATTGACTTCTGAAAACTGGAAAAGAGTTTTAGATGAACTACATTTTCGTACTAAAGAAGACTTACTAGCCGCACTTGGTTTTGGTGATATTCATGTTCAAGGGGTTGCAAATCGTTTTACTAGCGATATTAGAAGTGAACAAGAAAAAATCAAGCAACATGAGGCAGAAAAGGCTTTACTAGAACAAACAAATCAAACGGTTTCAACCAAAGAATCTACTGTTAAAAAAGGTAGTAATCCGGCTGATAATGTAGTGATTGAAGGAATTGACAATGTTTTAGTTAGAATGAGCCATTGTTGCTTACCACTTCCTGGTGATCGAATTGAAGGTTACATTACAAAGGGACGCGGAATTACGATTCATCGAATCGGATGTCCAAACGTTAATTCTGAAGAAAAAAGCAGAATGATTGATGCGCATTGGGCTAATTCGGATAATAATTTGGTTAATTATCCTTCAAAAATTAAAATTGATTCTTATAATCGAAATGGAATTTTTAATGATGTCGTTAAAAAGTTAAATAATAGTCCAGCTTTAGTAACTTCAATTAGTGGTAAAGTTCATGATGATACTGCTTTAACAATTGTTGTAATTATTAATATCAAAAATCTTAAACAATTACATGAGGTAATTGATACAATAAAAATGGTATCTGGGGTGAAACAAGTTCATCGGGTACTTGGATAAAGGATGAAATAAAGTGAAATTAGTTATTCAAAGAGTTAATCATGCAAGTGTTAAAATTGACGGTCAGGTTAATGGTGAAATTGAAAACGGATTTATGATTTTAGTTGGGTCAGAAAAAAATGATAATCAAGCTACTGTTGATTATTTGGCTAATAAGATTGCTAAATTGCGGGTTTTTGAGGATGAAAATGGCAAAATGAATTTAAATATTCATCAAGTTGAAGGTGAAATTTTGTCTGTTTCCCAATTTACACTTTTAGCAGAGCTTGAACATGGAAATCGACCTTCATTTAAAGCAGCAGGTGATCCAGCTGAAGCAAAAAAAATGTATGAGGCATTTAATTTAGCTCTTGAAAATGAAAACCTGAAAGTTGAAACTGGTGTTTTTGGAGCAGATATGCAAGTTGATTTAGAAAATGATGGGCCAGCAACTTTTGAATTGAATTATCAGGTGAAATAATGCTTAAAAATTTAATTTGGGATTTTGATGGAACTCTGTTTGATACCTATCCATTCATGGTTACGGCTTTTGGAAAAGCCCTCCAAGCACAAAAAATTAGTGAGTTTGAAATTGATCCTGATGCTATTTACGAACAAATGCGTGTTCATTCAGTTGGTTCGGCAATTACAAAATACAGTGCTAGATTTGGAATTGATAAGGATAAGTTATTAAGTGATTATAAATCATTTGAGCAAGACGAAGTGGAATTGGCTAAGCCCTTTGTTGGTGTCAAAAGTAATTTACAAAAAATCATTGATAATGGCGGGCAAAATGCTTTGCTTACGCATCGAAACCAACAGGCATTATCATTACTAAAAAAATATGATTTAAAGCGTTTTTTCACGGGATTTGTGACTAGCGATAATCAGTTAAAAAGAAAGCCAGACCCTGAGTCATTAAACTATTTAATTCATAAATTAGATTTAAATAGATCAAAAACGGCAATGATTGGTGATCGAGAATTAGATATGACTGCTGGTAATAATGCCTCAGTTAAGACAATCTTGTTTGATCCTGATTATTTAATTGAAACAAATAATGCTGATTTTGTAATTCACGATTATCAAAAATTAATGACAGATATTTAATAAAAAAACCAGATTATTATCTCTTTTGTGAGATTATAATCTGGTTTTTATTAATAGGTTGAATTTATATAATTATTAACTCCATTTTCGACATCTTGCGCTACTGTTTCTTGGTACTGTTGGTTTTCAATGTGTTTAAAGTCATCATCGTCATTGATGTATCCCATTTCTAAAAGAATTGAAGGGACTTTGACATCTCTAATAACTAAGAAATTTCCAAATTCAATACCACGATTATCAATAGGAATGTTTTCCATTTGACGATTAATGTCCGTGGCTAATTTTAAGGATAATCCCTTGTGGTAGTAATAACTGGTAAATCCAGATGCAGTATTGTTTTCTGGAGATGAGTCAAAATGAAAACTAATAAATAAGTTGGCATTATTATCTGTCGAAAAGCTGGGACGGCTAAATAAACTAACTGTTTTGTCGCTGTCCCTTGTCATAATAACATTTGCTCCTTTTTCCTGAAGCTGTTTAGCAGCCTTTTTTGCTACCTGCAATGTGTATGTTTTTTCCATATTATTTCCGGTAGAAAGGGCACCGGAATCGCTTCCTCCATGACCTGGATCAAGAACAACAGTTGTTTCAGATAGGTTGGTAGCCTCTTTTAAGGTTTTATTATTAACTAACCAGTCAGGAATCCAACCAATTTTACTATGATCATAAACTACTCGGTCCCAATTATCTTGACGATTTAAGATTTGAACTCTTGTACCAGCGTTAATTTTACCGGTTGTTTGATAAGAAATATTTGGACCACTTTTAACTTGTAAATTATTACAATGAATCATAACGTTATTTCTCAATAATAAAATAATCAAAATTAATAAAGTTATGCTAGTAACAATTAAGGTAAAAGTAAATCCACGCTTATTTTTAATATTTATTTTCATAATTAATCCTTTTAAAAACGTGATTAAACATATAATAATATATTTAATTAAAAGTTACTAATTAAATATATTATTTTGTCAGTATCTTGACTTTTTTAGAAAAAGTTATTATTCTTAAAGAGAATATTCCACTGATTATGATGATTAGTAGATAGATAATTCAATTATCAGAGAGCGCTGTTAGATGGGAATGCGTAATTGAAACTATTGAAGACACACCTAGGTGTAGATTAAATAATAAAAAGAAATAAAAAAGGTGGTACCGTGCTAATTGCGCCCTTGTTGCAATTTAGTACGGTCTTTTTTTATTAAAAAGGGGAAATTTAGTTATGAGAAGAACTGCATACGCTGGTCAAATTAATGAAAAATTTTTAGACCAAGAAGTTACGCTCGATGGTTGGGTAGCTAAAAAAAGAAACCTCGGAAGTTTAATCTTTATTGATTTACGTGACCGAGAAGGAATCGTTCAACTAGTATTTAATGCTAGCGATAGTAAAAAGGCATTCGAAGTTGCAGAAGCAATGAAGAATGAATATGTAATTGAAATTAAAGGTAAAGTTGTAGCGCGTTCAGAAAAGGAAATTAATCCTGACTTATTTACTGGAAAAGTCGAAGTTCATGTAAATGATGCCAAAATTTTAAGTAAATCAAAACCAGTTCCATTTGATATCAAAGATGATACCAATGCTTCAGATGACCTTCGTTTGAATTACCGTTATTTAGATTTACGTCGTCCTTATATGCAAAAGGGGCTAATGATACGTAATCGAATTTCTCAAGCTACTCACAGTTATTTGGACGAACATGGTTTCATAGATATTGAAACTCCTGATTTGACAGTATCTACCCCTGAAGGTGCACGTGATTATTTAGTTCCTTCTCGTGTTTATCCCGGCTCATTTTATGCTCTTCCACAATCACCTCAACAATTTAAACAAATGTTAATGGGAGCAGGATTTGATCGTTATTATCAAATTGCTCGTTGTTTCCGTGATGAAGATTTGCGTGGGGATCGTCAGCCTGAATTTACCCAAATCGACCTTGAAACCTCCTTCATGAGTGCCGAAGAAATTCAAGATATTACAGAAGGGTTAATTAAGAGAGTAATGAAAGAAACTCTTGATTATGATGTTAAACTCCCATTTGAAAGAATCAGTTGGCAAGAATCGATGGATCGTTTTGGTACTGACCAACCTGATACACGTTTTGGAATGGAATTGAAAGATTTATCTGATATCGTTAAAGGTTCAGATTTTAAAGTATTTAGTTCAGCTGTAGCTGATGGCGGCCAAGTAAAAGCGATTGCCGTTCCTGGTGGGGCTAGTGAATATTCACGAAAAGAAATTGATAAATATACTGACTATGTAAAACGCTTTGGTGCTAAAGGATTAGCTTGGATGAAAGTTACAGAAGATGGATTTTCTGGTCCAGTTGCTAAATTCTTTAAGGATCCTGAAAAGATTAAAGCAATTGAAGAACGTACAGGTGCAAAAGCAGGCGATTTAATTCTCTTTGCTGCTGATCGTGCTAAAGTAGTTGCCGATACATTAGGTTATTTACGGGTTGCTATTGCTGAAGAACAAAACATGATTCCTAAAGATAAATTTAATTTTCTTTGGGTTGTTGATTGGCCATTATTTGAATATGACGAAGGTGATCAACGTTGGACAGCAGCACATCATCCATTTACCATGCCAAATGAAGGTGATGAACATTACCTTAATGACGGAGAAGACCCACATAAGGCACATGCCCAAAGTTACGATATTATTTTAAATGGTCTTGAATTGGGTGGTGGATCAATTCGTATCCATACCCGTGAACTTCAAGAAAAAATGTTCAAAGCATTAGGATTTACTAAAGAAAGTGCAGAAGCACAATTTGGTTACTTCTTAAGAGCTTTAGACTATGGTTTTCCACCACATGGTGGACTTGCAATTGGACTTGATCGTTTTGCTCGTTTGTTAGCTGAACGAGGTAATATTCGTGATGTGATTGCATTCCCTAAAAACTCTAAGGCAGTTGAGCCATTGACAGGTGCTCCAGCAGCTGTTGCTCCAAAACAATTGGAAGATTTAGGTATTTCAATTAATAAGACAGATAAAGAAAAATAATTAATGATAGAAAGTTGCTAATTTTTAGTGACTTTCTATTTTTTTAAAATTGAGAATGTTATACTATGGAATGATAATAATCAAATAGATTTAGAAGGTATTTATATGGGCGACGTACACAAAGTAATCAGAAGACATCAAATTCTGACAAAAATTTCAACAGCATTTATCTATGCAGTATTGGTATCAATTGCAATGAACTTTTTTTGGACTCCTGGACATATTTATTCATCTGGAGTAACTGGATTTGCTCAATTGCTTACGACCCTTACTCATAGATATACATCTTTTACGCTGTCGACTGCTGCCGGATTGTTCGTCCTTAATATTCCACTGCTATTCTTGGCTTGGAAATCAATTGGACATCAATTTGCAATCTTTACTTTCTTATCAGTATTTCTTGCTAGTACAATGATTAAAGTTTTGCATCCAATGACTTTAACTACTGACCCCCTAATCTGTGCACTTTTTGGGGGTGCTGTTAATGGATTTGGTACAGGTTTGGCTTTGAAAAACCAAATTTCTACTGGTGGATTAGATATTTTAGGGATTGTGATTCAGCGAAAAACTGGTAAATCAATTGGAACAATTAATATTGCTTTTAATGCATTTATTATTTTATCAGCAGGATTTATGTATGGCTGGCCTTATGCTTTTTACTCAGCAATTGGCTTATTGGTTAACGCAAAAGTAATGGATATGACTTATACACGGCAGCAACGAATGGAAGTCATGATTATTACTAGTATGCCAAAAACTGTTATTGATAGTGTGCAAAATCATATGAGACGGGGAATTACAATTGTTCATCATGCTGAAGGAGCATACAATCATCAGCCCAAAACGGTGCTCTTTACAGTCATTTCTCGGTATGAAAAAAACGAATTAGACGAAGCTTTAAAGGAATCTGATCCTAATGCGTTTGCAGTGGCAGTTGATGTTGATGCAGTCTTTGGACATTTTTATGAAAATAAACCTAAATAATTAATTAGATGGCGGCTTAAAAATGAAATTTATATATGTTATTTTTGTTAAGTTAATTTCAAGTTTGTTTTACTTTAAAAATAAGAAAAATGTTTGTTATATCATGAGCTATAATAATAATTTGCACATGATTAAACAAACCGCAGCTATTTTACCACCTGATCAAAAATTGATTGTATTTTACAATCCAAGGGTAATGGTTGCAGCTTATGATTTACAGGCTTTTGGAATTAAAGCAATTCCGATGAAGAGTAGTTTCTCCTTTGCATTGCGGATGATTCCACAAATTATGTCAGCTCGGGTCGTATTTGTTGATAATTATTATGCCTTTATTGCGGGATTAGTTCATCCTAAAAAAAAGATGAAAATTATTCAGTTGTGGCATGCTGATGGTTCAATTAAATGTTTTGGAATTGATACACCCAAATTTGAAAGCTATTCATGGATTAAAAAAATGCGTCATCGGAAAGTTTATAACAGTTTTGATGATTTTGTGGTTGCTTCTCCCGCAATGGCTGAAGTCTTTGAGAATAGTTTTAAACAACCTTATAAAAAGATGAAATTTTTAGGTACACCTCGATCAGATCGATTATTTAGTGATAAATGGATTAGCGTTGTTCGTAAACGGGTTTATACTGCAGCACCAGAGCTGAAGGATAAACGGGTTATTTTATACTTACCTACTTATCGTTCTGATAGTAAGATTAATCCTCCCGAAGGAACCATTCAGGCATTAGCATCTGATCCTAATGCTGTTGTAGCAGTTAAACTATATCAAGATGTCAATCGAGCTAAATTAAAATTAGAACAATTCAATTTAAAAAACGTTAAAATTTATGATGAATTTACAGCTACAGATTTAATGACTGTTGCAGATACTTTTGTGACTGATTATTCTTCGTATTCTTTTGATTACAGTTTGATGCCTCAAGCTCGGTCAATGATTTTTTACATGTATGATTACCAGGAATATTCAAAAAATCCTGGAATTCAAGTCGGTTATGAAAATTGGTTACCTAGTAAACCAATTCATACAGTTGACCAATTAAGAAAAGCAGTTTTAGCAAATGAAAAATTAGATTTTTCTGATTTCAATGCAATGTGGAATACCTATAATGATGGAAAATCTTATAATCGTATCTTAAATAAATATGTTTTGCAAAAATCGGAGGATGAATAAGATGACTAAAGAATTTTTAATCGGTTCACATGTTGCCATGAAAGCACCAAAAATGTTTTTAGGTTCAGCAGAAGAGGCTAAAAACGATGAAGAAACGGTTTTTATGGTTTATACAGGGGCACCACAAAATTCTCGAAGAAAACCACTTGATGAACTAAAAATTCCAGAAGGTAAACAATATATGGAAGAAAATGGCTTATTAGAGGTAGTTGTTCATGCACCATACATTATTAATCTTGCCAATACAAAAAAGCCAGAAAGTTTCGAATTTGCTGTCCAATTTTTACAAAAAGAAATTGAACGTGCAGGTGCAATGGGGGCAACTCAAATTGTTCTTCATCCCGGGGCTCACGTTGGAGCTGGAGTAAAAGCTGGAATTCAGCAGCTGATTAAGGGCTTAAATTTAGTAATTAAGCCTGAACAGACTGTTCAAATTGCAATTGAAACTATGGCAGGTAAAGGAACTGAAATTGGAACAACCTTTGAACAAATTGCAGAAATTATTGAAGGAGTTAAATTAAAAGATAAAGTTTCAGTATGTTTCGACACCTGTCACACTTACGATGCTGGGTATGATGTTAAGAATGATTTTGATGGTGTTATGCAAGAATTTGATAATGTAATTGGCTTAGACCGTTTGAAAGTAATTCATTTAAATGATGACAAAAATCCAATGGGAAGTCATAAAGACCGGCATGCCAACATTGGCTTTGGAACCATTGGTTTTGAAGCTCTAGATAAAATTGCTCATTACGAAAAATTGCAAGACGTTCCCAAAATAATGGAAACTCCTGCAATTAAAATAGATGATAAAGTTAAAATTGACCCACATAAGTATGAAGTTGAAATGTTTCGTGAACAGAAATTTAATCCCGACTTAATTAAAGATATTGAAAATGGAATTATAAAATAGTTCTTTTGGGTAAACTTTCAGTAATGATGGTGGCTGTTTCTTCAATTGATTTATTTACGACATTAATTGAGAGACAGCCGATTTTATGATAAAGGTTCTTGGCATAGTCAAGTTCCTTTTTTATATTGTCTGAGTTTGAATATGGAGTATCTCCGTCTAGTCCATATTCTTTCATTCTTTGAGAGCGAATCTGTTTCAACTTGGTTACTGAATTAGTTAACCCAAAAATTTTTTTAGGATCAACTTCCCAAATTTCTTTTGGTAATTGAAGATCTGGTCCAATTGGAAGGTTAGCAACTTTATAGCTTTCGTTAGCAAGATAAAGTGATAAGGGTGTTTTAGAAGTTCTAGAAACACCTAAAATAACGATATCTGCTTTGGTTAAGCCACTAGGGTTACGTCCATCGTCGTTTGCAACTGTAAATTCAATTGAAGCAATTCTTTTGAAGTATTCAGCGTTTAAATTATGAACTAACCCAGGTACTTCTGCAGATGATTCATTTAAGCGGTGTGAAATAATGTTGATTGGTTTTTGAATACAATCGAAACTATATAATTTATTTTGACGAGAAAAAAGTCCTACCATATCACTTAATTCTGGATTAACCAAAGTATGAAAAATGATGGCATCATTTTCTTTAGCTAGTTTTAAAATCCCACTTAGAATTGATTTAGTTCTTATGAAAGGATATTGACTGATATTAGCTCTAGCTTCAGGAAATTGGGCAGCTGCAGTTTTGGCAATTGCAGTCCCTGTTTGACCACTAGAATCTGAAATTACAAAAACATTATAAATTGTTTTCATGAATAGCTCCTTGTGCTTTATTTTTATTCTTATTATACTCTGTTTAAAATTTTTGAAGATTCTTTTAATCTTCCGTTGACGTAAATTTTATCATGGGATATAATTATATTTGTTGGGTGGAAACATTCAGCACACTAAAACTTGGAGGGGAGGGATTTTTAAATGTCAAAAACAGTTGTTCGCAAGAACGAATCTCTTGATGATGCTCTTCGTCGTTTTAAACGTACAGTTTCTAAGAGCGGTACTCTCCAGGAATTTCGTAAGCGTGAATTTTACGAAAAGCCTAGTGTTAAACGTAAATTAAAATCAGAAGCAGCAAGAAAACGTAACAATAAAAAGAAAAAGAGCCGTAGCAAGTTCTAATTAAAAGAGCAATCACTTTTGATTGCTTTTTTTTTTGAATTTTAAATAGAAATAAGGAGAAGACAAATGTCATTAAACGAAACGTTGACAAATGATTTAAAAACAGCTATGAAGGCTGGAAAGAAAGATGAACTTACAATTATCAGAATGCTTAAAACGAATTTAATGAACGAAAAAATTAAATTTGGACATGATTTAAATGATGATGAAGCTGCAGCAGTAGTAAATCGTGAAATTAAGCAACATTTAGATTCAATTGAACAATTTAAAGCGGGAGCCCGTGAAGATCTCGTTGAACAACAAGAAAAAGAAATGAAAATTCTTAAAAAATATGCTCCAAAGCAAATGGAGCCTGAAGAAGTTGCTAAAATAGTTAAAGAGACAGTGAAGCAATTAGGTGCTACTGGAAAAAGTGATTTTGGTAAAGTTATGGGTGCTGTGATGGGCAAAATTAAAGGTAAAGCAGACGGTAATGTTGTCAAAAAAGCTGTTAATGATGAACTAAAATAAACGTGGGTATGATTGCTGTTTTAAACCTTAAAATTATGCTAGACTTTAGTAAAATTAGGATTAAGGAGATTATTTTTATTGATTGAAAATTTTGAATATCAAAAACAAATCGTTTTAAAAAATCCAAATGATCAAAGTAAATTATTTGGAACACAAGATGCATTTATTAAGATTTTAGAAGAAGAATTTCAAGTTTGGATTCGTTATTCAGCAGGAGTTATAAAGATAGATGGACATAATGAAAGTGATGTTCAACTTACTAATGATATTTTGTTTAACATGTTGAAATTAATTCATGCTGGAATTGAAGTTAATGCTAGTGATTTTGTTTCTGCAATTGGAATGGCTCGTAATGGAAAAATTACAGCTTTGCCTGATTTATATAATCAAGTTTTAATCAAAGATCGTAAAGGTAATCCTGTTCGGGTTAAGAATTTTGGTCAACGTGAATATATTCAAGCTATTTATAATCATGATATTACCTTTGGTATTGGTCCTGCAGGTACAGGTAAAACGTATTTAGCAGTTGTAATGGCGGTTGCCGCGTTAAAAAAAGGTAAAGTTGATAAAATTGTTTTGACTAGACCAGCTGTTGAAGCTGGCGAAAGTTTAGGATTCTTGCCTGGTGATTTAAAAGAAAAGGTTGATCCATATCTTCGCCCACTTTATGATTCTTTATATGCTATTTTAGGGATGGAACATACCGAACGTTTAATTGAGCGAGGGGTTATTGAGATTGCACCACTAGCGTATATGCGTGGACGAACTCTCGATAATGCTTTTGTAATTTTAGATGAAGCTCAAAATACGACTAACCAGCAAATGAAAATGTTTTTAACTAGGTTAGGTTTCAATTCTAAAATGGTGGTTAATGGTGATATTCAACAAATTGACTTAAAAGGTCATGTGGCCAGCGGTTTAGTAACCGCACCTAATATTTTGAAAAACATTAACAATATTGAAGTTATTAGATTGACTGCTGAAGATGTAGTGAGAAACCCAGTTGTTGCTAAAATTATTACTGCTTACGAAAATGAAGATAAATAAAGGATTGTAAATTCATGGACTTAGAAATTTATGATGAAACTAATGGTCAAGTATCTGAAGACCAAAAGAAACTAATAAAAAATGTTTTAGATTTTGCTGCAAAAAAGATTGGATTAAAAGCTAATACAGAAATGTCAGTTACCATGGTTAAAAATGATAGAATTCAAGAAATCAATCGCGATTATCGAAAAGTTGATCGAGCAACTGATGTAATTAGTTTTGCAATTGAAGATGAAAATGATGATGAATTTCCAGTAATGATGAGTGATGAAATGAAAGCTGAAATTCCCGAAAATATTGGTGATATTTTTGTCAGTATTGATAAAGTTAATGAACAAGCAGATTTTTTGGGTCATTCAGTTGATCGTGAACTAGGTTTCTTAATTGTTCATGGATTTTTACATCTCAATGGTTATGACCACATGAAACCCGAAGATGAAAAAGTTATGTTTGACCTACAGAGAAAGATTTTAAATGAATATGGGCTTAAAAAATAAGCGGCAAACTAGTAAAAACAAGAATTTTGGTCAAGCGTTTGGCCATGCATGGGATGGTCTAACTACTCTTTGTTGCAATGAAAGGAATTTTCGCTTTCATTTAGTAACAACAGCTGTTGTTTTAACAGCTGGTTTAACTATGAGAGTTGGCTATTTTAAATTTCTTTGGTTAGTTTTGGCTTGCTATTTGGTATTACAAGCCGAAGTAATCAATACCTTAGCTGAGTACTTAGTTGATTTAACAATTGGAAGCCAGTATAACGACTTAGCTAAAAAAATTAAAGATATTGCTGCTGGTTGGGTATTGTTTTCAACGATGCTTGCCATCGTGATTGGCTTGATTGTTTTTGGAACGACCATCATTAAATTAATATAAGAAAAAGGAAATTAAATGGAAAAAGCAGAAAATTTTAAATCAGGATTTGTGGCCATTGTTGGTCGACCTAACGTTGGGAAATCAACTTTTTTAAATAGAGTGGTTGGTCAAAAAATTGCCATTATGAGTGATAAGGCACAGACTACGCGTAATAAAATTCAAGGTGTCTATACTACTAAAGATGCTCAAATTGTCTTTTTAGATACTCCTGGAATTCACAAACCCGAAAACAAACTAGATGAATACATGGATGCTTCGGCATTGTCTTCATTACGTGAAGTTGAGGCCGTTTTATTTATGGTTAGTGCAACTGAGACAAGAGGTGCTGGAGATAACTATATTATTGATCAACTAAAAAAAGTTGATGTACCGGTTTATCTAATCATTAATAAAATTGATGAAATAAATCCTGATAAACTATTGGTAATCATGGATACTTATCGTAAGGCTTATGATTGGGCAGAAGTATTTCCAATTTCTGCTTTAAGGGGGAATAATGTTGATGAATTAATTGGTAATTTGATTGATCATTTACCAGAAGGTCCACAATATTATCCTGATGATCAAGTTACTGATCATCCCGAACGATTTATTGTACAAGAAATTGTACGAGAAAAAATATTGGAAAACACACGTCAAGAGATCCCTCATTCTGTAGCCGTTTACGTTGAAAGTATGAAAACCAATGAAAATGGTAAAGTTCAAATTGAGGCTTCAATTATCGTTGATCGTGAAGGTCAAAAACGGATTATCATTGGTAAAGGTGGAGCATTACTTAAATATATTAGTATTGGTGCTCGTCGAGAAATTGAAAAATTATTGGGCAGCAAAGTTAACTTAAAACTTTGGATTAGAGTTCAATCTGGTTGGCGTGATAAGGATACAGCACTTAATAACTTGGGTTATAGTGAGAAAAATGATTATTAATTAGCAGGTGATATTTGTGGTAAATACAAAGAGTAAACCATTTCATGGAATATTAATTTATCGCAAAAATTATCGAGAGAACGATATGTTAGTTAAGTTTTTTACTGCTGAAGCTGGTAAAAAAATGTTTTTTGTTCGTGGAGCAAATCGTCCTAAGTTTAAGATGATTAGTGACATTTTACCCTTTAGTTATGGAACCTATGAAGGTGAATTGCGTGGCAATGGATTGTCATACATCGATAGCGGTGGGAGTGTTAAACATTTTGACCAGATTAGTGAAGACATATATCTAAACGGATATGCGACATATTTAATGGGTCTGATAGATGCTGCTCTACCAGATAATGTTCCTAATAAAATTTGGTTTGATAAACTTTTTTATGCTCTTAATTTAATTAATAATGGGTTTGATGCAGAAATTATTACTAATATCTTTGAAATTCAATTATTACCTCTATTTGGAGTTGCTCCTGATTTTAAAAATTGTACAGTCTGTCATGAAGAACATCAAATCTATGACTATTCTGAAAAGTTTGGTGGATTAATTGGGGAACAAGAATTTGCACACGATAGTCATCGAATGCATTTAGATCAAAGAACCATTTATTACTTACGTTTATTTTCAGCAGTCGATATTACTAAAATTAATAATATTAAAGTTAATCGAGTTACAAAGCAAAAATTACGACAAGTAATTGATAAAATATATGATAATTCAGTTGGATTAAATCTAAAAAGTAAAAAATTCTTGGATCAAATGAATTCTTGGAAAATCAAACTTAACTAATTAATAATAATTGACTGAATCATGTTATCAAATTATAATATAGTTAATTAAATATGTGACACAGATAAAAGAAGGTTGTTAATTTTAACAATTCAGCGACATCATGTTAGTGAGAGATGATGATTGTTTTTAACAATTGGCGCTTTTTGAGTCAATCCGTTTCGAGATGCTGATTTTTTATAATCAGAAGTAGGGTGGAACCGCGACTAAATCGTCCCTATGCAAAAGTAAGTCTACTTTTGCATAGGCTTTTTTATTTGTTTGGCAAAAGGGGGAGTCAAAATGACAAAAAAAATGTCAGTACAAGATATAGCTACTACATTAAAATTATATTGGAGTAAACAGGGATGCATGATCATGGATGCCTACGATACAGAAAAAGGTGCAGGTACCATGAGTCCCTTTACGTTTTTACGTGCTATTGGACCTGAGCCTTGGAATGTAGCTTACGTTGAGCCATCAAGAAGACCTGCAGATGGACGTTATGGTGAGAATCCAAATCGTTTATACCAACATCATCAATTCCAAGTATTGATGAAACCTTCTCCAGATAATATCCAAGAATTGTATATTAGTTCCTTAAAAGAACTCGGAATTAATCCACTTGAACATGATATTCGATTTGTGGAAGACAACTGGGAAAATCCTTCCATGGGATGTGCCGGTGTTGGTTGGGAAGTTTGGCTTGATGGAATGGAAGTAACGCAATTTACTTATTTCCAAGTAGTTGGTGGACTTCAAATGGATCCAGTTGCTGTAGAAATCACCTATGGATTAGAACGTTTATCATCATACATTCAAAACGTTAATAATGTATTTGATCTTGAATGGTCAAATGGCGTTAAATATGGTGATATTTTCAAAGAACCAGAATATGAACATTCAAAATACAGTTTTGAATTAAGTGATCAAGAGATGCTTCATAAGATGTTTGATGCTTATGAGAAAGAAGCTAAACGATTAATTAAAGAGAGCTTGGTTCATCCAGCTTATGATTATGTTTTAAAATGTAGTCATACATTTAATTTGCTTGATGCTCGTGGAGCAGTTTCCGTTACTGAACGTGCTGGGTATCTTGCACGAATTCGAAAAATGGCACATGGAATTGCCCAAGCTTTTGTTCAAGAACGGCGCAAGCTTGGATTCCCGTTAATTAAAGATGAAAATCAACGTGAAACAGTTTTAGCTGAATTTGCTAAACGTGAAGAAAAGAAAAATAAACAAAAAAAGAACAAGGGGGATAAAAAATAATGACACATACATTCCTATTAGAAATTGGGTTGGAAGAAATGCCAGCTCATGTTGTTACCCCAAGTATTAATGAATTAGCTGAAAAAACAGAGAAATACCTAAAAGAAAATCGGATTTCCTTTGACAAGGTTCAAAAATTTTCAACACCAAGAAGACTTGCTTTAGAAATATCTGGTCTGGCCGATAAGCAACCAGATATTGACGAAGAAGTTAAAGGTCCTGCTGAAAAAATTGCCAAGGATGCGGAAGGAAATTGGAGCAAGGCCGCCATTGGATTTACTCGTGGACAAGGATTAACTCCTGACGACATTACCTTTAAAGATATTAAGGGAACAAACTATGTATTTGTTAATAAACACGTAACTGGAAAACCAGTTACTGATGTTTTGTCAAGCTTAATTGATGTAGTTGCTGACATGAATTTTCCAACTATGATGAAATGGGGAACTAATAAATTCCAATTTATCCGTCCAATTAAATGGATTGTTGCGTTGTTAGACACTGAAGTTGTTCCAATGGAATTAGTTGGGGTTAAATCAGGACGTAAGTCACTTGGACATCGTTTCTTAGGTAATGAAGTTAGCATTGCTAACGCTGCAGACTATGAAACTGATCTTAACAAGGAATTTGTAATCGTGGATGCTGATAAGCGAAAAGCTAAGATTAAAGCTCAAATCGAAGCGATTGCCAATGAAAATAATTGGAAAGTTAAGATTGATGATGACTTACTTGAAGAAGTTAATAACTTGGTTGAATACCCAACTAGTTTTTATGGTACATTTGACAAACGTTTCTTAGACATTCCACGTGAAGTATTGATAACTTCAATGAGAAATCATCAACGTTTCTTCTACGTAGAAAATCAAGATGGCAAACTACTACCATTCTTTATTTCAGTTCGAAACGGAAATTCTGATTTTATTGAAAATGTGATTAAAGGAAATGAAAAAGTCCTTGCTGCTCGTTTATACGATGCTGAATTTTTCTATCAAGAAGATCAAAACCATGATATTGATTACTTTGTTAACAAATTGAAGAACGTTACTTTCCATGACAAGATTTCAACTGTTTACGAAAAAATGCAACGAGTTCAAGTGATTTCCCGTTTAATTGGTAAAAAAGTTGGACTTAATGATAGTCAATTAGCAGACTTACAAAGGGCTGCTGAAATTTACAAGTTTGATTTAGTAACTGGAATGGTCGGTGAATTTTCTGAATTACAAGGTGTTATGGGAGAAAAATATGCCTTATTATTTGGTGAAAAACCAGAAGTTGCTGTTGCAATCAGAGAACACTATATGCCAATTTCTGCTAATGGTGAACTTCCTCAATCAAAAATTGGTGCAGTTTTAGCCGTTGCAGATAAATTAGACACAGTGATGACATTTTTTGCTGCTGGAATGATTCCTAGTGGATCAAACGATCCATACGCATTAAGACGACAAGCTGCAGGAATTGTAAATATTGTTGATAATCAGAAATGGAGATTACCATTGGATAGTCTAATGGAAAAAATCATAACTGATGAAAATACAGCTCAAGTTGCCCCTAAAGTTGATCAAAAACCAATTATTAAAGATGTAATTTTATTTATAAAAGAACGAATTAAACGTGTTTTAAGAGCAGCAAAAATTAAATTTGATCTTGTAGATGCTGCTGTTAACGCTACTAGCACGGATATTCTTTATAACATTAATAGTGCAAAAGTTCTTAATAATCATAAAGAAGATGCTGATTTTAAAGCCGTTATTGAAGCATTAACTCGGGTTGAAAGAATTTCAAATAAATCTGACTTTAAAGCAACAGATTTGTTTGTTGATCCAGCATTGTTTGAAAATGAATCAGAATTAAAGATGAATGCTGAAGTTGATCGTCTTTCTACTGATTTTGAAAAATTAACTGCTGCAGATGATTTTTCAAAACTTGCCAGTTTAGAACCTGTAATCAAAGAATACTTTGATAAGACAATGGTAATGGCAAAAGATGAAACTGTTAAAGAAAATCGATTAAAAGAACTTACTAAGTTAGCACGCATGATTAATTATTTTGCAGAAGTAGATAAGATTATCGTTAAATAAAAAGATAATTATCTGAAAGGTTCGGTGAGTTGTGGCTAAAATACCAGAGGAGTTTGTGGAAAAAGTACGAAATAATACTAATATCCGCGATGTTGTTGGACAATACGTGCAACTAAAGCAGGCTGGTAAAAACTTATTTGGCTTGTGCCCCTTCCACGAAGAAAGAACCCCATCTTTTTCAGTTAATGAAGAAAAACAAATCTTTCATTGTTTTAGTTGTGGTCGAGGTGGTAACGTTTTTAGTTTTTTGATGGACTTAAAAGGCGTTAGTTTCCCTGAAGCTGTCGAAATGGTGGCTAAAGATGATGGAATTGAAATTCCAAATAATGCAAATTGGAATCAAACTTCTCCTAAGCAACAAAAACTTAAACCATTAATTGATATCAATGAGTCAGCAGCAAAATTATATCATCACGTTCTAGTTAACACTGAGCTAGGTGAAGAGGCATTAAATTATTTAAAAAAACGTAAAATTTCTGATGAAATGATTGAGACTTTTAATTTAGGTTATGCTCCTAATGAAAGAATTCTGAAAAAATATTTCGAAGAAAAAAAAGTTAATTATCAAGATTTAAGAAAAACAGGCTTATTTACTGAGACAAATGACGGTAGTCTAAAAGATCGTTTTGCTGGAAGATTGATGGTTCCAATTCGGAATGAAAGTGGTAAAACGGTTGGATTTTCTGGTCGTTTATTGCATAAAGATGATGATATGCCTAAATATCTGAATACACCTGAAACGGAGCTGTTTAATAAACGTAAAATTATTTATAATTTTGACTTAGCTAAGCCAGAAATTAGACAAAAGCACGATGTAATTCTTTTTGAAGGATTTATGGATGTGATTTCAGCTTACCAAGCTGGTGTTAAAAACGGTGTTGCTTCCATGGGAACAAGTTTAACAGAAGAACAAATTTATGATTTGAAACGAGTTACAAAACAAATTTATGTTTGTTATGATGGTGATACACCAGGACAAAAAGCGACCAATCGAGCTGTTGATTTATTGCAAAAAGATAGTAATTTAAAAATTGGAATTATTCAAATGCCTGATGGTATAGATCCCGATGAATATCGTCGTAATAATGGAGAAACTAGTTTCCAACAGGTTGTTGAAAATGGTCGAGAGTCAATTGTCAAATTTAAAATTAATTATTTACGTTCTCAATTCAATTTGACTAATGAAGAAGATAAATTGGATTATATCGATAAGATTTTACACATTATTGCAACTGTTGATAATCCTGTTGAACGTGACGTTTATCTTACTGAGCTAGCAGATAATTTAGATGTTAGTTTAGGTAGTTTGGAAATCCAGACAGAAAAATATGTTAATGTTACTCGCAAAAGAAGTCAAAGTAATCGAAATCGTGAAAGATTTATTCAAACGCCCAATGTATTTAACCAAGAAACAAAACATTATTCACGAATTGAAAATGCAGAACGTCATTTATTAAATATGATGTTGCATAATTCAGAAGTTTGGAAAAAGATTCGTCGTAATCATAATTTTTCATTTGTCCATGATTTATACCAACAAATTTTTATTTTCGCACAGGAATATTTTAGATATCATGCAGAGTATAATGTTTCAGAATTTAGTGATTTTGTCGGAGAAACTGAAATCCAATCGACCTTAGCTGAATTAGAAATGAATAGTGATGATACTGAGTATAACGATGAAGAAATTTCAGATTGTGTTAAAATAATAATGCAAGATGCACCAATTATAGAAGAATTGAAAAAGAAAAAAATTGATTTTAACAATGCAAAACAACTTGGCGATGAAATATTACAGTTGAAATTAGCAACTGAACTAATTGATTTGCAAAAGAAATTGCAAAGCTTGAAATCAAATGAAGATTAATGGGAGGTCATTAGAATGGCAGAAAAAGAAGCAAAGAAGAAAAATGAAATAAAAAAATCAACTCCCGAAGCAAAAAGTAAAACTGCTGCAAAACGTGCAAGAACTACTAAAGAACTAAAAAAAGAATTTGATGGTAAAGGATTCAAAAAAGTTTATAAAGAAGTCGTTAAAAAGAACAAAAAAATCGGTCATATTACTTACAAATTACTTGAGCAAGAACTTCAAGTCCCATTTGATTTGGATAAAAAACAAATGGGAAAAGTCCTTGAACAAATTGAAGATGATGGGATTAGCATCGTTGACGAAAATGGTGAGCCAGATCCACGGGCATTAAAGGCTGCTAAAAAAGTTACGCAAAAAGAATTAAAAAATGCTTCAAGTTCAAAAGGGGTTAAAATTAATGATCCCGTTAGAATGTATTTGAAAGAAATTGGACTTGTTCCTTTACTTACAGCTGATCAAGAAGTTCAATTGGCTTTAAGAATTGAAGAAGGCGACGAATCTGCTAAACAAGAATTAGCAGAAGCAAATTTACGTTTAGTGGTTTCAATTGCTAAGCGGTATGTTGGTCGTGGAATGCAATTTCTTGATTTAATTCAAGAAGGTAATATGGGACTTATGAAAGCCGTTGAAAAATTTGATTACCGCAAAGGATTCAAGTTTTCAACTTACGCAACATGGTGGATTAGACAAGCAATTACCCGTGCAATTGCTGACCAAGCTAGAACGATTCGGATTCCTGTTCATATGGTTGAGACCATTAACAAATTAATCCGTGTGCAACGACAACTACTTCAAGATTTGGGACGTGACCCACTTCCATCAGAAATTGGTGCTGAAATGGACATGCCTACTTCTAAAGTTAGAAATATTTTAAAGATTTCTCAAGAACCAGTTTCATTGGAAACACCAATTGGTGAAGAAGATGATTCACATTTAGGTGATTTCATTGAAGATAAAGATGCTACAAGTCCTGAAGAACACGCTTCATATGAATTGCTTAAAGAGCAATTAGAAGGTGTCTTAGATACTCTAACTGATCGTGAAGAAAATGTATTGAGATTGCGTTTTGGACTTGATGATGGTCGTACCAGAACTCTTGAAGAAGTTGGAAGAGTATTTGGAGTTACTCGTGAACGAATCAGACAAATTGAAGCAAAGGCTTTAAGAAAACTTCGTCATCCATCAAGAAGTAAACAATTAAAAGATTTCTTAGATTAAGCAAAATAAAAAACAGGGACTCTTGTCTCTGCTTTTTTATTGAGAAAATATAGAGGAGATAATATGGACGCAAAGCATCTTTCAAAACGAATGCAAGCGGTTGCTGATTTAGTTCCAAAATCTGATACAGTAGCTGATATAGGATCAGACCATGCTTATTTGCCAGCTTATTTGTTGGAACAAGGGATTGTAAAACGAGCAATTGCTGGCGAAGTAGTAAAAGGACCATTTGAAAATGCACAATCAGAAATTATTAATCAAAATTTATCTGATCAAATGGAAGCCCGCATGGGTGATGGTTTAGATGTAATAGAATCAGATGATCTAGTTAATACGATTACGATTGCCGGAATGGGTGGGGAATTAATTACCGATATTTTGGAACGTGGAAAAGCAAAATTAACAATGCATCCTGTTTTAGTTTTACAAGCAAATGTTGATGAAAATACGGTTAGAAAATGGCTGGCTAATCATCAATATGAAATTACGGGAGAAAACATTGTTTACGATGCTGGTCATTATTATGAAATGTTTCGTGCAGAATATGTTGAACATAAAATTTCCTATTCTCATGAAGAACTTGATTTTGGACCATTATTATTAAAAGAAAAATCAGATGTTTTTAAAGCTAAATGGAATGATAAATTAGATAAGAACCAGTTTATCTTAGATAAATTACTTATTTCTAAATCTCATCCAATTGAAAAGATTAAAAAAATCAAAACAACAATCACTGAAATTGAAGGTGTTTTAAATGACCACAGTTAGAGAATTTATTAAACGTTTTGAACAATTTGCACCAATTGAGCTTCGTGAAAACGGAGATCCAACGGGATTTCAAATTGGAAACAAAGATGCGGAAATAAAAGCAATGATGACAACTCTAGATGTTCGCCCTGAAACAGTCCAAGAAGCAATTGACAATCATGTTAACTTTATTTTTGCTCATCATCCAGTTATGTTTCGTCCAGCAAAAAATCTTGATTTGAGTAATCCGCAAAATGAAATGTATGCTGAAATTTTGAAACATGATATTACTGTTTACGCTGCGCATACTAATTTAGATAATGCAAATGGTGGGATGAATGACTGGTTGGCTTCTGCTATTGGTTTAAAAAACATTTCTGGTATGATTTTGCATGATACAAATATTAATAATGAACCTCATTATTTAGGGAGAGTTGGAGATTTACCACGTGCAATTACATTTAAAGAACTAGCTGAACAATGTAAAACCATTTTCAATTTACAAGAATTGAGAATGGTAACCAACAATCCTGACAAATTAGTTAAGCGAGTTGCAATTCTTGGAGGTAGCGGAGGTAAATTTTATTCAGCAGCAATCGCTAAAAATGCAGATGTTTATTTTACTGGTGATTTATATTATCACACTTCGCAAGATATGTTAGCTGAGGGATTAATGGCAATTGATCCTGGTCATCATGTTGAAAGCATTTGTAAATTGAAATTAAAAGAATTATTTGAAAAATGGAAATGCGAGAATAACTGGCAATTTAAAATTATTGCATCTAAGCTTTCAACAGATCCTTTTAGTTTTTTTAATTAAATAATAAAAACTACAATCTAATTTTAGGATTGTAGTTTTTATTATTTAAAATTCAATTTTCAAACTTTAAGGTTTCATTACTAATTTAAATAGGTTAATTCCTATTAAAGCAATTATGGCACCAACTATAGCTGTTTGAATAGCAATTGTTTTAGTGAAATTGGCTTGTACTAATGCTGAACCAATATAACCAATTACTTCTCCGTAAACGATACCCCAAAAAAGTGTTGTTAAGTTTGCTGCGACAGTTTTCATTATATGCACACTCCCTTACTAAGATAGTATTTTATCACTATCAAAGATAATTGCAATTATGAGTTCTTAATTATTTAAATAAAGGGTTCTTTGCTATAATTAAGAAAAAACGAAAGGTAGTGGGAAAATGACATATGTACCATTGCAGAACATTAGCTCGTATAGTTTGTTGCAAAGTCCCAATATGCTACCAAAATTAATAGATGTAGCTAAAAAACGTGGCTATAAGTCATTAGCATTAACGGATATCAATGTGATGTATGGGGCTGTTGCTTTTTTCAAAGAAGCCACGAAGGCAAACATTAAGCCAATCATTGGTTTAACTTTAAAAATTAAAGGCTCGGTTTTAACAGAACACGATTTTAAAATTGTTTTATTAGCTAAAAATAATCATGGGTATCAAAATTTAATGAAAATATCGACCAAAGTAATGACAATCGAAGATTATCAAACCTTTGATGAATTTAAAAATGAATTAAATGACTTATTTGTATTGCTTCCAACTAATAGTGAGGTGCAAAGCCTTGTTAGTTATGGAAAATTAGATCAAGCCAAACAAGCTTTACAACAAATTAGGTGTTTGGTAGATGAAGATTCATTACGTTTAGGAATTAGTACTAATCCAGAAAAACTTGATGAATTGAAAATGTTATCTAATGAAACAAATACAAAAATGATTGCATTAAATGAAGTTGATTATTTAAAAGCAAATGACTTGTTTGATACTCAAGTTTTAAAATCAATTGATAACGGAAATATTTTAGAAGATCCTGAATCACAAAAGAATGGATTGGGCTCTAATTGGCTTGAAAACCGAATTGAAATAGAACAAAAGTACGAAAAGATGGATTTGTCACCAATCTTACTTGAAAACCAATTTGTTATGCAAAATTGTAATGTACAAATTAAAAAAGAAATGCCAAGCCTTCCAAAATTTAAAACCCCAAATCAGCAAACCTCAAAAGAATATTTAGCAAATTTATGTTTGAAGGGATTAAAGTCGCGTTTAAAAAACAATTCTAAGGATTATCAAATTTATTTAACGCGTCTAAAATACGAATTAGATGTTATTAATCGAATGGGATTTGATGATTATTTTTTAATTGTGTGGGATGTAATTAATTTTGCACATCAACACAACATTTTGACGGGCCCAGGTCGTGGGTCCGCAGCTGGATCAATTGTTGCGTATACTTTGTATATCACAGATGTTGATCCAATTAAGTATGACTTATTGTTTGAGCGTTTTTTAAATGAAGAACGTGCACAAATGCCTGATATTGATGTTGATATTCCTGATGATAAGCGTAGTCAAATTTTAAATTATGTTCACGATAAGTATGGGAATGAAAGGGTAGCACAAATCATTACGTTTGGAACTTTAGGTGCAAAACAGTCAATTCGAGATGTTGGTCGAGTTTTCGGAATGACGCCATTAGAAATGAATAGTTGGAGTAAGGCAATTCCAGCTCATTTACATGAAACTTTAAAAAGAGCGGTAAATGAATCTCAAAGCTTAAAAAATATTATTTCAGACCAACCAATTAATAAGTTATTATTTGAGACGGCAACTGACTTAGAGGGACTACCACGCCATTATTCAACTCATGCTGCGGGTTTGATTTTGAGTGATCAACCAATTGTTGAAAAATCACCATTACAAACTGGAAATGAAGGTTTATTGATGACCCAATATTCAAAGTATTATGTTGAAGATGTGGGATTATTAAAAATTGATTTTTTAGGTTTGCGAAATTTATCCATTATGGCTAATATCTTAAAAATGGTTCACAACCAAATTAATCCTAATTTTGAAATTACAAAAATTGATTTAAATGATCCGCAAACCCTTAAGTTATTTCAGGATGGTAAGACTAATGGAGTTTTCCAGTTTGAATCAACTGGAATTAAAAATGTTTTACGTAAAATGCATCCAACTAATTTTGACTTGATTGCTGCCGTTAATGCCTTGTATCGTCCTGGTCCAATGGAAAATATTGATCTGTTTATTAAAAGGAAAAATAATCCTGATAAAGTTCATTATCCAAACCAAGCGATTGAGAAAATTCTAAAGCCCACTTTTGGGATTATTGTCTACCAAGAACAAGTTATGCAATTGGCTTCTACTATGGCTGGTTTTAGCTTATCTCAAGCGGATGTTTTACGTCGAGCAATGAGTAAAAAGCATAAAAGTGAAATGGAAGCCATGAAGGATGGTTTCTTATCCGGTTCAATTAAAAATGGTTATACAAAAGAGACTGCAGAAACTACATTTGATTATATTGAAAGATTCGCGGGTTATGGTTTTAATAAATCTCATGCTTTTGCTTATAGTAAGATGGCGTTTGAATTAGCTTTTTTAAAAGCACACTATCCAGGTCCTTTCTATACGGTTCTATTCAATTCTGTTTTAGGAAATAAAGTAAAAATCAAGGCATACGTTCAAGAAGCCAGAGATGCAAATATTAAAGTTGTTGCACCTAGTATTAACGACAGTAAAGCAGATTTTGTTTATGATAATAACCAAATCAGATTTGGTTTTAATGTGATTAAGGGGGTTCGATCTGACTTTATTAAGACAATTCTGGCTGAACGTCAAGAAAATGGATTATATCAAAGCCTGAATGATTTTATTAATCGAATGCCTGAAAAATACCGAAAAGAAGACCAACTTAGTGCTTTAGTGTATGCTGGATGCTTTGATGGATTTGGATATAATCGACGTGAAATGATTGAAGCTCTTTCAAAACTGATCAGCTCTTCAGACATTCCGAATAGTTTATTTTCCGATGTTCCTGGAATGGAAGTTAAAATAAAAAAGAAAGATGATTTTCCAGATTGGCAAAAAATTAATTTTGAAAATGAATATCTAGGGACTTTTTTATCAGGTCATCCAGTGGAAAGATATCGAGAGCTCCATCAGCAAACTCATTCACTTAATACCTCTGAATTAATTGATGGACAAAAAAACATTAATTCAATTTTATTGGTTAACCATGTTAAATTAATCAGAACTAAAAAAGGTCAACCAATGGTCTTTATAACAGCTAGTGATCAATTTGGAAGCGTTGATATTACAATTTTTCCAACGGTTTACAATCAGATTAAAGGTTGGATAAAACCTAATCTAGTTATTATGATTAAAGGAAATGTTCAAAATCGAAGAGGGTTACAAATTGTAGCCGATAAAATTGAGATTGCTGCAAATGCTGTTTATAAAGCTAAAAAAAGAAAATTATATATCCGAATTGATGTTGAACATGATTCAGAAAAAATAGCTTATCAGTTAAAAGATATTTTATTAAAATATCATGGCAAAAGTAATGTGATTTTGTATCGAGTTAAGTCTAAACAAGAAAATGCATTACCAGCACAATATAACGCAGAAATTAATTCAAATTTAATCGAACAGCTTAAATTACTATTAGGAAATTCTAATATCGTCGTTCGTTAATTTTTCGAGATTAGATACAGACAACATTTTATAAAAGTGTTATAATTACCTTGAAATCTAATTAATTAGGCAAGTTAAATCATTGCTTAATTTTACACAAGAAGGAGAGGTTTTAACTTATGAAGAGAACAAAAATCGTAAGTACACTTGGACCCGCTGCTAATGATGTTGATACTATTTCAGCATTATTAAACTCAGGTGCCAATGTTTTTCGTTTCAACTTTTCACATGGAGATCATGAAGAACATTTATCACGTATGAATATGGTAAAGGAAGCTGAAAAGAAAACTGGTAAGCTCGCTGGTATTTTACTTGATACTAAAGGTGCTGAAATCAGAACTACTAAAGAAGTAGATGGTGAAATCCAATTCAAGATTGGTGATAAGTTCAGAATTTCTATGGACGACACACTTGAAGGTACTAAGGAAAAAATTGCCGTTACTTACCCAGGCTTATACGATGATGTTAAAGTTGGCGGACACGTATTATTCGATGATGGTTTAGTTGATGCTAAGGTTATCGATAAGGACGCTAAGAACCGCGAATTAGTTTGTGAAATTATGAATGATGGTGTACTTGGTTCACGTAAAGGTGTTAACGCACCTGGTGTATCAATTAACTTGCCAGGAATCACTGAAAAAGATTCAGATGATATTCGTTTTGGTTGTGAACATGGAATTAACTTTATTTCTGCTTCATTTGTTCGTAAACCTCAAGATATTTTAGATATTCGTGCCTTATTAGAAGAAAAGAACATGGCTGATGTTCAAGTATTTCCTAAGATTGAATCACAAGAAGGTATTGATAACTTTGCTGAAATCTTAAAAGTTTCAGATGGTTTAATGGTTGCTCGTGGTGACATGGGTGTTGAAATTCCACCAGAAAATGTTCCAACTGTTCAAAAACGTCTTATCAAGATGTGTAATGAAGTTGGTAAACCAGTTATTACTGCTACTCAAATGTTAGATTCAATGCAAGAAGAACCTCGTCCAACTCGTGCCGAAGTATCTGATGTTGCTAATGCTGTTTATGATGGTACTGATGCAACTATGCTTTCTGGTGAAAGTGCCCACGGTGATTATCCAGTTGAATCAGTTGCTATGATGGCTCGTATTGATAAAGTTGCTGATGATCATTTCCAAGAATTTGGTACTCCACGTCCTGTATTTAATGACAGTGATGTTACTGAAGCTCTTGGCGAATCAGTTGCACGTATTGCTAAAGACATGGATATTCACACTATTGTTTGTGCTACTGGATCAGGTTATACTGCACGTATGATTTCGAAATATCATCCAAATGCTAATATTTTAGCTCTTACTTTTGATGATCGTGTACGTCGTGGTTTGACTGTTAACTATGCTGTTAACCCAGTACTTGTAAACAAACCAGAAACAGCAGATGAAATGGTTGAACTTGCTACAGCTAAAGCAGTTGAAACTGGTTTAGCTAAAGAAGGCGAACAAATCATCATTCTTACTGGTGTTCCTTTGGGTGATGAAGGTACTACTAACACAGTTCGTGTTCAATTAATTGGTACTAAATTAGCTCAAGGTCAAGGTATTGGTGACCAAGTTGTTATTGGTAAAACAGTTGTAGCTGATGACGCAAAATCAGCTAACGATAATACTGTTGATGGTAGCGTGTTAGTTGTTAAAGATACTAACAAAGCTTACTTACCAGCTATGAAGAAAGCTAGCGCAATCGTTGTTGAAAACGGTGGTTTAACTTCATATGCAGCAGTTGTTGGAATTTCATTGAATATTCCAGTAATCGTTGCCGCAAACGATGCTACTAAGAACATTAAAAACGGTGCTTCAGTTACTGTTGATGCTCGTCGTGGTATGGTTTATGCAGGTAACCAATCAAAAAACGCTTAATTTAAATTAACTTTAGAAAGACATCCGATTTTTGTCGGATGTCTTTTTTATTTGCTATAATAAGAGTATTAGGTACCTAGACTGATAGAATGGTGAGTGGTTCATATGAATGAAGATAACGGAAGAATTATTACTGGAACAGTAACAGACGAAAATGAAAACGAATATTTTATTCAAAAGGATGGAATTACATATTCATTAGATAAAAGTGAATTGAAAAAGCCTCTCAAAAGTGGAAGTGAATTTAAGGGCTTTGCATACGAAAATGAGAAACATAATCAAAGGATTACGCGCGAAATACCTGAAGTTGGAGTAGATAGTTATTCATGGGGTAAAGTAGTTGGAACAAAATTTGGTTTAGGCGTGTTTGTTGACATTGGATTAAAAGATAAAGATATTGCCGTTTCAATGGATGATTTACCTGATATGAAGTCTTTATGGCCAGATGTAGGCGATGAGTTGATGATTGCAATTAAACGCGATAGCAAAGGACGACTTTGGGGTGAGTTAGCTGACGATAAAGTTTTCAAAGCCATCTCACAGCCAGTTAATAATCCTAAAATGAAAAATTGGGACGTAACTTGTTGGGTAATTAATACAAAAAAAATGGGCACCCAGGTTATTACAGATCATTATAATTTAGGTTTTATTGATAAATCAGAACAGGAACAGGAACCTAGATTAGGTGAGAAATTAACAGCACGAGTGATTGGAATCAGACCTAATAAAACTTTTTATTTATCATTACGTCCTCGTGCGTATGAATCAATTGGTGAAGATGCAGAAATGATTAAACGGATTTTAGAAATGAAGCCGGATAATTTTTTACCATACAATGATAAGAGTGATCCAGATGAAATTAAAAACTATTTTGGAATTAGTAAGGGACAATTCAAGCGTGCACTTGGTAATTTATTAAAACACAGATTAGTAAAAAAAGAAGAAAATGGAATTTCTTTAATTAAGTAATGGTGATAAAATGCAAGACCAAATCAATGATTATTTGCATTATTTATTAGTTGAACGTGGATTATCAAATAATTCAATTAAAAGTTATCAACAAGATTTAAAACAATTTATGGTTTATTTGAAGGATAACTATTATGAAGAATTTAGTAGTATTGATCAGTATACAATTTTAAGTTATTTAGAATTTGAAAAAAACTCTGGAAAAGCACGTAATTCTGTTATTAGACTAGTATCGACACTTAGAAAATTTTTCCAATATTTAAAACGATTTAATAAAATTAAAGAAAATCCGATGAACCGTATTGATACTCCTAAAAAGGGTTCACATTTGCCGGCAGTTTTAAATGATAACGAATTATCAAAGCTAATGAGTATTCCTGATTTTAATAATAAGTATGGGATTCGGGATCGTACCATTCTTGAAACTCTGTACGCATCGGGATTACGTGTCTCGGAATTAGTTAATTTGAAATTAGCTGACTTACATTTGGAAATGAATTTAATTCAAACGATTGGTAAGGGTGATAAGGAAAGAATTGTTCCAATCGATGATGTTGCAATTAATTGGTTAAATAAGTATTTAAATCAAGTTCGTCCGGTTTTATTAAAAAATAGAACATCAAAATATGTATTTTTAAATGCCCATGGATCGAAAATTAGTCGACAAAGTGTATGGAAAAAAATCAAGGGATATGTTGTAATTGCTGATATTCATAAAGATGTAACACCACATACACTTCGGCATACTTTTGCTACGCATCTTTTAGAAAATGGTGCTGACTTAAGAACTGTGCAAGAATTGTTAGGACATTCTGATATTTCAACAACCCAAATTTATACCCATGTTTCTCAAGAACATTTGCGGCAGGAATATCAAAAATATCATCCCAGAGCATAGGAGAGTTTTTATGTTATATCGTTATCAAAAAGAATATGAAAAAATTGTGTTGGGAATTCTATCATTATCGCAAGAGCGCAGTAATTTAGAATATTTAAAGCAAGAAATCGATTGGTATTGTGCTTCTGACAATCGAAATCTTTTCATTTGGAAAGATCAGTTTAATAACTGGGCCGGTGTAATTGGAGTTGAAACAAAATATGATTTTATTTTATTACGTCGCATTACGCTTACTCCTGATGTAAATACAATGTTTAATATTTTTCATGTTTTAGATAATCTACAAAAAATTTATCCTGACAAACAAATTGTTGGGACTCTAAAGAATAAGCTTATTATTGCTAAATGGGAGCGTAATAATGAACAACGATGAAATTAAAATTCATCTAAATGATTTTGATGGTCCTTTAGAGCTTTTATTACATTTAATTAAGCAGTCTAAAATGGATATTTATGATATTAATATTAAAGATATTACGTCACAATACGTTAATTTATTGAATAAAATGGAAAAGTTAAATATTGATATTGCAGGTGAATTTTTTGTAATGGCGGCAAACTTAATGAAAATTAAGTCTCAAATGCTGTTGGCCGAAGAAACCGAGCAAGAAACTGAAGAAGATCCGCGTGAAGATTTAGTTGCTCAGTTAATTGAGTACAAAAAGTATAAGCGTGCTGCTTTGGTTTTAAAGCAAAAAGAACGAGAGAGAAATCATTTGCACTCACGTGGTATTTATATTAATCGCAATGAAATTTCCATTGAAGAAGATGAGTTTCAAATATCGTTATTAAAAAATGCTTGGGAAAAATTAATTCGTAGGAAAGCAATTACACAAGATGCGCCTGTTGGCAAAATTAATGAATGGAATTATGAAATTCCTAATCAAATGGAATTAATCGAAAATAAATTAAAAGACAGTTTGAAACATGAAATTAAATTTTGTGATCTTTTAAAAAGTAATGCACCACTTGAGGAATTAGTAACTGACTTCTTAGCTTTGTTAACGCTTATTAAACAAAAAAGAGTTTGGATTATGCAAGTAAAAATTGATGATGACATTATAATAAAGGGTGTTTAAAGAATGTTAATTAAAAAAATTGAAGCTTTGATTTATATTTCTGGTGATTTGGGAGTTTCGGTCAAGGAACTCGAAAAATTAATTGATGCACCTAAAGCAGCAATTCGTGAAAATTTAATTAAACTTCAAGAAGAATATCAAAAATATGATTCGGCTCTGGAAATAATTCAAAATGGAGATACTTTTCAACTGGTTACAAAAATTGAATATAATGATTTAATTCAAAAATATGTTAAAACGGATGAAAATCTTTTAAGTCAAGCCGCTCTAGAAACCTTAACAATCATCGCATATAAGCAACCGCTAACTAGAGTGATGGTAGATGATGTACGAGGAATTAATAGTTCCGTTTCAATTCGCAATTTATTGAATTTAGGTTTAATTAAAGAAAGTGGAAAAGTTGATGAGCCCGGTATGCCGTCGCTCTATCGAACCACTGACTTATTCTTAAAGGCTTTCGGATTGAATAATATTAAACAATTACCTGAATTAAATGAAAGTGAAAGTTTTAACCAACAAAAAGAAGAAATTTTTAACCATAATATTGGTTTATTAGAAAATGAGGTAAATAATGAGTGATAGATTACAAAAAGTGATGGCACATTCTGGGGTTGCATCGCGTCGTGCTTGTGAAAAGTTAATTGAAACCGGTCATGTTCGAGTAAATGGAAAAGTAGTAAATACTTTAGGGGTTAAAGTTTCTCCTGCAGATCGAATTGAGGTTGACCACACCACAATTAAAACTGAAGAATTAGTTTATTTTGTTTTAAATAAGCCTAGGGGAATTATTACCTCATCTGATGATGAAAAAGATCGTAAAACTGTATTAGATTTCTTTAAACATAAAGTTTCAGAACGAATTTATCCAGTGGGTCGGTTAGATTATGACACCAGTGGTGTATTACTGTTGACAAATGATGGTTCTTTGGATTTTAAATTAACTCATCCTAAACATCAAATAGATAAAGTTTATATTGCAAAAGTAGACGGAATTCCTGATGAAAAAGATCTTAATCAACTTCGTAGGGGAGTTAAGTTAGAACGTAATTTGAAGAGTGCACCTGCAGAAGCAAAAGTGATAAAAAAAGTAGGTGAAGATGAAGGAAATTCATTGGTTGAATTAACAATTCATGAAGGACGAAATCACGAAGTTAAGAAAATGATGAGTAGTATTGGGCATCCAGTTGAAAAATTAAAACGAATTTCTTTTGCAGGAATTCAAGCTGATAATTTAGAAGTTGGAAAGTGGAGACCACTAAAAAAACGTGAAATTAGAGATTTGTTTGAATTGGTTAATGATTAAGAAATGAGCTGATATATTCGATGAAATTAAATGAAGAGCTTGCTTTATTTTTGTTAGATAAACATCAGCCAAGAAGAAAAAGATTGTTAGAAAATTTGTTGGTTGGAAAAAAAACGGTTGCTACAATTTATTGGGCTTTAAGATATCAAATTCTTGGTTATTTGGGGTTGGGCCGCTACATGGAAATAACTAAGTTAGATTTTAATAATTTAGAGAAGCAAAAATTAGTAATAAAAGATGAAAACCAAGCTTATGTATTAACTGATAAGGGATATATTCTAAGAAGTAAAATACTAGGTGATAATTTAAAATTCAATTGGCAACGTAATTTTCAATCATTTAATTTTATGCGCTTTAAATCTCGTTTATTACTTTTCATTCAAGTTATTTCTGAATATCAACACAATCAACGAAAATATTATCCAGTCAATGTATCAGATAGTGAAATGAATTTTGTTAAATATTATTTTAAAAAAATTGATAGAGAATCAATTGCTTTTAGTTTAAAAAATGAGTTATTAAATTTTTTTAGTGTGATTAATAACGAAAATCTAGCTAATCAATTAGCCAATGAATTAGTTGGCTTTCAAAAAAATGGACGGACTTTATTTCAATTAGCCAATGAATTTGATGAATCTTTAATTAAAGTATATTTATCTGATATTGACGTTATCAGTCAGTTAATTGATTTTGTTGTTAACAATCAAGAATCAGTTATTTTTCCTTTGTTAAAAGGTTTACACCAAAATGTAGTAAGTGATAGCGCAATTATGACTCTTAACCAATATTTGATTAATCATGATATATCTAAAGTGGCATTGAAACGTCACTTAAAAGAATCCACAATCTATGAGCACTTGATGGAAATTGCAATTTATTTTCCAATTAATAAATTTCCCTATTCCGACTTTATTAATGATGTACAAATCGAAGAATTGAAAGAGCAATTAAGTGATGATATTGATAAATGGAATTACGAGAACTTAAGCCTTAAACAAAGTTTATCTTTTTTTCAGTTTCGGCTTTTGGAAATTTATTTAACTAAGGTAGGCAATGATGAATAAAACGAACGTTAAACAAATATTAAAGAAAAGATTTGGTTTTGATTCTTTTAATCCAGGACAGGAAGAAACAATTCAAGCTCTTCAATCGGGTAAGAACGTTTTATCGATTTTACCTACTGGAGCGGGAAAGAGTTTGATATACCAAATTTACAGTTATTTGATTAACAAACCAATTGTCATTGTTTCTCCCTTATTATCATTAATGAATGATCAAGTTGAAAGAATTCGTTACCTAGGGTCTTCTAATGTAGTTGCGATTAATTCTGAACACGATTGGAAAGAACGAAAGTCCATTCTGTCTAATTTAGAACATTATCGCTATATTTTCATTTCACCTGAAATGTTAAATCAAAAAGAAATAAATCAAAGTTTAGCAAAGTTAAATATTGGTTTATTTGTAGTAGATGAAGCTCACTGTATCTCTAAATGGGGTATTGACTTTAGACCAGATTATCTTAGTTTGAAAAGTAATTTAAAGAAATTAGGAAATCCTCAAACGTTAATGCTAACGGCAACTGCTTCAAAAAAAGTTCAAGATGATATTATTAAAAAAATAGGGATTGATAATTGTAGCAGAATTATTGAATCAGTTAACCGTCCTAACATATTTTTAGCTGTTCAAAAAACTGAAACAGAAATGGATAAGCAATCAAATTTAATTTATTTACTAACTAAATTAAAAGGACCCGGTATTATTTATTTTTCTAGTAAGAAAATGGCAAACTTAATGTCTGATATGATTAATTTGAAAACCAAACTAAAGTCCGCCCCTTATCATGCAGATTTAAGTAATAGTGATCGTTTTAAAATTCAACATCAATTTATGGATAATGAGTTAGATGTTGTCTGTGCAACTAATGCTTTTGGAATGGGAATCGATAAATCAGATATTAAATTTGTAATTCATTATCATCTACCTAAAGATTTAGAAAGTTATGTGCAAGAAATTGGACGAGCTGGTCGAAATGGTCAACCTAGTATTGCAATATTAATGTACTCTGATGGTGATGAACAAATAGCACTTAATCTGTTGGAAAGTTCTTTTCCAACAGAACGTGATTATGAAAATTATAATAAACATAAATTTAATTATCTTGATGAACAAACCAAAAGACTATTAGATTTTTACTATCAACATGGTTATTCTGAGTCTCAAATTAAACAAATTTTTAAAGAAAATCACAGTTTGAAAGTTAAAGATTTATATAAACTAGTAGATTATATTAATTATGTTGGTTGTCGTAGGAAATTTATTCAAGCTAATTTTGATGAAAACTTTGATATGCATGATGACGATTGCTGTGATTTTCAACATGATCAAATTGATTTAACACCATATGAGTATTTTATTACGCAACCTACTAATGAAATTTCGGACTGGAAAAGTATAATTAATCAATTATTTTAAAAAAATTAAATGATATAATTAAGAAAATAATAATTGGAGGATTTAAATTACTATGGATAAAAATGGAAATAAAAAACCATGGGAAAATTCTTTTTCTGATGATAATGCTCAAGAAGAAGGGTACCTTTCAAGAATTGCATTGAGAAAGCAAAAGGGAAATTTTAAGTTGATTTTGGCTGTTTTAGTTTCAATTGTAGCTTTAACTGCAATTTTTTCATTAGTTTTTGGAATGTCAAAACAAAATGATGTTCAACAATATCAATCAATTTCTAAGAAAAAGACAAAAAAGGTTACTAAGCCAAAGAAAAAGGTTACTAAACCCCAAAAAAATAATGAATCAAAACATGATACTGAACAAAACACAAGTCAAAACACAAGTCAAAACACAAGTCAAAACACAAGTCAAAACACGAATGAAACTCAGACGACAAGTAATGACCAAGAATCGAGTGGAGAGCAGAATCCAAACGATACCAACCATGATACATCGCAAGATAAAGACAATGCAGAGTATGTAACCGTTAACCAAAGCGAGGGAATTTATCGTTTAGCAACAAATGCTGGAATTAGCGTTAGCCAACTTCAAGCATTAAATGGTTTAAATAAAAATAGTGTTATTACTCCTGGACAAAAACTAAGAATTAAATAAAAAATATAGGGATTGATATAATGCATAAAAAGGAATTACAAGTAGCAATTGACGGGCCTGCATCAGCAGGGAAAAGTACAGTAGCTAAAATAGTAGCTAAAAACTTCAATTATATATATGTTGATACAGGAGCTATGTATCGTTCTATCACATATAAGGCAATCCAAAATAATATCAATTTAAATGATGAAAATAAGATTGTTGAGTTACTACATAAAACTAAAATAACTTTTACCCCAGGAAATCCAGTTCAACATGTATTCATTGATGGTGAAGAAGTTACAGATAAAATTAGATCTGAAAAAGTTACTAATAATGTTTCAACAGTTGCTGCACTTCCTCTAATCCGTAGAGAACTTGTTAAACGCCAACAAGAGATTGCAAAAGATGGTGGAGTAATTATGGATGGTCGTGATATTGGCACAACGGTTCTTCCAAACGCAGATTTAAAAATATTTTTAATTGCAAGTGTTAAAGAACGTGCCGAACGTCGCTACATAGAAAATCAGAAAAAAGGTATTAATGTAACACTCGAAGAATTAAAAAAAGAAATTGAAGTCCGTGATTATAAAGATTCACACCGGAAAGTCTCACCTTTAAAAAAAGCTAAAGATGCAATTGAAATTGATACTACTTCATTGTCAATTGAACAGGTATCTGATAAAATTTCCAGTTTAATTAAAAAAAGAATTCAAAAATAAAAAAATTATTACAACAGTCGTATTTTACTGGCATTTTATCGCTATATAGGCTAAAATGATAGTAGAGTAGTTTCAAGGAGGAAATGTTTGATGAGTGAAAATGAAAACAAACAATTATTAGATGCACTTGATAATATTAAAGAAGTCAATGTGGGTGATGTTGTTACTGGTGAAATTTTAGCAGTAGATAACGATTCACAATTGATGGTAGGAATTGATGGTGCTGGTGTTGAAGGTGTTATTCCAAGCAAAGAAGTTTCTGCTACCATGGAAAGTAATCCAACTGATAAATATAAAGTTGGAGACACTGTAAAAGTTGTCGTAGTTTCAAAAATCGGTGATGATAAAGAAGGTGGAAGTTACCTTCTTTCAATCCGTCGTCTCGAAGCTCTTAAGGTTTGGGATGAAATTAAAGAAAAAGCTGATAAAGGTGAAAATATTACTGTTAAAGTTACCCGTCCTGTACGTGGTGGTTTAGTAGTAAATGCTGATGGTGTTCGTGGATTTATTCCAGCTTCAATGATTACTGATCATTTTGTTAGCGATTTAAATCAATACAAAGGTGCAGAATTAGAAGTTAAGATTATTGAAGTTGTTCCTGAAGACAATCGTTTAATTCTTTCACATCGTGCTGTTGCTGAAAAAGATCGTAAAGAAGCAAGAGAAAAAATCATGGGTAGCCTTAAAGTTGGCGATATTGTTGAAGGTAAAGTTGCTCGTTTAACTAACTTCGGTGCTTTTGTTGATCTTGGTGGAATTGATGGTTTAGTTCATGTTTCTGAAATTTCATATGATCATGTAAGTAAACCAAGTGATATTCTTAAAGTTGGTGAAGACGTTAAGGTTAAGGTTCTTGCAATTGAACCAGAACGTAATCGTATCTCATTATCAATCAAACAATTACAACCAGGTCCCTGGGATGACATCGAAGAAAAAGCTGCTGTTGGTAGCATATTAGATGGTACTGTTAAACGTCTTGTTGACTTTGGTGCATTCGTTGAAGTTTTACCAGGCGTTGAAGGTTTAGTTCACATCTCACAAATTTCACACAAGCATATTGACAAGCCAAGCGATGTACTTAAATCTGGTGAAAAGATTCAAGTCAAGGTTCTTTCAGTTGATCCTGAAGAACATCGTTTAGCATTATCAATGAAAGCCTTGGAAGAAGCTCCTAAAGAAGAAAACAAGAAGGCTCCTAAAAAGAATGTTGATGATAATTCAACTTCAAATGCTCCTGAAGAAGAAAGTGGTTTCACTTTAGGTGATATTTTAGGAAAAGACATTGATAACGATTCAGAAGAATAGTTTTTCATAAAAAAATCCTTCATTAATTTGGGGGATTTTTTTATTTTAGAAGGAGAGGTGAATTATATGGCACAGCCTACTGTAGCAATTGTTGGTCGTCCAAATGTTGGCAAATCAACAATTTTTAATCGTGTTGCTGGGGAAAGAATTTCAATTGTTGAGGATACTCCAGGTGTAACTAGAGATCGTATTTATTCTCACGGAGAATGGTTAGGACACAATTTTAATTTGATTGATACTGGTGGAATTGAAGTTTCTGATCAACCATTTATCAAACAGATTACAGCCCAAGCTGAAATTGCGATTGATGAAGCAGATGTTATAATTTTTATGGTTAATGGTAAACAAGGTATTACTGATGCTGACGAACGTGTTGCACAAATACTATATAGATCAAATAAACCAGTTGTTTTAGCAGTTAATAAAATAGATAACTTTGAAAGTCGCGCTGATATTTATGATTTTTATTCATTAGGTTTTGGCGATCCATATCCAATCTCTGGGGCTCATGGTCTTGGATTAGGTGATTTGTTGGACGAAGTTATTAAAAACTTTCCCGAAGCTCCAGAAGAGAAAAAAGATAATAGTATACGCTTTAGTTTAATTGGACGTCCTAACGTTGGAAAATCATCATTAGTTAACGCATTTTTAGGGGATAATCGAGTAATTGTTTCTGATGTTGCTGGAACAACTCGGGATGCAATTGATTCTAAATTTGTTCATGACGGACAAGAGTTTACAATTGTTGATACTGCGGGAATTAGAAAACGTGGTAAGGTTTACGAGAAAACTGAAAAATATAGTGTTATGCGAGCAATGAAGGCTATTGATGAAAGTGACGTAGTTTTAGTTGTACTTAACGCTGAAGAAGGTATTAGAGAGCAAGATAAACGGGTTGCAGGATATGCTCATGAAGCCGGAAGAGGAGTTATTATTGTTGTTAATAAGTGGGATGCCCTTAAAAAGGATAATCACAGTCAACAACAATTTGAAGCTGCTATTAGAGCGGAATTTCAATATCTTGCTTATGCACCGATTGTTTTTGTTTCTGCAAAAACAAAACAACGTTTGTCGCAATTGCCTGATTTAATTGAAAAGGTTAATACAAATCATAAGAAACGGATTAGTTCATCTACTCTTAACGAAGTTATTATGGATGCTGTTGCAATGACTCCAACTCCAACAATTAAAACTCGTAAACTTAGAATTTATTATGCTACACAAGTTGCAACACAACCACCTGCAATTGTTCTTTTTGTTAATGATCCAGAACTATTACATTTTTCATATCGTCGTTATCTAGAAAATCAAATTCGTAAAAATTTTGATTTTACAGGTACTCCAATCAGAATAATTCCAAGAAGTAGAAAATAATAAACTTTTTTAAATAAAAAATCGAAATTGCTGAAGTAATTCATCGAAATAGCGTTGCAATCGTATTTTTGGTGTGATATCTTTAAGTACGAGATAGTCTTTAGATTATTTCATAGTTCCGATACATAATTTAAGGAGCTTACAAGTTGATGTTCATCTGAACATTTATCAGGAGGTGAATCACTCATGGCCAACAAAGCAGAATTAGTAGATGATGTTGCAAAAACAACTGGTTTAACTAAAAAGGATGCTACTGCAGCTTTAGATGCTGTATTTGAAGCAATCCAAGATCAACTTGCTAAAGGCGAACGTGTTCAATTAATCGGTTTTGGTAGTTTCGAAGTACGTCAACGTGCTGCCCGTAAGGGACGTAACCCACAAACTGGTAAGGAAATTGAAATCCCTGCAAGTAAAGTACCTGCCTTTAAACCTGGTAAAGCTTTAAAGGATGCTGTTAAATAATTTTGACAGTTAAAACCGGTTCGCTTAAGCGAGCTGGTTTTTTTGTTGGAGGAGAGAATTAACTATGAGCAATTCAGAAAAAGCGTTAGAAGCCTTACAAAACAATGATTTAGATGAATATCAAAAGAATTTAAAAAATGCTTTAGATCAAGATAATGATGATATGTTATTTTCATTAGCTGAAGAACTTTACTCACTAGGTTTTTCTGATGATGCTTTAAAAATTTATCGTCAATTATTAAAAAAATATCCTGATGAAGATGAAATTAGAACTTATATTGCTGATATTTTAATTGCTAAGGATGATACTGATGGAGCTTTAGAAGTACTAAACGAAATCAAACCAGACTCAAGCTATTACATTAATGCTTTGTTGGTAGAGGCTGATTTATATCAAACCCAGGATTTATTTGTAGTTAGTGAACACAAACTAATAGAAGCTGAAAAATTAGCTCCTGATGAACCAATTGTAAAGTTTGCTTTGGCTGAGCTATATTATTCTGAAGGTAAGTATGAAAGTGCAATTAAACTCTACCTTAATTTAATTAAACAAGGACAATTATCAATTTCAAATGTTAATTTAGTTGAACGTCTTGGAGTTTCTTATGCACACGTGGGTAATTTTGAAAATGCCATTGGCTATTTAGAACAAATTAAACCAATTGACATGACCCCAGATGTTTTATTTGAAACGGGATTTACTTATTTGCAATTAGGTAATTATGCAAAGTCTATTGAAATTTTTGAAATGCTTAGAGATACTGATAATCAATATGCTTCTTTATATATTTATTTAGGAGAGGCATTTGAAAAAGACAATAAGCCAGAAGACGCTTTAAGAACTTATCAAGAAGGTTTAAGCGTTGATGAATATAATGTAATTCTTTATCTTAAAGCTGCTGATATCGCTGCTAAATTAGGTGAAATGGATCTTACAGTTAAATATCTAGAAAAAGGTAATCAAGTTAATCCAGACAATATGGAAGTAGTCACCAAATTATCTGAAATCTATGTTAAAGATGGACAATTTGAAAAAGATGTTGATTTCTTATCTGATTATCTTTCTGATAATAATTTGGTTCCTCAATTGTATTGGGACTTAGCAATTTCTTATGATCATATGAATAAAATTAAGCAAGCTAGTGAAAATTATCAAAAAGCAGCTATGAATTTGAAAGACAATCCTGATTTTTTGAAAAATTATATTTTCTTTTTACGTGAGAACGGAAAAGTTAATGAATCGATTGAATTTTTGAAACAATATGTAAATTTAGTTCCAGATGATGACGAAATGGTTTACATGTTACAAGATTTGGAAACAAAATAAAATCCAAAGAACAGTCTAAATTAATATTTGGGCTGTTTTTTTAAGGTATAATAAAGTGACAAGCTAATGAAAGAGGGAAATAAAATGAAAATTGAAAATTTGCCGTCAGAATTTATTGACGCCAGAAAAGTCCTTCAAGTAATTGAACAAAATGGATTTGAAGCATATTTTGTTGGTGGGAGCGTGCGTGATACCTTATTGAATTTGCCAATTCATGATGTAGATATGGCCACATCTGCCTATCCAGCAGAAATAAAAAAAATTTTTAAACGGACGATTGATACCGGAATTGAACACGGTACTGTAACAGTGATGTTTGATCATAAGGGATTTGAAATTACGACTTTTAGAACTGAAAGTGGATATCAAGATTTTCGTCGACCTGATAAGGTAACCTTTATTAGATCTTTAAAAGAAGACTTAAAACGGCGAGACTTTACGATTAATGCCTTCGCGATGAAAGAGAATGGTGAGGTAATTGATTTATTTAATGGCATGGAAGATTTACAGCATCATTTAATTCGTGCCGTTGGTGATGCAAATCAACGTTTTAACGAAGATGCGTTACGCATGATGCGAGCTGTCCGTTTTGGTAGTCAATTAAATTTTAAAATTGAAGAAAAAACCTTTGCTGCAATTAAAGCAAACTGTCAGCTGCTTAAAAAAATTGCAATTGAAAGAATCAACGTAGAGTTTATCAAGATGATGTTAGGAATTTCACCATCACGAGGGTTACAAGAAATTTTAGGAACTGATTTGTTTGAATATGTTCCTTTCTTTAATCAATATCTTTCCGAATTAAAACACCTAGCTAATTTGGATTTAAGTAATCATCTAACTAATGAAATTCAAGTTTGGTCTCTATTGGCTTTTGAACTAAACTTAAAACAATCCCAAATCAGAAAAATGATGAAATTGTGGAAATGTTCTAATAAAATGACTGAAAATGTTTTACAAGTTGTTAAAGGAATTAAAATGTTGCAAAATAAACAAATAGTTTCTCTATTTATTTATCAAATTGGACTAAATAATCTTTTAAATGCTAATCATGTGATGGAAATCTATGGACTTAATCAAGGAGAAGAAGAATTAGAAAATGCCTTTAATAGCCTGCCAATTAAACAAAAAGCCGAATTAAACGTTAATGGTGGTAGCTTAATAAAAGCTGGATTTAAGCCAGGTCCCCAACTAGGTAAAGTATTAAATGACTTAGAATTAATGGTAATTAATGGGGAAGTCGAAAACGACCAAATTACATTAATTAATAAGGCCAAAGAATTAGCAAACGAAAATTGAGGTAGTTATGGTAGAAACTTTACGAGCAGATAAATTAACAAAAACATATGGTGAAAAGGTTCTATTTAAGAATCTTGACTTTATTATCAATGAAAACGATCGAATTGGTCTAATTGGTACCAATGGTAGTGGTAAATCATCATTACTGAATGCCATTGCAGGAACTGATCATGATTTTACTGGTAATATTATTACGTCTAAAGCTTATCGAATTGGTTATTTACAACAACAACCTGATTTACCAGAAGATATGACAGTAATGGAATCAGTTTTTGCTGGGAAACAAAAAGTTTTTAAAATTATTAGACATTATGAAGATGCCTTGAATGATTATTCCAATCATCCTGATAATCAAGAATTTGAACGGCGTTATTTAGCTGCTGAGGCTAAAATGAACGAAGGTGATGCTTGGAATACTGAAAGTCGAGTTAAGACAATTTTAACTCAGCTAAAGATTACTAATATGGATCAGAAAATTGGTACAATGTCTGGTGGGCAACAAAAACGAGTTGGCTTAGCACAAGTACTAATTCAATCTCCTAATTTACTTTTACTTGATGAACCAACCAATCACTTAGATTTTGACTCAATCGATTGGTTGGAACAATATTTATCTAGCTACAAGGGTTCATTGATTGTTGTAACTCATGATCGTTATTTTTTAGATCAGGTTTCAAATCATATTTGGGAATTGTCGTTTGGGGGCTTATATGAATATCCTGGTAATTATCAAACATATGTTGCCAAAAAGGCAGAATTAGTCGATGAACAGTTTGCTACCAGTCATAAAGAACAACAATTGTATAAACAAGAGCTCAAATGGATGAAAACTGGGGCAAAAGCTCGTTCGACTAAGCAAAATGCTAGAATTGAGAGATTTAACCAACTTGAAGACAAAGTCAAAGAAGGAACACCACTTGATGGTGAACTTGATATTGCAATGGGACAACAACGACTTGGTAAAAAAGTAATTGAAATTAATCATGTAAGCCTTGAAATTGCAAATAAACCAATCCTTCGAGATTTTAGTATGTTAATTCAAAATGGACAGCGAATTGGAATTAGTGGTGAAAATGGTGCCGGTAAATCATCATTACTGAATGCTATTGCCGGCATACTACCAATTCAATCGGGATCGATTGAAATTGGGGAAACTGTAAAAATGGCCTATTACACGCAACAGATGGAGACCATTCCAGAAGATAAACGAGTCATTAGCTATTTAACTGATATTGGGCAGAATATTGTTGATGCAGATGGCAACAAAATTAGTGTAACCAACTTATTAGAACAATTTTTATTCCCTAAATTTATGCATGGAACTTTGATTCGGAAACTTTCTGGGGGAGAAAAACGTCGTCTCTATCTTTTAAAATTATTGATGGAACAACCAAATGTTTTGCTTTTGGATGAACCTACCAATAACCTTGATATTGCTACATTAACTGTTCTAGAAGATTACATTAAGCATTTTAATGGGACAACCATTACTGTGTCACATGATCGTTATTTCCTTAATAAAGTTGCTGATCGTCTTTTAATTTTTGAAGGAAATACTAAGATTGAACGATATAATGGGATTTTTACAGATTATCTAAGCAGTAAAAAAGAAAAAAAAGTGCGTAATGAAACAAAGGTAAAATCAGATAATAAAGTTGAAGCAAGATCTAATTCAACGAAAAAGAAAACTAAGCTTACTTATGCTGAAAAAATTGAATTTGATGGCATTGAAGCAAAAATTGAAAAGAATGAAAATGAAATTAAACAGGTCACAGAAGAAATGCAAAATAATGGCGAAGATTATAATAAATTAGCTAAATTACAACGAAAATTAGATGATTTAAACAAAGAATCAGATGATTTGGTTGCTCGTTGGGAATATTTGAGCGAATTTGCTGAATAATAATTAGGAGAATTTTTTAATGTTAGAAGATGCATATTTAAATTTAGCAAGGTTTGTATTAGAAAATGGACACAAAAAAGAAGATCGAACGGGAACAGGAACTATTAGTTATTTTGGACAACAAATGCGATTTGATTTATCCCAGGGTTTTCCATTATTAACCACTAAAAGCGTACCTTTTCGATTAATAAAAAGTGAGTTATTGTGGTTTTTAAGAGGAGACACTAATATTGCTTATTTATTGAAAAATAATAATCATATTTGGGATGAATGGGCTTTTGAACGTTGGGTTAATTCAGATGAATATACTGGACCAGATATGACTGATTTTGGGATTAGATCTCAAAAAGATCCCGAATTCAAAAAGCAATATCTTGCACAAAAAAAATTGTTTTGCCAAATGATTCTTGATGACGAAATATTTGCTAAGAAATTTGGAGATTTAGGCTTAGTCTATGGAAGTCAATGGAGAAAGTGGAAAACCAGTACTGGTGAAACAATCGATCAGATTAAAAAGGTAATTGAAACGATTAAAACTAATCCAAATTCACGACGAATGATTGTTTCTGCTTGGAATCCAGAAGATGTTGACGATATGGCATTACCACCATGTCATACAATGTTTCAGTTTTATGTGAACGACGGTAAATTAAGTTGTCAACTTTACCAACGTAGTGCCGATATCTTTTTAGGGGTTCCTTTTAACATTGCTAGTTATGCATTGTTAACTAGTCTTATTGCAAAGGAATGTGGCCTTGAACCTGGTGATTTTGTACATACATTAGGTGATGCACATATCTATTTGAATCACGTTGATCAAATTAAGGAGCAACTTTCTAGAACACCTTTTAAAGCACCTAAATTATGGCTTAATCCTGAAAAAGAAAGTATCTTTGACTATGATATGGATGATATTAAAATTGAAGACTATAAGCATCACAGTGCAATTAAAGGTGCTGTGGCAGTTTAATAAGGAGTTAACATGTTAGCATTTATTTGGGCAGAAGCTGCCAACAAAGTAATCGGTAAGAATGGAAATCTTCCGTGGCATATTGCCGATGACATGGCATTTTTTAAAGAAACAACCCTTAATCATCAAATTATTTGTGGTTATACAACTTTTAAAAGTTTTGGTCGGCCATTACCAAAGCGAAAAAATTTAATTTTAACTCATCGAGACCCATCAGAATTTCCAGAAAGTGTTACCGTTTTTAATTCAAAAGATGACCTTTTGCAATATGCAAATAAATTTCCAAATGAAATGATTTTTGTAGTTGGAGGAAGAGCAATTTATCAAGAACTTTTGCCTTATACTGATTATTTGTATCGTACAAAGATTGATAAAAATGTTGACGGTGATACAAAAATGGTTGAGATTAACTATGATAATTTTAAATTAATTAAGAAAATTGATGGGAAAGATAATCTTGATTATCCTCATCATTTCGAAATCTATCAAAGAAAAAATAAGTAAGAGGTTTTATTAATGAGGAAAAGCTTTTATGAATATTTAATGACCGAAAGAAATCCGAATGGTTATGATGAAATCTCACAATTTGCTAATAATGCTTTCTTCGATACTCAATTTCCAAAGCACGAAAATAATTTTGAAATTATTTCAAAATATTTGGAAGAGAATGCTGGATATTTACCAAGTATGACAATTTTTGATGAAGCATGGCAAAAATACTTAGCTTATTTAGATTAAGGGAGAAATTATGAAAAGTAATATTCAATGGTTTCCGGGTCACATGGCTAAAGCAATCCGCCAATTCGAGGAAAACATTAAATTAGTAGATATTGTGTTTGAATTAGTAGATGCTCGGATTCCATACACATCAATTAATCCAGAAGTTAAACGAATTAGTCGTGACAAACCCCGCTTAATGATTTTAACTAAAGCTGACTTAGCTGATCCTGTAATGACAAAAAAATGGATTGAATATTTTAAATCACAAGGAATTAGAGCAATTGCTATTGATTCTAAAGTTAATGGAGTTCGAAAAAAAATTGAAAATATTTCTGAAGGTATTTTAAAAGATTACTTAGAATCCCAAAGTAATAAGGGATATGATAGAAAGGCTTTAAAAGCAATTTGCGTTGGTGTTCCTAATGTTGGTAAATCAACTTTGCTAAATCAATTAGTTAGTAAACGTTCTGCACAGGTTGGTAATAGACCTGGAGTTACAAAAGGGCAACAATGGCTAACTTCTAATGGAAAATTAGTATTATTAGATACGCCCGGAATTTTGTGGCCTAAATTTCAATCTCAAGAGATTGCAGAAAAACTTTCATTAACAGGTGCAATTCGAGAAAGCTCATTTCATAGTGATGATGTAGCATTATTTGCGTTAGACTTTTTCAAACAGAATCATCGAGAAGAGCTAAAGAATCGTTATCATTTAACAGATGCTGATTTCGAGTTAAGTAATCCAGATTTGCTCCTTAAAATTACAGCAAATCTAGGAATGCGCGATGATTATGAACGTGCCTCAGATCGGATAATTAATGATGTTAGAAAAGGTAAATTAGGACGTTATACTTTAGACTTTCCAGATAAAATTTCTGTTGGAGAAGAATAGTTTTGAATATTAAAGAAATTAAAGAATCTTTTATGCGAGTTCGAGAAACACAGGACCCGCTTTTTTCGTTATATAAGGATGATAAACGTAAGGGTGTACAAAATATCATTAAACAAACTCAAGGTAGAATTGCACGTCAACAAAAAGCAGAAAATGATTTTGAAAAAAGATTTGAAATTGAAACTAATTTCTGGAGTCAAGGGATTAACTTAATTGCTGGAATAGATGAAGTCGGTCGAGGTCCATTAGCAGGACCTGTGGTTGCAGCAGCAATTATTTTGCCACATGATTTTAAAATTCTAGAGGTTAATGATTCAAAAAAATTAACTGATCAGAAACGCCGTGAATTAGTTGAAATAATTAAGGAACAAGCAATTAGTTATGCTTATGCTGTTATTGATAATCATGTAATTGATGAAGTTAATATTTATCAAGCGACTCGGATTGCAATGAAACAAGCAGTTGAATCATTAGATGTTAAGCCTCAACAATTATTAATTGATGCAATGGATATAGATCTGGACATTCCACAATTAAAAATAATTAAAGGTGATGCAAAATCAAACTCAATCGCAGCAGCAAGTATTTTGGCTAAAGTAACGCGTGATGATTTAATGATTAAGTATCATAAGCAATACCCAGAATATGATTTTTGTAATAATGATGGTTATGGTACCCCAAAACACTTAGCTGCTTTAGAAACATATGGGGTAACCCCAATTCACCGTAAAACCTTTGCCCCGGTTAAAGATCTAACTCAAAAATAAACTAATTACGTATCTATCTAAAAGTGGAGCGTGCTAGTTAAATGGATAAAAGAACTTTGTTATTAAGAATTAAATTGTGTCCGGGGATTGGTTTAAAGGGAGAAAATTTAGCTTATCAGTGGCTGAAAAATGAAAATATTGGTAATTTAGATATTGAAGAAGTTCAAGCCATGACTATTAATTTACTCAGAGAGCATCATTTAAATTATCAAAAGTTTGCAGTTTTCTTTCTAAGTCGCGATTTAAATATTATGGTTAATCAGGCTATGAGAAAAAAATGGATTACAATTTTTGATGACATCTATCCAGAACAATTAAAAGAGATGTATTTGCCACCGGTGATATTATTTTATGCTGGTAATTTAAATTTATTAAACGAAAAAAATTTATTAGGTGTGGTAGGTTCTCGAAAATGTTCTAAGTACGCAGTTCAGGCTATGAAAAAAATTTTTAGTCAGAATGTAATTAGTCATTATGTAATTGTTTCTGGTTTGGCTGAAGGAGTGGATACGCTTGGACATCAGATTGCTTTAGCTAATAGGGGAAAAACAATTGCAGTTTTGGGAACGGGATTAGATTGTTTTTATCCTCGAAGTAATCAAGGACTTCAAATTGAACTAACAAAAAATAATTTAGTTTTGAGCGAATATGATTCTGGAATTGGTCCGCGCAAACATCATTTTGTTGAACGAAATCGTATTATTGCTGGACTTTCACAAAAATTATTAGTTGTCGAAGCAAGACTTAAATCTGGTTCGTTGATTACAGCAAGTTTAGCTTTACAAAATAATCGTGATATCCTTGCAGTACCTGGTAATGTTAATAGCAGTTATTCGGCAGGTTCCAACGAATTAATTGCCGCAGGTTGTCAACCTTGTCTTGATGAAAGAGACGTCTTAGGACGCATTATCATTTGACACTATAAAAAAACTGCAATATGATGATTTAGAAATTCAAATAAAAAATAACTATATATGTAGAAAAAATAAATGAGGGATAGATTTAATGGCCACTAGTACGACTAGTAAAAAGAAAACAACAGCAAAAAGTAAAAAAAAGCGTACTACGAATAAAAAATTAGTCATTGTGGAATCACCTGCTAAAGCAAAGACCATTAGTAAATACTTAGGAAGAACCTATACGGTTGTCGCAAGTAAAGGACATATCCGTGATTTACCTAAAAGTCGAATGGGAATTGACATTTCGGATGATTTTAAACCTGATTATATTTCAATTCGTGGTAAAGGTGACACAATTAAAATGTTAAAGGCAGAGGCAAAAAAAGCTAAAGAAGTTTTTCTTGCTTCCGATCCTGATCGTGAAGGTGAAGCAATTGCTTGGCACGTTTCTCATGTATTAAATTTAGATGTTAATGATAAAAATCGAGTAACCTTTAACGAAATAACTAAAGAAACAGTTAAAGATGCCTTTAAGCATCCGCGTACGATTGATATGAACTTAGTTGATGCTCAACAAGCTCGAAGGATTATTGATCGTTTGGTGGGATATTCAATTTCCCCAATTCTTTGGAAAAAAGTAAAAAAAGGGCTTAGTGCTGGACGAGTTCAATCCGTTGCACTATGGATTATTATTAAACGAGAACGTGAAATTCAAGCTTTTAATCCAGAAGAATATTGGACCATTGATTCCATTTTTAAAAAGGGACGTTCAAAGTTTAAAGCATCTTTTTATGGTGTGGATGGTAAGAAATTTCCTTTAGGCAATAATGATGATGTTCAAAATGTTCTAAAGAAGCTTGATGCTAAAGCTGATTTTGAAATTACGGATGTTAAAAAACGAGAAAAGAAAAGACAACCGCCTCGTCCGTTTACTACCAGTACCTTACAACAAGATGCAAATAAAAAGTTGCATTTTAAAACTGGTCGGACCATGATGGCTGCTCAACAATTGTATGAAGGAATTAACATTGGTAAAGAAGGTAGTCAAGGATTGATTACCTATATGCGTACTGATTCAACTAGAATTTCTGCAGGAGCTAAGCTCGAAGCAGCCCAATTCATTCATGATGAATATGGTCCAGAGTATGCCTTGAATCATCCGCGGAAATTGAAACTTCCTGAAGGTTCTCAAGATGCCCATGAAGCTGTTCGACCTACTTCAGTTATGCGAACCCCTAAGCAGATTGAAAAATACTTAACTAAAGATCAATTCAAATTATATAATTTAATTTGGTCAAGATTTGTGGCTAGTCAAATGACACCCGCAATTGTTGATACAGAAACTGTTAAAGTAGTTCAAAATGGGGTCGAATATCGTGCTAACGGTTCAAAACTTAATTTTGAAGGATATTTAAAAGCTTATTCAGCAGGAAAAGAGAAAGATAATATTCTTCCCGATCTTGAAATTGGTGATCACGTCACTTTAGATAATAATGTTCCTAATCAACACTTTACTCAGCCACCAGCTCGATATACAGAAGCAAACTTAATTAAGGCTCTCGAAGAAAACGGAGTTGGTCGACCATCGACTTATGCTCCTACTTTGATGACGATTCAAAAACGTTATTACGTTAAACTTGATGCCCGTCGGTTTGTACCAACAGAATTAGGTGAAATCGTTAATAAATTAATTGAAGAATATTTCCCAGAAATTGTAAATGTTGATTTTACAGCTGATATTGAAGGGAAACTTGATGATATTGAAGAAGCAAAACTTAGATGGGTCAAATTAGTAAGTGAGTTCTATCAACCATTTTCTAAAGAAGTTAGTTATGCGGAAAAAGAAATGGAAGATGTTCAAATTAAAGAACCGTTGGCCGGATTTAATTGTAATATTTGTGGTTCTCCTATGGTAGAAAAAATGGGTAAATATGGGAAGTTCTTTGCCTGTTCTCGTTTCCCAGATTGTCGTAATACACAAACAATTGTTAAAGAAATTGGAGTAATTTGTCCTAAGTGTCATGAAGGTCAAGTTATCGAACGGAAAACTAAGAAAAATCGATTATTCTATGGTTGTTCGCGTTATCCTGATTGTGATTTTGTGACTTGGGATAAACCAATTGGTCGTGATTGTCCTAAGTGTGGACATTTCTTGGTTAATAAGAAGGTTCGTGGCGGATGGCAAGTAATTTGTCCTGAAGGCGATTATGAAGAAAATGTAATTAAATAAAAAGAGACTGTTCTTTTTGAACAGTCTTTTTTAAATAGAGTAGGTGATTCTAATGAATCAAAGTAATCAAAAATTAATTCAACTATTTATTAAATATATTATTAATGAGCGTCAATACTCAGATAATACAGCCCGAGCATATCATGATGATATTTCACAATTTTCTGAATTTTTAGCAGATTCTGGTGTAGATAAAGATTTTAGTTTGATTGATAGTTTTGATGTGGAAGTCTACCTAAGTCATTTACATGATTTTGGAGATAATAACAATACAATTGCTCGGAAAATGTCTTCTTTACGCTCTTTTTACAATTTTTTGGTTAACAATCAAATTGTGGAAGATAATCCCTTTGTATATGTAAACATCAAAAAGCATACTAATCACTTACCTCGGTTCTTCTATAATAAAGAATTGGATAAACTTTTTGAAACAGCTAAAATAGCTAAAAATCCCTTATTAGCATATCGAAATACTTCTTTATTAGAAGTTTTATATGGCACGGGAATTCGAGTTAGTGAGTGCGCTAATTTAACACTTGACGATGTCGATTTATCTAATAATATGATGCTTGTACTTGGTAAAGGGAATAAGGAACGTTACCTGCCTTTTGGTAAATATGCAAATGATGCAATCACTGAATACATTCATAAAAGTCGGAATGTATTAATGGATAAATTTAATAAACAGCATCCTTACCTATTTGTTGATCAACATGGTTCACATATTACTAGTCGTGGAATAGAATACATTTTAAACCAAATTATGAAAAAAAGTGGATTAAATACAAGTATTCATCCTCATATGTTACGACATACTTTTGCTACTCAAATGTTAAATAATGGGGCTGATTTAAGAACTGTGCAGGAGTTATTAGGTCATGCAAATTTATCAACCACCCAAATTTATACGCATGTTACCAAAGAAAAATTGTTAAAAAATTATCAAAACTTTTTTAAACGGCGTGATGATGAGAATCCAGATTAAGATATTTTTAAATTTTATGTTTTTTCTTTGCAAAGCTATTAATCCATGTCAGAATAGAGAGACAAAGAATTATTTGCGGGGAGAATGACAATGATTGTATCATTAAAAAATGAAGATTTAACCGTTAAAATTAATCAAATAGGAGCTGAATTAATCTCGGTTAAAAATTCTCACCAGCTCGAGTATATTTGGGAAGCTAATCCAAATTATTGGAAAAGACATGCTCCAATTTTATTTCCAATGGTTGGTCGTTTAAAAAATGATGAATATAACTATGATGGAAAAATATATACAATGTATCAACATGGCTTTGCACGCGATAGTAAATTTGAAATCATTGACTCTAATGATACGAAAGTGATTTTTTTGTTAAAATCAAACTCTAAAACCATGAAGATTTATCCATTTAGGTTTGAATTGTTTGTAACTTATATTCTTGTTGGAGATACTTTACAAATACAAATGTTAGTTAAAAACCAAGATGAACATTCCATGTACTTTTCAATTGGTGCTCATCCAGGTTTTAAAGTTCCAATCAATCCTGATGAAGAAAGTTATAGTGATTATGAGTTGGTTGTAAAGCCTGAAAAAAATTATTCGTTAATTGAATTAAATAAAAACGGATTAACAACTTCCAATCAATCTAAGTTTAGTATTGATGGTAATCCAATTAAGATTAGTCACGAACTATTTAGAGATGATGCTCGAATTTTTGATGTCGAAGCTAATAAGCAAACTACTTTTACGCTTAAATCTAAGAAATCGCATCATGGTGTATCATTAACAGCATATAAAAATCAATATTTTGGAGTTTGGTCAACTTACCCCACTAAATCTGAATTTGTTTGTATTGAACCATGGTGGGGAATTGCTGATTCAGAAAATAGTACAGGATTTATTAGGAATAAAAATTATATTAGCCGATTATGTTGCGGCGAAGAATTTGTTGCCAATTTTGATATTACATTTTTCTAAAATAAAAAGACTTTCAATATTGAAAGTCTTTTTATTATTTAATTGATTTTTTGATATATTTTAAATACCAATAATAAAAACCAAACGGGACTAGATTCTCATTTCCATGAATAATTTTTATGATATTTTTGCGATGACGATAAATCACAAAGCAGGTTAGGCAGAAAGCAATTAAAGTAAGTGCTTTATCATGAGTACAGAATGAAACAAAAATAATCATGATGAAACTAATTATACTTCCAAGGCTCACCATACTTGTAATTAGGATACAGGATGCAAGGACGATAGCTGCAATTAAGAAAAATCTTGGATTATACGCCAATAACATTCCTGCACTAGTTGCGACAGCCTTTCCACCCTTAAAATGATCAAAGATCGAAAAAGTGTGTCCGATAACTGCAACTACACCAAAAACCAGTGGATACCATGAACTAATTCCATAATACATCGGTAGCCAAGTTGCAATAAATCCTTTGCCAATATCCATAAATAAAACAATCGTTCCAGCAACTGGCCCTAAAACACGGTAAGTATTAGTGGTACCGATGTTTTTTGAACCATGTCTCCTAATATCAATGCTAAAAAATGTTTTACCGATCCAAACTCCACTTGGAATTGATCCAAGTAGATATGCAATCAATAAAAGAATAATTATTTTAATCATTTTTCCTCCAAAGATTTAAATATGAACAATCATAATTTTAGCATTAATTATCTAAATAAGACAGATTACAAGATAAAAAGGTATTGATAAATCCTTTATTTGCAATACATGCTAAATAAGTTATTATAAAATACAGACGAAAAGGAGTTTTCAGCATATGACGAAATTAAACAATTCAGAAAAGTATGATGCTTCCTCAATTCAAGTTCTTCATGGATTAGAAGCGGTTCGTAAACGTCCAGGGATGTACATTGGTTCTACTGATAGTAAAGGCTTACATCATCTGGTTTACGAAATTGTAGACAATGCTGTCGATGAAGCAATCGCAGGTTACGGAAAAGAAATAAATGTAACAATTCATAAAGATGACAGTATTACAGTTGTCGATCATGGTCGGGGAATGCCGGTTGGAATGCATGCTTCTGGTAAACCTACTCCAGAGGTTATTTTAACTGTTTTACATGCTGGTGGTAAGTTTGGTCAAGGAGGATATAAAACTTCTGGAGGATTGCACGGTGTGGGCTCTAGTGTAGTAAATGCACTATCAAGTCACTTAACGGTTGAGATTGTGCGAGATCATCAAAAATATCAAGAAGATTTTGAAAATGGTGGTCATCCAGTTGGAACTCTTCGTAATTTAGGTAAAACTAAAGCTGGCAATGGAACCACGATTACCTTTAAACCTGATTCAGAAATGTTTACTACGATTACGTATAATTTTGATACTTTAGCAACCCGTTTACGTGAATCAGCATTTTTATTGAAAGGGGTTAAAATTACCCTTACCGATGAAAGAGAAGGCAAAGAGCGTGAAGAAGTTTACCAATATGATGATGGAATTAAGGAATTTGTTGCATATTTAAATGAAGGAAAAAGTGTACTTGGCGATGTCATGTACTTTGATGGTAGTAAGCAAGGGATTGAAGTTGAAGTAGCTGCAGAATATAACGACGGCTATACTGAAACCATGCTTTCATTCGTTAATAATGTACGTACCAAAGATGGTGGTACTCATGAAGCTGGTTTTAAGAGCGGATGGACAAAGGCCTTTAATGAATATGCTCGTAAAGTTGGCATTTTAAAAGAGAAAGATAAAAATCTTGACGGTTCCGATATTCGTGAAGGATTAACTGCAGTGATTGCATTACGTGTTCCTGAAGAAGGACTTCAATTTGAAGGCCAAACTAAAGAAAAACTTGGAACACCAGAAGCACGTTCAATCGTTGATAGTGTTGTTGATGAACAATTACTTTACTTTTTAATGGAAAACGGTGATTTGGCTAATACACTAGTTCAAAAAGCATTACGTGCTCGAAAAGCTAGAGAAGCAGCAAAAAAAGCTCGAGAAGAGAGCCGCCATGGTAAAAAGAAAAAGAAACAAGAAAAATTACTATCTGGCAAGTTGACGCCCGCCCAATCAAAAGATGCTGCTAAAAATGAATTATTTTTAGTCGAAGGTGATTCTGCTGGAGGTTCAGCTAAACAAGGTCGTGATCGAAAGCATCAAGCCATTCTTCCTTTAAGAGGGAAAGTTCTTAATACAGAAAAAGCAAATGTAGCTGATATCATGAAAAATGAAGAAATTAGCACAATTATTTATACTGTTGGTGCTGGTATGGGAAATGATTTTAAATTAAAAGATGCTAATTATGACAAAATCATTATTATGACGGATGCCGATGATGATGGGGCTCATATTCAAATTCTGTTATTGACATTCTTTTACAAGTTTATGCGTCCTATGATTGAAGCTGGTCATGTCTACGTTGCTTTGCCACCACTTTATAAACTACAAGAAGGTAAAGGTAAAAAAGCTAAAATTGAATATGCATGGACCAATGAAGAATTAAATTCTCTTAGAAAAGACTTTCCTAAGGGAATGACATTGCAAAGATTTAAAGGCCTTGGGGAAATGAATGCTGACCAGTTATGGGAAACAACCATGGATCCCGAACATCGAACTTTGATTAGAGTACAAATTGATGATGCTGCTGTTGCAGAACGTCAAGTGTCAACTTTAATGGGAAGTAAAGTAGAACCACGTCGAGACTGGATTGAAAATAATGTTCAATTTAATCTTGAAGATGAAGGAAGTATTTTAGATAATACAAAATAATAGGAGGTGAAATGATTGGCAAAAGAAGCTGAAATTAAAAATCTTTCCTTAGCATCCGTTATGGATGAACGTTTTAGTCGTTATTCAAAAGCAATTATTCAAGAACGGGCTTTGCCAGACGTTCGTGATGGGTTGAAACCTGTTCAAAGACGAATTCTTTATTCAATGAATAAAGACGGAAACACTTATGATAAGGGTTTCAGAAAATCTGCTAAATCAGTTGGTAATGTAATGGGTAATTTCCATCCCCATGGTGATAGTTCCATCTATGATGCGATGGTTCGAATGAGTCAATCATGGAAACTAAGAGAACCACTAATTGATATGCATGGTAATAATGGATCAATGGATGGTGATCCTCCTGCAGCTATGCGTTATACAGAAGCTCGAATTAGTAAAATTGCTGGTGAGATGCTTCGAGATATTGATAAAGGAACCGTTGACTGGGTTTTAAACTTCGATGATACTGAGTATGAACCCACTGTTTTACCAGCTCGATTGCCTAACTTATTAATTAATGGGGCCACTGGGATTTCAGCTGGATATGCAACTGAAATCCCTCCTCATAATTTAGGTGAAGTAATTGATGCCTTACTCTACTTACAAGGACATGCGGATGCCACGCTCGATGATTTAATGAAGTTTGTGCAAGGTCCTGATTTTCCTACTGGTGGTATCATTCAAGGAATAGATGGAATTAAGCAGGCATATAAAGACGGTCATGGTAAAATCATGATTCGTTCACGTAGTACGATTGAGGATCTTCGTGGTGGTAAAAAATTAGTTAAAGTTACTGAAATTCCTTACGAAGTAAACAAATCACAATTAGTTAAACAAATTGATGAAATTAGAATTAATAAAAAAGTTGATGGAATTGCAGAAGTCCGAGATGATTCTGATCGAACTGGATTAATGATTTCCATCGAATTGAAACGTGATGCTGAAGTAAAGGGAATTTTAAATTATTTGTATAAAAACACTGATTTACAAGTTTCCTATAACTTTAATGTAGTTGCTATTAAAGATATGCGTCCCCAGCGACTTGGATTAAAGGATATTTTAGCCACATATTTAGATTATCAACGTTCGGTAATTACTAAACGAACTAAGTTTGATTTAGATAAGGCACAAGAACGCCAACACATTGTCGAAGGATTAATCAAGGCACTTTCAATTCTTGATGAAGTAATTAGTACCATTCGTTCTAGTTCAAATCGTAAAGATGCTCGTGATAATTTAATGAGTGAGTATGATTTTACTGAAAAGCAAGCGGATGCCATCGTTGCATTACAACTTTATCGCTTAACCAACACCGATGTAACGAAGTTAAAGAAAGAAAATGCTGATTTAGCGGCTAAAATCGCTGAATTTAAATCAATTTTAGCTAATCCAGAAGAACTAGATCACGTTTTAGCTGATGAGTTACGGGATTTAGAGGAAGAGTATCGCAGTCCACGACGTTCAACAATTGAAGCAGAAATTGAGAATATCAAAATTAGTAAAAAAGTAGTTGTTCCAGATGAACAAGTTATGGTCATGGTTTCTCGAGATGGTTATTTAAAACGCAGTAGTATTCGTTCATATAAAGCGTCTGAATTAACTGATAATGGTTTAAAAGACGAAGATTGCCCAGTCTTTATTAAACAATTGAGTACCCGCGATTCATTATTTATTTTTACTGATGCAGGTAACTTAGTTTATCGTCCAGTATTTGAATTAGATGATGTTAAATGGAAAGATACGGGGGATCATATTTCTCAATTAAGTGGAATTGATTCTAATGAAAAAGTACTCGCGTCATTTGCCTTTCCTAACCTTAAAGAACAAGGTAACTTTGTAATTACAACAAAGTCTGGTCATATTAAACAAACCGAATTTGAAAAATTATTGCCAGGTAGAACTTATAAGAGCCGTGCAACTGTTTATGAAAAACTAAAAGATGAATTAGATTCAGTTGTTGATGTTGAGTATATTCCTAATGGAGATGCTAGTGACATTCTGATTATGACAGAACAAGGTCTAGCTCTTCGTTATAGTCTTAGTGAAGTTTCTGTTAATGGGGCTCGTACAACTGGTGCTAAAGCAATTAGTTTGAGTAAAGACGATGTCGTCGTTAATGCCCAATTAGTTAATGAAAATTCACCGCTTGCATTAGTATTTCAAAATGGTAACTTTAAAAAAATAAAAACAAATGAAATTCCTGTTACCAGCCGAGCACGTAAAGGGGTTAAAGTTTTACGTGATCTTAAGACTCGTAAGAATCTACTCGCTAATTTTGTTAGAATTAATCCTGATGATCAAATTTTAACCATTTATACTGATCACTTAAATGGACATGATGTTATTTTAGAAGAACATGGTTTTTCAAATCGTACTTCTAATGGAAATCCAGAAGTTGATGTTAAAATTGATGGTGTACCTGTTTCAATTAATCATCAACCAGTTGCTACAGAAAGTGATGAGATTACTAGTTTAGTTTAAAGTTATTTATCCGCTATGTAGGATATTAATTATCTTTGTGGTAAAGTATAATTATAAGAATTTAAAGGAGATTATTTAAATGACTAAAGAATTAGTTTTTGGACACAAAAATCCTGATACAGATGCAATTGCTGCTGCCATTGCACTAGCATATTTAGAAAAACAAGATGGTTACGATACTGAAGCAGTAGCTTTAGGTCCTGTTAATCCTGAAACTAAATTTGTTTTGGATTACTTTGGTGTTAAGGTTCCTCGGATTGTGGAAAATGCTGAACCTGAAACTGATAAAGTAATGTTAGTTGATCATAATGAACCACAACAAAGTATTAATGATATTGCTAATTTGACAGTTACTCACGTAGTTGATCATCACAGAATTAATGGGTTTAACACAGCTAAACCACTATACTTCCGTGCAGCCCCTTATGGTTGTTGTTCAACGGTGATTACTCAAATGTACTCAGAAGAAGGAATTGATATTCCTAAAGAAATTGCTGGTCTTATGATGTCAGCTATTATTTCTGATACATTGTTACTTAAATCACCAACCACTACTGACGTTGACCGTGATGCTTTACAAGCTTTAGCTGATATTGCTGGAGTAGATAATATCGAAGATTACGGTGTTAAAATGCTTAAAGCCGGAACCAACGTTGATGCTAAATCAGACAAAGAACTAATTGATAGTGATGCTAAATCATTCACTTTAGGTGGTAAAAACGTTCGAATCGATCAAATTAACGTTGTTGATTTGGAAGATATTAACAAACGACTTGCCGACATTAAAACTGCCATGGTTGAAGAAGCTAAAGCAGAAAACTATGATTTATTCTTAGTTTTAGTTACGAACGTGTTAACCAGTAACTCAGAAATGATCGTAGTTGGTGAACCAAAAGCAATCGTGGAAACTGCCTTTGCTAATAAATTAAATGACGATGATGTCATGAGTTTACCTGGAGTTGTTTCTCGTAAGAAACAAGTTGTTCCACCATTGACTGAGCAATTAGAAGCTGAAAAATAATAAATTCTTGTTTACTAAAAAACAAGAATATTAAAAAGCGGTTGGATTCCTTTTGAATTCAATCGCTTTTTGTTAAAATATTCTAATCAATAAGTTAGATTGCTTGCAATCTATTATAATTAATCTATCATTAGGTTAATAAATAACATGGAGGAATAAATGATGAGTAAATTTAATGAAGATGTGCTTAAACAAAAGCTAACCCCGGAAGAATATGCGGTTACACAAGAAGCAGCGACCGAACCAGCCTTTACTGGTAAGTACGATGACTTTTTTGAAAAAGGTTTATATGTTGATGTAGCTACTGGTGAACCATTATTTATTTCTGATGATAAGTATAATTCTGGCTGTGGTTGGCCAGCTTTCACTAAGCCAGTTGATAAGAATGCAATTAAAAACAACACGGATACATCTTATGGGATGATTAGAACGGAAGTTAGAAGCTCTGATGGAAATTCTCATTTAGGTCATGTTTTCCCTGATGGTCCTGCTGATAAAGGTGGCTTAAGATACTGCATTAATTCGGCTGCTTTAAAATTTATTCCATATGCTGATCTTGAAAAAGATGGCTACGGGGAATACAAAAAATTAATTAAATAAGAGGTTTTTAAATGAGTAAAAAAACAGAAACTGCAATTTTTGCAGGTGGTTGTTTCTGGTGCATGGTTAAACCATTTGACCAGATGCCAGGGATTGAATCAGTTGTATCTGGATATACTGGTGGACATGTGGCTAATCCAACTTATGAAGAAGTTTGCAGCGGAAAAACTGGACATACTGAAGCCGTTAAAATTACGTTTGATCCAGAAATAATTTCATATCAACAACTGGTCGATATTTATTGGCGGCAAACTGATCCAACTGATGCAATGGGACAATTTCAAGATCGTGGCGATAGTTATCGTCCTATAATTTTTGTAAATAGTCCGGAACAACGAAAAATTGCAGAAGCTTCAAAAAAAACATTAGAAGACTCTGGAAAATTTGATGATCCAATTGTAACTAAGATTGAAGCTGCTAAACCATTTTATCCAGCTGAAGATTATCATCAAGATTTCTATAAAAAGAATCCACTTCGGGCTGAAATGGAGGAAATGGGTGGAAGAGAACAATTTAAACAAGCTATTTGGAAAAATAAATAATCATTAGTTTAATAAATTAAGATCTATGATAAAATCATAGGTCTTTTTTGTTGTTATTGTATAATGCAATCAATGTGCAACTGCTGGTTGCGGGCTATGCAATCGTTTGATAACAGGGGTTTTGTAGATTTTTCTAACTATTTAGGTATACTTAAATTCAGATATGCATATCGAATCAAAAATAGGAGATCTAAAATGCAAAATCAATTTAGAAAACAAATTATTAAATTACGACAAGCACAAAACTTATCGCAAGAAATGTTAGCTAAAAAAATGTTTGTTTCACGGCAATCAGTTTCTAAATGGGAAAAGGGGGATTCCATTCCTGATTTAGATAAATTACTTTCTTTATCCCAAATCTTTAACGTTGATTTAAATGAACTAGTTAATGGTAATAAAATTGAAAAAGAACGATTGTTAAAGCTTTCAGGAATTAAAATGGATTTTGATACCCCTGTATTACGCAATATTAATTTACAAGTTTCTGCTAATGAAAGAATTGCCTTTTTAGGAAGTAATGGTGCTGGTAAAACTACTTTAGTAAGAATCATTAGTGGGTCGTTAAAACCGACTTCAGGTACAGTTGAACGTAACTATAATCAAAATCTGGACTTTGGATTGATGACTCAGGAAAATACTTTAATTGAAAGTTTTCGGGTATCAGAAATGATTGAGCTGACCATTTCATTAAGTAAGTTAACTAATGTAAATATTGATGAAGTTCTTAACGAATTTGGACTTTTAGATAAGAAAAAACAATTTGTTTCAGCTTTATCTGGAGGACAAAAACGAAAACTAGATTTATTAATTAGTTCCATTAAACCATCGAAACTATTAATTTTAGATGAGCCAACGGTAGGAATGGATTTAGAAACAATTGATTTTTTCTGGAGGTATATGGATCAAATTAAAGGAACTGTCATTACAATTACTCATGATTTTAATCAAATTGACCATTATTTTGATTGAGTTATTCTTTTAAAAAATGGTGAAATTAGTTGCGATGAAAAAGTAGCAACCATTCATTCGCATAATCAAACCATTGATCAATGGTATCGTCAACATAATAGTGAGGTGGAATAATGAATATTTACTTAATGACTAAAAATACCTTTAGAAATAAGCGCTTTATTTTCTTTACCATTTTAACTCCGTTTTTTTGGTACATAGCATTAGTAATGATGAGCAAAACGAGTGGTTTTTATAAAACTAAATATGCTTATATTTGGTTTACTGTTAGTTGTTTGATTGGAATTGCGGGAAACTCTTTAGTTTCGTTTGCCAAATCAATTAATTCCATGAAAAATTTCTATGAATTACAAATTGCAACCTCCAAATACATGATTTTAAAATGGTTGTATGATGAAATCATTGTCCAATTAGTTTTAAATACGATCATTTGTTTAGTTATTTTAATCGTTACGTTTTTGATTGGTCACGTTAAATTTAGCCTAAAATTTGTTTTATTAATTATAATTTTAAACATTTTGGGTTGTTATTTAAGCTTGTTTGGTTTTACATTGGGTCAATTTTTTAATGCAAGGGCCATTGATGCATCTAGTTTTTTGACTATGTTGGTAATTAGTTTTTTGATTGTTCCATTTTATACCTGGGTTAAGTCAGATTGGGTATCAATTCTGACTAATGTTCAAAGGGTATTTCCTGGATATTACGTTAATCAATTAATCCAGCATCTATTCTTGGTGGGGAATTACTTAACCCAGCTATTTGCTTTATCTTTTCAATTATCTTAACCAGTATTCCGGAAATTATTGCACTTTTATGGAAATTTAAAATTAAAAGTTAAGGGGGATTGTTGATGAATGATTTTAAAAAGATTCACGATTTTTTGAAAGATAATTATGAAAATGGCAACTTTCATGAACCAGATTATCATTTGGTACCATTTGACTACCAAATTGATGTTATTCATTAATTCTTAAAACTATCAGGATAAAGAAAAAACCAGCTATATCAATGCTTTAAGCACTCGATATAACTGGTTATTTTTTACTTTATGGATGTTTAGAAAATCGGCTCACAGAAATTGTTGATTTTATGATTGGCTACAATCAAGCAAAAAAAGACTTAAAATAAAAAAATAGATCATGATAGTGTTTTATAACTAACTGTCATGATCTGTTTTATTTTAAAAATTAATAATTTCAGGACGATCCCTAAATGATTCAATGATTGCAGAATTAATGGTAATCATAATAATTGCTTTATCATGAAGATTTTCGTCTAATTGCTTAATCTGTGGAATATCATTTGCTAATTTTTCAACCTGTTCAGAATCTGTGACTGACTTAGCAGTTGCTTGATTAGATGAAAACCGTAATCTTGTTTTCTGATCAAATAGACTAGCAATTGCGACTTGTGAATTTTTTGAGATATTCTTTGCCCGTTCAGTTGTGGCAGACGTCACCACGTAAAAGACATTTTCTTTTTCAGAGCTTTGAGCATAAGTGATAATTGAATTGCTAATTATGCCATCTGTATTCTTAGTTGCTAAATATATGAACGCAGGTAAGCTATTTAAGACCTTAGAAAACTTGTTTTCATTACTATTAACACCGCTAGCGTTTTTTCGAGTTGTTAATTTCTTGATAGTAAGAAAGGTTAGGGGAACAATCAGAACCAAATATCCAACAATTATTCCTAAAATAATTGAAGTTAGATGCTGAAAATTAAATGGATATCCAATTACCAAGATGGCAAGTAAAAATGAAATAGCGTATGCGATAAATAATTCAATGAATCTTTTTAAGTACATGTTATGCCTCCAATGTGTAAAATGTTTCACAATTTCTATTATAGCCCAAAATCTCTTGAAATATTTGTTATAATAGAAATGTAGATTATTTTTATGGTAGTTAAAATGGAACCAGATAAAGCTCAAGCTGTTTGGAAAGATGTCGGATAAAATGTCGATTTTGTTTCTTTAGAATTAAAACGTGACGATCAAGATAAAGCTCAAGCTGGAATTCAAGAATTTGCCGATCGTTCTCAAGCAATTATTCGTTCAATGTGAATTAGAGAACCCGAAGCTGATTTGCGAGTAGCAATTGGGTTTAGTAACAAAGCTTGGAATTATCTTTTCCCTAAAGCTAATAAACCAAAAGAATTAGAAGATTTTACAGGTGTTACTGGACCTGAATATAGTATGCCAGCTACAGACGGTGATATTTTCTTGCATATTCGGGCAAAGAACCAAGCAGTTGTATATGAAGTTGTTACCCAATATTGCAAATTCTTAAAAGATTTTACTAATGTTTTAGACGAAGTAAAAGGGTTTAGATACCTTGAAGGTCGTGCAATCATCGGATTCATTGATGGTACAGAAGATCCACAAGTTGAGAATGCAGCACCATATGCAATTATTGGTGATGAAGATCCTGAGTTTGTGAACGGATTGTATTTATTTACCCAAAAATGGATTCACGATATGGATTTTTGGAATAAAATGACAGTTGAACACCAAGATAAAGCGGTTGGGCGAGAAAAATTTTCTGACCTAGAATTAGAAGACGAAGATAAATATACTAATGCTCATAATTTAGCTTCCAATACTGGTGATGAAAATAAAATTGTCCGTATGAATGTACCATTTTATGATCCAGCAAGTGATAAAACCGGTACTTATTTCATGGGATATGCTAGACATTGGAGTGTTACTAAAGAAATGTTGCAACAAATGGTTGATATGAGTGATTTCTTATTAACTTTTTCAACTTTAAAGACTGGAACTTTATATTTTGTACCATCAAGACCAATGCTAGATGCGATTGCTGCTGGTGAATTAAATCCAGAAGATTAATTAAATAATTATTTAAAAGTTCTAAAACGATAAATGTTTTAGAACTTTTTGTTTTAATTAAAATATTGTTAGATATGTCAATTCGTAATACGTAATTGCTTTTTAACTTGATTTATTAATTTTAACGCTACTTCGTATAATATATATTATGTAAACTAGAAAAAGAATTTAAATATCTCATCATTCACCTATTAAAAAAAGCCATTCACTAAAGAATGACTTTTTATTTAATTTCATCGAAATTAATATCTTTTTCCCATCCAAGTGCTAACGCTTTTTCTCCAAGATGAGCACCGATTGATGGTCCAAAATATCCTTGTTCAATTTTAATGTTTGGAAATTTTTCATGGATACTTTTAACCCATGTATCTCCAGCTTTACGATCATTAGCATCAATCACAAAAAACTTTACTTTATAATCAATATTTTTAAGATCATCAGTAACAATTGATTCAACACGTTTTAATGCACGTTTCATCGTTCTAACTTTATCAAATGCTACAATTTCATCTGTTTGATTATCAAAAGTTAAAATTGGCTTGATGTTCAATAAGCCACCAATAAAAGCAGTTGCGTTGGATAATCGCCCACCTTTTACTAAATTATTAATATCATCAACAACCATTAATTCATTAATGGTACTACGTTGTTCTTCAAGTTTTTTTATAATTTCATCTGGATTTGTTCCAATATTGGCTAATGCAGCAGCGTATTTCACTAAATCTCCCATAAGAGCAACTGTGATTTCTGAATCAAAAGGAATTACACGAATATTATCTAACATCGTTGCAACATTGGCCACTTGGCTCAATAAACCTGAAATTGTAGATGCAAGATGAATACTAATAACTGTATCATATCCTTCATCAGCTAATTGATTATATATTTCAATTAATTCACCAATCGGCGGTTGAGAGGTTGTTGGAAGCTTTTTAGAAACGTTTAATTTACGATAAAATTCTGCATTATCGATATCGATTCCTTCTCGATAACTTTCATTACCAAAAACAACTGAAATCGGAATAACATGAATATTATATCTTTTGATGTCTTCTGTTGACAAATAAGCTGAACTATCAGTTAAAATTGCTGTTTTCAATTACTAATCACCCTTTTTACTTATTAATTTTTTTCATACTATTTTCCAAACGGTTTAACAAAATTTTTAACATGTTTTTTTCTTCATCAGACCATTGTTCAAAAATTCGATCTTTAATTTTTGTATAATTATTTCCAATATCAACAATTGCTTTATTTCCTAAATCTGAAATTGTATATACTAGTTGACGCTTATCTTTTCCAATAGCTTTTTTATGAACCATTTCCTTTTCAACTAATCTTTTTAACTGTCTTGATAAGGTTGATGTATCCAGTTCCATTTTTTTAGAGAGAGTTTCTTGCTTATTAAATCCATTTGAAATTGATAAAAGTAATTGCCATTCAGAGATTGTTAAATTATTTCCTTTAGTTAAAGTTTGTAATTGTTGTTGTTGTAATTTACTAATTTCACGTAAAGCAGTAAGACTATTTTTCATAGGAAAAACCTCCGTAATTAATTATAGCATTAATTGTGTAATACAAGATTGAGTAAATACAATTTACTACAAGAAAATGGTTTGATAGTTTATACTAGAGGTACTAATAGAAAAAGAGGTTACAATATGTCATTTGATGGATCATTTACCCACTCTATGACCAAAGAGTTGAAAAGTGAGTTACTAAATGGTCGAGTTACAAAAGTTAACGAACCTTATTTAAATGAAATTATATTAACAGTTAGATCAAATTCTAAAAATTATCAAGTATTATTATCAGCTAATCCTTCTTATGCACGTGTTCAAACAACAAAAGTTCCCTTTGTTAATCCAAAGGTTCCTAGTAATTTTGTAATGACTTTGCGAAAACATATTCAAGGAAGTTTTATAACTAAAATTCATCAAGTTGATAGTGATCGAATCATTCATTTTCACTTTAATTCTCGAAATGAACTAGGTGATATGGAAGAATTGGTGATTGTCATTGAAATTATGGCACGTCACAGTAATATTGTTTTAGTTGAAGCAAGAAACAGTAACATAATTGATGCTGTAAAAAGAATTGGCTCAGATAAAAATCGTTATAGAACCCTTTTACCGGGTTCAAAATATATTAATCCCCCCAAACAAGATAGTGTTAATCCATTTGGTGAAGTTGAATTTAGCAAACTTAAATCATTAGAGCAATCGTTTCCTAATGTTAATGTATTGTCTATTGAATTGAGAAAAATGTTTCAAGGACTTGGTAAAGATACCTCGCTAGCCTTAGCAGATGCCTTACATGCTACAGGATCTACTATTGAAAGCAAGTTTAAATCATTTTTTGAAAAATTTAATAATGCAAAAGCTACCATTGCAACTGATGAAAATGAAAAGTTAGTATTTTCAGCATTTCCATTTGCAACTGAGAAATCACTAAAGCAATTTGATACATTAAGTGAAATGCTTGATGAGTATTTTCAAGTTAAAGTTAAACGTGAACGAGTTCGTGAGCAAGGATCACAATTAATTCAAGTTACCAAAAATGAATTAAAAAAGAATCGAAATAAACTACGTAAATTGGAACGTTCTCTTGATGAGAATAAGCATTCAGATGATTATCGGATTAAAGGTGAAGTTTTAATGACCTATCTTCATAAAGTAAAGCCAGGAGATAAGACTGTTAAACTAGATAATTTCTACGATGATAATCATCAAATCGAAATCAAGTTGAAACCTTCGCTCTCCCCCTCAGCAAATGCACAATGGTACTTTAAGCAATATCAAAAAAAGAAAAATTCTTTGAAATATCTTAATGAACAAATTGAAAAGACTACTGAAGAAATTAATTATTTTGAAAATATTGAGGCTCAAATTCAAATTGCGAACCCAGAAGATTTGTTTGATATTAAAACAGAACTTAAATCTGGTGGTTATATTCGTGACCATTCTAAAGCTAAAAAGAAAACTAGAATTAAGGTAAGCAAACCAGAAAAATTCATTTCTTCTGACGGAACTACGATTCTAGTCGGTAAAAATAACTTACAAAATGATCAGTTGACTTTAAAAACTGCCGATAAACGTGATATTTGGCTTCATGCTCAAAAGATTCATGGATCCCATGTAATTATTAGAAATTTTGATCCTTCTGAACAAACAATTGTTGAAGCTGCAGAACTAGCTGCGTACTTCTCTAAAGCACGTGATTCTGCTAATGTACCTGTTGACTATGATCCTGTTAAACGTGTTAAGAAGCCAAATGGTGGCAAACCAGGTTTAGTTCATTATACAGGACAAAAGACTGTTTTTGTAACTCCATCTAAAGAAATCGTAGAACAACTTCGAGAAAATAAATAAAAGAGTCAGATCAAATGATCTGACTCTTTTATTTATATAAAATTTCTGCACCGATTTCCAAAGAACGATTTTTTATTCCATTTGAAATTTCCAATGAGTTAAAAGGGAATTTAGTCTGCATGACAATTATTTTATCATTAAAGTTAACATTCGATATTAGTTTTTCTACTTCGCCAATGTTAAAGTGACCAGTATACATTTTCATTAAAATTGCAATCCAATTTATATGGGTAGCTAAATTTAAGAAAAGCGTTTCTGTAATTCGTAAAGGTGAAACTCCAGACACAGTAGCTTGTCCTTTTTCATTCAAACTAAATACAACTTGAATTAATCCAGTTAATTGATGTTTTTTGATTTCTAAAATTGCATTATCTAAAAGATGATTAAAATTTAAAGATTTATTTTTATAAGGAATAAAATAATCAGTTTGTTTTTCAATATTTTTGTGAGAGTTATCATCTTGCGATGAAAATCCCACACTAGTAATTAAATTTATACTATCTTTTGATACTAAAAAATCAAAAGCAAAATCTGCTTTACTTGATTTCCAACTACCCTTTTTTTGATCTGGGGGTAACACTACAATCTTTGTATTACTTAATTTATTTAACTCTCTAATCAAATAATGACGATTTCCGGGAACAAATATATATTCTGGCTTTTCAAGTTTAACAATATCTAAAATATCTCCAAGTTGAACAGGTTCTATATATTGTTTATCACTAATAGAAGGAATTAAACTTACAGAATTAGGGTTATTATTTAAAATAATGGTTTTAAGCCCTAATTTATGTAAATGAATTAACATTTCTGCTGTATAAACATCTGCTGCAATATTTGGTCCTAAATGATTACGTCCTTTACCAATAACCAAGGCACTATGATTACTTAATTGACTAGTATCACTTTCATACTCAAAACTACCATAAAAGGAGTCAATTTTTTCGACGAATTTTCCTCCAGTTGGCTCAATCATTTTATAAGTCTTGTAGATATTATTTTCAATCGCAATTCGATTGATTTTTGAATTTGTTGCATTCCAATAATGACAAAACATTCCTGTTCCAAACCCAAATTTACTTCCATTCAAAAGGACGCTGGGATTTAAAGGATTATTCTTTACTTTTTTAATTTGTTTTAAAATATTACTGATGATAACAAAGAAAAATTCATCAATTTTAGTTAATTCAGATAAATCACTAGTTGAATATCCACGATTTACTGCTTCAAAAAGAATTAAAATCTGAATGTCGGTAGGATGAATCAATTCATTAATAAGCTCATCTTCTGTTAAATCACTGTAACTAGGTAAGACATCTTTAGGACTTGGTTGTGAACTACGAAGAGCATTCATAAATGCGCCTTCAACATTTCTACCAATTCCAATTGATGAACCTGTTGATTTTGCTTTAGAGCCTAATTTATTAATTGCATTAGGAAGATAATCGAATGGCCAAACAGGCATTTTAACAGTTACGTGATCACTAATTGGTTGCAAAATTGAAGTTAGTTTGTGAAATCTTGGTGGTAGTTTAATATCTGAAATAGGTACGTTTAATAAAATTGATGCAACTACCCTAGCTAATGGATAACCAGTAGCTTTTTCTGCAATTGCTGTTTGTGAGTTAAAAAATGGATTTACTTTAATAACAAAGCATTCATTATTATTTGAATTTAAAGCAAATTGTATATGACAAACTCCCTTAATTCCAAGACAGTCCATGGTTCTAAATGAAATTGCTCTGATAATATGTAGTTGAGCATCGTTTAAAGTTTGAGCAGGCGCGAATACGACTGAATCTGTTGAATTTAAACCAACAGCATTCATATCCTCTAGTGAAGAAATGACCATTTTAGTACCGTCAATATCTCTAATTGCTACGATTCCAATTTCTTTGTAGCCACCTACTTCTCGTTCCAATGCAACTTTGTTATCTTTAGATTGTTGAAATAAATCATAAATATCGTTATTAAGTTGCTCAATATTTTGAAAAATATGACGTCTACCATATTTGCTAGCTTTAATTGCTTTAGCAGCAATTGGAAAAACCATTTCATTAATACTATTTCTCAATTCATCAAAGTTTGAAACAACATTAGTTTTTAAAATTGGAATATCATTCTCTAGTAATCGACCAGCTAATAATGAATTTTTAGCCATTTTTTCGGTATTATTTTTTATACCACCAAAAAGATTAATATTGTCTGCATTTAATCCAATAATTTTAATATTATGGTCATGTAGAACGCCCTTTTTATTTAAATTTTTAATAATTTTAAGAGCATTTTTTTGACCATAAATTGGGGTGATAGCATCAATATTTTCAGACTGAATAATTGCCTCAACATTTTCTAAAGTTATTTTTTTAATAAATAAATTATTTTTAGGAATTTCAGAAAACATAATTGAGTATGGATTATCATCAATTAATAGTGTTTTAATTCCAATCCTTGACCAAGATAACATAGCTTGGAATGCAGCTGCATCTTGTTCGCCTTCATGACCAATATTTGAAGAACCACCGCCAATTATTAGAATTTTTTTAATATCATTCATTAATTGACCTCCTATGTGCTTCAATACTTTCAATAAATTCATCAAATATATCAAGAGTATCATCTAAGTCATTAATTCTTTCAGGAAAAAATTGAACAGAAAAAGTAGGATAATCACGACTTCTAATTCCTTGGATTGTTCCATTTATTAAATCTACATAAGTAATAATTAATTTAGAAGAATCAATTGTTTCAGGATTAACAGCATAATCCGTTGCCTGATTAGGATATACAATTTCATTCGTAATTATTTTTCGAACTGGATGACTGCTTCCATGTGTACCAAAATTCATACGACTTACTTTTGCACCATTAGCAATTGAAATTAGCTCGTGACCTAATCCAATTCCCAATAATGGTAATTCTTTTTGAATTGCTAGAATATTTTTAATAACAATTGGGTCAATTTCATCAGGCGAACCAGGTCCAGATGAAATAACAATTCCGCCGGGATCTAAATTCTTAATGTCGGCAAAATTGATATTCCAAGGAACTACAATAATATTACAATTTAATTTTGATAACTGTCTTATAATACTTTCTCTTAGCCCTAAATCAACAACTACTACTGTTATTCCTGTTCCGGGAACTAGATATGGTTTAGGCGTTGCTACTGATTGAATTTGTTGATTACTTAATACAGCAGCTTGTAACTGATCAAATGCATGTTCATCATTGCTATTTACAATACTAGCTTTTTTTATCTGATGTTTACGAATATGTTTCTGAATTTGTCGTGTATCAATATTACAAATTCCTGGGATATGGCGCTCCTTTAAAAAGGAATCTAAAGACATGTTTTTTAAATGTGAAAAAGAAATATTTTCGGCTTCATTTACCACAATTCCCTTTGCTGAGGTCATAATTGATTCATAACTTTTGGGATTAATACCAATATTACCGATGGATGGCTGTACAAAAGTTATAATCTGATTATGGTACGAAGGATCAGTTAATGCTTCTTGATAATTGTTAAAATTGGTATTTACAACTAATTCACCAGTAGCATTAGAAAGGTCACCAAAGGCTTCCCCCGCAAATGAGCTACCATCATCAAGAATTAGATATCTTTTTCCCAACACAATCACCACCTTACAATCAATTTGTTAATTATTCTTTTGTAATTTCAACTCCATCACGATCATCAATTTCAGAAACTAAGACATTAATTTTTTCATCTTTTGAACTTGGTAAATTTTTACCAACAAAGTCAGCTCTAATTGGAATTTCACGATGTCCGCGATCAACAAGGACAGCTAAACTGATTCTTTTTGGACGACCAATTTCATTAATAGCACCTAAAGCAGCTCTAACAGTTCGACCAGTAAAAAGAACATCATCAACTAAAACTACATTTTTATTATCAATATTAACTACGTTTTCAGCTACTTGTTCACTTGAATTCACACTAGTTTTTTTGTCATCACGATATTTTGTAATATTTAATTCAATTACTGGAATATCTGTATTTTCTAATTTTTTTAAACGATTAGCAATTCGGTTTGCAAGAAAAACCCCTCTAGTTTTGATACCAATCAAAACTAAGTTTTCTACACCCTTATTCTTTTCAATAATTTCATAGGTAATACGGTTTAAGGCTCGTTGCATAGCCATGCCGTTTAGAACTACTTTTTCATTTTGCATAATTATTAAACCTCTTTTGTATGGTATTGATCTCTTAAATTATTAAGCGTTTTTTTAAATATTTCTGGTAATGGAGTCTCAAAGTTTACTTCTTCACCTGTTGTTGGATGTTTAAAACCTAGTTCAGCAGCATGAAGAAACTGACCCTTTCCTTTAATTGTTTTCCTTGGACCATAAAGTGGATCACCAACTAAAGGATGATTAATATACTTCATATGAACTCTAATTTGATGCGTTCTTCCAGTTTCTAGCTGGCATTGAATTAACGTATAATCATTACCAAATCTTTCTAGTACTTTAAAATGAGTTACAGCATTTCTACCATCACTAACAATTGCTTGTTTTTTTCGATCTTTAGGTGAACGACCAAGTGGTGCATCAATTGTTCCTGTATCTTCTTTAATTGATCCATGAACCAATGCGATGTATTTGCGACGACTAGTTTTATTTTTTAATTGTTGTGATAAAGATTTTAAAGCGACTTCAGATTTTGCCACCATAAGCAGACCAGAAGTATCTTTATCAATTCGATGTACAATGCCAGGACGAAATGTTCCATTTATATTAGGCAAATTTGTATGATACAACAATGCATTTACCAAAGTATGATTGGGATGTCCAGGTGCAGGATGAACGACCATTCCTTGAGGTTTGTTAACTACAAGAACGTCTTTATCCTCATATATAATATCAAGTTTAATGTTTTCTGGTTCTAAATCTAATTTTTGAGGCGCAGGAACCTCAACGGTAATCTCATCACCTTTTTTTACTTTATATTTAGCCTTTTGAGATTCACCATTAACTTTAACAAAATTTTGCTTGATTAATTCATTAGCATGAGAACGGCTAATATCTGAAATTGTTTCAGATATCGACTTATCTAATCTTGGACCTTGAATCATTACTTGATAGTTTAATTCTTTCAATCCCTACTCCTCTTTTAACAGCGAAAATAATAAAATAATTACTCCAAAAGTTAAACACATATCAGCAACATTAAAAATTGGAAAGTTAATAAAATCAATTTTAATCATATCTGTTACAAAACCAAACTTGATTCTGTCAATTAGATTTCCAACTGTTCCTGTAAGCATTAATGCTATTCCTAAAGATATAAAGTATTCATTACGACACTTGTACAATAAATAAATAAAAACAAGGATTGCAAATATGGCAACTAATAAAAAGAAAATTGAATTTCCTTCCATAAAGCTCCATGCGGCTCCAGTATTTTGTAAGTATGTAAATGATAATATTTTGGGTATTATTTTTATTTCTTGACCTAATTTAATGTTTACTCTTGTTTGAAATTTTATCAATTGATCAAAGATTAATAAAATAATTGTAATAAATAAAAGTAAAACATGATATTTTTTTGAATTCAATCTAATCCTCTGATTTATTTAGTATTTCTGACAATTCAATTGCTGAATTTGAAGGAACTAAAAATTTATACTGTTTCCCACCTATGTTAAAAGAAATTGAATTTCTTTTTGAATTAAAATCGGAAATTGATTTAAGGTAAAACGTCTTTCCAAAAGGATGAAAAACACTACAAATTTTTATTTCCTTTTTTGTAATAAATAATTTACGAAAATAAACTTGAATCCAAGTTAAAAATGCAAAAACAATAAAAATTAATAAAGTAGTTGTTTGAAATGTAGTTATTTCTAACCAAACTATAATACCAATTAATAAAACAATTAAAGTCCAACTCCAACAAATACAACTATTTAATAGTTGAGGTTGATATAAAAATTTTCGTTTTTGAGTTATCATAAAAACATCCCTTCGAAATGGAGAATTCAAATGTATTATAAACTATATTCTGATGCAGCAAAATCCCCTAGTTCAGATATTATTGGAATCGGTGTTTTGCTAGTTGATAATCATAACCAGATACAAGCTAGATTTAATGGAAAAGCGGCCGATAATCATGAAGCTGAATTTAAGGCATGCATTGAGTCACTCAATTTTTTTAAATCAAAACTTAGTAAAAGAGATTATAATAAAGTGACATTGACTTTTTTCTCTGATAGTAAAATTTTAGTTGATAGTTTGAATAAGCGTTATGCTAAGCATTATCAAAATTATGTAAATCAGATTCTAGAATTGGAATCTGAATATAACTTAGTGTTTAATAATTGGATTCCTGATAATAAAAACCATGGTGCACATAATTTAGCGAATCAAGCACTTCATGATCTTAATTAATATAAGTTGAAATTGGTTTTTGATATTGATTAAGGTCAATTTTTTTGTTTTTAATTAGATCAACTATAAGTTTGGATACTATTGGACCTGTGGTCAATCCAGAAGAACCAAGTCCAGTTCCAATGAATAATGAAGGGTGTCCTGGAATCATTCCTAAAAATGGACTAAAGTCATCAGTATATGCTCTTGTGCCGACTTTTGAAAGAATAATATCGTTAGCTTTGACATTATTAATTAAATTATTAGCAGTTTTTACAAGTGCTATATCTACAGATTTTTCATGTTTTAAGTCAAATCCTTGATCATTATCATGTGTAGCTCCAATAATTAATTTTTCTCTTCCAACTGGAATAAAATCGTATTCGGATTCAGGCATCATTACTGGCATTTTATTAATAAATTCGTTATTAGCAATTCGTAGTTCGATTAGTTGGCCTTTTTGTGGTCGCAAATTTAAGTTGATTTTTAAATTTGCTAATATTTCCTTTGACCAGGCACCAGTAGCAAGAATGATTTTATCGAAAGTAAATATTTTACCCTTGTAAAGAATCTGGTTGTCATTAATTAATTTAACCTTGCCTTTATAAATGCTTAGATTACGGTTCATTGCAATATTTAAAAGATGTTGACAATACAGATTTCCATCAATTCTACTTCCACCAGGTACAAATAATCCATCATAAGGAGAATTTTTAATAATTGGAATTAAATTTTTGATTTCATCTTTAGAAATATATTGAACGCTCCCCATTTGAGGATTGTTTTTTTCTCTTTCCAAAGCAATTTTATATAATTCATCCAAAGATTCTTTATTTTTACGCGTTATGATAGTTCCATTGTTAGCGTACGCGTCATCATTCATTTTTGTTTCTTGTGCTATTTTTGCTACAAGTTCAGCGCCATCTGACGCCAGTCGAAACCATTTTTTGTTTCGACGTTTTGATAGCCACGGAGAAATAATTCCTGCAGCTGCTTTGGTTGCTTGTCCAATTCCTTCATCAAACATGGAAACTTCAAAATTTGCATATTCACCTTGGCTTAAATAATAAGCAGCAGTTGAACCAACAATTCCCCCACCAATTATTGCAATCTTTTGTACCATTAAATCCACCTTCTATTAGTTTTAACTTAAGAACGCTTTTTTTCTGCCCAATATTGGAAATAATCGGTTCTAATGCGACCGTTATATAATTTTCGGCGTTTTGTAGCTTTTTTTCCATAAAATTTTTCAAAATTTAAATCACTTGTTAAATAATATTTTGACCAAGTAGTCATTGGAATAAATACTTCTCCTAAATCATGATACAATCTTTCGGCTTCTTCTAAGTCTCCTAATCGTTGTCCATAAGGTGGATTAGTAATTACCACTCCATCTTGTTTATCTGTTTTAAAGTCTTGCACTGCTAATTGTTTAAAACTAATATCATGAAGTAGTCCAATCTCTTGAGCATTAACTTTAGCATAATTAATCATTTCACCGTTTACATCACTGGCTGAGATATCAAATTCAGAATCGTAATCTGCTTGTGCATCAGCTTCTTCTTTTACTTTCCGAATTGTTTCTTTAGGAACCCAGTCCCAATTGTCAAAGACAAATTCTCTTTGAATACCAGGAGCGATATTTCTAGCAATCATAGCAGCTTCGATTGCAATTGTACCTGATCCACACATTGGATCAAGAAATGGCATGGTTTTGGGGTGCCAATTTGATAATAAGATTAAAGCTGCTGCCATATTTTCTTTGAGGGGTGCATCACCTTTAGCAACTCGATAACCACGTTTAAACAAACTTGGACCAGTTGTATCAAGTAAGTCGTAAACCATATTTTTATTAACTCGTACTTCTAGTGGATATAATCCGCCCGTTTCTGGTAAACGAGTCCGACGATGATAAAAATCACCTAATTTAGTAGCAATTGCTTTTTTAGTAATTGCCTGAACGTCTGGAACACTATGTAAATCTGATTTTTGTGAACGTCCTTCAACGGGAAATTTTCCATCCATCGGAATTAAACTTTCCCATGAAAGAGCCTTCGTTTTTTCAAATAGTTGATCAAAAGTTTTTGCTTCAAATGATCCTACGATGATTTTTACTCGATCAGCAGTTCTTAACCAAATATTTGCTTTAATAATATCCTCAATTGTTCCATCGAAAAGGACCATTCCATTTTGAACTTCAACTTCATAACCAAGGTCACGAAGCTCCTTTGCAGTCAAAGATTCAATTCCAGCCGCACAAGTTACCATTAATTTAAATTTTTTCATAAATATTGCCTTTCTGATTATATAAAAAAAGAGTGGGAAAACCCACTCTTCCTGATTGGTACATGCTCCTGTAAGCCATGTTTTGTGCTCAATTGAATTATCAGGAAAAACAATTGAGTAGTAATCATCTATCTCAGAAATCAAAAAGATTTCTGCCCTACACTTGGTTCTGTTTCCGTGTGTAAAGCTCCCCTACCAAAGTTTGGGTTTCCCGCTCGCGGGGTTTACTGCGTTCCAGTAATCCAATTTCTTGAATTAATCGTCTCTATAGCACCTTGGGAAGTACTGTAGCATATACCGAAGTACTTAGCTATTTCCTTCGCCGTAATTGTTAAAAACAATCCCCCGGCTTATTTTTTCACCGAGCACGAACACTACAGGCATCACAGCCTGTGCGAGAGTGGACTTTCCTCAGCCAGCATATAGCTAACCGCGATTACTCAGAGCATGTACCAATTATACCTAATTATTTAAGTTTTCGCCAAAAACTTTACGTTCAAGATTTGATAATCGTTTAAGAATGTCCATGTTTGAAACATTACTTTCTTGATTTTTCTGAACAGTTTTATCTTGGCGCGTACCACGTGTATCTACACTTGTTTCTGGATCAATCGTCGTTCTAGGCATTTCAAACAATCGATTATTAAGCTCAATTATTTTAGATTTTAGTTGACGATTTTCTGAATTTAATTGGTCAATTTGTTGATCTTTTTCAGAAATGTTTTTTTGAAAACTTTCATAATCTTTAATAATATCGTCGAGGAATGAATCAACATCTGTTGAATCATAACCTCTCATTTTTTGTTTGAATTCTTTTTGTAGAATATCTTTTGGTGTGAAGTTAATATTCTCCATTTTAATGCACCTCTTTTTTCTTAACTATAACATTATAACACAATAATTCAATAATTCAAAAAAACTAAATGTCGTGATTTGATTTATTTTCTTCTGCCATTTCGGCAGCTACGTCCTGCAAATCATCCATTTCAATTAATTGGATTGGATAATTATTTTGATTTTGATATTTTAAGGCTGCTTTATAGTCAAAAATTGGTTTACCTTCATTTTCTGTATCATATAAAAATAGTGCTTTATCTGTATGAGTTAACATAAAATATTGATAATTTTTCAATTGTTGAGGTGATTCGTAATCTCTTTGGCTAGTTGATGCAAAGAAATCAGCAGAGCTAATTAATTGCTGATATCTTCCATAATTTGTTTCATTCCAATTTTTACCAAAATTTCTAAAGGGAACGATTACTGCTAATTGGAATTGGTCAGGGTACTCTTTTTTTAATTCGTGAACAATTTCAATTACCCATTGTTCAGTCCCGAGCTGACCACCAGTAATAAGCCAGTCACATCCATTTTCAATTAAATTAGTTATTTCATTTTTTAAAGCTCGTTTAATTACTTTTAATTTTGTATCGTTATTATTAAAAACTCCAATTTCATAATTTCGATATCCAGTTATCCAAGTTCGAGTCATCTTAACTCCTATAAACATTTAAATTTTCAATAATTTTATGATATTGATATAATTGTATTACATTTATCATTCGTAATGAATTATACTTATCGTATTACGTTAAACCTTCTAAAGGAGTTGGATTTTTGACAATTAAGTATCCTAATGGAAGTAATTATATATCTTCTAATCGAAGTAACAAAGATCGTCCCATTAACTATGGTGACCGTGGAATGACATTAGAACAAGAAATTAATGACAGTAACAGCTATTATTTAATGAAAGATATTGCTGTCATTCATAAAAAGCCGACCCCCATCCAAATTGTTAGAGTTGATTATCCTAAACGAAGTGCTGCAGTAATCAAAGAAGCTTATTTTAAGCAAGCTTCTACTACAGATTATAATGGAATTTATATGGGGAAATACATTGACTTTGATGCTAAAGAAACGATGAACAAGACCTCCCTTCCCTTAAGTAATTTTCATGAACATCAAATTGTTCATATGAAAAAATGTGTTGAACAAGGTGGGATTTGTTTTGCCTTAGTTAAATTCGTAAAATTAAATGAAATTTTTGTTTTAAACAGTGATAATTTATTTACTTTTTGGAATCGAATGAAAAATGATGGTAGAAAATCAATTTCTAAAAAGGAATTTGAAAATTTAGGATATAAAATTAATTATCAAATCAATCCCGTTCTACCATATTTAGATGCGGTGAAAAAAATTATTGATAGTTTAAATTAAAGGAGAAAAATATGAGCTCAGATGAAATATATTCGCGAATTAAAAAAAATAAGCGACACATGGGACCAATTGGACATATTGTTTTATGGATTATTTTCTTTATCTTTGTCCTATTTTTAATGGGTTGTGGAATGTTTACTTATTACGCCGCTACCTCCCCCCACATTTCATATAGTACATTGTCTAGTGATAATTCAACTACTATTTATGATAAAGATGGAAGAGTTATTTCTCGTTTAGGTATGCAAAATAGAGACTATGTTAAATCCCAAGATATACCAGAAAATTTAAAAAATGCCATTATTTCAGTTGAGGATCGTCACTTCTACACGGATAAAGGAATTGATCCAATTCGAATTATGGAAGCTGCTGTTAGCAATATTTTTGGTGGGGGCGGATTACAAGGTGGAAGTACTTTAACTCAACAATTAGTAAAATTATCAGTTTTTTCTACTAAATCTTCTGATCAAACCTTAAAGCGAAAAGCCCAAGAAGCTTGGTTAGCAATCCAAGTAGACCGTAACTATAGCAAACAACAAATTTTAGAGTTTTATATCAATAAGGTTTATATGGGTAACAACTCTTATGGGATGCGAACTGCTTCAGATGTAATGTTTAATAAACCGTTAAGCGAGTTAGATTTATCACAAACCGCTTTATTAGCTGGATTACCACAAGCGCCTGTTTCTTATAATCCAGTTACCAATCCTGAATACGCTAGAGATCGTCGTAATCAAGTATTGGATGCGATGGTTAAAAATAAAGCAATTTCAAAAGCGCAAGCGGAGTCAGCTAAAAAAGAAGATATTGAAAAAGGAATTAATAAGAAACGTGCTGAAAGTAATCCTACTCAAGCAAATGAAAAGTATGCAGATGGATATATTAGTCAAGTAATCCAGGAACTACAACAAAAAGGATATAAGCTAGATGCGGGAAACAAAGTTTATACGAACCTTGATATGGATATGCAAAAGCACATGTACAAATTAGCTAATGATAGTGATAACGGTCTTGGATTTCCAAATAATGATTTTCAAATTGGTGCAACTGTAGTTGATCCTAATAATGGTAAAGTTGTTGCAATGCTTGGTGGAAGAAAACAAAATACCTTATTCGGATTGAATCGAGCAGTTCAAACGGCTCGATCTAGTGGTTCAACCATTAAACCTTTAATGGATTATGGACCTGCCGTTGAATATTTAAACTACCCCACTTACGAAACGGTTAAAGATACCCCTTACACATATCCTGGTACAAATATTAAAGTCGAAAATTTTGACAATAAGTTTGATGGAAATATGACTATGCAAAAAGCATTGGTTGAATCAAGGAATGTTCCTGCTGTACGTACTTTAAGTGCTGTTGGTATTGGTCGTGCCACTGATTTCTTAAGTGGATTAGGAATGACTTTTAAGAAACCACTCACTCTTCAAAATGGTTTAGGAGCTTATGTTTCAACTGAACAAGAAGCAGCTGCTTTCTCAGCTTTTTCTAACGGTGGTACTTACTATAAGCCTTATACAATAGATAAAGTTGTTACTCCAACGGGTGATATTGAAAACTTTAGTACTAAGAGTAATCAAGCAATGTCAGCTTCCACAGCTTTCATCATGACGCAGATGCTTAAAGGTGTTATTAACAATAGCGATGGAAGTGCGACAAGTGCTAGAATTTCTGGCTTGAATCAAGCTGGTAAATCTGGTCAAACTCAATACCCTTCAGAATGGATTAGTAAAGTTCCATATAACTCAGATATGGATGCGTGGTTTACAGGTTATACCAAACACTATTCAATGTCAGTTTGGACTGGTTATGATCAACCATTCCAAGAAGGACATGAAATTACTGGAAGACAATATACTATTGCCCAGAACTACTATAAAGCTGTTATGTCAACTGCTTCTGAAGGTTTACCAAATACTGATTGGTCAAAGCCTAGTGATGTTGTTAAGACATATAAAGATGGTCATGATCAATATTATATTGCTGGACATGGTGAAAATCAGAATAGTAAACCTTCTTCATCAATTTCTGGGACTCAAAATCAACAAGTAAATAATAATCAATCAGTAACCAACAATAGTCAAAATCAAAATAATCAGCAAAATAATGGGAATGATTCGAATAATAATCATACTAATAATGGGACTAATGCGCCTACAGAACAGACCCCAAATAATAGTAATAATAATCAATCGAATAATAATCCTCAAAATACAACAAATAATAACGCTGATAGCAACAACACTAGTAATACTCAAACACAACCGGATAATAAACCAACTACTGCTTCAGATAATACAAATAGTAGTCATTAAAAAAAGGGTCGCTTTTAAAAGCGACCCTTTTTTTATTGTTATTTTAAAATCAAATAAATGAACAATCCAATTAGCGAACTAACTAATAAAGTAACATCATTTTTAATTGTTAAAATAAATGTTTCCTTTTTAACTTGAACTGCAAAAAACTTTTTAGTATTTTTCATAATTACTGGAATGGTTAAAAATACGACTAGCATTTCAATTGGTAAGTAACGTAAAATGATTGCAGCTAACAATAACAAGTAACCAAGAACATAGTAAGTAGCATATACTTTTAGTGCTCCTTGCTTGCCCACGTAGCTAACAAAAGTATGACGGTTAACTTTAATATCAGCATCATAATCGCAAGTGTTATTAGCTAACATAATATTAGCAATGGCAAAAATTGCAATTCCAGAAACAAAGATTAATTTCCAAACTAAGTTCCACGAATAATCAGAAATAGGAATATTAACTAACACGCAAGCAAGTGTGATGATATAACCCATGGTTAAGCCAGAAAATAGTTCCCCTAATGGTCCATTTTCAATCGGATATTTTCCACCAGTATATAGGTAACCAATTAAGGTACTAACTAATCCTAATGCTAAAATTATAAAATTAGTTAAGTAAACCAAATATAGTGCTAAAATTACCCCTGCTAGAATCATTGCATAACATAGTAGTTTAAATTGCTTTAAATCTTTATCATGAACAATTTTCGCAAAAACCTCATCTTGATTTTGTTCAACCGCAAAGTTTTTCGAATTATCATAGTCTTTAATGCTATCACGTAAATTAACAATCATTTGCATTAAACAACAAATTAATAAAAATACAATTGTATTTAAAATATTAATGGCATTGAAATAATACAGTGTGAATGAAATTCCTAAAACAAATGGCAAAATTGTAGCAATTAAGCTATAAAATCTAACCATTTTTAAAACCTTTTGTAATTTTTGCAATTTTATTCCTCCCCGTTAATATCCTTATTTTACTACAATTAAGGTGCTCCTATGTCAATAAATGGCACAAATTTAGTTAGACAGCTATTCTAATTCTTTCCGTGTTGTACCAGTGAATATAATTTTCTGTTTTTAATACCACATCTTCAAAACTTGTAAATCTAGTTTGAAAGGCAAACTCACGTTTTAAGATTGAATGAAATGCTTCAATTGGACCATTGTCATATGGATGTCCTTTTTGTGAGTAAGAGTGCCTAATTTCATGTCCCTCAAGGACATGCTCAAATATTGAACTAGTATATTGGTTTCCCATATCTGAATGTAAATATTCTGGTTTTTTATTTTTCTTTAATGCTTCAATTAAAGTATGGCTTACTAATTTACTAGTCATATGTTTTGAAACCTTTTGAGATAAAATTTTATAGGTCTGGTCATCAAAGACGGTACTTAAGTAAACCCAGACACCTTTTTCTAATTGTAGATAGGTAATATCAGCACGCCAAATAGACTTTCCACTAAGATTTTTAATTAGATTTGGTCTTTGATCATAATCAACATGAGTTCCTGGCTTTTTAAATCGTCTACACATAAGTGATCTAATTCCAAGCTCCTTCATCAAACGTGTAAACGTGTAATTCTTCTAATACTAAAGTTAATCCCTAGCTCTCTTTGGAGAGCTACTTTAAGTCTTGGGGCTCCGTATGCTTTGTAGTTTTTAGACCATGCTTCCTTTAGGAATGGTTTGACTTTTTCCTCTAACATTTTTCTATAATTTGGAGTGTAATTTATCCAGTTATAATATGTTCTTCTGGGAACTTGAAGGGCCTTTAAAATAATAGTAAGGCGATGATTCTCAGCTAAAAATCGGTTGATTAATGGTAAATGTGTTTCTCGTTTTACTTTTTCCCTAAGATCATCGCCGCTGCTTTTAAAATTTCATTTTCTTCCTTTAAATCCTCATACTCTTTCTTTAGTTTTAAAAAGTCTTTTCTTGTGATTGGTTTTCCATCATCTACAGAGACTAACTTTTCATCATTAAACAAAGCCACAGGCTTTGTTTAAATTCTAGTGAATATCTTTTTGAACGATTTTTCATATAAAAAACTCCTATCTGATTATAATTTTACACAAATTGTCTAAGTATTTGTGTGCCAATTATCAGTATAGAAGCAGATGGGTATATTAATATATTTGTAGTACAATTAAAATTGTAGGTAGTAAATAAAGTGACAAATTGTCACTTAAAAATTAGGAGGCGAATGTGTATGACTGATGTACTTGTATTAGGTGCCGGTTATGCTGGTATGCGTGCATGTAAAGTTTTAGCTAAAAGTAAGTTGGATTTAAACGTTACTTTAGTTAATAAGAACTCATACCATTATGATGCAACTGCTTTACACACAATTGCCGCAGGAACTAATGTTCCAGAAAATATCGAAATGGATATTCGTGATGCTGTGAGTGACAAAATTAAGTTTGTTCAAGATACAGTTGTTGATATTAATAGAGAAAAAAATGAAGTTGATTTAGCTGAAAATGGCTCTCTTCACTTTGATTATCTATTTAATGCTTTAGGGTTTGAACCAGAAACTTTTGGTACTCCTGGAGCGGATGATATTGCACTAAAAATTAGTAATGTTGATAATGCTTTAGAAGATTACCACACAATATTGGCTGTTTTAGAAAAGTATCAAGAAACTAAAGATAAATCATTATTATCGATTGCAGTTGTTGGTGGTGGTTTTACTAGTATTGAATTACTTGGTGAATTAGCTTATCAAATTCCAAAGTGGGCTAAAAAATATGGGTTTGCTAAAGATGATATGAAAATCACTTGTATTGCTCCAGGATTTTTACCAATGTTTGATAAAAAATACGCTGATTATGCTCAAAAATATCTTGAAAGTAAAGGAATCACATTTATCATGGGGGGGACAGTTTCTGAAGTGAAAACTGATGGTGTAATTTATGGCGATGATAAAATTTTCCTCCCTGCTAACATTACTTTTTGGACCGCTGGTGTACGAGGTAATAAAATCATGGCTAAAGCCGGATATGATCAACATCGTGATCGGGTTGCAGTTAATGACGATATGAGTTTAAGTGATTTCCCTAATGAATACATTATTGGTGATGTTTCTGCTGTTAAAGATCCAGAAAGTGGAAGAATGTACCCTACTACTGGGCAAATTTCGATTGTTGAAGCTACTAATGCAGTCAAAAATTTAGAAGCTAAACTTCAAAATAAGCAACCAGTTAAGTTTGTGTATAATTCATTAGGAACTGTTTGTTCACTTGGACCTTATTCTGGAATTGCTGATATTAATTTATTAGGTGTTCACCTTAAACTCAAGGGAATTATTGTACCACCTTTGAAACATGCAATCTTTAAACGTTCAGCTTTTGAATTATCTGGTCTTAAGGCCGCACTTCAAAGCTAATTGTTAATTAAGGAGAATAGAGATAATGTTAAATTTAGGACTTAGTGTTTTACCACTAGCTCGTTTCCAATTTGCAATGACAACTATTTTTCACTTTTTCTTTGTGCCAATGTCAATTGGACTTGTCTTAGTTGTCGCAATTATGGAGACATTATATGTGATTAAAAAAGATCCTATGTACAAAACCATGACTAAGTTTTGGGGAAGAATTTTCCTACTTAGTTTTGCCGTTGGTGTTGTTACTGGGTTGATTCAAGAATTCCAATTTGGAATGAACTGGTCAGAATATTCAAGATTCATGGGAGATATTTTTGGAGCTCCCCTTGCAATTGAAGCTTTACTTGCCTTCTTCATGGAATCTACTTTCATTGGAGTTTGGATGTTTACTTGGGACAAATTAAAACCAGCTTGGCATGCATTGATGATTTGGTTAGTATTCTTGGGATCATCAATTTCGGCTCTTTGGATTTTAGCTGCTAATAGTTTTATGCAGCATCCAGTTGGTTATAAAATTAATGCTGCAACTGGACATGTACAAATGACCAGTTTTTCTGCATTACTTAAGAATCAACAATTATGGTATGAATTTCCCCATGTAATTTTTGGAGCATTCATTACAGGAGCATTCATTGTTGCTGGTTTGTCGGCAATTATGCTTTTCAGAAATAAATCACCTAAGTTTTTTAGAAAATCAATGAGAATTGGTTTAATTATTGTATTATTTGCTTGTGTTGGCAGTTTCTTATCTGGTGATATGCAAACTCAATACCTAATTAAAGAACAACCAATGAAATTTGCTGCAACTGAAGGTATTTACAAAAACACCGACAATCCTGCACCCTGGACGGTATTCCAAATTACTAATGAAAAAGATCATAAGGGAGAATTTAAAATTGAAGTTCCTTACATGTTAAGTGTTCTTTCTTATCATAAACTTTCAGGTTCCGTTACTGGAATGGATCAAACTAACAAAGCTCTTCATAAAAAATACAATAAAAAATTTGGCAAAAATATGAATTATAATTTACCTGTTAACACCCTATTTTTTGCGTTTAGAATTATGAGTGCTGGCTTTGGAGCTTTAGCTGGTTTAGCAATTTTAGGACTATGGTTCTCTCGAAAGAAAAAAGATACTATTTTAAAGCAAAAATGGCTAACATTACTTCTTGGAATTGCAACTTTTGGACCATTTATCATTAACTCATGTGGATGGCTAGTTACGGAACTTGGACGTGATCCTTGGGTTGTTTATGGATTACTTCCAATTGCAGCTGCAGTTTCACCTTCAACTTCTGCTACCTCAGTATTGTTTACAAATATTGTTTACTTCTTATTATTTACCACTCTTGGTTTCTTCATGATTATGTATGCAAAACACTTCTTATTTGAAGGACCTGAAGGTTTAGGTGATAAAACTAATTATGATCTTGAAGATCCATTTTCTAAGGAGGCATTTGAAAAATGAGTTTCTTACAATTATTATGGTATGCCGTAATTGGTTTACTTTTCATAATCTTCTTAGTACTTGATGGTGCTGATTTTGGAGTTGGGATGGCTACAAGATTTTTAGCATCTAATTATACTGAACGGAAATTATTGCTTAGAACAATTGGACCTCACTGGGATGGTAATGAAGTTTTCTTAGTTACTGCTGGTGGAGCAATGTTTGCTTCTCTACCTGGATGGTATGCAAGTTTATTTTCTGGATTCTACCTCCTCTTATTCTTTGTGTTAATTGCTTTGATTTTTAGAGGAGTTTCTTTTGAATTTTCTGATGCAGCGTTAACTGAAAAAGGAAAACGTGGCTGGTTATGGGTTAACTTTATCTCATGTTTGTTCATTCCATTTTTATTAGGAATGTTGTTTACTGATATGATCCAACCCCTTCCAATTGATGCCGGTGGAAATATCTTCGTAAGTTTTTATAACGTTGTTAACCCACTTTCAATTCTTGGTGGACTTTGTATTACTGCAGTTTCACTTTATCAAGGATTAAATTACATTGCCCTTCGTACTGAAGGATTAATTCGTTATCATGCTTCTCGTTTAGCTGATAATTTATATTGGATTGCTTATCCAGTTGAAGTATTAATTGTAATTGCATTATATTTCCAAACTAATTTCTACGAACGTCACCTTGTAGCAACATTAGTATTCTTAGTATTAATTGTTGCTGTGACAGTTTGGGGACAAATTGCAGCAGCAACTGATAAAGAAATTCAAGCAATTATTGCTAGTTCATCATTATTTGCATTAATCGTAATGTTAATCTTTACTGGATTATTCCCTTATGTTTTAATTGCAAATAATCCTGCTCATAGCTTGTTGATTAAGGAAGTTTCATCTTCACCATACACATTGGTAATAATGACAATTGTGTTAGTAATTCTCTTGCCAATTATGCTTGCATACTTCATCTGGAGTTATGTATCACAATGGCATCGAATTTCACTTGAAGAATTCAAAAAAGATTTGGATAATGGTGAAACATATTAATTAAGATTGGAGAATCTATATGTTTGATAAACAACTCATGTCTATTCCCGGTGTCAAAAAGTTAATTGCTAAACTTAGTTGTTTAGCAACTATCCAATCTTTAGCAATTATATTAGAGGCTTACTTCTTATCAGTAGCAGTCGTTAATACATGGAGCTTAAAAAAAATTACAGCATTGCTCTTGCCAATGCTGTATTTTTTTATAGCCTTTGTTGTTCGTTATTCTATCACAAGAATTGAAAGTCAAATAACTGATCGATTTGCAACGAAAGCTACTGGTGAAATTAAAACTCAATTACTTACTAAAGAATTTGAACTTGGACCTCGGATGATTAGTCAAATCGGATCAGGTCATTTAATTACTTTGGCACTTGAAGGAACAGATAAAATTGAAAATTATTTTAATTTAATTATTCTAAAAACTGTTAATATGGCAATTATTCCTGTAATTTTACTAATTGCAATTTTTTTAATTAACTTTATCTCAGGAATAACCCTCTTTTTAGTTTTCCCAATCATTATTATTTTTATGATTATTTTAGGTTTAGCCGCACAAGCAAAATCTGCACGTCAATATAAAGGTTTTACGGATATGTCAAATAATTTTATTGATACGATGCGTGGACTAAAAACATTAAAACTTTTTGGGCTTAGTGATAAGTATGCTGATAACCTTTATCGAGTTAGTGAAAATTATCGTAAAAGTACGATGAGCGTGTTGAAAGTTGCCCTTCTTTCAACATTTGCACTCGATTTTTTTACAACAATTTCAATTGCAATTGTGGCTGTCTTCTTAGGGGTTACCTTAATTGATGGTAAAATTTTATTATTACCAGCTTTAACCATTTTAGTCCTTGCCCCAGATTACTTTTTGCCAGTTAGAGATTATGGCGATGATTACCATGCTACTTTGGATGGAAAAAATGCTTTAACTAATATTTTTGAAATTTTAAAAATCAAATCCCCAACTAGTAAAATTAAATTAAGTGATTTTACTGGTTGGAATAATACTAGTGAACTAAAAATTAGTGACTTGAATTTCTCTTACGATAAAACAAGTCAAGCTCTACAAAATATCAATTTTAATGTTAAAGGATACAAAAAAATTGGAATTGTGGGACGCTCTGGTTCTGGTAAATCAACCTTTTTAAACATGCTAGGTGGTTGGCTTGAACCATCGAATGCAGATCAATTACCGTTTGATGTGAATGGCAAAAAAGTTGATAGTTTATCTCAAATAGAATGGCAAAAACACATTAGTTATATTCCTCAAGATCCATATATTTTTGCCGGTACAATTGCTGAAAACATTGCTTTTTATCAACCAAACACCACTAAACAACAAATTAAAGTTGTTGCTGAAAAAGCAGGATTAATGGATTTCGTTAATGATTTACAAGCTGGATTAGATACAAAAATTGGAGAAAGTGGTCGTGGAATTAGTGGTGGTCAAGCACAACGAATTGCGCTCGCAAGAACATTATTAGATGATAATCGTGAAATTTTATTGCTGGATGAACCCACGGCTCATTTAGATATTGAAACTGAATATGAGCTTAAGCAAACAATGCTTCCTATTTTCAGAAATCATCTTGTTATTTTTGCTACTCATCGACTTCATTGGATGCAAAATATGGATTATATTTTAGTCATGGATGAGGGTAAATTAGTAGAACAAGGAACACCTGTTGAATTGATAAATAGAAATGGGATTTATAAAGAATTAATAGACGAGATTCGAGGTGCAGATCAAAATGCATAAAATATTTAAAAATGATACTTGGATTAAACCTTATCTAGCTAGATATAAAAAACTATTAGTTTTGGTATTTTTCTTAGGCGTTTTAACGTTTTTCTGTGCCATCGGTTTAATGTTTGTTGCTGGTTATTTAATTAGTCGCTCAGCTACTCATCCCTATAATATTTTAGTGGTTTATGTTCCAGTTCTTTTAACTCGTGCTTTTGGGATAGGAAGACCCTTATTTAAGTACTTGGAACGGATCAATAGTCATAACTGGGTGCTAAAGGTTACCTCATTATTAAGAAAGCGTTTGTATACCACACTTGAGACTAGTGCCATGTTTTTAACTAGTAAGTTTCAAACCGGAGATTTACTTAGCATTTTAGCTGAAGATATTGATCATTTGGAAAATTTATATTTGAGAACGATTTTTCCTACGGTAGTTGCTTACATTACAGGAATTATCGTAATCCTTTGTCTTGGAGTTATCAGCTGGCTATATGCCATATTCATGCTAATGTCATTTGCAATCATCTTATTATTTATTCCCCTTGCTTCAGTTGCGATGCGGGGTGCTGCAAAGGAGTATGAACGATCATTGGTTCATGAATCGTATAGTGAATTAACCGATGCAACCTTTGGAATTGGTGACTGGATGATTTCAGGGAGAAAAAATGGATTTTTAAAGCGAGTTACGAAAAACGATAGTAAATTAGATGCATCAAATTTTAGAACTCGTAAATATGAATGGAATCGTGATCTACTAGTTAAAGTTATGTTTGCAATTATTTTAATTGGTACTTTAATTTGGTCAAATTGGTTTTTTAACTCATCGCAAGCGCTGGCTAATTATGCTGCGGCTTTTGTCTTAGGAGTTTTTCCCTTGATGGATACTTTTATTCCAGTTAGTCAAGCAATGGAAGAATGGCCAATGTATAAGGATTCGGTGCTTAGATTAAATAAGCTTTCAAATGATGAAATTAAACCTAATCCTGATCAATCAGCTGCTAATCCTGATACTTTTAAAGAAATCAAAATGAATGATGTAACGTTTAATTATCCTGGCGAGTCAGTTAGTTTAATTAAAAACGTTTCTTTAGAAGTTAAAAGAGGCCAAAAATTAGCAATTATTGGACCCAGTGGTGTTGGTAAAACTACTCTACTTCAATTATTATTAGGATCATTAATTCCAACTAAAGGATCTGTAACGATTGATGGAATTAATGTGACAAGATTACAGAACAATCAGGCTAAATGGTTTAGTGTTTTAGACCAACACCCTTTTCTATTCAACACTTCTGTTTTGAATAATGTTCGAATTGGAAACGAAAATGCTAGTAATGAAGATGTTAAACAAGCAATAAAAGATGTAGGATTGGAAGATTATATTAAATCATTACCAGATGGCTACAATACTAATGTTCGCGAAAGTGGTGTTCGTTTTTCTGGTGGTCAACGCCAACGATTAGCATTAGCAAGAATTTTACTACAAAATAATCCGATTGTTTTGCTGGATGAACCAACGGTTGGGCTTGATCCAATTACAGAAAATGATTTAATTAAGACATTAGATAGAGTACTTAAAGGAAAAACAGTTATTTGGGTAACCCATCATCTTCAAGGTTTATCAAACATGAATCAAGTTATTTTCCTAGAAAATGGTTCAATTAAGATGGAAGGTACCCCATCAGAACTATATAAAAACAACCCCCGTTACCGTAAGCTATATGCTATGGATCAAGGGATTGTTCAAGATTAATTATTTGAATAATTTTTCAATAATCATGTTTAAAGTATTTTTGGAAATACCATCAGGTAATTTATCAATTAAGTGTTTACACTCTTTTAAGGTTTTTTCTAATTTTTGTTGAGCTTGTTTTAACCCACCACTCGTCTCGATTATAATTTGAATTTTTTGAAGATCAGCTGAATCCAGCTGATCTTTTTTTAGTATCTTTAGTAACTCTTCTTTATAACTAGTTCGCAAGGCATAAATAATTGGAAGTGTATATATTCCTTCAGTTACATCTTCGAGTTTTGGTTTTCCAGTCTTATAGGTAGGATTAAAATCAAGTAAATCATCTCTAATTTGAAAAGAGTCTCCTAACTTGGAACCAATTTGTTCAGCTAATTTAACAGTTGTTTCATCAGCACCACCTAAAATAGCACCTTCTGCAGCACTATTTATAAATAAAGCAGATGTTTTTCCGTTAATGGCTTTGAAGTAATCAGTTTCAGATCTTTTTAGATTATCTTTCGAGAGACTTTGATGTAATTCGCCATCCAAAATAGATTGGATTAGTTCAATATTAAAATTTAAATTATTTTTGTCAGGTGCGTATTCGATAAGTAATTTGAAATAACGAGTAAATAAATAATCTCCTAAGTAAATTGCTTCGTGTTGACCAAATTTTTTATTGAGTGTTTTCGCAGCACGACGCAAATCAGATTCATCAATAACGTCATCATGAACTAAAGAAGCTAAATGAATAATCTCTATTGATGATGCCGCCTTTTCGAAAATTAGATCATTATTATTAGGACCATACTCACTGAATAATAAAAGTAAGGCTGCCCGAATCATCTTACCATTGCCATTAATCAAATCATCAATTCCTTTTTTGAATTTGGAATTATCAATATTAATTTGATTAATCATGATTTTTTGAGTTTTTTTTAATTTATTTTCTAAATTTGGAAACTGTTCCCATAAACTATAGTCCATGAATTTTATTTTTCCTTAATGTTTTTTGTTAGTTATATTTTATCATATTAAAACTGATTAAAATAAAAAAGCACGAATGACTTTTAACCATTCGTGTATTATTCCTTCTTTATTTTAAAGATTGGAATTTTAGGTAAATCTGTTGATTGATTATTAGAATTATTTTTTTGCTGTTCATAATTTTTACGTTGTTCTTCAACTTGTGCAACCGTTGTAATGTTTTGCTTTTTCCAAGAAATTAAAATTCTATCAATGTATTTTAAACTGTAAACCTGCTTCAAAACTGCCTCACGAAGAGCTAATTTAACAATTTTGGTTGAATATTTATCAATTGTAAGCCAATCGTTAATTGTTTCTAATTCAATTGGAGATAGTGGACGGCCAAATTCTTGTGTGAAATTATTGAATAATTCTTGGCGATTTGAGAGACTTTCTTCTTCAGTATCTTTAATAGAATCTGTTACCTCAATTTTAGAATCTGGATGTTGTTCTAATAATTGATTAATTTTTTGATTTAGTGGTGTAAAGCTATATTCATCTACATTTTCTTTTCCACTAGTAATTGCAACAAATCTTTTCTTTACTAATTGATGAATTGTATCAAAAACTAGTTTTGTATCAAATCCTGTCATGTCCACAATCATTTGTGGTTCAGGGAAGTTAATTCCCCTTGTTTTTAAATAGGAAAGTTCAATTAAAATTACTGATTCTGTTGCGGTTAAACCCAGATTATTGATGTTTGCTAAAATAGCACCTGAAATGTTTACAGATCCATAATCTAAATATTTAATTAAATTATTGTCCATCTAGACACTTCCTATACATTTAATGATTCAATTTTTTTGCCATTTTTAAAGTTTATAGTGACATAATCGTATCCACCGTTATATTTTTTTAAAGAAATTAGCCAAGCAGGTTTGTTATTCACTAAAACCAAACCAGCGTTTATAATTTTTTGATTGTTATTAGATTTTGCAATTATTTTAGCTTTTTCTTCACTAATTCCATCAGATTGTTTAAAAATTTTGATATGTTTCATATTTTTAGTAACAACCGCAAATGAAGGTATATTCTTCTTATTTTCACCAGCTACTGAATAGTATGTTGTTCCTAAATCATTTTCACTAAAATTTGATATATCATGGAATTTTGCATATTTTTCAACTAAATCAATTGTGATTGCTTGCTTTTTTTGAAACGGTCTCTGAGCAATGTGAATTGCAATTAAACCAGATAAAATTATGACAATTGCTAAAGCAAATATTATTTTTGAATAGCGTAATAATCTCATACGTAGTAATCTTTTTTCTCGCATAGGTATCCTCTTTTAAATTCACTAATAATTCAATTATAGCAACTTATCATTTTCTTTTGAATCAAAAAATGTTTTATTTTCTTTTGTAATATTCTCTATATCCCCTGTAATAATTTTTAGGTCTGGATTAAAAGATCTAAGGATTTGTTCACCATATTTTCTAGTAACTAAACGATTATCCAAAATTGTAATTGTGCCATAATCATTTTCATGACGTAACAACCTTCCCATTCCTTGATTCAAATCCATAATCGCCTTTGGCAAGGCATAGCTAATAAAAGGATTTTTTTTCTCTTTTCGCAAATATGAAGATCTTGCTTTAGCAATTGGGTTGCTTGGTGCTGCAAATGGTAAGCGAGTAATAATGACTGATTTAAGATAATTATTTGGAAAATCAATTCCTTCCCAAAATCCATTCGCTCCTAAAATAACTGGATTTTTTGTTTCCTGAAATTTTCTAATTATTTTTTCTTGGCTTCCAGATATTCCAGAAGCAAAAATATGAGGAACTTTATTATTAATTAGAATATTGTGATAAACTGATTCGATTAATTGTAATGAATTGAATAATACAAGTGTTGGAACAGGATGACTATTGTATATATCAATAATAGAATCTGATAAGTATTTAACATAATCGTCATTATCAAAACTTTCGGGCATAGGAGTTTGGTTAGAAACCATTAATTTCATTTGATTTGCATAATCAAAATTTGATTTTAGCCTTTTCATTCTGGTATTATTTCTATTCAAATCAAGTTGATTATAAATAAATTGCGATTTTTTGGAGGTAAACAAGACAGCACCAGTAAAAATAGCAGGTTTGAAATATTTATAAATATCTTTACTTAAACTATTGGTTGAATCAAGTTGTAAACTCTCTAAAATTACATTGTTGGGATCATGATCCAATCCATATTTCATCAAAATAACATCTGCAAAGTTATTAGCTGCAAAGTTATCTATAAAAATATTTAATTGTTCAATAAATTTTATAATTTTAGTCACGTGTTCATTAAACTTTAAGAATATTTCGTAATCAGCTGGTGTCCAGCGTTTAGAATTTTGTGCTATTTCGAAATTTAAAGATTTTAATTGATTTTGTAGAATACTATTTAAACTAGTTATTTTAGTAATTTGTTGTTGATTTAGTTCAATAAACTCTTTGAGCTTGTCCAATCGTAACCCAACTTCAGAACGATGTTGATTAAGTCGTTTCATAAAGAACTTAGCAAACTGACTAACTAAATAAGTGTTAGTTTCCGATATTTGGTCAACTGCTTGAGCGATTCTTTCAGTTTTAGATAGCAAACTATTATTACTTTCAAAGATATCGTTTAGATTTTCAGCATGAGTTTGAAAAATATCATTTCTTACTCGCCCACTATTTTTTTTAATAGTTCCAAGCCACAAATGTTTTTGTTGAGAATTAAATGCTACATCTGATAGTGTAGATGCTTCGTCAACTACTAAGTATGGTTTTTGATTTAGAGTCTCATTGATTTTACGAGCGTTTTGATAGAGATAATTATGATTGGTAATTACAATATCTGCTGATTTAAGCATTTGCGTTTGACGGTTGATAAAATCATAATTTCCTAAATCTAGATTATCATCAGAAAAACCAGCTTGATAATTAATTTGATTAATAATAATTGCTTTTTTAGGCAAATTTAATTCATCTAGGTCACCTGTATCAGTTTCAGTCAACCAAATTAAAATTTTGGCTTTGATAAATTGTGATTGTTTGTTACCATCATCAATTAATAAGCTGAGTAAAAACCGATTTAAATCTAAATAATGATTTTTTCCTTTTAAAATTACTGAATTAAATCCAAATCCAAATTCTTCGTTTAAAGTATGATTGATAGTTTTTTGTAATTGAGATTGTAATGCAATTGTAGCAGTACTAATGACAACTGGTCTTCCTTTTTGAACTAAATATGCCATCGGAATTAAGTACCCTAAAGTTTTTCCGCTACCAGTAGGCGCTTCGATTATTAAGTTAGTGGGCTTTTTTTTCGAATCTGTGTAATTATGATAAATAGCATTCATCATTTTACTTTGAGATTCTCGCCATTGATATCCTGGTTCAAGTAACTTTAACTTTTTACTTTTGGTTTTAGGGAATTTAGGAACTTTTAATTTTTCAATAAACTGTGGGGATTTTACCTTTTTTAAAATAATCCCCTCAACGTTTACTAAATTATTTGGTAATTCTAGTTTTTTGGATTGTTTTTGTTGATAAATTGAGCTAATAAATGAAAGTGTATCTTGTGGTAATTCAAGGTTAATATCTAAAATGTTTTTTAAAGTTGTTTGCGGAATTGTTTTAATTTTATCTGTAATTTTAATTAATAAAACTGCTGTTGCAGCTGCATCACTAGCTGATGAGTGTGGGTGTTTATGAATAATATTAAAATGACTGCTGAGATCACTTAATCGATAACTATTCAAAGTTGGAAAAAAAATTTGCGTTAGACTAACCGTATCAATTGCGGGAATATCTAATTCTGGAAAGCCAACTTTTTCTAAAAAGGCATTTAAAAAGGGGAAATCAAAGTTGACATTGTGAGCAACAAATACAGTATTCTTTAATTTTTTGTAGATGGTTGCTGCTACTTGATCAAAAGTTGGAGCATTTTTAATGGTCTCGCTTGTAATTCCGGTTAGATTTGAAATCTCTTCTGAAATCTCAACCCCATCATTTATGTAAGTCGAATATGAATCAATGATTTGATTATTTTTAACAAAACTTACGCTAAATTGAATAATATGATCTCCGTGTTTGATACTCGTACCAGTAGTCTCCATATCAACAACGGTGTATGTTGTATTCTGATTCATTAACTTTCCTACTCTCGTTCTTATAAACTATTCTAATTCTACTACAAAACCAGTTAAATCGATAATATCAAATCGCTTGTATGATTGGTTATTTCTTCAAATATGATAAAATATAACAGTTAAGAAAGTGAGCGATAGCTAATGAATAAAGAAGCAATTGGAAAAAGTCATGCTAAGGTTATTTTTTTAGGAGAACATAGTGCGGTTTATCAAAAGCCTGCAATCGTCTTTCCACTTCCGCAAATTGAAGCCCAAGTTACAATTAAACCCATTTATTCTAATGAATCAGAAATTGAGAGTAAATATTTCAATGGTCCTTTATCCGAATTACCCACTTCTATGACTGGTATTTCACAATTAATTGAACGATTAAATGAACTTTTAAATCCTAAGCACATAAAATTTAGTATTCAAATTATCAGTGAAATTCCCTTAGGACGTGGGATGGGTTCTTCTGCAGCTACTTCAGCTGCCCTTACTCGTGCTTATTTTGCATATTTTGAAAAATCATTAGATAAACAAGAACTAGATAATCTAATTAATGTTGAAGAATCAATTACTCACGGAAATCCTAGTGGAATTGATGCCAAAACGGTGATTTCTGATCAACCAATTTTATTTGAAAATGGTCATTTTACCCCAATCTCTTTTAATACCACTGGGTTTATTATTATTGCAGATACTGGTATTTCTAGTAACACCAAAATTGCTGTTGATGAAGTTCATAACCGATTAAATTACCATCCAGAATTAGTGAAACAAGAAATTAATCAATTAGGAAATTTAACAGAACAAGTCAAATTAACTTTGAACAACAATGATATTAAAAAAACAGGACAATTAATGAACGATGCCCAAATGATTCTTTCTAATTTGGGGGTTAGTTCTTTCAAACTTGATCATTTAATCTCGGTAGCAAAAGCCAATGATGCTTTAGGTGCAAAATTAACTGGTAGCGGAATGGGCGGATGCATTATTGCCCTTTGCGGTACGTTGGAAAAAGCACAACTAATTAAGAAACAATTATTGAATAATGGTGCTAAATCTGCCTGGATCCAATCATTAAATGAATTAACTAGTGAGGCAAAACAATGACAATTTCTAAAAATAAAGTAACTGCTCGTGCATACACTAATATTGCTTTGATTAAATATTGGGGAAAAGTTGATCAGAAATTAAAAATACCTACAACCAGTAGCTTGTCGTTAACATTAAAAGATTTTTATACTGATACATCAGTTTTATTTAATGAAAAGCTTTTAGAAGACAAAATCACTTTTAACGGTCAACAATTATCAGAAAAAAAAGCTGAACGAATCGTTAATTTTCTCGATGTTGTTAGAGACCTAGCTCAACAAAACGTTTATGCAGAAGTTTCTACAATTAACAAAGTCCCTACCTCTGCTGGATTAGCATCTTCAGCGTCTGGTTTTGCAGCGCTTGCTGCTTCTGCTAGCAAAGCAATTGGATTAAATTTAAACAAAAAAGACCTTTCTCGACTAGCACGTCGAGGTTCTGGATCAGCTACTAGAAGTATTTATGGTGGTTTTGTGGAGTGGAAAAAAGGCTTTAGTGACGAAACTTCATATGCTGTCCCCTTTGAAGAAGAAGTTGATTGGCCAATTAATGTAGTTGCTGTTATGGTTAATCAATCAGAAAAACAAATGAGCAGTTCTAAAGGAATGCAAATTTCAGTAAACACCTCCCCTTATTACTCAGCATGGAAAAAAGTTTCTAAAAAAGCTCTTAAAGAGATTAAAGTTGCAATTAAAAATCGTGATTTTGATAGGATGGGTAAAATTGCAGAGGAAAATGCAATGCAAATGCATGCGTTAACGTTGAGTTCTTCACCCGATTACACTTATTTTGATGCGGACTCATTAAAAGTAATGAATCTCGTTCATAGTTTAAGAAGCAGTGGTCTAACGTGTTATTTTACAATGGATGCTGGTCCAAATGTTAAAATACTAGTAGAAAAACAAAATACTTCTAAACTGGTCAGTGAGTTAGAAAAAGAATTTGGGTCTGATAAAGTAATTGTTACCTCAGCAGGACCTGGAATTGAGTACCAATAAAAATATTTTACGAAAGAAGTTATTTTTTTGATTACTACAAAAGCACCTGGGAAATTATATCTTGCTGGCGAATATGCTGTTGTCGAAACTGGACACACTGCAATTATTGCTGCAGTTAATCGGTTTGTTACAGCAGAAATTGAAGAAGCAAAAAGTTATGGAACGATTACTTCCCAACAGTATGAAAAAACCATGTTACATTGGCAACGGATTAATTCAGAAATCGTTTTAGATGACCGGGAAAATCCCTTTAAATACATCGTTTCTGCAATTAAAGTTGCTGAAGAATACATTAAGTCACTCAGACTCGATTTAAAAACTTTTAACATTAATATTAATAGTGAGTTAGATAATGGAGATGGAAAAAAATATGGACTAGGTTCCTCTGCGGCAGTGACGGTTGCTACAACAAAAGCCGTATGTAAGCTTTACCAGCTTAACCTAACAAAAATAGAGTTATTCAAGTTAGCTGCAATTGCACACTTTGAAGTTCAGGGAAATGGATCATTAGGAGATGTTGCATCCAGTGTTTTTGGTGGTTTAATTTCATACACCTCTTTTGATCGAACCTGGCTTTCAAGTTTTCGGAAAAGAGTATCACTTAATAAACTAATTAAATTAGAATGGCCGAGCTTGGAAATTATTCCATTAAAAGTTCCATCAACCTTAAAATTTTTAGTTGGTTGGTCTGGTGCACCTGCTTCGACCTCTCATTTAATTGATAAAGTCGAATTAAAAAAAGGGAAAAATAAAGTACGTTATCATCAATTTTTACATGATAGTAACAAATGTGTGCATGATATTACTAATGGATTTCATCAAGATAATATTAAAATCATTATGAATAACATTAAGAAAAATCGTTTGCTTCTACTAGAGCTCGGAGAAATGGCTAATGTCGTGATTGAAACTCCTAAACTGAAAGAATTAGTTGAAATTGCAGATTGCTTTGGAGGAGCTGCCAAAACATCTGGTGCAGGTGGTGGGGATTGCGGAATTGTCTTTATTAAGAATAGTGACGCAATTAATAAATTAGTTGAAGATTGGAAGCAACATGGAATTGATCGTTTAAATATCGAAATTTATAATTATTGAGGACATCATAATGGTAAGCATTCAATCGCATCGAAAAGATGAACATTTATCTTTAGCTAAAAAATTTCATAAAGAAAAATCAAATGCTGGATTTGATCAAATTCACTTCATCCCTAATACAATTCCAGAGATTAGTTTTAATGATGTCAATATTTCCACTAAAGTTGGTTCATTAACGTTTGATATCCCCTTTTATATTGAGGCAATGACTGGTGGCAGTGAATATACTGGTAAAATTAACCGACAATTAAGTGAAATTGCACAAAAGTTAAATCTTGCGATGGCAGTTGGAAGTGAAAGCGTTGCCCTTCGTGAACCACAACTTGAGGGTACTTTTTCAATTATTAAAAGGGTTAATCCTACCGGATTAAAAATTGCTAATTTAAGTGCTAATGCATCGATTGAAGAAGTTGAAAAAGCTATTACTTTAATTGGTGCAAGTGCAATTGAAATTCATGTTAATGTTGCTCAAGAGGTTGTGATGCCTGAAGGCGATAAAACTTTTAATTGGATTAAAAACATCAAAAAAATCGTTGAAGCCTTCCCCATTCCAGTTATTGTTAAGGAAGTTGGCTTTGGTATGGCTCATGAATCAATTGAAAAATTGAAAGCAGTTGGTGTTAAATATATTAATCTTGGTGGTAAAGGTGGTACAAATTTTGTGCAAATTGAGAATTTTCGTCGACCTTCTAAGGATATGAATTATCTTGAAGATTGGGGATTAACGACAGTTCAATCACTATTTGAAGCTCAAGTATTACCAGATTTGAATTATATTGCTGCTGGAGGAATAACTTCCCCGTTAGACGTTGTAAAAGCTCTGTATTTAGGCGCTGATGCCGTTGGGATTGCAAGTACAATATTATCCTCATTAATTGATAATGGTCCTGAAAAGACCGAAATGATGCTTTCAGAATGGATTTATGGAATTAAAGCGATTTTTGTCATGCTTGGCGTAAAAAATATTACTGAATTAAGAAAAAGTAAGATCTTTACTAGTACAGACTTACAAAATTATCTCCAGCAAAGAAAGCTAAAATAAAAACGACTTCCTTAGAAGTCGTTTTTATTATGCTTTAAATCGTAATCCTTTTGGAAAGAAATTTTTAATTGTCCCAGAAACTACTTTTCCAAATCCAATTGACATTCCATCACAAATTAATAAATACCATCCTTTTTCTAAATTAGAATCAGTAGGAATTGTATCCCCATGGACGTATAATTTCCATTCGTCACGTGTAATATTTAATTTATTTTTTACGTGCTCTGGATTAATTTCCAATGCTAGCCCATATGCTGGTTCAATTCGATTTTTCTTAATTTGTCCAAGTGGTGTTCCTGGTCGCATAACTTTTAAACCATTTAAGTCAGGAATTTCAGGGTTGAATGAATACAAAGTTTCTCCAAATTTTAATAAAGGGTGTGGATCAAAATTAACGAAATTATCATAGTTAAACTTCTCCCAATCTTTTTTTAAATTTCCCGAAACATTAGAACGTTGATGTTTTATTTTTCCAATTTTACCGTCATCTAAACTTTGTAATTTAGCCACAAAATGTCCATCTCCCCTAAATAAATGAGGAAATAATCGAACCGTCTTACTTAGATCTGGATTTCCATTCGCCCACGCTGGTCGTCCACTACTCATGCCCTTGAATTTCTCAATTGGCAAAATTTTAAAATTATAATTATCAACTAGCCAGGCAATGATTTGCTCATCTTCTTCTGGTGCAAAAGTACAGGTCGAATAAATAATTTGGCCACCTGGTTTCAACATCTTAACTGCTTTTTTGATAATTTCACGTTGAAGCGTCGCACATTCTTTTGGGTAATCTTCTGACCAATAGTTGGTAGCATCATGATTTTTGCGAAACATACCCTCCCCAGAACAAGGAGCATCAATTAAAATTTTATCAAAATATTTTTTGAAATGTTTTGATAAATTAGCTGGATCTTCATTTAAAATTAATGGGTTTTTAACTCCAAATCTTTCAATATTTTCCACTAGTATTTTAGCTCTTCCACGGTCAATTTCGTTAGAAACCAAGAGTCCTTGATTATTCATTAAACTAGCTAACTGTGTTGATTTTCCACCCGGAGCGGCACACAAATCTAGAATTTTTTCCCCAGGTTTAGGATCGGCTACTTGTGCAACAAACATTGCAGAAGGTTCTTGACTGTATATATACCCACTTTGATGTTCGGCCGATTTACCGTCAATTTTACCAATAAATCCATTATCGACATATTCGATTGGTTCTTTTGTATTAATTTGAAGATTAGCTTTCGGTTTTAAACGATTAATTCTAAATCCATGATCTGCTTCTTCATCAAAACTTTTAATAAAATTTTCGTATTCTTCTCCTAAAAGTCGTTTATATTTTGATTTAAATTTTTCTGGTAATTCCACTTATTTCTTCTCCTCGAATGTTTCAGTAGTTCTAACTGCTAACTGCCAATTATGGTAAAGTCGTTTTCTTTCAATTTCAGACATTTGTGGTTCAAATGTTTGTCCTGTTTGCTTAATTCCATCGATTTCATCAACGTCTTTCCAAAATCCAACTGCTAACCCAGCTAAAAATGCAGCCCCCAAAGCGGTTGATTCAGAAGTTGCTGATCTTTCAATTGCTTGATTTAAGATATCTGCTTGGAATTTCATTAAGAAATCATTTTTTGAAACTCCCCCATCAATTACTAATGAATTTAATGGAACTTGTGTTTCTTCTGTCATGGTATTGATGACATCTTTAGTTTGAAAAGCTAATGATTCTAATGTGGCTTTTACAATTTCATTTATTCCAGTATGATTGGTAATTCCTAAAATAGATCCCCGCACACTTTCATTCCAATAAGGTGCACCTAGTCCTGTAAAAGCAGGAACAATAAATACTGGTTCGTCATTTGCGGTTTTAGCCATATTAGCAGTTCCACTGATATTTTCAATCAATTTCAATTCATCTTTTAACCATTGAACGGCAGCTCCTGCAATAAAGATACTACCTTCGAATGCATAATAAACTTTGCCACTAATTCCATAAGCAATGGTCGTTAATAAACCTAGTTTTGAAAACTTAGGTTTATCACCTAAATTCATCATAATAAAAGCACCGGTTCCATATGTGTTTTTCGTCATCCCCGGTTTTAATGCTAATTGACCAAATAAAGAAGCTTGTTGATCACCAGCAATTCCAGAAATCGGAATTTGGACCCCCATGAAGGTAAAATTTTGCGTATATCCATAAACATGAGAAGATTCTTCAACCTTCGGAAGCATTTTCTTTGGGATATTAAAAACATCTAATAAATCCTGATCCCACTCTAATTTGTTGATATTAAATAACATGGTACGACTGGCATTCGTTACATCAGTAGCATGTACTTTTCCAGCGGTTAATTTCCATAATAACCATGTATCAATGGTTCCAAAAAGTAAATCGCCAGTTTCAGCTAAGGTTTGTGCCCCATCAACATGATCTAAAATCCAACGAATTTTAGTTGCTGAAAAGTATGAATCAATGATTAGTCCAGTTTTTTGTTGAATCTCATCTGCTAAACCATGTTGTTTAATCTGTTTTGCAATGTCATTAGTTTGTTTTGACTGCCATACAATGGCGTTATAAATTGGTTTTCCAGTTCTTTTATTCCAAATAACAGTAGTTTCTCTTTGATTACTAATTCCAATTGAACGAACCTTATAAGGTTGTGTTTCAGTTTTAAATAAGACATCAGAAATTACTGACTCAGTTTTATTCCAGATTTCATTTGGATCTTGTTCTACCCAACCTGGATGTGGAAAAACTTGTTTGATTTCTTTTTGTGAACGATCAATTTCTTTTCCTTGATGATTGAATAATATGGCACGAACGGATGTTGTTCCCTCGTCAATTGCCATTATATATTGTTCATTTTTCATAATTAACTCCGTTTGTTTTTAATACTCTAATTATAACGCTTCTATGATTTTTAGTAATTTTTTTCAAGCAGTTATTCTACTATTTTTTATATAAATCCTATAAGTACATTTAATATTTTTCAAAAGTTAATGGTGCTATACTTATTTTGTTAAAATAACAGATTTATTAACAAGGGAGATTAGTATAATGGAATTTAATAATGTTACAGTCATTGGTGGGGGAATTCTTGGTTCTCAAATTGCTTATATGTCAGCATTTCATGGTAAAAACGTTACTATTTGGGGACGAAAAGAAAGTTCATTAGACAGTGCTAAAGAACGAGTTAGTCGTTGGGCTCAAGCAGTTAAGGAAGATTTAGGTGCTACTGAAAAACAATTAAATGATGCACAAGACCATCTTACTTATACTACTGACTTGTCACAAGTACTCAAAGATGCTGATTTAGTAATTGAAGCACTTCCAGAAAATGTTGAAATTAAGAAAGACTTTTATGAAAAGTTTGCTAAATTAGCTGATCCTAAAACAATTGTTGCTACTAATACATCAACCCTTTTACCTTCACAATTTGCTGATTATACTGGTCGCCCAGATAAATTTTTAGCTTATCATTTTGCCAATGAAATTTGGAAAAATAATACTGCTGAAATTATGTCACAAAGTAAAACTAGTAAAGAACTTCCTAAAATGTTTGAAAAATATTCAAGAGAAATTGGAATGGTTCCTTTACTTGTTAATAAGGAACAACCTGGATATATTTTAAATTCATTATTAGTTCCTTTCTTAACAGCAGGCGTTCAATTATGGGTTAAAGGAATTTCCGACCCTCAGACAATTGATAAAACTTGGATGATTGCTACAGGTTCACCTATGGGTCCTTTTGCTTTTATTGATATGATTGGATTACGTACCGTTTATGAGATTAATAAAATGACAAAAGACTCAACCTCACAAAAAGCTGCTGAATTACTTAAAAAGATGATTGATAAAGGTGAAATCGGAGTTGAATCTGGAAAGGGATTCTATACTTATCCTCATCCTGATTTTAAAAAGGCTGAATTTTTAAAATAAAACGTTTAGATAAAAAATATATATTTAACTAAATATTGCTTAAGAGCTAATTTCCAATTTGAAATTAGCTCTTTTTTAATTTCAGAAAATTAAACTTTATAGGAGTCTATTTAATCGATGTTACAATTACTATGATAGATAAAGTGTATTAAAGGAGCGGATTTTATGAATAATTTTGAATTTTCTGCCTGTACGAGTATTCTAGTCGGTAAAAATGCAACTACTGATGGAAGTACTCTAATTGGAAGAAATGAAGATTGTAAAGCAGCATGGCCAAAACGCTTTATAGTTAATGAACATCAAGTACTTGATAAACCCCAAAAGTTTGTTTCAAAAGACAACGGTTTTACTTTAGAGCTTCCTAAAGAACGAGGAAAATATACCTCAACTCCAGAATGGACTGATAAATATGGAGTTTTTGAAGAAGATGGAATCAATGAATACGGTGTTGCCATTAGTGCTACTGAAAGTACTTATGCTAATAACAAAGTATTAGGATTTGATCCGCTAGTTTCTAATGGTATTGGTGAGGAAGCAATTGTAACTGTTGTACTTCCCTACGTTAAGTCTGCAATTGAAGGGGTTAACCGACTTGGGGAAATCATCAACAAGTATGGTGCATCAGAAACTAACGGAATTTTAATTTCTGATTCTGAAAATGTTTGGTATTTTGAAATTGGATCTGGTCATCAGTGGGTCGCTCAACGAATTCCTGATGATAGTTATGCAGTAATAGCTAATCAAATGGCCATTCAAGATGTTAATTTTGATGATTCGGATAATTTTAAATGGTCTACTGATATTCAAAAATTTGTGGCTGATAATTCATTAAATCCTAATCGTCATGGATTTAATTTTAGAGAAATTTTTGGAACACAAAATCAATCAGATGCATACTACAATACTCCTCGAGTTTGGTATGGTCAAAAAATGTTTAATCCAGAAATTGAACAAGATCCGGAATCACAAAATTTACCCTTCATTCGTAAGAGTAAACAATTAATTTCAGTGTTTGATGCCCAAGATTTTCTGAGTTCACATTTCCAAGAAACGGTCTATGATCCTATTGGAAACGGGACTGAAGCACAAAAACATATGTTTAGACCAATTAGCCTTGCTAAAACTCAAGAATCGCATGTTTTACAATTATCAGCTAAATATCCAAAGGAAATTGGTGACATCCATTGGCTTTTAATGGGAGTGGGATCACAAAGTACATTTGTCCCCTTCTTTGCTGGAATTACAGATACCCCTAAGGAATATAAATACAAAGTTGGACATGATTATGATCATGAATCAGCATATTGGATCTTTAAATTAGTAGGAATTTTAATTGATCCACATTATCTTCAATTTAATGAGCAATTAAAAGACGTACAAAATCAATTGATTCAGCAATACATTGCTAATGTTAATGAAGCTCAAATTGCCTCATTAAATGAAAAACAAAATTTAACTGAATTGGCCAATCACTATAGTTTCAAATCAGCTAATCTTGCGTTAACTGCTTATCGAAATCTGGCGGCTAAATTTATTACAGCTTCGACCGATTTTTCACCTTTGAATTATCAACAAGATTTAAATTTATAAACTACTTATATAAGAAATGCGTGTATTAATGGGAAAAAGTAATAGTAAAAAAATGAGTGCTAATAAATTAGCGCTTATGATATTATCGTCAATCTTTGGATTTGCTAATGTAACTGTTGCTTATAATCAAATGGGATATGCTAGCATCATTTGGTATATCTTTGCTGCTTTGGTATTCTTTTTACCAAGTGGTTTGATGTTTGCTGAATATGGATCAGCATTTAGTGAGCAAAAAGGTGGGATTTATTCATGGTTGAAAAACTCTATCGGCGATCGTTTAGCTTTCATTGGTACTTTTATTTGGTTAGCTGGTTGGGTTATTTGGATGATTTCTGTTGCCAGTAAAGTTTGGATTCCGCTTTCAAATATCTTTTTTGGAACGGATAAAACTAATACTTGGCATTTACTAAGCTTTTTTAATTCCATGCAAACTATTGGAATTTTGGCAATTACTTGGGTAATTGTGGTTACCTTTTTTGCTAGTCAAGGTTTTAATCAATTGCTAAAGTATCTGGCATTGGGGGATTTTTCTCGATTATTTTACCAATTGCTTTTGTGGCGGTATCGGTTGTTGTATTAATTGTTAATCATGGTCATTTAGCCCGGCCAATTACAGGAATTAACTCTTTCATAAAATCGCCTAACATTCAATTTACTAATCCAATTGCCCTAATGTCTTTTATTGTTTATGCAATTTTTGCATATGGTGGAATGGAAACTACAGGTGGAATAGTTAATCAAGTTAATAATCCAAAAAAGAATTATCCTCGAGGAATTATTATTGCAGCAATTATAATGACTTTGACATATTCTTTTTCAATCTTCTTTGTTGGTGTAACAACTAACTGGAATAAAGTCTTGGGGAATGAAAAAGTTAATCTTGGAAATATTACCTATGTATTAGTTAATAATTTAGGGTTTGTTACTGCTAAAACGTTTGGATTATCGAATGGAATTGCAATTTTATTTGGTGATTGGTTTGCCCGCTTTGCTGGTCTAAGTATGTTTATTTCATACATTGGTGCTTTTTTTGTTTTAATCTATTCTCCATTGGAATCATTTCTAGAAGGAACTGACAAAAGAATTTGGCCAAAAAAATGGTCACATTGAATAAACATGATATGCCGGCTTTTACAATGTGGGCACAGGCTTTGATTGTTTCTTTTGTAATTTTTGCAATTTCATTTGGTGGTTCTGGAACTCAAAAATTTTATTTGATTTTAACTGATATGGGCAACATTTCAAGCGCAGTTCCTTACCTATTTTTAATCGGGGCATTTCCATTTTTTAAACGTCTTCAAGAAATTGATCGACCATTTGTTTTCTTTAAACCTGGTTGGAAAACTAACATAACTGTGATTATCATGATGTTCATAATTACCTTAGGAATAAGTTTTACTGCTATTCAACCAATTATTTCTAAAGACTTTGAAACAGCTTTTTGGACGATTATTGGTCCTCTATTTTTTGGTTTGCTTGGTTGGTTATTATATGAAAACGGAATTAGAAATATTAAATTGCTAGAAAAATAAGTATAAAAAAAGAACCTACAAATGTAAGTTCTTTTTTTATACTTATTAACGTTTTTTGAATGATTGCTTGATACGAGCAGCCTTTCCTTGACGATCGCGTAAGTAGTATAGTTTTGAACGACGAACTTTACCACGACGAATAACTTCAAGCTTAGCAACACGTGGCGAGTTTAATGGGAAGATTCTTTCTACCCCAACACCATTACTGATCTTACGAACAGTATAAGTAGCTTGAATTCCGGCACCATGACGTTTAATAACGACACCAGTAAAGTTTTGGATACGTTCTGTATCACCTTCAACAACCTTAACAGATACGTTAACAGTATCTCCGGCACGAAAATCAGGCATGTCTGAACGTAATTGTTCAGCGTTGATTTTTTCAATCAATTTGTTTTGACGCATAATAAATTCCCCTAACTAGCACTCTTATCTTTCCGACAGCGGAATACTGTTGATTTTTTTGGTATAAATACCAAATATTATTATAACATATAATAATCCTAAATCAAATTATTATTTTTTTCTTCCTCAATTCGCACTTCAGCTAGTAACCGTTTAGCATCTTTAGATAATTTACTATGATCAATCATTTCTGGTCGCTTAAGATATGTTTTTCGTAAAGACTCTTTTAAACGCCAATCAGCTATTTTTTGATGATCTCCACTTAAGAGTATCTTAGGGACTTTTTGCCCCCTAAAATCGGCTGGACGTGTGTATTGCGGGTATTCCAATAATCCATCAGAGAAAGAATCTCCAGGAGCAGATTGCGCGTTACCTAAAACACCAGGAATTAAACGTGAAACTGCATCAATCATTACTAAAGCTGGTAATTCACCACCAGTTAAAACAAAATTGCCTATTGAATATTCATCGGTCACAATTGATTTAATTCTTTCATCAAAACCTTCATAATGACCACAAATAAAAGTAAGATGTTCTTCTTTAGCTAATTCTTCTGCTATGTGTTGATTAAACTGTTTACCAGCTGGGTCAGTTAAAATAACTCGTCCCTTAGGAATTCCATTTTTTTTAGCAATTTTTTGAGTTTGTTGAAATGCATCGACAATTGGCTGAGGCTGAAGTAACATTCCCGCTCCACCACCATAAATTGTATCATCAACATTATGATGTTTATCAGCAGAATAATCTCTGAAGTTTGTAATTGAAACGTCTAATAAGCCACGATCAATTGCTTTACCAATTATTGAATCACTCAAAGGTCCCTCCAAAATACGAGGAAATAAACTTAAAATATCAACTTTCATGTTACTCAAGCCCTTCTAATACATCGACAATTATTTTATGATTTTTTAAATCAACATTTTTAATAACATCATCAATTTTTGGCAACAATAAATCAGGCTGATTATTACGCTTAACAACCCATACATCATTTGGACCTAATTCCATAATATCTTTTACTGTTCCAACTAACTCGCCATTTTCTTTAAAAACATCTAAACCAATAATTTCGTGATAAAAATAAGTATCAGGATCTAATTCTAAATTTTCTTGTTGTTCCCTAGTAATTTTTAATATTGATGGTTTCAAGAATGTAACATCATTAATTGAGTCTAAACCCTTAAAATGTATAAGAACAAAGTTTTTGTGTTTACGTTTTCCGTCAACTTCTAATTCAACAGTTTTTCCATCCTTTAAAAAAGCGGTAACTTTTTCTCCTTTTTTAAAACGTTGATCAGGAAAATCAGTAATCGGTTGAACTCGTAATTCGCCTTTTAATCCCTGTGTATTCACGATTTTTCCTACATCAAAGTATTCCATTATTCACCTCTAATTAAAAAAGAAACCCTTACATAAAAACAAAGTTTTATATAAGGGTTTCTTTTATTTACCACCATCAATAATAAGTTTAACCCTTTTATTGTCAGTAACATGTACACTATAAATAATAGTGCGAATTGTTTGCGCAACTCTGCCACGTTTACCAATCACTCGTCCAACATCTTTTGGATTAGTTGATAAGATGTATTCGTGAAAGTCAGAAGTCTCTTGATGATTGATTTTGACATCATCTGGGAACTTAACTAATGGTTTAATGATTTTTTTTATTAAATTATCAAAATTAATCATAATTAAATTTATTTTTTATCGGCTAACTTAATATCATGAAGTTTCTTCATGATACCAGCATCAGATAAAATGTTTTTAACAGTATCAGATGGTTTAGCACCCTTCTTCAACCAATCAAGAACATTTTCTTCTTTAAGAGTTACTTGGTCAACTTGAACAAGTGGGTTATAAGTACCAACATTTTCAATATAACGACCATCACGAGGACTACGTGAATCAGCAACTACAATACGGTAAAATGGGTTTTTCTTTGAACCCATACGTTTCAAACGGATTTTAACAGACATAACTACACCTCCTATTGATTTCTTAACAATATATAGTTTAACAATAATTTTTATAGATGTAAAGAGTTTTTTCTTTACACCTAATTACTTTCTTTTTTTCTTATTTTTTTTGCGCTTATTTTTTTTAATTTTTCGACTCATACGTTTCATAGCAAGACTAGATAACTTATTCATCCCTTTACCCATTCCTGTTTGTTGCATCATATTTTCCATTCCAGACATATTACCATTAGAAATTTGATTCATCATCTTCTTCATTTGATTGAATTGCTTAATCAAACGATTAACACTTTGAATTGGTTGAGCTGAACCCTTTGCAATTCGGCGACGTCGTGATGGATTTAGAACATCTGGGTTTTCACGTTCTTCATTAGTCATTGAATAAATAATTGCTTTAATTCGATCTAAATCTTTTGGATCCATATCTACGTTTTGTAAGGCAGGATTATTAGCCATCCCAGGAATCATAGCCATCAAATTTTTTAATGGTCCCATATTTTGAATTTGTTGAAGTTGATCAAGAAAATCATCAAAATTAAATGTATTTTCTTTCATTTTTTCGGCAAGTTCCATTGATTTTTTTTCATCAATGTTTTTTTTGGTCTTTTCGACTAATGATAAGACATCGCCCATTCCTAAAATTCTGGAAGCCATACGATCTGGATGGAAAACATCTAAATTATCCATCTTTTCACCTTGACCAGTGAAGAGAATTGGTTTACCAGTTACAGCTTTAATTGATAAAGCTGCACCACCACGTGTATCTCCATCTAATTTAGTTAAAACTACTCCAGTAATATCTAAAGCTTCGTTGAATCCTTCAGCCATATTAACAGCATTTTGCCCAGTCATAGCATCAACAACTAAAAGAATGTCAGTTGGTTTAGCAACTTCTTTGATTTCTTTTAGTTCATTCATTAATTTTTCGTCAATTTGTAATCGACCAGCAGTATCAATAAATACGTAATCATTATGATTTTCTTTTGCAACTTTTAAACCATCTTCAACAATTTTAACTGGGTTAACTTCAGTTCCTTCTTCAAAGACAGGAACATCAATTTGTTTACCAATTTGTTGAAGTTGTTCAATTGCAGCTGGACGATAAACGTCGGCCGCAATCATTAAAGGACGAGCATTGTCATCTTCCTTTAATATTTTAGCTAATTTACCAACTGTTGTTGTTTTACCAGCACCTTGGAGCCCAGCCATCATAATAATCGTTGGGATTTTATTTGATTTTTTTAAGGTAGTTGTTTCTCCACCCATCATTTCAGTTAATTCATCATCAACAATTTTAATGATTTGTTGTCCTGGGTTTAAACCTTCTAAGACATTTTCACCTTTAGCTTTAGCTTGTACTTTTTTTACAAAGTCACGAACTACGGTGAAATTAACATCGGCATCAAGTAATGCAAGCCGAATTTCACGCATAGTAGATCGCAAATCAGCTTCGGTAATTTGTCCTTTACCACGTAGTTTTCTGAAAGCCTCTTGCAGTTTACTACTTAATCCTTCAAAAGCCATATTTAAAACCTCTATTCTTCTTCAATTTCTTCTAATTTATCAATTAAACTATTTAGTGCTGAGTCTTTAGAATAAGAAACTTTAATCAAAGCTTCTAATTCGTCAACAACTTTATTTCGTTTAATAAATTTTTCATATAAGCCCATTTTTGATTCATAGTTTTCTAATGTTTTTTCAGTTCTTTTAATATTATCGTAAACTGCTTGTCTGCTAACATTAAAATTCTCTGAAATCTCACCTAATGATAAATCATCTGCATAATATTGCGAAATATAATCGGCTTGTTTTGTAGTTAATAAACAACCATAAAAGTCAAATAAAGCATTAATATAATTGTCACGAACTAGTTTAAGATCAAAATTTTTATCCATATTTATTCCTCAACTAATCCCTTAAACAAACCATAGACAAATTTTTCTGGATCAAATGTTTGCAAATCATCCACTGACTCACCTAAACCTACATACTTAACAGGAATTCCAATTTCATTTTTAATGGCAATTACGATACCACCTTTAGCAGTACCATCAAGCTTTGTTAAAACAATCCCGGAAATGTCAGCTACTTCTTTGAAAGTTTTAGCCTGACTCATTGCGTTTTGACCAATCGTTGCATCAATTACTAACAAAACTTCTTGTGGGGCTCCAGGAATTTTATTAGTGATAATTTTATTCATTTTGGCTAATTCTTTCATTAAATTGACTTTGTTTTGCAAACGTCCAGCCGTATCAATAAATAAAATATCATAATCATCTGACTTAGCTTTTTCCACAGCATCATAAACAACTGAAGCAGGATCGCTACCTTCTGATTTCTTGACAATATCAACATGATCACGTTTAGCCCATTCATCTAATTGTTGGATTGCTCCGGCACGGAATGTATCAGCAGCAGCTAAAAGGACTTTTTTGCCTTGTTTTTGGTATTTATGAGCCATTTTTCCAATTGTAGTAGTTTTTCCTGCACCATTTACTCCGATAAATAAGATAACTGTAGGACCATCAGGATTTTCTTTTAATTTATTTTCATCATTAGAAGGAGAATCATAAATTTCTACTAATTTTTGAATTACAAAATTTTGAACTTCTTTATGACCTTTTACATTATCTAGTTTAACAGCTTCCTTTAATTGATCACTAATTTGAGTTGCTGTTTGTACACCAACATCAGATTCGATAAGGGTATCTTCTAAATCATCAAAAAAATCTTCATCAACGTTTCTAAAATTTGCAAAAAGATGATTTAACTTTTCTCCAAAAGAAGATCTAGTTTTTTCCAATCCTTCTTCATAGCTTGCTTGATTTTCATCTTTTTGAGATTCTATTTCATCTATTTTTTCGTTATTTTCAACGATAGGTGTTACAGAATCATTGTCTTTTTCAGGTTGATTAAAATCACTGGGTTTAATTTCAGAATCAGCAGTTTCTTTTTTGCCCGATTCTGGTGATTCTTCATTATTTTCTTCATTTTCAGTTAATGTTTTTTGTTCATCCACTTTGTTTTCTTCATTTGATGTAGATTGGTTTTTATGTTTAAAAATATCAAATAATCCCATTACTATCTCCTATCCTTATGGTTAATCAAATCAACAGATACTAGTTTTGAAACCCCAGAATCTTGCATGGTAATTCCGAATAAATCATCTGCATAAATCATAGTTTCTTTTCTATGCGTAACAACAATAAATTGAGTTTCATTTTTTAGATTTTTGATGTACTTTGCAAAACAATCTACATTTGCTGGATCAAGTGCTGACTCTGCTTCATCTAAAATAACAAATGGAACTGGCTTAACTTCAATAATTGCGAATAATAAAGCTAATGCCGTTAACGCCTTTTCACCCCCAGATAGTAAAGTAATATTACGGTAGCGTTTTCCAGGAGGCTTAACTAGAATGTCGATTCCCGTTGTAAGCAAATGATGCGGTTCACTTAATTCAAGTTTAGCTTCTCCACCACCAAAAATATTTCTAAACACTTGACTAAAAGATGCAGAAATTTTGTTATATGCTTGTTCAAATCGAACTTTAACGGTTTCATCCATTTTGTCCATGATTGTTAATAATTGATTCTTCGCTTCAAGCAAATCGTTCATTTGATGCTGCATAAATTCATGGCGTTCTTTAATTTCCTGATAAGCTTCAATTGATCCAAGATTAACTGGTCCCAATTCAGAAATTTGTAATTGGATATTTTGAATCTCATTATTTAATTGATTTAAATTTAAATCTAATTTTTTGTAAATTTGATTACTATTATTTAGTTCATCAAATTTGGTCTTAATTCGACTTAAATTATGATCAACCACAGTTAATTGTGATTTAAACTGATTAAGATATTCATTATTCTCAATTAAATGATTTTGTTCTTGTCCAATTTTAGCATCTAATTGTTGTAGTTCAGTTCTTTTTGTATCTAGAATTTCTTTAGTTTGATTAAAATTATTCTCAGTTTCATTAATTTGGATTTGAATATCATGAGTATCGAAATGATTAACTTTACTAATTTCTGCTAACTTTTGTTTAATTTTTTTAATCAAATTTTTGGAATTAGTTTGATTAATTTCATTTTTGTCAATCTGCTGTTTTATATTTGAACAAATTTGATTAACGTTGCTAAGTCTTTCTTTTACAATTCCAATTTGTTGTTGTAAATCATTCTTAGAATTAAGTTCAACATTATAATCATGTTTTAAAAGTTCTAAATTAGAAGTCAAAGACTTATTACGGGATTGGTTATCATCAATTTGTTCCTGTAATTTTGTAATTTGTTGTTTTAAGTCTTCTGGCTGTTCAAATTCATTATCCCCACGATTGCCTAGTTTTAAATTTAATGCCTTTATTTCTCGTTCTATTTTATTTTTTTCATTTTCTTGCAAGCTTAAATTATTTTTTTCTAACATTAGTTTTGAACTTATTTCACTGGAATCTTGATAAACCATTCGTTTTTTTTCTTGATCATCTTTTAGTTTAAATTGAATTTCTTTTAGGTTTTGTTCACCCGAATTCAACTTTTCTTGCATACGTTGAACTTGATTTTTTAAGTTAATTAAATTATTTTTTTGCGTTAAAAGACCATCATTTTGACGTTGGTTTTCCCCCCCAGTAATTGATCCACCAGCATTAACAACATCTCCATCTAATGAAACTACTTTTACTCTGTGATTACAAATATTACTAATCTGAGTTGCTGATTTTAAAGAATCAGCAATAATTATTCCACCAAGCAAATGTTGTTTTACTTGCTTATATTTATCATCAATCTGGACTAAATCAGATGCGATCCCGATAAAACCATCAATTTGACGAACCTTTTGCAGAATCGTATCTGATACAAAACGATCAGTAATCCCATTAACTGGTAAAAGGGTTACACGCCCAAGTTTGTTTTTATTTAAATATGCAATTGCTTTACGTGCGTCGCTAACATTTTCTACAATTATCTGTTGAATAGCCGCACCAAGAGCAGTTTCAATTGCCTTAATATATTGATTATCGACATTTAAATAATCTCCGACCGCGCCAATAATTCCAGACAAATGTTCTTTTTGTTTTAATAAATTACGAGTTCCACGATACAAATTGTTATGATTTTCAAGTAAAGAAGCTAATCCATCTCGTTCAGTCTTTGCTTCTTGAAAAATTCTAAGAGCATCTAACCAATTAGCACGCATCGTTTCAACTCGATTTTCATCATTTTTTATTAGTGATTCGTATTTTTCGAGTTTCTTTGAAGCTTCAACCTCATTTTCTTTTAAAAGTTTAAGTTTAGAAATAATGTTATTAATCGATTCATTGATTGAATTTAATTGATCCTTTTTTTGTCTTAATTCTTGAAATAGCAATTTTGAGTTACTATCAGCTTGTTGACTTAGTTTTTCATTCATGCGCAAGTCATTACGAGTATCTGAAATTTTTTGCATTAATTCGACATATTTGGATCGACCCTTATTAATTTCTTTTTCTGTAAATAAAACATCTTTTTCTAATTGTTCGATTTTTAAAGTTTTTAATTTATTTTCAAGATTAGTAAGTTGTTGTTTTAATGATTCTTGGTTATCGGACTCCTTAGCTAATTGACCAGCCAATTTATTTTTATTAGAAATTAAATCATCTAATTGTTGCTGTAAATCATTTTGTTTTTGTAAATCAAATTTTTTTCTTTGTTCATTAAGTTTTTTTTCACTACTCAAATTTTCAAGTAATTTATTCTTTTCTAATAATTCACTTTGCAAATTTTCTTTATCAATATCTAATTGATTAATTTTTTGACTTAGTTTTTCTTTATTTAAGTTCAAATTATCAATTTCCTTAATCAATTGACCATGTTCAATTTGAACTTCTTTTAATTTGTTTTGAATTTTACTTTTTTCTTCAGAATTATTTTTTAAAACAAATTCGAATTTATTAAACTTTAATTCATTCAAATATTTATTTTTAGACAAATAGAGCGAAGCGATTTCGCTTTGCTCTTTCAAAGGGTTCATTTGTTTTTCAATTTCCCTAATAATATCAGAAATTCTGTCTAAATTTAATTGCGTATCTTCTAATTTTTTTTCTGATTCATTCTTTTGCTTTTTATAATGATAAACTCCCGCGGCCGTTTCGATAATTGTTCGTCTTTTTTGGACGTCATCATCTAAAATATCATCAACATTCCCTTGAGAAATAATTGACAATGAACCTTCTCCTAGACCTGTGTCCATAAATAGATTATGTATATCCCGTAGCAAACATTCATGATCATTAATTGAATAAATACTTTCGCCACTTCGATAGTATTTTCTTGTCACTTTTACTTCACTATAATCTGATTCTAAGAAATGCGATGTATTATCAAAAATCAAACTAACTTCTGCACGATTCAAAGGGTGTTGATCTTTTGAACCAGAAAAAATAACATCTTTCATTTTTTTACCACGAAGACTTTTAGCTGATTGTTCTCCTAATGCCCAACGTACGGCTTCAATAACATTACTTTTTCCACTACCATTTGGACCAACAATTCCAGTAAAACCGTTTTGAAAATCAATGTTAGTTTTATTAGCAAATGATTTAAAACCTGCTATTTGGATTGATTTTAATTTCAAAACAGATTCCTCACTTTATTATTGCAATTTTTGATCTTTAATTCCTAATTTGTCTAGAGCCATTTTAGAAGCTAGTTGTTCTGCGTTTTTCTTTGAATGACCTTCCCCTACTCCAAGCTCCTGATCATCAACAAATACAGCAACTTTAAACTGTCGATCATTATCAGGACCATTTTCATCTAATAGCTTATACTCAATTTTAACCGGACCGTTTATTTGAATAGCTTCTTGCAATTCAGTTTTGTGATCAAAGAATTCATCGAACCAACCTTCATCAAGTTTAGGGAAAATAACTAAATTACAAAAATGTTTAACTGTTTCAATTCCTTGATCAAGATATACTGCCCCAATAAATGATTCAAAAATATCACAAAGAAGTGAATCACGTTTTCTAGCGCCAGCTTTTTCCTCACCCTTACCTAAACGAATGTATTTATCAAAGTGACATTCACGAGCGAACCGACTAAAACTATGACGATTAACCATTGCAGCTCTTAATTTTGTCAATCGACCTTGTGGCATTTCAGGATAACGTTTAAAGATGTAGTCAGACACTACAAGTTGATAGACAGCATCACCTAAAAATTCTAATCTTTCATAGAATTTTAAATCTTGATCTGGATGCTCATTTACATATGAAGCTTGTGTGAAAGCCTCATCTAATAGTTCTTCATTATTAAATTTTATGTTATATTTATCTGCTAATTTATTATCAAATTCTTTTTGCACAGTATACTCCTCCGTAATTCCTAATCTAAGTATATCATTAAACGAAAAACTCTATCTAATATTAGACAGAGCTTTATTGATTTGTTATTTTGTTTCAGCGACTTTTGTAAAATGATTTTTTACTGATTCTACATAACCAGATTTTACAATTTCAGCGGCGTTAAATAAACAATTTTTAACTGTTTTAGCATCACTATTACCATGGCCCTTTACTACTGGATCTTTAATCCCTAATAAAACTGCACCACCATAACGTTTGTAATCCATTTTTTTAGCCATCTTTTTAAGACTATCTTTCATCAAGAAAGCACCTAATTTAGCTTTAAACCCACCATTTTTAATTGATTCCTTTAACAAACCTAATCCAGACATTGCAGTACCTTCAATCGCCTTAAGAACTGCATTTCCAGTAAAACCATCTGTAACAACAACATCGGCAACTCCATTTAACAATTCACGAGACTCGATGTTCCCGATAAAATTAATTTCACCATTTGCGTTCATTGATTGAAGTGCATCGTGCATTTTACGATGAATCATGTCACCCTTATCAGCTTCGGTTCCGTTATTAATTAATCCAATTCGAGGATTATTAACATGTCCAACTAGTTCTGAGTAATATTTTCCTAATAAAGCGTATTGTTCAATGTTGGTAACTTTTGCATCGGCATTAGCCCCTGCATCAACCATGGTAAATCCTTTATCGTTATTCATAACAGGCATTGTCGCCGTAAAACCAGGACGATCTATTCCTTTGATTCTACCAATAATTAACAAGGATGCAACTAATAATGCCCCTGTATTTCCAATGGAAACTAAGGCATCTGCTTTTCCGTCTTTGACAGCTTTAGCAGCTAAAACCAGACTTGAATTTTTTTTACGTTTAACTGCTCGAACTGGTTCATCTTCCATAGTAATTACTTCGTCAGCATGAATGATTTTAATGTTCTTTTCGTCTTTTAAAAGTGGTTTGATTTGTTTTTCATCACCAAATAATAAAAACTCGATATCGTCTCGACTATTACGAGCTAGTTCAACCCCTTCAACTACTGATTGTGGTGCATAATCTCCACCCATGGCGTCTACTGCAAGTTTAATCATATCTATCTTACTCCTTCAATCAAAAGATGTGTTCTCATTTAAAGTGGTTAAATTTTTTAATAATTCTTGATTTTCATCAAGATCTTTCCAGTTTTCGTTATCTGTAACCTGTTTAGCTACATCTTGAGCAGCACTAAGAATATTTAAATCTGCAATTGGATCTCCAACTTGAAAAGAAGGAAGCCCTGATTGCTGTTTTCCCAGCAAATCGCCCGGTCCTCTTAATTCTAAATCTTTTTGTGAAATAAAGAAACCATCTGTCGATGAGCTCATAACATTCATTCTTTTAATTCCAATTTCAGTTTTTGGATCAGCAATCAAAACGCAATAAGATTGCTGTGATCCGCGTCCAACTCTTCCACGTAATTGATGAAGTTGAGCCAGGCCAAAATGATCTGCATCAAAAATTACCATTACACTTGCATTTGAAACATCTACTCCAACTTCAACAACTGTTGTAGATACTAGAATTTGCGTTTTGTTATCTTTAAAATCCTGCATTACCGTATTTTTTTCGTTTTCATTTAATTTACCATGTAAAAGACCTACTTTGTATTTATTTCCAAAATATTGTTGGAATTTTTCAAAAGTCTCTATTACGTTTCGCATATCCATTACTTCTGATTCTTCAATCAAGGGAACAATTACATATGCTTGTTCGTTATTTTTAAGATGTTTTTGTAAAAAGTTAAGCATGGTTTTAATTTGTGAATTTTTAATCCAGGTTGTTTTAATTGGTTTTCGTCCACCTGGTAACTCATCTATAACAGACACATCCATTTCTCCATATGCAGTAATCGATAAAGTCCTAGGAATTGGTGTAGCAGTCATCGATAAAACATTTGTTGCTTTGCCTTTTTCACGCATTTTTCGTCTTTGATTGACACCAAAACGATGTTGTTCATCAATTACTGCTAAACCTAAATCGTTATATTTAACTTTATCTTGAAATAAAGCATGTGTTCCAATAATTAAATTAATTTCTCCATTTTTAATTCTAGGAAGCATTTGTTTCCTAGCAGAAGCAGGTGTAGCTCCAGTTAATAATGCAATATTAACATCTGTCCCAGCAAATAGTTTAGCCAATCCATTAGCATGTTGTTCAGCCAAAATCTCAGTTGGAGCTAACATTACCGCCTGTTTTCCCGAGAGAATTGTAGATAAAATGGCAATTGCAGCAACGACTGTCTTTCCACTTCCGACGTCTCCTTGCAACAATCGATTCATAACATAAGGTCTATGTAAATCAGCTAAAATTTCATTAACTACACAATCTTGTGCCCCCGTTAGATGATACGGCAATTTCTCAATAAAGGGCATTAAGGTTAATTTATCAGCCATAATTCGGGCATCTTTATTTTTCTGGTGATTAGTCTTAATGGTCTGTAGTTGCATTTGAAATAAAAAAAATTCATTAAACTTAGCCGTTCTTAATGCTGCTTTAACATCATCATGGTTTTTCGGAAAATGTAGGTCATGAATAACCTTTTTAAAAGATTCGAGACGAAACTTATCAATAATCCATTTAGGGACAAAATCGTCAATTACATCATAATATTCTGTAAAAGCCTGTTGAATGATTTGCTGTAATGTTTTTTGAGTTATCTTGTTATTAACAGAATAAATAGCACTAAAATTATTTTTGCTATTTGATTTCATTAATTTGATTCCAGTCATCGATTTTGAAACAGCATTAAATTTACCATGAACTAAAACTTTATGACCAATTTGTAATTGTTTTTTAAGCCATGCTTGATTAAAAAAGGTAACCGGAATAACATCATGATCTATTAATAAATGAACTGTTAAACGACTTTTTCGACGACCATAGAAACTAATAGTAGGTTCAGCAGCAATTTCACCTTTTAAAGTTACTGTTTGCTGATCAACAATCTCTTGAATTTCTTTTGGTACAAAATCTTCATACCGAAAAGGAAAATACGTTAATAAATCAAAAATAGTATGAATATCCAAATCAAATAAAGCCTCTTGTTTTTTAGGGCCTACACCATTTAAAGTTGAAACCGAATCAGTAAGATTCTTCATAGGTTTCCTCCTTATAGAAGAAAAAACTGCCAATCATAAATGATTGGCAGTTTTTGATGTTTTTATTCAACAGAGATAAGTAATGGATATACTGGTTGATCTCCTTCATGGATTTCAACTTCAAGTTCAGGATTAATTTCGATTGCTTTTGCCTCAATTTGATCTGCATCTGATTGAGTTGCACCCTCACCAAAAATAATGGTTACATTTTCACTGTCTTCATCTAACATTTTTGTCAACATTGAAATTGTTGCATCATTTAAAGTATCTTCAATAATTTCAATTTTACCATCAACAATTCCCATGTAACTGCCTTTTTTAATATCAAGACCATTAATCTTTGTATCACGAACTGCAGCTGTAACTTGACCACTTTTAACTGAATCTAGTGAATCATCCATTTCATTCTGATTTTCTTCAATTGAAGCGGCTGGATTAAAAGAAAACATCGCCGTTAAACCTTGTTGAATGGTTTTAGTATGAATAACTTTCATTGGTATATCAGTTAAACTTTCAGCTTGTTCAGCAGCCAAAAAAATATTCTTATTGTTTGGTAAAACAATTGCTTTTTTTGCATTTGAATTGTTAACCGCATTAACAATATCTTCAGTACTTGGATTCATGGTTTGACCACCACTAATAATGTTAGTTACCCCAAGGCTTTTAAATAATTCTTCAAGACCTTTACCAGCTACCACAGAGATTACAGCTATCTCTTTTGGACTTTCTTTTTTATCAGTTATTGGTTGATGTTCAATTTCTTCATCATTTTCCATGATTTCTTCTTGCTGACTACGCATGTTATCAATCTTGATGTTAATTAAATCACCAAATTTTTGTCCCCAAGTTAATACTTTACCTGGATGCTCAGTATGAATGTGAACTTTAGCAACTTCATCATCATTTATAACCAGCAATGAGTCACCAAGTGGAGCTAAGTAGTTATAAAAGGTATCATAGTCAAATTTTTTCTCAACTTCTTTACCTTTACCAAATCTAACTGTCATTTGAGTACAATATCCATAGATAATGTCTTCAGGATTTAATTGTCCTTGAGCACTTTCATGATGGTCTTCATTGACCATTTGATCCATTTGATTTGCTTTAACATTGAATTTTTCATGAACATCAGTTGAAGCTTCCCGGCCATTTAAAATGTCAGCAAAAGCTTCAAACACAAATGTAAGACCTTGTCCACCAGAATCAACTACTCCTACTTGTTTAAGTACTGGAAGTAATTCAGGCGTCTTAGCCAGAGCCTCTTGGGCACCATTTTTAATTGCATCCATTACTCGGGCACAATCATCAGTTTCTTCTGCAGCATGATGACCAGCATTAGCTGCATATCTTACTACTGTCAAAATCGTTCCTTCAGTAGGTTTCATAACTGATTTATAAGCAGTCTTAGCTCCCGCAGTAACAGCATTAGCAAGTTCATGCGCATTTAAAGTGGTCTTTCCTTCAACGTCTTTTGAAAATCCACGGAAAATTTGAGATAAAATAACCCCAGAGTTTCCACGGGCTCCCATCAAAAGACCCTTAGCTAAAGCTGAAGCTTTTCCACCAACTGTGTTATCAGTAGATTTACTAACATATTTAGCTCCACTTTCCATTGAAAGACTCATATTTGTACCGGTATCGCCATCGGGAACCGGGAAAACATTTAAAGAATTAATAAATTCTGCATTATTTTTTAGCACGACCGATGCAGCTTGAACCATTTGGTCGAACTCTTTAGTCGTAATCTTAGTTACTGGCACTATTATCCAATCTCCCTTTTAATTCAAACTAATTAATCGTTAATTACTTTTACACCTTGGACAATTACATTTACTGCATCAGCAGTAACCCCAAGCATTGTTTCTAAATTATATTTAACTTTATCTTGTACAGTACGTGATACTTCAGAAATCTTTGTTCCGTAGCTCACGATGATATTGACATCTACTTCAATCTTGTCTTGTACTTGACGAACAACAACTCCACGTGAATATGCATCTCTACGTAAAATTTCGTTCATGTTGTCTTTTATTTGATTTTTACTTGCCATACCGACAACACCATAGTTATCAGTTGCTGCACCACCAACAACGGTTGCAATAACATCATTATCAATGTTGATGGAGCCGTATTGAGTATTCATCTTAACAGCCATCGTGTAAGCATCTCCTTATTTACAAGTTAATCTCGATACCCTATCTTAACATATTGATAATTAAAACCAAAATTATTTATTATTATTAGGGTGTCAAGTACAAATACTTGAAAGAAAGATTGCAATTAAAGTCCAAATATGCTAAATTTAGACATGTAGTTTAATACGCTCTAATTTAAAATAAAAGGAGGGATGTTTTCATGGCTAAAGATGCATTAACAGGAAAAAGAACCCACTTTGGTAATCGTCGTTCACACGCTTTAAACTCTTCAAGAAGAAGTTGGAAGCCAAACCTTCAAAAGGTTCGTATTTTAGTAGATGGTAAACCAAAACGCGTTTGGTTGAGTGCTAGAACATTAAAATCTGGTAAATTCAAGCGTGTATAATATCTATACGTTTAATTAATTAATTAAAACAAAAAAGAAGTAATCGAAATGATTACTTCTTTTTTGTTTTGGTTAATTTTAATCTTTACTTTGAATCACGGTCAATATACCTTTATCAAATTCAAAAGTTGCATGATTATGCATAAATTCATTACTAGAAAAAGAAGTCGGTATTAAGACTAAATGGTCCTTCAAAGTATACATTTCATCAAATAAAGTTAAATGACAATTTTCAAAATTAACAAAATCTAGGTATTTCATCCCATTTATTTTATCAATTTGATGTTTTCCTGGTTTGAAAAAACGCACACAGTTTTGTTGATCTAAAAGAGTTACTTTTTCAACGACCGAATTAAAGATCGGCTTTTGTAACATCAATAAATTGGTCATTAACTGATCAAGACGTCCTCCAGAAAATCCATAAATATCAATTTCAGATTCTGGGAAATGTTTCATTACATATTTAATTGCAATTTCAGTATCAGTTTCGTCTTTAATTGGATTAGAGCGATGAATGGAACTAATCTGAGCTTCAATTAATTTCATCTCAGCATGGTTGACTGAATCAAAGTCACCAACTGCAGCAAGCGGGGTAATCCCTAATTCAAGCAATTTTAACGCGCCACGGTCAACCCCAATAAATGGTCCTTTAATTTTGCCATTTACTAATTCAGTTGGCCATTCTGTTTTAGGACCACCAACTAATAAATTAATTTTTTGCATAATTTAGAAATCCGTTGCTTTTTTAATCGCGTTAATTCTTTCAGCAGGATCTGGTGCATCAAAAACATATGAACCTGCAACAGCGACATTAGCCCCAGCTTCGTAAGCTTTAACAACTGTTTTATCGTTAACTCCACCATCAATTTCAATCTCAAAATTAAGGTTTTCTTTTTCGTTTCTAAGCTTGTTCAATTCTGCAATTTTTTCAATTGTTTCTGGAATGAATTTCTGTCCACCAAAACCTGGGTTAACAGTCATAACTAACACTTGGTCAACCATATATAAAATTGGTTCAATTAAGCTAACTGGAGTACCTGGATTAATTACTACTTCAGCTTTAACACCATGATCTTTAATCATTTGAAGGGCGCGATGGATATGTTGAGTTGCTTCAACATGAACTCCAATTAAATCTGCCCCATTTTTGGCAAAAACATCAATGTACCGTTCAGGATTTTCAATCATCAAATGACAATCTAATTCCATATTTGTAATGGGACGAATAGCTTTAACCCAGTTTGGTCCATAAGAAATTGAAGGAACAAACATTCCATCCATAATATCGATGTGTAAAACTTCAGCCCCAGCTTTATCTACTTCTTCAATTGATTTTTGAAGATTTACATAATCAGCACTTAAAATTGAAGGTGCAACTTTAATCATTTTTATTTCCCCTTTTTCGTTTATAAATAATTTTTTGACTCTTAATTAATGCATATTGTTTGAGATAGTCATCGTACCTACTCGTTAGAATTGTACCATTTTCTACGCCTTTTTTCACTGCGCAACCTGGTTCGTTAATATGCGAACATTCTCTGAATTTACATTCATTGGCTACTCGGACAAACTCTGGGAAATAATTTTTTAATTCAGCTAATTTAATACCAGCTGCTTCAAATGAAGAAAATCCTGGCGTATCCGCAATAATCCCGTTGTTAATCGTCAAAAAAGAAACTTTACGAGTGGTATGTTTACCCCGACTTAATGCTTTAGAAACCTCACCAGTTTCTAAATTCAAACTAGGATCAAGATGATTTAAAAGAGTTGATTTCCCTGCTCCAGTTTGTCCCATGATTACAGACTGTTTATTTTTCAAAAGATCACGTAATACTTGAAAATTTTTAGCTTGGTCTGGAGAATAGATTACTTGATAACCTACTTTGTTTTCATAATCACGAGCAATTTGAGAGAAATAATCAACTTGTTTTTCAGAAACTAAATCTAGCTTAGAAAAGTAAATAATCGGAGTAATATGTTCTTTTTCTAAAGCAACTAGTTCTTTATCTAATAAAATTTCAGAAAAATCAGGTTCAATTACTGAAACAACCACAATTGCTTGACCAGTATTAGCAATTGGAGGTCTGACTAAAGAGTTTTTTCGGGGCATGATTTTTAAAATATAACCTTCAGTCCCATTTGTAACATCAAATTCGACTTCATCACCAACCAAAGGCTTAATTAAACGTTTACGAAAGTTTCCCCGAGCTCTGGTTCGATAAATTTGACCATCAGAATTAACATCATAAAAACCACTTAATGATTGGTAAATCTTACCTGTTTTCATAAATGCTCCTATCTCACTTTTTTAAATCCAGCAATGAAGAATCCATCAGAACCGTAATCATCTGGAAAAATCTTGAGATAGTCTTCACGTCGGTCCGCTTGAAGATTTAAATTAGTTTTAACTTTAATTTCTTCAAACTCTGGATGCTTTTCAAGAAAATCTTTTACGTTCTTGGAATTTTCTTGGTTCAAAATAGTACAAGTACTGTAAACTATTTGTCCACCAACCTTTACTTTAGCAGCAACGGAATCCAAAATTTCCCCCTGAACAACAGCCAATTCTTCAACATCTTCTAGTGATTTTTCGTATCTAATTTCTGGTTTTCTTCTAATTAGACCTAAACCAGAACAAGGGGCATCGACTAAGATTTTATCGAAAACGTTATCTTCATAAATGTCACCAACTTTACGGGCATCACACGCATGAACTTCAACATTTTCACTGACACCCATCCGTTCAGCATTTTCCATAATTTTATGCAACTTGTTTTCATGTAAATCAAGAGCTACGACTAATCCAGTGGTTAAATGCTCAGCAATCTGGGTGGTTTTCCCCCCTGGTGCAGCACAAGTATCAAGAATGTAGTCATCGCCATCAATGTCCATTGATTGGACGGGTAACATCGCACTTTCGTCTTGAATGGTGTAAAAACCTTCTTTAAACAACGCCGTATGAGCAGCAACTCCATCTTTAAGCACTAAAGCATCCGCCGCTACTTCACTATCACGAACTGTAAAACCGATCCGTTCTAGTTCTTTAACTAGAGCTTCCTTTTCGATTTTCTTAATATTAATGCGAATTGATTGATTAGCTGGTTGGTTAATACTCTTTAAAATTGATTCAGTCTTTGCTTTTCCAACTTGATTATTTAATTGTTTAATAATCCAAACTGGGACACTTGCTTCAATTGACTGTTTTTCAATTGCATTCACTCCAGTGATTTGTGGTAGACCATCTCGATCAATTTTGTGTAATACACCCGTAACTAATCGTCTAATTCCATCATGTCCTCTAAATTTAGCAATTTTAATAGATTCATCAAAAATTGCTCGATTGGGTACTTTATCGAGATAAATCATTTGATAAATAGCAGTATACAGCAATTCTTTAACCCAGTTTTGTAATTTACCAGGATGCTTAACTAATTTACTAACATAATACTCAAAAGTAAGACGATGTTGAATTACCCCATAAACAATATTAGTAAATAGACGGGTATCTTTTTCTGACATCTTAGTTGAATCAATTACGTTATTAATTTGTAAATTAGAATAGGCACCATCTGAAATTCGTTCTAAAGTTTTAACTGCCAAGTACCGTGGATTGTTGTTATTATCTTTCGTCAATGAATTGATCTCCTCTAGCTAACTTTTGATTTCCGTTTAAGAAATCAGTAATGGTTTTTTTCGGTTTACCAGCTGTTTGAACTTCATTCAATTGTAGAATTGAACCATTTCCAGCAGCAACTTGTAATGTATGTTTATCTCTGTACACGACTTGCCCTGGTTTTAAATCAGTCGTTTGGTCAATGACACTGGTATTCCAGATTTTAAAGCGTTTGCCACCAACAAAAGTATAGGCAATTGGATCAGGTCTTAATGCTCTAACCTTACAATCAATTAAACGCGCAGGTTGTTTAAAATCAAGGACTTCTTCTTCTCGTTTAATATTTGGAGAAAAGATTACCTTGCTTTCGTCTTGCTGAATGGGATTAATGTCTCCCTCAGCAATTTTAGGCAAAGTTTCTAATAACAAATCACGACCAACCTTACTTAGTTTTTTAAACATACTGGCAGTATCGTCTTTATCTGTAATTTCAATTGCTTGTTGTGAAATTATATCACCAGCATCCATTGCTTTAACCATGTACATAATAGTAATTCCAGTTGCTTGATCGCCGTTCATAATTGCATATTGAACGGGCGCCCCGCCACGATACTTTGGTAACAATGATCCATGAACATTAACCGCAGCAATCTTAACTGCTTCAAGTAATTTAGTTGGTAAAAACTGGCCATATGCGGCAGTTATAATGAAATCTGGTTGCAAAGCAATGATTTTTTGCATAGCTTCACTACCACTTAGCTTTTCTGGTTGATAAACCGGTAAATTCAAATCCACTGCTACTTGTTTAACAGGAGTTGGAATTATCTTCCGTTTTCTTCCAACTGGACGATCTGGTTGGGTAACTACTGCTTTAATATCATATTTTTCATTTAGGGCTTGTAAAATTGGAACACTAAATTCTGGTGTTCCCATAAAGACGATTGACTTCATATTCGTTTCCTCCATTACATAAAGTTAACTGGTTCAGAATCAATAGCAATTCGAAGACCTTTTCGCGCTTCTTGTTGTGAACTTTGTAAAATTTGCTTTAAAGCAGGACTTAATTTTTTGTCAACTTTATACTTAATAATTATTTGATAATAATAACGATTTTTAATTCGCGCAATTGGACGAGGTGTTGGTCCTAAAATCATTGTCTTATGACTTAACTGCGTTTTAAGATACTTTAAGATTTCATAAGACTTCCCTGCAGCTTGTTGTTCTTTTGTCGAACTAACCGTTAATTTAACAGTAAAATAATATGGTGCATAGCCAGCTAAATGTCTCAATTTCATTTCCTTTTTATAAAAGGTCTCATAATCTTGTTTTTTAACTAGCTGAATTGCATAATGCTCTGGATTAAAAGTTTGAATAATAACTTTACCTGCTTTATCCGCTCGTCCAGCTCGGCCTGCTACTTGAGTTAATAAATCAAATGTTCGTTCACTAGCTCTAAAATCCGGCAAATCTAAACCTGTATCAGCATTTAAGACTCCTACCAAAGTTACATTAGGAAAATCTAACCCTTTAGCGATCATCTGGGTTCCTAATAATATGTCTGCTTTTTGCTCGCCAAATTCATTTAAAATACGTTCATGGGCTCCTTTTCGTTTAGTCGTGTCAACGTCCATCCGTAAAATTCGTGCTTGAGGTAAGATTTTGGCAAGTTCTTGTTCAACTTTTTCCGTTCCAGTACCAAAATAACGAATGTTATGACTATGACATTTCGGACAAACATTTGGAATTGGCTCTTCAAAACCACAATAATGACATTTCATCGTATGGCTATCTAAATGCATTGTAAGTGAAATATCACAATTAGGACACATCAAGACATAGCCACAGTCACGACACATCATAAATGAAGAAAATCCACGCCGATTAAGCATTAAAACAACTTGTTCATGTTTAGTGAGTTTTTCATTGATAGCCTGAAGTAATTCTTCAGAGAAGATATCGCCGCTTTTTGCGACTTCTTTAGTCATATCGACAATTTCAACTTCGGGAAGTTGTTGTTGATTAACTCGTTTTGTCAATCTAATAAAGTGATAGACACCCTTTCCCGCTCTTGCACGAGATTCTAATGAAGGAGTCGCACTCCCTAAGACAACGGGACAATGATGGTATTTTGAACGCCAAATTGCCACGTCACGAGTATGATAACGAGGGTTTTCATCTTGTTTATAACTAGTATCGTGTTCTTCGTCTAAAATAATAATTCCAATATTCTGTAAGGGAGCAAACACGGCAGAACGAGCCCCTACTACTACCTTAGCATTACCATCTCTAATTCTTCGCCATTCATCGTATCGTTCCCCATTGGATAGTCCACTATGAATAATGGCAACTTGATTTCCAAACCGATTTTTAACCCGATTAACCATTTGTGGAGTTAGAGCAATTTCTGGGACTAACATTAACGCCTGTCGTCCATCGTTTAAAGCCGTTTGAATATTTTGTAGGTAGATTTCCGTTTTACCTGAACCAGTTACCCCCTCAATTAGGAAAGTTTCTGTCTTTTTCTTTTTGATTGCCTGATCAATTTCTAAAACAGCTTTTTCCTGTTCTGGAGTTAAGCGTTTAGGATGATCTCGGACGAGTTCATGTTTATAGGGATTACGATATTTTTCAACTTGGATTTTGTTTATCCATCCCTTATTAAAAAAAGCTTTAATCGCTGATGGCGAAATACCGTCTTTTTCAATGATTTTTTTTTGGACTAATTTTTCTTTTGGATGTTTTTCCAGAAAATCCAATAAGTGATGTTGCGCAGAGGCATTGGTTTTTAAATGCTTTCGAACTCCACTAAAATCATTAATTTGGTTTTGAATTGCTAATTCAACTTTGGATTTAGCTTCGTTCTTCACCACGTATTCGATTTCAACATCACCTTTTTTTTGCATTAAAATCAATTGATTAAGTTCTTTTTCAGTGAAATGTTTATCATCGAAGGGTGTCATCAAATTATCAGAAACTTTTTGATTTAATGCTTGATTTGTTAGCGAATGATTTTTCTTAACGGCTTTAGCGTATTTGGCTTTCATCACATTAGGAAGCATCGTTAATAAACAACTGATTCGAAAAGCGTAGGTTTTATCAGCAAGCCATTTTGATAAATCTAATAATTCTTCATCTAAGACTGGCTCAAAATCCATAATTGAACTAATTTCTTTTAACTTCGCTGGGTCTTGATTAGTTAGTGGTTCAATTCCAACCACAAAACCTTCAATTTTTCGATTTCCTTTTCCAAAGGGTACAACTACACGCATTCCCTTACTTAGAGATGATTGTAAGTCCTTTGGAACTAAATATGAATATGGTGAGTTAGTTTGCATGGTAGGAACATCTACAATAATATTTGCAATTTGCATCTATTCCCTCCTAACTAGTCCAATTGTTGTTTAATCACATTAATAATTGTTTTTGCAATTTTTTCTTTACTTTCAATTCCAGTTTGTTTTAAAATTCCATTTTTATTCATGATCGTTACTTGGTTATCATCACTACCAAAACCGATTTTTTGATTTGATACGTCATTTAAAACAATCAAATCTAAATGTTTCTTTTCCAATTTTAACTTGGCATTTCGTTTAACATCATTGGTTTCCGCAGCAAAACCAATGATGACTTGGTTTGCTTTCTTCTGATCAGCAACTAACTTTAAGATGTCATCCGTTTTTTGTAAATGAAGAACAAGTTCATTACTGTCATCGCTTTTTTTTATTTTTTGTTTAGCAACGTGAACTGGCTTAAAATCACTTACGGCCGCTGCCATAATTAAAACATCATTTTTAGGTAATTTGGTTAAAATCGAATTTTTTAATTCATCACTAGTTTTAACCTTGATGAAGTTTATGTTTTCAGGAACTTGTAGATGACAATTTGCACTAATTAATGTAACATTAGCACCTTGTTTTACTGCAACATCAGCTAAAGCATATCCCATTTTTCCAGTTGAGCGGTTAGAGATATAACGAACTGGATCAATGTCTTCAATTGTTCCCCCAGCAGTAATTAAAACATTTTTGCCGGACAATAGTTTAGGATTATCAGATGCATAAATTGTTTGTACAATTTCTTCTGGTTCAATCATACGTCCTTTCGCTTTATAACCCTCAGCTAATCTACCATATTCAGGATTTAGGATTTTAATTCCATTTTGCTCTAGAGTTTCAATGTTTTTTCGGGTAGCAAAATTATTCCACATTACATCATTCATTGCAGGAACTACATATTTTGAGGTATCAGTCGCTAATAAAGTGGTTAAAGCAAAATTATCGGCAATCCCATTTGCCATTTTTGCAATAAAATCTGCTGAAGCTGGTGCAACAACAGAAATATCAGCCCACTTAGCTAATTCTATATGATCAATAGTTTCCCCATGATTAGTAAAATTGGATTCAGAATAGACAGGACATTTAGCTAATGAAGCAAAAGTTAACTGCGAAACAAATTTTTCAGCAAAAGGCGTCATTACAACTTTAACGTCTGCCCCTTGTTTTTGGAAAAGACGCAACAAATACACCGATTTATAAGCAGCGATACTTCCTGTTACATATAAAACTATTTTTTTATTTTGCATTACGTCCCCCAGAGTTTTCAATATCTTAATTATACAATAATTACTAATAAGATAAATAAAAACCACTACGCGAACGTAATGGTTTACTGGTTATTTATTATTTTCAGGTTCAATTTTTAAGACACCGGCAGCAATTTCTTCAAGTGCCATTCCAACTGACTTAACATTTTCATAATGTGAAAGCATTGGGGTTGCACATTGATCTAATTCTTCAGCACGTTTACTAGCAAGCATAATAAGTGAATAACGTGAATCTACAATTTCTAATAATTTATCAATTGATGGGTATAACATTAAATTTCATCTCCTAAACTATCAAGGTAATCTGGCATTACACGATTAACCTTTAATCTTTCACTTTTAACAATATCTTTAATTTGTTCAACAGCATTTTTAATTTTATCATTTACAATCGCATAATCATAGTTTTGCATCATTCGAATTTCTTTAGAAGCTTTTTGAATTCGTTTATTAATGACCTCTAAATCATCAGTTCCACGACCAACTAGACGGCTTCTTAGTTCTTTAATGTCTGGAGGAGTTAGGAAAATAAAGACTCCGTCTGGACAATTAGCACGAACTTGAAGTGCACCATTAACTTCAATCTCTAAAAAAACATCATGACCAGCATTTAACTGTTCGTTTACATAATTCAATGGTGTTCCATAGTAATTATCGACGTACTTTGCATATTCAAGCATTTCGCCATTTTTAATGTTTTCTTCAAATTGTTCTTTTGAAACAAAATAATAATCTACACCATTTTTTTCGCCTTCTCTAGGGTTTCTGGTAGTCATAGAGATTGAGTAATTAAAATCAACTTCAGGGTCCTCAAATAGTGCTTTTCTAACTGTTCCTTTTCCAACACCAGACGGTCCTGAAAGAACAATTAGCATTCCTCTTTTTGCCATTAAAACAGCTCCTTCAATTTTACTTAGTACGAACATTATCGCTTTTTTACTAGTAATAATCAAGATATTTTAGATTAAAAATTAATTTTATTTGTGTTTTTCAGCATCAGCTAATTTTAAAAGCTCTTCAGCATGATCAATTGCTAACTTCGTGACGGTTGCCCCAGCAAGCATTCTTGCTAATTCTTTAACGCGTGATTTACCACTAAGCAACTCAATACTAGTTTCAGTACGGTTATTAGCATCAACGTGTTTAGCAATATAATATTGATGATCAGCCATCGCCGCAACTTGAGGGAGATGGGTAATACACAATGCCTGTGATTTCATACTAATATGATGAATCTTTTCAGCAATTGCTTGTGCCACTCTACCAGAAACTCCAGTATCTACTTCATCAAAAATAATTGATGTAACCCCTTGAAGTTTAGAGAAAATAGTTTTTAAAGCTAACATAATTCGTGAAAGTTCCCCACCAGATGCAACTTTATTAAGTGGCTGCATAGCCTCTCCAGGATTGGTTTGAATATAAAATTCAACAGTTTCAACCCCTTTAGAAGAAAAAGTATCCTTAGGTAATTGTTTAAAGTGAACTTCAAATTCGGTCTTATCCATATATAAGTCTGACAACTGTTGTTGGATCTTATTTTTAAGTTTTTTAGCCCCTTGATGTCTAATTTCAGTAAGTTGACCACCAAGTTCATTTAAATCAGAAATACATTTTCTTAGTTGGGTTTCTAAATCACTACCACTATTTTCTTCTGACTGCATTTCTTGTAATTCAGCTGAAATTTTTTCGTAGTATGCCAAAATTTGCCGAATTGAATCTCCATATTTGTGTTTCAATTCATAAATTGTACTTAGACGAGCTTCAACTTCTTCCAAACGATTGGGATCAAACTCCAAAGTATCCATTTGATTAGAAATTTCTTTACTGGCATCTTGTAACATATAAAAAGCACTTTTAATGTTTTCTGAAATTGAAGTAAATGAATTATCTAATTCCTCAATATCTTCAATAGAACTCATTGCATCACCAATCATATCTAAGGGACTTATATTATCGTCGCCTTCGATGTTTGTTAATGCTTGATTTAAGTTTTGGTTAATAGTTTGAAAATTATTTAAACTATTTTTTTCTGCAACTAATTTTTCTTCCTCACCATCAATTAGATCCGCGTTTTCAATTTCATTGACCTGATATTGTAGCATGTCTAATCTTTGGGCCCATTCTTTTTCGTTTTGGTTCTTATTAGCAAGTTGTTTTTTTAATTTAAGATACAAATGGTACTGTAATTGATATTTTTCTAATACATCTTTTAATTTTGAACCAATAAATTCATCTAACAACAAAATATGTTTATCGTTTTGCATCAAAGTTTGATGTTCATTTTGTCCATAAATATCGACTAAAGTTTCTCCAATTTTTTTCAACGTATTTGTATTAACAAGCATGCCATTAACCCGACAGATATTTCGGCCATTTTTAAACAATTCACGTTGTAAGATTACACTATCATCATCGTGGTCAATTCCAAACTCATCTAATTTTGCTGCCGTAGTCCCATCGTGAGGAATATCAAATAGTCCTTGTAAAATTGACTTATTCGCACCAGTTCTAATGAAATGTTGCGAACCTCTTCCGCCAGCCAGTAAACCGACTGCATCAATAATAATTGATTTTCCAGCACCAGTTTCACCAGTTAGAGCTGTCATACCAGATTCGAAATTGATTGATAAATTGTCAATGATTGCAAAATCTTTAATTGAAATCTCTTTTAACAAAACGGTGCCTCCAATTAATTATTTAGGTTTTTATAGGCTCGATCTTGAACCTCTTTAGCAGAAACATTCGGATTAATACTAGGTTTTTCGGTTGATTTTAGGTGAATCAAAAATTCAACATTACCTTCTCCACCTTTGATTGGCGAAAAGTCTAAACCTAAAACGGAAAAACCAGAATCAATTGCAAAGCCAATTACTTTATTTATAACTTCATTGTGAACTTTAGAATCACGAACAATTCCATGTTTACCAACATTTTCTTTTCCAGCTTCAAATTGCGGCTTGATTAAAGCCACTACTTCACCTTCAGGTTTTAAAATATTTTTCAATGGTGGCAAAATCAAATGTAATGAGATAAATGAAACATCAATTGAGGCAAAATCTGGAAGCCCATCGGAAAAATCTTCAGGTTTACTATAACGAAAATTAGTATTTTCCATTACATGTACTCTCGAATCTGTTCGAAGTTTCCAAACCAGTTGATTGGTTCCAACATCAAGGGCGTAACTCATCTTAGCGCCATTTTGAAGCATAACATCCGTAAATCCACCAGTCGAAGATCCAATATCTAAAACTGTTTTTGAAGCGACTGAAATACCAAAGCTCTTTAAAGCTTTAGCTAATTTAAGACCGCCTCGACTAACATAAGGCATAACATTACCTTTTAAGTGAAGTTTAGTATCAACAGGGATTTTAACTCCCGGTTTATCCAACCGTTCTTCATTTTTTCCTAGAACATCACCAGCCATAACAGCTCTTTTGGCTTGTTCACGACTGTCAAACAAACCTTGTTTGACTAATAAAACATCAATTCTTTCTTTTTCGATTGCCATATTATCCTTTTCCAAATTGAAAATACGATAAAAATGATTTTAACAAATCAATTGACTGCGCATTTTCTAATTTTTCTAATTCTTTTATACAATTTTCCACAGTTTCACTAAGTTTTGTTTTTGCACCTTGCATTCCTAAAAAATTGACATAAGTATTCTTGTCAATATCTTCCTGAGTTTCATCAGTAGGAGCATCTAAAATATCATCATAAATTTGAAAAGCAATTCCAAAATTCCAAGCAAATTCCGATAAAGATTGTTGGTCTGCTTCATCTACTTTTGCCAAAACGGATCCAGCTAAAATACAGTAATGAAATAATTCACCCGTTTTTTTACGATCTAAAGTTTGTAAACCAACCAAATCCAAAGTCTTTTCTGCTGAAGTAACGTCAATAACTTGACCTTCTACCATTCCCTTTGGGCCAGCAGCATTTGATAACAATGAGACTAGCTTAATTCTTTGAGAAGCAGGTAAAGAATTATCCGATAACCAGGAAAAAGCTAAAGTCAATAACCCATCACCAGCTAAAACGGCAATATCATCACCAAATTTTTTATGGTTTGCAAGTTTGCCACGGCGATAATCACTATTATCCATCTCAGGCAAATCATCATGAATTAAAGAGTAGGTATGCAACAACTCAACTGCACAACTAATTTTAATCAATTCATCGGTGATTTTGACTCCGTACGATTCCAATACTGCTAAAACAAGTAATGGACGTAATCTTTTACCCCCAGCCATTAATGAATATTGCATCGAGTTTACTAATAGATTTTCATTTGATGAATTTTTAATTTCTTTACTTAAAACTGCATCAATTTTAGGAATATATTCAGTTTGAAATCGATTTAATTTTTTCTGATTAAATTTCATTAAAATGGTAAATCTCCACTTTCATTTGCTTTTGCTGGTTCTTGTGTTTCATAACCCTTATCACGTTTAAAAGGAACTTCTTCCCCATCTGGATTAACCATTTTAGTTAAAGTATTTTCGGCATTCTCCAAGGTCTTTTGCATTTCTTGACTTAACTTAACTCCAGTTTGAAATTCAGTTAAAGCTTTTTCTAAAGGAACATCGCCACTTTGTAATTCATTTACAATTTGTTCTAACTTAGTCATGTTTTCTTCAAATGAAACTTTTTTTTCTGCCATTATTTTCCACTCTCCTGGTTTATCTTGGAAACATCTGCTTCAATATTTCCGTCGCTTAAATCAACGGTAATTGTTTCTCCAATTTTAACATCGGTTAATTTTTTAATAATATGATTTTCGGAATCTTTTACCATCCCATATCCACGTGCCATGATCTTCAAAGGACTCAAATGATCTAATGCATCGACCTTATTCCGCAACTGGTCCTTTTTTGAAGAATAAATTGCTTTTATATTTTGTTTTAGATTGGCATCTAAGTACTTTAACTGATTTTGTTTATCAATTAGTAGATTATGAGGTGACGAACCAGCTAGTTTACTTCGTATAAGTACTAATTTATTTTCTTTTTGCTTTAGTTGCTCTTTGAATGCGCTCAATAATTTATCCGTTAATAAATCAGCTTGTTGACTATATGACTCGTATAAACGGCTTGGATCTTGAAAAACATAACTTTGTTGTAGGTGATTTAATCTTTGTTGGTCAATTTTGATAAGATTTCGCATTGAATTTTCTAAACTATTTTGTAAATTACGGATGTTTGAAATCACATCAGTTAACTCTGGCGATGCGATGACCCCAGCTTGAGTCGGAGTCGAAGCCCTTTGATCAGCAACTAAGTCAGCAATAGTATTATCTGTTTGGTGTCCAACGGATGAAATGATGGGGATTTTACTATCATAAATTGCTCTAGCAACAATTTCTTCGTTAAATGGCCATAAATCTTCAATTGATCCACCACCACGTCCGATGATTAAAGTATCAAAATTACCGTTTTGATTAACATTTTCGATTTGCTTAGCAATTTCTTGAGCAGCACCTTCTCCTTGTACAGCTGCGGGATAAAGGACAACTTGTATGTGTGGATCACGTTTACGAACTGCATCAATGATATCTCGAATTACGGCTCCACTTTGTGATGTCACAACGGCAATTCGTTTAGGATATTTAGGAATAATTTGCTTATGGTTTTCGTCAAATAAACCTTCAGCATAAAGCTTTTTCTTTAGTTGTTCGTAGGCTAAGTATAAATTACCAATTCCATCAGGTTCCATTGATTCAACATAAATTTGATATTGCCCACTCTTGGCAAACGAGGTAACTCGACCTGTAATGAGAACTTTCATTCCCTCTTCCGGTTCAAACTTAACTTTGGCAAAAGAACCTTTCCACATCACTGCACTGATTACGGAATGATCATCTTTAATAACAAAGTATTGATGTCCAGGACGTTTTCTCCAATTTGATAGTTCACCAGTTACGTAAACTTTACTCAAATATGGATCATTTTCAAATTTTTTATGAATATATTGATTTAAAGCAGTAACCGTTAAATAATCATGATTCATTATTAAAGTCCCCATTCACACATCTCGACAGTTTGTTGCATTAACGTGGCAATCGTCATTGGACCAACTCCCCCAGGAACAGGCGTTATATAGCCAATTTTACTTGTTTTAGGGTCGTAATTAACATCACCGACTAATTTACCATTTGAATCTAAATTTTGCCCTACATCGATTACATAGGCGCCTGGTTTAAAATCTTTATCTTCAAGAGTCTTATATTTTCCAACTGAAGAAATAACAATATCAGCAGCTTGGGTATAAGCTTTCAAGTTTTTAGTATGACTATGTACTACTGTAATTGTTGCATTTGCAGTCAACATCAAAGCCAACATTGGCTTCCCTACAATTGAACTACGACCAACAATTACCACCTTTGCACCATCTAGATTTACTTGGTATTTTTCTAGTAACGTCATTATTCCTTTGGGTGTACAAGCAACTGGATATTTTTCATCCAAATTTAAGAATAAATTTCCAATATTAATAGGATTAACGCCATCAACATCTTTTTCGGGTGAAATTGTATTAATTACTTTTTGTTCATTAATATGTTTTGGTAAAGGTGATTGAACTAGAATTCCATTAACCTTGGGATTACTATTCAATTTATTAATTGTATCAATTACTACTTTCTCACTAACATCTTCCGAAAAAGTCTTCATAATTGAATTAATCCCTAATTCATTTGCTTTCTTTTCCTTCATATGAACATATCTTCTACTAGCATCGTTATTTCCAACTAAAATAACTGCTATACCAGGGGTTACACCCTTTTTTGCTAGTTCACGAACTTTTTGTTTCGTAGACTCATTTAATTGTTTTGCGACTTTTCGACCATCAATTATTTTTACCATGTTGAATCCCCGCACTTCATTTTTAACTTAATTTTAGCATATTCCAAAATTAAACACCTTGATTAAACAAAATATAATTATAAAAAAAACAAGAATCCTACGATAGTAGCTTTTGAGCTGTTATCGTAGGATTCTTGTGGCGTTTGAGAATTATTTTTCAGTATCGTTCATAATTTTATCTAAGATAGCATTAATAAAGTTAATTGACTTGTCATCACTAAAATTCTTTGATAATTCAAGTGCTTCATTAATAGCAACTTTTGCTGGAACATTTTCTACAAATTTCATTTCGTAGATTGCAATTTCAAGAATGATTAAATCTGACTTATTAAGACGATTAAGCGTCCATTTTGAATCTAAATATGATTCAATAATTTTGTCGATTTTTTCTTTATTATCTTCAACACCATTAACTAATTCTTTATAGTAATCTGGTGCAACTGCTTCATCATTGTCAGTTAGATATTTAAAAAAATAATCTAAATTTAATTCATCATTACTTTGCATTGCAAATAAAGTTTGAAATACATATTCTCTGATTTGATGTCTGTTAATTTTCACTTTTTTCTCCATCATTGTCGAACAAGCTATCAGTATCAACTTTTGTAGCCTTTTCAGGAACTACACCTTCAACATGAACATTGACAGAACCAACCTGTAAATCAGTCATGAAAAGTAATTGTTGCTTAACTTGATCTTGAATTTGAAGTGCTACTTTAGGAACTGAAACTCCATAATCAAGGTAAACAAATACATCAACATCCAAGTTATCATCATCATTAAACACTAGCTTAACTCCGTGACTACGTTCTTTTCTACCAAATAATCCTTGAACACTTGAAGAAAAGTTGCCTCGCATTTTGTTAACACCATCAACATCAGTTGTTGCAATACTGGTAATCACTTCAATAACATTGGGTGCCACTTTAATTTTACCTAAATCACTTTTTTTATTATCTAAAGTAATAAATTGTTCTTCTGTTGCCATTTTCATAGCCTCCAATTCAAGAATAATTATTTTTTATTTACTTTCTTTGTCACGTGAAATGTAAGAACCATCAGTAGTATTGATAATTAATTTATCACCTTGGTTAACGAAGAAAGGAACTTGTAACGTAACACCAGTACTCATAGTAGCTGGTTTTGAACCACCAGATGCAGTATCACCTTTGATTCCTGGTTCAGTAGCAGCAACTTCAAGGCTAACAGTCTTTGGTAATTCAATTCCAAGAGTTTCACCCTTGTATTGCATGATTTGAACTTCCATGTTGGGTTGTAAGTATTTCATTGCTTCCTTACAATCTTCACGTGGAATTGTAATTTGATCAAAAGTGTCATTGTCCATAAATACTAAACCAGTACCATCATCATAAAGATATTGCATCTTCATAGTATTGATTTCTGCTTTTTCCATTTTAGCACCAGAACGGAAAGTTTTTTCTTGAACAGCACCAGTTCTTAAGTTCTTAAGTTTAGTACGAACAAAAGCTCCACCCTTACCAGGTTTAACGTGTTGGAATTCTAAAATCTTCCAGATTGCATTATCAACTTCGATAGTCAATCCGTTTTTAAATTTTGCAGTTGAAATAGCCATAATAAAGCCCCCTATATTTACTTTCAATCATATCAATTATAACTAGTCTAAATCAAGTGAATTAGCTAATTGCATAAAAAAAGACTCACGATTAAGCGAGTCTCAAATTTTTATTTACTTATTTGCAGTTTCAGCTTCTGGATAAACAGAAACTTGACGTTTGTCTCTTCCTAAACGTTCGAAACGAACGACACCATCAGCAAGTGCGAATAAAGTATCATCTGAACCACGTTTAACGTTAACACCTGGATAGATGTGAGTTCCACGTTGTCTGTAAATGATTGAACCAGTTGTAACAGTTGAACCATCAGCAGCCTTAGTACCTAAACGACGACCAGCTGAGTCACGACCGTTAGATGATGAACCACCGGTTTTATGGTGAGAGAAGAATTGTAAATTCATTTTAAGCATGTGCGATACACCTCCATATTAAAATTTATTGAACTTTAATGTATTGATCATATTGTTTTGCAATATCACTAATACCATTTTTAAAGCATAATAATAATGCTTGTACTCGAATGTTATCTAAATCTATATCTTTAATTGTTACAGCCAGATAACCGCCATTTTTTTCATCTTGATCAACCATTGGTTTAATACCAGCGACCTGGCTTAGACCATTAACCGTTGAAATTGATAGAACAGAAACAGCAGCACAAACAATATCATGCCCATACTCGCCAGAATCTGCATGACCAGATAATGTAAATCCAGTAATTAGATTTTTTTGAGAATTAAACTTTGCTTTAATCATAATAATTAAGCGTTAATTTTTTCAATCTTAACTTTAGTGTAAGGTTGACGATGACCTTTTTTAGAAGTAGAACCCTTCTTAGGTTTGTAACGGAAGATAGTAATCTTCTTTTGTTTACCTTGTTTTTCAACAGATCCTTCAACTGAAGCACCGTCTACTAATGGAGTTCCAACTTTAGCATTGTCTCCACCAACAAATACAACTTGGTCAAAAGTTACTTTGTCACCTGCAGCTGCATCTAATTTTTCAACGAAAATTGATTCACCTTCAGAAACTTTGTATTGTTTTCCACCTGTAACGATAATTGCGTACATGTACATGCACCTCCTTAAAATAATATGCTTAGACTCGCCATAGCTGAGCGCCGAAAACGGACTTAATACTCATAATGTGCGGTTGTAGCTGTGAGAGTTCACAAGTACAACATAGTTATTATATAATAATAAACTAAAAAAGTCAATAAAAAAAGAAATGCATTAAGTATTTCTTTTAAAAATGTCGCAGGAGCGACTCGAACGCTCGACCTACGGTTTAGAAGACCGTTGCTCTATCCAACTGGGCTACTGCGACATATTGTTCTTTAACAGAACAATAATAATTATATGAATTTTATAACCTTAAGTCAATAGGAAATTAAATAAGTTTCAAATCTTTTTCTATTTTTTTCTGAAATGCAACTTGAATTTCATTCTCAGTAAAATTCAAATCTGTTTTACCCCATTTAAGAAATAAAATCCATGCATGACGAAAAGCAATTACATCTTTCTCATAAAAAGATTTTAGCAACATATTCTCAATTGATAAATAAAGGATGTTCAACTGGTTTTTATCATCCTTGGGTAAAATGGTTAATCGCTTAGTTTCCTTTTCGCTTATAGATAGTTCATCTGTCCAATTACAAATAGTTGAAAGTAAAATAAAATCTTGCATCACTACAACCAGTTTTTCTAACCGTAATTCTTTAGATGAATCTGCAATCCCATCAATTTTAGTATAGTCTAGGCCGCAAACTTCCGCTAACTGTCCTAAATGAATATTCAAAGAAACTAAAATAGAAGATAAATGTTCAGTGTCTTTCCAAATAAATTGACGTTTAGCATCATACTGACGATATAAATTAACTGTTTGTTTACACATTGTTTCGATATTCAAAGGATCATCTCCACTTTCTGATTAATAAATCAATATCATTTATTTCATTTGGATGTTCAACTAAATTAAACCAATTAGTATTTAATTTATTTCTAAACCACGTTAGCTGTCTTTTAGCGTAGTGACGTGAATCAAGTTTAATTGCATCTATTGTAGCAGATAAACTTTGATGATTGTTAAAGTATGCATTGAACTCACGATAACCAATTCCTTTACATGCAGGATTATTTACCCCACCATTTGCATATAACCATTCGTTTTCTTGAAGCAATCCACTTTTCATCATCAAATCAACTCTCTGATTAATTCTTTGATAAAGTAACGCTCGATTACAATTTAATCCAATAATTAAGGCATCGTATTGTTTCTTCTGATTTTGCTGATCTGAGAATTTTTTACCGGTGGCTTTATAAACCTCTAAAGCTCTAATGATTTTACGAGAATTAGTTTTTGGAATTTTTATGGCTGCATCGGGATCAATTTCTTTTAGTTGACTCCACATATGTTCACTATTAGTCGAGGCTAATTCTTTTTCTAAATCGGCTTTTATTTTTTTATCAGAACTATTTTCTCCACCTAAAGCTAAACCATTAATCAAAGCTTGAATATAATAGCCTGTTCCCCCTGCAATAATTGGTAACTTTCCAGTACTAGAGATTTGATTAATTAGTTTCCCTGCATCATGAACAAAATCAACCACACTATTTTCCTCATCAATTTCTTTTGTATCAATTAAATAATGTTTAATTCCATCTTGGTCTTTTGTTTGGACTTTTGCAGTCCCAATATCTAATTTACGATAAATTTGTAACGAATCACCAGAAATGATTTCACCATTAAACTTTTTGGCTAATTTAATTGCTAAATCGCTTTTACCAACTGCCGTTGGTCCCACAATAATTAATATTTTTTTCATAATCTTCTTTTACCTCATAGCTGATACTGGATATATTACATTAAATAACGCATAATAAACATGGAAATAATAATATGGAGGTTAGTTTATTATGCATAAATTTGGAAAAGGTTTTGCTACTGGTGTAGCTACTATGATTGGTCTTACCGCCGGAGTTCTATTCTCATTTAAAAAAGCAGTAGTTGAACCAATTGAATCACAAGAACAAAAAGCTGAAGAAAACCGTAAAAAATCATTAAGAAAATCTGGTTCTTCACACTTAGGTTAACAAAATAAAAAACCTTATCACAATCGTAATGACGGTTATGATAAGGTTTTTATTTTACTCAAGAATCAATTTTAACCCTTTTTAACTTTTCCATCCCATTTTTGGTAACCTTCATCCAAGATGGAAATGTTTTTAAAACCTTTTTTATTTAAAAATTTAGCTGCTCTCATACTGAGTGTTTTAGTTTGATCATACAAAAACACTGGCAAATCAGGACGAAGATCAGTGTAAAAATTTTTAAAGGTTGAGTAAGCAATATTACGAGCACCCATAATATGACCATTAGAAAAAGCATTAGCTTCTCTTAAATCAATTACTTGAGCCTTTCTAATTCCTTGTCGAAACTCATCTTCTGAAAGAAATTTAGCATAGCGCTTAGTCCGAAATACATTAAAATAATGTACCGCTGACCAAAGTGCAATAATAACAACAATTGCCACTAAAAACATGGTAATTGAGTTCAAAAAACTGGCGAAACCAGACATTTAAATCTACCCCATTCTTTAGTAGTTTTTATCTAAACTGTAATGCCATTGATGCAGCACCAATTACTCCAGCATCATTTCCAAGTTTAGCTAATTTAATCTTAGTTGAGTCTCTAACTGATGGAAACGCATTTTGTTGGAAGTATTTAGTAGTAGGTTGTAATAGAGTATTACCCGCATTAGAAACTCCACCACCGATAATAATACTTGCTGGGTTTAACGTATTACCAATCATTGAAAGAGCTAATCCAAGATAGAAACAAATCCGATCAACGACTTGATTAGCTAAAATATCTCCATTATCTGCAAGATAAAACACAAGTTTTGAGGTAATCTTTTCATCACCATCATCAATAAGTTCCTTCAAACGTGATGTTCCATTGAATTCTTTAGCCATATCATCAGCTACTCTAACAATTCCAGTTGCAGATGCATAAGTTTCTAGACATCCATTTTTACCACAAGTACATAAATACCCATTTGGTTGAACAGTAATATGACCTATTTCACCTGCTCCACCGTTTACTCCATGAAGCAATTTACCGTTGGCAATAACTCCACCACCAACACCAGTTCCAAGAGTAGCGAAAACAATATCATCTTCGGTACTACCAGCACCTTTCCAATATTCACCAAGTGAAGCAACGTTTGCATCGTTATCTAAATCAAAAGGTAAACCTAGACCTGCTTGAATATCTTTACGAATTGGTTGGGTAGTTTTCCAGTTTAAATTAAAAGCTTCTGACACAGTTCCATTTTCACGATTAACAGCACCAGGAGTTCCCATTCCAATTCCAATAAAATCATCAGTTGTTTTACCTGAATCTTCAATATGTTTTGAAATTGATTTGATAATATTAGGAACGATATGACTTCCATTATCACTAATATCAGTCAAAATTCTCCATTTTTCTAAAACTTCACCATCTTCATTGAGAAAGGCCATTTTTGTAGTTGTACCACCTAAATCAATACCAATTAAACTTTTTGACATAACTATAAACCTCCACCGTTATTTAATTTTTTATTTTAAGTTCTTCAATCTTATGTTCATGAGTTAAAACTAATTTTGCTGAGACAAATTCTTTATTAGAAATAACCTTTGCTTTGTATAAATGATCAAGTTCCAAAGCCATCACTTCAATGTCCCAAATTCGTTTACCTACATAAACATAAATGCCAAACTTTTTCAAAAGTTGCTGCACATCATATAAAGTTTTCATACATAGCTATCATCCTAAATAATATCTTATTTGTGTAAATGATACAAACCAATATAGTACAATACCATTATAACAATAATTAAAGCGTTTGCATAAAATATTATGCATTTTTTATTTAAAGTTTTAAATCCCTTTATTCCTAAAACTAAACTAATCAAAATGCCACCAATTAATCCACCTAAATGACCGATTATGCTAATCGATGGAATAAATAAATCAAAAATAAAATTTAAAATTATAAAAATTAAAAATGTTTTTGCATTATTTTGAATAAATGTATTATTTTTCAAATTTAAATATAAAACAAAATAAGCACCAAACAATCCAAAAATAGAGGTACTACTACCCGCTGAAATTCCATTTTCAAAAGCAAAACTAAATAAATTACCTACGATTCCCGAAACTAAAAAAATAAACAAATAACGAAAATGACCATAATTTTTTTCTATTATACTGCCTAAAAAGTATAAAACAATCATATTTAAAATTAAATGTTGATATCCAATGTGGATAAAGATTGGTGTTATTAATCTCCATATCTGACCTGCTTTGATTAGAGGATTGTATTCAGCACCAAATTCAATTAAAACGTTATTATTACTGGTACCACCAGCAAATGTCATAAATATAAAATAAATGACCATTATTCCAATTAAAAAATATGTAATAATGGGTTTCTTAGCCAAACTATTTTTCATCATTAATTTCCTCAACTATTAAATTTTGAACTGGTACATCAGTTAATTCTGGGATCCATTTTGAATCAACTAGTTGAATTTTTCTAACTAAACTAACTGTTTTACCTTGATAATTTTGTAGATAACGATCATAAAACCCACCACCGTAACCAATTCTCTGATTATTTATTTTTGAAAATGCAATTCCAGGGACAATTATTAAATCAATTTCATTTTTTTTAATTGGTTCTTGTTCTCCATTAGGTTCTAAAATTCCAAATTTTGTTTTACATAAATCATTAATCGAGGTGAATTCAAAAAATTCCATCTTACCTTTTGCAAAAGTTTTTGGAATTAGGATTTGTTTCTTTTCAGCTAACCCTCGTTCGATAATTGGCATTGTATTTAGTTCATCATCAGTACTCATTGTCAAGGCCACTGTTTTTGCATCGTTCCATAAACTTGATTCAAACAATTTTTTATATAACGATTCTTCATTAATTGGAATTTTTTTCATTAAATTTAAAATGCTTTTTCTGATTTTTCTTTTCATTTTTTCACCATAATAAAAAAGATTTTGAGCTCTAGGCTCAAAACCTTTATTTTGTTTCGCGATGTAAAGTTGCTTTTCTTTCACGAGGGCAGTACTTTGTTAATTCTAAACGATCGGGATTGTTACGACGATTTTTAGAAGTTAAGTAATTGCGTTCGTGGCATTCAGTACATTCTAATGTAATGTGTACACGCATGGTAAATACCTCCAAACAGATGCTTTTTTAATTTATCAATAGTAACATAATTAATCATAACATTTTTTCAAAATAATTTCTAGCAATTATTCAAAATAATGTTAAGTAATTATACTTGACGCTTATTTTGGAGCATTTTCAACATCTTTCCAATAAGCATTTAAAATATCAGTTGCTAATTGACCGTTATTTCTACCAGACTCAGCAGGCATATTTGGCATTGCTAATGCAACAACCACTTTCGGATTTTTCGCTGGTGCCATTGCAATTAAACTAAGCGTAGTCGTTTGGTTACCATCGTAAAATGTTTGCGCAGTACCAGTCTTAGCCGCAATCTCTGGTTTTACAGTATTAAGAAGTTCTCCAGTTCGATATGGACTGGTTCCATGAACAACTTTATACATTCCTTGGAGAATAACATTTCTTTGAGATTGTGTCATTGGAATTTGATTTAAAATTTTAGGTCTGATTGTATCTTTAATAGCACCTAACTTTTTATTTTCTTTATTAATTCCTCGAATATTTTGTACTAGTTGTGGTTTCAAACGATAACCACCATTAGCAATTGTCGCAACATATTGGGCCAATTGAATTGTAGTATAGCCATCATAGTTCCCATATGATTCATCAAGTGCTTTACCAATATTAGCAAAACCTGTTGGTCCTTCAATTCCAGCTGATTCTCCTGGCAAATCGATTCCAGTTTTAACACCTAAACCAAATTGTTTAAAATTGTTTCTTAAGGTTTCAAAAATTGAAGGATTCATATCTAAGGCTGCACCTGGTACATATTTAAAACCTGCTTCTTTCATTGCTAACTGCATCATATATGAGTTTGAAGAAACTTCCAAAGCATCTTGGGCTGTTAATTGAATATTATGACTACCATTAGTGTTAAACCAAGATGATTTGACCCCGCCACCATTTTTGATTGGTTGATCAGTTTGCGTACTGTTTTCAGGGGTTATAATTCCTTTCATCAAAGCTCCAGATTCCATAGCCGGTTTTACCACTGATCCCATTGTAATGGGACGATTAATGACACCCACATCGTTTTGTGTAACTTTATTTGTTTTAGGATCACGATCTACACCAGCCATACCAATTACTCCGCCAGTGTAAGGATTCATTACGACAGCATAAGTACCAGTTGAATATCCACCAGCTTGGTCTTTTCTAACAATTTTTTGTAAATCATTTTGAAATTTTGAATTAATCGTAAGTTGCAAATTATCTCCATTTTGACCTGGATATTTAACAACCTGCGAAATAATTTGATTACTACTGTTAACTTTGAATTGAGTTTGCGATTTAGAACCTTTTAGAACTGGTTCATATTGTGATTCAAGATCACTAATACCAACTGATTCATTTTGTGAATATCCCTGAGCCAATAAGCTATTAACACGATCCTCTGGAAGACCAGATTTATTTGATGAAACCGATCCAGTCACAGTTTGAACTTCTTTTCCTTGAGGATAATTTCTCACCCAATTACTACCAACTTCAACTCCAGGCAAATCAGATTGATGTTCTCCAACTAACGACATTTCTCTATCAGATACGTGATTATATTTTATATAAGTAGTTGATAAAGTATATGCACCACTCATAGAATTAAAAATTGCGGCTGCATTTTTCATGTCATTAGTAACTGGAGTAATTTTGCCGGCTATAAATTTATTAATTTCTGCCTTTTGTTGTTGATTGGGACTCATTGAAGTAGCGCCGCTAATTTTCTTTTTAGCGCTTGCTTGATTTTCAGGATTTGCTAGATAATATTCTGCAATTTGTTTTTTAGTAAGTCGATTGGTAGGAACTGTAATATAGTCTCCTAATTTCGTTGCTGTTTGATACATGTCTTTTGATGATACGCTTGGCAATCTAGTATAAGTGATTGCCCTTTGGTTCTCATTTCCAACCATTAATTTTCCAGTTGCATCATAAATTTTTCCACGAGCTACATTACCATATTTAACATAATTACTGGTTTGATTCACGGTTGATTTGAAATAATTACCTTGAATAATTTGTAAATCAGCTAATTTCCAAATTAACACAATAAATAATAATCCAACTAATAAGAAAATCAAATTCAAACGAAACGGAATTGTATTAGACTCATTTGTTTGTCTTGTTGAACGTGTCCGCTTTTTGAAAAATTTTCCAAAAAAGTTACCCACAGCAGTTACCCCTTTTTATCATATAATTTTAAATTAAATTCATTTCATAATTTAAACAATTAGCTTAATTATCGCATTATAAAAGCGGTTCCGCAACAAACATAAATTAAAATTAAGTAAAAAGATGCTAGGCAAATTGCCTAACATCTTTTTTTATATTTAATCGACACCTAAAATTTCAACATGCATTGTTCCATCTGGAATTTCAATATCAATTTTTTCTCCAACCTTGTGTCCCAAAAGGCCACGAGCAATTGGTGAATCATTTGATACTTTCCCAGCAAGTGGATCAGCCTCAGCTGCTCCTACAATTTGATATTCTTCTGGTTCTTCGTCAGGTAATTCTTTAAATGTTACAGTTTTACCAACACTCACTTCATCAGAAGCAGTTTTAATATCATCAACAATTTGAGCGAACTGCAACATATGTTCAACCGTATTAATACGGCTTTCTAATAGTGCTTGCTCATTTTTTGCTGATTTATATTCTGAATTTTCTGATAAATCACCATAACTTCTTGCAATCTTAATTTGTTCAATTACATGTGGACGTTGATTAGTTTTTAAATCTTCAAGTTCTTTTTCTAGCTTAATTTGACCATCCTTGGTCATTGGATATACATCTTCAGCCATTTAAACACCTCATTATTTTATTCAACTTAAAATTAACATTAATCTCAAACTTTTTCAAACAAAATTATTAATAATCAATCAAAGAATTGGGATTATCATTACCAAAGATTGCCTGAACCTTTGTAACAAGCAAATCGATCGCCACAACATTCTTACCACCGCGGGGAATAATTATATCAGCATATCGTTTACTAGGCTCAACAAATTGATGGTACATGGGCCGAACGGTCGCTAAATATTGTTGAATAACTGAATCCAATGAACGACCTCTATCAGCAATATCACGCTTAATCCGACGAATTAAACGGATATCATCATCAGTATCTACGAAAACTTTAATATCCATTAAATCACGAAGTCGTTTATCATTTAAAATCAAGATTCCTTCTAAAATAATGACATCAGTTGGTTCTTGGATTTTAGTTTCTTTACTTCTCGTGAATTTTGTATAATCATAAACTGGCTTTTCAATTGATTTGTAATTCAATAAATCATTCAAATGCTTAACTAATAAATCATCATCAAAAGCATCAGGATGATCATAATTAACTTTTTTACGTTCTTCAATAGTCATATCAGATTGATCATTATAATATGAATCTTGTTGAATGATACTAATCGAGTGCCCAAGCAAACGTTGCAAAATTGATTTACTAACGGTGGTTTTTCCACTACTAGAACCACCTGTTACACCAATAATAATGGGTCTTTTTTTGGTTGCCATTTGTCAGTTTCCCTTCTAAATTGAAACTATCTAATTTCAACATCAAGTTCATCTTGAAGATGTTTAGTAATTTTAGCAACTGCTTTGTTTACAACTTCATCTTTAAGAGTTTCTTTAGGATTTTCAAAAGTCAAAGAATAAGCTAATGACTTTTTGCCTGCTGGAACGTGTTCACCATCATAAACATCAAACAAAGTAACTTTCTTCAAGAAGGCTCCACCACGACGTTTAATAATAGCATAAACTTGTGCATTAGTAATGTCATCATTAACTAGCATTGCCATATCACGACTAATCTTTGGAAATGGACTAACTTGTTGGTATTGTTGTTCACTTTTCTTAGCTGTAACTAATTTATCTAAGTCAAGTTCAAAAACAAACGTTGGCTTAATTTTGAAAGCTTTAGCTGTTGATGGGTGAACTTGACCAACAAATCCAATCACTTCATCACCAAGTTTTATTAAAGCTGTTTGTCCTGGATGCATTTCTGAAATTGAATCAGTTGCTTCATATGAAATTTCATCAGCTAATGATAATGTTTCAAGATATTTAGTCACAATTCCTTTCATTCCAAAGAAGTCCATTGGGGTAGCTTTTTGATTCCAAGTTGATTGAGCTAATGAACCAGAAATTGCTCCTGCAATGTGTTCAACTTCAGTTGGACGAACTTGATCAGCTTCGCGGAAAAATACCCGTCCTTGTTCAAAGAAAGGAACATCTTCAACGCCACGAGCTTGGTTATAGGCAATATCATCTAATAATCCCGAAAGTAAATTCATACGTAACACAGCATGATCATTAGTCATTGGCCATTGCAAATTGGTTTCATTACTATCATTTAGTAAAAACATCTTTGCCTTGGCTTCTGTAGTTAGCGAATAAGAAATTGCATGAGTAAGTCCTTCTCCAAGCAAAATTTTACGAGAATTTTTGATTAATTGTTGTTTAGGTGTAAAACTTCCTTCAGTAGTAACGGTAACTGGTAGTGTTACAGGAATATTATCATACCCATAAATCCGAGCCACTTCTTCAATTAAATCAGCATCAATTTTAATATCCCAACATCTAGTTGGAACGGTAACCAACATCTCATGATCTTTATTTTCAACTGTAAAGCCTAGACGATGGAAAATATCAGTAATTTCTTTCTCACTTAACGAGGTTCCTAAAACGTGATTAATGCGTTCAGCAGAAATTGAAATAGTAACTGGTTTAACAACTTCGTCACTTCCAATAACCACTCCTTGGCTAGCACGTCCATTAGCAAGGTCTTGAATTAATCCAGCTGCATAGTTTAATGCATTTTCTACATTGCCTTTGTCGATTCCACGTTCAAAACGTTGAGATGCATCAGTATGAAGTAATTCTTTTTGAGCCATCTTACGAGTCGCAACTGGAGCAAAAACGCCAGCTTCAATTACGATATCAGTAGTATCTTTAGTAACTTTAGTATCATTTCCACCCATCAAACCTGCTAACCCGACTGGCTTTTCAGAATCTGCAATAACAACATCTAGTGCCGATAATTCACGTTCTTCTTCGTCTAAAGTTGTAATCTTTTCACCTGGTTTAGCTCGACGAACTCTTAAATCACCATCAGCAATCTTACTTAAATCATAAGCATGTAAAGGTTGTCCCAATTTCATCATTACTAAGTTAGTAATATCTACTACATTATTAATTGGTTTAATACCTAAATTCCATAATTTAATTTGGAGCCATAATGGACTTGGCTTTACTTCTACATCCTTAACTACCTTAAGCTTATAGATAGGAGCAAGATCTTCATCCGCATGAGCCTTAATATTGGTCTTGGATTCTGTTTGCCCTAATTCCTTATCCGCTTTTTCATCAAAGTTAACTTTTTGATCAAAAACAGCTGCTAAGTCATAAACAGCACCACGTAAACTTAACATATCACCACGATTAGGGGTAACGTCTAAATCAATTAATGGGTCGTTCATACCAAGATAATCAAAAACCGAATCACCTAATTTAGCATCATCTGGTAAAAAGTAAATTCCATCTTTCCATTCATCAGGCACAACATCTTTAGGAAAGCCAATTTCATCTAATCCACAAAGCATTCCGTTTGATTGCACACCACGCATCTTGGCTTTTTTAATTTTGATGTTTCCACCAACCCGAGCTCCGGATAAAGCAACAATTACTTTTTTACCTACTTCAACATTGGGTGCACCACAAACAATTTGAAGCGGTTCATCTTCACCAACATCAATTTGGCAAATGTTTAAATGTCCAGCATCGGGATGTTTTTCAAAAGAAATGATTTTACCAACAACAATTTTTTTAAGCCCGTCACTTCTTTTAGAAACAGAATCTACTTCAACGGAAGTTCTTTCAATTTTTTCACCCAGATCTTCTGGAGAAAGATTAATGTCTAAATAATCTTTAAGCCAATCATATGATAATAACATTTCAATTCCTCCTAATTAATCAAATTGTGATAAAAATCTTAAGTCGTCAAGATAGAAATCACGAATATCATTTACACCGTATTTCAACATGGCAAAACGGTCAGGACCGACTCCAAAGGCAAATCCACCATATTCTTTTGGATCAACGCCAGCCATTTTAAGCACATTGGGATGAACCATTCCAGCCCCTAGAACTTCAATCCAGCCAGATCCTTTACAAACGTCGCAACCTTTACCACCACAATTCATGCAAGTAATATCTGCTTCCACTGATGGTTCGGTAAAAGGAAAGTAACTAGGACGAAGACGAACTTTAAACTTATCACCAAATAACTTATGCGTCATCGTTTCTAAAGTTCCCTTTAAATCAGCCATTGTAATATGTTTATCAATCATAATTCCTTCTACTTGATGGAATTGGTGGGAATGAGTTGGATCGTCGGTATCACGTCTGAAAACCACCCCTGGTGAAATCATCTTTAATGGACCTTTACTAAAATCATGTTTTTCTAGAGAACGTGCTTGCATTGGTGAAGTATGAGTTCTCATTAAAATTTCTTTAGTAATATAGAAAGTATCTTGCATATCGCGTGCAGGATGATCTTTTGGTAAGTTCATCATTTCGAAATTATAATGATCTTCTTCAACTTCAGGACCACTTAACACTTGATATCCCATCCCAATGAAAATATCTTCAATTTCATCAATAATTTGTTGAATCACATGTGGATGACCTAAAGCAACCTGGTTACCTGGTAAAGTAACATCCAATTTTTCTTCAGCTAATTTAGCATTTAATTTAGCGTTTTCTAATTCTGTTTGTTTCGTGGTAATCGCGGTTGCTAACTCATCACGAATTGTATTTGCAAAGCTACCAACTACTGGGCGCTCTTCAACTGGAAGTTTAGAAATTCCACGTAGTGCTTGAGTAATTGGACCTTTCTTGCCTAACAATTGAACACGAATTTCATTTAAACTTTTTACATCGGTTGACGCGTCAATTTCTTTCAAACCATTTTGTTTAATTGTTTCTAAATCTTCTTTTAAACTCACAACAAAATCCCCCTCTTCAAATAAAAAAAGCTTCTCCCACAATCAAGGGACGAAGCTTCGCGTTACCACCCAAATTCATACAATTAGTATGCACTCTTAGATGGATAACGAACATCAATCGGACATTTTTTAATTAGCTTATGTCTACTTCTTCAAAAGCGAATTCAGTTACTATGATTTTTCTCAGCAATCAAAATCTCTCTGTTAAAACGCAACTTACTAATTCTTTCTTCACAGTAGTTAATGAAATTATAAATCAAATCTTAATAATGGTCAAACTTACTTATTACCATCACACCATTTATCTGCCCAAACATGAACTGATTTCATAATTGGTTGTAAATCTCTTCCCTTTTCTGTTAATTCGTACTTAATAAGTGAGGATTCATCAAAGATTTTACGTGAGACGATATCACAATCACGTAGTTCTTTTAACCTAGCAGTTAAGATTCGATCACTACAGCCATCAATCTTATTAGCAATTTCTCCAAAACGAAGTGAATCACCAATCAATAGAGCTTCAATAATTACTCCATTCCATTTTTTACCTAAAATGGAAAAAGCTTCTTCAAACCTAGAACAAAGACAATCTCCATTCTCTTTATCTATTTTTTTTCTGTTTGTCATCAAAATCACTACCTATTCTTTTTATGATTACATTTGTTATTTAATAGTCTCTTAAACCTGTTTTCAACTGGCGACATAAATTCATTAACAGCAGCATAATCATCAACTAAGGAAACAATCACACTCTCCATATACTTAGGTCTAGCTAAAGTTAAACCCCACATATGTTTTAAAATAATATCTTCCTCTTTGGGTGTTAACTCCGTAATGTTTTTAGCATTTCGTAAAGCAACTCGAGGATGCATATATGCATGCGTCCCTATATCAAATTTAGTGGTTCTCCAATCATAATAAAATAAATCATGAAGCAATCCACCGCGAGCTGCAGCTCGATAATCTAGATTCATTTTTTTTGCAATCAAGTAACTAACATAAGAAACATAAATACAATGTTTTAACCTAGTTGAATGATGATGTTGTGTATAACCAGCTAATTGCTTAACTTCATTGGAAGCTAATAAATCAGAAATACAGTTCATAAATTCTGGGTCAGATTTCCATTCATTTGCCTTCATAATCTGTTCTCCAAATTACTTAATAATTTGAAACATAATCACTGCTGCCGCAATTGCAACATTTAGTGATTCTGCTTTTCCTTTAATCGGAATATATAAATTATTAGTAGTCTCTTTTAATAAACTCTTATTCATTCCATTACCTTCATTTCCCATAATCAAAGCAAAATCAGATAATGGAGTAATTTCTTTATAATTTACTGCATCTGGATTTAATTCAGTACCATAAATGGGAGTTTTTTGTAATTTTAATTTTTCAACCGCAGATGATAATGGGGCTTTGACTAATTTAATATGGAATTGGCTACCCTGCATTGATCGCTGTACTTTACTATTATATTGGCTAGCAGTACCATCACCAAATATAACCCCCGCAAATCCAGCTGCATCTGCAGTTCTAACCATCGTCCCAATATTTCCTGGATCTTGAATATCATCAAGTAAGAGCCATGCTCCATCTAATTTAACATCTAACAAGGATTGATTGTTAATTTTGCATAACGCAAAAATTCCTTGGGTGGTAGAAGTAGATGCAATTTCGCTAGCAATTTCGTCAGAAATAGAAATTACGTTTAAATCCTTTAAATCTGAGCCATGCTCAAGATATTGATCATCAGTGACAAAAATTGAAATTACATCTTTCTTTGGTAAATTATTAATCGCTTCTTGGACTAAATGCCAGCTCTCAATTAAATACTGGTCCGATTTTTTGCGGCCTTTAGCAGTTGCTAATTTTTTTAATTCTTTTACTTTTTTATTTTGTTTTGATGCAATTCGTTCCATATATGAATTCTTCCTCAAATTAATTTATTCTAATCATTATACTAACACATCAATCAAACAAATAAACTTGAAACAATTTTAAAATTGATAGATGATTATTAAATTATTTTCAAGTTTATTACAAAGATTCAAATATATAAATTCTTTTATTAATATATTTTTGATTTAATTTAAATTCATTCAATTGCAGTAACAACTGCATTAGTTTAATATTATAATTATGATTTAATAGATGGGAGTATCATAAATGAAAAATAGAAAAAAACTGAGTTTAATTGGAATAATTGGATTCGCAGCACTGACCCTATCGGGTTGTGTACGTCAAGATTCTCATGGGCATCCATATGGAATGGTTTACGATTATTTAGCAGTTCCAGGACAACATGTAATGGATTGGTTAGCTAAATATGTTGGGGGTTATGGTTGGTCTTTAATTTCAATCACTGTAATTGTTAGATGTCTATTATTACCTGTCATGATTAGTCAATTAAAAAAATCAACCATTATGCAAGAAAAAATGGCTTTAGTTAAACCTCAAATGACTAAAATTCAATCATTGTTGAAAAATGCCAAAACTCAAGAAGAGCAAGTTGCTTTAAATCAACAAATGATGAAACTTTACAAAGATAATGGTATTAGTATGACAGGTGGAATTGGTTGTTTACCACTTCTAATTCAAATGCCTATATTTGCTGCTTTATATGCTGCAATTCGTTATTCTCCAGAATTGTCTCATACAGTTTTTATGGGAATTCAATTAGGACAAAAAAGTATTTTACTAGCTGTTCTCTCACTGATTGTTTACGCAATTCAGGGTTATCTTTCTATTTTAGGAATGCCAAAAACTCAACGTAAACAAATGGGAGCTATGATGATTATAAGTCCAGTAATGATTTTCTTTGTCTCATTGTCATCTCCTGCTGGATTAGGAATCTATTTCTTCATTGGTGGATTATTTGCAATTATTCAACAATTAATTGTTAATGCAATTCGTCCTAGAATTATCAAGCAAATTCAAACAGAAGCTAAAAAAAATCCGCCTAAAATAATTGTTCCAGATACCCTTGAAGAAACCGAAGAAAAAGTTTCTGCTGAAGAAAGCAATGACAATCAAATAAATCACAATAATAATCGAAATGCTAACAAACAGCGTCATCATCACGAATAATTTAAAAAAGCTAGGAATTTATTTCCTAGCTTTTTTGTAAACAAAAACACCTTAACCAAAGTTAAAGTGTTAATGTAATTAATCTCTATTATCGCCCATTCCAATAAGTTCCAAAAGAATTTGGAAGATGTTAAGAATATCAAGATAAATACTTAAGGCACCAATAGTACTGTATTTTTGAAGTTGTTCTTCACTTTGGACTGAATCAGCAAAACGCTTTACGCTTTGAGTATCAAAAATGATGAATACCGCAAAAATTACCAACATTACTACATCTACAAGAATGTATAATAAAGCAATGTGGAAAATCATTGAAACTAAACTTAACACAATAGCGGCTAAGAGTCCCCAAGTTAAGTATGCACCAAATCCAATAAAATCTCGTTTAGTAGTATTTGCATAAAAGGTTAACCCACCAAACATCACTGCTGTTCCTAACATTGCTAATCCAATTGTCTTTACATCATAATAAATAAGTACGGGACTTAACGAAACCCCAAACAATATGGTCATTAAGTAGTAAATCGTATTAGTTGTTGAGGCATTAGTATTATCATTGGTAACTGAACGACTTAGAGCAAACATTAACCCAAGAGCAACTACCAAAATTAATAATGAAGTCGTGATTCCCATTGACATAACCCATTTAGTCATAAAGACAGCCATGAGTGTCATAATTACTCCAGTAATAGCAAGACCAGTACAAACTTTTTGATAAGTTTTTGCGACTAATCTATTTGCTATTTCAGCAGTATTTCCATAAATTTCACCATTCATAAAAATATCTTCCTTTCAAATTCTATAATAGACAAGATAAATTCTAACACGATTAAAATATAAATCCTAGAATCAATCTTCATAAGTTTAAACTTTAGCTAAAACTTTATTTGTTTTGATAAAAAACAAATTAAATGCATTATTTCACAATTAATTCTATAAAAAAAGAACATCGAAAACCCATGGTGTTTTCAACGTTCTTCATTATCTATTAGTTGTTCTTTTTAGCAACTACTTCTTTTCCATCGTAGAAACCACAACTTGGACATACGTAATGTGACTTACGTAATTCTCCACAGTTAGGACATGGACTCATGCCAGGAACACTCAATTTGATGTGTCCACGACGCATATCTCTTCTAGATTTTGAAGTTTTTCTCTTTGGTACAGCCATTAATAATAACCTCCCTTATTAATTAATTTCCACTAGTGAATTTTTAAGCCTTGTCATCATTTTTAGAATGAAAATTCTTTAAACTTGCAAGACGTGGATCAACTTTTGTTGTTTCCTCCTCTTGATGATTAAAATCATCTTCAGAAATAACTTCCCAGTCATTTCCAGATGGCATTGACTTACCATCTTGTTCCTCAGGAGAAAGAACCTGCATAGGAATATTAATAATAATATTATCCGCTACAGCTTTATCAAAATCAATTGCATCATCATCTTCGTCAATTTTTAATACCACAACATCTTCATCATAGCGATTCAATGCTGCTTTAGTATTAACATAAACTTCATTAATATCAAAGTCTAAATCAAGTTCAACTGGATCCAATGATCTTGAAGAAGGAACAGTTACACTCCCTTTAACATGGGCATCAATAATCACATCTCCATTATCGGAAATCGCTGATACTTTCACGTCAAAAGGTGTTGCATCTAAAATATTATCAGGATATCGTTCTTTTAAAGCCGCTTTTAAATCTAATTTACCGCTGTCTTCAAAAGAATTATTTTTATATTCCTGAAGTTTTTCAAAAGACCATTTCATAAAAACAACCTCCAATGCAACAATCCAATTATACTTATATCTAAAATCTATGTCAAGGTGTTTCACTTGATAGCAATTGCTATTTGTTAATTATAACAGGAAAATGATATAAATCTTGTTGATTATTTAAAATTGTTCCTGTTAATAAACCAGCTTTACACTCTAAATAATCAGCTCTATCAAAAACAGTTTTATCTACTTTTGAAATTAAAGATAATTTAAGTTCCTTTTTGATCTGATTTAAATAATTTTGACCATTTTTCGTCATTCCTAGTACCCTAAGATTCCGAGAACTATCATCAATCTGTTGCTGAGTAATTTTAAATAAAACGTAAACACAAAGTCTTTGTAATCTGGTATAAGTATACCGTTTACTTTTTACTAGTTCAATAAATTCATTAAAGTTTTTAGCCTTAATTGCAGCCCTTTTGAAAAGAAATTCTAATCCGTCTGACATTTGATATACATTTCTTAAATCAAATAATGAAGCTTGATTAATTTCATATTTTAAATATGGCCAATAATCATCCCAAAAAAGTGGTTGTAATTTTTCAATCTGAACCGACGATTCTGGAATGAAATTAATAAATCTCGAATTACGATTCTTAATAGCTTTTCTTATCGCTTTACCGCTTGAAATTTGATGTAATAATTTATCATCACCGTGATTGCTTTCATTTCTGGCAATCGGAACTAATTTTAAATTGGCATTAAGTTTTTGCACAGCTTGAGCATACCAAAAGCCTAAGGTATCGTTTGGTAACTCTAGATTAAATCCATAATTTTCTAGTATAAACTTGCGGAAATTTTCTGGATAGCTTTCCTGATAATTTTTGAATTCATTAGAACTGGTATTAACTTCAAATGTTTTAAACTTATTAAAATCAAATTCTGGACTTTCACTACCAAATGAAAGAGATTGACATTTTAAAGCAACAATTAATTCAACAGCATTGTATGCAAAAATACTTGCAGGTTGAACTGCAGATTGAATTGGCAATTCAATTACCAAATCAACTTCATTTTCTAAGGCCATTTTAGTCCTTGTCCACTTGTCAAAAATAGCTGGTTCTCCGCGTTGAGTCCAATTACTACTCATAACTACAACTGTCACATCCGCATTAGTTAACCGTTGTGCCTGTCGTAATTGAAATAAATGACCATTATGAAATGGATCATATTCTGCTATTATTCCAACTGCTTTTAAAGTCATTTTTAATCCTTTTCACACACAAAAAACCATCTAGTCGTTTGATCATCAACTTCTTTTTCACCAAATTCAGAACTAATTTTAATGTTCTTAAAACCAACTTTATACAATACCGATTGATATTCTTTCGCCAAATAAGTACGTTCATAATGAGTTTCTGAATATTCATCATAACCTTTAATTTCATTATTATAGTTAAAAAAGGTTAAATCATGTTCAACTGAATGGGGAAATTCACCGATATAAGTCGTCCACATAAATGCATGATCTTCATCATGAAAATTATACATATATCCTGGATACTTAACATCAGTTTGATATGGGGTGATAACGTCAAACAAAAATTTTCCATGACGCTTTAGATGGCCATAAACTTCTTTAAACATTACCTCAACTTCATTTAAATTATTAAGATAACAAATTGAATCATCAAAACAAGTAATGACGTCAAAATTACCTAATTCACTTAAATCAAGCATATTTTCGTTTAATAATGAAGGTTCAGTAAAACCTGCTTCAATTAGGTGATCGTTTGCAATTGCTAACATATCTTCTGAAAAATCTGCACCAATTGCATCGTACCCTTTCTTTTTCATTAAAACTAGTAATCGACCAGTTCCACACGCTAAATCTAAGATCTTATCATTTTTATTAACATTATTACTTACAAAATTAACCCATTTGTTATACAAAGCATTATCAAATAATTGATCATAAAAAGTGGCAAATTCAGTGTAAATCATAATTAATCCTCAGTAATCCAGTTTGACACGTCAACTGCCTTAGCATCTGCCCATAATTTTTCTAGATTGTAAAATTCACGAGTTTCAGTCTTAAAGACATGCACAATTACATCACCTAAATCCATTAAAATCCAGTTTGATTTATCTTTACCTTCAAAATGAATAATTTTAACTCCATCCTCTTCAAGATGATCTTCAATATTATCAGCAATCGCTTTGACTTGACGTTCTGAACTTGCGTCCATCACAACAAAGTAGCGACCCATTACACTTAAATCTTCAATATTTAATACTACAATATCATTTGCACGACGTTCGTCAGCAGCCTTAACTACCGTCTCTAAAACTTTTTGGTTGTTCATATTTTCTCCTATTTAAGTCCGGCAACAATTGAATTGTAAGCTACAATTGCAGCTGGATAAATTGCTTTATTTTTACCAACTAATAATTGCATGGTTTTTTCGTTTTGAAAAATAACCCCATCCCATAAATTTTTATGAGTGATTTTTCGTGCTTCGTCAGCTTCAGAGAAATCACGATCAGGTTCAATGAAGTCAGCCATATAAGTGATTTGAGCGTACTTATCCATGTCAGGGGCACCAATTGTGTGATACTTAACAGCATTTAATATTCTAGCATCGTTAATTCCTAATTCGGCTTGCACTAAAAGATAGCCAACATAACCATGCCAAATTGCTTTACCATAGTTTAGCAAATCAGGGTCAAGATGATGTTCTTTAATTACTTTAATAAAGTCCTCATTAGGTCGTTGTTTAGCATAATCATGAACAAGCCCAGCTAATCCAGCAATTTCTGGGTTTACTCCATTTTCATTTGCTAAATCAATTGCAGTCTGTTCAACTCTTAAACAATGCTGAAATCTTTTATCATTAAGATGCTTTTTCATTTCTTCAAGAATTTCAGTACGATTCATTTTGGCGTAATTAGTATAATCATATTTAACTTCATTCATAAAGACCATTCTCCTTAATGTAATTTAGTACTTGATTGGGAACAAGATATCTCAAATCTCGATGATGCAAAATTGAATTTCTAACGTAAGTTGAAGAAATATCTATTAATGGAGAAGAAATCCATTTTACAGGATATTCTGTCTCTACTTTATTTCCCAGTCTCTTAACCCCCACAAATGTTACCATTTTTAATAAATCATTAATTCGATACCATTTTGGTAAATATTCAACCATATCACCACCAACAATAAAATAATAATCATTATTTGGATGACTTTTAGTTAACTGTACCATTGTATCAAAAGAATAACTTTTTCCACCTCGATCAACTTCAATTGTTTCTAATTTAAAATTAGAATTGTTAGCAATCGCTAACTTAATCATATTTATTCGATCAAAAGCATCAATCGTATCCTTATGGTCAATATGAGGGGGTAAATAATCTGGCATAAATAGTACTTTATCTAGTTTTAACTGAGATAGCGCTTGCTCTGCCATAATTAAATGCCCTAAATGGATGGGATTAAATGTACCACCTAAGATACCAATCTTTTTTTTCCCCATTCTTTTATAGACTAAAGACGCCGTTGGAAATATCACGGTGTTTAGGATTTGATGACTGATTAAATAATAAAACTGTTTTGCCAATGGTTTGAACTACACTGATATCACTGTTATTTTCAATAAATTCTTTTACATCATCAGTATCAACATCTGCACTTTGTTGAATACTAATTTTTACTAATTCACGACTATCGACAGCTTGATTAACCTCGTTTAACCAAAGTTCGTTTAATCCGTTTTTACCAACTGAAAAAATGGGCCGTAAATGATTAGCATTGGCACGTAAGAATCTTTTTTGTTTGCCTGTTAATTTCATAATTTCTCCTTAAAACATTGCTTTTCTAATTAAAACAGAAACACCTTTGGGAGCCCAACCAGCAATGATTGAACCTTTTGGTACGGTAACCCAACCTAAACCTTCAATTACTAAATCAGAAGTATCTTCGACTTTAAATTCATGCCTCTGAAGTGGAACAACATTTTCCTTACCCAATGGTGGATTCAATAATTCACCGGCATGTTTATCAAAAAATTCATCAGCATTTTCTGTCTTCGTACGGTGGATCATTAAATTATTATCAACGTAAACTGTAAAACCAGTCTTTGGACCTTTAACATAATCAAAGCGACCAATTGCCCCCAAAAATAAAGTTTGACCATCATTTAATTGGTAAACTTTTGGCTTAATTCGCTTTTGTGGAGAGACATATTTCAAATCCTTTGGCGATAAATAATGTGCCATTTGACTTGCATGAATAACTCCTGGAGTATCAATTAAATCGTGCCCATCATCCAATGGAATTTTAATCATATCTAAAGTAGTACCTGGAAATTTTGAAGTTGTAATCACTTGTTCTTGTCCAGAAGCTTGATGGATAATTTGGTTAATCAACGTTGATTTACCGACGTTAGTTACCCCAACTACATAAACATCCCGGTTCTTTTGATATTTTTTTATAACTTCCAATAAGTCATCAACGGAACGATTAGTTTTTGCTGAAACTAATTCAATGTCAATTGGTTTAATGCCAGCTTTATTCATCATTTGACGAAGCCAATCTTTAATTTTTGATTCTTTAAATGATGATGGAAGTAAATCAACCTTATTACCTACTACTAAAATTGGATTATTTCCGACAAAGCGTTGGATTCCTGGAATAATACTTCCGTTAACATCAAAAATATCGACAACATATACGACTAAGGAGTCAGTATCTCCAATTTTACCTAATAAATGAAGGAATTCGTCATCTGAAACATCAACTGGTTGAATTTCATTGTAATGCCGTAATCTAAAACAACGTTGACAATATAATTCTCCTGATTCAAGTCCTTTTTCAATGGCTGACTTAGGTGTATAACCAGCTTTGTCTTTATCAGTATCTTGAATTAAAGCACCGCAACCGATACAATAAAGTTTTTCTTCTAGAATTTTGTTAATATCGTTATTTTCTACCATTAATAAATGTCTTCTTTCCAATTCAAGTTCGGATACTTTTTCTTGAGTTTTTTATAAACTACTGACTCAAGAAACCGATTTATTTTAGTTGGAAACATGTCAGTTTCAACCAATGGTTTAACCCAGATACTTTTAATATGGCAATTATTAGCAGCCCAAATATCTGTCATTAATTGGTCTCCAACCATTACAACCTGTTTCGGAGTTAGTTTAAAACGTTTTAAAGTTTGCTTAATCCCACGATTAAGTGGTTTTAAGGCATGTGCAACAAAAGGAATATCTAATTTTTCGACTGCAATTCCAACTCGTTTAGGATTGTTGTTAGAAACTACAATTACATTAATTCCATTTTCTTTCATAAATCTAATCCATTCATTAATTTTATTCGTGCCAATGGAATTATTCCAAGGAATTAACGTATTGTCCAAATCGGTTAAAATTGTATCAATTCCATTTTCCTTTAATTTTTCCGGTGAAATGTGATATAAACTTTCAACCATCCATGTAGGTTTAAAAGCATCTAACATAACAACCCTTCTTTCTCTTCTAATTACTTACTATTATTTTAAATCATTTAACACATAATTGGGAAGATATTGAAGAAAAAAACTTCCACCAAAGAAATTGATGGAAGTTTTTAATGTTTAAAATTAAAGAGCTTTTTTAGCTTGTTCTACTAAAGTAGCAAATGCTTCTGCATCATTAACAGCTAAGTCAGCTAACATTTTACGATTCATATCAATGTTAGCAGATTTCAAACCATGCATTAATTTACTGTAACTAATATCATTGATTCTAGCAGCAGCATTAATTCTAGTGATCCAAATCTTTCTGAAATTACCTTTGTTGTTACGACGATCACGGAAAGCATAAGTACGTGACTTCATTACTTGATCTTTAGCAGTTTTGAAAAGACGATGCTTAGCACCGCGATATCCTTTAGCTAATTTAAGAACACGTTTACGACGGTTACGTGTGGTAGCTCCACCTTTTACTCGTGGCATATTAAAATCCCCCTATAGTTAAATTATTTTCTTAAAAGTTCAGTATAAGTTTTTACCCAAAGACTACTAATCATGTGTGTTCCACGTAAATGTCTACGTTGTTTCTTAGTTTTACCATGGAAACGGTGACTAGTATATGCATGAGCACTCTTAAGTCCACCTTTAGCGGTTTTCTTAAATCTCTTAGCAACTGCACGATTTGATTTCATTTTTGGCATAACAATATCCTCCTCTTTAATTAAAGAAATTAATTATTTCTTTCTATTAGTACTTGGTGCAAGCATTAAGAACATGCTACGTCCATCCATTTTTGCTCGTTGGGTAACGGTAGCAATATCAGAAAGTGCATCAGCCATTTTGTTAAGAACAGTCCGACCGATTTCCTTATGGGTAATGGCACGTCCTTTAAATCTGATGGATACTCTAACTTTTTCACCTTTGTCTAAGAATTTTTGAGCATTCTTAAGTTTAGTATTAAAGTCATTTGTATCAATAGTAGGACTTAATCTAATTTCCTTAACACTAACAATCTTTTGTTTCTTACGAGCTTCACGATCTTTCTTTTGTTGATTAAAGCGATATTTCCCGTAATCAAGAATTTTAGCAACTGCTGGTTTAGCGTTAGGAGCGACAAGAACCAAGTCAAGATTTGCATCTTCAGCAATTTTCATTGCTTCTTGTTTTGTCTTTAAACCAAGTTTATTTCCATTATCATCAATGATCATCATTTCGTGGGCACGAATACCATCATTAACCATTTGATCTCTCTTTGCTATAGTGGTTCACCTCCAAGTAATTTTAAAGCAGAAAAATAGCGGATACCCACAATGGATACCCGCTATCCCTATCGAAATAGGTCTTTCATTCGTAAAGCCCAGCAATTAAAATCACTTAGGCGAGAAGCGGGAAGCCTCTGCTTTTAACTATTCAATCATATCAACATTATCTAACTTTGTCAACTGATTCTTTTTCTTTGTTTGCATCTCTTGAGTAACTTGAGATATCTTTTAAAATTTCCATGACAAATTCATCAATTGACATATCACGACTATTATCTTCACCATATTTACGTACAGAAACTGTATTATTCTTAACTTCGTTTTCTCCAACCACAATGGTGTATGGAACCTTATGGGTTTGAGCATCACGAATTAAGTAACCCATCTTTTCACTACGATCATCAACATGAGAACGAATCTTAATTGCAGAAAGTTTTTCATTTAACTTACGAGCATAATCTCCGTATTTTTCATCACTAACCGGAATGATTTCAACTTGTTTAGGTGCTAACCAAGTTGGAAAAGCTCCTTTGTACATTTCAATCAAGTAAGCTGTAAATCTTTCCATAGTTGAAACAATTCCACGATGAATCATAACTGGACGATGTTCTTTACCATCTTCACCAACGTAATGTAAATCAAAGCGTTCTGGAAGCATGAAATCAAGTTGAATAGTTGATAACGTTTCTTCGTTACCAAGAGCTGTCTTAGTTTGAACATCAAGTTTTGGACCGTAGAAAGCAGCTTCACCTTCCGCTTCAACGTAATCTAAACCAAGTTCATCCATGGCACCTTTAAGCATTGATTGTGCTTTGTTCCACATTTCATCATCGTCAAAGTATTTTTCCGTATTCTTAGGATCACGATAACTAAGTCTGAATGTGTAGTTATCAATATCAAAGTCATCGTAAACATCCATCATTAATTTAAGAATCTTTTTAAATTCATCTTGAATTTGATCTGGAGCAACAAAAGTATGACCATCATTAAGTGTCATCTCACGAACCCGTTGTAATCCACTTAAGGCACCAGATTTTTCATAACGGTGCATCATTCCTAATTCAGCAATTCGAAGTGGAAGTTCACGGTATGAACGAATGTGATGTTTGTAAATTTGGATATGTGAAGGACAATTCATTGGACGTAATTCAAGCATTTCGTCATCATCCATTTCCATTGGAGGAAACATGTCTTCACGGTAGTGATCCCAGTGACCAGATTGTTTGTATAAATCAAGGTTAGCTAAAACGGGAGTATAAACGTGTTGATAACCATTAGCTAATTCTTTATCTGTAATGTAGCGTTCAATAGTACGACGAATGGTAGCACCATTTGGCATCCAGTAAGGCAGACCAGCACCAACTTTAGGATCTACAAAGAATAAATCTAAGTTATTTCCAATGACACGGTGGTCACGTTCTTTAGCTTCTTGACGAGCTTTTAAATCAGCTTCAAGCTCTGCTTCTTTATAAAAAGCAGTACCATAAATTCTTTGTAACATTGGGTTAGATGATTTACCTTCCCAATATGCACCAGCAACTGAAAGTAATTTGAAATGTTTAATATTTTTAAGACTAGGTGCAACTACTCCTTGAGCTAAGGTTAATACGCCGGCAATGTCATAGAATAAAATATTATCTGAATCAATTTCAGAAATGATTTTAGCTTGGTATGGATCACCATCGACTTCTTTAAGTGCCTCATCTTTGCTCAAATAAACTCGCTTTACAGAAGCGTCATTTTTAATGATTCTTTTCATTTGATTTGCTAATTCATCAAGCTCATCAGCACTAACTTGGCGTTCAGCTTTATCAGTATCAACATAAAAACCATCTTCATCAGCAGAAATTTCACCAATTTTAATGTCATGGAATTGTTTTTTTGCAACTGTTTCTAATAATTGAGCTGCACTTTGACGAAGAACTTGTAAGCCTTCTTCTGATTCAGAAGTAATGATTTCAATTTTTCCGCCCTTTTGTAAGGGTGCAAATACATCAACTAATTCACCATCTACTTTACCAGCAACGGCCTTTTTGGCTAAACTAACTGAAATTGATTTGGCAATATCCTCAACAGAAACGCCGGCATCAAATTCTTTTTGATTTCCATCTGGAAATTCAAAAGATAACTTTGACATGATTTTTCCTCCTATAAAAAAAATCCCCAGTATTATTCAATACCAGGGACGTCGTTAGACGCGGTTCCACCCAAATTCGTTCAGTAAACTGAACATCTCATTTGTAACCACATTATTAATTTTAATTTTAATCAAGGTGGTAAATTAACTAATCCAACGAATAACTTCCAGAAAATGTTATTCTCTCTGTGAATTCATAGCTAACTCATATCCTTGTTAATACTGTACTAACACTAACAACAAATGTCAAGAGTGATGCTTAATCATTTCTTAAATTCTTTCCGTTAACTTCAATCGGAGTAGCCAAGAATTTAATTCTCTCCATGAGCCGCTTAGCTTTTAGTGGCTCAAAATCTCCCTTAGCTGTAATTGCTAAATGTTCTTTTTCTAATTGCTCCATCGAAAAATTAGAACTAAAGAAGGTTGATAATTGATTTTGCATCCGATATTCCAAAATCACTCCCAAAATATCATCGCGAATCCAAGCTGACATCGAATCAGCTCCAATATCATCAATCATTAAAACAGGTACTTTTTTAACACGATCAACCTGATTACCTACAGAATCAGTTTTGGAATTAATCAAAGCCTTCATATCCATTGCAAATGATGGAAAGTGTAAGAATGTAGTTTTAATGTTGTCATTAGCCAGACGATGGGCAATTGCACTCAACAAGTATGACTTTCCAACTCCAAAACTTCCATAGATATAGAACCCCTTGTGATATTCCTGCGGGTTATTTTCATATGCATCAATAAAGTCAAGAGCATGAACTAAAGCATTTTTGCGAGCTGGATTTCCTTCATGATAATAATCATTAATGTTAGCATTTTGTAGCGCTTTGGACATACCCAAATCTTGAATATTATCACGAATTTGGCGTTCCCAAACCTTAGTTAGGTAGGCTTGGGTTGGTTGATAAGAAACTTCAATCGCATGATTGTTAACAACTAACTTTGGTTCATACCCATGTGCATAAGTGTCTTTTCCATTTAGCATGGCATCACGTTTATTCACAAACTCATATAAACTTGAAGCAGACTTTTTAATTGATTCATCCGTCAATGCATCACGATTAGACTCAATAAAATTTTCAACCTCTGGATCTGCATATACTTCATCCATTAATTTACGATAATTTTCTGCGTAGTTTCCGGTTGCCATAATTGCTTTAAATTTTTTTCCAACATTATCCATTATCAATCACCTCACTTCTTTTCGTTAAATTTTTTAAGCTTTTCTGCAATTAATTTTTTTTCTTTAATAATATTATTTGAAACTGAAGTCTGGGGGGTATGTGGTTGATCTTTTGCCCAATCAGGCAGAGTTTCTCTGACATTTAATTTAACATTTTGTTTTGATTTTTGTCTTCTTTTAGATTTTTCTGCATTAATCTTACTATCACGTGTTTTGATTTGTTTAAGTGCCTGTTCAGCAGTTTGAATATGATTTTGTGACCAATCGTTAGCAATGGTATCAACTAAATTTTTATTTAAAGTTGGATAATTATAATCAACTAGCAATAAATAAATTAACATGTTAATTACATCCGTTTTCAATACCATTCTTTCGACCAATTGTGAAATAACTCTTTCTTCAGAGCTTGTTGCATATCCATTTTTTTCTTTTTTTAAAGCATTTAAAAAAACAAGCGGTGCATAATTTTTAGCAGTTTTAATTAGTTGTTGTTCTTCATTATCAAATTGATATTCATTTGTTATAGTATTTTTAACTGGATTAGTTTTTGCTGTTTTAAAATCAGTTTGATTATTTCTCGAAACTAAAAGTTTAAACTTTTGCATATCAAAATGATTATTAGTTAAATTCGTAGCTTGTTCAACTAATTTTGTCATCGTCATTTCATCAATACCATACAATAACTTAGTGGAAACAAATAAATCATGATTCTTTTTAATATCATCGATATTTACAAATGAACTACTCAAAATATCTAACATTAATTTGAAATCTAAATTATCATCTTTCAAGCTTTGCACCTGCTTTTCATCAGGAATTCCCGTTTGAACTTGTTTAATAATGTCTTGCTGGTTAGTAATATTTTGTTGGTTAATTGAATAAACTTCTAAGAAGTCGTGAGTAGTATCAGTTAATAGGGAAAAATCATAATCACTGGGAAGTAGTTCTTTAGATAGTTCTAAATACTTGGTTTCCCCCACCATTTCTAACAAAATTTCACTCATTAAACCATTACTAAAAAATGATGTAGCTGATAACGGCTTTGTTAATAAATACGTAACCATTTCTTTTTCATTTTGAAAAGTCTGAACTAATCCAACACCCTCAAGTTTTAAGCGCGCTTGATAAAGTTCACCACCATCAATTCCAATCCCATTCATCAATGCGAAATGTTCACGCTTATTAGAATCTTCATTCCATAATGAACTGATTAAAGCAAAAGCATTTGCCCTAATAATTGGCAAATACAGCTTAGTTAAAATTTGAAAGTCTGTCGCATTTAATTCTCCATTACGATAAACTCGATATTCTGTTTTAGGTTCAATAATTTGATTATTATTCATCTTTTTTGTTTTTCTCTTTTGATGCGTCGTCACCCATCAATTCCTTCATCTTACTATAAAATTCATTCATGTCTTTAAACTGGCGATAAACGCTTGCAAATCTAATATAGGCAATTTCATCGACATCTTTCAGCCCCGCCATAACGCCTTTGCCAATTAATTCACTGGAAACTTCATGACTACCATCATCATTATTTTCCAAATTACGTTTTGTTTCGTTAACAATTCTATTCATTTGCTCAAGTGAAACTGGTCTTTTTTCACACGACCGAATAATTCCACGTAAAACTTTTTCGGAACTAAATTCTTCTCGATTACCATCTTTTTTAACAACTAGTAATGGTGAAGCTTCAATTCTTTCAAAAGTAGTAAAACGATGACCACAATTATTACATTCTCGGCGGCGTCTAATTTCGTTACCCACTTGAATAGGACGACTTTCTAAAACTTTTGAAGATGTGTGTTGGCATTTTGGACATTTCATTTTCTTACCTCAAATCATCAAGCAAGCATAAAACTTGTTTTTTTAACTCATCAATTCCATTTGTAGAATCAATTACTACATCTGATAATTCTTTTTTTACTGATTGTGGCCACTGACTTTTCATCAGTAAGTTAGCTTTACTAATTGAGATGGTGTTTCTTTTTATCAATCGCTGCATTTGAATGACCGGATCACAAGCTATCATAATAATTTTATCAACATAAACTTGTAAGCCATTTTCAAAAAGTGTGGGTGCTTCAATAAAAATAACATCCTCATCTGTATGACTATTAATTTCTTTAATCAAAAATGGATTCAATATTCTAACTAATCTCTTTAAAGCGTTTTTATCATTAAACACAATTTCGGCAAGCTGAGAGCGATTGATTTTTCCGTTATTAGTAGTCTTTACTCCGAACAACTTAACAATTTTATTAATGACATCTTTGTTTTCATTTTCTAAATCATGAACAGTCTTATCTAAATCAATCACATCAAAATTTTTATCTTTAAGCAGTTTCCCCACGGTTGATTTACCAGACGCAATCCCACCTGTCAATGCAATCACTTTAGTCACTTAGATCACCATGTAGTTTTTGACATTTAGGACAGAAAGTCGTTCCCCTTTGTGCCACTTTAATTTTTTCCATTGTGGTTCCACAACGCTCACATTTTTCATCTTTACGCCCATAAGCATGAAGTTGATTTTGGAATTGGCCTGCTTCACCATATGCATTTGAATATGAGTGAACAGTGGTTCCGTGACCCTTGATTGCTGCAGCAATTTCTTTAATAATATTTGCTCGTAATCTTCTAATCTCATCATCACTTAATTCATTAGTAAGTTGTTCTGGATTTATTTTGGATAGCCAAAGAACTTCATCACAATAAATATTTCCTAATCCCGCAATTTTTGATTGATCTAATAAGAATCCTTTGATTTTACGATGAGATTTGTGCATGATTTCTTTCATGTAATCAAACTTCAAATCTTGCTCAGTAGGTTCAGGGCCAATTTTATTTAACCCTGATAATTTATAAACATCTTCATTTTTAACTAAAGTCATTTTTCCAAACATTCGAGTATCTTTATAGCGTAATTCACGACCATCAGTTAAATGAAAAACGACATTTGTATGCTTAGGTCTTTCAGTTCCTTCAGGTTGAACTTCATACTTTCCTTCCATTCTCAAATGGGAAACAAGTGTCAAATCATCACTCAATCTAAATAAAAGATATTTGCCTCGACGGTCAATTTGAATGATTTCTTTTCCTGCTAATTTTTTTTCAAAATCTTCAGCTGGAATATTAATCATCTTAGGGTATAAAACTTCTACAGATTTAATCTTCGATCCCTTAACTAATTTATTTAATCCTTGACGAACCGTTTGAACTTCTGGTAATTCTGGCATGAAAGCCACCTCTTTACTTTATTTTTTTATATTATACCAATCTGATCCAGAATGGCTTTCAACCTTTAATGGAACATTAAAATCAACAGTTGAATTACTGAGTAATTTGTCTGTCTTCATAATTGAATCCATCACTTGTGGTACTAACTTTTCTAAAACTGGGATTTCTGTTTCTGGTGCTTCAAAAATTAACTCATCATGAATTTGTAAAAGTATCTTAGCTTGTAATCCTTTTTCTTTTAAAACAGATTGCATTTCAATCATTGCCGCCTTAATTATGTCAGCTGCACTTCCTTGGATGGGAGAATTCATCGCAATTCGTTCGGCAAATTGACGTTGCTGAAAACGTTTGGACTGAATTTCTGGAATGTAGCGTCGGCGATGGGAAATAGTTTCAACATATCCATGTTCTTTGGCAAATTTAACTGAATCTTCCATATATTGCTTAACACCAGGGTATTCATTAAAATATTTGTCAATGAACCGTTTAGCGTCACCATTTGAAATCCCGGTATTATGCGCTAATCCAAACGAACTAATTCCATACACAATTCCAAAGTTAACCGCTTTGGCTTGTCGTCTTAAAGTTGGTGTGATTACAGCATCTTTATCCAATTCAAATATTCTACGAGCGGTGGCTGCATGAATATCTTCTCCACTTTCGAAAGCCTCTCGCATATTTTTATCGCCAGAAATCGCAGCTAAAACACGTAATTCAATTTGAGAATAATCAGAAGAAAACAATTTCCACCCTTTATGACTAGGAACAAAAGCTTCACGAACCTTACGGCCTTCTTCAGTTCGAACGGGAATGTTTTGTAAATTAGGGTCAACGGATGATAATCGACCTGTTTGCGTTAAGGTTTGCAAGTATCGTGTGTGCACCTTACCATCATCCGTAATATCAGCTTTAATTCCGTCCAAATACGTAGAAATTAATTTAGTTAATTGACGATAATTAAGAATATTTTCAATAATTGGATGATCTGGGGCTAATTGTTCTAAAACATCAACTGCGGTTGAGTAACCAGTCTTAGTTTTTTTAATAACTGGAAGCCCCATTTTTTCGAATAACACAATTCCTAATTGTTTGGGTGAGCCGATATTAAACTCTTCACCGGCCTCTTGATAGATTTTTTGTTTGTATTCACTAACTCGTTCAGTAAATTTACTTTTTAATTCTTCTAATTTATCTTGATTAACACTAATTCCTTGAATCTCCATTGCACTCAAAACGCGAGCTAATGGAAGTTCCAAATCACGATATAAATCAGCTTGCTGATGTTCTTTTAGTTTTTCAAGCATTTGTTTTTTTAATGTTGAAATAGCTAATGCTTTTCGCACCATATGCTCGAATAATTCATGATTATCTGGAATTTGAAGGCTCTTTCCCTTGCCATAAACCTCTTCATCAGATAAAACACCGAAATAACCATGGCGATTAGCAACTTCTCCGATATCATCTTCATTATTGAGTGTATTAATTAAATATGAGACCAAAAGCATGTCAAAATCAACGCCTTGAAATCCAATCTCATTACGATGTAATCCAACAATTTGTGCTTTGGTATCAAAAATATTTTTATTAATTTCACTATTTTCTAAAATTTGTTTAATTCGTTTATCAGATAATAAGCTCATATCGCGACTAACAAACCACTTTTTTTCATTGCCAATTACGAAACCTAATTGTTCAGCCGTATGGTAGTTAGGATTAATTGTTTCAAGATTAAAAGTTATTTCATTACCTAAACTATTAACTTCATCGAGATTTTCTTTACTTAACTCAGTAAATTCAACTTCTGGTAGTTCAATTTTAGAGGTTCCAAGTTGATTATCGGCATTATTTGAACTATTCAAAAATGATTTAAATCCCATTTTTTTATAAAAATCAGATAATTCTGGTTCTTGTGGACCCTTGTAAATTAAATCAGCAAGTTTAATATCAATTGGTGCGTTAGTATCAATTGTAGCTAATTTCTTTGAAAGAAATGCTTGCTTCTCATCGTTTACCAAATGTTCATTTAATTTTTTAGCCGTAATTTCATCAATATGGTCATAAAGACCCTGAACCGTACCATACTGTTTAATTAATTTAATTGCTGTTTTCGGACCAACTTTTTCTACACCTGGATAATTATCAGAAGTATCACCTTGAAGTCCCTTAATATCAATAATTTGTTCAGGATTTATACCCATATTCTTTTTTACATAAGTCGGTGTATAATCTTCAAGATCACTGACCCCTTTTTTGGAAACTTTAACGGTTGTTTTCTCAGAACAAAGTTGAGTTAAATCGCGGTCTCCAGTAATAATATCAACGTGATAACCCTCTTTTTCAGCTATCTTAGCCGTTGTACCGATAATATCATCAGCTTCATAATCTTTTAATTCATAAGTTTTGATTCCTCGAGCTTTTAGCAAATCCATCACATAAGGAAATTGTTCCCTCAACTCGTCAGGCATTTTTGCTCGGCCTGCTTTATAATCAGAATACATTTTTGTTCGAAAGGTCTTTTTGCCAGCATCAAATGCTGCTAAAACAGTTGTTGGTTTGATATCAGCTAAGATATCATTTAACATCCGATTAAATCCATAAACTGCACTTGTATGTAATCCGTCTGGACTAGTGAATCTATCCATTGAGGTATATAAAGCAAAAAATGCCTTATAAGTTAATGAATTCCCATCAATTAATAAAAGTTTTTTTTCGGTCATCTGGAAATTCCTCCAAGTTTATTTCTTATATTTTAACACTACTTTTTTAGCAAAAAAAAGCATGACTTATCGTCATACTTTATTTTTAGTTATTTTTTTTACTTAAATGACTAAGTAAGTCTTCATAACTTCTTTCGTATTTTTGGATATCCCCAGCTCCCATAAAAATGACAACTGCATCGTGATAATTTAATAATGGTGAAACATTGTCTTCTTTAATCAAGGATGCACCAGGAATTTTATTAACTAAATCTTGACTACTAATGTTACCTGATTTTTCCCGAGGGGAACCGTAAATTTTAGTAATATAAACTTGATCAGCTTTTGAAAGAGTTTTCGCAAAATCATCAAGATATGCAATCGTTCTACTAAAAGTATGTGGTTGAAAAACAGCAATAATCTCTTTGTTAGGAAATTCTTGCCGAGCAGCATCTAAAGTTGCTTTAATTTCAGATGGGTGATGAGCATAATCATCAATAATTGTCATATCTCCAACTTTGATTTTTGAGAATCGACGTTTAACCCCCTGAAAAGTTAGTAATTCACGTTGAATTTCATCTAAATCAACTTCTTCAAAATATGAAACAGCTATTACTGCAAGCGAATTAAGAACGTTATGTTCACCAAACAAAGGAATTTCAAAACGTCCTAAATCTTCACCTCTAAAAATTACATTGAACGTTGAGCCAGAAGTAGTTCGCTTAATATCAACTGCTCTAAAGTCATCCTTTTCGCCCGTTCCATAGTAGTAAACAGGAACATCTGCTTTAATCTTACGAAGATATGGATCATCTCCCCAAGCAAAAATTCCCTTTTGAACATGCGTAGCAAAAGTTTGAAATGCATCAAAAACATCTTCAATTCCAGTATAGTAATCAGGATGATCAAAATCGATGTTTGTCATAATTGCATAATCAGGATAAGTTGGCATAAAGTGACGACGATATTCATCAGCTTCATAGACAAAGAATCGAGCATCAGGAAGGGCATTCCCAGTACCATCACCAACTAAATAATCGGTAGGTGCAATTCCACTAAGAACATGAGCTAATAAACCCGTTGTACTAGTTTTACCGTGAGCCCCGCATACCGCGATACTGGTAAAACCTTTAATTAATTCTCCCAAAAATTCTGGATATCTAAAAATTGGTAATCCTAATTCTTTTGCTCGAACCACTTCAGGTTGGCTATCTTCAAAAGCATTTCCAACGATTAATGTCATACCTTTTTTAATATTATTTGGATTAAATGTAAATACTTTAATTCCAGCATCTTCTAATCCCTTTTGGGTAAAGGTGTATTTTTCAATGTCGGAACCTTCCACAGTACAACCCATGTCTTTAACAACAAGTGCCATGGCACTCATACCGGTTCCTTTAATTCCAACAAAATAATAAGTCATATTTTTATCAATTTTTAATTCTGGTTTAGTCATTATTTATGAAAACTCCTTTTATTTTCTTTACTAGTAAATATCATACCATTTATTGTTTTTGATAATTAGACATTTAATTTATGAAAATCATCTTCCGTTAAATAAACATCACGTGGCTTTGAACCATGTTGTCCTGAAATGAAATTATTTTTTTCCAAATCATCAATAATGGTTGCCGCTCGATTGTATCCAATGGAAAATACTCGTTGTAACTTAGAAGTAGAAACATTATCTTCTTCAGCAATGTATTCTAACACTCTTTTCCAAATTTCATCATGTTTTGCCGCCTGATCAACACTCTTTAAAAGTGACTTGGGATCAAAATCATAATGAACTGTTCCTTGGTTTCGAACAAAATTAGTTACTTTTTCAACTTCTTTATTGGTAACAAATGCCCCTTGTAGACGTTCGGGTTTATTAGCGCCATTGGCTTGATAAAGCATGTCACCCTTCCCTAACAAACGTTCGGCACCAGCTTGATCAATAATTGTTCTTGAATCTATTTGACTAGAAACCATAAAAGCAATTCGTGTAGGAATATTATTCTTAATTGTTCCAGTTACAATATCAACACTTGGACGTTGAGTAGCAACAATTAAATGAATTCCAGCAGCACGTGCTTTTTGAGTAATTCGAACAATATAATCTTGTACTTCACTAGAAGCAACCATCATCAAATCAGCTAATTCATCAATGACAACTAAAATATATGGTAATTTATCTTGGTCTCTATCAGTTTCATGAGCCTTTTTATTATATTGTTCAATATTACGAACTCCCGCCGCTGCTAATCTATCATAGCGATTATCCATTTCATTTGTTACCCACTTCAATGCTGCAGAAGCTTCCTTTGGATCGGAAATAACCGGTGAAATAAGGTGAGGAATTTCATTGTACGGCGCTAATTCTACAGCCTTTGGATCAATTAAAATCATCCGCAAATCACTTGGAGAAGCGTGATAAAGCAATGACAACAACAAACTATTGATAAAAACACTTTTCCCAGAACCAGTTGCCCCAGCAATTAAGGCATGTGGCATTTTATTTAGGTCAGCCACAACTGGGTTTCCTTCAATATCGACCCCCATCGCAACCTCAGTAACAGAATCATTATTTTTGAATTTAGGTGCTTCAAGTATTTCTGACAACATAACTGGACGAGGATGGCGATTAGGAATTTCAATTCCAACTGTTGATTTCCCAGGAATTGGGGCTTCAATTCGAATATCTTTGGCTGCTAAAGCCATTTTTAAATCATCTGTTAAATTGGTAACTTTACTGACTTTTACACCCAAATCCAACTTAACTTGAAATTGTGTAACCGTGGGACCATTAGTCCAATCAACTACATGTCCCTTAACATGAAAAGCTTGTAAAGTATTGTCTAATGTAATTGCTTGTTCTGTAATCCAATCATCCATATCGGAATCAACATCGTCAACTGGGGAAACTAATAAATTATCATTAGGGTACAAATAATTAATATTATTAAATTTTGTTGATTTTGATTGAGTAATAAAATAACCATTACCATCACTCATCTGTAAATTTTTTGCTGGATCTTGAATATTTTCATTTTTCGTTAATTCGCGATTATCTATTTTTGAATTATTTGTATTAGAATTATTGAATTTTTTATTATCAGTTGAATCAACTACTTTTTGTTCACTATTATTAAACAAAGGTAAATTGTCAGCCAATCCTGATTCATCTTTCAATATATCACTAAGAGAATGACCCAATCCCTTATTGTTATTATGTTTTTGCTTATGTTGTAGTGAGTTATCCACAGTGTTTTCATTTTTGTTTTCATAATTTTCTTCCAGCTGTTTTTGTTCATTTTTAGAAGACAAATCATATTTTCTGGATAATTCATTATTTTCATTTTCTTCAATTAAATCAGCATTAGAGGAATTAGAAACTTCTTGAGAAGTTGTTACCTTTTTTTGACTTAAAAGATCATTGTTTTTATTTAAATCGATTTTAGGTATTAAAACTGATTTATCATCATCTTTCGCAAGCAAAATTAAATCTTGCATATTTTCTAAATTTTCAATCGCCCGTCTATAGCGATCAGTAAACTTATTAGTCCATCGATTAAAAACTTTTTCTGTCGAAAAATGGTTTTCAGGCTGAAAAGACTTAGTCTGTTCAACTAAGCTAGATCTCGATTCAGCATTCTTTGATTTAATGAAATATTTCTTTGCTTGGTTCGATTTTATTTTAATTTTATTTTCGTTATCTCTACCTTTATAGTTAATTGACTTAGGAGTAACTTGACCAGCTTTGTTGTTTTTAAAGAGATTTTCACCTTTAAAATATTTTCTGAAAAAAGCTGGCCCATCATAACGATCCATATTTTTCACCTTAACTTTATTTATGTATAAAAAAACGAATAGATTCTATTCGTCGAAAAGTGTTTTTGCTTTATCAAAATCAAAGGGTTCACCGATTTTATATGAATCAGGTAAAATTAGTGCCCCAGGACGATCAGGAGCATTAGGAATTTTAAGTTCTCTACCAGAACAAATCATTCCATCACTTTCTACATCTTTTAATTCACTTGGCCAAATAATCAAACCATTTGGCATCATGGCACCAACTTCAGCAACAACCACTTTGATGCCTTCTTGCATATTAGGTGAGCTACTTACAATTTGAAGGGTCTTTCCATCTTCAACTTCTGTTTCAGTGATGTACAAATGGCTTGATTTAGGATGTTCTTTCATTGATTTAACGAATCCAACCACAAATTTAGGTGAGACTTTACTAGGTAATTTAGTGTCAAATCCGGCTGAAACAATTGCTTCATTTAATTTATCGATTTGATTATCAGATAAAATAACCTGTCCATTTTGATTTTTAATTTCTGGAGTAATTGAACTAACATTAAAAATGTTATACCCAATTATTTTTCCATCTTCGTTTTTAAGCGCAACAATATTACCATTTTTTTTGCTAGTTTGAATCCCTTTATCTTGTCCTAAGACAGCGATTAAAACATCACCAATTTGTTTGAAATTGTAACTTGTAATCATCATATTAAAAGCTCCTATTTTTATTCTGTTGGTAAAGATTTAATAAAATTTTCTACTTCTTCTTTACTCTTACGATCTTTGTTAACTAAACGTCCAATTTCTTTTCCATTACTAAACGCAACAAAACTTGGAATTCCAAAAACGTCTAAATCTTTACATAAATCAATATTATCATCTCTATCAACCTTAATGAAGGTAAATTCAGGGAATTCTTTAATAATTTCTGGCATTGCCGGCTTGATAAAATTACAATCAGGACACCAATCAGCAGTGAAAAACAAAATGTATCTGCCTTTTGCTAACTTATTTTTAAGCTCTTTTTCATTGATTACAGCTAATTCTTCCATAGTTACATCTCTTCTTTCTAATTTTATCGTTCATAAAAATTAAATTGTTATATAATAAATCTAATTAATCAAACTGAAAGGAAATCAGTTCAATGCCAAAGAAAAAATTATTTATCCCTGCAATTTTATCATTAGTTGGAACGTCAGCTTATCTAATCACAAAAAAGCGAAAAGAAACAAAACAAGATAATATTCGCCAAGCGTTAACTAAATCTTTAAGTCAACGCTTTGGAAAAGAAAATATCAAGGGATACTGGATTGACTTCAATAATGATCAAGGATTGGAATATGCTTGCGGGGTAAACATCGAAAATGACGATGCCGTAGTGGATTCTTACACATTTATTTTCAACCCCGAAAATAATGAAACTTATAGTTTCAAAATTATCAATTCTTCATTTGAATAATTAAATTTATTTTTAAAATTTGGCTACAATCTTATAGATTGGGCCTTTTTGTTTGAATTTTTCTTCGTATTCTGTTTCAACGTTTTCTGCAATTGTTTCTTCATCGCTATGATGAAGATCAAGACTTACCATTTCAAATTTCATCCCATAATTGTTTAAACTAACTAATGAATATTCAAACAATCCGCGATTATCAGTTTTAAATTCTAGTTCAGAATTATCAGGTAGAATATTCTCATAACTTTTAAGGAATGTCTTATAAGTTAAACGACGTTTTTCATGTCGACTCTTTGGCCATGGATCAGAAAAATTAAGATAAACTTTTGAAACTTCTCCCTTTTCAAAAAAGGTGTCAACATTTGCTCCATCCGTTAAAATTAATTGAACATTATCTAATTCACCTTCGACTGCTTTTTGCACAGCCATAGCTAACACAGAATCTTGTAAATCAATTCCAATATAATTAATTTCGGGATGCTTTTTTGCCATACCAATAATAAATTGACCTTTACCAGAACCAACTTCAACATGAATGGGTTGTGATTTTTTAAATCTTGATTCCCACTTACCAATCAATTTTTCTGGTTCCGTGATCAAGTACTCTGGGTGTGCTTCCATGTATGGAACAGCCCACTTCTTTTTTCTAACTCTCATTATAAAAACTCCATTTCATTTTTAATTTTCAAATTTACTTTTGAGGTAAGGACCAGTTAAACAGTAAATCTCGAATAAACCAACAATTAGGGCAAAACCAATAAATTGAATTGATGTTCCACTGATTAACATTCCGATTGTTAATACTAAAATCTCGATTGATAACATAGTTCTAACTACGATTCTAAAATTATCCATTCGCGTTTTTTCACTTATTGGATAAATATGCACAAAAACATTATCGTCAAATATCTTATAAAAAGGAATTAACTGGAATCCAACTAAGTAAATAAACAAATCATAAATACATAAACTTAATACATTATTTTTCACAAAAACAATCACCAAAAATCCAATGATTATCAATCTAAAGTACAAGGAACTAATCTCCCCGTCGCGAATAAACGTTAATAGATATAGCTTAGTAAAGGTATTGTTGTGAATAGTTTTTACTGATTTAAGCAGTGGACTTGCCCACCTTCTCCGTTTAACTTTCGGTTTAACTTCTGGAACATCTTGAAATAGACTGAAAAAACGATAAATATTTGCCATCCGTCGCTCTTCATTATCAATTAAATATTTCCAATCAAGTAAATTAGCTAATCGATTAAGTGCTAATTGTAACAAGATTGAAAAAGACAGTGCAAGTGCAATCCCAACAGACAGATTAACGTATAATATCACGATTAAAACGATAGCGGGGATAATTAAATTAACAATTACTTTTTCAAAAATTGATTTAGGAAAATCTAAATAAAAATTTGCCCAATTATTTTTAAGAATTAACCATTTTAAAATTAAAATTAAACAAAACAACTCAATTATTTGAATTCCATTCCAATGCAAACTAATATTTACAAAGGGCATCAAAATAAAAACAACTAAAGCTTCAAATAAAAATGCCAAAGTTAAACTATAGTAAAACGAAGACTTTAAATACGATCCAAACTCATATTCTTTTGGTGCAATAAAAACTTTATCAGGCTGTTTTATTAAGGTAGCCATACCACAAATTTGTAAAGCAATTACTAAAACTAAGATTATAACAACTTTTTCCCACCAAAGTCCCCCAACGACTTCTTTTAAAAAGTTAGAATAAACTAATCCTAGTGCCCCAATGAAAAACATTAAAGCAATTACAAAAAAATCATTAAAAACATATTTTAAATACCGTGTCATTTCTTTAAAATGTAAACCTAATCGATGTTTAAAGAAATTATTCATGATTATCATCCTTTTTTGCCAAAGCAAGATAAATTTCATTTAAAGAATGGCCCAAATCGTTAAAATGTTGTTTAATTTCATTCATGCTACCTTCATAACTAACGCTTCCATCATTAATCAAAACAAAGCGATCACAGTATTTTTCAGCCGTATCAAGTACATGCGTTGACATCAAAATACTAGCACCTTCGTGTTTCTTTTCATTAATTAGTTGTAGTAAATCATTAACTGCTAGCGGGTCTAATCCAAGAAATGGTTCGTCGATCACAAATAATTTGGCATCTGTGATAAAAGCACAAACAATCATTACTTTTTGCCGCATTCCTTTGGAAAAGTTAGAAGGAAACCAGTCAAGTTTATTATCCAATCGAAAAATCTTTAATAATTTTTGTGCACGTTTCCAGGCATCGTCTGAATCAAGATTATATGCCATAATAGTTGTCTCAATATGTTCCCGCAAAGTTAATTCATTGTATAGAATTGGCATTTCAGGTATATAAGCAATCTGTTGTTTATATTTTTCAATATTATCCGTAATTTGTATTCCATTAACTGTAATTGTTCCAGAAAAAGGTGTCATTAAGCCCATAATATGATTAATGGTTGTTGACTTCCCTGATCCGTTAAGTCCAATTAATGAAACAAGTTCGCCATCTTTAACATCAAAAGTCTCATTCTTTAAAACTGGAATACTTGAATATCCCCCAGTTAATTTATTAACTTTTAAACTCATTTAAACTCTCTTTTCTGAATGGAATGTTTTCTTAATTATATCACAAGATTAACTTTTCTAATTACGCCATATTATAGTGTATAATCAACAAAAAGGAGAATTATAATGACTGATAAAGATTGTATTTTTTGTAAAATTGTAGCTGGAGAAATTCCAAACTATAAAGTATATGAAGATGATGTTGTTCTTGCTTTTTTAGATATTTCACAAACTACACCAGGACACACCTTAGTAATTCCTAAGAAACACATTCAAGATATTTATCATTTCACGGCTGAAGAAGCTGGAGATGTTTTTTCCAGAATTCCAATGATTGCAAAAGCAATCAAAGCATCCAACCCAGAAATTAAAGGTATGAATATCATTAATGATAATGGGAAACTTGCTTATCAATCAGTTTTTCACGCACACTTCCACTTAATTCCTCGTTATTCTGAAAATGATGATTTTTCTATTCATTTTGGAAATCATGAAAATGACTATGACAATGCTAAGTACACTGCAATACAAGACGCCATTAAAGACCAAATTAAGTAGATTAAAATATGATTAAATTTTTTAATCAATATAAGCATGAATATTTACTTGTGTTATATTAGGGTTATTGACTAGTTTATTAACTACAAGATAAATAATTTATTTAAGGAATGGACGTGTATTAATGAATAAGAAAAAATGGGCAGTTGGTGCTGCTGGAATTTTAATGAGTTTATCACTTGTTGCTTGTGGTCAAAACGATAAAACTGTTGTTACTACAAATGGTGGTAAAATCACGCAAGAACAATACTACAACAAGATGAAACAAACCCAACAAGGTAAACAAGAACTTCAACAAATGATTTTAAACAAGGTTCTAGAACATAAATATGGAGACAAAGTTAAAAAATCTGAAGTTAATAATCAATTAAAACAATACAAGAGTCAATATGGATCCGAATTTAGTGCTATGTTACAACAACAAGGCATGACTGAGAGCCAACTAAAGGGTTCAATCAGAGATAACCTATTATTGAAACAAGCAGTATTAGCTAAGACTAGTTTTACTGATAAAGATTTACAAAAACAATTCAAGAGCTACGAACCTAAAGTTACTGTTAAAGCAATCCCTGTTAAAGACAAAGATACTGCTCAAACTGTAATTTCAGAATTACAAAATGGTAAGAAGTTTGATACTTTAGCTAAAAAGTATTCTACTGACGATACTACGAAAAATAAAGGTGGTCTACTTCCTCCTTTTGATAATACAAGTACTAGTGTTGATTCAAAAGTTAAGAAAGCTGCCTTTTCACTTAAAAATGGTCAATATACAACTGAACCAGTTAAAACTGGCGCTGGTTATGAAGTCATTGAAATGGTTAAACACCCTTCTAAAGGTAGTTGGAAAGATCACAAATCTGAACTTAAAGACCAACTTGCTACTTCAAGAATGAATAACAGCACTACTCTTCACAATGTTGTTTCTAAAGTCTTAAAAGATGGCGATGTTCACATTGAAGATAAGAGTCTAAGTAACATTCTTTCAGGATATGTTGATGCTCCAAAAAGCTAATTAAAAACTAAAATAGACGATTACAATTGTAATCGTCTATTTTTTTAGCTTAATTTAAGTAAATCTTCTGATTTTACTTGTTTTTCAATTCGATCATCTGATGTAAAGTAAATAACCTGAGTTGTATTAGATATTTCTTTCATTAATTCAATTGCAGCATTGGTTCGAACATGATCAAAATCAACAAATCCATCATCAATGATAATTGGCATTGGATACTCATCACTAAACGACATTGTTAATGCAAAAATAAGTGCAAGATAAAGTTGTTGCATGGTTCCCTTAGATAATTCTTTCACGTCAAACTTAGTTCCTGTTTCAGTCTTTACTTTAATTTTTTTACCATACTCTACGGAAACGTAGTGATGATTAGTGAGCATATTAAAGTATTTTTGTGCCAAAGCTTGAACTTGTGGGAATCTACCATGACTGGCTAAATTCAATACCTTTTCAATCCACTCATCTGTTAACTTCAAAGTTAGCCATTTTGAAACCAAATCATTAATTTCTGTCTTTTGAATAGCAAGATCTTGACGTAATTCATCATAAGTTCCATTTTTAGCTAAACTATCAATTGTAATTTTTACCGAACTTATTTTTTCCGAAATATTAGTTAAACTTTCGGAATTTTCTCGATCAACACGCTCTAACTTATTTAGTTTTTGTTTCAAATCATCAAAATTTTTATATTGTTGGAGCCGTTCAATCATTTGACTACTTATTGAATTTTGTAAATTTTGAATCTGTTCTTTCCGTTTTTGTCCCACTTGTTGAATTTGATATTGTTGATCAAACTCTGTAAAACTTGAAACATTTCGTTTCTTTAAGAAATCTTGTTGAGCTTGTTCAATTTTTTCAATTTGTTTTTGATAATCAGAAATTTCGTTTAATTTTTCAGTTCGTTTTTCTTGTTGAATTTTGATTTTATTTTTCATTTCATGAATATTAAGCATGAATTGATTGATTTGATTTAAGGACTGACTAAACGTTTGATTATTTAAGTTTGGCAAACTCCAACTATTAAGATAACTAACAATTTTTTCATGGTCATTGTGTAAATCTTGCTTCAGTGATTCCACCTGTTGTCGATGTTGATTTCTTTTTTTTATTGAAGTTTGTAGCACCGTCGTCCAAGTCTCTGGATGATCATTTTTAATTTGATGATCCTCGGCAATTTGGGATAGTTGTTGATTAATTTTATTGATTTGATCATCATAGTCTACGGTTTGCTCCTGATTAACCATTGATTTTGGTTGCGATTTAAGGTAAAAACCAAATCCTACTAGAACAAGACCAACTAATAATAAAGTAAATAATCCAATTCCCCCGACTACAAATCCAAGCACCACTAGTCCTAATCCGATTGTCATTAATAATTTCCAAGTATGATTTGGTTTATCATCAGCAATTGGAGTTTTGGAAAATGTCTTTTTCGTTTTCAAAGCTTGTTTTTCTTCGAGTAACTGGTTAATTTTGGTTTGATCATCATCATTAAACTCAAGACTATCATTTCCGCCCGCAGCTTCATTATCTAATTCCAAATCTTGTTCTTGTCTTCGTAAATCACGTTTCAGATTTTCATAATCGCGTTCATTCTTCATTTGAGTATCTAGTTGCAGATACAAATCATCAAATTTGGATTGATTTGCTAAATACAAATTGTACTCTGCTGAAGGTTTTAAACTTTTTTCTTGCTGTTGTTCAATTAATCCTTGTAAATCTCTAATTTTTGCTTTTAAAAAGTCAATCTGATTAACTAATTCCTTAAATTCACTCAAATCACTAGTGGTGAATCCCGGTAATAATTCAATTTGTTCCTTTTTATTTTTATCTAATGCAACGTAATTATTCCAATTTTGTTCATCTGCTTGAACGGTTCGAAGTTGTTCAAAAGTATGTTCTCTTTGTATTTTAAGTTCTTGCTTTTTTTGCAGAAGTTCTTGATATTGATGATTTAAATTTAAATATTCATCATAGGATTGCTGAGCCTCACTTAATTTTTCTTTGCTTTCTTGATATTCAATCAATGCTTTATTTAATTTTGGCTTTTTACCACGCTGCTTATATAATTCATCGGCAGCTTTTTCAATGGATTTTTTCAATTCCAACCATTGTTCAATCCCAATTACCCCAACTTGACGAATCCTTGTTTCTAAATCATCTTTACTGAGTTTTCCAACTTCTGCTAAATTAGGCGAACCAAAATAAAATAAATTATCAAAAGTCTCACGATTAATTGGTCCTAATAATCGTTTTAATAGCTCTGGTGGCATCTCTGTTTCATTCAGGTCAGTTATTTTTAGATTACCACCATTTTTTCCTTCGACACGTTCAATTATGTACGCAGTATCATCAACAGTAATATGAAGGCGTCCCCCCATTTCACTCTTATCTTTAGGTGCATAGGGATGTGTGGCTTTACGTTTAGTAAATCCAAATAACATATCTTTGATAAAATTAATTATCGTCGTTTTACCGGCCTCATTGGCACCCAAAATTGCTTGAAATTGATTAAATTCAAAAACTTGATGACTTAGTTTTCCATACCCAAAAATTTCAATTTTATTAATCTGCATGATCAGTATCAACTCCTTTCATTTCAGATTTAATCAGCTCTTCACTTTTTTGCATTAAACCATTAGCTGATTCATCGCTATTAAATTCATTTCTGATAAAATCATCAACAAATAATTTCCCAGCTAAATCAGCAATATTTTCTTTAGAAAAAACTTCTACTTTGGCTTGATTCCAAAAGACTTGATCTAAATTGCTAAATTCTTTTTTGCTGTTTGACTTTAACTTTATTTCATAAATCCAAGCATTTAAAATTTCGTATTGAGAAGATAATTCGCGTTGCAAATTACTAATCAAGAAATCATGACCATTCCTTTGACTAACATCCTCAGAAAATTCACCAGTTTGGGATTCTAAAGTTAAATTAATCAAATGCAATTCAGTAAAGTCTTGATCTTTAAGGGTTATTAAAATTTTATTAACAACCATGGTAATATCCATGTTTTCATCAACTTTAATTGTCATTGGACTAAAGATAATGGTAGAAGTAGGCACAAATGTTTTATTTAAATGACCATTTTGATCATCAACGAGCAGATAACCTTTTTCGCCAACTTCATTTTTATGACGACCTTGAATATCACCTGGATATTCAATCATTGGAACCTGATTCAATTCACTTCGTTTATGAATATGTCCAAGGGCCCAATAATCATAACCTTTACTCTTCATTTCTGAAATCGTAAATGGTGCATAATTATCCTTACCATCTTTTCCAATTTCGCCATGAACCATTCCAATCTGGTAGTCAGCATTCCCCTTTAAAGGAAAATCTTGAACTAAATCAGTTGTTACAGCTTGGCTTGGGTAACTAAAACTAGTAACTGCCACCCGCTTTCCATCATGTAAAGTTAATTCATGGGTTGTAACTTCTTTGGGAAAAATAAAAACATTAGCGGGGAAATCAAAGTGTTTCCCTTGATCAGGTTGAAAGTCATGATTCCCAAATGAAAGTAAAACTGGAATTTGTGCATCATTCAATCGATTAATTTGTTCAATAAAAAAACTAAGTGCTTTAACGCTTTGATTTTTACTATCAAATACATCCCCAGCAATTAACATAAAATCAATTTTTTGATTGATTGCTTGATCAATAATCTTTTGAAAAGACTTATAAGGTGCATTTTTTAGAGTTTGCCAAAGAGAAGTTGGCGTTTCAAGATCATTTTTGATTCCATCAAATGGTGTATCTAAATGTAAATCAGCTGTATGAATAAATTTCATTTTTCTTCCCCTAAGTATAAAAAAAGAAGCACTAAAAAGTGCTTCTCTAATTGCAAAAAATTAAGCTTGGTATAATTTACGTAATGGTTCAGTAATAACCATGTTAGCATCGTCAATTAACTTACCCATAGCTTTTTCACGTTCCATTAATAATTTGATTGCAGGAAGCTTGTTCATTTTATCAGCAAGTTCACGAGCATATTTCATATCATCTGGTGTAATTTCTTGACCAGACATTTGTTTTTGTCTTAAATCATTTTGGCTTGCTTGGAAATCAGTAAATACTTTGTAAGAATCTTTTTCAGCCTTTAAAGCATCCATAGCATTCTTTAAATTAGTGAATTCTTCTGATTCTAAAACAGTTTCTTGCATTTTCTTTGCTTGTTCCAAAATTTTGTTATCTGACATAATTAAAAATCTCCTATTAGTTAATATACTTATAGCATAACACAATTATAGAATTATTGACCTAAAAAGTTCTTAACTCCATCAACTAAATTATGAGCAACTTCAGATGCCTTTTGTGATACTTGACCAAGTTTATCTTTAATTCCATCAACAGTATTATTACTAGAATCATCATCTCCTAAATATGATTCATCTTGTTGCTGTTGCTTTTGCGCATATCTTGTTGCCGCATCTTTGACTTTAAATTGATTTTGCTCAGTATAAGGTAAGATATCTTCCATTTGATTCTTAAATAATGTATTAATACTATTACTTCCACTAGAAATCTCTAAATGATTATCTGAATTGGCATTGTCAAAACCTTCCCAACTAGCAACTACTACATCAGGAGTATATCCAATTACCCACCAATCTCTTACAGCACGATTATCACCACTAGAATCATCTTCCGTAGTCCCTGTCTTACCAGCAACCTCATAACCACTTGGCTTTCCACTAGCACTTGTTCCACCTGGTTTAAAGACATCAATTAACATACTTGTCATTTCACGAGCCGTGTCTGCTGAAATAATTTGTGAAGTTTTTGTATCATGACTAGCAATCGTTTTACCAGTTGAATCAACGATTTTTGTAATGTAGAAAGGGTGGGATAATTTACCTTGATTAGCAAACGCTGTATAAGCACCGGCCATCTGTTGAGGCGAAACACCTGTTGTTAAACCACCTAAAGCTAACGAAAGATTTTTGTCCTTCTTAGTCACGGGTAATCCAAAACTTTGTACAGAATCATAACCCTTATCTACTCCAATTTTATTCAAAGTCCAAACTGCAGGAGCATTTAAGCTTTGTGCAACAGCCTTAAACATTGGAACTTTGCCTGAATACGTTTGAGAAAAGTTTTGCGGAGTATAGTTATTTTTACCATATGATTGTAGTTTATTATTGAGCATTGAATCGTATGAAAATCCATTTTCCAATGCTGGTGTATAAACCGAAATTGGTTTTAATGCCGATCCAGGCTGACGACGCATATCTGTAGCACGATTATATCCCCGAAAAACTGTATCCCCACGTCCACCAACAACAGCTTGAACACCACCATTTTTGGGATTGACTGCAATTGAAGCGGCTTGTACTTTCTGACCATCCGCACCATTACCCGGAAACAATGATGAATCTTTAAATTCACTTTGAAAACTTTGTTGTTGCTGCTGATTCAAAGTTGTATAAATCTTATAGCCATCATTCATAATTTGTTTTTCTGATAAGCCGTATTGATTAATGGTTTCATCAATAACAGCATCAAAATAGTATGGATATTTATATCCATTTTGATCATCTAAATCATCACGGACTTCCATTGGCTTGCTTTGATAAAGTTTAACTTGATTTTCTGGAATCTTGCCAGTTTCTCCCATTAACGCTAAAACAACATTTCTTCGTGCTTTCGCTGCCTCTGGATGATCGATTGGATTATTACTTGGATTTTGTAACATTCCTGCCAAAGTTGCCGCATCTTGAACTGGTAAATCTTTTGCATCCATCCCAAAATATTTACGAGATGCATCTTGCACACCATAAACCCCATTACCGAAGTAAGAATTATTCATATACATCGTAATAATTTGTTTTTTGGAATAAATATTTTCAATTTCAATTGAAATAAATAACTCTTTAAACTTTCTAGATAAAGTTTGTTGTTGTGATAAGAAAGTATTTTTAGCTAGTTGTTGGGAAATCGTACTACCACCACTACTTATTTGATTATCATGCAAAATCCTGTTTTTAAGGGCTAATAAAATTGCTCGCGCATAACCCTTAACTGAAAATCCATGTTCATGATAAAAATTACGATCTTCGGTAGCAATAATAGCATTCCTAATATTAGGTGAAATATTATTACTGGAGACGTATGTCCCTTTCTGTGCGTATAATTTCCCTGCTTTTTTTCCACTTTGGTCATAAATCACTGTCGATCTAGATAAGTTAGATTGTAAATTTTTAACATGTGAAGTTTTCGCAATAATCGTTAAGTAAATTGAAGAAATTAGCATAATGAATAAGACAATTGCAATTATCCATTTTGTAATTTGATACCTTTTCCAATATCTTTTTAAAACTCTCCAAAAAATTAAAAAGTATTTTCTAACAAAATTCCATAAAATACTCATTCCTTGTTTTAAGGAACTTATGATTTTTTCTTTATCCATTAATTATTTCTCCTAGGAATAAACTTATTTTCATTTTATCATAAAGAATAAAAATAACATGAATAACAAAAAACTTATAACCACAGTTATCATTAACCTGCTGTTATAAGTTTTTTAAACGATTATTACATTTCGTTAGGAGCCTTAACACCTAATAATCTCAATGATTCTTTTAGAATAATTGAGACACTTTTTACTAATGCTAAACGAGCATTTAATTCATCATCTTCAACCAAAATTTTAGTGTGTGCGTAATATTTGTTGAAGGCTTTTGCTAATTTTAAAGAATACTTAGCAACCACAGAAGGTTCAAATTCTGCATTAGCTCGCTTTACAATTTCAGGGAATGCTTGAATTAATTTAATTACTTCCCAAGCGTCTTCATTAGTTAAAGCATAATTATCTGAATTAATATAGTCTGATTTAGCTTTTCGAAGAATACTTTGTGCTCTAGCATGAGCGTATTGAACATAAGGACCTGTTTCTCCTTCAAATTTCAACTGTTCTTGTAGATTGAAGTCAATACTATCAATTCTAGAATTCTTCAAATCACCAAAGACAATTGCACCAACCCCAACTTCTTCAGCAACTCTATCTTTATCTTTAAGGTCTGGATTTTTTTCAACAATTTGTTGCTTTGCCATCTTAACGGATTCATCTAAAACTTCGTTAAGTAATACAATATTACCATGACGGGTTGATAATTTTTTACCGTTAACTGTAATTAACCCAAATGGAATATGATGCAATCCAGCTGCGGAGTCTAACCCCATTTTCTTTAAAACTGCCTTGAGTTGTTTAAAGTAATAAGTTTGTTCAGAACCAACTACATAAAGATTCATTACAGGATGATAAGTTTCATCACGATAAATTGCTGTGGCAATATCACGAGTTACATATAATGAAGCACCATCAGTTTTTAGGATTAAAGCAGGATTAAGATTTTCATCGCTCAAATCAACTACTGATGCACCCTGTGATTTTTCAAGTAATCCATCTTTTTTTAAAGTGTCTACAACATCTTGTAACTTTTCATTGTAAAATGATTCCCCATTGTAAGTATCAAATTCTACTCCAAGTTTTTTATACGTTCGGTTGAATGCTTCTAAAGAAACTTCACGGAACCATTTCCATAAATGAACCGCCTCTGGATCACCATCTTCGAGTTTCTTAAACCATTCTCGTGCTTCTTCATCATACTCTGGATGGATTTCATCTTCTTTATGAAAACGAATGTAATATTGAACTAAGTAGTGAATAGGATCACGTTTAACATCTTCTTCACTTCCCCATTTAAGATAAGCTGTAATTAATTTACCAAACTGAGTTCCCCAATCACCTAAATGATTATCTTTAATTGGTTTATAGCCATTTTTTGTAAGGATTTTAGCAATTGAATTTCCAATAACAGTTGAACGTAAATGACCCATTGACATTGGTTTAGCAATGTTAGGAGAAGACATATCAATAGTAACTACTCGATCTTCACCTTGATGGTTATCACCAAAATGTTCTTCTTCAGTCAAAACTGTTTCAATTACCTGATGGCTTACTTTACCCTTATCAAGGAAGAAGTTAACATATGGTCCTGCTGCAACGACTTTTTCAAAAGATTCACCATTGATATTATCAACGATTTCTTGTGCAATTACTTGAGGTGATTTGTGTAATTCCTTTGACAAAATAAATGCTGGGAAAGAAAGGTCACCATTTGCTGATGTTTTAGGTTTTTCAATTTTTGCATAAATATCATTAGTAGATACTTTACCATCTACCACACTTGATACAGCATCCGCTACAATTTGTTTGTAATCCATGTAATTCACTCCTTCTAAATAAAAAGACCCCTACATTAAAAAATGTAAGAGACGAGATTAACCCGCGGTACCACTCTATTTGGATAATACCCACTTTAATTATTAATTTAAATTGCCTAAAAAGTACGAATTCACTTAAGGACTTTATCTAGCTCACATCATCCTAGACTCGCTGTAAAATTCACTTAAATTACTATTCTTTCATCTTTGGCAAATCACAAAAGCGGGCGACGGGAATCGAACCCGCGACGTAAGCTTGGGAAGCTTAAATTTTACCACTAAACTACGCCCGCAATACGTTATAGATTATACCATCTTTGATAATCATTGTCATTAAAATTAAGAATGAGATGTTATAATAAATTAATAACGGAGGTTTGTTATGTTAGTTAATATTATGATGTTTCTTTGGGCATTACTAATCATCCCATTTTTGGTTGGAATGTACGTCAAGCAAGATAAAACAATCATTAAAATTATGCTTTATACCAGAATTATATATTTAATCGTTTTAGTTGGAGATATTATGCTAATCCTCCGAAACTTTAAAACTAATCCAGTAATTGATACTTTGAGTTTTTTCGCAACAGTTATCGCAATTTCTTTCATTGATATTTCTTATCAACGTAAGATTCAAGGTAATTTTAAGCCTTATCTGATTTGGATTACAATTATTAGTATTATAATCTCTATTTTTTGCTTATTTTTAATTTAACAAAAACACGTCATTTAATTGACGTGTTTTTTTATTTGCTATAAAGTTTCCAACAAATCGCGAACAACTTTTGAGTCGGTTGGATATGGTGTATCTACTCCATTAATTTTTTGATAAGGATCTTGCCCTTTACCAAGGATTACACTTATATCTTCAGGGCTACTATTTAAAATAGCATCTTTAATTGCCTTTTCTCGATCCATTTCGAAAATCACTTTCACATTGTCATGATTAATATGTGCATCTATTTCACTCGCAATTTTCATCGGATCTTCAAATGCTGGGTCATCCATTGTTAAATAAGCAACGTTTGCCTCTTCACTTAAAGCCTTACCAAATCCTTCACGACGATCAATTCCTTTGTTACCAGGACTACCAACTACAACAGAAACCTTTCCGTGATGACTTTGACGTTTCAAAAAATTTAATAAAGCTTTAGTACTAGCATAATTATGTGCATAGTCCACATATACAACTCCATGATTATGGCTACGATACATTTCCATTCGCCCTGGAATTCTTGTATTTTTAATGCCTTCAAATAATTGATCTCGTTTGAATCCCACTAAACCTGCTGAAATAATTGCATCAGTTGCATTTGATTCATTATAATCACCAGGAATCCCAATTGTATAATCACCTTCAACTCCAAGTGATTTAGCTTTTTCACTAAGTGCGATTAAAGAGATTTTACTATCATTTAAAGTATCTTCATGACTTTCAAAAACAAAATCTAAATCAACTGGCAAAGAAACGTCCCCACCATTTCTAGCAAATAAATAAATATCTTCTGGATTGGTAGTGGCTTTAGCAGCATAATAAACATCTTCAAAATCTGCAGTCTCAGCATTTAAAATAACTTTATTTGAATTTACCAATAATTGCTCTTTACAATGAAGATAATTAGCAAAAGTTGGATGTTCATTCTCACCAACATGATCTGGTGAAATGTTAAGAAAAGATCCCACGTCAAATTTCAAACCGTAAACTCGATTTTTCAAATATGCTTGCGAAGATACTTCCATAACTAAATTCTTCATTCCATTATCAACGGCTTTTCGCATATTTTTAAATAAATCTAATGATTCAGGTGTTGTTAAATGAGATTTAAAAATTTCGTTTGGACCTAAAACAGTATTAACCGTTGAAAAAAGTGCTGTTTTTTGATTAGTTGCTTGCTTAATTCCATCATAAATGAAATATGCAGTCGTTGTCTTGCCTTTCGTTCCAGTAATTGCTATTGTATTCATTTCATCTTGCGGAAATGCAAAAAACGCAGCTGATAATATTGACATTGCTTTTTGAATGTCAGAAACTATGAACTCTGTCATTCCTTCGCTTTGTGTTAAATGTTTTTCAGCAACAACACCAGTAGCACCTGCATTTTTAGCACTCGTAACAAATTCTGGCTTATAGTTTCCTTTACAAAAAAACAAAGTATTACTTTTAATATCACGAGAATTATAACTTACGTAATCAAAACTAGTACTTTTTGTAATATGCTGGTTTTTTAGCAAATTATGTTCCAGTAAAATAGTCTTAATTTCATCAATATTTAAGGACAATTCTTTTACCTCATTTTTAATTATTTATTTTATTAGCAGTTTAATTCTAGCAAAACTTATTTTTGTTAATCAACTGAAGTTATTTTATGAATGTCGACATTATCAAGTTGATCACTTACAACGTTGATAACTTCTAGAGCTTCATCAATTTGACTTCTAGTCAAACCCAAAATATCAAAACACTGATTAACATGTGCATAAATTTCTTGTTCCATTTTTTTGGCATAATCAGTGATATTAATATTAACTACACGCTCATCTTTGGTTGAACGTGATTTAATTACCCACCCATTTTTTTGAAGTCTTTTTAATAGCGGAGTAAGTGTCCCACTATCAAGATCTACGTAAGATCCTAATTCACGGACTGTAATTGGCGTATGTTTCCAAAGAACGAGCATAACCGCATACTGAGGATACGTTAGCCCATAATTCCCCAAAACATGTTGATAAAATCGATTAAATTTTTTATTTGCATTATAGATGCCAAAACATAATTTTCCATCTATTTGCCTAATTTCTGCCATAATACATTACTCCAATCAATAGTTAGTTATGTACAACTTAGTTATTTATATAATAAACTATGATTTAACAACTGTCTATAGCAATAAAACGATTGTTGAAATTTAAAAAGTCCTGTCTTGAGAGACAGGACTTCTTTATTATTATTCAAAAAATACTCGACTGTGTGCAGTTTCGTTGTAAATATCAAAACGACCTTGTTTTAATTCTACTTTATACATGTCAGTTTTTTTAGTTTCATTTTTTGCAAAATTCATCAATTCGTGTTCCACACTACTGTTATCTTTGTGACCTTCAGAATTTAATAATTCTTCTTGGACACGGGGATAATTTAAAACTTCTTCTAATTTCTTTTCAAGTTTTGCACCATCAGTTGTAAATTCTTTCATAGTAAATAATTCCTACATAATTGTATTTCCCCCATTATTTTTAGTATTCTCACAAATACTAACTCACTAAGTCTAAAATTACTTTTTAGCTGATACAAAAAAACGTCCTTGGTTAATTAACCAAGGACGTTTTACACATGTTACCACCTATTTTCCCAATTACTTCTAATCGGCTCAAAAAGTATAATTTTTATACTTAAATGCGGTAATGGGCACGGCCAGCAAAAACTCAAATTCGCCTTTGCAACTTGTAGACTACTTTCATTAAAAAATTGTTATCTCTTTTCACCACCAGAGACTCTCTGAAACAAAATTAAAAAATACTTTTCTACGCTTCGCTTTTTTTATTAATTTGTACTATAAATGATAAGTTAAATGGTGTCAATCGTTTATTTAATTAAAATTAGCAGTCCTACAATTGCAATTAAAACAATTAGAATTGCAAAAACTTTTTCCCAAGCATTAAAGATTTGCTGATTAGGATTATATTCCTTTCGGGCATACATAAAAACCGGGATTCCAATTGCATAAATTACAAAAACAATTGTTAAGTACTTAATTCCAGCAGTATATCCCATAAACAAAGTTCCAATGATTGCTAAAATTGCAATAAATAATGCTGCATACCTTGATACATTAATTGCATTTTTATCTGGGTTAAAGGTCTCTTCTTTCATACTAATTTTAGCTAAATAAAGCATTGAAATTAAATATGGTGGAATAGTCATTGTTGCAACAATAGTTAAAGTTGTATCAAAAGCACGCCCTGCAAAATGAGTCATAATAATTATGGTTTGAATTACGATAACCGTCATAATTAATGATGATTTTGGAACATTATGTTTACCAATTTTTTGAAAAAACATAGGAAAAGTTCTATCTTCTGATGCTGCCCTAGGCATTTCAGATAACAATAAAATCCAACTTAGCCAACTTGCCAAAACAGCTACAATTACTCCAAAAGTAATAATTAATCGGCCAATTGGTCCTAATACGTATTCCAGCAAAATAGCAGTTGAAGGACTGAGGATATGCGATAGCTGACCATAACTAGCTATTCCTAATGGTAAAATTGAAACTAAAGCATATAAAACTAAGCACAGAATAAATCCATCACGAGTAGCCCTTCGCACTGATTTTTGACTTTTGGCACTTCCAGAAAGGACAACGGCACTTTCTACTCCGGAAAAAACCCAGAGAGTGGTAAGCATTGAGCTTTTTATTTGATGGAATAATCCACCCAAATCACGATCATGAATTTTGGAAAGATTATTTGATGCCATTGGATTAGTGACAAAGACATGCCAATTGAATGCTACAATCATTGCAATTATAAAGGTTGCAATGATTAATAACATACAAAAAGTGCCGATTAGATCAACTTTACTTGTCGTTCTGATACCTTTTAAAATCAAAAATGTCATAGTCCAGAGAACTATCGTTCCACCCAAGATTGCTAGCCAATTATTACCGCCTTTGAACATTCCTGGCCAAAAAGCATCAAGTGTAGACATTAATAGAACCGAATATGCTGCAATCGCAAATGATTGGCATATCCAATATCCCCAACTAACAAAGAAAGCAGCAAATTTGCCAAATCCTGCCTGAGCATAATGATAAAGACCCGTCGTATACTGCGGTCTAAGTTGTTAAAGAATCATAAATGATCTAACGATTGTCCAAATGATAATTCCAGTAATAATCCAAGCTAATACTTGTGCTACTAAACCAGCGTGCAATGCCATATTTTGTGGAAGATCATAAATTCCCCCACCTACCATAGCTGATAAAACGAAAGCAGTTAAACCTAATCTTCCAATTTTTTCATTTGTTTTATTTTCCAAACTGCACCTCTTATAATTTTCAACATCTATTAATTATAGTTGAATTATTCAACTATCGCAATGTTATAAGAATTAGAAATTTTGTATATTACAACTAATTAAATTTGAAATGCTTTTTTACATGATAGCGTTTATGAGAATAAGTTGTATGCCATTTTTTATATTTTTTTACATGATATTTTGAATAATTAGCTGGAGAAGGAACTGTCATAGATGTATCAACCGTAGAACGTCCAGTTTCATAATCGAAAACAACACCCGGTTGAACATTATATAAATAACGATTAAAATGCATTGTTCCATCTGTACTTGTGGCTTCAACCCATACCCCTTTCGCCATCAAATCCAATCCCTGATAAACTGGTGTAACTTGATAAACAACTTTTTTATTATCTTCTAAGGCATCACGAACCTTTTCTTCTGTAATTTGCATTACTTTTTGGTTGGAAAACGCAGATTGAGTAATTAAATTCTTTGGATTATCAATTGATCCCTTAGCACCTTTTTTGTAATTACCATCGCTATTTAAATTAAATGTACATGTATAAGCAATCAAATGTCCCCGATTAACTGGAAAAACACGTTCACCGTTTATTTTTTTGGCCTGATTATTCCAACCAGTTGGTTTGAATATTTGTGATGCTCGCCCACTTGATTTACCTAAATTATTTTTTGTTAAATAAGCGGTTGCAGTTCCCGCACGGTTTAAATTATCTAAATTTGAGTAATCAATTTTATTATCATGATAATCACTTGCTGAAATTGTTTCAGGATCATCACTATTCAAAATATCATAAGCTTGTGATCCCGACTGATAATTTTCATTAGCTAACTCTGTATAGGTTCCAGTTTGATTTGGTTCCAATGAAGCGTTGATAGTTGGGGTTAAAATTACCAAAGCAATTGTTGTAACTAACACCGAAGTTATAATTCGTTTCTTAATTTTCATAAAATACTCTCTCCTAATATGTGCGAACGTATGTTTCTATTTTAGCAATAAAAAACAAAATAAAAAAGCCTGTTTCCAGACTTTTATGATTAAGCTTCAAAAACAATTTTACCTTTGCAAAATGTCATTTCATTTTCTGCATTTACTTTAGCACCAATAAATGGGGTATTATTACCCTTTGAACGCATTTCAGCTTCATTAATTTGTCGCGAACTAGCTAAATCCCAAATCGCAAAGTTGGCAATATTACCAATTTTAATTTGATTATCATCATTGAGTTTGAAAATTTTCGTTGGATTATAACTCATCCATTTAATTAGTTGCATTAAAGTAATTTTTCCAGTTTTAACCAACTTGGTATATAACAAAGGAAATGAAGTTTCAATTCCAGTAATTCCAAAAGCTGAATGGATAAATGATTCACCTTTGTCTTCATCAGTATGTGGAGCGTGATCAGTTGCAATCATATCAATTGTTCCATCCAAAAGCCCTTCTAATAAAGCCACACAATCACTTTTATCTCGTAAAGGTGGATTCATTTTAAACATTGGATTATCAGCTTTAATCATTGAATCGTCGAGTAGTAAATGATGAGGTGAAACTTCTGCAGTCACATTAACTCCATCTGCTTTTGCTCGCCTAATCAATTCTACACTACGCGCTTTAGAAACGTGACAAACATGGTAATGAACCCCAGTAACACGTGCTAATTCTAGATCACGAGCCAATTGACTTGTTTCAGCAACATCTAGCGAACCTTTCATTTCAAGACGGTCAGCCGCTCTACCAGCGTTCATTACTCCACCATTCATTAAAGCATGGTCTTCAACATGTGCTGCCAAAGGTAATCCCGTTTTTTCGATTGCAACCATTGCATCATACATAGTTTTTGCAGTTTGGATACCAAACCCATCATTGCTAAATCCAATCGCACCTGCTGCTTGCATAGCTGCAAAATCAACTAGTTGTTCTGTTTTTTCATCATAGGTAACAGGAGAATATTGCTCAACTTTAATAACTCCTTTTTTCTGATTATCTGCAATCATTTTTTTTAGAAGCTGAGGCGTATTGGGAACTGGCGTAACGTTGGGCATTGCACAAACAGTTGTGTAGCCACCATGAGCTGATGCTTCACTTCCAGTTTCAATAGTTTCTTTTTGCGTTTGTCCTGGATCTCTAAAGTGAACATGCACATCAACTAGTCCTGGTAAAATCGTTTTACCTTTCGCCTCAATCACTCGATCAACATTTAAATCAAGATCTGTTTCAATTTTAACAATTTTACCATCTTCAATTAAAACATCACGTTGTAAAAGTTTTCCACTTTGAAAAATATCTGCATTTTTAATTAAAATTTTCATTTTTAATCAACTCCTAAAAGATCCGTTTTATTGATAATTCCTTTTGCAACCATAACATCTGTTAGAATCACCATTCTCATATACATTCCATTTTCCATTTGTTTGAAAATTCGTGATTTATCACTTTCAACTAAGTTAGAATCGATTTCTACCCCACGATTTACCGGTGCAGGATGCATAATAATCGAATTTTCTTTCATTGTGGCATAACGCTCTTTTGTTAATCCATATTTTTGATGGTATTTACCTTCATCAAAATCATTTAATTCATCACCTAATCGTTCTTTTTGAACTCTAAGTAGCATGACCACGTCTGAATCTTGTACAACTTCATCAACCGTCAAATGTGCCCCATATTTTGCAAATTTATCATCGTACCATTGATTAGGACCGGCAAAAGCAACTTTAGCGCCTAATCGAGTCAAAAGTTCCATATTGGAACGAGCAACTCGTGAATGATTTAAATCACCAATAATCGAAACTTTAATATCTTTAAAAGTTCCAAATTCTTCATAAATAGTCATCATATCTAATAGTGATTGAGAGGGATGTTGACCACTTCCATCACCTGCATTTACAATACTAATATCTAAATTTTGTTTTAATAAGTCATTATAATATTCATTTTCAGAGTGACGAATCACAGCTAAATCAACTCCGATAGCTTGGATGGTTTTAACTGTATCTTCTAAAGTTTCACCTTTGGTTACAGAACTAGCATTTGCATCAAACTGTAAAACTTGCATCCCCAAACGTCGTTCTGCCATATCAAAACTAGTATGTGTTCTAGTACTATTTTCAAAAAATAGATTCATCGCATAAACCGGACGATTAAGAGTTATCCTTTTCCCCGCTTTAAATAGCTGAGCAAGCTTAATTTTATGTAAAACTTCCGTTTCGCTCATATCTGCAACTGTAACTAAATCATGTTGATATTTAAAAGCCATGTTGTCCCCCTAAAATATTATCTATTAAAGAAAATTACATAAATAAAAAACATGCTACCATTAACGTAGCATGTCTCAATTAAATTCAACATTACCAAGTTAACTTATCGACCTCTCTGGATCAAATTAAAGCACCTTTATTTATTGCTACTAACTTTATCCAATTTAATAAAAAAAGTCAAATATATCTTTTGATTGACTTTTCAAAATAACTTACTTATTATTAAGAAAATTAATCTTAATTTGGTTCAGAGAAACCAGAAGATGTTCCTGATAATTTCAAAAATAAAATGCACAATTTTGACTATTGATTTTCTCTGAACTTCGTCAAATTTGTGCATTTTTTTCTAAAAGGAGTTTACTATGACAGATATTTCTATTGCAGCAACGATTGGAAACGAAAAATATGAGCACCCTTTTATTAATGCTGCTGGGGTCTATGATGAAACTGCTGCACAAATGAACGAAATCTTAGATTCTCAAGCAGGTGGAGTAACTACTAAAAGTGCAACCTTAGTTTCTCGTCCTGGCAATCCACTTCCTAGATATTTTAATACAGAATTAGGAAGTATTAACTCAATGGGCCTTCCAAATCAAGGATTAGACTACTACCTTAATTATATTGAGGAAACTAATACTGATAAGCCAATCGACTTATCAATTTCAGGAACTTCAATGGCTGATAATTTAAAGGCTTTAAAAAAAGTACAATCGAGTAATTTCAATGGTTTGACTGAATTAAATCTTTCTTGCCCAAATGTAATTGGTAAACCACAAGTTGGTTATGACTACGATGCAATTGAGGATACATTAGCTGCTGTGTTTGAATTTTTTACTAAGCCACTTGGTTTAAAACTTCCGCCCTACTTCGATTTACAGCAATATGATGCTGTTGCATCAATCCTAAACAAGTATCCTTTAACTTATATTAATGCAATTAACAGCGTTGGAAACGGTCTTGTAGTTGATGCTGAAACAGAATCAGTCGTCATTAAACCTAAAGGCGGTTTTGGTGGGATTGGTGGTACTTATATTAAACCGGTTGCTTTGGCTAACGTACGTGCTTTTCGGCAACGTTTGAATCCAGAAATTAAAATCATCGGAACTGGTGGGGTAAGTACTGGAAAAGATGCCTTTGAATTAATCCTTTGTGGTGCTGATATCGTTGAAGTTGGTACAATTCTTGCAAAGGAGGGTCCTGCAGTCTTTGAAAGATTAGATACAGAATTAAAAGCAATTATGGAAGCAAAAGGTTATCAAAAGCTAAGTGATTTTCGTGGTAAATTAAAAGAATATCAAGAATAATTAATTTAAATTAAGAACCTATTTAGGTTCTTTTTATTTAGGAGGAATATCAATGACAAAATCATTAGATGAACATCAAAAATGGCTTGTAAACTTTTACAAGAATCGTGATTGGTACAACTACTCTTCTTTAATTCGCTTAAACTTTCTTTCTGAAGAAGTTGGCGAATTGAATCGTGCAGTTCGTAGTATTGAATTAGGACGAGATCATCCAGGTGAATCCCAAAAAACTGAAGCAGAATTACAATACAACCTACGCGAAGAATTAGCAGACTGCTTAGATCAAATCTTAATTATTGCCGATAAATACGGAATAGACCCTCAAACTTTAATTAATCAAAGTTAAACTAAAATTAAAGCTAGATTTAATTTACCTGACTAATTTAATTTTACATAACCAAAAAGACGAGTAATTACTCGTCTTTTTGTGTATAAATATTTAGTTATTTTTACGAATTTTAAATCCTAATAATGTAACAAAACTAATCAAACCTAACCCGATAACTGTCAATAATGAATTTTTTGTTTCTCCAGTTGCTGGTAAAGTATCTTTTTGATTTGTTGGAGTAACTACTTTTACAACTTGATTATCAACGGGTTTCACATCTGTTTTTTCTGGTTCAACACTAGTAATGTTGTTATTTTGATTATTATTAACATCTGCATTTGCACCATTACTTGTTGGTGCTTGATTTGCATTATTTGTTTGATTAGATGAATCTGCATTTGCACCATTACTTGTTGGTGCTTGATTTGCATTATTTGTTTGATTAGATGAATCTGCATTTACACCATTACTTGTTGGTGCTTGATTTGCATTATTTGTTTGATTAGATGATTCTGAGCTTGCACCATTATTATCTGTAGCGTCTTGATTATTATCACTCGATGAATTATCAGTAGTAGGCGTTGTACTTTGTGAGTTACTATCGTTGTTTGTATCTGCTGGTGCTTGATTATTATTAGTTGTAGAAACTCCAGATTGTGAATAACTATCATCATTAGTAGAAGCTTGTGTACTACTATCTGTAGCTGAACCATTAAAGGCAGCTAGTGTAGCACCGTTAACTCGTCCATATGAAGCAGGTCCTAAATATTTTTCCATTAATGAAATTTGACGTGATGTTACACCATCAACAGTTTCTGCATTAATCATATTTCCATTGCCTGTATAAATACCAACGTGATCAGAACCATAACTACCAAAGAAAACTAAATCTCCAGGTTGAGCATCCGCTGCTGATTCTTGAGTAGTAACTCCATATTGTTCACCTGATGTTCTTGGCAAATTAATTCCATCGGCAGCATAAGCAGCTTGAACTAGTGCAGAACAATCAATTCCGCTACTACTGTTTCCTCCATATTGATAAGGAGTTCCTAGATAGGCTGATACATTTGAAACAACATCTGCATTTGCATCAATTGAGTTAACCATGAAAGCCCCAGTACTAATTGCAACTGTAGTTATTCCAGCAATCATCCATTTTTTCCCAGCTTTAAACATTTTATAATGTACTTTATTCATATTTTTATCTCCATTTTTAATTTTGTATTCATTGAACACGTAAATTTTAACATCAAAATTTACTTAAATTCAGCAAGGCTTTAAATCTTAACAAGCTTGTAATCTAAATGAAATTTCACTAATTTAATCATTTGACTTTTGTTGACCAATAGCAATAGAATAGGATTGAGAACTTTATTAAGAAAGGAGGAACGCATGGCTAAAAAATCACTAGTTGAAAAAAAGTAAACATCCAGCAAAATTTGCAGTTCAAAACTACACTCGTTGTGAACGTTGTGGTCGTCCACGTGCTGTCTATCAAAAATTTCATCTTTGCCGTATTTGTCTTCGCCAATTAGCCCATAAAGGACAAATTCCTGGTATGAAAAAAGCTAGTTGGTAAGCTTTAATCAATGGAGGATATTATTATGAAAGAAATGACATTAGCAACTGCCTACCGCATGCTTAAAAGTCCAAACAAACGGACTAAAAGCCGAGCATTGCGTGTAATTAAAAAAATAAATCTAACAAATAAAGCAAAAAACAGTTAATCATTAAATTGATTAACTGTTTTTATTTTGGATCGTGTTCCAGATGCCATTGTTTTAAATAATTAAGTCGTTGTTTAAAAACGGTTTCTTTTCCTTGTTCTGAAGGTTCGTAATATTCGTGTCCCGTAATTTCTGGCGGATTTGTTTTCATTGTTGTTAATTTATCTTTTTCCCGTTGAGCTATTTTATACCCTTTTCCATAATTAAGATTTTTCATTAACTTAGTTGGTGCATTTCTAATTTGTAAAGGAACAGGCAAATTACCATATTTTTTCACGTCAGCAGCTGCTTTCTGGACTGCTTTGTCAATTGCATTTGATTTCGGTGCTAAAGCTAAATATACAGTGGCTTCAATAATGGCATCGTCACAATCTGGCATACCAATTAACTTTATGGCCTCAGTTGCATTAATACAGACATTTAAAGCTTGTGGGTCAGCTAGTCCAACATCTTCACTAGCAAATCGAACCAATCTCCGCATGATAAACATCGGATTTTCTCCGCCATCTAACATCCGACTTACCCAATAAACGGCAGAGTCAACGTCACTATTTCGTAAAGACTTATGCACCGCCGAAATAATATTATAGTGTTCTTCACCTTTTTTATCGTATAGCAATGATTTACGAGTAATTAGCTGTTGTAAATCTTCAAGAGTGATATCAACTTTTTTACCATCTTGCTTACCATTTTCCACGGCCATCTCTAAAGTATTTAAAGCCAATCGAGCATCCCCATTTGCAAACTCAGCAATTGCCATTAGATTATCTTCACTAATTTTGACTTCTAAGTCGCCGTATCCTCTTGGGCTATGAATTGCTTGTTTTAATAATTGAACAATCTCAGTAGCCGTTAAACTTTTTAAAACGAAGACTTTACTTCGTGACAACAATGCTGAATTAATTTCAAAAGACGGATTTTCAGTGGTTGCCCCAATTAAAATAATGCTTCCATTTTCAACATAAGGTAGAAAATAATCTTGTTGGGCTTTATTAAAACGATGAATTTCATCTACGAAAACGATGGTTTTTAACCCCATTTTTTTATTTTCGGCTGCTTCTTGCATAATTTTACGAACTTTAGTAATACTTGTTCCAACTGCACTAACACTAATAAAATTAGCATCCGTTTCATGAGCAATAATTTGAGCTAAAGTCGTTTTCCCCGTCCCAGGTGGTCCCCACAAAATTAAAGAAGCAATTTGATCATTTTCAATTAGCTTTCTTAAAATGGTACCTTTTCCAATAATTTGCTGTTGCCCAATAAATTCATCTAAATTTACAGGACGAACCCGGCTCGCTAATGGTGTTCCTTGATTATTTTCTTGATTTTCAAATAATGATTCTTGTTCCATTATCTTCACCTCCTATATAAATAAGGCTGGAAACCAAATTGATTTTCCAGCCTCTTTTAAATTTAATTGTATAAAACAACTGCTTGATAAGCACTCAGACTACGAACACGTGTTTGCTTATTTAATTCTACATCATTTTTGTTACTTAAGGCAAGCATTCCACTATAAGTTTTAGTAAGTAGTGCTTTATTCTCATTTAGATTTACTAATACGGTAATACAATGATTTTCATAAATTATTTCATAAGCAATAACTTGATTGTTTTCTTCAGTAATTTCGTTTAAATCACCATTAATCATGAGTGCTTTGAACTTACTTGATTGACGAAGCTTAATCATTTGTTGGTAAAAGTTAAGCACTGAATTAGGATCTTTCAATTCATCTGCGACATTAATTCCTTTACGATCATTACCTAAAGGTAACCATGGTTTTCCAGTTGTAAATCCAGCATTGTCACTATCATTCCATTGCATCGGGGTTCGCGCATTATCCCGTGATTTTAAATTTACATATTTCAATGCTTCTTTAGTAGTAAAGCCCTCATCAAGAGCTAATTGATAATTATTCAAGGAACTAATATCGTTAAATTCATTAATATTATTGCGTGTGAAATTTTTCATTCCAATTTCTTGACCTTGATAAATAAAAGGATCTCCTGGAAGAAAGAAATACATCATTGCTAGTGCTTTAGCAGCAGTCGGTGTCCGGTTTTTTGCTTTTTTAATTAATTTTGAAAGTACCCGAGGTTGGTCATGATTTTCTAAAACATTTGCAAACCAACCGTCGGCGCTTTTAATGCCCTTTTGACTATCAAAAATTAATTGACGTAACTCAGAAACGGTCCAATCGTTTTGTCCTCTAAACCATTCATCTCCGTCTTTCATATCAATATTCATGTAGCTAAAATCGAAAATCATTGAAAAGTATCCATGTTTCCCTACTAGTCTTTTCAACTCGGAAGGTTTCAGTCCATATGCCTCTCCAATTGTTACTGCATCCTACTTATCAAAGGTTTCTTTTTTTAATTCTGCTAAAAAGTTTTCTAATCCAGGACGATTTTGTCCCTTATGAATTACAGAAACCAAACCATCCTTAGCATCAGCTGGTAATGATGACCAATCTTGATCTTTTTTCAAAAAATTAATTGCATCAATCCGAAAGCTAGCAACCTCCCTTTTCTAACCACCAATTACCAATTCAAATCAGGTTGTTGAGGTGAGAAACTATTAAAATAATAAGTCCCTGGTTCATTTGGAACTGGTTCCCAAGTTGATCCACCGAAAATTGAACGCCAATTATTTGGCATCTGTCCATCTTCCGTATGTTTAAAAATATAATAATCACGATATTCACTCTCAGGATCTCTAAGAGCTTCCTTGAACCATTCATGTTGATTAGACGTATGATTTTTACAACTAAGTCCATAATGATTTTAATATGACGCTGTTTAGCTGCTGTTAGTAACTCATCAAAATCAGCCATCGTACCAAAGATGGGGTCAATTGCTTCGTAATCAGCTACATCATAACCCATATCATACATTGGCGATTTGTAAATTGGAGAAAGCCAAATCGTAGTAATGCCTAAATCTTGCAGATAATCTAATCGTGAGATAATCCCTTGAAGATCGCCTACTCCATCACCATTACTATCTTGAAAAGAACGTGGATAAATTTGGTAAAAAATCTCATCTTTCCACCATTTTATTTTTTAGTTTTCATTATAATACCCCAAAATTCATTTTATCCTATTCAAACACAAAAGAGCCTTTCTAGCAATACTAGAAAGACTCTTTTTATTACAACTTATTTTTTTAATTCTTTATTTAACTTTTCAGCTAATTCTTCAAAGCCTGGTTTACCAAGTAAAGCAAACATATTTTTCTTGTAAGCTTCTACACCTGGTTGGTTAAATGGGTTAATTCCATTTAAGTAGCCAGAAATTCCAACTGCCACTTCAAAGAAGTAGATCAAGTAGCCTAAACTGTATTCAGATTCATCAGGAACTTCAACAGTCATAACCGGAACTCCACCATCGTTATGAGCTAACATAACTCCTTCATAAGCTTTATCGTTAACTTCATTCATTGATTGACCTTTAAGGTAATTCAAACCATCAAGATTTTCTTTATCCATAGGAATTTCAACGTTGTAAGGTGGTTGTTTAACCTTAATCACTGTTTCAAAGAGATTACGTAATCCTTCTTGAATGTATTGACCTAATGAATGTAAATCAGTTGTAAAGTTAGCTGAAGATGGGTAAATACCTTTTTGGTCTTTACCTTCTGATTCACCCATTAATTGCTTCCACCATTCAGAAAACATCCGAAGATTTGGTTCGTAGTTTTCACATAATTCAGTAACATATCCTTTACGATATAAAATGTTACGAATTGCAGCATAACGATAAGCATCATTTTTAGTTAAATCTGTATCAACGTAATCTTTAGATGCATCATCGGCACCCTTCATTAATTGATCAATATCAGCACCAGTTGCTGCAATTGGAAGTAATCCAACTGGAGTTAAAACAGAGAAACGTCCACCAGCTCCATCAGGAATAACAAATGATTCATAACCTTCTGCTTCTACTTCAGTTCGTAAAGCACCACGTTTTGCATCAGTAGTTGCATAAATTCTTTTATCTGCTTCTTCTTTACCATATTTACTGATTAATTTTTCTTTGAAAATTCTAAAAGCAATCGAAGGTTCAGTTGTCGTACCTGATTTTGAAATAATATTAACTGAAAAATCTTTATCACCGATAAAACCTTCAAGTTCGTGCAAGTAAGATGCACTTAAGGAGTTACCCGCAAAGACAACTTGAACGCCACCTTTACGTTCTGCTTTAGATTTAGCATTGTAAAAATCACCTTGTAAAAAGTCAATTGCTGATTTAGCTCCAAGATATGATCCACCAATTCCAATCACAACTAATACTTCAGAATCATTTTGGATTTTTTTAGCAGCTGCTTTGATTCGAGCAAATTCTTCTTTATTATAATCATTTGGTAAATGTAACCAATCACGAAAATCTGCTCCTGCACCAGTACCTTCACGTAATTCTGTGTTTGCAGCATTTACCATTGCTTGCATTTCTGGAACTTCGTTTTCGTGAACAAATTTTCTTACTTTTGAATCATCAAATTTAATATAAGCCATTATCTATCATTCTCCTAAAATAAATTAAATATTATCTTTTTCGTCAAGAGCTTTCTTAGCAAGGACAAAGTCCCCAAAAGTAGCTGAACCGTTATGAGCAATTTCTGGAGCAGTAATGTATTTTTCAAGTGAACCAACACTGAGGTAATTGTTAAACAATAGCGTAAATTGTGCTCTTACCTTAGCAATGAATTCTGGGGTACATACTCCACCACCTAAAACAACTTTGTTTGGTCTAAATGTAACTGTTAAATCTACAACAGCTTGTGCTACGTAGTAAGCAATAATGTTCCATTTAGGATCATTAATAGGAGTTTGACGACCTTCAATACCATCACGTGCTTCGAAAGTAGGACCTGAAGCAACTCCTTCTAAACAGTCACCATGCCAAGGACAAATACCCTTAAAATCTAAATCATCACGATGTCGTTTTACTTTGATATGACCAAATTCTGGTGTACCCATTACACCTAAGAAATCAATGTTACTCCAACCCTTTTTAGGTGTTTTAATAATCCATCCGTAGGTTTCAGAATTTTTATCAACATCAATTGGTCCAAAAGAAGCAATCCCAAAAGCATCGATATCAAATTTCTTAAAATATCTAATTACTTTTGCTAAAGTTTCATCTGGAGTTGTAGTTGGAAATTGAGTTTGGTCAATCACGTTAAAGTTTTCGTCACCAACTGCACAAACAAACTTAGTTCCACCTGCTTCCATATAACATACTATCGTCCTCCTCGGAACAATTACTTATTAAGTGACTATATTATAATTCTTACTGAAACCGTTTTCAACGATTTTATAATCATTTTAAAAAGTACTTTATTTCACAAAGTACACCATTATTTTTGTAATTTAAGCCAAAGTGCTTTGAATGGTGATTGTTTGGTGTATTCACGATCAAATGGGAAGTCAGCTGGTGCTTTAAAACCTTCTTTTTCACTATATTTGTGTTTAGAATTCATCAAAGCTTTTTGTACCCCGCTACGGAAATCACGTAAATTAATACTGTTAGATTGAGTAGCTACGAAAACATCAGCTTCTTTATTAGCTAAAGTAAAGACTTGGGTAAGTAAACTAGTTAAATCTTTGCGAATGTTAAAGTTACCTTTTTTACTTCTCATAAAGGTGGGAAGATTAATGGTAATTAAATCAAAGCGAAGATTGTGTTTGTTAGCATAGTCTAAAAAACCACGTAAATCCATGCTACGAACCGTTTGTGAATCAGTTGCAATGTTGTTAGCTACAAATTCTCCAACTAAATCTGATTTAGCCCGTTTACTTTGGTCAACATCTTCCGTTTCAGTACTTCCACCAGTGATTGCAGCTGAAACAAATCCGGTTTGATCAAAAAGTAAGTTCAAAACTAATTTGTATTGAGCATTCTTCTTAACTTGTTTACGTACATCACGATAAATTAAGTCAAGTCCAGTTTTGGTTGCTCCATCAAGGTGAATTGGATAAACAGTTCCATCTTCAACAATGGTTTTAAATTCTTGCGGATTTGGTGCAATTCCATTAATGGGACGAATGGTACTACCCTTTTCAAAGTGCTTAACGTCATAAACGTTGTTGTAACTGTCCAAATTATCAACAATCACTGGGACTAACATCCGACGATGGTTATAAGTCCCTTCATTTTCCCAGCTAATTACAATTTCACCATCATAATTATCAACTGTAATTCCGCCAAGACCATCGCCTTGTCCGTTAAACAATCGATATGTAGAACTACTTAATCCTTGTAATGCCTTTCGCTTATTGAAAGCTGCACTAAACAAATGACTGAAAAAGTTGTCGTTGATAGTTTGATTTTCTTTACGACTCAAAATCCAACCAATTCCATTTCCTTCTTTAGCTAAATAGGCACTGGCAACAAAGTGTCCACCTTTCATCAAGGCCACAAATTCACCATTATTGGTAAAATCGTCTTCATTAACTAAATCTTTTAAACTAATTTGTGGATAGCCACCTTCAAATTTACTAGCAGCTGATCCGGTAATTTCTATTTCTCGCATAATTTCTCCTTTTTCTAAAAAAACTGTTACTTCCATTGTAACTGGAAATGAGTAGAAATAGTAGGAAGTCTGCTCTAATGATATAATTATTTTAAAAATTGAAACGAGGAATTTTTAAATGTATAAATATTTAGTATTTTTTGATTTGGATTCTACTTTATTCGATGCTAATTCAAAAGTTAATGATGAAGTGGCCAATGCCATGGATGAAATCAGAGCAAATGGTGGCTTACCAGTGATTGCAACTGGGAGAACATTATACGAAATTCCAGATACACTGGCCAAAACAAAAATTAATACCGTGGTTGCCTCAAATGGTGATTATGGAATGTTTGAAAACCACGAACTTTTTCATCGTGTAATTAATCCACAAACAATTGATGAATTGATAGAATTTGCTAATCAACACGGTAATTCGGTTACGATGCTTGATCAAAATGGAAAAGGATCTTCTGCTCATGATCACCTTTTATTGGACGCTTGTGCTCGAGTTCATGCTCCTGTTCCTAAACTAGTCAAAAGAGACTATTGGCATGATCGCCCAATTGATATGATGTTTGTAACTAACAAAGATTTAGATGATGTATACATAAGTAAATTTGGAGATCGTTTAACCTTTTTCCGTAACTCACCTTTCAGCATTGATATTGTGGACCATAATGCTTCTAAAGCAACTGGAATTAAAACTTTAATTGAAAAAGCTAATTTAAAAGGAATTCCTACTTATGCTTTTGGTGACGGAAATAATGATATTCCGATGTTGGACTATGTCGATCATCCAATTGTAATGGGCAATGGTTTAGATAATGTCAAAGAACATGCTGAATTTGTGACAACTGATAATACTAATCATGGAATTATCAAAGGATTAAAGCATTTCAATTTAATTTAAATGATAGATATGTTATAATTTAGTTCATATCTATCGGGGTCGTTATGGATTCGACGGGTATGGTTCGTGCCTGAACTGCACTTCGTACTGCGATGCGTTAAATCGTCCAGTTTAATTATAACTGCAAAAAATAATAACAATTCTTACGCCTTAGCTGCCTAATAAGTAGTCGACGTAGATCCAACTAATCTTGTCCATGGATTAGATTTGGGTCCTAAATTAAATGGACTTACGCTTTTATACTCCCATCTGAAGTATGAAGAAGAGATTAACCAGATTAGCTTTTCATATTAGCCTTGATTAATGGCGTCATGATTAGTGAAACTTAAATGATTAGTCTATGAGTGTAGACGTTCAGGTGGCGACATACTCGGACGCGGGTTCAAATCCCGCCGACTCCATTTTTAACATCTTGCCTATTATTATTGACGCTTGAAACGTTGATATAATAGGCTTTTTATTTTCCTTGATACTCATATAAGGTTATTAAATGCCATGAAATAGCATTCAATATAGCATTCACTTTTACAAATAAAAAAAGCAATTCAGAATATACTGAACTGCTTAACATAATTTAAAAAATAATTTAATATGACCTTTTGGGTTGGCGTTTTGAACATCACTATTCATGTAGTGGTGTTCTTTTTATTATATCATCCGCGATCGTTTCAAATGACAATGTAAATACACCAATCTAATTAGTTTGCTCTACATTTTCTATACGTTGGCTTTTAAGACAATCGCGGATGTACTCACTGATTAATTAAATGGAACACTTGCCATAGATCATAGCAAGTTGTTTATGTTTGATATTTGTTTGATTATTTTCCAATCACTGTTATATCAATGGTTTTTACGTTTGATTTATGATTGATATAGCAATTTAAATAAAAATACCCCCGCCCTCTTTTTCAACCATGGGGAGCACGCACACAGTCTGATTTTCTTAAAAGCAAGAAAATTGAAAATTTTTTTATAGGGGGGGTCAAAAATAAAAATGCCGTTAAATCAACGTTTACGGGAAAGGAGAAGTCTAAAAGTATATGTCAAATAAGCACAAAAAATAAAATTCTAACGAACCGGCCGCCTTATTATTCAAAATCTTACGCAGCGTCTTCGTTACGGTTGCCATTAGGCTTACTTGTGGGCATGTCTGTTATGATTGGCGATTGTAATTGGCTTGCTGATATACCGCAGATATCCATTAATCTTTGAATTTAACGGATGCTATTATTTACTCATATTATGCCGTTTAAGGACTTTTAATCAATCATAGTATAAATGCCAATTACATAACTAAATTACATCAGTTTTAAAGAAATCAACCAAATCTGGATAGCCTAGCAGTATTGCATTAAAAACAATCTTGAATTAGTAGGTATTAACTAGGGTTGACGTTTCAACTGATTAAATCAGCAATTTATTAATAGCTATTGCAATTCTTAGCTTTTGTTTCATCGTTGCAACGCTTTTAATATTGTTGCATGTAACAACACAACTAAACCAAAAATACACCTGATCTAAAAACAGATGTATTCTAGCTTTTATTATTTTAATTATACCAAATATAATTATCTATCTTGGTTGTCGTTCCTTACTCCTTGCGTTATTGCAGATAGCAACTTTTCTACTGCTGAAATATTGTTATTCTCATCATCTGAATTATTAAAATACTTGTATAAACGTTCTTTAGCTTTGTCACTGTCTTTTAGCTTAACGGTAGTTATTCCATTACCACTTGTAACTTTATCAATTACGCTTGGGTCTACTTCATCCGACGATTTTAAATATACGTTGGTTTCGTGTGAGATTATCTGATTACCATTTTTATCTAGTCTAGGCTTACCAAATTCATCTAATAACGGCACATCGTAGCTCTTCCAATTAACAACATCGCCAATGTTAGCAAAAGCAATCTTTGCATCATCTTTTACTAGATCTATTAAATTTAAAATTAAGTCATTCTCTTGGCGGGTTTTGTATTTGGCAGATTGCAAGAAATAACTTGAACGAATTTAGTGACGTAGATTAAGTAAGAAGATCTCGATTGGTGTATGCCAATTAAGACATTTAAGTGGCCGTGAATTCAGATACCAATTGATTTGAACCAGTTGGTAATCACTTAGTTCTTCAATGGCTTGTCCCTTGGAAATAAACCGTCGCAAAACTCGGTTACGGTTCTCATTACTACCGCGTTCATGTGGTGAATAAGCATGGGCAAGATACGCAACCAGCCGAACGAGTTTGGACACTGTTTAAGGTCCAAGATATTTCCGATAATCAGTTATCATATTACATCTTATCATTGGCAATTAGCCCACAAAATCAGGGTGAATAATTTAATATAGTAAAATAACAACCCCTAACTAGGCATTACGTCTAGCTAGGGGTTTATTTTTCAACGTTTTGGAGGGGTTATTTGTTAATTATAGCCCCTAAAATGCAACACATAGTTTTCTATGCTAGCTTCTCAATGTCCTATGTGTTTTTGTATCTTATCGGCCTGGAACAAGTTATATCTTTTTTATTTTACAATCTACCATTTTCTCATCAACAGCGGTTGACAAAGAGCCATTATAAATTAGACAATACATTAGAAGCCGGAGACAAGATTGTCTAGATAATGTGTGAGATAAAATTTTTGGCAGATTATCATACAAATGTTCAACTTAAATTTTACAATCTGCCGATTGTTAATCTTTTATTGTTTGCTTTTCTTTGGTTCTTTTGCAAACTATTAGGTAAGCGTTTCAAATTAAGTAAATAAAAAAGTAAGCATCAAATAACAACATGTCTATATTTTCAAATCCCAGTCTCCTATTCTGATTACCAGAAGGAGTCTCTTTATGGAGAAAATGAATTATTAATCCGTAAAATGTGTGACAAACCTAGAATTTATACAATTTTAACTATGACGAGGAGAACTCATGTATTATAAGCTAAAGAAAATATATCCGATATTAATAATTATTGCTTTATCGTTGTTGATACTTATTCCTTTTTTCAAGATAAATCAATTAGGTGTCCATTCTGATTGGAGTTTTCACGCTGCTCGCGTTCAGCAGTTATATTTGAACTTAACACGAGGACACTTTTTTACATACAGTGCAACGGATACTTTTAGTAAGGTTGGTAATGGTAATTTTCTATTCTACCCAACATTTTTCTTGTATCCATGGGCATTTCTGAAATTGTTTTTTACGCCAATTGCCTCTTACTTGATTTATGTATGGTTACTTTTTGTGGCAACTGGGCTAATAGCATTTTTTTGTATGCAATCTTTTGATAAGCAGGCTACTTGGCAATCACTATTTTTTGCGTTAATTTACATGATTGCTCCCTACCATCTTTACCTAACATTGAATAATTACGTATTAGGTGAGGCGCAAGCATATATGTTTATTCCTTTAGTATTATTGGGAATGTATAATGTCATTTACAAAGATAAATGGGTGATGTTAGCAATTGGAATGACGATGATGGCTTATACGCATTATGTAAGTCTATTTATTTCTGTAGAAGTTTGTGTTGCAATACTAGTATGTTATCTTATTCAGAATAAGATAATTGAACTAAGTAAGCTTGTTATATTAGCAAAATCAATTGGCTTATTCATTTTGTTATCCCTTTGGCAATTTATTCCATTATTTACTGATTATTTCCATCGAGATTTATTTAGGCCTAATCCTGGATTTATGCTTATGCAATCAGCAGGCGACTTCTTTGTATCGGCAGTATCAAATGGAGCTCTTTGTCAAGGTGGAATCGGCTTAATATTGTTGTTCACATTGATATTTGGCTGGTTACTTATCGATAAGAACTCTAAGTATATGTGGGTTTACTTGTTAGGGGTACTTTTCACCTGGATGATAACTACAGCTTTTCCCTGGCATTACTTTATTAAAACACCATTAGCAATTATTCAGTTTCCTTATAGGTATACCGGTTATGCTACTGCCTTCTTAGCGATCACTTTATCTAAAATTTTGTTTACTTTGCAATTTGATAAAGTCAATAAAAATGTTATCAATTGGGGAATTGTTTTAATAATGCCAGTTTTATATGCTGGAAGTATTTCCCCAATCATTGCTAGAAACTCTAATTCTGATGGTACAGTTCCCGTATTAACGTCTCAAAGGACGGGAAATTATAAAACCTTTCGGGATGCGAAGGACCTACCAATTATTATTAATAATTCTTCTTACAACAAGCAGTTCTCTTATGGAGCGCTGTATGGTGAAACAGATTATATGCCAATGAAGGCGATTGAAAATGTAGAATCGGTTCTAAATAGAGTTTCTTATATTAATGGTCATAAGAAATTACTAAGGCAGTATAGTAAAGCAAATGAAATTCATTATTTAGTAAATACTAATCGCCGTTCTATCATTAATCTACCAGCTTTGCAATATCATAATACTAGAGTATATATAAATAATCGACTTGTTGACACACAAATATCAGATCGGGGAACCGTTCTCACTAATCTTCCAAAGGGAAAATACAATATTGAAGTTACCTATAAGCCATCGATGCTACTAATAGTAGCAAGAGTAATTGCAGTTATGTCTTGGATATATATAGTATTCTTGTGGGGGATTAAATTATGGCAGATTGCAAGAAATAACTTGAACGAATTTAGTGACGTAGATTAAGCAAGAAGATCTAGATTGGTGTATGCCAATTAAGACATTTAAGTGGCCGTGAATTCAAATACCAATTAATTTGAACCAATTGGTGATCACTTAGTTCTTCAATGGCTTGGCCTTTGGGAATAAAGCGCCGCAAAACTCGGTTACGGTTCTCATTACTGCCTCTTTCATGCGGTGAATAGGCATGGACAAAATAAACCTGTGTACCAGTTCTCCGTTCAATTGTCTGATAGTTAGCGAACTCTTTACCATGATCTACGGTAAGCGTCTTGAGCTTGTCTTGAAGTTGACTAGCTAGTTCAAGTACGGCTTGAGTCATGGACTGACTGTCGCGACCATGGAGCCGTTTAACAATTGTCAGGCGACTCTTACGCTCCACAAAAGTAGCCACAGCTTGACCTTTATGTTTACCAGAAAGTACGGTATCAGCTTCAAAGTGGCCGAATTCCTGGCGAGTTTCGACTTTATGAGGACGCTCCTCAATGGAGCGGCCGTGATTGAACGTACCACGCTTTTCTTTAGCACGATGACGACGAATTCCATGATCAGGCAAATCGGGCAACTGTATATCAAGCCATCCTTGATCAATCCAGTTATAGACCGTCTTGTAGGCAATCCCCACCACATGGGCAACTTGTTCAGGGGACCACTTCTGGACTTGAATCTTTTCCTCGATCAAGTGTTTAAGGTTTTTAGTGAGCGAAGACTTTCGCCCCCGTTGACTAACCTTTCGTTCAAAGTCAGTTTGCGCTAGTTCAGCCTGGTACTCACCATTTAGTCGGTGAAGTTCGTTAAAGATGGTGGTCTTACTAAAGTCTAAGTAGTTAGCGATGTATCGCCAGGAACGTCCTTCATTATGAAGCGTTTCAATGACAACACGGTTCTGGAATGATAAAATAGTGGTGCTCATCAAGGTCCTTCTTTCTAATGGATTGTGTGGTAACATCATTAAAGACCTTGATGGGTTTTTCTGTCCACTTAAATGTTCAACTTAAATTTTACAATCTGCCATTTACTAATGAATTTATTAATCTTATCTAATTTAAGTAATCTTGACCCCTCAACGTTAGCAGTCGACCGCTTGCAGTGATAAGCCCTAAGGTATGACTGCGTAGCGTTATATGATTGGATGTAATAAACACAAAATAGCTTTTGTGTTTCTGTCATTGCATCGATATTATTCAAATCATGATTAATTAATTTATTAGTATTATGAACACGAGCGGTACTCTTATTATCTGCCCAGTGCTGGAATCATCCGTAACAAGCGCAAAATCAATGCAATTATTACGAATGCTAAAGTAATTGAAAAACTTCACGAACAAGGCTCTAGCTTTTCTGAATTGATGTGGAACTTTGTCGCTCATAAGCCAATTATTAACTCAATTAATAATCATAACGATATTCCTAGTACCACTCCATTAGCCACTACGATTAGTAAAAAATTAAAGTCAATTGGATTTAGCTTTACTGGTCCTGTTGTCGTTTACTCATTTATGCAATCCTGCGGAATGGTTAATGACCACGAAAATAATTGTTTTGCTAAATAAATTTTTCCCTTATAACCTAAAAAACGATTGAATCCATTGGGAATTCAATCGTTTTCTTTTAGACTTATTTAATTATTCCAAACCAACTCGTTTAAAGATTTCGTCGGCATGGCGAATTTGATAATGGTAATCAAAAATTTCATCAATTTCTGCTTGTGAAAGTTTACTTGTAATTTCTTTGTTATTTTCAACTAATGGTTTGAATTGTTGTTTTTCATCCCAAGCTTTTGCAGTCAAGGGTTGAACTAAATCATAAGCTTCTTCACGACTCATCCCTTTTTCAATCAATTCCAACATTACTCGTTGACTAAAGATTAAACCGTAAGTAATTTTCATGTTTTCCTTCATTCGATCAGGGAAAACCACTAAATTACTTAAAATTCCATTGAAACGGTGCAACATATAATCTAATAAAGTAGTTGCTTCAGGCAAAATAATTCGTTCAGCAGAAGAATGTGAGATATCACGTTCGTGCCATAAAGAAACGTTTTCGTAAGCTGTCGTAATCAAACCTCTTAAAGTCCGAGCTAATCCAGTAATGTTTTCTGAACCAATTGGATTCCGTTTATGAGGCATTGCTGAAGAACCTTTTTGCCCTTTGTTAAATAATTCTTCAACTTCATGAATTTCAGAACGTTGTAATCCTCGAACTTCAGTTGCAAAGTTTTCTAAACTAGTTCCAATCAAAGCAATTGTAGCAATGTATTCGGCATGTAAATCACGAGGTAAAACTTGACTAGTGATTTCTTGGGGACGAATACCAAACTTCTTACATACATATTGTTCAATTTCAAGCGGCATGTAGGCATAAGTTCCAACGGCACCAGAAATATTACCAGCTTCAACGCCTTCAGCAGCCTCGTTGAAACGTTTTAAATCACGTTTCATTTCTGAGTACCAACGAGCTAACTTCAAACCAAAGGTAGTTGGTTCAGCTTGAACCCCATGAGTCCGACCGATTTGAACAGTGTCTTTGTATTTCAAAGCCATTTGTTTAATGGTTTCCATCAAAGTTTCAATGTCACTACGTAAAATTTGATTGGCTTGTTTTAAACGAAGTGCTTGCGCTGTATCAACCACATCTGTACTGGTAATTCCGTAATGAATCCAACGTTTTTCTGGTCCTAATGATTCTGAAACGTTGCGGGTAAAGGCCACAATATCATGATGAGTTTCTTTTTCAATTTCGGCAATTTTATCAGCATCAAAAGTTGCGTGATCTTGAATTTTTTTAATTTCCTCGTCAGTGATCATCCCTTGTTTATTCCAAGCTTCGTCAATTGCAATTTCAACATCTAACCAGGTTTGGTATTGGTTTTGCATACTCCAAATTTTTCTCATTGGTTCGCGTGAATATCTATCAATCATTTACAAGTTCCCCTTTTATTTCAAAATGTAATTTTGTAATTAGTTCCTTAATTAGAATAACACTTTAGAACAAGCCAGTAATTTTTTCATCACTATCAATTTTAATGTGATTAGCAGCGGGATCCTTAGGTAATCCAGGCATCGTTAAAATATTTCCTGCCATGGCTACTAAGAAGCCGGCCCCTAATTTAGGCACAAATTCACGAATATGAATGACAAAGTCTTCTGGTTTACCAATTTTTTTAGCATCATCGGTTAGAGAGTATTGCGTTTTAGCAACAATCACTGGTAACTTATCCCAACCTAATTTTTCAAAACCAGCAATTTGTTTTTGTGCTTTAGGTGATAATTCAACTTCTTTACCACCATAAATCACTTTAACAATTTGGTTTAATTTCGTCATAATGCTGTCATCAGGTTGATATAAAGGTTTGAAATCAGCAGGTTGTTCAGTTGCTTCCACAACTCCAGCTGCTAAATCAGTCGCACCTTGACCACCTTGGCCCCAAACATCAGCAGCATAAGCTTTAACACCCTGTTCACTGGAATAGTCTTCAATCATTTTCATTTCAGCATCAGTATCACTGGTAAATTTATTAATCGCAACGACCACTGGAACACCGTAACGTTTCATACTGCTAATATGTTGACCTAAGTTGGCGAGTCCCTTTTGTAAGGCAACTAAATTTTCATGATTAAGGTCTTTTTTGTCCATGCCACCGTGCATCTTTAATGCTCGAACGGTAGCGACAATTACAATTGCATCTGGATGTTTTGGTAAAAGTGGAGTTTTAACATCTAAGAACTTCTCTCCCCCTAAATCAGCACCAAATCCTGCTTCAGTAACTGCATAATCACCCATTTTCATAGCTAATTTGGTTGCTTGCACTGAATTAGTTCCTTGTGCAATGTTGGCAAATGGACCACCGTGAATCAAAGTTGGCGTGTGTCCCATGGTTTGTACCAAGTTTGGTTTAATGGCATCTTTTAATAAGGTTGTAATGGCGCCCGCAACCCCTAAGTCAGCTACTGTAACTGGCTTTTTATCGTATGTATAACCTACGACAATTCGATTAATTCGGCGTTGCATATCATCTAAATCAGTTGATAAGGTTAAGATAGCCATTAATTCGGAAGCAGCCGTAATATCAAAACCACTTTCGCGGGGAACTCCGCTAGTTCTCCCACCTAAACCAACTACGATATGCCGTAACTCACGATCATTAACGTCTAATACACGTTTTAATAAAACTTGTCGTGGATCTAAGTTTAATTTATTTCCTTGATAAATACTGTTATCAACCAAAGCCATTAAGGTGTTTTGAGCAACCGTTAAGGCATGAAAATCACCAGTAAAATGTAAGTTAATGTCATCCATTGGTAAAACTTGTGACATTCCTCCACCAGTAGCTCCACCTTTCATTCCCATGACAGGTCCAAGGGAAGGTTCCCGTAAAGCTAAAACCGTTTTATGATTGGCTAAATTCAAAGCATCCGCTAAACCAACGGCAACGGTTGATTTACCTTCTCCAGCTGGAGTTGGATTAATGGAAGTTACCAATACCAATTTACCGTTTTCTTGATCATGTAATTTTTCATCTAAAACAATTTTAGCGGTATTTTTCCCATAAGGAATCACTTCATCACTAGTAAAACCAGCTGCTTTAGCGACTTTTTCAATTGGCCAAATTGTTGCTGCTTGTGCGATTTCAATATCACTTTTCATTTTTCCACCTCAAAATTACTTTTTAATTAATCTAATTTACCAATATCGTTACGATAAGCCAAACCCATCTTGGTTTGATCTAAAATAGAATAAATTTTTTGCCGAGCTAAATCTAAAGTAGGTGCATGAACGACCGTAGTTAAAACTCGGCCACCATCACTCATCATCTGATTTGCTTCTGATTTAATACTAGCATAATTTACTACCAAATTATCTGAGAAACTTGGTACTGGATATAATTGATGATTTGGAGCTGGATAATTAGGATTTACCAAGACAACGCCTAAGTAAGTATCCGTATTTTGCCATACTGGTTGGACTAGTTTTCCGTTTAATAATCCTTGAATTAAAGTGTAAAAATCACTTTGTAATTGTGGTAAAACCACTTGGGTTTCGGGATCACCAAACCGCACATTAAATTCAATTACTTTGGGACCAGACTTCGTGAGCATTACTCCAGTATAAAGAACTCCATAAAACGGGGTTCCCTGTTTTTTCATCGCATCTAAAGTTGGCATTACTAATTGATTAAGTGCTAATTCAAGATTTTGTTTAGATACCTGGACAACTGGACTATAAGAACCCATTCCACCAGTATTAGGCCCTTTGTCAGCTTCAAATCGACGTTTATAGTCATGGGCAATTGGCGTATGCACAACTTGGTCTTTACCCACTAAAGAGAAAATTGAAAATTCAAAACCTTCTAAGTACTCTTCAATTACCAACTTAACATGCGGTTCTTTTTGATATAAATTAGTGAGAAATTCATCGGCAGCTACTTTAGTTTGATGAATTGAAACGCCTTTGCCAGCAGCTAAAGCATCTGTTTTCACTACTACGGGGTAACCAAATTCATCAGCAACCACTTTCGCATCAGTTAAAGAAGTTACCGTTTTCGCTTTTGCAGTTGTAATATTAGCATCTGCTAATAATTTTTTCATGAAAGCTTTTGATCCTTCTAATTTAGCAGCTTGTTGGTTTGGCCCAAAAATAGCTAATCCAGCTGCTTCAAATGCGTCGACTACTCCTGCTACTAAAGGTGCTTCATTTCCCACGAACGTTAAATCAATTTGTTGGTCTTTTGCAAACTTAATCAAAGCAGGAAAATCATTGGTCTCAATGGCAACTGGTGAGATTCCATCAGTTTTCATTCCGTAATTTCCTGGTGCCACAAATACTTCATCAACTTGAGGACTACGTTGAAAGGTCTGGGCAATCGTATGTTCACGAGCTCCAGATCCAATAACTAATACTTTTGCCATCGAAAACTCCTTAATGCTTAAAGTGACGATTACCTGAAAATACTAAGGCAACTCCTAATTCATTTGCTTTATCAATTGAGTCTTGGTCTCTAATTGAGCCACCTGGTTCAATAATTGCATCAATACCATGCTTAGCAGCGTATTCAACTGAATCATCCATTGGGAAGAAGGCATCAGATGCTAAGACTGCGTCTTTAAAACTAGGTTTAGATTCAGCATGATCAATTGCAATTTTAACTGAATCGATTCGGTTAGGTTGACCTGCACCAATTCCAAGGGTTTGACCTTCACTAGCAACCACGATGGCGTTTGATTTAACGTATTTAACAGCCGTTTGAGCAAAAATCATGGCTTTCATTTGTGCTTCAGTTGGTCGTTTTTTAGAAACGACTTTTAAATCATCGATTGCTTCACTTTCTAAATCGCGGTCTTGCATAACTGCTCCACCTAACACGGAAGTAGTTTCAATTCTTTGAGGAATTTTGTTTGTGAATGGAAGGGTCAAGAGACGAAGGTTCTTTTTACGAGCTAATTCTGCATAAGCATCATCATCAAAACTAGGTGCAATGATAATTTCAAGGAAAATACTGTGTAACTTTTTAGCAGTAGCTAAATCAACTGGACGGTTTAAAGCCACAATTCCACCAAAGATGGAAATGTCATCACCTTCGTAAGCTTTATCCCAAGCTGCTTCAATGTTTTCACCAATTCCAATTCCGGCTGGATTCATGTGCTTAACTGTAACAACGGCTGGATCTGAAAATTCAGCAATGATTCTTAAGGCTGCATCAGCATCACGAATGTTGTTATAAGAAAGTTGTTTTCCATGCAAGATGTTAGCGTTTAAAACAGAGTATGGTTCTGGGATGGCATCGCGGTAAGCAGCTGCTTTTTGTTGTGAATTTTCACCATAACGAAGTGGTTCAAATAAATCGTAAGTATTGGTAACTTTTTGCGTAAATTCAGGACCAGTTAAATATTGAGAAATTAAGGCATCGTAAGCAGCTGTATGTCTGAATACTTTAGCAGCTAAACCTTTCCGAAATGCGGGAGTATCAGTTTGATTTGCAAGGACATCTAATACTTTTTCATAATCAGCAGGATCAACCACTGCTAGAACATCATGATAGTTTTTAGCGGCTGAGCGAAGCATTGAAGGACCACCAATATCAATTTGTTCAATGGCGTCCGCTTCGGTAGTGTCGGGTTTTTCAATCGTTTCTTTAAATGGATAAAGGTTAACGGCTACTAAATCAATTGGGGTAATGTTTTGTTCTTTTAATTGTTGCATATGTTCAGGAACATCGCGGCGAGCTAATAAACCACCATGAACGTTAGGATGAAGGGTTTTAACCCGACCATCTAACATTTCAGGGAAATTAGTCACATCTTCAATGGGAATCACATCAACTCCGGCATCATGCAATGCTTTAAAAGTTCCACCAGTTGAAACAATTTCAAAATCTAATTTTTGTAGTCCCTTGGCAAATTTAACCACGCCGTTTTTATCAGAAACACTAATTAATGCTCTTCTCATGATTTAAATACTCCCTCTTTAATCAACTTCTGCAATGTTTTTGGATACAACTTGTGTTCAACTGCATGAATCTTTACTTCTAAAGAATCCAATGAATCATCATCTTCAATTCGAACTGGTTCTTGTGCAATTATCTTGCCACTATCCACTCCATCATTAACAAAGTGAATCGTGACTCCGGTTACTTTAACACCGTAATTATAAGCGTCATCAATTCCGTGGCGTCCAGGAAAACTGGGTAATAAAGCCGGATGAATATTAATGATTTTTTGCGGATAAACTTTAACAAATTGAGGAGTTAAAATTCGCATATACCCTGCTAATAAAATTCCATCAATTTCATCATCAGCCAATTGTTGTAAAATTTGCTTTTCTGCTGTTTCTCGATTGGGATAATCCTTGTAGTTAATAGTAAAAACAGGAACCTGGGCTTCTTTAGCAAGGTCAATGACCTTGACATCGTCATGATCAACTACCAAACGAACAATTTCGACCGGTAACTTGGCTTGTTTAATATAAGCTAATAAAGCCGCAAAATTAGTTCCGTTTCCCGAAGCCATGACGGCTAAGCGTGTTATTTTTTCCATGGAGCAACTCCTTCAAAAATAACTCCAGCATCTTTTTCGTTTGCTTTTGATTGTAACTTACCAATTTCATAAACTGGTTGGTTAGTCTCTCTAAAGTAATTCATAACATCCTTTAGCTGATCTGGTTTGATAATTAAAATCATTCCTAACCCGTTGTTAAAGGTGTTCAACATGTCATCCGTACTCAATTGACCCTTTTGTTGTAATGTATTGAAAATCTCTAAAATTGGCCAACTGCCCCACGTGGTTTTAGCTTGTAAATCTTTGCTAAAGGCCCGAGGTAAATTACCAACAATTCCCCCACCAGTAATATTACTCATCCCGGTAATCCGGTGTTCATCCAATAATTTACTAATGATTGGATAGTATAGGGTTGTAGGGGTCAATAATTGTTCTTGGACAGTTTTGGGTAACTTATTAAAATCGGCAGGCTCTTTAATTCCAAAAACAGAACGGACTAGTGAATAACCATTGGAATGAACTCCAGAAGATGGTAAGCCTAATAAAATGTCGCCTGCTTCTGCATTTTTTTCTGAATCCAGAATTTCATCTTTTTCCGCAATTCCAACCCCAAAAGCAGCTAAATCATAGTGTTTTTCAGCGTAAAGACCTGGAAGTTCAGCAGACTCACCACCAATTAGAGAGGCTCCCACTGCTTTAGTGGCTTTCGCAATTCCACCAATTGTTTCAGCTACTATTTCAGGCCGCATTTTATCAACGGCTAAATAGTCTTGTAAAAAGAGTGGTTTAGCCCCTTCAGCGATAATATCGTTCATAACCATCGCAACTAAATCTTGGCCAATCGTATCGTGCCGATCTGCACCAATCGCTAACAATAGCTTAGTTCCGACTCCATCGGTTCCACTAACTAAGACAGGATGTTGATATCCAGTTGGTATTTCAAAAACTGATCCAAAACCACCTAATCCAGATAAAACTTGCGGTGTATAGGTTGACTCAACGGCAGCCTTCATTTTTTGAACTGCTTCATCACCCGCGTGAATGTCAACCCCAGCCTTAGCGTAAGCATCTTTTCCCATTCTAATTCTCCTTAACTAGTTTTGCCCAACTTCGGTATCAAAAGTAACTTCTCCCGTCTTGGCTTGTTCAGTCAATTCTGGTGCATAGTCATAAATTGGAGAAGGATAATGACCATCAAAATAAGCGGTGGTTAATCCAGTTCCACGACCTTCATGTTCTAAGCCAATTGAATCAATCAAACCCTGCGTTGATAGGAATTCAAGCGAATCAGCCCCAATTTTTTTCCGCATTTCTTCAACCGAGTTGTTAGCGGCCATTAATTCTTTCGTGGTTTGCATATCAATCCCGTAAAAAGATGGATATTTAAAGGCTGGTGAAGCAATTCGAACGTGCACTTCTTTGGCTCCGGCTTCACGTAACATATGAATAATGTACTTTGAAGTTGTCCCCCGAACAATTGAATCATCAACTAGGACAACTCGTTTACCCTTTAAAACAGAAGGAATTGCACTTAATTTCATTCGCACTGCTCGTTCTCGTCGTTCTTGAGTTGGTTCGATAAAAGTTCTCGCGATGTATTGGTTCTTGATTAATCCCATTTCATTAGGAAGACCGGATGCTTCAGCATAACCCATGGTGGCAGAAAGAGAAGAATTTGGCACTGCCACCACAATATCTGCATCAGCTGGAGCTTCTTTGGCTAACCGTTTTCCCATCCGTTTTCGGGCTTGATGCACGTTTACGCCATAAATATCGGAATCAGGACGGGCAAAATAAATATATTCCATCGAATCAATGTTTAATGTGGTATCAGTCGTGTAATGATCAATTTTCATTCCATCATCATTAAGTGTAATCAATTCGCCAGGTTGCACATCGCGTACGAATTTAGCTCCAACTGCTCCTAAGGCAGCCGTTTCACTAGTAGCCACGTAAGCTCCATTTGGTAATTGACCAATGACAAAGGGACGATAACCATGAGGATCCAAAGCAGCATAAATGCCATCTGGTGTCATGAGTAAAACCGCAAAGCCACCATGAATTTGATTTAAGGCTTCTTTTAATTGTTCAACAAAAGTAGTTTTATATGAACGACGAATTAAATGGAGTAAAATTTCCGTGTCAGAAGATGATTGGAAAATTGCCCCTTGATCTTCTAACTTTTTCCGTAATGATTTAGCGTTCGTAATATTTCCGTTATGAGCTAAAGCAACTTGCATATCGCTAAAATTAACCATAAAGGGTTGAATATTTTCGACACCACCAGATCCAGCCGTTGCATAACGAACATGTCCTAAAGCGGCATCACCCTTTAAATTTTTTAATTTTTGGGGATCGGCAAAGACGGAACTGAGTAAACCTAAACCCCGTTCTTGCCATAAATGACCGCGATTATTCGAAACAATCCCAGCTCCTTCTTGACCACGATGTTGTAAAGCATGTAACCCATAAAAAGTTAATTCTGCAGCATTTGGCACTCCCCATACTCCAAAAATTCCACATTCTTCATTTAATGAATTAGCGGATCTTAATGGTTCAATTGCCATGTGATTGCCTCCTGATAACCCTTTTCAATTTCGTTTTTATTAACATTAATATCTTGATCAAGAGCTACCAGCTTAAGTTGTGGGTCGGTAGTTACTTTACCAATTAGGCGCGCTTGGTCACCTGCCAATTTTTCAAATTTGGTTTGATTTTCTGGTTTAACGGTTACGACAAATAGTGAAGGTGATTCTGCAAAATACCAACTAACTGGATGAGCTTGTTTCACATTTGCCCCAAAATCAGTGTTGAAAGTCATTTCGGCAAGCGTAACGCCCAAACCACCTTCAGCGACATCATGAGCGCTATTAATTAATTGTTGCTTGATTCCTGCGAGCACTAATTGTTGGCGTTGTTTTTCAATATTTTTATCGAAATCATTTAAATTACCCTTAATTTCACCAGTTTGCATTTTTTGCAATTCAGTTCCGTTAAAGTCTGGTCTAACTTCTCCAACTAAATAAATTAAATCATCTGCGTTTTTAAAATTAATGGTGGTTGCTTTTTCTACATCATCTAAAAGTCCAACCATTCCGACCATCGGCGTTGGATAAATGGCTTGTCCATCAGTTTCGTTATATAAAGAAATATTTCCAGAAATAATTGGTGTATTCAAAACTTTGGCCATATCATTGATACCTTCACATGACTTATCTAGTTCGTAATAAATTTCAGGATCATCAGGATCACCAAAGTTCAAACAATCGGTAATCCCAATTGGAGTTGCTCCTGTTGCCACGATGTTTCGAGCGGCTTCAGCAACAGCTAATGCTCCCCCAATTTTAGGATTGAGATAAGTGTAACGACCACTAATATCAGTCGTCATGGCAAGTGCCTTACTCGTTCCTTTGATTCGAACTAAAGCGGCATCTCCACCAGGTTTGATAACTGTATTAGTTCTCACCATACTATCAAAATGTCTAAATAAAGTGGCTTTAGAAGCAATGGTACTTTGTTTTAATAAATCAGTTAAAGTTTGACTAGCATTTGTCATTTCTGGTTGATATTGTTGGGTAGCATCCTGGGTAAGACGTTTTGGTGCAGTTTCTTGCATCACTTGCTTAGGTGGATTAGTTAAATAGTTAACGTCCACATCAGCCACCGTTTGTCCTTCAAAAGAAAGCACATATTTACCATTATCAGTTACTTCACCAATGTCAACGGCTGATAAACCAGCATCTTCAAACACTTTAGCAACTTCAGCAACTTGGTTAGCTTTGACAACTAATAGCATCCGTTCTTGTGATTCTGACAACATCAATTCATAGGGAGTCATGTTAGTTTCTCGTTGAGGAACTTTATCTAAATCAAGTAAAACTCCAGTTCCTGCTTCATCAGCCATTTCAGCAGATGAAGAAACTAATCCAGCTGCACCCATATCTTGAACTCCGACAATTGCATCACCGTGTTCGCGAATTGCTTTAATGGTGGCATCCATCACTAATTTTTCTAAAAATGGATCACCAACTTGGACAGCAGAACGATTTTTTTCGACTCCGCTATCAAAATCACTTGAGGCAAAAGTGGCACCGTGAATTCCGTCACGACCAGTTTTAGCTCCAACGTATAAAACCCGGTTTCCAATTCCTTCGGCTTTCCCAACTTGCATATCAGCTTGGTTTAACAATCCGACTGCCATGACGTTTACCAAAGGATTTCCTTGATAAGTAGCGTCAAAACCAATTTCACCACCAACCGTTGGAATTCCAATCGCATTTCCATAACCAGCAATTCCGGCAATAATTCCATTTACTAAGTGTTTCGTATCGTTATTATTTAACTCACCAAACCGTAAACTATCTAACACCGCAATTGGTTGCGCACCCATTGAAAAAATATCACGTAAGATGCCTCCAACCCCAGTAGCAGCTCCTTCATAAGGTTCAACTGCAGATGGATGGTTATGGGATTCCGCTTTAAAGACGACGGCTTGTTGATCACCAATGTCTAAAACTCCAGCACCTTCTCCGGGTCCTTGTAAAACTCGTTCATTTTGTGACCAGAATTTGCGTAAAACTGGTTTTGATTTCTTGTAAGAACAGTGTTCTGACCACATGGCCGCAAATAAACCAGTTTCAGTGTAATTTGGTAGGCGATGTAAATGGTCACAAATTAAATCATATTCTTCTGTGGTTAAAGCCCAATCAAGATAAACTTTATTTTTTTTAATTTCTTCTGGGGATGGTTCATTTCTCATTGGTTCCGGAATTTTTACCATAACGTACTCCTTGTCTATCAACTAATTATCTAAAATACTCTCAAATAATTTTCTACCGTCTGTATTACCTAAAATAGCTTCAATGGCACGTTCTGGATGAGGCATCATGCCTAAAACATTCCCTTTTTGGTTCGTAATTCCAGCAATATCGTCAGTTGAGCCATTTACGTTGGTTTGATATTTAAATACAATTTGGTGATTTTTTTCTAATGAGTCGATTGTAGCTTGATCAGCATAATAGCGACCTTCACCATGTGCAACTGGCAAAGTGATTTCGCTTGTTTGATAATCACGACTGAATTTGGTATCAGGATTAGTAACCTCCATTTTAACTTCATCACAAATGAAGCCTGGATGTTCGTTTTGCATTAATTGACCAGGCAATAACCCAGCTTCGGTTAAAATTTGAAATCCGTTACAGATTCCGACAATCGTTTTACCTGCTTCATCAGCCTGCTTAACGGCTTCCATAATTGGAGAAAAACGAGCAATGGCCCCGGAACGGAGATAATCACCAAACGAAAATCCTCCCGGTAAGAAGATAGCATCGTAATCACTTAAATCAGTTTCATTATGTGAAACTAACGTTGCATCAACCTTAAAATCTTTTAAAGCGTGCATCATATCCATGTCACAATTTGAACCAGGAAATTGAATTACAGCAGCTTTCATGCTAATCCCCCAATTCTTTTAAATCATAACGATAGGTTTCGGTATTGGCATTAATTAAAAGAGCTTCAATCATTTTTACTAATTCTTGTTTAGCATTTTCCATATCAGTAGCAGCAAATTTAATTTCAAAATATTTTCCTTGCTTCACAGATTCAATTTTTTCAAAACCCATGTGCGTTAAACCTGACTTAATAACTTCACCTTGAGGATCTAAAACTGACTTTTTGTATGAAACGTAAACTCTACCAAAATACATATTTATTCTCCTAATTCTTGTTTCAAACGATTCAAGACAACGGCATATCCATCAATTAAATTACCGGTTTCTTTTCTAAACACATCTTTATCAAGTGACTTGCCAGTTGCTTGGTCAACTAGACGCATGTTATCAGGTGAAAGTTCGTCACCTAGAATTAATTGACCATCACTAGTGATTCCGAATTCAAATTTAATATCAACTAAATCAATCTTAATTCGGTTAAATAAAGCCTTTAAGTCTTCGTTAATTTTAAGTGCTTGTGCTTGAATGAATTTAATTTGATCTTCATCAACAATCTTAAGCGCTAAAATTTGGGAATTGTTAATCATGGGATCGTCTAATTCGTCTGATTTGTAATAAAATTCTTGAACGGGAGGATCTAATTTCATCATATTCTTAACTGCAAAACGAGTGACAAAATGACCTGAAGCAAAGTTTCTAACTACGACTTCTAAGGGGATCATCTTTAACCGTTTTACAACGACATCAGTATCGCTTTCTAGGCTAATAAAATGAGTTGGAACCCCTTGACCATTTAGATAATTAAATAACAATGAACTAATGTGATTGGTGTAGTAACCTTTGTTGGCAATGGCTACTTTCTTTTTTCCGTTTAAAGCAGTTGCTTGGTCTTTACTGTGCACCCATAAAACTTCTGGGTCATCAGTAGCATACATAATCTTGGCCTTACCTTCAGTGATTTGTTCGCCTTTTTTAAATGTTTTCATGATGTGTATTCTCCCATTCTGCTAAGTCAGTACTATTTTTGGCGCCTAAAACGGTGATATGTCCCATTTTTCGTTTAGGTTTAATTTGATCTTTTTGATAATCGTGAAAATGCCATTCTGGATGACTAACTAAGTCATTTAGGGCTTGTGTAATTTGGTCACCTAATAAATTAATCATGCGAATTGAATCATCAAGTTGTTCGATTGGTGCAATTGGTAAGCCTGTGATACTACGAATGTGACCTTCAAATTGTGAAACATTACAACCTTCAATGGAATAGTGCCCAGAGTTATGTGGACGTGGTGCTAATTCATTAACATAAACTTCATCACCCACCACAAACATTTCAATCCCTAACACTCCACTTAAATCTAAAGCATGAGCAATTTTTCCGGCATATTCATGAGCTGCTTGAACCAATTTTGGTGATAATTCATCATTAACAACTGTCGTTTTTAAAATGTGATCTTGATGAGTATTTTGCGCAATTGGCCAGGTTTTTACTTCTTGATTACCATCGCGCGTTACCATAATACTAATTTCTTGATCAAACGCTAATTTCTTTTCCAAAATTAGAGGTACATCAATTTTTCCATTTAACCTATGTAAAACTGCTTGCATCTGAGTTTCATTATCAATATTCCACTGACCGTGACCATCATAACCACCACTCCGCGTTTTTAAAATAGCAGGATAACCAATTTTAGCAGCTGCAGCAGGTAAGTCATCAATTGATTCCACGTTAGCAAAGTTAGTGACGGGTAAACCCGCCCTTTGAATAAATTCTTTTTCTAGTAATCGATCAGAAGTGACTTTTAAGAGATTGGTTCCTTGAGGGACGCTTACTAAATCTGAAACCTGTTTTAAAGCATCTGTGTCAACATTTTCAAATTCATAAGTTAATACATCACAACGTTTAGCAAGCTTCGTTAAAGCAATAACGTCATCATATTCGGCAATAATTTGATCATCGGAAACTTGACCAGCTGGAGAATTGGGTTGCGGATCTAAAATAATGACATTGTAACCCATTGGTTTGGCTGCTTCTGCCATCATTCGGCCCAACTGCCCCCCACCGATAATCCCAATCGTTGCTGGAGGAACAATTAAATTATTCTTCATCTAATTGAGCCTCGCTTTCTAACACACCTTGAGCAGCTTCTTTTCTAAAGTTAATTACATTCTTCCGAATTTCTGGATTAGTCATTGCAAGAATTTGTGCAGCCAAGTAACCAGCATTTTTAGCACCGGATGTCCCAATTGCAACAGTTGCGACTGGCACTCCAGAAGGCATTTGTACAATACTTAATAATGAATCAAGTCCATTGAGAGCCTTACTTTGTACAGGAACCCCGATTACTGGAACAATTGTATTAGCAGCAATCATACCTGGTAGGTGAGCGGCGCCACCTGCACCAGCAATTATTACGGAGACATCATTATCGAGTGCTCCCTTAGCAAATTTAGTCAATAAATCAGGAGTGCGATGAGCTGAGATAATTTTTTTGTCATATGAAACACCTAAATCATCCAAAACCTTTGCAGTTTCTTTCATTGTTGGCCAATCTGAAATTGATCCCATCACAATCATAACTTTCGTCATTATTATTCTCCTTAAAATTCGCATTTGAAAAATCTTTCATACAAATTAAACCATATAAAAACATTATATGTCAATTAATATTTACTTTTATTGTACTTTTAAGAATAATGTTCGTGTTTTGCTTTACGAAAAATAATAGTAAATAAAAAGGACAGAATTCATGACGAATTCTGTCTTTCATATTTGTCTCAATTAATAATAAACGGGAGTGTCCTCTACCAGTTTGTCAAGTAACATTTTTGCCTTTTTACTAAGGCTATCAAATTTATGATTATTTCTAGCAAATCGATATTCTTGATTTAATTTTTTATAATTATATTTTATAAAAACATCGTTTCTGACTTTTCGATTATATTTTTTTATTGACTTGTAATTTTTTAACAATTCCAATGTTTTTTGATTGGGAAAAATAATATTTTCTAAATTTTCATGAGACTTATGTTCAATTTGATTTAAAAATTTACTAGCATAAAGATATTCTTTTACATACTCAAATAAAGTTTTTCCAAATGTTCCATTCCCCATATAGCGCTTACTTGGTCGTAATTTCTTAGTGTTTGAGCGCATCATCCAAATACAAGAACGAATAAAGCGACCATTGCTTAAATAAACTAACAGATTTCGATTTTCATATAAGCATTCTGAAAGTTTAAATAATTTATCATACATTATTTTGTTATCTTGATAACTTCCAATCATAAATGGTTTTTGAAAAAATGTTTCAATTATATTTGGATCACCTTTCATAATTAAATGAAATAATTCTGGAATTGCGATTAACTTAACTTCACAATTTTCTAGTCTAACAAAATTTTCTTTTTCCATATTTTGAGTCAATAATTCTAGCTTAGTTGGAACATAAAATACATAAAAATCAACATCACTAGTTTCTGTTGCTAATGATTGTAATTGTGATCCTGTTTCATAAACCAAAAAGTATTTATAATTTTCATCATTTAAATATTTTTTTAGACATTTTAATCCAATTTCTTCTTTATTATTTAACTTTTTCATATTATTTACCTCCGTTAAATATTAATTCTATATGTTATAAAAAAAGCCGATAACCGCAGTTATCGACTTTTTTATATTGCGTGGCAACGTCCTATCCTCGCAGGGGGCGATCCCCCAACTACTTTTGGCGTGCTGAAGCTTAACTTCTGTGTTCGGCATGGAAACAGGTGTATCCTTCAGGCTATCGCCACCACACTATTTTTTGTGAGAACTTTGTTCTCTCAAAACTAGACAATATCATTTTCTTCCGATTAACTTCCATTGTATCTTCATTCTACTTGGTTAAGTCCTCGACTGATTAGTATTAGTCCGCTTCACGTATCACTACGCTTCCACTTCTAACCTATCTACCTGATCATCTTTCAGGAGTCTTACTTCCATATAGGAATGGGAAATCTCATCTTGAGGCGAGTTTCACACTTAGATGCTTTCAGCGTTTATCTCATCCATACATAGCTACTCAGCAATGCGCCTGGCGGCGCAACTGATACACCAGCGGTATGTCCATCCCGGTCCTCTCGTACTAGGGACAGCTCCTCTCAAATTTCCTGCGCCCGCGACGGATAGGGACCGAACTGTCTCACGACGTTCTGAACCCAGCTCGCGTACCGCTTTAATGGGCGAACAGCCCAACCCTTGGGACCAACTACAGCCCCAGGATGCGATGAGCCGACATCGAGGTGCCAAACCTCCCCGTCGATGTGAACTCTTGGGGGAGATAAGCCTGTTATCCCCAGGGTAGCTTTTATCCGTTGAGCGATGGCCCTTCCATATGGTACCACCGGATCACTAAGTCCGACTTTCGTCCCTGCTCGACCTGTTTGTCTCGCAGTCAAGCTTGCTTTTGCCTTTACACTTTAGGAATGATTTCCAACCATTCTAAGCAAACCTTTGAGCGCCTCCGTTACTGTTTAGGAGGCGACCGCCCCAGTCAAACTGCCAACCAGACACTGTCTCCGCGCACGATCAGTGCGCAGGGTTAGAGTGTTCACATAACAAGGGTAGTATCCCACTGACGCCTCCACCGAGACTAGCGTCCCGGCTTCTATGGCTCCTACCTATCCTGTACAAGTTATGTAAACACCCAATATCAAGCTACAGTAAAGCTCCATGGGGTCTTTCCGTCCTGTCGCGGGTAACCTGCTTCTTCACAGGTATCTTAATTTCACCGAGTCTATCGTTGAGACAGTACTCAAATCGTTACGCCTTTCGTGCGGGTCGGAACTTACCCGACAAGGAATTTCGCTACCTTAGGACCGTTATAGTTACGGCCGCCGTTTACTGGGGCTTCATTTCGGTGCTTCGCCGAAGCTAACACTTCCACTTAACCTTCCAGCACCGGGCAGGCGTCAGCCCATATACTTCATCTTACGATTTTGCATAAACCTGTGTTTTTGATAAACAGTCGTTTGAGTCTTTTCACTGCGGCTGGCCGTGAGGCCAGCACCCCTTCTTCCGAAGTTACGGGGTCATTTTGCCGAGTTCCTTAACGATAGTTCTCTCGCTCACCTGAGGATACTCTCCTCGACTACCTGTGTCGGTTTGCGGTACGGGTAATTAATTACTAACTAGAAGCTTTTCTCGGCAGTGTGACGTCAGATACTTCTCTACTTAAATTTCGATCCTCATCATCGCTTGTCAACCCGCTTAAAAGCATTTGACTCTTAAACTGACTTACGATTTGAACACACATTTCCAATCGTGTGCATATCTTAGCCTACTGCGTCCCTCCATCGTTCAAACATAATTAACTAGTACAGGAATCTCAACCTGTTATCCATCGCCTACGCTTCTCAGCCTCGGCTTAGGTCCCGACTAACCCTGGGTGGACGAGCCTTCCCCAGGAAACCTTAGTCATTCGGTGGATCAGATTCTCACTGATCTTTCGCTACTCATACCGGCATTCTCACTTCTAAGCGCTCCAGTAGTCCTTACGGTCTACCTTCATTGCCCTTAGAACGCTCTCCTATCACGCAACATAGTTGCGTCCGCAGTCTCGGTAATATGCTTAGCCCCGGTAAATTTTCGGCGCAGAATCACTCGACTAGTGAGCTATTACGCACTCTTTAAATGGTGGCTGCTTCTGAGCCAACATCCTAGTTGTCTATGCAACTCCACTTCCTTTTCCACTTAGCATATATTTAGGGACCTTAACTGGCGGTCTGGGCTGTTCCCCTTTCGACGATGGATCTTATCACTCATCGTCTGACTCCCGGACATAAATCAATGGTATTCGGAGTTTATCTGAACTCAGTAATCCTAGATGGACCCCTTGCTCAAACAGTGGCTCTACCTCCATGATTCTAATTCCGAGGCTAGCCCTAAAGCTATTTCGGAGAGAACCAGCTATCTCCAAGTTCGTTTGGAATTTCACCGCTACCCACACCTCATCCCAGCACTTTTCAACGTACACGGGTTCGGACCTCCGGTGCGTATTACCGCACTTTCATCCTGGACATGGGTAGATCACCTGGTTTCGGGTCTACGGCAACATACTATGGCGCCCTATTAAGACTCGCTTTCGCTACGGCTCCGCTTTTTCGGCTTAACCTTGCATGCAACTGTAACTCGCCGGTTCATTCTACAAGAGGCACGCCATCACCCATTAACGGGCTCTGACTGCTTGTAGGCACATGGTTTCAGGAACTATTTCACTCCCCTTCCGGGGTGCTTTTCACCTTTCCCTCACGGTACTGGTTCACTATCGGTCACTAGGGAGTATTTAGCCTTGGGAGATGGTCCTCCCAGATTCCGACGACGTTTCACGTGTGTCGCCGTACTCAGGATCCTGAACTGAGGGTATTCGATTTCGTTTACGAGACTATCACTCTCTTTGGTGTAGCTTCCCAACTACTTCAACTATCAAATACTTTTGTAACTCAAATGTTCAGTCCTACAACCCCGAACCACAAGGGTTCGGTTTGGGCTATTCCCCGTTCGCTCGCCGCTACTTAGGGAATCGAAATTTCTTTATATTCCTGTGGGTACTTAGATGTTTCAGTTCCCCACGTCTGCCTCTGCATAGCTATGTATTCACTATGCAGTGACCAGTCATAACACTGGTCGAGTTTCCTCATTCGGAAATCTCCGGATCAAAGCTTACGTACAGCTCCCCGAAGCTTATCGCAGTTAGTTGCGTCCTTCATCGGCTCCTAGTACCAAGGCATTCACCATGCGCCCTTATTAACTTAACCTATAATCCTACGGATTATAAATCATTTGAGTTTTAGCGATTAAAACTAATTAAAAAACTCAAAAATAACACAATGGTTATTTCTCGGTTCAATTATATATAAAAATATAATTATTACAGAAAATAATATTATCTAGTTTTCAAAGAACAAAATTAAGAGAGTAGATACTCTCAAAACTGACCAAGATTTTGATTAATGTAAGGTTCCGAATTATTCCTTAGAAAGGAGGTGATCCAGCCGCAGGTTCTCCTACGGCTACCTTGTTACGACTTCACCCTAATCATCTGTCCCACCTTAGGCGGCGGACTCCTAAAAAGGTTATCCAACCGACTTTGGGTGTTACAAACTCTCATGGTGTGACGGGCGGTGTGTACAAGACCCGGGAACGTATTCACCGTGGCATGCTGATCCACGATTACTAGCGATTCCAACTTCATGCAGTCGAGTTGCAGACTGCAATCCGAACTGAGAACGACTTTAAGAGATTAGCTTGACCTCGCGGTTTCGCAACTCGTTGTATCGCCCATTGTAGCACGTGTGTAGCCCAGGACATAAGGGGCATGATGATTTGACGTCATCCCCACCTTCCTCCGGTTTATCACCGGCAGTCTCTCTAGAGTGCCCAACTTAATGCTGGCAACTAAAGACAAGGGTTGCGCTCGTTGCGGGACTTAACCCAACATCTCACGACACGAGCTGACGACAACCATGCACCACCTGTCATTCTGTCCCCGAAGGGAACGTCTAATCTCTTAGATTGGCAGAAGATGTCAAGTCCTGGTAAGGTTCTTCGCGTAGCATCGAATTAAACCACATGCTCCACCGCTTGTGCGGGTCCCCGTCAATTCCTTTGAGTTTCAACCTTGCGGTCGTACTCCCCAGGCGGAATGCTTAATGCGTTAGCTGCGGCACTGAAAGGCGGAAACCTTCCAACACCTAGCATTCATCGTTTACGGCATGGACTACCAGGGTATCTAATCCTGTTTGCTACCCATGCTTTCGAGCCTCAGCGTCAGTTACAGACCAGATAGCCGCCTTCGCCACTGGTGTTCCTTCATATATCTACGCATTTCACCGCTACACATGAAGTTCCACTATCCTTTTCTGCACTCAAGTTTATCAGTTTCCGATGCACTTCTCCGGTTAAGCCGAAGGCTTTCACATCAGACTTAATAAACCGCCTGCGCTCCCTTTACGCCCAATAAATCCGGACAACGTTTGCCACCTACGTATTACCGCGGCTGCTGGCACGTAGTTAGCCGTGACTTTCTGGTTAGATACCGTCATACCGTGAGCAGTTGCTCTCACGGCTGTTCTTCTCTAACAACAGAGTTTTACGAGCCGAAACCCTTCTTCACTCACGCGGCGTTGCTCCATCAGACTTTCGTCCATTGTGGAAGATTCCCTACTGCTGCCTCCCGTAGGAGTATGGGCCGTGTCTCAGTCCCATTGTGGCAGATTACCCTCTCAGGTCTGCTACGTATCATTGCCTTGGTGAGCTATTATCTCACCAACTAGCTAATACGCCGCGGGTCCATCCAGAAGCACTAGCACAAAGGCCAGCTTTCAAACAAGAACCATGTGGTTCTTGTTGTTATACGGTATTAGCATCTGTTTCCAGGTGTTATCCCCTTCTTCTGGGCAGGTTACCCACGTGTTACTCACCAGTTCGCCACTCAGTCGGATCCAAAATCATCTTAGTGCAAGCACTAAGAATCAATTGGGCGACTTCGTTCGACTTGCATGTATTAGGCACGCCGCCAACGTTCGTCCTGAGCCAGGATCAAACTCTCATTTTAAAAATGAGAACTTTACTAGCTCTTATTTATTTGTTTTTGCAAATTGACATTGCATATTTGTTTAATCTTTAAACTAAGTTTAAAGATTATCCTTACACATATTGTAATCAAAATCTTGTTCAGTTTTCAAAGATCTACTCAATAACGTATCGTCACAAACGGTACTTTATTAATATATCACGTTGATCAAGAAAGGTCAAGAAATTTAATTAACTTTTTTAAATTAATTTATCTTCAAAAATTTTCCGCGTCAACAATATTTAACTATATACTAATGAAAATAAGATGTCAACAATTTGGTCGAAAAAAGTCAAAATATTTAACTGTTTATTTTACTTCATAAAATTACAATTTAGACCATGATTCAGAACCAATGGTTGGAAACAAACTAATCATGTGTTTAATCTGTTTAGGAGTTAGCTGGTATTCAATTGCAGGAAGAATCGTACTAATTGAATCTTCTGCTTGATCACTAACTTCAGTTGCTCCCACTAGCACCCCATGATTATCATAAATTAGTTTACTAGTTCCTTCATTTTCATTTTTAGTCATCTGAAACCAGTCAGTAGCCAAATCTACATCTTTAATAGTATATTTATTGGAATTTGTTTCATCCTCATCTACTGAAATACCCACTTGAGCAATTCTTGGCGTCGTAAAAACTGCACTTGGAACAGCTGGATAATCAATCGATTTATCAGTTACACCAGAAAATAAATCAGTTAGGTATTCTGATTCGAAAATGGCAGTTGGAGTTAATTTCCCAACCTTTTTATCTAATACATCACCAGCTGCATAAATACTAGGAATATTCGTTTGTAAATGATCATTAACCTCGATTCCTTGATGATTATATTTCACACCAACTTCATCTAACCCAATTCCTTCTACATTAGCTGGACGTCCCGTAGCATTTAAAACCCAATCAGCTTTAAAATCGCCTTGATTAGTTTTAACTATTAAGTCATCATCAATTTTTTCAATTGATTGAGGATTAACGTTAGTAACAAATTTAACATCTAATTCAGCTAACTTATTTAATACAACTTTTACAAATGGCTGATAGAATTTTCTCAAAGCAACGTAATGATGCATTAAAACCGTTACTTTGGTACCCAAAGCTGCAGCAATATTAGCAAATTCGAGTGCAATGTAACCAGAACCAATCACCGTCATCCGCTCGAGTTGGTTTTTTAAGGATAGAAAATCAGTTCCGTCATGAGTAAGTTCATTACCAGAAATATCTAATTTACGATAATGTGCACCAGTTGCAATCACAATTTTATCTGCAGAATATTCTTTATTACCTACTTTAATACTGTGGTCATCAACTAACTTGCCTTTGCCGTATATTAAATCTATTCCTGCATTAGTCATCATATTACCAATTGCTTCAGGCAATGGTTGAATCACTTCATCCTTATGTTCAACGTTATCTTTCCAATTAATTTCTGGAATTCCAGCTAATTCCGAGCCTTGCAATTCCTTAACATCATGTTGAGTGGTAGTAATCATATCAAGTAAAATTTTTGCATTACAGCCACGATTAGGACAAGTTCCACCAATCAAACCATCCTCAATTACACCAATTTTAAAACCTTTACTAGCTAAAGGAATAGCACCGTTAAACGTGCTCCTATGTCAATAAATGGCACAAATTTAGTTAGACAGCTATTCTAATTCTTTCCGTGTTGTACCAGTGAATATAATTTTCTGTTTTTAATACCACATCTTCAAAACTTGTAAATCTAGTTTGAAAGGCAAACTCACGTTTTAAGATTGAATGAAATGCTTCAATTGGACCATTGTCATATGGATGTCCTTTTTGTGAGTAAGAGTGCCTAATTTCATGTCCCTCAAGGACATGCTCAAATATTGAACTAGTATATTGGCTTCCCATATCTGAATGTAAATATTCTGGTTTTTTATTTTTCTTTAATGCTTCAATTAAAGTATGGCTTACTAATTTACTAGTCATATGTTTTGAAACCTTTTGAGATAAAATTTTATAGGTCTGGTCATCAAAGACGGTACTTAAGTAAACCCAGACACCTTTTTCTAATTGTAGATAGGTAATATCAGCACGCCAAATAGACTTTCCACTAAGATTTTTAATTAGATTTGGTCTTTGATCATAATCAACATGAATTCCTGGCTTTTTAAATCGTCTACACATAAGTGATCTAATTCCAAGCTCCTTCATCAAACGTGTAATTCTTCTAATACTAAAGTTAATCCCTAGCTCTCTTTGGAGAGCTACTTTAAGTCTTGGGGCTCTGTATGCTTTGTAGTTTTTAGACCATGCTTCCTTTAGGAATGGTTTGACTTTTTCCTCTAACATTTTTCTATAATTTGGAGTGTAATTTATCCAGTTATAATATGTTCTTCTGGGAACTTGAAGGGCCTTTAAAATAATAGTAAGGCGATGATTCTCAGCTAAAAATCGGTTGATTAATGGTAAATGTGTTTCTCGTTTGACTTTTTCCCTAAGATCATCGCCGCTGCTTTTAAAATTTCATTTTCTTCCTTTAAATCCTCATACTCTTTCTTTAGTTTTAAAAAGTCTTTTCTTGTGATTGGTTTTCCATCATCTACAGAGACTAATTTTTCATCATTGTACAAAGCCACAAGGCTTTGTTTAAATTCTAGTGAATATCTTTTTGAACGATTTTTCATATAAAAAAACTCCTATCTGATTATAATTTCACACAAATTGTCTAAGTATTTGTGTGCCAATTATCAGTATAGAAGCAAAATAACGTAACCGTTGATTTTCAAAACCAACCATTTTATGTATACTCTGCGACTGGATCAACAATTAACGTTAATTCTAATTCACAAGCAGGACGTTTAACAGTACAAAATGTTAACCTTCAAAATTCAGGTAGTTCAAATACTGCAAGTTGGATAGGAAGTAAATACTATACTACCAATAAAGGAATTTTATTTTCCTCTACTCAAAGCAATGGACCAACAGCAACTTCCCCAACAATTGTTTATAAAAATATTAACTATAATTTTCCTGGTGATTTAACTTATAATCAGCCACTGACTACAAACTCAATACCCGTTGAATTTCAAGGAACAAATAATTTTGTTACGGGGACAACGTCCAATCAATTAGCACAAATCCCTAACATCAAAGTAACCTCAGGAACGACCACCATGACTGGAAATGGAGCAAATACCTTTCCTTATGGACTAATTAATAATACCAATAACCAAGCTTTTCCAATTGAAATAGCTAATGGAGCAACTTTAAATCTTAATAGTAATTCTTCAAGAGGTCAGATGTTTAATTTTTGGAATAATAATCCACTCCAAATTAATAACTCCGGAACTCTAAACCTTAATGATAGTGGTACATCAGATGTATTTAAGGGTGTCAATGGGGTTGATTTAACCAACAATGGTCAGGTTAATTTAACAGCATACAATTCAATCTTTAACAGTTCCAGCATGGGAACAGCGCAAGTAAACATGGATCTATCATCTAATTCTCAAACGGTTTTAGCATCCACAAATAATGCTCCATTTTCAAATTTTGGGTCCTGGGGTTCTGGAAGTCTAATTAAATTCCATCCGAATGCTAAGTTCTTATCATATAGCGGAATGACTTATTCTGCCGGAGGATTAACCAATATTTTAGATGCTTACGTCCCAGTTGAATTTATCGATTCAGGTTCAGGATCAAATGGTTATAAAACTAACCAAGTTCCAACGAATGTAAATTCTTATAAGAATTTAACTCCGATTTCCAGTAAATATAACAGTGCAAATAAGGTTATAAGTTCTAGTGACTTATCTGTTTTTGATGCAAATGCCCTCACTTTATCTGGAAAAATTGCATTTGCCGATAATAATCCAAACACATACAATTGGGATTACTCCCTCGATAAGTTACCAACTCAGACTGGCTTTCTTCCACGAACAAGTAGTGATAACTTGAGTTTTAATGTGATTGATTCCATATCAAATAAAGCAAAATTCCAAATTAACGCTACTTATAAACCAAATCAAACCAATCAGCCATTTACAATGTGGTTTGTTAACCAGAAACAACAAAATCAATTAAATCAAAGTGCACAAACGATTTTAACCAGTGATCAAATGGATAAAAATGGTGATAATTACCAAAAGAATTTTACAAATGATCAAGGATTAGTCATTAAGACTAACAATAAAGCAAAATCTGGTCAATATTCAGGTGTAGTGGACTGGACCCTTCAGTCCGGAATTTAATTAAATAGAAAATGACCCACACGCTTTTATTTTGTGAAAGTGCATGGGTCATTTTTTGTTGATTAACCAAAGCTTATTTTAATTTATATAAAATATATTCCATATCATTACCTTGTGAAATTTGAGAATGATGAGCTCTCATTTCATAATTCTGGTTCAGAGCTTTTAATCCCCTACCATAGGCATTTTTCTTATATGTTGTTTCAATTTGATGTTGTAAATTACTGTTCGAAGTCGTTTTAACACAGATAACGACCCATTGCACTTTGCGGTGCTTAATTGCATTTGCAGCTGTATTCATCATTGTTGGTAACTTATGGTAAGAAATATTGTTTCGTTCAAAGTAATGAATTGTAGGATATGCCCCTGAAGTTGTATAAAATCCATTTTCTAAAAATCCAAACGCTAACAAGGTTGGTCTACCCTTACTTTCATGACGCATAATCCTTCCAAATTCGATTTGAGCAGAACTAGTTGGATGCTTAACACCTAAATTAGATGTGATTGCTGGATTATTGGGTATGAATCGTGAAAACTGTAAATTAGAGTTCACCGATAAAGTCATACATAAAGCGAATATCCAACTGAAAATGAACACACTTTGCCATTTTTTAAAGGCAGATAGTTTCAACTTGTGACTCAAAGCAATTATCAAAAGGACAAATAAAACTAAAATATAGGGAAAATATGACAACAAATAATATGGCCCAAACGTTCCCCCACATAAAGCCAAAAGAGCATTGGTAAACATCATAATCATTAATAATGATTTAATAATCCACCCTGCTAGAATTTTACGACTAAAGAAAACAAACAATAAGCCTAATACAATTACAAAAGTGATTACTGGGTTACTAAACAGTAATAATTGAACAAACGTCCAAAGTGACATGCTTAATCTTTCGAACCAGGTTCCATTTACGGATCCATATCTAAAAATATTAGTATAAAAATAAACGTTAAAGAACTGTTTTAATCCATGAACCATTTCAAAATAAATTAGCCAAGGAACGGTCGTTGTTAAAAACCCTAAACCACTTGACCAAATTAAATTACGAACATCATTCCAACGATGCTTAATTGTATAATACATGAACATAAAAATATAAAATGCAATCCATGAACCAAGTAAAGTGTATTTAGAGAAAAATACTATTCCAACTAAACATCCTTGAAAATACCAGGTCCATTTGGAAATTATAAACTGATGCTGTTGTGCTTTTAAACTAACATAAATCAACGATAACATTGCTGGATACAAAAAGAATTCAACCGTTGCCCCATAAGAATAATATGGTTCCATTAAAACAAAAACTGGTGCAAACAGTGCAATAACAAATGCAACCTTAGTGGATGAAAATAATTTTCCAATTTTAAAAGTTAGCCATAAAATCGCAAATAAAATTGCAATTTCAAAAATTGCAGATCCTAAGAAAGTATGAAAAGAAATTAGCGAGGCCAACCCATATAAAAGATAAACAAATGGTCCCTTTTGTTCAAAAACATCCTTGTATGGTACAAAACCATGCATCATTGCCTTTCCAACCGTCATATAATTATTATTATCGCCAGAATAGTTAAATTCATAAATCGGAGAACTATAAGATAATAATCCAATTAAAACGATACTTAATAATAGAAACATTCCGATAATTAAAAAAATAGATTTTTTTTGTAATTTTTCAATCATTATTTACACCTTTGTTTATTAATAAAACTGCCTAATTCACGTTAAAAAAGCCGCTCATATAGCATTATTCTTTTTTTTATTGCTGTCAATAGAATTTAGCTTAAAAATTAATATTTAAAGATAAGATTAAACCAAAAATTAATAAAACTACTATTAAAATTAAACTATCAAATTTACTCCAATTCGACTGGCGTATATGGGTACGATGTTTACCATCCGTATATCCCCGTAATATCATGGTTGCTGCTAATTGCTCAGCTCTACGAAAAACACTCATAAATAATGGTACTAAAATCGCAATATTACTCTTAATTCGTTTAATTATGGAACACTTTTCAAAATTTATTCCTCGTGATTTTTGTGCATTCCTAAGATTGTTAACTTCCTCAGTTAAAGTCGGCACAAAACGTAATGCAATTGCAGTAACTAACCCGATATCATCAAGGTTAACTCCCACAAATTTTAAGGGATAACAAATCCCTTGAATTGTTTGGGCAATTTTGGCTGGATTAGTTGTCATTAAATAGACAGTTAAAATCACTATGGCAACTAAAAATCGTAAAAATGCCAAGCTTGCGATTTGCAATCCAAAACTAGAAATCGTAAAAATGCCATAGTGCCAATAAATGGTTCCACCATTACTAAATAAAATTTGTAAAATTGAAGTTAAAAAAATCATATAAATAAAAAATTGAGTTCCTTTAATAAAGAAAATCCAGCCAACTTGAGAGACTTGAATTATTACACCGCAGATTCCCAATAAAATTATAAATCCAAGCAAATTATGGTTAATAAAGCTAGCAATTATTAGTAAAACTGATGCAATTAATTTTAATCGCGGATTTAGACGATAAATTAAGCTCTTACCAGGAATATATTGCCCAAAAATAAAATTATTCATGAGTACCTCCATTCGGCTTAAACTGCTTTAACAAACGATTAATTAGTTCAGTTTTGTTAATTGGCAATTCATTTTCAATCTGATGATTTTTCATTAACTTTAAATAGAATTGAGCTGCTTCTGGTAATTCAACCTTTGAATCATCCGTTGAAAATAATTCAATTGGCTTTGTTTGTCTGACTATTGCACCGTTTTTCATAACTACCACATGATCAGCAAATTCCGCCACATTTTCCATAGAATGCGTCACCATGATAATGGTCAATCCAAATTGACTTTGTAATTTTTTCAATAAACTCATCAAATTTTGATTACTAACATAATCAAGTCCGGCTCCAGGTTCATCTAAAACTAGTACTTTTGGTTCACAGGCTAGTACTCCTGCCAAAGCAACGCGACGCATTTGTCCCCCAGATAATTCAAAGGGAGCTTGTTCAAACAAATCTTTGTCAATTCCAACTTTTGCTAACCAAAATTTAGCCAACTCCACTGCTTCTTGTTCAGATTTACCAAAATTCAATGGTCCAAACATCACATCTTTTAAAACTGTTTCAGAAAACAGTTGGTTTTCGGAAAATTGAAATACCATGCCAACGTTTTTCCGGACTAAATTTAATTGTTTACTTTTAGTGTATTTGTCAATTACTTGGTTGCCAACTACAACTTCACCAGAAGTCGGGATTTCTAATCCATTCAACAATTTAATTAATGTGGACTTACCACTTCCTGTTTTTCCAATTATGGCCGTCAATTGATGTGCCGGAAAAGTTAGTGTAATGTTTTTCAAAGCAGTAAATGCCATGGGACTATTTAAATGATAAGTATAACCAACATTTTTTAATTTAATTTCCATAATTGTTTGATTAACTCCTCTTCATTTAGATAATCTTCAGAAAGTTTAATTCCATTTTTGCTAAAAGCTTGTTGTACTTGATACGTTAATGGAACTTCTAAACCACATTTTCTTAGTAATTCAGTTTGAACGTAAATTCGATTGGGATTGTCTTCTGCCACAATTTCACCCTGATTTAAAATGACGATTTTGTCTGAAAGCAAAGTTTCATTAATATCATGTGTAATCGCTAAAACTGTCGTCCCCTGTTCTTCGTGTAATCTATGAACAACCTTTAAAATTTTACTTCTAGTCGTTGGATCAAGCATACTAGTTGCTTCATCTAAAATAATTAAGCTTGGCTGCTGGGCTAAAACACTAGCTAAGGCTACTCGTTGATTTTGTCCTCCAGATAATTGGTTCGGAGCTTGATTAATAAAATCGTTCATTTCAACTGTTTCTAGAGCTTTTGCTACCCTTATTTTCATCTCAGAAGTTTTCATCCCTTGGTTTTCTAATCCAAAAGCGACATCGTCTAACACAGTTGAACTTACGAATTGATTTTCTGGGTTTTGAAAAACCATTCCAATATTTGATCGGATTTCATTTCCATTTTTATCATTCATAGTTTTTCCAAAAACTTGAATTTGCTGTTCTTCGTCATCTAATAATCCAACGATTAACTTTGCTAACGTTGATTTTCCACTTCCATTAGCCCCAATTAAAGATACCCAGTCTCCCCGATTAATGCTTAAATTAACCTTTTTCAAAATTAATTTTGTTTGGTTAGGATAATGATAAGTTAAATTTTTAATTTCAATTACTTTTTCATTCATTTTAAAAATCCTTTGTTAAATAAATAAAGAGCACTCCTCATTTAGAAGTTCTCTTTATTTTAACATGTTGTTATTTTATTTTACTGTGCTTCAACAATGGTAAACATACGATTGGAACAACTACCGCTGCTAATATCGTTTCTGGAATACTATTTGTTCCAACGGCAGTCATTAATACTTTTATAATTAAACTTGGATCACTAACACCATAAGCATGTGCTACAGCGGGGGTCCGATAAAACATGGCAATCATTCCTAAAACCAAAAAGGCATTCGTTAAACTACCAACTATTGCCGTAATAGCTAAAGAAATAGCCGGCTTTAATTTAGTTTTGGTTAAACCAATAAATAAGTAACCGGCCACAACGCCAATTAAAATTCGTGGCAAAATTGAAATAATTGGATTAGTAAAAACTAGTGGTTGTACGGGACTGGTGGGTGCTGTAAAAGCTCGAATAAATGATAAAATGCCCCAAACTCCACCAACAATTCCCCCATCAACTGGGCCTAATAAAATTGCAGCAATAATTACGGTGATATGAATCGTCGTTAAGTTAAGTGGTCCCACCGGAATATATCCAAATAGTGGAACAAAGTTTTGTACAATAATGATTGCAATGAATAACGCCAAAATTGAAATACGGTACGCTTTTGATTTTCTTAACACGAGTTATTTCCCCTTTGAATTAATACTCAAATTATACGCTAAAAATTGAGTATTTTTTGGATTAAATTATTTTCATACTGTTTAAACTGCATTTTATAATAACAGATTATCCAATATGTAACATCAATGGTTGTCTTTAAATTTCATTGTGCTAAAATAACGGAAAAACACGGAGGCTATAATATGGAAAAATTAAAAGAATTACAGAAATATGTTAAAGAACAAAACTTGGACGTCGCTTATATTAGTAATTATGAGGATGTTCAATATTTCACTGGGTTCGGTAGTGATCCAATCGAACGAGTTTTAGCTTTAATTGTTTTCCCAGATGCTGATCCATTTTTATTTGCACCAGCTCTTGAAGTGGAAGATATTCAAAAATCTGGTTGGCCTTACAAAGTTTTTGGTTATTTAGACCATGAAAAACCTTTTGCTATGATTGCTGACCATATTAAAGAAATCAATCCTAACCCAGTTAACTGGGGAATTGAAATGAACAACCTTGTTGTTGATCGTTTACACGCCTTAGAAAAAGAATTTCCAAGTGCCAACTTTAACCACGATTTAACTCCAGAAGTTCAACGACTTCACTTAATTAAAACGGATGATGAAATTGAAAAACTTCGTGCTGCTGGTCGAGAAGCTGATTTCGCTTTCAAAGTTGGTTTTGAAACCATTAAACCAGGTATTACCGAGGCAGATGTTGCCGCTGAGATTGAATATCAATTAAAAAAACGTGGTGTCATGCAAATGAGTTTTCCTACTTTAATTCAAGCTGGAAAACATGCCTCACAGCCTCACGGTGATACTAGTACTCGCAAAATTGAAGATAACGAATTAGTGTTACTTGATTTAGGAACCGTTCATGACGGATACATTAGTGATGCTAGCCGAACTGTCGCAGTAGGTAAATTAAATGATACTCAAGCTGATATCTATAAGGTCTGTCTTGAAGCCCAATTAGCTGCTCAAGCAGCAGTTAAACCTGGAATTACCGCCGCTGAATTAGATAAAATTGCCCGTGACATTATTGATAAAGCCGGCTACGGTAAATACTTCATTCACCGACTTGGTCACGGAATGGGAATGAGTGAACATGAATTTCCTTCAATTATGGAAGGAAATGATTTAAAACTTGAAGAAAACATGTGTTTCTCACTTGAACCAGGAATCTATATTCCAGGCGTTGCAGGAGTTCGAATTGAAGACTGTGTCCGAGTAACAAAAGATGGCTGCGAACCATTTACTCATACTGCTAAAATGTTGCAAACTGTATTTAAATAATCAGAAAAAGCTGACTTCGGTCGGCTTTTTTAATGAAATTTTATGATATGCTTTTCACAATTAGATTGTGTGATAATTAACAGCATGCTACAATCATTTATGTAAACGATCATAGAAGAACTCAAACGAGGTATGGATAAATGAAAGTTATTGTAGTAGGTTGTACTCACGCTGGTACTTTTGCAGTTAAGCAAACGATTGCCGATCACCCCGATGCAGATGTGACTGTATATGAAATGAATGATAACATTTCCTTTTTATCATGTGGAATCGCCCTTTACTTAGGTAAAGAAATTAAAAACAATGATCCCCAAGGGCTTTTCTACTCAAGTCCAGAAGAATTAAGCAATCTTGGAGCTAACGTCCAAATGCGTCATCAAGTTACAAACGTTGATCCAGAAACAAAAACAATCAAAGTTAAAGATTTAATCACCAACGAAGAAAAAACAGAAGCATATGACAAATTAATTATGACCACTGGTTCTAAGCCTACTGTTCCTCCAATCCCTGGAATCGATAGTAGTCGCGTTTACCTTTGTAAAAACTATAACGATGCTAAAAAGTTATTTGAAGAAGCTCCCAAAGCTAAAACGATTACTATCATTGGTTCTGGTTATATTGGTGCCGAACTGGCTGAAGCCTACTCAAACCAAAATTATAACGTTAATTTAATTGATGGTAATGAACGAGTTCTTTACAAGTATTTTGATAAAGAATTTACTGATATTTTAGCCAAAGATTATGAAGCTCATGGTGTTAACCTGGTTCTTGGTTCAAAAGTAGCTGCTTTTGAAGAAGTCGATGATGAAATTATCACTAAAACCCTAGATGGTAAAAAAATTAAATCTGATATTGCGATTCTTTGTATCGGTTTCCGCCCTAACACTGAATTACTTAAAGGTAAAGTTGCCATGTTGGATAACGGTGCAATCATTACTGATGAATACATGCATTCATCAAATCGCGATATTTTTGCTGCTGGTGATAGTGCCGCCGTTCACTACAACCCCACTAATTCTAACGCCTACATTCCTTTAGCTACCAACGCCGTACGCCAAGGGAGATTAGTTGGCCTAAATCTGACTGAAGACAAAGTAAAAGACATGGGAACCCAATCTTCATCTGGTCTTAAATTATACGGTCGGACTTATGTCTCAACTGGAATCAATACGGCTCTTGCTAAAGCCAATAATTTAAAAGTTAGCGAAGTAATCATAGCTGATAATTATCGTCCAGAATTTATGTTGTCAACGGATGAAATTTTAATGTCATTAGTGTATGATCCTAAGACTCGTGTAATTTTGGGAGGGGCGCTTTCAAGTATGTACGATGTTTCGCAATCAGCGAACGTCTTATCAGTATGTATTCAAAATAAAAACACGATTGACGATTTAGCAATGGTGGATATGTTATTCCAACCACAATTTGATCGTCCGTTTAACTACTTAAACATTCTAGGCCAAGCTGCTCAAGCACAAGCTGACAAAGCACATAAATAATTAGTTAAAAATGACAAAGTTAACCTAAATCCTTAACTTTGTCATTTTTTTGTTTTATACTGAGAAAATTGTTGTTTAGAAAGGAGTTTCATGATGATTAAAGCTTATCGTAATTTTTGGCACAATATTTTCAATTTTTTCGGAACCGCAACCCGGTTAGAATTTTTCACGCCCCTTATTTTTAATTTTGGGCTAGCAATTATCTTTGCTTGGATAATCGGCTTAACGGCTGGTTCAGTATTAGGTCAATTTGTGAAATCAGTCTACATGATTGTATTTGCATTGGTCTGGATTGGCAACCTTTCAGTGACAGTTCGTCGGCTTCACGCTTCAAATCATTCTGGTTGGTGGTTTTGGATTCAATTTGTTCCAATTGTTGGAACAATCTGGATTTTCATTTTAATGATTTTACCAAATACTGCAAACCGCTGGGCTAACTAAATTTTTAGCGAAAAAAGAGAAAGAACTAGAATTATAGTTCTTTCTCTTTTAATTTGGCGTTATTTTAGTCCTTCAATCATGAGCTGTTTATAAATCTCAATAAAATTAAAATACATGCTTTCATCAATGTATTCATTGGAACTGTGTAATGATTGGTTACCAGGTCCAAAAATAATCATTGGAAAATCATCCGGTTTATCGACCAAAAACTTAGCCGCATCTGTCGTATATGATCCACCGAATAAGGGAATCTTTTGATCAGTTACTGCTTCCCCAATTTTCTGCCCTAGTTTAATCAATGAATTATTTTTATCACCATCAACTGGTGGTAAATTCATTAAAATTTCCATATCAAATTGGTATTTTGGATCAGTTTTTTCTAATTGTTTAATTGTATTCTCAATGATGTTAATTACTTTTTTATTGCTAAAGTCATCAATTGTCCGTGAATTTAACTGAACTTCAGTCGTTCCAGGAATCGAATTAACTTGAGTTCCCCCTTGCATAACAGTGAAGTTAAATAAAAATTTACCAGTTTCTGGGTCAACAATTTCAGTATCACCAATTTCTTGATTAATCAATGTTACTAAATCAAGCATATTTTGCAAAGCATTATTACCTAAATCTGGCATTGAACTATGAGCAATTTTACCCATCGCTTTTAATTTAATGTCTAATGAACCTTTATGAGCATAGCAAATTTTGTAGCCAGTTGGTTCCCCAATAATCAAACCATCAACGTCATCCATGAAACCTTGTTCCGTTAATTGTTCCGCTCCAAACTCACCCACTTCTTCACCTAAAGTGATTAAAAGTCTAATGGTTCCCTTAAAAGGCATTTCACTTTGCTTCAATTCAATCATGGCAATTATCATGGCAGCTACTCCACTTTTCATATCGCAAGTTCCGCGACCATATAATTTGCCATATTTTCCCGTTAGTTGAAAAGGCTCAGTGTTCCAGTCACCAACAGCATCAACCACGTCTTCGTGTCCACTAAATGCAAGCACTGGGTGTCCGTTTCCAATCTCAGCCACTAGATTAGCTCGATGCGGTGGCATATTGGACAATTTCAGACTCAATCCCGTACTTGTCCAAAAAGGCCGCTAAATACTCGGCAACAGCTTCTTCATTGTCATTCATGGAACGAATTGCAACTAAGTCAGCTAACAGCTTAATTTTTTCATTTTTATTCATGATATTCGTCCTTTAGTTTTTTAAAGAATACATGAATTTTAAGTAAAAGTAAATTTTTCCATATTTTTTATAACAATATTGATATTTTATGTTCATTTTCTAATATCACTTGTTTTTAAAAAATAAACATATTATTATTAAATTATAATAACTTATCCTCAGAAAAGAGATGAATTACAATCGCTAAAAAATATATTGTTAACAAAGAACTCCTCCCAACTATTTTACCGAAAGTTGTCAAAGCATATAAATTATTAGACTCCGGAAAAGCTAAGAGTATCAGTAATGCCGCGAAACAAATTGGAATCAGTCGCGATGTAATTTATAAATATAGAGGTTTAATCTCTGACTATGATGACAGTGAGTTAAGTAAAAAAGTAATTTTCAGTGTGCGTATTAACGACCAGTATGGTGTCATGAGTAAAATCTTAACTGTCATATCAAAAAATGATGCGAGTGTAATCACAATCAACATGACTCTTCCAATTCATAAAGAAGCAGTCATTAATTTTACAATTGATACTCATCAACTCCGTGAATCGCTACATGAAATGTTAGACGAAATTAATGAGTTACCTGAAATTATAAGTGTAAATTTAATTTCAGCAGAATAAGAATTGAATTAACAAAAAAGAGAACTTACGATTTTTGTAAGTTCTCTTTTAAAATCAATTGAGTTAAAAATTATCTTTTTTGAATCAAATATTTATAATGCATCATTTAATTAATTCTCCCGTAACAACAATTCTTTCGGTAATTCCAGGGATTGGTTTAGTACAAGTAATTAAAGTAACTTGCTTTTTACCAGGTACATCATTTACCACACCAACATCTTTTTCATTAACATTCTTAACACTGGTAACTTTATATTTGTAAGTTTTACTCAAATCTGAAATTTCAATCAACTGGCCTTTTTTTGCCTTAGTTAATGGCGAAAATAAACGTTTAGGATCATCCATGTGATGACTTGCTAATGCGTAATTTCCTTGACCCATTTTTTGATTAGGTTTCATAGTTCCTGCACCTAAAAAGAGTGTTTCCGAATTCAATCCCTTATAAATTGGCAAATCGATTCCAACAGCAGGATATTTAATCTTACCAATGGCATTTTCATGGCTTGCCTTTTCACTCTCCATAATTGATTTAGCAGAAACGGCAGAAACCGCTTTGTAATTATAATTTCCAGATTTTGCTTTTCCTTTTTTAATTTCAGATTTTGTCAAACTATTTACTTTTTGTTCAGATCGCATTCCTAACCAAAAACTTTCAATTTGAGAATTAAAGGTTAGACACAAACCTACTACCAACAAAATAAATAAAAAGAGATAAGTAAATACTTTTTTGATTCGGTGTTTCTTTGTTTTAACTGTCATTTAAATTCTCCCTTAAAAAACAGGCCATTAAAATAACGGCCTGTTTTGTCTTATTTATTTTTATAATAGCACAAACTTAGAATTATTTACTATCTTTTTTCGTATTCCGAATCATCATTGCAATAACTAAACCAATAATGGAAATTACAAAGAAAGTGATATATACAGCGTGAAAACCGAATTGATTGGCAACTGGTAACGATTTACCTGAATTACTTGCCATCTTAGTGAAGTTAACTAGGATTAAAGTGGCTACTGTTACACCAGTTGAACCTAGCACTTGACGAATTGTCGTGATTACCGCAGTCCCATGTGAAATTAATTCATCAGGAAGTGAGTTGGCACCCAAGGTAACCGCAGGCATCATAACGAACGCGTTTCCACCTTCAATTAACATGGCAATTAAGATCATGCCCCAAATGTTTGTTAAATGTAAGCATGTTAATAATCCCCAACCAATCACAATCATACACATTCCAAAAATCATAGTTGATTTAAAACCAAACTTATCAGCTAAAGTTCCAGTTAGCGGATTTAAAAAACTAAGTAAAGCTGCACCTGGAACTAATGCCATTCCAGAAATAAATGGTGACACGTGAAGAACTTGTTGGTAATAAAGAGGGAAAATAATCGTTACCACAATTAAAGAAATGTAAGAAAACCCAGTTAAGAGAACTGATAGATCATAATTAAAGCTCTTCATTACCCAAAGATCTAATAACGGATTCTTAATGTGAAGTTGACGATAAACGAACAAAGTAAGCATTACTAATGAAACTACTAGAATAATACCTAATTCAGTGTAGTTAGCGTTTCCACGTCCAATTTCAGAGATGAAGTAAAGTAGCCCAACTAAACCTAAAGTATAGAAAATTGATAACCAATCTAGCTTAGTTTCTTTTCTTGCCATCACATCTTTCATAACGAAAAATGAAACAATCAATATCAAAGTAATTACGGTCATGAAGAAAACAAATAGTCCTCTCCAAGTGGTATAGTGCAACACAATTCCTGAAATAATTGGACCACATGCTAAAGCTGAACCCATGACTAATCCAGCTACTCCCATGATGGTTCCCCGTTTTTTCTCGGGGGTAATTTCTAGTAATACTGTTTGATATGAAGGGAAAAGTACCCCAACGGCAGCAGCTTCCATCACACGTCCAAGCATTACAATCGGAAAATTATTTCCCAGATAAATAATTAAAGTCCCAAAATCAAATAATATCAATACTAAGGCAAATAAGCGTTTAAAACTCATATTATTTAATAGCCATGGACTGATTGGCATCGTAATACACATGACAATCATAAAGCCAGTCGTTAACCATTGAATCGTGTCTGCTGAAACTCCAAAGTAAGTCATTAAAGTTGGATAAGCAGTTGATAACGATGATTGACTAATGGACATCGTAAAAGTTCCAATTAACATCGTTGCAATAAACAAGAAACGAGTTAAGGGACTCATCGCGTGTTTTGTTTCCATAAATTACATCCCTTTCAAAATCAGTCTATATTATAATTATTACAAATTACATTATACTATAATTTTAGCCATAAAAAAAGAACGCAAATTGCGTTCTTTAATGTTTTTAGAAATTAATACTACCTTGAACTCGAGGATAAGGAATCACGTCACGAATGTTATCCATTCCAGTAACATACATTAAAAGACGTTCAAAACCAATTCCAAAACCAGAGTGTTTTGTTCCACCATATTTACGAAGGTCTAAGTACCATTCGTATTCTTCACGTGGTAACCCAAATTCTTTCATTTTAGCTTCTAAGACATCTTCACGTTCTTCACGTTGGCTTCCACCAATTAATTCACCAATTCGAGGAACTAGTAAATCAACAGCAGCAACAGTCTTACCATCTTCATTATCACGCATGTAAAAGGCTTTGAAATCACGTGGGTAATCAGTAACGAAAACTGGTTTACCAAATACTTTTTCAGCTAAGTATTGTTCATGTTCAGAGTTAAAATCAATTCCCCATTTAACTGGGAATTTAAAGTCAACATCCGCTTTTTCTAATAATTCAATTGCTTTTGTATAAGTAATTCTCGCAAAATCTTCATCAACTGTTTTGTGTAGTAAATCTAACAAATCGTGGTCAACATTATCATTTAAGAATTGTAAGTCTTCTGAAGCATTCTCCAATAAGTATTGAACAACATACTTCAAAAGTCCTTCAGAACGATCTAAAACAGCTGGAAGTTCAGCAAAAGCCATTTCTGGTTCAATCATCCAGAATTCAGCAGCATGACGTTTAGTATGTGAATCTTCGGCTCTAAAAGTTGGCCCAAAAGTATAAACATCTCTAAATGCTAAGGCAAATGGTTCAACTTGAAGTTGTCCACTAACGGTTAAATTAGTTTCTTCACCAAAGAAGTCTTTACTGTAATCATTTTTACCATCATCCGTTTTAGGTGTGTCTTGATCATCTAAAGTCGTTACACGGAACATTTCTCCGGCTCCTTCAGTATCACTACTTGTGATGATAGGAGTATTAACGTACACGAAACCATTTTTTTGTAAGTATTCATGAATCGCAAATGCTGCTAAAGAACGAATCTTAAAGACCGCATAAAAAGTATTTGTCCGAGGACGTAAATGTGCAATTGTTCTTAAATATTCAAGTGAATGAGCTTTCTTTTGAAGCGGAAAGTCTGGATCTGACACCCCTTCAATGTCAATTGCTTCTGCATGTAATTCAAATGGTTGTTGAGCATCAGGTGTTTCAACTAATTTACCAGTAACTTTTAAGGTTGAACTAATTGGTAATTTAGTTACATCTTCATAATTATCTAAACCATCTCGTTTAGCAATTACCTGAATATTCTTGATGTATGTCCCATCGTTTAATTCGATAAACGCAATTTTCTTTGATGATCTTGTGGTCCGAATCCAACCAGAAACGGTAATTGATTCATCGCCAAAATCACGTGGCTTAGTATATAAATCTTTTACTAAAACGTCCTTCATGATAATCTCTCCTTTAATTTTTGACAAAACAAAAAGACTCCGTCTACAAGGGACGAAATCTTCGCGGTACCACCCAAATTGTTTAAATTAATAAACCAACTTATTTACAACGTTAACGAGCTGCAACCGTTGGCCTTTCAACCAAAATAACCTGGGATGTTGTTCACTTAGAAATCTAGTTAAGCTTTCACTATCCTTAACTCGCTACATAGAAATCAACTAAGCTACTATTCCACTGTTTGTCATATTTATCTTATTTAAAATATACAATACCAAACTTAATTTTGCAATTATTTATTTGAAGTAAAAAGCACTTCGTTAATTTGATGACGTAAATCACCAAAATCTTGAAAAGCTTCACGAACTGCATCGACGGGTTCTGCCCCATCGGTAACCTTTACAGCAGCATCTTGCATCAATGTCCGTTTGATTTCAATTTTTAGCATTTCCAAACGAGGAGTTAAGGGATAATCAGCAAAAATTTTGTCTAATTTTCCTTGAATTGCAATTTCTACATCACTTTCAGCCATGATAATAACTTCTTTTAAATTTATTTTCTAAGCATTACACAAGTTCCCTCTGGAACTGAAAAACCTTTTTGAATCATCGCTAATTTACCTGTATCAACATTTCGTTGGTACAAGGTTGCATTATTAGTATTTTGGTTAACTGCTACCACAAATTTTTGATCACTATTGAAAGTAAAATCACGCGGAAATTCACCTTCAATGGAAATTAATTGAATTAATTTTACATTTCCATCTTCTTGAATTTCAAAGACTGCTAAACTGTCATTGCCTCGATTTGAAACATAGACAAAGCGATTATCATTAGAAATGCGAATTGCAGCAGCTCCATTATGAGAGGTCCATTCTGCCGGAATTGTTGAGACGATTTGTTGAACCGCTAATTCACCAGTTTCTTCATTATAGTCAAGGACAGCTAGCTTACTTGAAAGTTCACCAACTAGATATGCTTTACCAGTTTTTTCGACAAATTGAATGTGACGAGGACCAAAACCAGGTTCCATTGTAGTTTCACTAACTAAATGAAGTTTGCCTTGATCTGATAAATCATAGAGATAAACCTTATCCAATCCAAGATCACAAACCGCAATCCGATTATCATAAGTTAAATCAATATAGTGAGGATGTGGACCGCTAGCTTGTTCAGGACGGGGACCAACTTCCCCAATATCATGAATTCGGTCAGTTTCAGTTAAGGTTCCATCATCGTTAATTTTAAAAACGTGGACATTTCCAGTATGGTAATTAGCCGTATAAACATTCTGATGAAGTTCATCGACAGTTACATAGGCAGGACTGCTACCTTCTTCAGTTACATCCTGAATTTCTTTAAAGGGAATGTTAGCACTGTCAAAAGCTAACAAACCACCCACTGTTTTATCATTTTTAAGTTCTTTATCAATCGCATAAACTTTATGAGCCTTTGATTCAGCCACATAAGTTGGTGAACCTGCCTTGGCGACCAATTCAGCATTTTGTAATTCTTTTTTGTCAGTATCTAATTCAATTTGATAGATACCTTGACTTTGATGTTTAGTATATGTACCAACTAAAAACTTTTCAATCATCATTGCTACTCCTCCAACTCTTTTTTTATATTATCCCATATTCAACGAGTACGGTAAAGAAAACGGTTTCACAAATTACCCAATATGGTTTTCGTGTAAAATAGCAGAAAACTCTTTATCCATTTCAGGAGTCTTTTTCCATTCCGTGAATTTGGTCATAGCTTCCGTAGGCATTTCATAATTTTCGTTAATATAATTTTCGTAATTAATCACATGAATTGAATGAGGAATATTAATTTGTAAAATGCGAACTTGCTTGATATAACCTCGTTCTGCCGCTAATTCAGCCCGACCATTTTGCACCATGTTACTAATTTCTAAGTATTTACTATCATCAAGTCTAGTAATTTCTTCAATTAAAGTTAATGTTTCATTACTCTTTTTTGTCATTTAATTCTCCACTATTTTACCAATGTTGTTTAGTGACTGACTTAACGCCTTTTCGATTGGCGTTTAATTTATTTTGTTGGTCTTTAAATTTATTCCAAGTTTCTTCTTTTCGATCGTGCTTTTTTTGTTTGTTGCGTTTTGTAAATTTCATTTTATTCACCTCAATTTTGCTACAAAAAAAGAATTGTTTTCACAATTCTCTTTTTAAAACTTAATTCTATTCTACAGTAACACTCTTGGCAAGGTTTCGCGGTAAATCAACGTTCAATCCTTTGTTTAAACTAGTATAATAAGCCAATAATTGGGCTGGAATTACACTAAGAAGTGGTGTTAATAGTTCATCAACATCGGGAATTACAAAAGTATCATCATCTTGTGCAAGACTCTTTCTCACAATGGTTAACGTCTTAGCACCACGAGCTGCGGTTTCCATCAAGTTACTCCGAGTTAATCCCGCAGTGAATCCTTGAGTAATAATTCCTATAACTGGAGTTCCATCTTCAATTAAAGCAATTGTTCCATGTTTCAATTCACCAGAAGCGAATCCTTCAGAATGAACATATGAAATTTCTTTTAATTTTAAGGCAGCTTCTAGTGAAACTGTGTAGTCAATTCCTCGACCAATGTAAAATGCTTGAGTGGCATTAACAAAATAATCTTGTGAAATTTCATCAATTTTGTCTTTTTCATCCACAATAGTTTGCATTCCTTGAGCAACCAAACTTAATTGTGCTTTAAGATCGAAGTCTTGTGCTCGTTGATCTCCAAGATGTTCCCCCAATGCTTTAGCCAAAATTGCTTCTAAAGCAATTTGAGCAGTATAGGCTTTAGTTGAAGCAACAGAGATTTCAGGACCAGCATCTAATAATAAAGTAAAGTCTGATTCACGAGATAAAGTTGAATTAGCAACGTTTGTGATGGTTAAACTTGGATAATGATCCTTGTTAACATTAACTAATACTTGGCGACTATCAGCAGTTTCTCCACTTTGAGATAAGAATAAAAAGAAAGGTTTCTTAGAAAAGATTGGCTTCTCATACGCAAATTCTGACGCAACGTGAACTTCGGTAGGAATGCCAGTCAAAGTTTCTAATTGTTTCTTCCCTACTAGTCCAGCATGATAACTGGTACCAGCTCCAACGATGTAAATTCGATCAGAATTTTTCATAACATCCAATAATTTTTCATCGATTACTGGAGTTCCATTTTCGTCTAAATATTTTTTAGAAAGTTTTCGCATTACATTGGGTTGCTCGTCAATTTCCTTAAGCATGTAATATGGATAAACACCTTTTTCAGAGTCACTTGGATCAACGTCAACTTCAAATTGTTCCCGTTCAACCGCATTGTTATCAGCATCAATCACCACGACGCTATCTGGTTTGACAATCACAACATCACCATCTTGAATTTCCATAAAAGTATGAGTGACGTCTAACATTGCAATTGAATCAGAACAAACCACGTTACAGTCATCGCCTAATCCAATTAATAAAGGACTCTTATTTTTGGCAACGTATAAAGTATTTGGTTCTTTTTTATCCATTAAAATAAAAGCATATGAAGAATTTTTTAATAAAGAAATTGTTTTATTAAAAGCATCTTTAGTACTCATACCTTCCTTAGAAAACTTGTCAATTAATTGAACTACTACTTCAGTATCAGTTTGACTGTGAAATTTAACTCCTTGAAGGTAATCATTCTTTAGTTGTTGGAAGTTTTCAATCACACCATTATGGACTAAAAAGAAACGTTCATCATCGGAAAATTGTGGGTGAGCATTTTCGATTGTAACTCCACCATGAGTTGCCCAACGAGTATGTCCAATTCCTGAAGTACCTTGAACTTCTGGTCCAATTTTCTTACGAAGATCAGCAATACTACCAGTTGTTTTAACCAAAAAGTCTGGTCCCTTTTCACTATCAATAAAAACACCCGCAGAATCATATCCACGATATTGTAACTTTTCTAAGCCATGTACTAAAATTTCAGTTGCATTATCATTTCCTGCAACTCCAACTACTCCACACATATTAAAATCCTCTTTTTAAAATTGGTATAGATGTATACCATTTAATTTTTATTTTTGCAACAACTAATATAATAGTGTTTTACCGAACTTGTGTCAATGATTTTGTCATAATTGGTATATGTCTAAAAGTCACAAAATTAAATCAAATCGAAATCTTATAAATAACTTTTTAAAAAGAGAAAATAAGACCCCCAGGCATAATTAGAAATATTTAAGATAGTGAATTATTTACTAACACCTAAAAATTTCCAAAAGCTTGAGGGTCTTAAATTTTAATGATTAATTAATTCTTTTTAAACTTCTTAAACCCAATCAATCCAAGAAATCCTAAGATACTTGCACCAATTAACTCTAGTAAACTTGCATTTTGTTGTCCAGTATTTGGCAAAGTACCAGATTTCTGATTGTTATTTGAATTTTCTTTTGATTGTTGATATTGATTGTTACCATTCAAATTTGTTTCTTTATTTTGTGAATCATGGTCTGAAGCCTTCCCATTGTCTGAGGCTTTCCCGTTATGGTTTGAATCATTGCCATTATCTGAGTTTTGTCCATTATGATTTGAATCATTACCATTGTCTGGCGTTTCTTTTGGCAAAACAATTATGTTAACTTCTTTGGTTTGTCCATCTGCTACAGTAATCTTAACTGGATATGTTCCAGCAACTTCATTATTTTACTTTTGAAGTATCAACCGTTACGCCAATTGCTTTACCATCTTCATCAATTACTGATGCTCCAAAGGCACTTGCGTCAGGAACTTTATCTCCAGCATGAATTGTAATATCCTTTGCAGTAACACTACTTCGATCTTTAAGTACGTGCAATGTCTTTTTGATCTTCAATCCATTAGCGATTGTAAAGGTTACATCGTAATCACCAGGTTCATTTGCTAATTCACCTTGTTGGTTCTTATCATCAACTGAAACTGTCACAGGAATTGGATTACCATTGTCATCAAGTGCAGTAGCTTTATAATCTGCTACACCTGTTGGAATCTTTTGTCCAACGTAAATGGTTGCATCTGAAGCTTTTAATTCAAAAACATTAACTGCAAACGTTCTAGAAACCATATCTGGTAAATAAGTATAGGTTACATGGTAAACTCCAGGTTTTTCATTGTTAAGATCAGAAGTAACCTTGATATCTGTAGAATCGAAAGGAACAACTATTCCTTTATGATCATAAACCTCAATTCCATTTGTAGAATAATTGTCACCAGTAAGGATATTTTGATCACTTGCCGCAGGATCAACAGTAACTACTTTACGAATTTGAATGTATAATCCTTACCAGGTACATAAGGAGTTCCATTTTGATTTACTAAGTCTGCTTGAGTTCCAGAAATTCTATATGCATAATAATCTGCTACTTTTCCATTAGTACCAACCCCTACTGAATAACCCAAATTAGCCAAATATTCCTTAATTTTACTTAAATTAACGTAAAATGAACCTCCAGTATAGGCTCTCGTATCATGCGCATTTTGTGGTCCTTGACCAAAGTTACTGATACTAATTTCATGATCAGCATTCATTTGAGGAATGATGTTTTGAACATCTTCAGGGGCAACTGTATATATACCATTACTATAGTAAGTTGCTAAGTACTTAGCATCGCTATCAGCTGGTGATTTAACCTGGTTAGCAAATCTAAAATATGCGGTTGCTGTACTTGCAGTATTCACATTACTATCGAAAAGCCAAGCACCAATGTTGTTAAAAGAATTATTATATAAATCTTGATCAGTAAGTCCACTTGCCTGAAGGTTAATATTAAAAGCAAGCTTTTCATTTGGCTTTAGCTTTCCTTTAATTTGAATTTGTCTTAAATTTGCAAAATTAGAACTGTCACCATTATAAGCTGGAAATACTTGAAAACGGGTCATATCAATTCCAGCATTCTTAATAATTTCATCAAGGGTTTCAGTTGTAACTAAGTTTTGAGAATTACCATAAGCATAAAATTTTGGCAATAAGATAGTTAATGTCTTGATCAGTATCAGTAGTGTTTGTAATTTCACTATGTTCAACTACTTGGCCTTTACTGTCATCATAATTAACAATTGATTCAGAATTTACAGCTGGTTGGTTTGAGGCTACATTTAATCCTTTTTCAACTGTGCCATTTGCGTCTTTGTAAGTAATATAAGTAGTTGAATCTAAGCCGTTGGTCGTTTGGCTAAAATTAGCTGATTTGAATCATTACTACTTTGACTGTCAGTTACTGGTTTTTCAGCTGGTGTAGTAACCGCTGCATTATTGTTAGCAGCGTCACCTACTGAAGTGGTACTGCTAGAACCATCACCATTATTAGTTGTATTTACAACTGCTTGACTAGCTTGGTTTGTATCTGCATGTGCGGATACAAAATAACCACTCCCACAAACGATGGTTGTCGTAGTAATTGCTGCAAAAATTCAGTTCTTTCCAGCTTTATACATTTTGTAATAAACTTTCTTGGAATTATTCATTCTTATTCGCTCCTCATATGCTTATTAATCAGACACGACTGTCCGTAATTGTTTTGTATAGTAACATATTAATTAACAAAAGTTAACTTTATATTAAAAAAATAATAAAGAAAATAAAAATTATAAAAAAGAACTTATTCCGATAAATTATCGGAATAAGTTCCTAAAAAGTTTTTATTTGTTATTCTTTTCAACTACGTTAGCAATTCTTTGCGCGTATTCGTTACTTTCTTTTTGGGTAGGTGCTTCTACCATCACTCGAAGTAAAGGTTCAGTTCCACTAGGTCTAACTAAAATTCGACCATCACCATGCATTTCTTTTTCTACTTCTGTGATGATATCTTTTACAGGTTGTGGATCCATGGCATGCTTTTTATCTTTAACGGTTACGTTCACTAAACTTTGAGGATATTTAGTAACTTCATCCGCTAATTCAGAAAGTTTCTTACCAGTTTCTTTCATAATTGACATTAATTGAAGACTAGTCAACATTCCATCACCAGTTGTTACAAAATCAAGAAAAACAATATGTCCAGATTGTTCCCCACCTAAGTTGTACCCATTTTTGTTCATTTCTTCAACAACATAACGGTCACCAACTTTGGTTTTAACACTCTTCATTCCATGAGCTTCCATGGCCTTGTACATACCAAGATTACTCATTACCGTAGTAACAATCGTATCGTGTTTCAAGCGACCATGTTCATCCATGTATTTTCCACAAATGTACATAATCTTGTCACCATCAACAATATTTCCCTTTTCATCAACAGCAATACAACGATCTCCGTCACCATCAAAGGCAATTCCTAATTGTGATCCATTTTCCACAACCATTTTTTGCAATTGTTCTGGATGCGTTGAACCAACGTTATCATTAATATTAATCCCGTTAGGTTTCGTGGCCATGGTTTTAAAATCGAGCTCTAAATCAGCGTATAATCGTGGCATTAATGCACTAGTTGCACCGTTAGCAGCATCAACAGATACTTTAATTCCTTCTAAATTATCCGGAATACTTTGGGCTAAAAAGTGAAGATATTTTTGACCAGCTTCATTATATGCAGCAGCGGTTCCTAACCCTTCTGCAGAAGGACGTGGTAAATTATCAACATCACTTTCAAGCATGGCTTCAATATCTTCTTCAATTTCATCAGATAACTTATATCCGTCTCCACCAAAAAATTTAATTCCATTATATTCAGCAGGATTATGTGAAGCAGTAATCATGACCCCTGCATCCGCGCTTTGATCACGTACTAAGTATGCAACTCCAGGAGTAGTAACTATTCCAAGTCGAATAACTTCAATTCCAACTGACAATAATCCAGCTACCAATGCATCTTCTAACATTTGACCTGAAATTCTCGTATCTCTAGAAACTAAAACTCGAGGTTGATGAGCTTCGGAACTACGTTTAGTTAAAGCATAGCCTCCTGCTCGTCCGGCACGAAATGCAAGTTCTGGAGTTAATTCTTGATTTGCAACTCCACGAATTCCATCTGTTCCAAAATATTTCATAACTTATCCATCCTAACTTTAATCTAATTACTATTCTTTTCAATTTGAAGTTTTACCATGGTGGTCGATGGTGAAATTACAACGTTAATTGTCCTTCCATGTTCATCGAGTGCATCAATTACAGTTGTTTGTTTAACGGATTTATTGGTATCACGATTTAATTTAACTTTAGCCATAACCTGGCTAATCTTCTTCATTTCATCTTTAGGACCAGTTACTTCTACTTTATTAACATCTTTAGAAACCTTGTTAACTTTATATCCACTTGCAATGTGCTTAGTCCGATACGAAACTTGAACGGGATAACTCTTATTTTCACGTTCTTGAATATTTACCGTAATTTTCTTAGGTTTGATATCGGATTTTAATTCCGAATTCAAGCCAGATTCTTTTAATTTAACGGTATGCTTGCCTGGACCCAAATCACTTAAGTCAGCTAAAATTTTAAAATTTTGCGTATTCGAAGTAGTCGCAACTAAAGCTGAAGGTCCAGTAAGCTCTACTTTAACCTTATTGGGATATCCAATTACAAAATACTTATCCGAATTAACGTTCAACTGGAGTGGTACTTCAACTTCACGAGTTTCGTTTGAAGTTAACTGTTGATCATCGCTTTGCGTACTAGAATTAATTTGGCCTAATTTATAATCATGCACCATAAAAAACAAAGCCAGAGAAATTACTAATGAAATAATTAAACAGAAGGGTTTACTTTCAAAAAATTTTTTCATTATTTACCTCCCCCAAAACGTTTGTTGAAAAATTCAGCAATTTCACTATAAAAGGTTTGGTGATTTTTATCATTAACAATCAATTGACTACGTAAGTATTTCAAATAATCATTTTGTGTCATTCCACGGAGTAATTCATTGTTTCTGGTGATGGAAACTTCACCAGTTTCTTCAGAAATCACAATGGTAATTGCATCAGTGACTTCTGAAATTCCAACAGCTGCCCGATGTCTCGTTCCTAATTCTTTTGGAATCAAATTACTTTGTGACAAAGGCAAATAGGAAGCAGCTGAGGCTACTCGGAAATCTTTAATAATTACGGCACCATCATGCAAGGGCGTATTAGGAATGAAAATGTTAATTAACAATTGACTAGAAACATCCGCATCAAGTGCAATTCCAGTTTCGATGTATTCTTCCAATCCTGTTTTCATTTGAATGCTCATCAATGCCCCAATTCTACGTTTTGACATGTATTGAATGGCACCATCTAATGCCTTGATTAACTTCTCAGCTTTGGCATTTTCCTGTTGTGATTGTTTAAAAATTGAACGACGACCTAATTTTTCTAATGCTCTTCTAATTTCGGGTTGGAAAACCACAATAATTCCAATTACACCCCAATTAATGACTTGATCTAAAATCCATGAGGTCATAGTTAGACCTAAATATAAACTGATTACTTTTGCAAGAATTAAAATTACAATTCCACGAAGTAATTGAATGGATCTTGTCCCGCGTAAGAGCATGATCAATTCATAAATCAATACCCATACGACCAGGATATCCAAAATGTTACTTAAATTATGCATTGTTAAAATGTTACCCCCAATCGATTCCCATCAGTCGGCATTCCTCCCTGAAAATATTCTTCCTTATTATACCACTATCAAAGATTCTCTTATACCTTGCTATTAAACTGGTGTAAATTAAAAAAACAAATTAATAGTTTTTTACCGCCATTTGCGGTTTAATTTAGCTATGATAAGTATGAGGTGATTTTTATGACAAAAAGCAAAATTTGGCAAATTAGATTATTTTTTCTAATTTGGCTGGTTTTTATTAAATTATTCATTAAAGATTCAATTTTTGGGTTTTTACTATTAAATACGTTTCTTGGTTACATCCCGATTGAAGTGAGTTTTCATATTGGCGATAAGCCAAAACAAAATATTATTGTATTTTGGCTTTTAACTTTGATTTGGTTAATGTTTTATCCAAATGCTCCTTATATTTTAACAGATTTACTTCATTTATCATGGTTACACCCCAATGGTTTAAATGGTTTGTTAAAATTAGATAGTCATATTTGGTTCTTATACACTAGCCTCTTAATCAGTGCATTAACTTGTGCTTTCATCGGATTCTGGGGAATGATTAATGTTGCTAAGGCAATTAACAAACGTTTGCATCTCGAAAATCGGTTTACTGATTTCATTATGACATCTTTATTGATTTTTTTGAGTTCGGTCGGCTTATATATTGGACGATTTTTAAGAGTACATACAGTTTACTTACTAGCAAATCCCAAATTCTACTTTAAGCTTTTCTTGAATATGTGGAATCAACAAATGGTGATTTTCGTAATTTTAATGACGATTATTCAATTAATTATTTACTGGATATATACAATAATTGCAACAAACAATTATAAAAAGGTTGAGAAATAAAATTTCTCAACCTTTTTTCTATGCTTTTCCGATAATCCGAACTTCTGTTTGTAAATGAATCCCTGAATCTTTAAAAACTGTTTCTTGAACATGTTTAATTACATTTAAATAATCAGTAGCTGTTGCATGATCAACGTTAACGATAAACCCAGCGTGCTTAGTTGACACCTCAGCACCACCAGAACGATAACCTTGTAATCCTGCATCATGAATTAACTTGCCAGCAAAATGCCCTACTGGTCGTTTAAATACACTTCCACAAGAAGGATATTCTAGTGGTTGTTTTGATTTACGTAAATAATTTAAGTGATCCATTTCTGCTTGAATTAAAACTTTATTACCTTTTTCTAATTTAAAGGTAGCCGCTAAAACCACTCCACCGCTATCTTGAATACTGCTATGCCGATAACCAAAATCCAAATCATCGTGACCCATTTCCACAATGTTGCCGGTATTCGTTAAAACAGTTGCTGATTCCAATATGTACTCAGTTTCTCCGCCATAAGCACCAGCATTCATGTAAACTCCACCACCGATACTACCAGGAATTCCAGCAGCAAATTCCATCCCAGTCAAGCCTGCTTTTTGTGCAACTTTGGTGGCTTCAATATATGCAGCTCCCGCTTCAGCAATTACGTGATTTCCATCAACATGAATGTCATTCATATCAGTTAAAATCATCGTTAAACCACTGATTCCACCATCACGGACAATCAAGTTACTTGCATTTCCTAAAACAGTCATTGGAATTTGATTTTCGTTAGCAAACTTTAATAAGGTTTCTGCCTCTTGATAATTTTTGGGAAAAGCCAAATAATCAGCTTTTCCCCCAGTTTTGGTCCATGAATAATTTGATAATGGTTCGTCTTTTAATATTTTAATTTCTTTAAATTTATTGCGTAAGTCAATTGCCATTTTTATTTTCCTTTCGTTAAGCATATATTATTTTATCACTTAAGAAGAACGAAAACCATTCAACAATGCAAGAGTGCTATACTAAAATAATTAAGGGGGTTAAAATGATGAATTTTATTACATGGAACGTTAATGGTATTCGTGCCATTTTGAAAAATAACTTTTATGAATTTTTTAATGCAGCAAATGCTGATTTATTTAGTGTTCAAGAAACCCGGGTTTCCCCAGGAGAAGTTAAATTAGACCTTCCAAGTGATTATTATCAATATTGGAATGATGCTGAACGTCCTGGTTATGCTGGAACCGCTGTTTTTACCAAGCATCAACCACTTAAAGTAATGTTAGGGTTAGATGGTAATGATCAAGATCCTGAAGGACGCGCAATTACCCTCGAGTATCCTAATTTTTATTTGGTAAATGTCTATGCTCCAGCAGCTGGAGAAGAATTACAGAGATTAACCTTTAAAGAAGAATGGGACCAAAAATTAATTACATTTGTTGATAAATTAAAAGCAACAAAACCTGTCATTATTAATGGTGACCTAAACATTGCTCATGAACCAATTGACATTTATGCACCAGAAGAACATCGTCATGCAGCAGGATTTACAGATGCTGAACGTCAACAAATGACTCAACTTTTAGATAGTGGCTTCACTGATATTTATCGTGCAACCCATCCTGATGAACCTAACAAATACACTTGGTGGAGTTATCGTGGCCATGCCCGCCGAGACAATCATGGTTGGCGACTAGACTACTTTATCATTTCTAACAATCTTGTCAAAGATGTTAAAATTACCACGATTATGGATACGGTTTCTGGATCTGACCACTGCCCACTACAATTAATTTTAAATAATTTAACCACCGAATAGGAGCTTAATAGAGATGAACTTTGTCGCAATTGACTTTGAAACTGCCGCTAGCCAGCGTGCAAGCGCCTGCTCGGTAGCTCTGACCGTTGTTCGTGATGATCAAGTTGTAAATGAATTCTATTCGTTAATTAATCCAGAAACTGATTTTAATTGGCGTAACATTCAAGTTCATGGGATTCATAGTGAAGACGTTGCTGATGCACCAACTTTTCCTGAAATTTGGGAAATTATCAAACCATTTTTCAGACGGAATCGACTCGTGATCGCTCATAATAACCGTTTTGACAATAGCGTCTTAAGAAAAAGTATTGAACGTTATCGTTTACCGATGCCTCACTATCAAACCTTAGATACTGTCAAAACCACTCGCAAATTTTATCCCAACTTTGAAAATCACAAATTAAATACCGTTAGTGTTAATTTAGGGATTGATTTGGAACACCATCACAATGCTTTGGATGATAGTTTAGCTTGTGCCAACATCCTCATTCATGAACACCAACAATTTGGTAATGATGCCATTCGCCCCTTTGTCACAACAATCTAAAAAGAATCTGAAGATTCTATTAATCTTCAGATTCTTTTTTCATCCAAATTGTTTGTTTAGTTTCAGATTGATTTTTAAATCCTAATTTATGATAGATATGAATAGCCGGTCGATTATCCTTTTTGACTTCCAAATTAAGTTTAGTCAATTTACTGTAGTTAGTCTGCCAATTGATTAATTCATCAACTAACATGGTTCCTAAACCAATGTTTTGAAAGTCATTTAAGACAGCAATCCCGATTTCACCAGCATCATCATTAATTTGTTGTACAGTACCAATTCCAATTAAATTCTCATCAGCTGTAGCAAGTAAAATAATATTAGTTCCAGAACCATTTAACAATTCAATTTGTTGTGCTTCACTTTGCGGAGTAACTTCATCAATCTCAACGTCTAATTCAAAAAAATCAGATTCACTTTGAAGTTGTTTTAGTAAAGCTAACATTGCACTAGCATCAATTGGTTCAGCTGATCGAATTCCAACTTCTACTTCATTACTCATCTAAACTTAATGCCCCCGACGCTAAAATATCATTAAAATGTTGTCCTTTTGCTGTAAATTCAATTTCACGATTGTTATCACCTAACTGATCTTGACGCGTAAATTTAAGCCTCAAATAATTAGCTGGTAGTTCATCTTCAGCAAATTTCGACCACTCCACGACGCTCACACCATCACCATTAAAATATTCATCTAAACCAAGTTCATCGCTACCACCGACTTCAAGTCGATAAACATCCATATGATAAAGGGGAATCCGCCCGTCTTGATATTCACGAATAATGGTAAAAGTCGGACTTTTAATATTTCTTTTAATTCCTAAGCCATTGGCTAACCCTTTGGTAAAGGTCGTTTTCCCTGCCCCTAAATCACCATCAAGCAACACGACATCGCCTGGTTGTAACTGGGCAGCTAACTCCTCACCTAAACGCTTAGTTTGACTAGGGTCTGTAACTGTAAACTTCATTTTGCTTTAATCCTTATCTGCTAATGCTTGAGTAGCAGTAATAATTGATACTTTATAAACGTCTTCAGCATTACATCCACGTGAAAGATCGGAAACTGGTTTGTTTAAACCTTGTAAAATTGGTCCAATTGCTTCAAAACCCCCCATTCTTTGGGCAATCTTGTAGCCAATGTTTCCAGATTGTAGTTCAGGAAAAACAAAGACCGTTGCGTGACCAGCAACTTTAGAATCTGAGTATTTCGCTTTGGCAACTGCAGGTACAAACGCAGCATCAAATTGCATTTCACCATCAATTGGCATTGCAGGATCCATTTCTTGAGCTAACTTAGTGGCATTATGCACTTTTTCTACCTCTGGACTCTTGGCAGAACCGTTAGTTGAAAAACTCAATAAAGCAACTCGTGGGTCAATATCAAATAGCCGAGCAGTTTTACCACTTTCAACTGCAATTTCAGCTAGTTGAGTTTCATTTGGGTTAATGTTGATGGCACAATCAGCAAAGAGATAACGTTGATCTCCCTTTTGCATTACAAATGAGCCACTAATTAAGTTAACACCGGGTTTTGTTTTAATGATTTGAAGAGCAGGACGCACAGTATCACCAGTTGGGTGAGCAGCACCTGAAACCATTCCATCAACATCATCCATATAAACCATGGTAGTTCCAAAATAATTAGGATCTTTAAGCCATTGAGCTGCTTGGTCAGCAGTAGTTTTTCCTTTACGTCGTTCAACAATTGCTTGTACCATTTGTTGACGAACTTCACCAGGAACATTTTCAATATCAACAATTTCAATGCCATCAAGTGATACGTTAAGAGCATCCGCCGTTTTCTTAATTTCAGCTTCGTTACCTAATAAAACTGGAATTGCTAAATCATCATTAGCTAAGCGACTAGCTGCTGAAATAATTCGTTCGTCTTCCCCTTCAGGAAAAACTAATTTAATTTTACGATCTTTAATTTTACTTTTTAAAATTTCAAATAAATCCATAATATTCTCCTATCGTTCCATTTCAACATTTTCCGGTAGTTGCCAATTGATTGGTCTTTCTCCCATAGCTTTCAAAGCAGCATTCGTCTTTGAAAATGGACGAGAGCCAAAGAATCCCCGATTGGCAGACAAAGGACTTGGGTGAGCAGATTCTATAACAATATTAGTATCAGTATTAATTAGATTAACTTTCTTACGAGCAGCATTACCCCATAATATAAAAACGACAGGCTCAGGTCGTTCAGATAATTGATGAATTGCATAATCAGTTAAATTTTCCCAACCTTCGTTACGATGTGAAAAAGCCACTCCATCTCGCACGGTCAAAACTGAGTTTAGCAATAAAACCCCTTGTTCAGCCCAGCTTTTCAAATAACCATGATTAACTGGTTTAATTCCTAAATCACTATCTAATTCTTTATAAATGTTTCGTAATGACGGTGGAATTTTCACACCGGGCTCTACTGCAAAACTAGTTCCAATTGCTTGATGTGGTCCGTGATAAGGATCTTGTCCTAAAATAACCACTTTCGTTTTGCTAAATGGGGTCCATTCGAACGCTTGAAAGATATGATTCATTGCTGGATAAATCTTATGATTCGAATATTCTTCCACCAAAAACTTTCGCAATTTTTGGTAATATGGTTTCTCAAATTCTGGCTCTAACACTGGCCACCAGTCGTTATCAATAAATCTTTTCACCCTTTTTCACCTCGTGAATATTTTAACATAGTTTTCACAAAAAAGTGATTGAACTCAATTAGAATTCAATCACTTTTTGTTTATTTAACTTTTAAACTGATTAATAATGTTTCATTACTCGATCAATTTGACGTTTTTGATCACGAGCTTTAATGTCGTGACGTTTGTCATATTCATGTTTACCTTTAGCAACACCAATTAGTACTTTTGCAAAATTATGTTTCAAGTACATTTTTAGTGGTACCACGGTTACACCTTTAGTTTGAACTGCATCAGAAAGCTTTCTAATTTCTTTCTTATGCAAGAGCAACTTCCGATTGCGTAATGGATCATGATTAAATTGGTTACCTTCAGTATATTCATTAATATGAATATTTTGAAGAAAGGCTTCTCCATTTCTAAAAGAAACGAATCCATCTTTCAAAGTAACCCGACGTTCTCTTACAGATTTTATTTCGGTCCCGGTTAATGCAATTCCTGCCTCAAAAGTCTCTTCAATAAAATAATCATGACGAGCCTTTCGATTGGTAGCCATTACATTATCGTTATTTGGCTTACTCTTCTTTTTGACCATTTTAAAATCAATCCTTATTTACGTTTTTTAATTGTAAAACTATGTGATGATTTATTTCCATTACCACGTTTTTGGTCATGGCTATTATTGCTCTTGTGGTTATTAAAACGACCACGGGTATGATTTTGTTGTTTCGGTAAAAGATCACTAATTGGAGTCTTTTCAACTTCAAGAATTTCAAAATCAACAGAACTTTGGTCAACATCAACACCAACACATTTAACTCGAACATCTTGTCCAATCTTAAAGGTCCGTTTTGTGTTACGACCAACTAAAGCCATGTACTTAGGTACATATTGGTAATAGTCATCTTTCATTCGACTAATGTGCACAAGTCCTTCAACCGTATTTGGTAATTCGATGAAAAGTCCAAATTTCATTACTGAACTAATTACTCCATCGTATTCTTCACCAATGCGATCACTCATGTATTCAGCTTTCATCATTGCATCCACAGCACGTTCAGTATCAACAGCCCGACGTTCTGTTTCTGAACAATGAACCGCTATTTCACCGACAACATCAGCATATTTAGCTTTAGTTGTGTCATTAATTCCGTTTTCTTCGTAGTAATGAATCAAACGGTGAATGAACATATCAGGGTAACGACGAATTGGTGAAGTAAAGTGAGTATAGTATTTAGCACCTAAACCAAAGTGACCAACACATTTATCACTGTACTTAGCTTGTTGCATACTTCTAAGCAACATTACTGAAACCATTGCTTCTACAGGTTTGCCAGCAACTTTAGATAAGATGTTTTGTAAGGTCTTTGGTTCAAGATGATCTGGATCAGCTTTAATGTTAATTCCAAATGCAGTTAAGAATTCAAAGAATTCCTTAACTCTTGTAGCGTCAGGCACTTCATGAATACGGTAAATGAATGGAACCTTAAGCTTATTGTAAGTTTCAGCAACCGTTTCGTTAGCTGCTAACATGAATGATTCAATTAAACGTTCTGCAGTTCCACGAGTTCTCAATTGAATATCAATTGGGTGTCCTTCTTTATTAACAATGATTTTTGCTTCATTATCATTAAAGTCGATTGCTCCACGTCTGCGACGAGCATTGTAAAGAATTTTATGCAATTCATTCATTGTTTCAAACATTGGAACTAAATCAGCATATTTCTTACGAGTATCTGCATCTTTATTTTCAATGATTTCGTTCACAGCGTTATAAGTCATCCGTGCTTTTGAACGCATTACACTAGGATGAACACGTGATTTAACAACCTTACCTTGAGGGGTAATTTCCATGTCACAACTCATACATAAACGAAGTTCACCTTCGTTTAATGAACAAATTCCATTTGATAAACGTCTTGGTAACATTGGAATAACTCGATCAGTTAAGTAACAAGAAGTCCCACGTTTGTATGCTTCACGATCAAGCATCGTTCCAGGCTTTACATAGTGACTAACATCAGCAATATGAACACCTAAATGATAGTTACCATTTGGTAATTTCCAAGCTGTAACAGCATCATCTAAATCTTTTGATTCTTCGGCATCAATAGTAACTAAGTCTTGGTCAGTAATGTCTTCACGACCATTAGTTTCTTCTGGGAGAACATGATCAGGAATTGCATCAGCTTCTTGCATAACATCTTCTGGGAATTGTGATGGAACATCATGTGCATATACAATTTGTAAAATGTCGATACCAGGGTCATCAACACTACCAATGATTTGCTTAGCAACCCCAACCATTGCATCGTGATGCTTTTCATTAGGATATTCAGTAATATCAACTAACACAACTTCACCAGGAGTGGGGTTAATTCCAGCATCAGTAACATAACATCTGTAACCAGCTAACTTTTTATCTTTTAATTTAATTTGACCAATGTAACCTTGATCATCTGTAGTTTTAAAGAATTCACCAACTACATGAGTGTAATGACGTTCAAGAATTTTGATTACTTTTCCAGCAGGGCCACGGTCACTACCCTTTTCAGCTGGTTTAGTGATTTGAACTTCAACTCGGTCTATGTTCATTGCATTCATAGTGTCATCTGGTGCAATAAAAGCATCTTCTGAATCATCATCAAAACCAACGAATCCGAAACCTTTTGAATTTGAGTGGAATACTCCTTCAATTTTCAATTCACTAGAATTGATTTTGAAGTTTCCATCATGAGTTACAACAACAGCACGTTCTCTTTCAAGAATGGCCAATTCTTGTACAATTAATTTGAAGGCAGCTGATCCATGATATTTCAATGCATCAGCAAGGTCTTCAACGCTATACGGTTTTTCTAGGTGAGATACAAGTTCATTCTTAATCTCATTTTTTAATTTATTATCTTCCAATATTTTTTCCTCTTCTACGTTTTACTTTATGTAATACATACATTATAAATGTTTTAATTTTTTCTTTAAATATTAAGCCCTTATAATACAAAAAAGCTCCTGTAATTAGACAGGAGCTTTTCTCTAATGCTGTGATATCCACATTAAAACTAATGCAATGGCAAAAAACAAAAAGCCTAAGATTATCGTAACTCTTTGAATAAATGATTCAAATCCACGTGATTTTGATTCTGAAAATAAATCGCTAGCGCCACCAGTAAATGATGACATAGCATCGTTATTTTTTGATGGTTGCATCAAAACAGCGCCAATAATCAATACGCTAACAATCCATAATAATATCATTAAGAAGTCAGTCAACGAAAATTCCTCCTACCCAAGTAAAAAGGGTCTATTAACTCATATAATCATTATATCACAGGTTTAAATATAATGCTAATTAGCATTATTAGGCACAAAAAAGAACCCCTAGCAAAGCTAGAAGTTCTTTTTAAAGGGTATTACTATTTGTTCATAATGTTTTCACGTGCTTGACGTGATAAGTTATAGAATGAGTGAATACCTTTGTATTCGGCAACTGAGCCTAATTGATCTTCGATTCTCATTAATTGGTTGTACTTAGCAATTCTTTCACCACGACTCATTGAACCAGTCTTGATTTGACCTGCATTAAGTGCAACAACTAAGTCAGCAATTGTAGTATCTTCAGTTTCACCTGAACGATGTGAGATAACTGCAGTGTAACCTGCTTCTTTAGCCATGTTAACAGCGTTAACAGTTTCAGTTAAAGTACCAATTTGGTTAAGTTTGATAAGGATTGAGTTTGCAACATCCATTTCGATTCCCTTTTCAAGGTAATCAGTGTTTGTAACAAATAAATCATCACCAACGATTTGTACTTTTTTACCAAGTTTTTCAGTAGCAACTTTCCAGTCTTCCCATTCGTTTTCATCCAAAGGATCTTCGATTGAAATGATTGGGTATTTGTCAACGATGCTTTCAAGTAAGTCAACAAATTCTGAAGCAGTGTATGAACGACCATCACCAACTAAGTTGTATTTCTTAGTTTTTGGATCGTAGAATTCTGATGAAGCACAGTCAAAGGCAATTGCAACGTCTTTACCTGGCTTGTAACCAGCACGTTTGATAGCTTCAATAAGAATTTCAAATGGTTCTTCGTTGTTCTTCAAATCAGGTGCAAATCCACCTTCATCACCAACAGCAGTTGAGTAACCTTTTTCGTTTAAAATGGCTTTCAATGCGTGGAAAGTTTCAGAACCCATACGAACGGCTTCTCTAAGTGTTGGAGCACCAACAGGCATAATCATGAATTCTTGGAAATCAACCTTGTTGTTAGCGTGCTTACCACCATTGATAACGTTCATCATTGGAGTAGGTAATACGTGAGCATCAAAACCGCCTAAGTAGTTGTACAAAGGAGTTCCAAGTTCATCAGCAGCAGCTCTAGCAGCAGCAATTGAAACAGCTAAGATAGCGTTAGCACCTAATTTAGCTTTGTTAGGAGTACCATCAAGTTTAATCATAGCTTGGTCAATTCCTAATTGATCAGTAACATCGTATCCAATAACTTCTTTGGCAATCTTATCGTTAACGTTAGCAACGGCTTTTTCAACACCTTTACCACCGAAACGGTCTTTGTTACCATCACGTAATTCAACGGCTTCGTGTTCACCAGTTGAGGCACCTGAAGGAACGATTCCACGTCCCATTGCACCATCTTCGGTGTAAACTTCAGCTTCAACAGTTGGGTTACCACGTGAGTCTAAGACTTCGCGTGCATATACATCAGAAATAAGTGACATAATAAATCTCCTTGGTAGTTTAATTAACTATATTTAATTTACAATTAAATTCTACATTTTTAAAATGAACAATGCAATCATTTAATCAACTATTAAGCATTTTAAAATTTGCAAGCTTAACAAACTCGGAAGCACTAAGGCTTGCTTTACCTGCTAGAACCCCATCAATATCATTTTCTTTCATCAAAGATTTGATATTTTTTTCAGTGACACTACCACCATAAAGTACCCGAATTTGATCAGCAACTTCATCAGAATAGATATCAGCGAGTGTTTGACGAATTAAATAGCAGCCTTCTTCTGCTTCGGCAGTTGAAGCACTGTGACCCGTTCCAATTGCCCAGCTGGGTTCATAAGCAATAATAATCTTAACGGCATCTTCTTCAGAAACTCCTTGAACAGCTGCTGTAACTTGACTAACCACCCAGGAAAAATGATCGCCGTTATCAACTCTTCCCATTGTTTCATCGCAACAAATAATTGGAATCATCCGATTGTTTAAAACAGCATGGACTTTTTTGTTAATAATGTCATTAGTCTCATTAAAGTAGCGTCGTCGCTCAGAATGACCAACGATTACATAACCAACACCCATTTCAGAAAGTGCTAATGGACTGACTTCACCAGTATATGCTCCACTATTTTTATAAAAACAGTTTTCAGCAGTGATTTTCAAAGGACTCTCAGCATTATGTTTAATCATCGATTCTAAAAAGAGAGGTGACGCAGCAATTGCCGTTTCCACTTCGCTTGCAACTGGTAATTTATCTTTAATTTCTTCGACAAACTCAACCGCTTCATTAAGTGATAAGTTCATCTTCCAATTTCCACCAATAAAAGGAATTCGCATTTTAAAACCTCCTCTCGCTTCTCTATTTTAATTCTAGCCGAATTTATCTTTAATAACTAGTAAACATTCTAATTAAAAAGATAAATAAAATTAGGCGACCTATTTACTGACAGACTATCAGTAACAAATCGCCTAATGATTAAAGCATTTAATTTAAATTAATCTTTGTTAGAAACACATGCAATCCCAGGTAAAGTTTTACCTTCAAGGTATTCAAGTGAAGCTCCACCACCAGTTGAAATGTGGGTAAGCTTGTCAGCTACACCTAATTCTTTAACAGCAGCAGTTGAATCACCACCACCAACGATTGTAGTAGCATCTTTTAAAGTACCTAAGAAACGACCAATTGCTAAAGTACCTTCAGCAAATTTAGGCATTTCGAAGACACCCATTGGTCCATTCCAAACAACAGTTTTAGCATCTGCAAGGACACCTTCGAAAAGTTTGATTGATTTAGGTCCAATATCAAGAGCCATGTAACCGTCAGGAATTGCTCCATCAACGATTTTAGCATCAGCATCATTTGAGAATTTATCAGCAACTACAGAGTCAACTGGTAAAACAATCTTGTTTCCGCCCTTTTCAAGGATTTGTTTAGCAACATCAATCTTATCTTTTTCAACAAGTGAGTTACCAATTGAAATTCCTTTAGCAGCGTAGAAAGTGTAAGTCATTCCACCACCGATAATAATCTTATCAGCTTTATCTAATAAATGATCAATAACACCAATCTTATCAGAAACTTTTGCACCACCTAAAATGGCAACAAATGGGTGTTTTGGATTGTCAACAGCATTACCAAGGAATTTGATTTCTTTTTCAAGCAAGAAACCGGCTGCAACTGGTTTGCCAGCTTTTTCCATGGCAGTTGCAATTCCAACGTTAGAAGCGTGACTTCTGTGAGCAGTACCGAAAGCATCGTTCACAAATACGTCACCTAATGAAGCCCAGTATTCACCTAATTTAGGATCATTTCCAGATTCACGTTTAACGTTTTCACCGTTAACAACATCTTGGTAACGAGTGTTTTCAGCTAACAAGATTTGACCATCTTGCATTTTATCGATGGCTTCTTCTAATTGAGGACCTTCGTTAACTGGTACAAAGATAACTGGTTTTTTGATTAATTTTGAAAGCTTTTCTGCAACGGGACGAAGTGACAAACCAGGTTTGTCATCTTCTGATTTAATCCGACCTAAGTGAGAAAGTAAAATTGCTTTTCCACCATGGTTAATTACCCATTCAATTGAAGGTAATGCAGCAACGATACGGTTATCGTCACCTACAACACCATCTTTAACGGGAACATTAAAATCAACCCGCATAAGGACATCTTTACCTTTAAGGTCTAAATCATCAATGATTAATTTACTCATTATGCAATTCCTCCAATATTAATTGATAAAACAAAAGACGCAGGAGGTTTAACCTCCTCCGCCCTTTTCAAACTACAATTTAATGATTAAAGAGTAGCAAAGTGTTGTAAAGTACGAATCATGTTACAAGTGAATCCCCATTCGTTATCGTACCAAGCAACAGTCTTAACTAATTGAAGATCACCGTTTTCAGTGATTTCAGTTTGACTTGGGTCAAATACTGAACCGTGTGAGTCTCCGATAACATCAGTTGAAACCATGAAGTCGTTAGCGTAACCAAAGGCATCGTTTTCGTGTTTCTTCATAGCTGCGTTGATTTCATCAACAGTAACTTTCTTGTCGAGAACTGAAACTAATTCAGTTAATGAACCGTCAATAACGGCAACACGTTGTGCATGACCTTTTAAGATACCATCAAGTTCTGGAACAACAAGACCAATAGCCTTAGCAGCACCTGAACTGTGAGGAATAGTGTTAACAGCAGCAGCACGGTTGTTAGCAAATTTAGCGCTACGAGGTCCATCTTGAATTGCTTGAGTAGCAGTGTAAGCGTGAACAGTAGTCATAGTACCAACTTTAAGGCCAAATTCTTTGTTAAGCCAGTTAGCCATAGGTGCTAAACAACTAGTAGTACATGAACCAGCAGATACAATTGTGTCACTTGCGTTAAGAGTATCAAGGTTAACACCAGGAACAACAGTCTTAATATCACCAGCTGGAGCTGAGATCAAGACACGTTTTGCGCCAGCATCCAAGTGAGCTTGTGATTTTTCTTTTGAAGTGTAGAAACCAGTACATTCAAGTACAAAGTCAACACCATCGTTTTTAACCCAAGGAATGTTCTTTGCATCACGTTCTGCGTAAACAGGGATACGTTTACCGTCAACAATGATTGCATCTTCAGTTGATTCAACTTTACCAGGAAATTTACCGTGAACTGAATCATATTTCAATAAGTAAGCTAACATTGAAGGTGTAGTTAAATCGTTAATTGCTGCAACTTCAATATCTTTTGAATCCAATTCGTGGATACGTCTAAATGCTAGACGACCAATTCTTCCGAAACCATTAAGACCAATTTTTACAGTCATAATATGCTTCCTCCTTTAGGAATGTTTTATTTTAAATACATGTCATATCTTACCACTTTTACCTAAAAATGTCAGCGATTTCATTGCAGACTCCTAGATTCAGCGGCAAGCATAGCGATAACGTAGTAATCTTACCTACGGCCTTAGTATAGCAAATCAAAAATTTAATGAAAAGCAATTACATTTTTGATAATAACTTGAATAATTAAAGGTTTTACTTTAGAATAATAGATGCAAGTTTTGCAACCCTAGTGTAATGGATAGCACGTAAGATTCCGGTTCTTGAGATGAGAGTTCGACTCCCTCGGGTTGCATTTTAGACCTTAATTTTTAAGGTCTTTTTATTTTGTCCCTCTATAGGTTCAAATAATTGACCTTGGTTGACCAATATTATAAGATAAAGCCATGAATTTAGTTATTCAATATTAATTTTATTATAGAAAGAAGAGGAAGTTATTATGCCTTTAGTTCCAACAGTTGTTGAAAACTCACCACAAGGTGAACGTGCATATGACATCTACTCACGGCTTTTAAAAGATCGCATTATTATGCTTTCTGGTGAAATCGAAGATAACATGGCCAATGCAATTATTGCCCAATTATTATTCCTAGATGCCCAAGATTCAGATAAAGATATTTACTTATACATTAATTCACCAGGTGGTGTGATTACATCTGGAATGGCAATTTACGATACCATGAACTTCATCAAATCTGATGTTCAAACTATCGTAATGGGAATGGCTGCTTCAATGGCGTCCGTTCTTGCTACTGCCGGTACCAAGGGTAAGAGATTTGCCCTCCCACATTCACAAATTATGATTCACCAACCTTCTGGTGGAGCACAAGGTCAACAAACTGAAATTGAAATTGCGGCTAAGGAAATCCTTAAAGCCCGTAAGATGATTAACAAGTTATTGGCTGATCACTCTGGTCAACCACTTGAAAAGATTGATCGTGATACTGAACGTGATAATTATCTATCAGCTCAACAAGCCGTTGATTACGGTTTGATTGATGGAATCATGACTAACAGTGCCGATAAAAAATAATTCATCGTATTTTAAAAGCAGCTAAGCTCTGATTAATTTCAGAACTTAGCTGCTTTTTTTTATGCATTTTCTCGTAATTGATCAGCTAAATCATTAATTTTATGAAGCCGATGATTAACTCCGGACTTAGAAATTGGTCCACCTGGAATTATTTCACCTAATTCTTTCAAACTAACTTCTTGATTATTCATCCGTGTAATCGCAACATCACGCAACTTTTTAGGTAAACTATCAAGCCCTAATTTTTCTTCAATAAATTTAATATTTTCAATTTGTTTCGTTGAGGCATTAGCAACTTTATTCATATTAGCGTTTTCACAGTTTACTAAACGATTAACTGAATTCCGCATATCGCGAACAATGCGAATATCTTCAAATTTCAACATTGAATTAGTGGCACCGATTAATTGTAAAAAGTCGGCAATCTTCTCTGCTTCCTTAATATAAACAATGTAGCCACTACGGCGGGCCGTTTCTTTGGCACCCAAGTTATATTTATTCATCATTTCAGCCATCATTTGATTATGATCATCGTAAAGAGAATAAATTTCTAAGTGGTAGCGAGATGTTTCCGGATTGTTAACAGATCCTCCCGCTAAAAAAGCCCCACGTAAATAAGAACGAACCTGCATATCATTTTTTAAGAGTTCAACTGGAACTCGTTCTAAAATCTTTTCTCCGTCAAAAATTCCTAAATCTTCCAATACATCCCGAACATTTTGATTCAAACGCACAATATAAAGATTATTTTTTTTGAGCTTCATTTTACGACGCACAATTACATTAGCTTCTACTTGATAAAATTTAAGCAATAAACTATAAACACGACGCGAAATTGCGGAATTTTCTGATTGAAACTCCAACGCTAATTTACCATTGGAAATTTTCAAAGTCCCATTCATTCTAATTAATGCCATTAATTCTGCTTTGGCATTCTCTCGATGAACTTCTAAATTCGTCAATTCTTTTTTTACTTCGCTAGCATATGACATTGAAGTGAACCCCTATTAATTAAATTTTGGTTGTCCCAAGAGTCGAATTAATTCATTTGTAACTAATTCACCATTATGAAAAGCACCATGATCACGTAATTCCAAAAAATCAGATGAAATCACACGACAGCCTAAAGCTTTCAAACCTCGATAATCAGGGATAACAGGTTCAGATTCATCACTCCACCGTTGTCGATCAATGTATTCACTTGGAACTGGTTGATTATTAACTAAAACTGTATCAACGAACTGATTTCCTAGTTGACAATCTAAAACCCGGACATGATCAGCATCGGTAAAGTTCGTGGTTTCGCCACGTTGTGTCATAATATTACAAATATAAACAACCTCAGCAGGCGTATCAATCACGGCTTTTCCAACGTTACTAACCATTAAATTGGGTAAGATACTCGTATATAGACTTCCGGGTCCTAACACAATTTGATCCGCATTCATAATCGCATCAATTACTGCCGGCACTGCTTCTGGCTTTTTATCTCCATTTGCAGATTCTACCCAAACTCGTTTAATCATCTTGTCGGCCTTAGTAATTTCAGACTCTCCCGTCAAAGTTGTGCCATCAGTAAATTCCGCGTGTAAAACCAAACTTTCATCACACACTGGATAAACGTGACCGTCGACTTTCATCATCCTAGTTAACATTTGAACCGCATCAAAAAAGCCGTCTTCCATCTCAGACAAGGCCGTAATGATTAAATTACCAATGGCGTGTCCAGACAAAAATTTATCAGTCGATTTAAACCGATATTGAAAAATGTCTAAATCAATTTGCGGTAAATTAGAAAGACTAACTAGCACATTTCGGATATCTCCAGGTGGTAACACATTAATATAATTACGTAAAATTCCAGATGATCCACCATCATCAGCTACAGTTACGATAGCAGTAATATCAACATCTCTTTTTTTTAAATTTTGCAAAATAACTGGTAACCCAGTTCCCCCACCAATTACGACCATTTTAGGTCGACTAATTTGTTTGGCTAATTTATTTACCATTAAATATTGGCCCCTTTATAACGACCGATTTCACGATGAGTAATGTTAACTCGGAATCCCAATTTTTTTAAAGCAAGTCCTAATCGTTCTGTCATCGCAATCGAGCGGTGTTGACCACCTGTACATCCGATTGCAATTGTTTCACTTGCCTTAGAAGTTCCCTTGATTTTGGGAAGTAAAAATTTCATTAAATCATAAACTTTAGCAAAATATTCATCAGCATTCTCTTGTTGCATAACAAAGTCATACACTGGTTTATCTTTACCAGTTAAGTTACGTAAACTTTCTACATAATATGGGTTAGTCAAAAAGCGGACATCAAACACCATGTCAGCATCAATGGGAATTCCATATTTAAAGCCAAATGACATTAATTCAACGTGAAACGGTTCTTCTCCATAATTTTCAAATTTTTCAATCAATTCTTGCCGAAGTTGTTTAGGCGAAAAGTCAGTAGTATCAATTACCAGATTAGCTGCATCTTTTACTGGTTCCATTGCCTTACGTTCTTTTTTAATTCCATCAATTAGACGACCATTGCGGGCTAAAGGATGGTCCCGTCTGGTTTCTTCATAGCGAGTTACAATCTTATTGTCAGACGCATCTAAAAAAATAACGTTCTCATTTTTATTTTTGTTATGTGCAATTTCAACTAAAGTATCAACCACATCATTAGCTGAGCCTGGGGCACGTAAATCAATTACCAATGCAACCTTATTGATTTCACGTGAAGTTCTGATTAATTCAGAAAACTTATAGATTAAATTTGGTGGCAAATTATCTACACAAAAATAGCCCAAATCTTCAAACGTTTGGATTGCACGAGTTTTTCCCGCACCACTCATTCCTGTAATAATTATCAATTGATCATTATGTGTCATTTTAATCCCCCCAAGCTTTCGTCAAGTATAACATACCGGGCGTTTCACTTAAAACAAAAACAAAGACTCAATCCAGTTATATTTTATCCAACTGGATTGAGTCTTTCATTAGCATTAATAATTTTTTTAATTAACAAATAATAACCATTCTCTTTTCGACTATAACGTTAACACCTCAGTAGTTTTCAAAAATCAATCATGATTTACTTTCTCCAGATTTAAAATAATTTGAAAAATCCAAATTTTTATCTATTTTAACTTTTTTAGGTAAATTATGTGAAACGATAATTATTATCTTGTCTTTGAAAATCTCAATTATATTTTCCCAAATCTTATCAAATGTTTTATTATCCAAAGCACTAAATGATTCATCAAAAATCACAATCTCGGGAGTTGGTTGATTAATCATTAACCTTGCGATTTCAATTAGCTGTGCTTCTCCACCAGAAATTTTATTTTCATCAATTAAATCATCTAATCTTACTAATATTTTTTTAGAGAATCCATAGCCTTTTAATTTTTTAATCAATTCTTCTTTACTAATATTTTTTCCTAAAAGGATATTGTTCATTATTGTATCGTTAAAGATAATGGGCTTTGATGTACTTAGGAAAACATTGATATTTTCTTTTTTTAAACACTTGGTTAATATATCTAAAACCGTACTTTTTCCTAATCCTACACTACCTTTTAGTTGATAGATTCTTCCGTATCTTAAAGATAATTTTTTATTGATGATAAATTTACCTAATTTTCCAGAAATTATATTTATTCCATTATCAGCTAAATTAATTTTTGTTTGATAAATTGAATTTTCATATTTTAAATGATCAAATTCATTAATATTATTAATTTGTGGCACTATGCTAAAGAACGATAAGATTATTTGAATTAAAAGTGTTAAAGACGGTAATAACCATAAACTAACTTCATATGTAGCGACAAGAGTTCCTATTTTATGAATGCTTCTATACTGATAAACGATATAGGTTTAAAAAACAATTATCTTTAAAGTAATTAGTTGACTAAATTCAGAATGATTTTGGTCGATTTTTGTATAAAATTTTGAAAAATAATTAATCGAAAAAAGAACTTATTCCAATATAATATTGGAATAAGTTCTTAAAAATTGCCTAACCTTTTTAACAATTCAACATCATCGTTTTCACATAATGAATACAAAAAGTCTTATTTTTCTGCTGCTAAAGTTCGTTGATAATCTTTTTCTAGAATTGGTTTCAAATACTTACCAGTAACACTTTCGGGAACTTCAGTAATTTCTTCTGGTGTTCCAGTGGCAACAACTCGACCACCTTTATCTCCACCATCAGGTCCCAAGTCAATGACATGATCTGCTTGTTCAATTACTGCCATATTGTGTTCAATAATTAAAATTGTATTACCAGCGTCAACTAATTTTTGTAAGACACCTAACAAACGTTTGATGTCATCCGTGTGTAACCCAGTTGTTGGTTCATCAAGAATGTAGAAATTCTTTCCAGTGGAACGTTTGTGCAACTCAGAAGCTAATTTCATTCGTTGTGCTTCACCACCAGAAAGTGTAGTTGCTGACTGCCCAAGCTTTACATAGCCTAAACCAACATCGGAAATCGTTTGTAATTTACGCGTAATTTTAGGAATTGCTTTAAAGAATTCTAAGGCTTCGTTAACCGTTAAATCTAATACTTCAGCAATGTTTTTGCCTTTGTATTGAACTTCCAAAGTTTCAGAATTATAGCGTTTTCCATGACAAACTTCACAAGGAACATAGACGTCTGGCAAGAAATCCATTTCGATTTTTAAAATTCCATCTCCACGACAAGTCTCGCAACGTCCACCTTTAATATTAAAACTGAAACGCCCTTTTTGATAACCACGTAATTGGGCTTCATTTGTTTTGGCAAATAAGTCACGAATATCATCAAAGACCCCAGTATAAGTTGCCGGATTACTCCGAGGAGTTCTACCAATGGGACTTTGGTCAATACTTACTAATTTTTCAATGTTTTTATAACCAGTAATTGACTTATATTTCCCTGGTTTTTCTGAGTTATCATTTAATTTTTGAGCAAGAGCTCGTTTTAAAATGTCATTAACTAGCGTTGATTTACCTGATCCAGAAACACCAGTCACAACGTTAAATTCACCTAGTGGGAACTTAACGGTAATATCTTTTAAGTTGTTAGCTTGAGCGCCTTTGATTGTGACAAACTTTTTATTACCTTTACGGCGTTTTAAAGGAACTGGAATAAATTTCTTTCCAGATAAATATTGTCCGGTTAGAGAATTTGGATTCTTAGCAACCTCTTCAGGAGTTCCGGTTGCCATAATTTTTCCACCAGCTTGGCCAGCACCAGGTCCAACATCGACTAAATAATCGGCTGCCATCATCGTATCGTGATCATGTTCAACAACGACTAGAGTATTGCCTAAATCACGCATCTTTTTCAATGATTTAATCAATCTATCATTATCACGTTGGTGCAATCCAATTGATGGTTCATCAAGTACATATAAAATTCCAGATAAATTAGAACCAATTTGAGTTGCTAACCGAATTCTTTGTGCTTCTCCCCCAGATAAAGTTCGAGCAGACCGGGATAAAGTTAAATAACTTAAACCAACATTCAATAAAAATTCTAATCGATCTTTAATTTCCTTAATTACAGGTTTAGCGATTGCTGTATCTTTTTCACCAAATTTAGCTTTGGTAAAAAAGTCGAATTCATCTTCAATGTTCATCTGACAAACTTCGGCGATATTTTTTCCCATAATTTTAACAGATAACGCTTGTTGATTTAATCGATAACCATGACAAACTTGGCAGGTTAATTCACGCATATATTTCCGCATTTGATCACGCGTGAAATCACTGTTTGTTTCCTTGAAACGGCGTGCAATATTATTAATAACCCCTTCAAAAGGAACATCAACGTCTCGAACTCCACCAAAATCATTTTGATAGTGGAAATGAAATTCTTTTCCTTTTGAACCATATAAAATTAAATCACGTTGTTTCTTTGGTAATTTTTTAAAAGGCGTGTCCATATCAATCTTAAATGCTTTTGCGGCTTGTTCTAAGAGCTCTGGGTAATACTTTGAACTAATTGGATTCCAAGGTTCAATTACTCCTTCATTCAACGTTTTGTTGGGATCTGGAATTACCAAATCTTGATCAACTTCAAGTTTAACCCCTAACCCATCACAAGCAGGACATGCTCCTTGAGGTGAATTAAATGAAAAAAGACGTGGCTCTAATTTACCAATCGTAAAACCACACAAAGCGCAAGAATAATGTTCAGAAAAAAGCATTGGATCTCGTTTACCAAGAAAATCAATGTTGGCATATCCCTCACTTAAACGAAGCGCTGTTTCAAGTGAATCAGAAAGACGAGAATTAATTCCATCTTTCACAACAATTCGATCAATTACAATACTGATAATATGCCGTTTATTTTTATCCAAATCAAAGTCATCGGAAATATCGTGCATTTCGCCATCAACAATGACCCGCACAAATCCTTCTCGTTTAATTTGTTCAAATATTTTTTGATGCTTCCCCCGCTTATCGCGCACGATGGGAGAAAGAATTTGGAGCTTTGTTCGTTCTGGTAATGCCATAATCCGGTCAATCATTTGATCAATTGATTGACTCTCAATCACCGTTCCATCATTGGGACAAATTGGAGTTCCCACACGTGCCCATAATAATCGTAAATAATCATTAATTTCGGTTACTGTTCCAACCGTCGAACGTGGATTTTTGGAAGTCGTTTTTTGATCAATTGAAATTGCCGGACTAAGTCCCACAATTGAGTCAACATCTGGCTTATTCATTTGTCCTAAAAATTGACGAGCATATGATGAAAGACTTTCAACATAACGACGCTGTCCTTCTGCATAAAGTGTATCAAACGCTAATGAACTTTTACCAGATCCAGATAAACCTGTCATAACCACTAATTTATCTTTCGGAATATCTACGTCAACATTTTTTAAATTATGTTCACGAGCTCCTCTAATTTTAATTTTGTCATTTTCCATTTGTTTTTCACCTCACATATCTTTTTTTAATTTTTTAATTGTGTCTCGAAGTGATGCAGCTTGTTCAAAGTCTAATTGTTTAGCAGCTTCACGCATTTCATCACTTAAGTTTTTAATCATTTGTTCCTGTTCTTTATAACTCATTTGTTCAAAATCAGTTTCTGCAAATGGTTTTTTCTTATTGTACTTATCATCTTCATCCTGCTTGTAAGCCGAAATGGCCTTAGAAATTGGTTTGATAATAGTTTTGGGCGTAATATGATGTTCTTTATTATATGCAATTTGAATTTTACGACGTCGAGTTGTTTCATCCATGGCAGCTTGCATCGAGTCTGTTACTCGATCAGCGTACATGATAACGTGTCCGTTTTCATTTCGGGCAGCCCGACCAATCGTTTGGATAAGTGAACGTGGATTACGTAAAAATCCTTCCTTATCAGCATCTAAAATCGCAACTAATGAAACTTCCGGAACATCAATTCCTTCCCGAAGCAAGTTAATTCCAACAAGCACATCAAATTTACCTAAACGAAGATCTCGAATAATTCGAGTCCGTTCCAAGGTTTTAATGTCACTGTGAAGATAACGAACTTTAATCCCTAAATCTTTCAAATAATCAGTCAAATCTTCCGACATTTTCTTCGTCAAAGTCGTAACAAATGTCCGTTGGTTTTTCTTAATTCGTTCGTTAATTTCTCCAACTAAATCATCCATTTGATCCTTTGTAGGACGGACTTCAACCGTGGGATCTAATAATCCGGTTGGTCGGATTATTTGTTCAACCACTTGGCTACTATTTTCTAACTCGTAAGTCCCTGGTGTGGCTGACATATAAATAACTTGGTGAATATGTTTTTCAAATTCAGTAAAGTCTAACGGACGATTATCGTAAGAACTAGGTAATCTAAATCCATAATCAATTAATTGTTTTTTTCGCGCTTTATCCCCTTTAATCATTCCGTGAACTTGAGGAAGCGTCTGGTGAGATTCATCGACAAACATCAAGAAATCTTTTGGAAAGAAATCAAGCAATGTATAAGGTGGTTCTCCTGGTTTACGACGATCCATATAGCGTGAATAATTTTCAATTCCAGTGGTATATCCCATCTCACGCAACATTTCAATATCATATGTCGTTCGTTGTTTGAGTCGTTGTGCTTCCAACAATTTCCCTGATTTTTCCATGGCAGCCACTTGTTTTTCCATATCGGTTTTAATTTCAGGTAAAGCCACGTTCATCACTTCATCATTGGTCAAGAAATGAGTCGCAGGGAATAAAGTAACTTGTTCTGGATTTCCGAGTACTTCACCAGTTAGAGTATTAACCTGTGTAATCTTATCAATTTCATCTCCAAAGAATTCGATTCGATAAGCATTTTGCGTGCCAGATGCCGGAAAGACTTCGACAGTATCTCCGTGCACACGAAAACGACCACGATCAAAGTCAATATCATTACGTTGGAATTGAATGTTAACTAATTTACGTAATAAAACATCACGTTCCATTTCTTCTCCAACGTGAAGTGTAACTGTATGGTCCTGGTATTCTTTAGGACTACCTAATCCAAAAATTGAAGAAACTGAGGCCACGACAATTACATCATTACGTGATAACAATGCACTAGTTGCCGCATGTCGGAGTTGATCAATTTCGTCATTAATCGAAGCATCTTTTTCAATGTAAGTATCACTTGAAGGTACATATGCTTCGGGTTGGTAATAATCATAATAACTAACAAAATATTCAACAGCATTATTTGGGAAAAACTTTTTTAACTCTGTATATAATTGCCCAGCTAGAGTTTTATTATGAGCCAAAACTAAAGTAGGACGATTCTGATCTCTAATGACATTTGCCATTGTAAAAGTCTTCCCAGTTCCGGTTGCTCCTAGTAAAGTTTGTTCTTTATCACCCGCAGCTAATCCTTGATCCAATTTCTTAATGGCTGACGGTTGGTCCCCTGTTGGTTTATATTTTGATACTAAATCAAATTTTTTGTGTGATTTTGTAACCATCTTATACCTCTTTTTCAATTCGTAAGCGGGAATATTTCCCTATAATAGTATTATCCTAGCATACGAACATACTTTCGCCAAACAAAAAGAAGTAGTTAAATAACTACTTCTTAAATTGAATTATTTATTTGATTTTAAACTTTCAACGTAATCAAAAACACCTTGACCGGCAATTCCACCATCACCGACTGCAGTCGTAATTTGACGAAGATGCTTCTTACGAACATCACCAACAGCAAAGATTCCAGGAACCTTCGTTTCCATTAATTCGTTCGTATCAATCCAACCGGCTTCATCAGTAATTCCAATGTTACGGAATGCATCTGTCATTGGCAAAATTCCTACGTAAACAAATACCCCAGCAGCAGGAACAACTGTTTCTTCACCAGTTTGATTGTTTTTAATTTTAACATTAGTTACTTTACGATCATCACCTTGAATTTCTTCAACTGTACTATTCCAAATGAAATCGATATTATCACGATCAAAAGCGCGTTCTTGTAAAATTCGTTGAGCTCGCAATTGGTCACGACGATGAACCACTGTCACTTTCGCAGCAATGTTTGCTAGATAAGTAGCTTCTTGAATGGCAGAATCTCCACCACCAACAACGATTACATTATCGCCTTTAAAGAAAGCTCCATCACAAACAGCACAATAAGAAACTCCACGTCCACCATATTCTTTTTCGCCAGGTGCACCAAGTTTGCGATACTCAGAACCAGAAGCAATTACAACTGCAGAAGATTCGTACTCATCATCAGCTGTTTTTACAATTCTTTTATCACCATCGATTTCAATTCCGGTAACTTCCCCGTATCCATATTCCACTCCAAATTGAGTACTACTCTCATACATTTCTTCAGAGAGTTTAGGACCAAGAATTGACTTAAAACCAGGATAATTTTCGATTTCAGCAGTGTTGTTCATTTGACCACCATAAACACCACGATCAAGCATTAAAACTGATAATTCAGCTCGCGATGCATAAAGTGCAGCTGTCATACCCGCAGGCCCAGCTCCGATTACAATCACATCATATTTTTTTGTCATCTGAATCAACTCCTATTTATTAGTTAATTTTTCTAATTCTTTAATTACTAAATCATAATTAGGCTCGTGTGATACTTCGTGAACCATTTGTTCATAGACAATTTTACCGCTTGCATCAACAATATAGACTACCCGAGCTAAATGATCAAAGCCTGGAATATAAAGATGCATTGCTTTTCCAAATGAACCGTTAGCATCAGATAAAATTTCCATTCCATCAGCATCATGAGCAGCACACCAGTTTTTTTGACTAGCAACTGGATCATTAGAAACGGTGATAAATTTAATTCCTTTAAAATCACTCGCAACTTGATTAAAGTGAGCTGTTTCTAAACTACAAACGTCAGTATCAAGACTAGGAACCACACTTAATAAGGTTAATTGGCCTTCTAAGTCTTTTGTGGTCAATGTTTGACCATCTGCGTTAGTTAAAGTGAAGTCAGGTAAAAAGTCGTCATAATGAAGTTGATCATTACCCATTTTAGAACCAAAATCTTCGCCACCAATTGTTAATTTCATAATATTTTCTCCTCAAATTTTCTCTACTGCAATTATATTAACACATTTGCTTACTTTTATTTAGTAAAGTGATTAAAAAAAGATACTGACTAAGCAGTATCTTTTTTATTTGATTTTTATTTTTCTAATTTGTTAGCTAAATCAATGATATAAGCCTTCAAATCATCACTTAAATCTTGACGACGTAGTGCAAACTCAATGTTAGTTTCTAACCAACTAAGTTTGTTACCAGTGTCGAAACGATCGCCTTTGAATTCATGAGCATAAACTTTTTGGGTTTTGTTCAAAGTATCAATGGCATCAGTTAATTGAACTTCGTTACCTTTACCAGGTTTCGTAGTTTCCAAAACATCCATAATTTCTGGAGTAAACAAGTAACGACCAATGATAGCTAAATCACTTGGTGCATCTTCTGGAGCTGGCTTTTCCACGAATTGTTTAACGTCGTACATACCGTCGCTAACTTCTTCAATGGGATCGATCACACCATATTTAACGGTTTCTTCGTGTGGAACTCGCATTACAGCAAGCGTTGAAGCACCCGATTTTTCGTAACTATCAATCAATTGTTTAGTTAAAGGAACTTTATCAGTCATCAAATCATCACCAAGCATGACAACGAAAGGATCGTTCCCAACAAATGTTTTAGCAGTCAACACTGCATCTCCCAAACCTTTAGGATATGCTTGACGAATAAAGTAAATGTTCATATCATTCGTTTTTTGAACAGCTTTCAATATTTCATCTTTACCTTTTCTTTCAAGGTTTTGTTCTAACAAATAATTAGATGAAAAGTGATCTTCAATTGAGCCTTTTCCTGAACCAGTCACAATGGCCAAATCTGTAATACCAGAAGCCTTAGCTTCTTCAACAATGTATTGAATTGTTGGTGTATCAACAATTGGTAACATTTCTTTGGGAACTGATTTAGTTTCTGGTAAGAAACGAGTTCCTAAACCAGCAGCAGGAATAATTGCTTTTGTAACTTTTTTCATTTTGTAGACTCCTATGTATTATCCGATTTCAGAGCGGCCTTCACGAGTCATTAGTTTCATAATAGCATCTTTAACCGTTTCTTCATTATTTAACACGGAATGAATAGCATTTGTAATTGGCATTTCTACACCACGAGTTTTGGCCAAATCATAAGCGGCTTCACTAGTGGCAATTCCTTCAATTACCATTCCCATGTCTGCAACAATCTCATCGAGTTTTTTGCCTTTACCAAGTTGATATCCAGCACGCCAGTTACGTGAATCTTTACTGGTAGCAGTAACAATCACGTCTCCCATTCCAGATAAACCTGTAAACGTAAGCGGGTTAGCACCAAAAGAAACTCCTAAACGAGAAATTTCAGCTACCCCTCGTGTCATTAGTGCGGCTTTTGCATTGTCACCATATTCCAAACCATAAAGAGCACCTGCTCCTAAAGCAATGATATTTTTCAATGCACCACCAAATTCAACTCCAATTATATCACTATTGGTATAAACACGGAAATAGTCATTCATAAACAGTTTTTGGAAATGTTCTGCCGATCTCATATCTTCACTAGCAACTGTAATTAACGTAGGATCATGTTTGGCAACCCCTTCAGCTTGACTAGGTCCGGAAATAACTGAAACTGTCTTTCTATTTTCTGGATTAATTTCTTCTTCTAGAACTGTTGAAATTCGGTCAAAAGTTCCCTTTTCTAATCCTTTACTACCATGAATGATATAAGGCTTGATTCTTTTTTTAGCTAAAATTTGGTTAACCACTTTAGCAACGGAACGAGTTGCTTGAGACGGAACGATAAATAAAACATCATCTACGCCATCAAGTGCATCTTTCAAAGAGTCTGTTGCTTTCATTGATTCTGGAAAGGTAAAATCTTTTAAATAATGAGAATTTGTATGTTGGGTGTTAAATTCTTTAACTTGTTCAGGATTACGAGCATATAAACGAACATCGTTTCCATTTTGATGAAGAATATAAGCTAGCATACTACCCCAAGATCCAGCACCTAACACAGCAATTTTTTCAGTCATTGTAACTCCTTTAATTTTGGTAATCATACCAAACTAGATTATTAATTTTATTGCGACGATAAATCATCAATCCCATTGCTCCAAAAAACAAGAAAATTGACAAAATTTGTGAAATTCGTAGCGGCCCAAACATCAAACTATCAGTCCGCATTCCTTCGGTAAAAAAGCGACCAAACGAATACCACATTACATAAGCAAGAAAGATTTCTCCCCGTTTAAATAATTTATCAGAATGACGCATAATCATCAATAGTGCAAACCCAGATAAATCCCAGATTGATTCATATAAAAAAGTAGGCTGACGATAGAATCCGTCAATAAACATTTGTTGAATGATAAAGTTTGGTAAATGCAAATGTTCCAAAAATGTAAGGCTCGTATGTGCTCCAAAGGCTTCTTGGTTCATAAAATTACCCCAGCGACCAATTCCTTGTGCCATAATCACGGTTGGTGCAGCAATATCAAAAATCTGCCAAATATTTAACCCATGATTTTTGCAGAACCAGTACATAAAAATTCCGCCACCAATTAGTGCTCCATAAATAGCGATTCCACCGTCCCAAATGGCAATGATTTCACTAGGATGCTGAGCATAATATGGCCATTGGAAAATCACATAATAACAGCGAGCTGAAATAATGGAAATTGGAATTGCCCATAAGATTAAATCGTACAAATAATCTTCGTTTAATTTTTGACGTTGAGCTTCTTTCATTGATAGATAAATGGCAATCAACACAGCCGAAGCAATAAAAATTCCATACCAACGAACATGAAACGGACCAAAATTAAGTGCAATTGGACTTAAAGTTAAAAAATCAACCACTAATTATCACCCTTTTTCAATTCTTTAGTATCTCGGCTACCATTATCTTTAATTAAGGTATTTAATTGGTTGTCAAAAACGTCTAAAGCATTATATCCCATTGAATTTGCTCTAAAGTTCATCGCAGCCGTTTCAATAATAATCGCTAGGTTACGACCAGGTTTAACTGGAACGTTTATTTTTTTCACATCAACATCAAAAATCTGAACAGAATCTTTTTCAGTTCCTAAACGATCATATTTAGTATCTTTATCCCAAATATCTAGGTGAACAATTAAATCAACCTTAGTTTCAGAACGAACCGCACCGGCACCAAACAATGTCATCACATCAATAATTCCAATTCCACGAATTTCAAGTAAATGACTCAAAATTTTAGGGGCAGTTCCAATTAAAGCTTGTTCATCTTGTTGGTAAACTTCTACTCGATCATCAGCAATTAAACGATGTCCCCGCTTAACTAATTCAAGTGCAGTTTCACTCTTACCAATTCCAGAATCACCTGTGATTAAAACACCCAATCCGTAAACTTCCACTAAAACTCCATGAATTGACTTACGTGGAGCTAATTTAGCTTCCAAAAAATCAGTCATGTTACTCAAAACACGCGAAGTATTAAGCTTTGATTCTAAAATTGGAATATGTGCATTTTTACAAGCTTTTACTAATTCAATTGGTGGTTCAATATCTGTTGAAATCACAAAAGCAGGTGTGTCTGGTTGACACATTTTTGTCATATCTGCAGTTAATTCTTTTTCTGGCAAATGTTTTGCAAATGAGGTTTCAGTAATTCCTAATAATTGAATTCTTTCAGAAGGATAATAATCAAAATAACCGGTTAATTCAAGTCCTGGACGAGAAATATCACTAGTTGTGATAGGACGATCTAAATATTCTTTTCCCCAAAAAACATTGAGATGGGTATTATCAACTAGTTCCTTTACGCTAACACTTTTAGTCATAAAAAAACCTCCTTTAATTTAGTTTAATTTTATCACTTTTGATCCCAAAAATAGCTAGAAATCGCATAGTTACAAAGTGACATTAACAAGGAAATCACAAAAACTACCCCGAATGATGAGAAATAGAAATTGCTTCCAATGAACCAAGCAGTTAATTCCAAGATTAAAGCGTTAATAACAAAATTAAACAATCCAAACGTTAATAAATTAATTGGTAAAAATAATAAGCTTAAAATTGGTTTAATAAAAATTTCTAAAATAGTTAAAATAACTGAAGCGACAAGTGCCACCGTCCAACTTCCTAAAAAGAATTGCGCAGGAAAAAGACCCGAAAAAGCCATAAATAAAATAAAATTAAGTAAAATTCGACTAAAAAATTTCATAATTAGCTCCTAACCAATTTAATAAAAAAAGAGCCTTTTCAGGTACCCTTCTTAGTTTCTGGGAAAAGTAACAATGCCAATCTCATGAGGAGCATCTGCAAAAATAGCAGCTTCTTTCAACTCAAGGCGACCATTACGGTTTTTGATTTTCAAACGACAATAAGTGGGATTACTTTGTAACGCTTTATATAGTTGATTTTCATTACGAACTTGTTGTCCATTGACTTCTTGAATTAGATCACCAATTTTCAAATTCATTTTACTAGCCGGTGTATCATTCTTAACGCCAAGAATCCGAATCCCATCAACTGCTTGTTCAACTTGTTTATCAACTTGTTTATCAACTTTTTTATAGTGATGTAGAACTAAGAAATAACATAAACCAATCAAGAGAACTGACATTAAATCAAACATGGCATTTTTCCAAAGAAAGGCATCCAAAGTAAGTCCTAAACTTAACCAACACAATCCGCCAATTGCTTTGGTAATCTTTTTCAAAATCTTTTCTGAAGCTTGACCTAAAAATTTAAAGTTGAATCCAATTAAAATTGGTACCACTAAAATTGATAGTTTAACTCCGAAAATTTTAAAAATTGGCCAAAAAGCACTTGTACTAGTAAGTAAATTTCCAGGAACAAAGAGTATCAATGGAACAACAGTTAACTTGTCGAACAAGTATGAAGCAACCTTATTCCCCCGCACATTTTTTTGAATGATTGGTGATGTAAATGATTTAACGTTCAACTTTAAGAATAAGTATTGAAGGATCATCACAACTGTCATTAAAGCCAAAAAATCCATGTTCATTGAAGTATGTTCTGGTAAAAAATTTGAAAAATTCCAGGAAAGAATTAAGTAAAGGAATTGATCTCCAAAAAGCACTAAAATAATTATCGAAATTAGCATTACAGTAAAGGGAAACATTAATCCTGGAATTAACAAGCAAAGCGTAGCAAGACCTTCGTAAAGGAAAACCCAAGAATAGTTAACTTCAATTCCAAGCAATGATGTTAACAACGAGCCAATGATTCCTAAAACAATTAAGCCAATCATAAATGATTTGAATTCAGTATGGTTGGGATTGATTGCACTATCAAACAACTTTCTTTCCCGCGTAACTCGTCTTCGATAAATTAAATGAGTTCTAATCAAACCAAGCCAGAAAACTGGCATGATAAAGAAAAATAAAATGTTAACTGCTAATTGCATAATTTGTCACCTTTATTAGTTATTTTGTTTTAACTTCCATTGTAAGTAATCATTAATAAATGGATTCAAATCACCATCCATAACAGCTTTTCCATTAGCTGTTTCATGTCCAGTCCGGTGATCTTTAACCATTGTGTATGGATGAAAAACATAAGAACGAATCTGAGAGCCCCAACCAATCTCAAGTTGCTTTCCTTCGATTTTGGCTTTTTCTTCTGCTTTCTTCTCTTCTTCTAATTCATACAACTTAGATTTTAACATATTCATTGCAGTCACTCTATTTTGAAGTTGAGAACGTTGTGCTTGACTAGATGTTACAATTCCAGTTGGTAAATGAGTGATTCGTACTGCTGAAGATGTTTTATTAATATGCTGTCCACCTGCTCCACTAGAACGGAAAACATCAATTCGTAAATCATCAGGATTAATATCAACATTAACGTTTTCATCAAGTTCTGGCATGACATTAACGGATGCAAATGAAGTATGACGACGGCCAGCTGAATCAAATGGTGAAAGCCGCACTAACCGATGAATTCCCTTTTCTGATTTTAGATAACCATAGGCATTTTGTCCACTAACTGTAAAAGTCACACTACTAAGTCCAGCTACTTCACCAGGCTGATAATCGTCAACTTCAACTTTAAATCCGTTTTGATCAGCCCAACGCGTATACATCCGCAATAACATATCAGCCCAGTCTTCAGCTTCTGTTCCACCAGCACCCGGGTGAATTTCAACGATGGCATTATTTTTATCATACTTTCCATTCAACAAAAGATTCAATTTATAATTCTGAATGTGCTTCTCAACTTTTGCTAATGTTTCATTGAATTCTTCTTCCAATTCAGCATCATCTTCAGTCGAAATTAAAGATAGAGTGACCTCTAAATCTTCATATTCTTCTACTAATTGGTGAAAAGTATCATACTTAGCCTTTAATTCATTATTTTCATCAATTACTTTTTGTGCTTTTCTTTGATTATCCCAAAAACCAGCCTCAGCCATTTTACCTTCATTAATTGAAATTGCTTCATTCAAATGGTCTAAGTCAAAGAGACCCCCTAAAGTCATCAATGTCTTTTTTTATTTCCGCCACTTTTGCTTTTTGTTCACTTAATTCCACGATTATTCCTCCGCTCAAAAAAAGGAGAACCGTTAGTTCTCCATTTTTTATCTTTGAATATTTTGTCTAATTTCAGCTTTCATGAATAAACGAGTTACCCCGTAATCAATGTCAGCAACCATTTCTTCGAACATCCGTGATCCTTCACGTTGATATTCAACTAATGGGTTTAATTGACCGTAGCCACGAAGACCAATTGATTCACGTAATTGGTCCATTGCATCAATATGATCAGTCCAGTGAGAATCTACCACTCGTAAAATAACTACTTTTTCAAATTCAAGCACTTGAGCTGGATCTTGAAGTTCTTTTTCTTTTTCTACATATTGTTTTTCTGCTAATTCCATCAAAAATTCTTTAATTTGATCTGCAGACTTACCTTCTAACATATTCATACTAATTTCATTAGGACTAACTAATGAACTAGTGGCGAAATCAAGGATGGTTTGTAAATTCCAATTCTTTTGATCGCCTTGAGTATGTAAATCGACAATATGATCAATCGTTCGTTTAATCATAGGCATAAGCACCCACTTCAACGATTTCTTTTCTTCAATAACTCGATTACGTTCGCCATAAATCACATCACGTTGTTCTGACATGACGTTATCATACTTCAAAACGTTTTTCCGTGAATCGTAGTTATTACCTTCAACTCGTTTTTGAGCTGATTCAACTTGTTTGGTAATCATTCGACTCCGAATTACAGCATCATCATCTTCAACTTTAAGCGTCTTCAAAACATTCTTGATTCTGTCAGAACCAAAACGACGCATCAAATCATCTTCAAGTGAAAGGTAGAATTGTGAATAACCTGGATCACCTTGACGACCAGCACGTCCCCGAAGTTGATTATCAATTCTTCGTGATTCATGACGTTCAGTACCAATTACGGCTAATCCACCAACTTCAATTACGCCAGGTCCAAGTTTGATATCAGTACCACGACCAGCCATGTTGGTAGCAATCGTAACTGCACCTTTTTGACCAGCATTAGCAACAATATCCGCTTCTTTAGCATGGTTTTTAGCATTCAAAACAACATGTGGAATTTTTTCTTGATCCAAACGTTGAGAAAGGTATTCTGATGTTTCAACAGCAACCGTTCCTAACAAAATTGGTTGTCCACGATGATGTAATTCTTTGACTTTATCAATTACAGCATCAAATTTTGATTGTAAGGTTGGGTAAAGAACGTCAGATTCATCAATTCTAATAACTGGTTTGTTAGTAGGAATTGAAACAGCATTCATATTGTAAATTTCACGGAATTCTTCTTGTTCTGTCTTAGCAGTACCAGTCATTCCGGCAAGCTTACGATAACGTCTAAACAAGTTTTGGTAAGTAATGTTAGCCATTGTCTTACTTTCTTCTTGAATCGTAACGCCTTCTTTTGCTTCAAGCGCTTGGTGAAGACCATCAGAGAACCGACGACCTTCCATAATCCGTCCAGTAAAGGAATCAACGATTAAAACTTCATCATCTTTAACCACATAATCTTTATCAAGTTCCATGACATAGTTAGCCCGAAGAGCTTGATCAATATGATGAGTTAAGGCGGTGTTATCAGTATCATAAATGTTTTTTAAGTTGAAGAATTTGTCAGCTTTACGAATTCCAGTTTCCGTTAATGAAACTGTCTTAGTTTCCAAATCAACCTTATAGTCAGTTGTTGCCTTTAGAGTCTTGGCAAATTGGTCAGCTTGTTTGTACATTTCATTTGCACCATGAGCTTGTCCAGAAATAATTAATGGAGTACGAGCTTCATCAATTAAAATTGAATCAACTTCATCAACTAGCGCAAAATTCAAAGGACGTTGAACCCGGTCTTCTTCATAAACAACCATGTTGTCACGAAGGTAATCAAATCCAATTTCACTATTAGTTGAGTAAGTGATATCAGCATTATAAGCAGCCCGTTTTTCTTCTGGGCTCATATCTGATTTGTTAACCCCAACAGTTAGACCCAACCAGTTATAAAGTTGTCCCATTTGTTCGGCATCACGTTCTGAAAGGTATTCGTTAACTGTAACCACGTGTACCCCTTTACCTGAAAGAGCGTTCAAGTATACGGGCATTGTAGCTGTCAAAGTTTTTCCTTCTCCAGTCTTCATTTCGGCAATATTACCTTCATGAAGCACAATTCCACCCATTATCTGAACCTTAAAAGGCGTTAATCCAAGTACTCGATGAGCACTTTCACGGGCTACTGCAAACGCTTCTGGAAGTAAATCATCTAGTGATTCACCAGCTTGGTAGCGTTTTTGAAATTCTGCAGTTTTTGCTTGTAATTGTTCATCACTTAACTTACTGTATTGCTCTGCATAAGCACTTACACGATCAGCAATTTTTCCGAGTTGTTTAACACGACGTTTGTCGCTTTCAACCCATTTTTTTAATACATTCGCCATCTACAATTTTCTCCTAATAGTAAGCTTTTATTTTTTATTGTTAATTAGATAAATTTTATCTTAACATTTTATTGACTTAATTAAAAATTTTGATTACTAACATTAATAAAAAGAGATTTATAAAATAAATCTCCTTTATTTTTCAGTTGTAATTAATCCATAATTTTCATCTTTACGTCGATAAACAATATCAGTAGTTCCATTATCAATATCTCTAAAAATATAAAAATCATGACCAAGTAAGTCCATCCGCAAAATAGCTTCATCAGAAGTCATCTGCTTTAAAGGAACTCGTTTTTTACGTACAATTTTAAACTTGTTTTCATCAATCTTAGTATCCTTGAAAATTCCATTTTCACCATGCACCTTAGATTTTTCATTAATACGGTTTTGATACTTTTCAATTCGCTCCTTGATATGTGTAATTGCCGCAGCCACACTTTCATGGTATCCTAATCCACTAGCTTCACCACGAAGTAATAAGAAAGAAAAAATAATTGTTATTTCAGCCTTGACATTACCATTTTTAAATCCAAACAAATTAACGTGAGCCACTGCATTTACGCCTTCAGCAAAGTAAGGATCTAATTTTGCTATTTGATCCGTTACATAACTGCGAAGGTTGTCTGTAATTTCAACGTCGTCGCCTCTTAGATTATAAGATAACATTTCATCTCTCCTTTCGGCTAACATAAGTCGATTTTAATTAACCATCTAACTTCCATTATAGTTAATAAAAAGAAAAATAACAATTAATCAGCGAGCTAACGTAATACTTCGAACAGATTGGGCACCATTTTCACGCAAAAGCTGTGCTGCGTAATGTAAAGTTGTTCCAGTAGTATAGACATCATCAATTAAAACAACCTTCTGACTTTTAATCTTACTAACCAGTTTCTGATTAATTTCAAACGGTTGTTGGGCATTAATTCGTTCGTTTCTTCCCTTTTCAGATTGTGCTTGCGCTTTTGGTTTAGCAACTAAACAATCCAGAAATTCAATTTCTCCTAGCATCCCCGTCACTTGATTAAAATGACGCTGTTTCATGGTGCTTTTAGTCACTGGAATTGGAATCACGAGTTCGTCGGCGTCAATTAAGGAATTAATTCGTGTTTGAAATAAACTATGTAGGCGATAGTCACCCTTAAATTTATAACGTTCTAAATATTCTTTGATAATGCCGTGATAAAGATATAAGGCTTGATTATTTAACTGTTGTTTTTGATTTAACCACTTTTCGCAATCTTGACAGCGTTTTTGACTAGCTTGAAAACGACCACAATCAACACAGCTTTCTTCTCTGCTTGGCAATGTAAACAAACTTTCACATTTATCGCACAATGTTTTTGGAATGAACGGTTTAAAGCTTAAAATAAAATGAATTTTTAAATTTGAATTTAAGAAACCCCCACACCAACGACAATTATCCAAGGGCTTTCCCCTTTCGATTCATTTCGGCAATTTGTTTCCGGGCTTCTGCAACATTGCTTGAATAACTGCCAATGTAACAATCAACGTCTCCAGTTGGTCGACTAGCCTTCCGACCGACTCGTCCAGCAATTTGAACTAAGGACGCCACGGAAAAAACACGTTCATCTCCTCCAAAGATAATCACATCAATTCCTGGAAAGGTCACTCCCCGTTCTAAAATGGTCGTTGTAATCAAAAAGAGGACCTTTTCATCACGCATTGCTTGAACTTTTTCCATCCGTGCTTCATCTGCCGAATAAACAGTTTTCCAACATTTTTCACCATGATATTTTTTACTCAAAATTTCGTCCACAACTTGTAAATCTTTAATTCGTGGAACAAACAAGAGAAAACGTTGTTGTCGTTCAATTTTTTGTAAGACTTTAAAAATGACTTTTTGGGGGATTTTGCCAGCGTAGATTTTACGCTTCCAGTTAAAGCAAAAATGAATTTTAATTTTAGGCAATAAATGACGATGAAAACGAAGTGGTAAATAACTAACTTGGTATTGTTGGCGTAGCTTGGGACTGGGGGTCGCGGTCATTAACAATAAAGAGCCGTGCTTTTTGACCGATCGTTTAGCCGCCATTTGTAAAGAATCGTTGTTAGCATAAGGAAAGGCATCGACTTCGTCAATAATTAAAACGTCAAAAGCATCTTGAAAACGTAATAGTTGATGGGTTGTACAAATTGTCAGCTGTCGATATTGATATGGTTCTTCGCTTTTTCCATGTAATAAAATCATGCTAGTATTTGCAAATGCCGCTTGATAACGGGGATAAAGTTCGACACAAACATCTACTCTGGGAGAAGCAATTCCTACTCGTAATCCCTGTGCCAAAGCCCAGGCAATTCCCGCAAAAGAAATTTCAGTTTTACCAGCCCCAGTCACAGCCCATAATAATTTATTTTGGTGTTCTTGAAAGGTTTTCACCACTTCATCAGAACATTTTTGTTGTAACTCAGTTAGCCGACCCTTCCACGTTAAAACTGGATGAACAACTTCAAATTGATTAATTCCTGGTAAATGAACTAATTTCATAGAACTGTCTAACCGTCCAAGGTTAAAACATTGGTAACAAAAATAAGTTTCATCTGGCAATTGAGCTTCAGCTTTTTCACAATCACTGGCACATCTAGTACAATGGATAGTAGTGTGATTAATCTGGATAGCCGGTTGAAACTGTAATGCATGATTGTTTAAAATCATTTCATCACAAGCAGTATCTGGCAGTAAACGTCCAGTTATATCTAATTGATTCATTAAATCACCTCACTCTTAAATACGAATTAAGGAACTTAAAATGACAAACCAATTTTTAACCATCGCTCATAGTGGCACGCATGAATTTGAAATCAAAAAATCTAAATTTATTGCAAACGTCAAACGAGTTAATAATGAAGCAGAAGCAAAACTTTTCATCGAAGAAATTAGTGCTACGCACAAAAAAGCCAATCATAATTGTTTTGCCTATCTCATTGGGGAAAATGATAACATTCAACGAGAAAGTGATAATGGTGAACCTAGTGGAACTGCCGGAGTCCCTATTTTAGAAGTACTTAAAAATAATCAACTGCATGATACCATAATCGTTGTAACCCGTTACTTTGGTGGAATTAAACTGGGTGCCGGCGGACTGATTAGAGCTTATAGTAACTCGGCTTCTCAAGTAATTGAATCAGTCGGAATTGTGGAAAAATTATTGCAGACCCAAGTTGTGTTAACCGTTGTCTATAGTCTTAATGATAAATTACAGTATTATTTAAAAGAAAATGGTTTTCAAATTTCAAAGGTTGATTACGGTAGTGAAGTTAAAATTACCACTGCCGCACTAACTAGCGAACTTGAAAATTTTAAAACCAATATTACAAATTTATTAGCAGGAAAAGTTAATATCAAAACAAAAGATGAACGATATTTTGAAGTTCCCTACCATAAATAAACCAAAAGAAGATTAACCCAAAACGGTTAATCTTCTTTTACTATCCACTTTAATTGACAGCCACAAGTCTAATCATTAAACTTAACTCTCGTTAGTTAAATTGCTGTCATTTTTTTAAACTTAAAAAACGTTAAAAAGGGGTATGCTTATGGCTCATTCAAAAAACAAAAAGGATAATTTTAATTTTAAAAGTTTTATTAACTTAATTCGTCAAACTAAGCCAAAATATTGGCAACTTTGGGCAGGACTTGGATTAGGCTTAATTGCAACGACCGTACAATTATTAGTGCCAAAAGTCGCTCAATCAATGGTTAATAACTTCTCTAAGGGTGTAAGTGGTGTTTTAATCTCCGGTGTCATCGCCCTCTTCATCATTAGTGCTTTAGTCAACGCCTTGTCAGGAACACTCTTAGGGTTCTTTGGCGAAAACGTGGTTGCTAACTTACGAAAACTATTGTGGAATAAAATCTTACGTTTTCCCGTTAACTACTTTGATAATGTCAAAACGGGAACGTTAACCTCACGTCTGGTTAATGACTCTGATCAAATTAAAAACTTGTTATCAGTATCATTTCCTAGTTCAGTGACCTCCATTTTCCAACTCACTGGGGCATTAACCATTATGTTATTTATGGATTGGCGGATGACTTTAATTATGTTCATCGCCGTTCCGTTAGTAATGACGGTCATGCGTCCTTTGATGCGGAAAACCCGTCAAGTTGGTCGACAACGTCAAGATGAGCTCGCTGACTTTTCTGGTAAAGCAGAAGAAACTTTAAATGAAATTCGCTTGGTTAAATCTTCAAACGCCGAAAATTATGAAGCAAAAAGTGGAAATCAGATGGTCAATAACCTATTCAAAATTGGGTTAAAGGAAGCCATTTATGATTCAATCGCCAGTCCTTTAATGGGAACGGTCATGATGGCATTAATGGTCGGAGTCCTTGCGTACGGTGCTCATCGGGTTGCAACAGGAACAATGACGATTGGAACCATGTTTGCTTTTCTAATGTACCTTTTCCAAATCATCGGACCTGTTAGTATGATGGCTCGTCTCTTCACTGATTTGTCAAAAGCTAATGGAGCGACTGATCGAATTCAAGAACTTATGAGTGAACTTGAAGAAAACTTCACTGCTGGTAAAACTTATGATGTCGCTGGTAAGCCACTTCAAATGCAAAACGTTAATTTTGCTTATGAAAAGAGTCAACCAATTTTAAAAGATGTTAGTTTTACCGCCAATCCTAATTCAACGGTAGCCTTCGTTGGCCCTTCTGGAAGTGGGAAATCAACTATTTTTAGTTTGATTGAACGTTATTATCAGCCTACTTCAGGAAAAATTACTATTGGCGACATGGAAATCGATCAAATCAGTCTAGAAAATTGGCGTAAACAAATTGGATTTGTTTCCCAGGATTCAGCCATTATGGCTGGAACAATTCGCCATAATTTAACATATGGACTCAATGATAATTACACTAACGAACAACTTTGGCAAGTGCTTAAGCTGGCTTATGCGGATGGATTTGTTAAAGAAATGTCAGATGGTCTAGATACCCAAGTTGGTGAACGGGGTGTGAAGGTCTCTGGTGGTCAACGACAACGGTTAGCCATTGCAAGAGCCTTTCTACGTGATCCAAAGATTTTAATGCTTGATGAAGCAACCGCTAGCTTAGACTCTGAATCGGAAGCCATGGTACAAAAAGCTCTTGCTAAATTAATGAAGGGTCGTACTACTTTAACAATTGCCCATCGGTTAAGTACCATCGTTGATTCAGATGATATTTACTTCATTGATCATGGAAAAGTCTTAGGTCATGGAACTCATGAAGAATTGCTTAAAGAATTGCCACTCTACCAAGAATATGTTCACATTCAATTCAAACAATAAATTGCATACTAAAAGCGCTCGTCAATGTGACGGGCGCTTTTATTTTAGTCTTGTAAATGATAGTTAAACGTTGAAACAATAATGTTTTGGCGAGAGTTCAAAGCTGCTCTTAACTTCAAACCAGTTTGGTTATGAAGCACTTGTTGCCAATGATGCTTAGGCACAAATTGAGGAACTAAGACGGTTGTTGAATAATTGCGAGCATCATCTTTACGAGCCACAACATCACAGAATCGAATTACTGGACCATTAATCGAACGGTATGAAGTATGAATGTTAACAAATCGAATATCAGGATACTCTGCTTTGAATTTTTCTTCATTCTTCTTTTCGTGTTCAAGGTTAGAGTCCATTGAAACGTGAACCGCAACGACCTCATCCCCAATTGAACGGGCATAACTAAGTGCCTCACGAGTCACTTGTGTAACGTTACCAACTAATACTAAGACAGTTGATCCAACGTAGTGACGTTGTTCTTGTTTTTCAAACTTGTTCTTAACTCGAAGTTGTTTAGCAACTCGAACGTAATGAGCATGAATTCGATAAAACATAGTCAAGATTAATGGCATGATTACCAAGTATGGCCAAACGTCCTTGAAATGAAGGCCAAATAAGAAGACCACTAAACCAAGCGAAATAAATGCTCCAATAAAGTTGATGAAAATCTTTCCAGGCCAAAAACCTGTTCGTTCTCGTAACCAATGCACAATCATTCCAGATTGTGACAAAGTAAATGGCACGAAAACCCCTACCGCATAAAGTGGAATCAAAAGATTTGTTTCACCGTTAAAGACCGCAATTAAAATAATTGCCCCAATTGCTAAGGAAATAATCCCGTTAGAATAACCTAAACGGTCACCCTTATCAAGATATGCATGGGGAAGATATTTATCTTTTGCTATGTTATAAGCCAAAATTGGGAAGGCTGAGAATCCAGTATTAGCCGCAACTGCCAAAATTAAAGCCGTTGACATTTGAAGTAGGTAATAGAAAATTCCGTGACCGAACACACCAATTCCGATTTGTGATAAAACCGTATCTTTGGCACTAGGAATAATTCCCATGTAGTAACTTAAGAAAGTAATTCCTGAGAAGAATGCTGCTAAAATGATGGCCATTAAGGCTAACGTGTTAGCGGCGTTTTTACGTTTTGGCTTTTTAAAGTTAGGAACGGCATTACTAATCGCTTCAACCCCAGTTAAGGAAGCTGAACCAGATGAGAAAGCCTTGAAGAATAGCACTAAGGTCATTCCTTGAACCGAAGCATTAAGCGGTGCATAGGCGTGGTACATGATTTTACCTGTCATGATGTTATAGGCACCCAATCCAATCATGAAAATAATCATGAAAATGAATAGATACACTGGAACCACTAAGAAAGCGGCTGAATCCCGCATTCCCCGTAAGTTCAAAATCATGATGGCAATCACGATCACAATGGCAATCTGAACTTGGTAATTGTATAGGGCAGGAATCGCTGAAGTAATTGCTTCAGTTCCAGACGTCGTTGAAACCGCCACAGTCAGCATATAGTCGACTAATAGAGATCCACCAGCAACTAGTCCCGTTGCCTCACCCCAGTTGGTTCTAGCAACCACATAAGCTCCCCCACCAGATGGGTAAGCATAAATAATTTGTCTGTATGACAAAGTAATGGCAGCAAGTAAAACCAAAACTAATAAAGCAGCCCACATTTGATACATCAACGCAGCCGTTGATAAAGTAATCAACACTGCTGTAATTTGTTCAGTACCATAAGCAACTGATGATAAAGCATCAGATGACAATAATGCCAACCCTTTAAATTTTGTTAATGACTGTCCTGACTCATCAGTGCTTTTGAGCGGACGTCCGATAATCAATCTTTTTAAATATCGCCACATGAAACTTGCTCCTATTTAATAATTAATTTGTATTTTCAACATGGTGTTAATTGTACTACAAATCTTAATGAAAAAAAAAGAAAGCTCACAAATTTGCGAACTTTCCTTAAAAATTTTATATGTCACATTACTAATTATTTCTTCTAAAAAATCATATGCATAACTTTCAATTTTATTTATTTTAGTATTATCCATTGATTTTTCATCGAATTCATCAATATAGTTATTAATCTTTTCCCGTTTTTCTGGCTCTAAAACAGCTACCATACCCAAAAATACATTCATATTATATTCAATACGTTCAAGTTCATTTTCTGAATTGCTATTAGAAAAATCTTTAAATTGTATAAAATATTCATTAAGATATGGTTTACTCATAGAAAGTCCAACTTGACTATTAAGATAATTTATAACTATTAATTCAAGATTTTCAGCCATTTTATTATCAATATTTCATTTAGCATAGCTAGACTCCTCTATATCCATTAAACTAATGTACACATAGGACAAGTTATTAACGAATTTAACAATTATCTTTTACATACTAGTTACATGTTTTTACATCATTCCAGGCATTCCTTGTGGCATAGCAGGTGCAGCATTGTTTTCTTCTGGTTTTTCAGCAACGACTGCTTCAGTTGTTAATAACAATGATGAAACAGATGCAGCATTTTGAAGTGCTGAGCGACTAACCTTGGTTGGATCAACAACTCCGGCAGCAATCATATCTTCGTATTTGTCATCCGCAGCATTGTAACCAATTCCTGGTTTTTCTTGTTTCAAGTGATCAACGACCACGGCACCATCAACTCCCGCATTAGCAGCAATTTGTTTTACTGGTGCTTCTAAGGCCCGACTGACAATTTCAACTCCAGTCTTTTCATCACCAGTAGCTTCAACTGCATCAACGTCTTTAAGAATGTTGATGAATGCAGTACCACCACCGGGAACAAAGCCTTCTTCAACGGCAGCACGAGTTGCGTTCAAAGCATCTTCAATGCGGTACTTGCGTTCTTTTAATTCAGTTTCAGTAGCAGCACCAACTTTGATAACAGCAACACCACCGGCTAATTTAGCAAGGCGTTCTTGAAGTTTTTCCCGATCAAATTGTGAAGTTGTAGCAGCTAATTGAGTTTTAATTTCGTTAACTCGTTTAGCAATGGCTTCTTTGCTTCCCTTACCTTCAACAATCGTAGTCTTGTCTTTAGTAACGTTAACTTTGTTAGCTTGACCTAATTGTTCAAGGGTAGTGTCCTTTAATTCAAGACCTAAGTCATCAGTAATGACAGTTGCTCCAGTCAAAACTGCAATATCTTGTAATTGAGCTTTACGACGGTCACCAAAACCAGGTGCTTTAACAGCAACTACATTGAAGGTTCCTCTCATCTTGTTTAATACAAGGGTTGGAAGAACTTCACCACCGATATCATCGGCAATGATTAACAATGAACGACCTTGTTGCACAACTTCTTGAAGAAGTGACATGATATCTTGCATGTTGTTAATCTTTTTATCGGTTACCAAAATGTATGGATTATCAAGATCTGCTTCCATCTTTTCTTGGTCAGTTACCATGTATTGTGACATGTAACCACGGTCAAATTCCATTCCTTCAACGACATCAAGGCTGGTTTCAACCCCTTTAGAGTCTTCAATGGTAATGACTCCGTCGTTACCAACTTTTTCCATGGCATCTGCAATTAATTTACCAACTTTTTCACTGGCAGATGAAATTGATGCGATTTGAGCAATATCTTCTTTGTTTTCCACTTTGTGACTCATCTTGTGAAGCCCAGCAACGGCAGCTGCAGTTGCTTTTTCGATTCCACGACGAACACCAACTGGGTTAGCACCAGCAGTGACGTTCTTCATGCCTTCTTTAACAATTGCTTGCGTTAAAACCGTAGCAGTTGTCGTACCATCACCAGCAACATCATTAGTTTTTGATGCAACTTCAGCGACTAGTTTAGCACCCATGTTTTGGAAATGATCTGGCAATGAAATTGCACGAGCAATCGTAACCCCATCATTAGTAATGGTTGGGTTACCAGCTGTTTCTTCCAAAACGACATTCCGTCCCTTAGGACCCATTGTAGTTTTAACTGTATCTGCTAATTTGTCGACCCCTTTAAGCATTTCGCTACGGGCGTCATCAGAAAATTTAATCTCTTTAGCCATATTAATTACCTCTTATTCTTCATTAGTTGTTCTTTAGATTATTTAATAATTGCAAGTAAGTCATTTTCGTGCATTACCAAATATGATTTTTCGTCATATTCAATTTTAGTTCCGGCGTATTTATCAAACATCACAACGTCCCCTTCTTTAACTACAGGGGCAATTTTTTCACCGTTGTCTAAAATACGACCAGTTCCAACTGCAACAATCTTACCTTCTGTTGGTTTTTGTTTAGCATTTTCTGCCAAAACAATGCCACCAATATTCTTTTCTGCTTGAGCTTTAACCTCAATAATTACACGATCACCAATTGGTTGTAACATATCTAAAACCTCCAAAATTTCTTTTTTAGCACTCACAAATAAAGAGTGCTAACTTCACTTACTAATATAATACAATCTTAGCTAAATGACAAAATAAACGTCCTAAACTTTTTATTTCTGATTAAATTTATTCAGCTGTTTATTGGTTTCCTTAGCACTAGCCTTATTCCAAACAATAATTCCTAACCATACTAGAAGATAGATAACAAAAAAATTAATAACTACAATGAGTAATCCATGCCAACTATTAATCCAACCATTAACGTAGAAAGTCCCTAAAAAAATCACTGATATTAGTCCAAAATGAATTAAATAAGTTAGTCCAGCTGAAATTTTTTCATTGCCAATCATTTGTGAAATGACCCCAGTAATAATGTTAAAGCGTGTATCGGTAAAAGTTTGTGCTTGTGTCATTCTTACTAACAAATAGCAAAACGAACCGATTAATAGTCCGGTTACCTCACTTTTAATCCAGTCGTTGGTTCATCTAAAAATAAAACTTCTGGTCGATGTAATAGTGCTCTCGCAATATCAACCCGTCTGCGTTGTCCTCCCGATAAAGTTCCATATTTTTGTTTAAGAAAATTATCAATCCCAATTAAATGGGCAATTTCTAAAATATCAGCTGGGGTAACGTTTTTGTACATCTCAGCTCTTAAGTATAAATTATCTTGAACTGACAATTTGCTATCTAATACGCTATTTTGGAAAACAATCCCAATTTTAGTTCGATATTCCTTTTTAGTGGGATTAATCTTTTCTAACTGAATCGAACCGGAAGTTGGTTGTAAAAGTCCTGTCAACATTTCAATCGTTGTCGACTTTCCCGCACCGTTTGGCCCTAAAATTGTCACAAATTCACCCTTTTCAATTTGTAAATCAATCTTATCAACTGCTACTTTATTCTTGTAAACTTTGGTTAATTATTTTGCATTTAAAAAACTCATTTTTATCCCCCTTAATTGGTGTTTACAATTTAACCTAAAATAATGATTTTGTAGTCAAAAGTAAGGTATGAGGTCAAAATATCGGTTTTAGTGGTCAAAAAAATAGCTCCAAAACTAAAGAAAAACTCTAGTTTTGAAGCTATTTTCATTTAAATTTTAATTATCTAAATCAACTTTTGGTGCTTGACTAGCAGTCGGAGCACTTTGGAAAAATGGCTTAGTTTTCATCCCGGCATTATTAGCAACAATGCTACTTGGGAAAGAAACTACTTTTCGGTTATAAACTTGAACCGCATCATTGTAATCGCGACGAGTTTGACTAATTCGGTTTTCTGAACCTTCAATTTGCGTCATCAAATCATTAACATTTGATGAACTGGCCAATTCAGGATAATTTTCGTGAACAGCATTAATCAAAACTTGCGTTTGTTTGTTCAAATTATCGGCTTGTTTAACTTTATCAGCTGGGGTACTAGCATTGTCATATTGTTTTCTAGCATCCGCAATCTTCCCGAAAATCTTTTGTTCGTTCTTCATATTACCTTTAACGGCTCCTACCAATTGAGGAGTTAAATCTGCCCGTCTTTGCAATTGAACCTCAACGTTACTCCATTGTTGGTCAACATTTTGTTGTTGAACTCGCAAACTATTTTGGGTCATGATAAACCACCCACCGATTGCAATTACCAAAAAGACAATTACTCCAACAATACTTAAAGTTATTTTTGTATTTTTAGTCATATTCTTTTTCCTTTATCTATAATAATTGTGATTAAAAATTAAATCCGCCACCATCATCATCGCCAGACCCACCGAAACCACTTCCGAAGTCAGAAGCGTCAAATCCTGAATCTCCACCAAATCCACCACCAAATGGAGGAAAATTATCATCATGCCAATCAGAATTGGAATGACTTAATAAACTAAGTGCTCCCAATAACAGAGCAGTGTTCACTAAGCCATTGGTTACAAAACGTTTCTTTTGCTCATCTGATAAATCATTGATGTATTGATCTGGATTATGAATGCCAGCTCTTTTCATTTTAGCACGTAAACTAGCATCATTATCAATCTGGTAGTGCAAAGTTGCATCTGCCAAACTAATTTCTAAGGCATTTTGTAAACTAGTTTGAAATTCAGCGGTCGTAGCTGGTAAACCGAACCAGGTTAACTGGGCAATTTGGCGAACGGTATCATTCACAAATTGATTTACATCGCCTGGAAAATGATGTTGCACGGCATACTGCTGAGCTGCTTGGACCACAACTTGAAGATTTGCTTGTTTCCGTTGTTGCAGTTGCGTTTGATAACTTACTAGTGTTTGACTGGAAATTAGTTGTTGCTGATAAAGCGGATTGCCCTTTTCCATTTCTAACTTAGGATTTTGAGCTAAACTAATTGGCTGTTTTAAATGAAGCGAGTTTAACAAATACCACCATTCCGGATTACTTAAGTGTCTGATGTTAAAACTTTGATTTTGTTGCAACTCATCCGTTACAAATTGATTTAAACTTTTTAATAATTGATTGTCCGTAATTCCTGTTTTAGCAAAGCGTTGCTGTACTAAGGTATGCTGATCCCGATTCCGAAGCTTGGGAAAAACTAACTTAGCTACTGCGAAACCAACTAATCCAAAACAAATTGCTAAAAATAAAATGAATGCCACACTTGCTTTGTTTCTTTGTAAGACAGCTGCTGCACTATTATCTTCAATTCCCGGAGTCGCAGATTGTGAATCATTCACATTATTCGGCTGACTAATTTCACTTTGGTGCACGGCTAAATATTGATAAACCTGATTAGTTAGCTGACTCACCCCTAGATTGTAATCATGCTGCTGAAAAGCTTGCTGAATTTTCTCATTGACTAAGCTAGATTTCGCCCCATCTGGTAAAGCTGCTTCTAATCCAGTACCAACTTCCAATCGATTAACGTGATCTTTGGTATCAATCACTAACAACATCCCGTTATTCCAACCTTTTTGACCAATTCCTAACTTTTTCATTTGATCATGGACATAATCTTCAATGCTACTTTCCCCATTGGGCAGACCATTAAGCGTAATTACCGCTAATTGAGGGTGGCCTTTAATTTTTTTCAAGCTAGTCTTGTTGAGATGATCAATTTGATTAATTGTCGTTTGATTTAGGACCTGGGCATTATCTTTTACCCACGCTGATTCATGAATTCCATCAGCCTTAACAGCTTGAAATCCAATAAAAAAGACAAAAAATGATAATAAAAAAAGAGCTACGGTAAAATATTTTTTAATTGGCTCGCACAAATAAATTACCCCCACTCTTTTATTCGTCTTCATCACTCTTTTTATCATAATGATCGATAAAATAAATTAAAGTTTGAAGCTCATTAGTTAAGTCAACATTATGAACCCGAATTCCAGCTTGTACGTTTAAACGAATTGAAGTAAAATTCAAAATTCCATTAACGCCAGCTTGAGCCACTTGATTAGCGACTTCTTGAGCAACGTTTGATGGAACCGTCAAAATCACTACGCTAATTTGTTGTTCCTTTAACTGAGCGACAATTTGATCCATTGGATAAATGGGAACTCCACCTTGAATGGTGTTAATGTTTTTGGGATTCGTATCAAAAGCTGCTGAGATACGAATATTACTGTCTTGATGAAAATTGAAGTTTAATAATGCATGTCCCAAATTACCGACCCCAATTAAAGCAACATTGGTTAATCGGTCTTGATGAAGAATATTTTTGAAAAACTCAATTAAATCATCAACATCATAACCGTAACCTCGCTTACCTAAGGCACCAAAATATGAAAAATCTCGTCTAATTGTTGCAGAATCAACGTGAATTGCTTCCGCTAATTCATTTGATGAAACCCGATCTTTTCCACCATCATGGAGAATGTTTAAATAACGATAATAAAGCGGTAACCTTTTAGCGGTGGCACGTGGAATCTTGGTCTCTGTCATTGCCTTTTGCTCCTTAAAATTTAAATATCTTTTACACTATATCTTACCATAAAACTAAAGTTTGTGAAATTTGAACTTTTTAAATTCACAAGCCATTAGCGATAGTATGGTAAAATTGACAGAGAAAGAAGGCGATTTTGTGATTATTTTACAAGCAAATAATCTAACCAAGAGATTTAATGGTGAACCCATCTTTTCTGATCTTAGTTTAACGATTAATTCTAATAGTAAAATTGGGTTGGTAGGCCAAAACGGAGCTGGTAAATCAACACTTTTAAAAATGCTAGTCGGTGAAACATCTCCGAGTGAAGGCACTATCAACCAAAAGAAAAATTTAACGATTGGTTACCTTCCCCAAAATACAGGCTTACATTCTGACCGCACCATTATCGCTGAAATGCGATTAGCTTTTTCGACGATTATTCAAGAAGAAGCCCAACTTCACAAACTTGAAGAACAAATTAGTGATCCTAAAATTAATAGCAACCCTGCTAAATTGGCTGAAGTATCAAAAACCTATGATCAATTACAAGCAGATTTCACATTAAAAAATGGTTACGGTTATCGTGCTGAAATCCGAACCGTTTTAGCTGGTTTTAGTTTTTACGAAGCTGACTATGAACGAAACATCAGTGAGTTATCTGGTGGACAACAAACACGGCTCGCTCTAGCAAAACTCTTGTTGGAAAAACCAGATTTATTGGCGCTAGATGAACCAACGAACCATATTGATATGGAAACGACAGCGTGGCTTGAAAATTATCTTCAATCATATAATGGAGCACTCTTAGTAATTTCCCATGATCGTTATTTTATGGATAAAGTAGTTAACGAAATCTATAACTTAGATCACGGAGTCATGGATTACTATAAAGGTAATTACACGCACTACGTTGCTGAAAAAGTCCACCGTCAAGCAATTGCGGAAAAAAACTTTGAAAAGCAACAACGGAAAATTAAAAAAGAAGAAGAGTTCGTGCAAAAAAACATTGCGCGAGCTTCAACTACTAAACGAGCTCAAGCACGGCAAAAGCAACTTGATAAAATGAACGTGATCAATAAGCCTAAAGCAACGCATGGAACCGCCCACTTCCGTTTTACTCCAGAAAGAAAAAGTGGAAACGTAGTCTTAGATGTTGATGATTTAGGCGTTGGCTATGACGACGTTGAATTAAGTTATCCAATTAATTTACATTTAAAAAATCATCAACGGATGGCGATCTTTGGTCCCAATGGAATTGGAAAATCGACCTTTTTAAAAACAATTTTGGGTAAATTATCGAAAATCCGAGGAACCTTTCAATTTGGAACTGGCGTCAGCGTTGGTTATTACGATCAACAACAAGCAAGTCTTCATCCTGAAAAAGATGTTTTACATGAACTCTGGGATGATTACCCTACTATTCCAGAAGGTGAAATTCGTTCAATTTTAGGAAGTTTCCTTTTTAGTGGATCGAGTGTTGAAAAAAGCGTGGCAAACTTATCTGGTGGTGAGCGGGCTCGGCTTCTCTTAACTAAATTATCCATGAATAAAGATAACTTTTTAGTACTGGATGAACCCACCAACCATTTAGATATTGATAGTATTGACGTCTTGGAAAAGGCCCTCTTGAACTTTGCGGGAACAATTTTATTCATTTCCCATGATCGCTATTTCATTAACAGATTAGCAACTGATATCATGGAACTTGGTGCAGACGGTTCCAAAATTTACATGGGTAATTACGATTACTATGCGGCCAAAAAAGCCGAAGAAGCTGAAATTGAAGAGCATGAAAACGAAACTAACCCAACCGTTACCAAAGCTGAACCAGTTTCTGACACCAAACAACGTTATCAAGCTAATAAAGCCGCTCAACGAGAAAAAAGGAAATTAACGCGTTTAATCGATGAGTTAGAAACCAAGCTGACCAAAATTGATGACCAAAAAAGTGAAATTGAACAAGCAATGACATTACCAGAAAACTATAATGATAATGAAAAGAGTCAGGCATTACAAACTCAACTCGATGAAGTCACAAAAGCACAAACTGCAGCTGAAACCAAGTGGGAAAATGCTAGTTTGAAATTAGAAGAATATTAAAAAATAAAGAACCCAATCCTGGGTTCTTTATTTTTTTAGGACATTAATTATCACGATGACTAAAGTGCTTAGCATGATTCCAAAAGCAACTTTGCTTGAAAATAAAACAATTAGTAACATCAAGAGTCCACCGAAGAAAAACGATTTACCTAAAACTCGTTTGGTTCTATTCCAACTAAGCTCAGTTCCGCGATAAAAAGGATGCGTTTGTTTTTCAAATTGATATGAAACGGTTGGAAGATAGTTTCCAATCAACATGAACATCATCCCCACGATGATTATCGCCATTTCAGTCGTGTGAACTGCAAAGCCCAAATTGTAATAAATGATTGATCCAGTGGTTAAAATACTAATTAAAGGAATTAACCATAATAAATTACTAAATTTAACGTTAGAGTTTGGGGTCCTTTTAAGTGCATAAATGGTTAGGAAAATCACTAAGAAGTCTAGCAAAATAAATAAAACTGGCATGCCAATTACTGCCACTCCTTTATTTAAATAGCCATTGGCGACCCCCTTAAAATGGGTCGCCATTTTATTTGGTAAATTTTGACAATAATACATTCCCAACATTAATGGAAATAGACTTAAAATGACCATAATCCATGCAGTGCGTTTTGCTTTTCTCATTTTGTTCCTCCCCTTAATTCTGCAAACCAATGCAAAATATCCTCAAAGACGGTGGTATTCAAACTATAATAAATGAAATTTTTAACTTTGGTTTCAGTGACAAAACCCGACTGTTTCAATATTTTTAAATGATATGAAACGGTCGCGTTCGTCAAGGCAAATTCATCCGCAATTTCACCAGCTGTTTTTGATCCCGTCTTTAAATTTTCTAAAATTTGGCGACGAACGGGATCAGCTAACGCCTTCATCGACTCATTCATTCCCATTTTAATTCTCCATAACTATTTAGATGATTATCTAAATAGAGTTTAAAATAAAAGCAGTTTGAAGTCAATCTCAAACTGCTCAAGCTTATTGGGCTTCATTTGCTTCCCATTCAAATTCTAAACCGGGATCAGCATTTAACGACATATCTGCTTTAGCACCATGACGTTGCAACATTTCCGCTGCAGCACCAATCATAGCCGCATTATCCCCACAAAGTTTTAAGGGAGCTTTGACAAACTCAATGTCGCGTTTACTTAATTCTTGGTCTAATTTTTCCCGTAAGCCTCGATTAGCAGCGACTCCACCAGCCAAAATAAATTCTTTAGCTGGATATTTGTCTAGCGCCCGCATTGCCTTAGCAACTAACACATCTGTAACTGCATTTTGGAAACTAGTTGCCAAATTAGCATGATCTAAGGTTTCGCCCACTTGATCGGCATGATGCACGGTATTAATGAAGGCACTCTTCAATCCGCTAAAACTAAAATCAAAGTTATCGTCTTTCATCATTGCTCGAGGAAAATCAAACGTGTCTTGGCCTTCATGGGCTAATTTATCAACGGTTGGTCCAGCTGGATAATTAATCCCCATGACCCGTCCAATTTTGTCGTAAGTTTCGCCAGCAGCATCATCACGAGTTTCCCCGATAATTTTAAATTCTCCTTCTTGAGGCATCCAAACTAATTCCGTATGCCCACCAGAAACGACTAAAGCTAGGGCCGGAAATTCAATTGGATGTTCAAAATTAGTGGCATAAATGTGTCCGACAATATGATTAACCGGAATCAATGGTAAATGATGAGCCCATGCCACTACTTTAGCAGCTGTAATTCCGACTAATAACGATCCAACTAATCCTGGTCCATATGTAATTGCCACACCTGTCAAATCAGCATAGGTAACATGAGCTGATTCTAAGGCCTTATTGATACAAATCGTAATTTGTTCAATATGATGACGACTAGCAACTTCTGGAACTACTCCTCCAAAGCGTTGATGACTTTTAATCTGAGTCGCCACAATATTAGTTAATATTTCAGTTCCATCTTTAATCACAGCGACACTAGTTTCATCACAACTAGTTTCAAATGATAAAATCAAACTTGTTTGTTTAGCTTTATCCATCTTATTTATTTCACCACTTTTATCTTCCAAAGTTTTTTGAACCAATGTAATTAATTTTATTTAAGTGTAATTGTAAACAAACAGCGTCACTACCATCTTTATAAAAGTCTGGTTTAATCCCGGCCTGTACAAAACCTAAATCTTTAAAAAGATCTTGCGTTTTAATATTTTGTACACGGCAAGTCATATCAATTTGTTTTAAGCCCATTTGCCGAGCACGTTGTACAACCGTTGTTACTAAGAAATAACCTAATCCTTGTCCTTGAAGACCAGGTTTGATTGCCAAATTTTCAATATGGGCACATTTTTCATCGCGACAAAGTGAAATACAAATAAAACCAACCAATTCATCATTTTTCCGAAGAATTAAATAAAAAGAATTTTTGCTATTTTTTAATTCATCTAAAAAGCGAGCTTTACTCCACTTCATTTCACTACCATAGGCATCTTGGTCAAGCTTCAGAATTTCAGGAACATCCGTCATCATTCCCTTACCTAGGAAATATTTAATATCACTAATGGTAACGATTTGATTTTTAAATTGTAAAGCTTCATCAATTTTTTCTTCTTTACGCTTTCGTTTATATTTTAAATAAAGTTGCTTACACTTGTTCAACATAAGATTCGTGACCTTCTCCTGGATGTAATTTTTGCCAATCTGCTTCTGCTTGAGTTAAACGAAGATACTTTGGCACTAGGCTATCAATATCTGTCAATGGTAACTGCTTTTCTCCATAAATCCCTAATTGGGCAGCTTGTGGAAGATTATCAATTCCAACCATTTTTTTAAAATGATTACCAAAAATAGTTTGTAACCGATCTGCATATTTGTCAACATCTTCACCTAAGAAAACAATTGGTTCGTCATACTGCTTAACTTGTGCCACAAAATCATCGAAAGCAACATGTTGATCAGGAATTACTTCGATTGGACCGTTTGCTGATGTCCGATAAAGTCCCGTAAATAAAATATCATTGCGAGCATCAAAAAGTGGCATCACTAATTGACCTTCTTTTTGGACATTTAATGCTAACGTTAACAAACTGGAAACCGATACTAATTCAATCTGGAGGGTGTCAGCAAGCACTTTACCAATAGTGACTGCGACCCGCAATCCGGTATATGAACCAGGACCATCAGCGACAACAATTCGATCTAAATCTTCTGGTTGTAACTTAGCTAACTTAACTAAATTTTCCACAATTTGCATCGCATAAGCTGCGTGTTTCCGTTGAGTCGTCATAGTTGTGGTTGCTAAAACCTTCTCACCATCTAAAACCGCAATTGAAAGCGGACGATTAGAGGTATCAATTGCTAAAACTTTCATTATTTCACTCTCTTAGTTTATTTTCTTCCAAGTAATTTCTGCCATCGAACAGGCTTTCCCATCGACCATAATTTGATGAACAGTGGTATTCCCATCATCAATAATATTTACTTCACTAGTGACTTGGTCACCATAGCGAACTTCATCTTCAAACTTAATGCTAAATCCAGTTGGAAGTCGACCCTTTTGAAAATCAAAGGACAACGTATCGCTCATCCAATTGATATATCTCGTATTGCCGACATGACCGTTAAAATCAATATCATTAAAAGTAACAGGAAATTTCATTTTTTTAGCATTATCAACATCAAATTTATGTAATTTATGAAGTCGTTCAAGACGTTTAACTTTTTCACTTCCATAAGGTGTAACTGCTGATTCAGGAATCCGCACCATTTTTCGAGTAGTCAGGTTCATCATCACCCATAAGCTTTTTACTTCTACTAAAATATGGCCGTCCATATCACGAATCCAAAAATGACGATTAGCAAAACTCTTGGTATAACTAGTTCCTTGAGTTTGAAGTTTAACTGGTTGTCCCGCCTTAGGTAGCTCTTTGATATCTACATCATACTGAATGACAACCCAAGTAACTCCATTTTCTTGTACTTTCTCAGTTCCTAAATTAATTGCTTGGGATTGGTCTTCAGAGGCTTGAACAATCACATCTAACAAATATTGTAAGGTAATGGTTCCGTGAAGATTAGTTTCAAAATTAGTAATTTTATAATCTTCTGTAAAAATTTCTGCTGCCATGTTGACCCCCTATCCAATCTTATGAAATTGATTATAGACATCCTGGCGAACTAACTGATTGAGCTTAGCGACCTGTTTAATTGCAGCATTGGTTTTTTCACCAGAGTCAATCAATTTTTGCACTTGATCTTCAATACTTAATGCTAAAAGTGCGTCTTCATCAGCATTATCAACTAGGGTTCCATCTGGGTTTCCAGCAACCATAATCACAAATTCCCCACGAATTTGAGTATCTTGTGACCATTGTACTAAGTCATCTAGAGTTCCCCGAATGTACTCTTCATAACGTTTCGTTAGTTCCCGTCCTAAAGTTGCTTTTCGATTGCCTAATACTTTTTGTAAATTAACCAAAGTTTTCTTCAATCGATGTGGTGCTTCATAAAAAATCAGAGTTGGTTTTTCTTGAGATAATTCCTCTAATTCAGCTCTTTGTTCTTTCGGTTTACGATTCAAAAAGCCATAGAATAAAAATGGCTGGGGGCTTAATCCAGATGCAATTAAACTGGTCATTCCGGCACTTGGACCAGGAATGCTAACAACGGGAATCCCCATTTCAATACAACGTTCTACTAACTCATGTCCCGGGTCACTAATTGAAGGCATCCCAGCATCACTGACTTGACCAATATTTAAGCCATCTTTCATTTTTTTAATTAATTCTGGAATTCGTGACTCTGTATTATGTTCATGAAAACTAATTTGTTTTGTTTTAATTTCAAAATGATTTAAGAGCTTTTGGGTATTGCGAGTATCTTCAGCAGCAATTAAATCTACTTCTTTTAATAAATTAACTGCTCTAAAAGTCATATCCTCTAAATTACCAATGGGAGTCGGAATTAAATATAACTTACCTGTATCATGCTTTTCAAAACTCATTTGCGTGCGTAAAGTCATTTTATTTACCTTTCTCCATAGATAATTTGAGTACAAAAAATACAACTTTCATCTTGCAACCGTCGTTTCCCATACGATTCGTTGCATACATGAAATCCCTGATTATATAACTTTTCCAAAAGTTTCTTAGATTTCGAAAGTTCCTGAACTCCTTCATTTTTTTTGCCGGAATTTTCTAATAATTCTCGCAAATGTTCATTTTCAATTTTTAATTCTGAATTTTCTTCAAGAACAGCGTTAATTTGTTCACGCAATTCTCCAATTTTAGTAACCATTTGTTTAAATTGAACGGATAATTTATCCATTCCATCATTCATTTCATTAATATCCAATTTGGCTACTCCTTAATTTGATTCAAACAATCCAACGTAATTACTTCCAAAATATTTTGAAAACTAACATTAATTTGTTGTTTTTTAGCACTTTCAAGGATGTCATCAATGATACAAATCAATTGATTATCCGACAAATGATTGGCCATCTGACTAATTAAATCATAAATATTTCCAAACGCTAACTCACTAGCCGGAGTATTTTTGAATTTAACGTTAAAAACATCTCGAAAAATCAAACACATCATCTCAATTGTTACTTTTTGATCTTCACGATCACGTAGTAACGGTAAGAAATTGGTTTGAATTAACGTAAATGCTTGATAGTCGCCTTTTGATAACATACTAAACCACGACTCTACTTGTTGTTTCATAGAAATCAACCAATTATCTTCACATAAACGATCGATAAACATTACGTCACTAGTTAATTGTAAAACTAAATTAAGTGCTGTTTTAGTAAGTTGCTTACTTTCTGCATATTTTATCAAAAGTTGGGAGTCAATTTTAGGAAATTCAACCAATTGGGTCCGCGACTGAATCGTTGGTAAAATTTTGTGATAGTCATCCGTTAAAAGAAATGAATTGACGTTGCCAACCGGTTCTTCAATAAATTTCAATAAACTGTTAGCGGCCCCGTTAGTCATCAAGTCAGCTCCATTAATAATGAAAACTTTGCGATTTCCTTCCACGGCACTTTTGGAAAATTCTTGTTTCAAAGTCCGAATTTGATGGACTTTAATACTTTGTCCCTCAGGTTCCACTAACATCACATCAGGATGTTCATTTTTAGCAATTCGTACACACTCATTGCAAGCCCCACAAGGCATTCCATTTGGTTGAACATTTTTACAAAATAGACGCATTGCAACTGTTTTAGCTAATTCAAGTTTTCCTAATCCGGCAAAACCAGAAAATAAATAGGCATGACTTAAATCTTGATCATGAACCACCTGCATAAAATGTTTAGTTAGTTTCGGTTGGGTAAGTTCTGCTTGTTTAATTAATTTTGTTGCTTCAGTTTCTGTCATCATTAGAAGCGGTAAAAACTATCCATGGGAAGAACCATGACCGTTGCTCCACCCACTTGAACTTCAACTGGATAAGAAGTGTCACTAATACTTCCTGGCAACTCAATTGCAGGCGTAACGTATTGATCACGAGCTTGACAAGATTCTTTAATAATATCAAGCACTTCTTGAACTCGTTCTTCATCAATCCCAATCATAAAAGTTGAATTTTTTGCTTTCAAAAAACCACCTTTAGTTGGTAATTGAGTAAATGTTATTTTTTTATCATTTAGTGAAGCTTGTAAAGTTGAAGCATCTTTTTCTTGAATAATTGCCAGCATTAATTTCATGACTATCTCCTAATTAAAATATTCTGGAACTCGTGATTTAATCAACTTTAAAACATCTGCTACGACCTGGTCAATTGGTTGACTTGCATCAATTTTTACAATTTGATCAGGGTGTTCCTCCGCCATTTTTTCATACGCATCATGAACTTTTACATAAAAGTCATGGTGTTCTCTATCTAAACGATTAATTTCATTGGTCCGATGTTGCATAATTCGATTTAAACCAACTTCAATGGGAACATCAAAATAAATCGTTAAATCCGGTTTTAAACCATTTGTAGCGAATTGATTTAAATCCCAAATTGCTTGTTCGCCAATCCCACGGGCAGCACCTTGATAAGCAACTGAACTTTCAACGTACCGATCACAAAGAACTAACTTTCCAGCATCTAAAGCTGGAATAACTTCCTCAATTAGATGTTGGCGTCGGGCGGCAGCAAACAATAACGCTTCTGTTTTAGCATCCATACTATCATTTTTACTATCCATAATAATATTACGAATTTCTTCAGAAATAATATTTCCACCAGGTTCACGGGTTGTCATTAATTGATTGCCCAGTTGTGGTTTGATCTTTTTAATAATTTCATTTAAGGCCGTGGTTTTTCCAGCACCTTCACTACCTTCAAAAGTAATTAGTTTTCCGTTCATGCTTCACCATTCCTATCGTTTCTTACGTTAATTTAATTGTACTTTAAGTTAAATTCAATGTCTATTTTCAGCCAAACAAAAAAAGACTAAAATATTAGTCTTTTTTGTATTTTCTATTCAGCACTTAAACTGACTACCGGATCAACTTTAGCTGCTTTACGAGCTGGAGCTAAGGCAGCAAGTAAACAAATTACCACTGAAACAACAATTCCAAAGATGGCATTGCCGGCTGTAATTTGCACGAGTGAGTAATGGACCGCAGATTCAGAAACATGATTAATTCCAAATTCTATTAAGTAACCAATTACGTCAGCCAAAATTGCAGCAAATAATCCAATAAAGAATGATTCAAAAATAAAGAGATCTCGGATGTTTCGTTTGGTAAATCCTAAGGCTCTCAAAATTCCAATTTCTTTCGTTCTTTCAGAAACACTAATGTAAAGAACTACAATAATCATAATAGCCGATACTATTAAAGAAATGGCTGCAATGGCAGTTAATACTGAAACTGCAAGATTTACATAAGTATTCAATGTGGAAACAATACTTCCAGCACCAGTAATCATAAGATTATGCTTACCTTGACTGTTCTTGATTGATTTAATTGAATCTTGTACTGGTTCAACATTTTGTACTCCACCTGCAATATCAACGGCTAAGAAGTTTGGTTTGAAGGTTAAGTGGTCAGCTTCAAACATTGATTTCAAAGTGTCATATGAAATTGATGATCCCTGTCCATCAGTAACTCCACTAACCTTAACTTGTCTTGAAACAATTTGTGGTTGTGAATTTTTGCCGACAACATTTACATATAAGGAAATAGTTTTCCCCTTCATGGCATACGGATGCTTTTTATTTAGCTTTTCGGCGTCACTTTTACTAATTAAGATTTCATCTTTACCAGGAACAGTCCCTGTTTTAAGGGTATTTTTCTTGATGGTGTTATTAAAAGTTTGTAAAAAGCTTAGACTAGCACTCTTGTTTCCATCTTTTAATTGACCACTACCCATAGCGTAGTATCCATTAGTAACCTTTTTAACATCTTTAATTTTTTTAATGCTATTAATATCGTGCTTACTAAAATTAACTTTAGAAGCTTGATCATCATTAGCCGTTTTCTCAGTAACTTGGATGGTATTAGGATTGATTTGGGAATAGATTTCATGATTAATGTAACCCTTAACTCCATTACCAAGTCCCAACATAATAATCACACTAAAAATACCAATTGAGGCACCAAATGTAATTAACAAGTTTCGTTTTAAATTATAAGTAAAATGATGCCATGCCATGACAGCAATTGATTTAGCACTCGCAACTTTTGCTTTAAAAGGACGTGGTTCATCTTTAACGGGAAAAGCTGGTTTCAATACTTTATCGTCATCAATAAGTCCATTAGCAAGATGCACAATTCGAGTTCCATAATCAGCTACGATTTGAGAATGAGTAACAGCTAATACTAATTTCCCATCTTTGGCAATGTCATTCATCAATTCCAAAATTTCATCGGTATTTTGTGCATCTAAGGCACCAGTTGGTTCATCAGCAATGATGATATCTGGATCAGATGCCAATGTCCGGGCAATGGAAACTCGTTGTTTTTGGCCTCCTGATAATTGGTTTGGATATTTGTTTTTATGATCTGCTAAACCAACTTTATCAAGTAATTCGTCAGTCCGTTCCAATTGTTGCTTATGAGAAAGAGTTGTCATCTCTAATGAAACTAAAACATTTTCCCGTACCGTTAAGTGACTAATTAAGTTAAAACTTTGAAAGATAAACCCAATTGTACTCCGACGATATTCGTCTAATTGTTTGGTTGTATCATGCTTTAACGATTTACCTTCAATTAAAACATCTCCAGAATAATCACTATCTAATCCTGCGATGATATTCATTAAAGTAGTTTTACCACCACCAGATTCACCTAGGATGGAAACAAATTCACCACGTTCAAAACTCAAGTTAATTCCCTTTAGAACTTTAAAGTCTTGGTTATCAACATGATATGTTTTTTTGATATCTACCAGTTGCAAATAAGCCATGCTTTTTCTCCTTTTGTAATGCAAGTTTACATTTATGTTATTGTACATGAACTATGAAATATGACTTATCACAAAACAATTTATACATAATTATTTTTTTATTAAGATAATTTATGATGTTTTTAATAGAATCTTATCTATAATTATTTAGCATAATTTCTTATTATTTTTGTTAAAGTGGCTGCAACATCGGTTTTACTTTGTGAATTATAATGTTTAGCAAAACGTTTATCAGTTTCATACAAAGTTGCCATTGCTAAGTGATAATCTTTTGTATATTTATCATTAAAAATTTTTAACCACTGTTGGTGTTGTTCAAATATAAGTTTGCCTAATTCACTATTAATTGGCAAATTACTTTCATTAATTTGATCTAAATTTTTAATCAAATCATGTTCTAAATCCTTACTAATCTGGTAATCTGATTCAGTTAAATTTTTGAATTTTTCTATTCCCTGCTGATGTTTTACTTCACCATACTTCTCACTGACTTCTTTTCCATACTTTTCTTCATTTTGCATAATCAACTCATTTTTAAAAACTTTAAATTTTTCTAAATTAGTCATATTAATTTCTCCTTTGTAGTATTTAACTGTTTGTTTTAAATTGTCTAATAAGATTTGTTTTCGTTTAACTTCTTTAGCAAGTAATGCTTGCTGATGTTCTAAAGAAACGACAATATTATAATCATCTGCATCAATCATGGTTTTAATTCTGGCTAATTCAAAACCAAATTGTTTAAAATATAAAATTTGTTGTAACCTATTCAGTTGCTTCAGATTATATTTTCGATAACCATTTTTATCAATCAAAGTTGGCTTTAATAAATCGATTTTGTCATAATATCTAATGGTTCTGGGAGTTATTCCTGATAAATTCGCTAATTGTGAAACCGTGACTAAGTCTTTTTTCATTTTTAATCCTCCTTTTATTTCAATATAAATGATGACGTAACGTTAATGTAAAGCACAAAATAAAAAGATCTCATCGTATCGATGAGATCTTCTTTAAAAATCATTTTTTAAGCATGAATAAAACTAATCATAATTCCACCAATAATTACTAGTGAAAGTCCTACAGCAATATAAATCATTTCACGTTTGGTCTTATTCTCATGAAGAACCACAATTCCACCAACTGTTGAAATTACCACACACAATTGTGACAAAGTAAATCCGGTTGCAACTCCATTAAGTCTAGTAGAAATTAGATAGAACAAGGCACCGAATCCAAAGAGAAATCCTGTAATAATGTTTTTATATGAAGTAATTTGTTTAAATGGATTAGTTTTGTTTTTGATCAACATACTAATTCCAAAAATGGTTCCCATAACTAACATTCCAATTGTTTGAGGTAAGAAAGCTTTAAACCCATCAGCATTTGAGACTTTCGGAAAAGCTGAATAACCAATGTATCCTAATGTACCAATAAACAAGATAAGAAGGCCGCTGGTCATATTTTTATTGATTTCAGTTTTTTCAGTAGCTGAGATTTGTTGAACATTTTCTGAACGTTTGGTAGTTAAAATAATCCCGCCAACAATCAAAATAATTGCTGCAAAACCAGAAAGTTTAGGCAATAATCCAGCCCATTCACCAAAGAAGATAATTCCTGTTAGTGAAGTTCCAACTAACTGCATTCCAGTTGAAATTGGCATTGTCCGTGATACACCCATTTTTTCAAATGCAATGTACTGGGTAAATTGGCCTAAAGTCCAAGACATTTCTGATAAGAAACACTAGAAAAATGAAGACATAGAAAGTTCAGGTCTCGTAAATGCGTATAATCCAAGGGCAATAATAAATGCCCCATATGTAGTTCCTAGTAATTGATTAACTGGTTTTCCACCAATTAAACTGGTTGCAATTGGAAGGATTCCCCAACCAAGTGCTGGAAGTAATGCAATTAAAATATTCACTAAAATCACCTTTCATTTATCTGTCTACTATAAATATCTACAATCATGCAAAGCATATCATAATCAGATCCAGAATTAAAATTGATAACTCAAATAAAAAACAGGTCCGTCAACAATGACGAGCCTGTTTGGCTACCTAATGATCATAGACATTAGATTGAATCCAATTATTTTTCAAGTTTCGTTTCCGAATTTGACGGTACATAAATTCATATTTTTGTTTTGCTAACTCTGTTTGCGCAATGATTTGATCATCTACATCAGCAACAGCCATTTGTGTTTGCTGCGCTTGATTCCAATCACGCTTTAAAAGATTAATCGACTTTAATAATTCTTCATCATAAATCTGTTTAAAATCTTTTCTTTTATTAAATCCAAACATTTGCATTCCTCACATCTCAGTCCGACCTTCAACTGCTTTGAACAATGTCATTTCATCAGCATATTCAATATCACTACCGACAGACAAGCCCCGAGCAAGTCGTGTTACTTTAATTCCAGCCGGTTTCAACAAACGGGCTAAATACATTGCCGTTGCGTCACCTTCGGGAGTTGCGTTAGTTGCCACAATTACTTCTTGAATTGCTTCATTTTTTTGTAAGCGCTGGATTAATGAACTGATATTAATATCGTCAGGTCCTTTACCTTCCATTGGCGAAAGTACCCCATGCAAAACGTGGTATAACCCTTTGTAATCTTTCATTTTTTCCATTGTAGCAACGTCTTTCGGTTGCTCGACAACAAGAATTTTTGATTGATCGCGATTAGGGTCAGCACAGATATCACATGGGTCATTTTCTGTGATATTGCCACAGATTGAACAAAATTTAAGCTTTTCTTTTGTATCAGTTAAAGCTTCAGCAAAATTAAGCACATCATCTTTGTTCATATCAATCGTATAAAAAGCTAACCGTGTGGCGGTTTTTTTACCAATTCCAGGCAAGTGCATATAACTATCAATTAACTTTGCAACTGGTTCTGGATATTGCATTTAATTTTCCTCTTTATAATCCAGGAATATTCATTCCTTGCGTAAATTGACCCATCTTACTTTGAGTAGTGTCATCAATCTTAGCTAAAGCATCATTCACAGCACTTAAAACTAAATCTGATAACATATCAGGATCATCTGGATCAATTGCTTCTGCTTTAATTTGCATATCTTTCATTCGACGGTTACCACCAAATGTTACAGTAACTAATTCTTCTGGTGAAACTCCTGTAAATTCACTGTTTTCGATTTCACTTTGTTGTGCTGCCATTTTCTTTTGCATTTCTTGGGCTTGTTTCATAATCTTACCCATGTTCATACCATTCATACCCATGTTAAGTTCTCCTTTAATTATCTTCTACTTTTACTATATCATTTCCAAATAATTCTTGGGCCTTTTCAACCGCTTCATTTTTGGTTTGTTGCTCTTCTGTTACATTTTCTTTTCCAGGTTTGGAATGTTTTTCCACTGGATTATTGGCTAAGTATTCTTTTCTAATTCCAGGCCACTCATCAATTGGAACAAATATAATGTCTGGAACTTTACCAAATACACGATCCATCGCGTTTTGTAACGCATCCATTAGATCATTATCAGTACCCGCTTTTTGATAAAGAAAAGCATAATCAAATGCTACTACGATTCCATCAGCACTTGCAGCTACTGGTTTTGAAACATGCATCAATGCCCTTTGAGTAACTGACAAGAGGTTCATAACATCATCCCATTGACTTTGATATGCAGTTAAATTAGCACGGGTTGCTGACCCTAAAACCTTAGAAACTCTTTCAAAATCAACGGTTGCTTTGGGATTGTCATTTTTTGTGGCGGTTTCTCGAGGAACTGGTTTAGTCATGGTTTGAACGGGGGCTGCGTGCTTAACTTGTTCTAACTGTTTGGTTAACGCATCAATTTGCAACTGTAATTTTGAAACAACTTCTGTATCAACTGTTTTTTTAACATTTGGTTGGCTGACTGGAGTAGTTTCCGCCGGTTGATTAGCCAATTTAACTGTCAAAATATCGAGGTAAACATCTGGATGATAAGTTGAACGCAATTGACGCTGTACATCATTCATTGTTTCTACATAATAATAAACCTTAGAAGATTTGACCTTCTCAGCAATTTCTTTGAAATCATCACCAAGCAAACCTAATTCACTAGCTTCAACCATTTCTGAATCTTGTTTGTATAACAAAATATTTTGGCAATAATTAATTAGATCTTCAATAAACTGACTGGCATCTTTTCCATTATTTAAAATCGCTTGGACTTCTTTTAAACCAACACTTACGTCACCGTTGATAATTGCTTGCATGTAAGCTTGCAAATCATCGCGAGCAACACTTCCAGTCACTTGTAAGGCACTGTCATAAGTAATTTCATCATCACTGTAAGAAAGCACTTGGTCCAAGATACTCAAAGCATCCCGCATTCCACCTTCAGCACTTTTAGCAATAACTTTTAAAGCACGATCATCGTACTTAATTTTCTTTGAATCTAAGATTTTCTCCATTTGTTCTAAGATATCTTTGGCTTGAATCCGTTTAAAGTCAAATCGTTGGACCCTAGAAATGATGGTAGCAGGAATCTTATGTGGTTCAGTTGTTGCTAAGATAAATATCACATGTTCAGGAGGCTCTTCCAAGGTCTTTAATAAGGCATTAAAAGCCCCAATGGAAAGCATATGAACTTCATCAATAATATAAACTTTATATTTTGCTTCAGTGGGAGCATATTTTGCCTTATCGCGAATGTTACGAATCTCTTCAACCCCATTGTTAGAGGCAGCATCAATTTCAATCACATCATTAAGTGAACCGTTGTTAATGGCAACACAAATGTCACATTCATTACAAGGTTCCCCATCTTTTAAATGTTCACAGTTAACCGCTTTAGCTAAAATCTTTGCAGTTGAAGTCTTCCCAGTTCCACGAGGTCCGTTAAACAGATAAGCATGGCTAATCTGGTCAGTTACCAAAGCATTTTTTAATGTTTGTGTAATGACCTGTTGACCAACAATTTCATCAAATCGTTGGGGTCTCCAGACCCGATATAAAGCTTGATAACCCATGAAGAACTTCCTTTCTTTTCGTTTTTAGACTGTTACTATTATAGCTTGATTACGATTTAAATACCAAATTAATTCACATGAAAAAAACTTCCAGTCGAATGACTGAAAGTTTATAAGCATAAAAAAAGAAGCACAAGACAGAGAAAACTTAGTGCTGCTTCCTTCCGGACCTGACACGGTTCGTAATTCCATCTTTGCTTCATGCCTTGCGGCAAATACTATATTATCTTATTCTCTGTTTTTTGTCTAGTGATTACGTCGTTTTCGCTTACTTTTAAAAAATTTCTTCATTATATGAGCAGAATTATCTGCTTTTACTCCAGCAATTACTTCTACTTGATGGTTTTGTCGTGAATCAGTAAGGACATTATAAAGACTACCAACTGCCCCACCTTTTTGGTTCATAGCGCCGTAAACAACTCGATCAATCCGAGCATTTAAAATAGCACCTGCACACATTACGCAAGGTTCAATCGTTACGTAAAGCGTGCAATCAGTTAACCGCCAACTCTTTAATTCAGTACAAGCTGCTTCAATTGCAATGATTTCAGCGTGTTGCGTAGCCATTTCACTATGTTCACGTAGATTATGCGCAGTCGCAATCACTTTTCCATCTTTAACGATGGCAGCCCCAATTGGTACTTCTCCGATTTGAGCCGCAAAGTTAGCCTCACGCAAAGCAACTTCCATAAACTTTTGATCAATTTCTGTCATCTATTTAATCCACTTTTCTACTTAACAAAATGTAATAACCTTTGTCACGAGTTACAATTTCAACATTACCAAAAATCTTTTTCATTAATTTTTTGGCAGACGGTGCTCCTTGTTTTTTTTGTAATACAACCGTTAACGTTCCATCTTTTTCTAAATGATCGTATGATCCAGTAATCATTGCATCTACGACTTCTTTTCCTGCTCGAACTGGTGGATTAGTAATGATGGCAGCAAATTTACCTTCTACGTTTTCATAAACGTTCGAAGCAAAAATCGAAACATTTTCAATTTGATTCTGTTCTGCATTTCGTTTTGCTAAAGATAAAGCTAAATTATTTACGTCAACCATGGTAAAATTACGGTCTGGGTTATTTTTTGCTAAAAACAAACCAATTGGTCCATAACCACAACCTAAATCTAAAACATTACCAGCTGGAATGTTTTTTAAATCAACTGCGTTAATCAAAACTCGTGATCCATAGTCAATGGTGCTTTTAGAAAACACACCGTTATCTGAAACAAAACTAAGCGTGTAATTCAATAAGGTATATTCCCAATGTTTTTCATCATGTTGAACATCTGGATTTTCTGTGTAATAAAAGTTGTTCATGATAGCACGTCCTCAAAAATATTTTTTAGTTTCACACACTATATATAGTGTGTTTCTCAAGTGTACACTCCATATATGGTGTGTTTTCATTTGAAAGATTAAGTATTCGTAGTAAAATCTATTATATCGTATAAACAGGAGATGAAGATTATGAATTCAATTACAGTATTTACTAAAAACAATTGTATCCAATGTGAAATGACTAAGCGTTTCCTTGAGGAACACAACATCGATTTCGTAGAAAAAAACACTTCTGAAAACCCAGAATTTGTTACCTACTTAAAAGAGTTAGGTTTCCAAGTAGTTCCAGTTGTTGAAGTCGAAGGTGCCGAATCATTTACTGGTTTTAGACCTGATTGCCTAAACAAACTAGTAGCAGAATTCGCTTAACATTATATTACCTATTATACACAACAAGGAGCACTAGGAATATGTCGCTAAAAGACCAAACTGATGTTAGTTATTATAGATTAAATAACGAGATCAACATCCCATCAAAAGATGGAAAAATTAGACTAGAAAAAGATAAAGAAGCCCTAGATGCTTTTATTAAAGAAAACGTGATTCCTAATACCGTAAAGTTTGATTCTTTAAAGGATCGTTTGGATTACTTAACTAAAAATAACTACATTGAAGCTAGCTTTTTAGAAAAGTATCCTTTTTCATTTATTGAAAAACTTTACCAATACTTAGAGGATCAACATTTTACCTTTAAATCATTTATGGCTGCCTATAAATTTTATGCACAATATGCCTTAAAAACAAATGATGGTAATCAATATCTTGAAAGATACATTGATCGGACTGCAATGAACGCCCTCTTTTTAGCTGACGGTGATCAAGAATTAGCAATGCGTTTAGCTGATGAATTAATTCACCAACGTTTCCAACCAGCTACGCCAACTTTCTTAAACGCTGGAAAAAAACGGCGTGGAGAATTAATTTCATGTTTCTTAATCCAAACTACTGATGATATGAATAGTATCGGAAGAACCATTAATTCGGCCTTACAACTCTCTAAAATTGGTGGAGGTGTAGGAATTAACCTTTCTAACCTTCGTGCTGCTGGAGATCCAATTAAGCACATTCAAGGCGCTGCTAGTGGAGTAATGCCAGTCATGAAACTGTTAGAAGACAGTTTTACCTACTCAAATCAATTAGGCCAACGTCAAGGTGCTGGTGTTGTTTATCTTAGTGTCTTTCATCCTGATATTATTGACTTTCTTTCAGTTAAAAAAGAAAATGCTGATGAAAAAATTCGAGTTAATACCTTATCTTTAGGACTAACCGTTCCTGATAAGTTTTATGAACTTGCTAAAAATGATCAAGATATGTATCTCTTTAGCCCTTATGATGTGGAAAAAGAATATGGAGTTCCATTCTCTTACGTTGACATCACTAAAGAATATGACAATTTAGTTGCTAACGAAAACATCCGCAAGAAAAAAATGAAGGCTCGTGATTTAGAAACCGAAATCGGTAAATTACAACAAGAATCCGGTTATCCTTACATCATGAACATTGATACTGCTAACCGGGAAAACCCAGTTGCCGGTAAAATTGTCATGAGTAACTTGTGTTCTGAAATTATGCAAGTGCAAACCCCATCAATCATTAATGACTTGCAACAGTATGACCAATTAGGGACTGATATTTCATGTAACCTAGGTTCAACAAACGTCGTTAATTTGATGAAATCAGATGATTTTGGTGAATCTGTTGACACAATGGTGCGTGCCTTAACCTACGTGACCGATGAAAGTAAAATTGATGTTGTTCCTTCAATTAGAAGAGGAAATGATTTAAGCCATTCGATTGGACTTGGTGCCATGGGTCTTCACTCATTTCTCGCTTTAAATCATATGTATTACGGTTCGCCTGAATCAATCGAATTTACTGGTGTTTACTTTATGCTCTTGAACTACTGGACTCTAGTTGCATCTAACAAGATTGCTAAAGAACGCGGTAAGTCATTCCATAACTTTGAAAACAGTAAATATGCAGATGGTACTTATTTTGATAAGTACACCGCCAAAGATTGGGGTCCCCAATCAGAAAAAGTTAAGGACCTCTTCAAGGGTACCTTTGTGCCTTCTGAAAAAGACTGGGAAGAGCTTAAGAAGTCAGTTATGACTTATGGTTTATATCATCAAAACCGGATGGCAGTTGCTCCTAATGGTTCAACAGCCTACATTGGTGACGCTACCGCAAGTATTGCCCCAATCGTTAGTCGAATTGAAGAACGACAAGATGCTAAAATTGGAACAATTTTTTATCCCGCTCCTTACCTTTCAAACGATACCCTTCCATATTATGAATCAGCTTATGATATTGATATGCGTAAAGAAATCGATATCTTTGCTGAAGCCCAAAAACACGTTGATCAAAGTTTAAGTATGACCCTCTTCATGCGTTCTACCATTCCTGAAGGGATGTACGAATGGAAAAATGGTCGTGATCCAAAGATGTCAACACGTGATTTAACAATCTTAAGAAATTATGCTTACCATAAAGGCATTAAATCAATTTACTACGTTAGAACTTTCACTGATAACAACGACACAGTTGGTGCTAACGAATGTCAAAGCTGTGTCATTTAGGAGGATTATATCAATGAATATGAACGAAATTTTAACGGGTAAGTTAAAGGGTAATTACAAAGCCATTAACTGGAATCGAGTTGATGACGATGTTGATAAAGCAACCTGGCACAAACTTACAGAACAATTTTGGTTAGATACCCGAGTACCAGTTTCTAACGATTTAAAAGATTGGCGTGAACTTGATGACGATCACAAATGGCTCGTTGGACATGTCTTTGGTGGATTAACTTTATTAGATACCCTTCAATCTCAAGATGGAATGGCATCATTAAGAGCAGATGCACATACTCAACATGAAGTTGCGGTATTAAATAATATTCAATTCATGGAATCAGTCCATGCTAAAAGCTATTCTACAATCTTTTCAACTTTAAACACTCCTAAAGAAATCAATGAAATTTTTGACTGGAGTGATTCTGAAGAATTTTTACAAAACAAAACCAAAAGAATTTATAACCTTTATCATAATGATGAACACCCATTAAAAAAGAAAATTTCAAGTGTATTTCTAGAAACCTTTCTCTTTTACTCTGGATTCTTCACCCCACTTTGGTATCTAGGTCATAATAAATTGACCAATGTGGCTGAAATCATCAAGTTAATTATTCGGGATGAATCAGTTCATGGTACCTATGTTGGTTACAAATTTCAGATTCAATTTAATCAATTAAGTCCTAACGAACAAGCTGAACTTAAAGATTGGATGTATAACTTCCTTTATGACTTATACGAAAACGAAGTTAATTACACCCATCTTTTATATGATAAAACTGGTTTAACAGATAAAGTGCTTACTTTCATCCGTTACAATGCCAATAAAGCTTTAATGAACTTGGGTCAAGACCCAATGTTTCCAGATACTGCTGAAGATGTTAACCCCGTTGTGATGAACGGAATTTCAACTTCAACAGTTAATCATGACTTCTTCTCAGAAGTTGGAAATGGTTATCGTCTTGGTAATGTTGAAGCAATGTCAGATGATGATTATCTATTTGGTTCTTGGGAAGATAAACACAAAAATAAATAAATTTTAAATAGTAAAAGAGCCACTTCAATGAAGTGGCTCTTTTACTATTTTTCACTATATTTCTTAAAATTAGTTTTAATAAAATCAGCTGAATTTTGTAATTTTTCTTTTTCCTCATCCGTTAAATTAAGTGATACATCATCTAAGACACCATCACGTCCAACTACCACAGGATATGACAAATAAGAATCATAGTCTTCTCGATAATTAGAGACTGGTAAAACAGTATGTGCGTCAGAAAGAACCACCTTAGCTAATCGAACTGCTGCAGTAGCAACTCCATAACTTGTGTACCCTTTTCCTTTAAAAATGGTATAACCTCCATGACGGGCTTCGTTATCTAAAGCATCTAAATCTAAGTGACGTTCTTTTGCTAATTCGGTTAATGGCTTATCTAAAGCACGAACCGTTGACCAAGCAGTAAATTGAGAATTACCATGTTCACCTAGGTTATATCCTATTACCGAACGGGAATCAAGATTTAGTTTTTCGGCGACAGCACGTTTCATTCGCGCTGAATCCAAGAGCGTTCCAGTCCCAATCACATGCTTTTTAGGCAAGCCAGTAATCTGCTGATAAAGTGAAGTAATCACATCAACTGGATTAGTAATGGCAATGATGATTCCATTAAAGCCTGAATCACGGATCTTAGCTGCCACGGATTTAACTTGTTCACTATTGTAAGCAAGTTCAGAAAAACGATCTTCTTTGGCACCATCATTCAAGCGGATATTTCCTAAAGCAGAAATAATTACATCAGCATCTTTTAAAGCGGCATAATCATTAACTGTGATATTAGTGTGAAATGGTAAATTGGGCATTGCTTCTCGAAAGTCAATTGCATCTGCATTTACTTTAGCCTCATTTTTATCAATTAAAACTAAATCGTCGGCAAAGCCATTTGTCACAATATAATGTGCTACTGTTGAACCAACGTGTCCATCTCCGATAATTCCAATTTTTCTTGTCATATTATAAATATCCTCCTATTATTATCATTGCTAATCATTTTAACAGTTTATTTTTAAAATACCATTAATTTTTAATGATTTCAGTTATTTGTTCGATATCTTGGGGTATAGTACGGCAGCAACCACCGATAATGTTCGCTCCTTCTGCAAGCCATCGCGGTACTTCCTGTTCAAAAGTATCAGTATGAGGGACTGAAGTCCAAGTTTTAGTTTGCGGATCATAAATATCACCCGGATTAGGATAAACTACAATTGGTAAATCAGTGAGATGATGCATCAAACTTACAATGGGAGTAATATTTTCAATTTTGGTGCAATTTACTCCAATTCCACTAATGCCTGATTGCTTCCCTAACCAAATAATTACATCACGTAAAGGAGTCCCATCACTTAAAGTATTTTCATCTTTCACACTTAAACTAATCCAATACGGAATTTTATTCGGTAAATCATTAATTATTTTTACCACAGATTTAATTTCTGCAAAATTAGGCATTGTATCAACGGAAATTAAATCAGACCCAGCATTAATTAGAGTTTTAATTTTTTCTTGATGAAACTTTTGGTATTCAGCAAATGATAAATCATATGTACCTGTATATTCTGCCCCATTAGCTAAATAAGCTCCGTAAGGACCAACACATCCAGCAACTAAACCAGCTGGATTAAAATCATCACGCGCTTGTTTAGCTAGCTCTACACCCTTTTTAATTAGGTCAAGTGCTTGATCGTGATTAATTCCAACTTTAGCAAAAGCCGCAATATTAGCTTGATAAGTATCAGTAATCGCAATGTCTGCACCTGCTTTAAAATAGTCCGCATGAACTTGATAAATTGATTTTTGATTATTAATCAAGGCATTTGCTGACCACAACAAATCATTGGTTTTTACACCTAATTTTTCTAATTCAGTTCCCATTGCCCCATCTAAGACAAGTTTCTCTTGTAATCGTTTTTCAACTGAAGTTTTAGTCATTTTTGATTTCTCACTTTTTATCATATCTAATTTTAATTTCATAAAAAACATAACAAATTACAACAAATGGAACGGTGTAATAAAGCGCTACCCTTTGATTAGAATCAAACCAAATCAATATACATGATAAGAAACATAAAATAAATGCTGCTAATGGTGTCCATGGATAAAATGGGGTTCGATAAACTAAGTCACGAACGTCTTTTCCACTTGCAACATAATGCTTTCTAAATTGTAATTCTGACAAGGCAATTGCCATCCAAACAAAAACCACTGCTAAACCAGAGATAGAAACTAGAACTAAATAAACTGATCCAGCCGCATATACCGTTGAAAATAGTGCAAAAACTCCTCCAATCATACTGGCAATTAAAGCATAAATAGGAATTTCTTTTCGATTAGTTTGCTTAAAAATTTTAGGAATAATTCCTTCATTTGCTAATGACCATAACATTCTTGTTGAGGCATATAATCCAGAATTAGCAGCCAAAATAATGGCAGTTAAAACCACAAAATTCATAATATCGGCGGCAAACGGAATTCCCATCTCAGAAAAGATTAAGACAAAGGGACTTTGAGTAACTCCAGTTTGTTTATACGAAATCAAGGAGCTCATCACGATCATACTCCCAATAAAAAAGATAATTAAACGCCATAAAGTCGTTTTAATTGCTTTTGGAATTGTGGTAGCTGGATTTTTAGTTTCTCCTGCAGTAATTCCAATTAACTCAGTTCCTGAAAAGGCAAAGTTAACGGTTAACATGGTTGTGAATACTCCACCAAAACCATTTGGAAACAAACCATGTTCATAAAAATTTTTGAATCCAATCAGTTGATGGTTTCCATGAAAACTAAAGATTCCAAAAATGGCACCTGCCCCTAATAAAATAAACGTAACAATGGCAGCAACTTTGATACTTGAAAACCAAAATTCGGTCTCAGCAAACCATTTTACTGAAAAAGCATTAATCGCAAAAATTAAAATCATGAATAACAAGCTCCATATCCAAGTGCCAATATTGGTAAACCAATGTTGCATAATCAATCCGGCAGCCGTAAATTCAGGACCTAATGCAATTGTCCAAGTTAGCCAATATAAGATAGCGACGACAAAACCAGCACTCTTTCCTAAATATTTTTGTGCATAAACATGAAATGATCCAGTTTCTGGCATTGCTACTGAAAGTTCTCCTAAACAAAGCATTACTAAGTAAACAATTACTGCCCCAATTAAATAAGCCAAAATTGTTCCAACTGGACCTGCTTCATGAATTGTATAACCAGAGCTTAAAAATAAACCCGTTCCAATTACTCCTCCAAGTGAAATCATTAGTACTTGTCGTGAGGTCATTGCCCGTGATAAATGATTTTTATGTTCTTCTGCCATGCTATTCTCCTTTAAGATGTATCAAAAACAATAAAAAAACACCCATCCTAATCAAAGGACGAGTGCGCTCGTGTTACCACCTTAGTTCATATATTTTTTTCAAAATATATCTCTATAAGTTACACCGTTTAAAATGGTATAACTTTGTAATGGTATCGGTAACAAACCCGCTATTAGCTAACTATTCACTAATAAAGTATTTTAAAGCCCATTTTCCAAATTGCTATTTCATTCTTTCACACCAACCAAGAATTTTCTGAGAAATTTTCATTTGTACTTAACTTTTACATCAATTATTTAATTATTATTGTTATTTTAAATAAGTGAAAACGAATTGTTAAACGAATAAAACAAAAATAATTCGGAATAATCCGAATTATTTTATTTTTTCAACAGTGGACGTTCGTTAACAATTTGAAGAAGCTGTAACATTGTGAACACAAGTGAATTATTTTTACGATAAACGAAATATTTTGATTCCCATTTATCGACATATTTTTGTTTGTAAGACCGAAGTCCTTGGAAACTATAGAAAGCATCCCCATATTCATAAATTAAATGAGCAATTTTTTCGTTAATAAAACTAAAACGAGAATTACCCACATTTGCTAACGGAGCCATTCCTAAGTTAAACCAACGATAACCTTCTTCTTTAGAATAATTAAACAAATTAATGAAAATTCCATCCATAATTCCCGAAGGTGCTTCTTCACTTGATCTCATTAAATCAATTGAAGTCATGACATGATCCCCAGTTGGCATAATGTTAGCGAATGCAACAATTTTGTCATTTTCATCACAAATTACAGCGATTGGAGCTTGGTTAAGGTAATAAGGATCAAAGAATCCTAATGAGAATCCCTTTTCATCACGGCCCTCTAACCATTCATCTGAAATTTTCTTCAAATCATTCATAGTTTCAGCAGAAAATGGTGGATTAATAATTTTAAATTTAAAACCATCTCGCTCAAACTTATGCATTAATGCACGTTCACCACGATGTTTTTTACCGACTAAAGTAAATGTCTCCAAGTCAACGTGTCCTTCTTCACCAGCTTTGATGAAATCAAAACCTTTATCATGAAGTAACATCGTTAATGATTCACCAACTTCATAAAATACCAAAGTTAGATCAACATTATCTGCATCAATCATAAATTTATCAATGGCTTTATCTAATTTAGCTTGATTACCAAACGGTTCACCCATCACAATTAGCTTATTAGCTTTTTGTTTGTACATAAACACAATCTGGTCTTCGCCATCTTCAGTATAGAAATACACCTTTTTATCGCGAAGAAAAACTAAGTGACTAACTTCATTTCCACCAAATTGATCAATTACTTTTTTTACCCGTTCTTGATCAAATGGTTGGTTCATCCAAGGAGTATCGGAGTAAGAAAGAAAACGAATCAAACCATAAAGGATACAAATGGCAATGATAAATCCAATTAATCCAATTACCCAGCCTTGTTGTGAAGGAAGTAAATATTCATTCGACATTTTAATGCCACCATGATCATGTCCCAGCACAAAACCAACTAAACAATAAACTGCAAAAGAGACCACAAAGATTCCCGCATCTGTAATAGCTGCTCCCCAAGAGTATGTTAAGCGATCACGGTACATTCCCTTACGAGAAAAAATTAAACAAATTAAAATAAATGCTAAGAAAATCGCTAATCGAATTGGAAAGTCTTCTTTCCAAAGTGTATTTCCAATTGCAAAAAGCAAAAGAAATACAGTTGGCCAAAACGCTTTTTTAACTCGCGAACCTACTCCTCTAGCTAACCCAATTAGCAAGCATCCAATGATTACATTGGAAAGTTGGCTTAAGAAATATAAGGCAAATGGTGCCAACGAATTATAAAGCGGATTTAACAAGACCATGTTAGGAACAGTAGCCAATAAAATCATCATAATCCCAGAAAAATACATAAAAATCGTAATAATTAACTGGGATGACCTTTGAATAATACTAGCAGGAATTTCATCTAAAAACTTGTTAAAACGGCCGGCTAATTCAATTCCAAACAAAAATGCTCCGATTCCAAATGGAATAAAGTAATAAAAAATTCGATAGAGTAATAGCCAAACGGTTGCAAGGGTTGGAGAGATTCCTAATTCACTAAGTCCAAGAATCATCATGGTATCAAAAGTTCCAAGTCCACCTGGAAGCATTGAAATAACTCCAAAAACATTGGCAGCAAAAAACATTGGAATCACATTCCAGATGTCAATATGAAGATTCATAAAATCCCCAATCACTAAGAACAAAGCTACACACGAACCCCATTCTAAACATGATCCAAGAATTAATTTAAGTTCTCTTCGAATCGTTAAATCAGCAAAAAATTCAGAATTGCTAAATCTAGTAAATAAGAAAACAATTGGGAAATATGCTCCCCCACCCAATAACCAAATCCAATCTCCGGCAAAGCGATTTCCAATCCCAAAACCGAAAATCAGCACTAATGAAATTAAACAATAAGTTGACAATCCCGCAAGTAAAAATAGGGCCACTTTAGAAATTGCATAAACAATTTGTTTCTTACTAGCGTCTTTACTATAAAAGTTAGCTCGCAAGCTGGCTCCTAAAAAACCACCAAATCCAGCGATATTAGTAAAGGTGTTAGTTATCCAACCACTTTTTATTACATACAAAGGTTTAAACTTAGCAGGTAAAAATTCTGTAAAAGTAAAATCATAGATTAGCATGGGAGTAACAGCAAGTAAACCCAAAATTGTTAAAATTAATAAGTGCTGTGGTGACTGTGAAGACAAGCTTTGTTTCATTTGTTGTCCATTAATTTCTTTTAAAATACTATGGGCTTCAAATACAACGAAAGCTGCTACCACTATTAAAAAAATAATTTTAATTACGTTTAGATACTTATTAAAGAAATCAATAAATTTTTTAAAGAATGCTTTCAAATGGTTCCTCCAAAAAATCTTTAAATAACGATAGGTAGTAAAAAAGGATGTGTGAAATCACACATCCCTTTTATATAAAGACTAGTTACTATTTAAGAGTAACAGTTGCGCCTTGGGCTTCAAGTTTTTCCTTGATGTCGTTAGCTTCGTCTTCTGAAAGACCTTCTTTAACCATTGATGGTGCGTTATCAACAATTCCTTTACATTCTTTAAGACCAAGACCAGTGATACCTTTAAGTTCCTTGATAACTTTGATCTTACCAGCACCAGCAGAAGTTAATTCTACATCGAAAGTGCTCTTAGCAGCAGCGGCACCAGCAGCACCAGCAGCAGCAACTGGAGCAGAAGCTGAAACGTCAAATTCGTCTTCGATTGCTTTAACCAAATCGTTTAAATCAGTGATTGAAGCATCTTTTAATTGAGCAATAATGTTATCTTTTTCAAAAGCCATGTTAAATTCCTCCTAATAGGACATTTATATTTTTATTATTCAGCGTCTTCTTCAGACTTGCTGTCTGCAACAGCCTTAACGGCATATGCAACGTTACGAACAGGTGCTTGTAAGATATTTGCAAGAGTAGCAAGTAATTCTTCATGACTTGGTAATGTAGCAAATTCATTAATCTTTTCAATACCTGCAACTTCACCTTCGATAATTCCACCCTTGATTACAAGAGCATCATTTTCATCAGCAAATTTTTTCAAAATCTTAGCAGGTGCAACGGCATCTTCGTGAGAAAATGCAACGGCACTTGGTCCATTAAAGACTGATTTTAAATCATCATGACCACTTTGATCAGCAGCACGTTCTAAAATCTTGTTTTTAATAACCATAAGTTTAACACCACTATCACGTAATTCCTTACGTAATTCAGTGTCTTGAGCAACAGTCAAACCACGAGAATCAACTACAATTGCTGAAACAGCTTCTTCAAAGTCTTTAGCAATTTCGTCAACCTTTTTGGCTTTGGCATCAATAACTTCTTTTTTTGGCATAAATTTTCACCTCCCAATGAAATTTGGAACCTATAAAAAAATCCCTATGTTCGCCAAAACATAGAGAAAAGTCGTTAAACTCCTCGGCAGGCATTAATTAAGGCTTTAAAAGCCACCTGAGTCTTAGGCGAATCATATTATACTAATAATTTACCATAGGAAAATTAATTAGTCAATACAGGGATTTAATTTTTAGGTCAGTACTTTAAAATGATTCAGGTGAAACTTTAACACCAGGACCAAAAGTTGATGAAACAGAAATGTTTTGAATGTAAGTACCGTGAACAGAAGCAGGACGGTTTTTAACCAAAATGCTTTCAACAGTCTTAAAGTTTTCAACTAACTTATCTGTATCAAATGATTTTTTACCAATTGCAACAGCAATGTTACCATCACGATCAGTACGGTAAGTAACCTTACCAGCTTTGGCTTCAGAAACGGCCTTTGTAACATCCATAGTTACAGTACCAGTCTTAGGGTTAGGCATTAAACCTTTAGGTCCAAGCACACGTCCTAAACGACCAACTTGAGCCATCATATCAGGAGTTGAAACGGCAACATCAAAGTCCATCCAACCGTCCATGATCTTTTGTGCTAAGTCTTCTTCACCAACAACGTCTGCACCGGCTGTTTCAGCTTCTTTAGCTTTATCACCCTTGGCAAATACAATAACTTTTTGATCTTTACCAGTACCATTAGGTAAAACTACGGCACCACGTAATTGTTGATCAGCTTGTTTTGTATCAACGTTTAATTTAATAACAACTTCGATTGAATCATCAAAGTTGGCAACATCTAATTTTTGAACAAGTGCAACTGCTTCATCGACTGGGTATGCAATACTCTTATCGATTTGTTCAGCAGCATCTCTATACTTCTTACCTCTTTTACGAGCCATGTGATTTCCTCCTTGCAATGTGGTCCAACGGAATCAAGTTCCTCCCACTTCAAGTATTACCTTTTGATAATACAGCGACTACTACGGGTTTAGAATTAACCTTCGACAGTGAATCCCATACTACGTGCAGTACCTTCAATCATACGCATAGCTGCTTCAACATCAGCTGCGTTTAGATCTTGCATTTTAGTTTCAGCGATTTCCTTCACTTGAGCTTTGGTTACGCTAGCAACCTTCTTAGTGTTAGGTTCACCAGAACCAGATTCAACACCAGCAGCTTTCTTTAAAAGAATAGCGGCAGGTGGAGTCTTAGTAATGAAACTAAATGAGTGATCTTCAAATACGGTAATTACAACCGGAATAAGCATTCCTGCTTGATCAGCAGTACGTGCATTAAAATCCTTTGTAAATTCCATAATGTTCACACCAGCTTGACCCAATGCAGGTCCAACTGGAGGAGCAGGTGTTGCTTTACCCGCTGCAATTTGTAACTTTACAATATCTACTACTTTTTTAGCCACGAGACAAACCTCCTTAAGTCCGTGTGTGGTAAATGAAGATGAAATTTCTTCTCCCACGTTGATTATGCACAAAGTACACTGGAAAATTATAGCATAAGCAATCTCAGATTACAACAATTACTATGATTAATTATTTTCCAATGGCTTTACTTGCTTGAAATCTAGTTCGGTACTAGTTTCTCTACCAAACATATCAATATTAACTTTTAACTTACCTTTTTCATTATCGATACTAGTTATTTTACCTGAAAGACCATTGAATGCTCCTTCAATAATTGTAACAGTATCACCAACTTTACTATCCAAAGGTTGAATGTTTTGCTTCATTCCAAGTTGAGCCATCACATGTTCAACCTCTTCTGGAAGTAACGGATTTGGCTTTGAACCTTGTCCATGTGATCCGATAAAACCAGTTACACCTGGTGTATTACGAACAACATACCAAGCACGATCAGTCATTACCATTTGAACAAGCACGTAACCTGGAAAAGTCTTATCCATTACCACTTTTTCTTTACCATTCTTAACTTCATGCTTTTCAGTTTCTGGAACAACAACATCAAAGATGTAGTCTTGCATCCCCATTGAATCTCTTCTTGATTCAAGGTTTTCTTTAACTTTATTTTCGTATCCAGAATAAGTATGAAGCACATACCATTGTTTTTCAGCTGATTCTACCACTGCAATAATCTCCTTTACTAAATCGACCAAAATAAAAAACCTCGCGCAAACGAAGTTCGTAATTCAACTATAACAGAAAATTAAATAGTTATCTAGTTTAACAAGTTCTAAAGCTTAATAAGTAATGTTTGGACTGCCCAATCAATAATTCCAAGGAAGGCAGTGAAGAAAATCGTAGTCCCAATAACTGTAACAGTATCGGTTCTAGTTTGTTTAGCGTTAGGCCAAACCACTAACTTCATTTCAGCTACAACACTCTTAAAAAATTTCCAAAGTCTTACCATTAATCAAATCTCCTTAATGCGTTTCTCGATGAATTGTATTTTTACCACAATGTTTACAGTATTTTTTTAATTCTAATCGCGTTTCACGGTTAGGCTTTGCAGTAATGGTGTAATTACGTGAACCACAAATTGTACATGCTAATGCAACCTTTTTCTGTGACATAATTACACCTCCTTAATTAACCTTAACTTTATCATCTAATTTCAGTTGCGTCAAACGGGTATGATCATCATATTTTCTACGACAACGCATTAAAGCATTTTTTACTTTTAAAACTGTAACTTGTTCACGTTGTGCAATTTGCTCTGGGCTAAAGTGACGTAAAGAATCAGTTAAGACACATTTTTCAAATTTAGAACAGGTCCAACTAACTTGTTCAATTTGCTCATAGAATTCATAAATTTCATAAGGATTAAAAGCTGTCGTATCTGAAATCGTATCAGCATAATATTCCGCAAATCGATTTAAAGATGTTTGTGCATTAGTTGGAACTCGTTTTTGTGCCTTCCGTTTTCTAATCAAATCAAATAAGCGATTTTTCAAGCTAGCTTTGTAAAATGAACCAAAAGTCACTTTCTTACTAATATCGTACTTATTGACAATCTTAATTAAGACCATCGCTGATTCTTGACTCCAATCAGCCAAATCCATATCTGAGACATAAAATTCATGCCACAACTTTAAATAAACTGGTGAAAATTGTTGAAATAGTTGATAAAACCGATCACCATCAGTTTTGGCGTCAATAATTAATTGTGGATCACAGTTGCAAACATTGCTTGAATTCATATATGGAAATCTCCTTGTAAGTGCTTGATTAATAAATTACAAAGAATAACAGCCTCTCACAAGCGAACAATTGTTCCAAATAGAAGACAGCTATCATACCAATTTTAGCTTATTTATTTTCTAATAAAATTGTAAATTTTTTCAAATAAAAAAGGACGAGTATTTACTCATCCTTTGATAATTTATCCCTTAATTGCGTCAACTTATCTAGCTGACCTTCATTAAAAGTTACCCGATTACCAGTTAAATTACTATTATAATTTTTTGCTTCGTTACGAATTTCTTTCTTGGTTCTTCGCACCGAAACTAACAATTCTTGTGCTGGTACTCGTAAAGCGCCTGCCGAAAAAATCGTCCATTGCTCTGCATGATCACTTGTTGCGACTTCAACTTGCATGAACAATGACTGCTCGCGTGCTGCCAATGCTTCAATATAGGTATCAGCAGTTTCATTTTTATTCGTCCAGACCACTTTAATGTTGTTAACTTGCTTTGATTTTGCTAATCCAGGAACATACATAGCGTCAAAAACGACGATAATTTCTTTACCACTATATTTTTGATATTCCACTAATTCACTGATTAACTCATCACGTGCTTCTGGCAACTTATTATCTAGCTTTAAGCGATTTAAATGTTCCCAATTTCCAATCACATTATAAGCATCAACAATTAGTAATTCAGTTTTAGCTAATTTTGCCATGATTATAATGGGTGTCGAGAATTAAAGCCTTGATACATCAATAAACCAGCAGCTACTGATGCATTCAAGCTTTGAATATTTCCAATCATGGGGATAGTTAACATTTCATCCACTTGTTTCTTTAATAATGGGGAAATTCCCTTTCCTTCACTGCCAATAATTAAAGCAGATGCCCCTTCGGCATTCCAACGACGATAATCAGTTCCTTGCATATCGGTTCCAAAAACCCAGACCCCACGATCTTTCAAATCGTTAACAGTATTTACCAAATTAGTAACTTTGGCAACGGGTACTCGTTCAATTGCTCCAGCTGATGTTTTAGCAACTGTTGAAGTTAAGCCAACTGAACGATGCTTAGGAATAATTACACCATGAACTCCTGCTGCATCCGCTGTTCTTAAAATTGATCCCAAGTTATGTGGGTCAGCAATATTATCAAGAATTACAAAAAATGGAGCTTCGTTCTTTTTTGCGGCATTCTCAAATAAATCATCAATCGTGGCATATTTAAAAGCTGCAATGGCTAGCATTACTCCTTGATGATTTTGGTGGTCAGACATTAAGTCTAATTTTGACTTAGGAACATTGGAAATCACCAAATGACGTCCTTTAGCTAATTTAAGAATGGTTTGAACAGTTTCATCATCCTTGCTAATCCCATTTTGGAGAAAAACTTTGTTAATGTCTTGTTCTTGATTTCTTAAAGCCGCAACGGCCGGATGACGGCCAATGATAAAATCTTCATTATTTTTCATAAACTACTCTCCCAGATTCAACTTGATTTATGCACCATTGTGCAAGTTCAGTTAATCTTTCTTCTTGTCCACTCAAAGATAAAAAACCAAATAAGGCTTCAAATCCGGTAGAAACACGGTAAGTTACAACGCTGGTATTTTTGGCATGGGTATAACTCTTAGCGTTACGTCCCCTTTTAAAGAAGTATTGTTCTTCTTCACTTAATAAATTATCTTCTTCCATCAAAGAAATTAATCCCGCCTGCGCTTTTGCAGATACATATTTAGTTGCCTTACGCTGTAAATGATTAGGCCGGGTAACTCCTTCATCGATTAAATGACGTCTAATGTACACTTCATAAACTGCATCACCAAGGTAAGCTAAAGCTACTCCATTTAATTGTTTAAATTCTATATTTTTATCAGATTCACTCATTAACGCTTATTTTCCCTTCTAAACCGAGTTCCTTGTGGTGTATCCTCAAGGACAATTCCTTGTTCTTTCAATTCATCCCGAATCTCATCACTTCTTTGAAAATTGTGATCAGCTCGAGCTTGATTACGTTCTGCAATTAATTTTTCAACATCCGCATCATTAAAAGCTGTCGCACTAAGTTCAATTCCAAAGATTGATGACAATTGTTTCAAGCGTTGCATAATTAACTCAATCGTTTCTTTGAAAACAAATGGCCGTTCTGCATAAACGTTCCCTAATTTAGCAATCTCATAAACTTTTGCAATTCCATTTTGGACATTAAAATCATCATCCATGGCATCTTGAAAATCAGCTTGAAGTTGGCGAATTTCTTGGTCAACTTTTGGATCACCGTCTTCTTCTGCATCTTTTAAGCGATATTCCAAATTAGTATAAGCAGTTTGTAATTTCTTTAAGTTTGCTGTGGCCTCGTCTAAGCCAGCTTGACTAAAGCGAATAGGCCGACGATATTGAGTAGTTGACATCATAAACCGTAAGACTTGTGGGTCAATTTTCTTAATTAAATCATGAACAGTCACAAAATTACCTAACGATTTACTCATTTTTTCGTCGTCATCACCAACTGTCACAAAACCGTTATGCAACCAGTAATTAACAAACCGTTTGCCAGTCTTAGCTTCACTTTGAGCGCGTTCGTTTTCGTGATGAGGAAATTCAAGATCAATTCCACCACCATGAATATCAAAAGTATCCCCTAAGTATTTTGTTGACATTACGGAACATTCTATGTGCCAACCTGGACGACCTTTTCCCCAAGGGGAATCCCATGAAATTTCATCTGGCTTAGCTTTTTTCCACAAAGCAAAATCAATTGGATCTTCTTTTTTAGCTAGTTCATCGGCTGAAACATGTTGGCTAGCTCCACTTTCTAAAGTATCAAGATTTTCGTGTCCAAGTTCACCATAAGTTTTAAATTTACGTGCCCGATAGTAAACATCTCCATCAACACTGTAGGCATAGCCTTGGTCAATCAAGGCTTGCACAAATTTAATAATGTCTGGAATGTTTTCCGTTGCCCGAGGATTTAATGTAGCTGGTTCAACGTTTAAAGCTTTAGTATCTTCAAAATAAGCTTTAATAAATTTATCAGCAACCTCCGGAACCGTAATTCCGTCTTCTTTGGCTGCTTTAATCATCTTGTCGTCAACATCAGTAAAATTAGAAACATAATTTACATCATAACCAAGATATTCCAAGTATCTTCTAATGGTATCAAAAGCTACGATACTACGTGCGTTACCAATATGGATGTAGTTATAAACGGTAGGACCACAGACATACATATTCACTTTACCTGCCTGAAGTGGTTCGAAAACTTCCATTTCATTATTTAATGAATTATAAACTTTTAATCCCATAACTACCTCCTACGTTTTTCACTTAATGATATCATATCGACACTAATTTTTCCCAAAACAAAAGGCCTAGTATGCAACTAGACCAATCATTTTAAAAATATTTTAATTATTTGCTAATTTGATCAAGTGTTTGTTGTAAATGCTTCAAAGTCTTTTCGCGACCAATCAATTCAATTGATTCAGGTAGTTCAGGGCCTTCCATTTCATGAGTTACAGCAATTCGAATTGGCATCCATAATTGACGACCCTTAATCTTAGTTTCTTTTTGAATTGACTTAATGGTTTTCAAAATTTCAACTTTATCAAAAATTGGTAGTTCTTTGATTTTTTCGGCAAAGGCTTTTAAAACAACAGGAGCTGTTTCGTTTTCAATTTCTTCGAGTGCATCCCCTTTAATCAACTCAGGATCTTCAAAGAAAACATTAGCCATTTCATTAATTTGAGCCATGTAACTCATTTGTGGACGGTAAACATCAATCAATTTACGAGCCCATTCAATGGTTAAAGCATCTGGATTTTCTGGTAACTTGCCACCTTTAATTAATTGACGTAATGCCAAATCAACAATGGTGTCTTCGTCAGAATTCTTAACGTATTGGTTATTAATCCATTCTAGCTTCTTACTATCAAAAGTAGCTGGTGATTTACTCAAACGTGATTCATCATACATTTTAATGAATTGACGTTGGTTAAAGATTTCATCTTCACCCACTGGTGACCAACCCAATAACACAATGAAGTTAAACAAAGCGTCTGGTAAGTAACCTAATTCATGATATTGTTCGATAAATTGAAGCACTGTTTCATCACGTTTACTTAATTTCTTACCGGTATCGGCACTAATAATTAAGCTCATGTGACCAAACTTAGGTGCTTGCCAACCAAAAGCTTCATAAATCATTAATTGCTTAGGGGTATTGGCAACGTGATCATCACCACGGAAAACATGACTAATTTGCATGTTATGGTCATCCGCAACTACGGCAAAGTTATAAGTAGGCATTCCGTCACGTTTAACAATGACGAAATCTCCACCAATACTATCTGAATTAAAGGAAACATGACCTTTAACGAGGTCGTCCCATTCGTAAGTATGATCCTTAGGAACTCGGAAACGAATAACTGGTTTTAAACCTTTAGCTTCAGCATCTGCAATCGCAGCTTTGCGTTCGTCTTCAGTCATGCCGGCAAATTCGTATTCATAGTGAGGCATTACCCCACGAGCCTTTTGTTCTTCACGTTCGGCTTCAAGTTCTTCTTCAGTTTTGTATGAATAGTAAGCTTTATCTTCGTCTAAAAGTTTTTGAATCAAAGGATCATAGGTAGCGCGACGTTCTGATTGACGATAAGGACCAAAATCTCCCCCAACATCAGGACCTTCATCCCAGTCAAGTCCTAACCATTTAAGGTTGTCCAATTGACTCTTTTCACCATCAGCGACATTACGTTTTGTATCTGTATCTTCAATTCGAATGATGAATTTACCCTTGTAATGACGGGCAAAAAGATAGTTAAAAATTGCAGTTCTTGCGTTCCCAATATGCAAATGTCCAGTTGGACTTGGTGCATAACGAACACGAATTTTATTATTTGCCAATTAAATCTCTCTTTTCTTTATCTAGTCTAATTTAATTTTACAATTATTTGGCTTAAAAATAAAGCTGTGACCACTATTTCTTTAAAGCAACTTTCAAAGCTTCGCGGATGGTAGTAACTCCAACCACATCAATATCAAAATCCATTTTTAATCCATCTAAATTATGTTTGGGCACAATCACACGGGAAAAACCTAATTTAGTAGCTTCACGAATTCGTTGCTCAATTCGATCAACCCGACGAATTTCACCAGTCAAACCTAATTCACCAATATAACATTCTTTTGGATCAGTACTAATGTCTTCATAACTAGAAGCAATACTGATTGCCATTGCTAAATCAATTGCAGGTTCAACTAGCTTAACGCCTCCAGCAGCTTTTAAATATGCATCCTGGTTTTGTAACATCAAGCCTGCTCGTTTTTCCAAAACGGCCATAATCAAAGAAACCCGATTTCGGTCAACTCCTGTCGCAGTTCGTTGGGCATTCCCAAAGACTGAGGGCGTGATTAAAGCTTGGATTTCAACTAAAATGGGACGAGTCCCTTCCATCGCAACTACAATCGCGGAACCGGTAGCGTTATGCAACCGTTCTTCTAAAAAGATTTCAGATGGATTAGCAACTTCTTTTAGTCCTGTATCAACCATTTCAAAAATTCCTAATTCATTAGTTGAACCAAATCGATTTTTAACGGCTCGCAACAAACGATAAGCATGATGCTTGTCACCTTCAAAATACAAAACGGTATCAACCATATGCTCTAAAGTCTTTGGTCCAGCAATCGCTCCACCTTTAGTCACATGTCCCACGACAAAAATGGTAATATTGTTAGTCTTCGCAATGTTCATTAAATCAGCCGTCACGCCACGGACTTGTGAAACAGAACCAACTGCTGATGCCACGTCGCCTTCTTGCATCGTTTGCACTGAATCAATAATGACAACATCTGGTTTGACATTTGCAATTGCTTCCCGAATAGCCGTCATATCAGTTTCTGGGAAAACATATAAATTATCAAGATGCTTAACACCAAGTCGATCCGAACGCATCTTAACTTGATCCGCACTTTCTTCTCCAGTAACGTACAAAACTCGTTTACCATAATGACTTAATTGTCCAGAAACTTGTAATAACAACGTTGACTTTCCAATTCCTGGGTCACCACCAATTAAAACTAAAGACCCTGGAACTACTCCACCACCCAATACACGATTTAATTCGTTCGATTCGATTTTATAACGGGGTGCATCGTGAGCGTCAACATCATCAATTAAAGTTGGTCTTGATTTCTTCCCTTCAAATGAAACTCTGGTTACATTGGCTGTTTTCGTATCGTTTTTGGTAACCGTTTCTTCTTCAAACGTATTCCACTCACCACAGTTAGGACAACGTCCCAAATAAGTGGGTGAAACATAACCACAATTAGAACAAACAAATCGTGTCGATGCCTTTGCCATTCAAGTCCCTCCTTATTTTCCTGATGAACCAAATCCACCCGTTCTGGTTGCTTTTGGTCCCTCATCATCATCTGCCAGTAAAAATGGCATAAAAATTCCTTGTCCGATTCGTTCACCTTTTTTAATGTGACAATCCGTAATTCCAAAATTCATCATTTGGACAAATATTTCGCCTTCATTATTATCATTATCGTAATAATCTGCGTCAATCACACCAATTCCATTGGGAATAATCATCCCGCGTTTTAAAGGATTACTAGAACGATTAGCAATAATTAAAACTTCATTTTCTTGCATGTAAGCCTTAATCCCTGTGGGAATTAGATAGGGTTTTAATACTTTACGAGCCATTTCAGCATCAGTTTCTGATAAGTTTTTTCCCATTAAAATTACTTTGAGCGCCTTTAAAAGGCCTAATTTCCAAATTGATGGCAAAGTCATATCTACTGAACTAGCAAAATCATAACCCGCTGCATTTTTGGTAGCTCGTTTCGGTAATTCTAATCCTAACCCTTGATCTTTTGATACAATTTTGAATCCTCTTTTCATTTGTAAAACTCCTAACCTTTAAATAATTGGATACTACCATTCTAACAGTGTTTACGGCCTATTTACATAACTTGACAAAACAATAAAATCAATGGAAAATAGCCTTTAGAATTAAACAAAACGAATGTTCAATTGAGGGGATAATTCATGGATAGTGAAGCCGTAAAAAAACAAAAAGCCGAAGTTGGTCGTGAAGCGGTCGACTTCATCAAAGATGGAATGATTGTTGGAATCGGGAGCGGTTCCACAATGTGGTACCTCGTCGAAGCACTAGGAAAACGTGTGCAAGCTGGTTTAAATATCATAGGTGTACCCACCTCTAAATATACCAGAGAACACGCAGAAAGATTAGGCATTATGATGAAAAACGTTGACGAAGTTGATCACATCGATTTAACAATCGACGGTGCTGACCAAATTGACGAAAATTATCAAGGAATTAAAGGTGGCGGTGCTTCTCACCTAATGGAAAAAATTGTGGCCGTTAATTCTCGGAAAAACATGTGGATTGTTGATGAAACCAAAATGGTAAAAACTTTAAGCTATCCAGTTCCACTTGAAGTTATTCCTTATGGAAGCAAACAATTAGAAAAACGGCTTGCTAAAATGGGACTTAATCCACGACTTCGCTTAGACGAAAACCAACAACCAGTTTTAACAGACTCAAAAAATTATATCATCGATTTGTTCTTAGATCATATCGATGACCCCAAAGAATTAGCGTCAACACTAGATTCCATTACTGGAATTGTTGAACACGGATTCTTTTTGGACATTGCTAATACGATTATTGTTCAACATCCAGACGGTCCACAAATCATTAATGCACGCTAAATTATAAAATTAAGATATAATAAAGCCAATCAATTATTTGGGAGGCTTTTTATTATGGATAAATCTATTGAACCAAAGAACATTACCCGTTATGCTAACAACCTTAACGAGTTAGCAGATGCTAATGTCGTACGTCGGGCCGTTACTCATAACGGTATTTTAAAATCAGCAGCTGATTATGAAGCAAACGCTGCAATGGACCCAATTTTTTCAGTTGATGTTTCTAGTCAACACGTTGCTAATCAAAAACAAAGTGGAAGATGTTGGGTATTTGCTGCGCTTAATACTATGCGTACTCAAGTTGAAAACAACTTCAATGTGCCTAAAGATTTTGAATTATCACAAACATTTACATTCTTTTGGGATAAATTTGAAAAATCAAATTATTTCTTAAATAACATTATCAATACTGCTGACCAACCTTTGGACTCTCGAAAAGTTAATTTCTTATTAACTACTCCTCAACAAGATGGTGGTCAATGGGATATGCTTTGTGCCTTGATTGAAAAATATGGAATTGTTCCAAAGTCTGCTATGCCTGAGACTTACAACAGTAACATGTCTTCAGAAATCAACGCAGCTTTAAACACTCAATTGCGTCATGATGCTGTTATCTTGCGTAAATTAGTAAATGACGGTCAAAGTGAAGAAATTATTAACGCTAAACGTGATGATATGATGAATGAAATTTACCGGATGTTAGTTTTTGCTTTCGGTGTTCCAGTTGATAAATTCAACTTTGAATACCGCGATGCAGATAAAAATTATCACATTGACAAAGATTTAACTCCTAAAGATTTCTTCAAAAAATACATTAACTTAGACCTTGAAGAATACGTTTCAATTATTAACTCACCTACTGCTGATAAACCATTTAACAAAACTTACACAGTTGAAATGTTAGGTAACGTAGTTGGTGGAAGAGACGTTAAACACTTTAACCTTCCAATTGAAAGACTAAAAGAATTAACTATCAAACAACTTCAAGCTGGAGAAACAGTTTGGTTCGGTAGTGATGTTTCAATGGACAGTGATCGTAAAGCTGGTATTTTGGATACTGATTTATATCACATCGATGATTTAATGCACACCGACAACTCATTAACTAAAGCTGAACGCCTTGATTATGGTGAAAGTGCCATGAATCATGCCATGGTAATTACTGGTGTTGATTTAGTTGATGGTCAACCTACTAAATGGAAGGTTGAAAACAGTTGGGGCGATAGAGTTGGAGAAAAAGGTTACTTTGTGATGAGTGACGAATGGTTTAGCCAATTCGTTTACCAAATCGTAATTAACAAAAAGTACCTAAGTCCTGAAGAACGTGAACAACAAACTGAAGAACCAAAAGAATTAGCTCCTTGGGATCCAATGGGAACTCTTGCTTAAATAAATACGAAACTAGGTACCGATAACTTAAATTTGTTATTAGTACCTTTTTTAGTGAAACAAAAAGCACTTGAATTCAGCATAATTCGAGTGCTTTCTTATTGATTTTTATTTTTCTAAACCTTCACGTCGATTACGAATTTTTAATAACCACCGAATTAACCCAATAATCAAACCGAATAAAATAATTACACTAATTATAAATAGCCAAGGAATTGAATGAGTAACTTTTGCATTTAAAACAATTGCATCCCAAACTGAAACTGTAAAATCTTTTTCTAAAAAACAAGTTTCACCTTTTACACCTAATTGTGGATCGGTACTTTTGATTTTAACTTTCATAGTATAAGCGCCGGGCGTAATTCTTTTAGTTAACCAAGGAATCTCAAACTTAAATTGACTATTTGGTGCAATTTGTCCATCAACTCGTGATGCTTTGGCAACAACATCATTAGTTCCTTTTTTAACCACCGTGCCTTTATAGCTAATTTGAGATAACATATCTGGATGATTATTAGTAATCATCGCATCAACCATATTATGCTTATACGTAGTGTCAACTTTAACTTTTTTCATAGCAATATTAGGAGAAGATGTTCCTTTGTTAATCCTGATTGCAATTGGATAAGCTATCTTTTTAGCATGATTAGGTTGGGCAACAATATAAATTCCACCTAGAATAGTTCCGTTAAAATTTTTAAACATTTCATTACTAGGAGTTTGAATATGAAAATTTAACTCGCGACTCTCGCCTGGCTTTAATGTAATCTTATTTTCATTAACATCATTGGCCGTTACGATTTGTTTAAAGTCGAATAAGTTCTTAACTGATTTACCTTTGCCATCATAACTAATTTTAGCAACTTTAGACGTAGTTGCTTGGTTTATGCTAGTCGTGAAATCAACTTTTTGATCATGACTTGGATTAGTTACTTTAATGACCAAATCTTGATTAATTTGATCTTGTTTATTAAGTCGAAAATCAAAAAAATTACTATTATTATTTTGAAATTTCAAATTTTTTGTTTGTGGTTCAACTTTTAATGTATCATTTTGCGATACGTTTTCCGCCTTACTAGTGGATTGAAAAGTTACAAATGATCCAACAAAGCTCAGTAAAAGTAATAATAAAAATGTTACTTTTTTTAATTTTTTAAGCATATTTTTCTCCATTCAATCAACAAACTACAAAAGTAAATTAGCAGTTTATACATATTATGGTAATAATTTACAATTTTTAACCATTTTTTAATACAACCTAATTTAAGATTTCCTTTTTCAAAATCCGTAAATCGTGATCTAAAGTATAAATGATTGGTTCTGCATTACCTACTTCAACCCCATCGATTCCTAAATCATCGATGTTCTCAAGATACTTAATTAAAGCTCGTAAAGAACTTCCATGAGCAATAACCAATTGATTATGGTTATTCATCAAACGAGGAGCAATTTCATCAATCCAATAAGGTACTAAACGTTGATAGGCCATTTTTAAACTTTCAGCCCGTGGTTCATCAATTCCAGCATCATGATAACGTCGCAAATCAGGCACCACTTCTAATCTTGGAGGAACTGCTTCAAAACTGCGTCGCCACATCATAAACTGCTCATCACCGACTTCAGCACGAACTTTTTGTTTGTTTTGACCACGCAATGCTCCGTAATGACGCTCATTTAAACGCCAAGTTTTATGTTGTGGAATCCAAAGCTGATTAATTTCGCTCAAAACAATGTTTTCTGAGATAATCGCACGCTTTAAATATGATGTATGGGCATCATCAAACTTAATTTGCAATTCATTTAGTTTGCGACCAGCTTCATGAGCTTCTCGTCTTCCCTCATCTGTTAAGGGAACATCACTCCAGCCAGTAAAAGTGTGGTTATAATTGGCAACACTTTCTCCATGTCGCATCAAAACTAACTTACTCATGTAATCAACCTCGCTGACTCTTTTATCCATTACTAACTATTGTAGCATATCTAAGCCCTTTATTTAATCATTCGTCTTGCTGTAAAAAAATAAATTTACTTAAATTTTTTAAGATTTTAAGACAGAAGTTTAGCATTAAGCTATAATAAGAAAAAGCTTAATACATAACAGAAGGACTTATCATGGCAGAAAATGAAAATAATAATTTTACCCCTAAACGACGTTCTGGAACAAATCATTTTATTAATGATCCCAAAAAATTTAGTTATAATAAAAAAAACAATCATTTAAAATCAAATAATTATCAACCCAAAAACTTTTCAACTCAATCAAATGAAATTGAATATCATCCAATTAATTGGACCATTCTTGTAATTTTATTAATTATTATGATAATTGGCTTAATTTTTGGCTATCAGCAATATAATAAAGCACGTGATACCTTTGGTGATACTTACATGGCATCCCGAAGTTCTCGAAATGTTTCTAAAATTTTAAAAGAACGAAAACCATTCTCAATTCTTTTAATGGGGACAGATACCGGAGCATTAGGAAGAAAAGACAAAGGTCGAACTGATTCACTAATTGTTGCAACGGTTAATCCTAAAACAAATACGACAAAACTAGTTAGTATCCCCCGTGATACTAAAGTTGTTATTCCAGGAGATCGAATGCCATATGAAAAAATTAATGCAGCTTATACAATTGGAGGGCCTAATTCAGCAACCGAAGTAGCTAGTAAATTATTGAATGTTCCCATTGACTTTTACGGAGTTGTCAATATGGGTGGTATCAAAAAAATGGTTAATGCTGTCGGCGGGGTTGATATTACCCCTAACCTAACCTTTAATTACGAAGGAATCAGTGTTAAAAAAGGTAAAAAAGAACATATGACTGGTCAAACAGCACTTCAATATACTCGAATGCGGTATCAAGATCCTCTTGGTGACTATGGACGTCAAATTCGGCAAAGAGAAGTATTAGAACAGATTTTAAAAAATGGTTTGAAAATTTCATCAGTTACTAAATATAGTGATATTTTAAAATCATTAGATGGAAACATTCTCACCAATTTGTCTTTTGAAGATATGATGACGGCTGGTTCCGCATATCGTGGAGCAACTAAAAACCTTCAAGAAGATACTCTTCAATGTGACAACGCTACAGTTGATGGTGTCAGTTATCAAGTAGCACCGAATGGTGAATTGTTAAAAATTTCAAATGAGCTTCGTGAATCGCTTGGTTTAAAAAAATCTCCCACCCTTACAAAAGATCAAAAACACATTAATTCAAATAGCGGAGCTAGCTCTGATGATAGTATTTTTACTGACAATACTAGCGTTAATAATAACGACGAATTAGTTTCAAATTAATTAAAATTCATCTGCAATTTTGCAGGTGTTTTTTTATTCTGCAAAATAAAAAACAGTTCTCATAAGAGAACTGCTTTTTCTACTGCTATTAATGCGGCCAAGAAGATTCGAACTTCCACCGGGAAAACTCCCGACAAGATCCTTAATCTTGCGCGTCTGCCAATTCCGCCATGGCCGCATATGTAACAGTATTTAGTATATCAACAAATCATAAATAACGCAATACAAATCTTAAAATCAATTAGTGTAAATCAATTGTAATTTTCCGCGACACTTACTACATACATATCTTTTAGTATCAATTCGACGTTGCCTTTGGTACTTTAGACCACACTTAGAACACTGATATTCGTATTTATAATTACGTTCAACTCGCGGTGCGTAACGACTACCGCCTACTTGATGTAATAATCGTTTAAATGACACTGTATTATGTTTACCAGAATGACCATTCATATGAAGATGATAGTGGACTAATTCGTGTTTAATAATTCCCACCAAAACTTCTTGTTGACTAGCCATTTTGGGATTTATATCAATGTTGTGGTCTTTAAGATGATAGCGACCCCCGGTTGTTTTTAACCGACGATTAAAATATGCACGGTGTGAAAACGGACGTTTAAAAAATTCTAATGATATATTTTCCACTAAATTTTGTAATTCTTGATCATTCATATTTACTCCTAGTCAATTTTTTTATAACCAAAGATAAATACGTGTTTAATTTTTATATCATTCCGGTTCTATCATAGATAATTGGATTCGTTTCCGATCTATATCAACTGACAGTACCCAAACATCTACAATATCACCAACTGAAACAATCATTGCTGGATCTTTAATGAATTTATTACTCATGTGTGAAATATGAACTAAGCCATCTTGCTTTACACCAACATCCACAAACGCCCCAAAATCAATTACATTACGAACCGTTCCTTGTAATTTCATTCCAGGTTTTAAATCATCAATTTTCATTACATCTGATTTCAATAATGGTGCAGGCATTTGATCACGTAAATCACGTCCTGGATTTTTTAATCCGTTTAGCAAATCAACTGTTAGTTGTTCATCTAAATCTAGTTTATTTGCTAATTCACTTGGATTAACATTATTTAGACTTTGAATAGCTACATCCGTCCCTAATTGATCAACTGATAAATCAAGTGCTTGTAAAATAGATTGGGCTTGATCATAACTCTCAGGATGAATATCAGTATTATCTAGTGGATTATTACCACCAATAATCCGTAAAAATCCAACCGATTGTTCATAGGCTTTGGGTCCAAGTCGTTTTACCTTTTTTAGTTGTTTCCGATTTGTAAAACTACCATTTTCTTCTCGATAATCAACAATATTTTGTGAAATTGCTGCTGATAATCCAGAAATATGTTCCAGTAATTCAACACTCGCTGTATTCAAGTTTACTCCAACTTGGTTAACCGCTGTTTCTACTACTCGATCTAGTTGTTTATCTAAATGTGTCTCTGAAACATCATGCTGATACTGACCAACTCCAACTGCTTTTGGATCAATTTTAATTAATTCGGCTAATGGATCTTGCAAACGCCGACCAATACTAATGGCGGAACGTTCCTCAACATATAAATCTGGGAATTCTTTTCGTGCATTGGAACTAGCAGAATAAACGGAAGCTCCTGATTCATTCACAATCACATAGTGAACTGGAAACTCAATTGCCTTGAGTGCATCTGCTACAAATAATTCGGACTCACGTGACGCGGTTCCATTCCCAATCGCCACCATTTCAACATGATATTGATTGATTAAATCGATGAATTGTTGTTTAGCGTGAGCAATTTTTGCTTCACTAGCTGGCTTAGTTGCGAAAATAATTTGTTTATGCAAAAATTTACCATTTTTATCCATAATGGCTAATTTACATCCAGTTCGATAAGCAGGGTCAAAACCTAGAGTTACCTTTCCTTTAATTGGTGCTTGCATTAAAAGATGATAAAGATTTTTTCCAAAAACTTCAATGGCGTGTTCCTCAGCAGTTTCCGTCAATTTTGCTTGAACATCACGAGTAATTGCTGGCCGAATTGATTTTCGATAGGCTTCTTTAACTGCATCTGCGACAAAGTCAGCTACTGATCCCGTATGTTTGCCAATTACCGTAAAGCTTAAGTATTTCAAAATAACATCTTCATTAACATCAATTTTAACTTGTAAAATCTTTTGTTTTTTCCCACGGTTAATCGCTAGCACCCGAAAAGAAGGAATTGTTTTAATGGTTTCAGAAAAGTCATAGTAATTTGCATAAACTTGATTTTCATCAAGTTCATCTGCCTTACTTTTCAACTTAGTCACAATTAATCCATTTTTTTCCGTGTAATTTCGAATCCATTCACGAAAAATTGCTACATCAGCAACTGATTGAGTAATAATATCAGCTACCCCACTTAAAACTTCGGTAACGTCATTCAATCCAAATGCCGGATTAACGTAACTTTCAGCTAACTGTTCTGGACTTTGGCTCGGGAACTTCATCATTTGATTAGCTAACGGAGTTAATCCCTGTTCGTCGGCAAGCATTGCTTTCGTCTTCCGTTTTTGTTTATAAGGAAGGTATAAATCTTCAACTACCTGAATATCACTAGCTGCTTTAATTTGGTTTTGTAATTGATCAGTTAATTTTCCTTGTTCTGCAATTTTGTTAATTACATCAATTTTACGATTACTAAGTTTTAATAAGCGTTGATAGGTATCTTGAATGTCGCGAATTTGTACTTCATCAAGGCTCCCCGTTCTTTCTTTACGATAACGGGCAATAAACGGAACCGTATTACCTTCATCTAGTAACGATAAAGTTGTTTCGATTTGATGTTGGTTTATGTCAGAAAGGTCCTGACTAACTTGTTTAATAATTTCTTTTTCCACTCCGTTACCTCCAATATAAAAACTCCGTCATAGTAACGAAGTTTTTAGTTGCTTATTTCCAAAATGTATCGTAAACCGTAATTGGTGAATGACGTTTATGTTCAGTCTTCTTGTACCAATTTTCAATGGTAGCAGCAGCTTGCTCACTAACATCTTTACCCTCTAAGAAATCATCAATCTCTTTATAGCTTACGCCCAGTGCTACTTCATCAGGAAGTGCAGGCCGGTCATCTTCTAAATCGGCAGTTGGGGTCTTTTCATAAAGCTTTTTCGGTGCGTTTAAGGCTTCTAACATCGCTCGGCCTTGTCGTTTATCTAAACGCCAAATGGGCGTAATATCAGCAGCTCCGTCACCAAATTTAGTGTAAAAACCCGTGACTGCTTCAGCAGCATGATCAGTTCCTAACACAATTCCTTGATGAGCTCCCGCAATTGCAAATTGTGCAATCATTCGTTCCCGAGCTTTAATGTTTCCTTTGTTAAAGTCTAAAATTTTATCTCCATTAGCTTCTACAGCATTCAACATTGCATCCGTTGCAGCTTTAATGTTAACCCGTTCAACTTGGTCTGCACCAATAAATTCAATGGCTGCCATCGCATCTGATTCGTCAGCTTGTTCTCCATAAGGTAAACGAACTGCGATAAATTGATATTTGTCGTTCCCAGTTTCTTTGCGAAGTTCTGACATGGCCATTTCTCCAAGTTTACCAGTTAAAGTTGAATCTTGACCACCGGAAATTCCTAACACTGCTGTTTCTAAAAAAGAATTTTTTGCAAAATATGCTTTGATAAAATCAACACTGCGCCTAATTTCAACTTGTGGGTCAATTTTTGGTTGGACCTTTAAAGTTTCAATAATTTCTTTTTGAATTTGTTTTTGTTTTTCGTTCATAAGTAATCATCCTATTGTAAACGTTTTTGTCCGCCATTGCGGATTTGTTTAATTAATTTAATCTTATTATCCCATGCTTCTTGTGAAAGGTCGACTGGATATTGTTCCGGATTAAGCATCCGTTTATACTCTGGCCAAAGTAAGCCACGAACCGTATCAGCATATTGTTTAGTTTCCTTTAAAGTTGGTGATTTATAAGTTAATTTACCATCCACAAAGATATCCTTCAATAATGGTTCAGCATTAAAATTAGTAATTGTTTTATTGATGTAAGTATATTGGGGATGGAACATGTAAAGCTCTTTTTCAACACGGGGATCTTCATTTGCTAAAGTTACGTAATCACCTTCGGATTTTCCATCTTTCTTTTCGGTAATCCGCCAAACTTGTTTCTTTCCAGGTGTCGAAACTTTTTCGGCATTATTTGAAAGCTTGATGGTATCAACCATCTTCCCGTCTTTATCTTCAACAGAAACTAATTTATAAACAGCTCCTAAAGCCGGTTGGTCAAAAGCTGTAATGACTTTGGTTCCTACTCCCCAGACGTTAATTTTAGCATGTTGCATTTTCAAACTGCTGATTGTGTATTCGTCAAGGTCATTGGAAGCATAGATTTTGGTGTCGGGATAACCGGCCTTATCGAGCATCTCACGAACTCTTTTAGAGATGTATGCCATATCACCCGAATCAATTCGAACACCATTAAAGTTAATCTTGTCACCCATTTCACGGGCTACACGAATGGCTTCTGGTACTCCACTTTTCAAGGTATCAAAGGTATCAACTAAGAAAACACAATCTTTATGCGTTTCGGCATAGGCTTTAAAAGCATCGTAATCATTTCCAAAGGCCTCAACTAATGAGTGGGCATGGGTTCCTGAAATTGGAATTCCAAATTCTTTACCAGCCAATACATTTGAAGTAGCATCAAATCCACCAATATAAGCAGCTCGAGTTCCCCATAAAGCAGCGGAAACTTCTTGAGCACGACGTGATCCAAATTCAAGAAGTGGATCATTGCCAGCCACACTTCGAATTCGAGCGGCTTTTGTTGCAATCAAGGTTTGATAATTAACAATGTTTAAAATGGCCGTTTCAACTAACTGACATTCTGCAATCGTTCCTTCAACTTGAACAATTGGTTCGTTGTTAAACACCAAGTCCCCCTCATAAGCAGAGCGAATCGTTCCTTGAAATTTAAAGTTACGTAAATATTCTAAAAATTCATCAGAATAATCGCCTTCTTTACGTAAATACTCAATATCAGCATCAGTAAAGTTCAGATTTTTAATGTAATCAATGACGTGTTCCAATCCAGCAAACACTGCATATCCATTTCCAAATGGCATGTCACGGAAATAAACTTCAAAAACAGCATGACGATTTTGCATATTTTTCGCAAAATACGTGGCCATCATATTAATTTCATAATCATCAGTATGCAAAGTAAGGTTTGCATTAACATCTATGGTTGACATTTTTTATTCCTCCAGAATAAAACAAAACTTTGTGACCAAATTATATGAACTAATTCTAACATTAAAAGAGCCAAAAGAAAAAACGCCGAATTAGTTTAACCTAATCAGGCGTTTATTTATTAAGATAAAACTCAAACCGTTGGGCAACATACTGCGTTTCCACAAATTCAAGTGGTTTTTTGTTTTTTAAATATGAAATTTGTTTTAATTTTAGAATTGGATCTCCTGGTTTAATTGCTAACATTTTTGCAACCCGATCATTAGCTAAAATTGCAGAAATGTATTGTTTAGCACTAGCTGGAATAATCCCTTTTTTAACTTCTAACGAACGATAAAATGATTCAGTAACGTCAACTTGCTTAATCCCTTGAATTAACTTTGCACTAACCGTTGTCGTCTCTAAGCAAATTGGTTCTCCATCACCTAAACGTAATCTCTCCATTCGTAAAACTCGTTCATTGTCTTTTAATTCTAGAGCTTGAGATTCCTTGAAAGTTGGTTCAATGATTTTATAGGATAAAGTTTTACTACTGGGGGTCTTTCCCTCAGTTTCCATTGTTTCTGTAAAACTAGAAATTCCAGACATATGTTCCTGGACCTTCTGACTGGTCACAAAAGTTCCCGATCCAATTGCACGCCGAAGTAAGCCTTCATCAATTAATGTTTGAACAGCTTGCCTTAAAGTCATTCTGCTGACATGATATTCATCCGCTAAACGTCGTTCGGATGGAATCCGAGAGCCAACTTTCCATACTTCATTCTCAATTTTTTGTTTAATGTCATTATGAATTTGAATATACACTGGTAAATCCATGATTCCTCCTAATAAAAAAATCGACTGACATTATGTCAGTCGATTAAATATTGGGCTAGCTGGGATCGAACCAGCGCATACTAGGATCAAAACCTAGTGCCTTACCGCTTGGCCATAGCCCAAAAATAAAATGGAGGGGAGTGGATTCGAACCACCGAACCCGAAGGAGCGGATTTACAGTCCGCCGCGTTTAGCCAGACTTCGCTACCCCTCCGCATTGATTAATTGATTAGGTCACCCAATCAACATATATAATATTAATGGATATTGATGATCTTGTCAACAAAATATCCAAAAAAAATCAAAAAAATTTGAATTTTTTTTACATACCCTATCCAATCTATTATCAACCTAATTATAGTTAAAAATGTGTACAAAAAAAGGACTGAATTTAATAAATTCAGTCCTTTAATATTAATTTTACTTATTCAACATTTTCCATTAATTTAATAATTGGTTTAACAAAGAATAATAAAACTACACTAGCTACTATTGCTACCAAACCAATAGTTCCATAGTAAGCTATTTCATTTCCCGGTGTATAAAAACGAGCAATTTGTGAGTTAACTGCTTGTCCGGCTGCATCTGATAAGAACCACATACTTAACATTTGTGCACCAAATGCTTTAGGAGCTAATCGTGTAGTAACTGACAAACCGATTGGTGAGATAAGCATTTCACCAATTTCAATGATTGCCCAACTACCAACTAACCATAGCGGGTTAATTTTAGCAGAAGTTCCAAAAAGGAAAATTGGAATGACCATTAGTAAGAATGATAGACCTGAGAAAAATAGTCCATAAGCAAACTTTTTAGGTGTTCTTGGTTGTCTTTTACCAAGCTTGCTCCATAAAAGCACAAATAATGGAGTATAAAGCATAATAAATAATGGGTTTAGTGATTGATACCAACTTGGATCAATGTTTAACCAACCTAAATGGTTATTGGTTTGTTCTGTGGCAAAAATTGCTAAAACACTTGAACCTGATTCTTCAATTCCCCAGAAAATTACTGCACCAATGAATAATGGGATGTATGCAAGTACCTTCTTATGTTCATCTGGAGTAACTTTTTTACTTCGTAACATGATTACAAAATAAATAATGGGTGTGACAATTGCAACGACACTTAGTAATGAAACAAAATTATCAATAGTAAGAACATTCATTTGTTTCATAACAGCCAAAATACCAGCAAAAACAATCAAACCGGCAATAATGATAAATGTAACTTTCTTACCTTCTCCATCAAGCAAAGGATCAGAAGGTTTTGCACCATCTTCACCAAGGGTTTTGTTACCACCAAAGTAATAGAATAAAAGACCAAAAAACATTCCAATTGCGGCAAGTGAAAAACCAACATGGTAATTATATGAAGAAGAAAACCATCCACAAACTAATGGTGAAATAAAAGCTCCAAAGTTGGTTACAAAGACGAAAATCGTAAACGCACTTTCGCGACGAAGATCATCTGGTTTATATAATTTACCAACCATATCAGAAATATTTGGTTTTAAAAGACCTGTTCCTAAAGTAATGAAGGCAATTGAAGCGAATAATCCTACAATTCCGGCAGAAGGTATTGATAAAGAAATGTGTCCAAACATTATCAAAATCCCACCATATAAAACTGTTCGACGACTACCTAAAATTCGATCACTAACATATCCACCAACAACTGATGCAAGATATACTAATGAACCATAAATTGCCATAATTGATAAACCAGTGGTTTGTGATAATCCCAAACCACCTTTAGCTACTGTGGCAACAATGTAGTAAAGAAGAATTGCTCGCATCCCGTAGTAACTAAATCTTTCCCAAAATTCAGTTCCAACTAACGCAGCTAATCCTTTTGGTTGACCAAAAAACGCATGATCCATATCTTTTTTATTTCCCAAAATCATCTCTCCTATTTAATAATATAAAGTAAGTATACTCTACATTTTATGTTTATTCAATTTGAACATTTGTATACGAATCAACTAAAAAACGACCTAATCATGTTAACTAGGTCGTTTTGTTAGCTATTTAGGTGTTTTTTTAAAGCATATCTAAATAACGATCACGTTCCCATTGAGAAACGTTTTGACTATATGAAGTCCATTCCATATTTTTTGCATCTAAGAAGTTTTGGTAAATATGTGATCCTAAAGCATCCTCCATTAGTGGATCTTTAGAATATTCAGCTAATGCATTATGCAATGATGTTGGTAATTTCTCGATGTGGTCAAGTTTAAGTTCTTGTCCATCCATTGAGTAAATATTACGATCAACTGGTTCTTCTGGTTCAATTTTATTTTTAATTCCATCTAGTCCAGCTTTTAAAATGGCAGCAATTGCTAAGTATGGGTTAGCTGATGGGTCAACACTTCTTAATTCAAGACGAGTTCCCTTACCACGAGCGATTGGGACACGAACCATTGGTGAACGGTTAGCGCCAGACCAAGCAATGTATACTGGAGCTTCAAATCCTGGAACTAAACGTTTGTACGAGTTAACAGTTGGGTTACATACGGCAGTTAATGCTTTCGCATGTTTCAATAAACCACCTAAGAAGTAGTATGCTGTTTGTGATAACTGACCGTCACCATTTTCATCATAAAAGGCGTTGTTTCCATCTTTATCAAAGAGTGACATATTCATGTGCATTCCAGAACCGTTTACACCATTTAAAGGTTTAGGCATGAATGTTGCATATAAACCATAACGTCTAGCAACTGTTTTAACTACCATTTTGAAAGTTTGAATGTGATCAGCTGCAGCAACTGCATTGTCATATTCAAAATCAATTTCGTGTTGACCTGGAGCAACTTCGTGATGAGAAGCTTCTACTTTAAAGTTCATCTTTTCAAGTTCAAGAACCATATCACGACGAACGTTAGCAGCTAAGTCCATTGGTGCCAAATCAAAATAACTACCTTTATCGTTTAATTTTTTAGTTGGGTGGCCATTTTCGTCTAATTCAAATAAGAAAAATTCTGGTTCAGGTCCAATGTTAAAATCACTAAAACCTAATTCTTTCATTTCTTCAAGAACTCGCATTAAATTTTTACGAGGATCTCCTTTAAATAGTTTTCCATCTGCCGTATAAACAGCACAAGTAATTCTAGCAACTTTACCATGTTCGTCGCCCCATGGAAATACCATCCAAGTATCAAGATCTGGATGTAAATACATATCACTTTCTTCAATTCTCACAAAACCATCAATTGAGGATCCATCAAACATTAACTTTCCTGCTAATAATTGGTCTAATTGACTAATTGGAACTTCAACATTTTTAACTGTACCAAGTAAATCGGTAAACATTAAACGAAGGAAACGTACATCTTCATCTTTAACCATTCTTTTAATATCATCAGGTGTATATTTTGCCGTCTTTTCCATTACTCTATCTCCCTTTTATAAATAACCTTGTTTGAATTGAGGATCGTTATCAACATAGAAGCCACCGGCTTTCATGATATCATCACGGAGGTACTCACGAACTCGTTCGTCACTGACAGTTTGTCTTTGATTACTATTCTTACTAGCAAGTCGGCGACGTTGCTTTTCGTAAACCCGTTTCACTTGTTCAATATTCATACCTTCATCTAGATAATCTTTAACTTCTAAAATTCGATCAATATTGTTTAGTGAATAGAGACGACGATTACTTTCAGTCCGTTTTGATTTTACTAAACCACAATCATCGTAATATCTAATCTGGCGTGCGGTTAATGATGTTAATTTCATTACTGTACCCATCGGCAAAACTGCCATTGAGCGTCTTAATTCCTTTTCACTCATATTAATAGCTCCTCATTGGTAGTAATGATAATGGTATTTATTTAAATGGTCAACAAGTCATGTTACATTTCATTACATACAGAGCATAAAAAAAAGGAATCCACCAAATTGATGAATTCCGGTTCTACAATATCTGTTGTTGGTAATAGATTTTCATCTATTACTGATGACAGATTTTTTATTTATGGCTAGAATAAAAAAGCGGACATTTCCTGTCCGTTCATCCAAGTCAACCACCACGAAGATTTTTCAGAAAGAAGGAAATGCCCTATGTGTAATGATACTACAAAATTATTATTAGGAATAGCTGACGAGAACCTAAAAATTACTGACGGTGAAACTGGAGAAGACGGGGTTATTCGCTTAACTGGCCACTTGGATTACACGCCGAAGGCTTGTCCCAAGTGCGGGATTATCAATGATCAAAAGATTATTAACTACGGCTGGCGCAATACCACTATCAGATTCTCGAAGGTTCTGAGCAACACCGTCATCTTAGCCTTAAAGCGCCGCTATTTCCACTGTAAAGAATGTCACGGCAACTTTCTTGCACAAACAGTGACAGTTCCGAAACACTGTACAATTTCAAACACCAGCCGCAAAGAATGCCTAGAGAAGCTCGGTGAACCGGTCTCTTTGAAGCACATTGCCAATGAAGTATCGGCATCAGATTCATTTGTGGGCCGCCAGTTAATGCGCGCTGAACGAGACTTTCAAACCAATTGGCACTATTTACCAGAGATCATCTTAATGGATGAGGTGAAGAGTACCAAGAGCGCTACTGGTACCATGAGCTTTGAGTTCATGAATGGCGAAACCCATGAATTAATCGACTTACTCCCTTATCGAACCATCAATAAACTAGAGAAGTATTTTTACCGCTTCGATCAAGCTGCCCGAGAAAACGTCAAAATTATTGTGACTGATATGAATTATACCTACCCCAAGCTTGTGCAGACCGTGTTCCCCAATGCCATGGTGGTCATGGACAAGTTTCATATTATCAACGCCCTAAATCGGGCGTTTAACAAAACCAGAATCAAGGTGATGAAGAAGTTTACCCCGTCTTCTCGCGAATTTCACGCCCTTAAGCGCTACTGGAAGCTGTTGTTAGTACCAACTGAACAGCTTAACTTTGAACAATTCAAAAAGTGGACTAATTTTCCTTACTGGATGGCTGCCACCGATGTTGTCCATCAGCTGTTATCGTTGGATTCAGAACTAGAACAAACTTATCAAGTCTTAAACAGCGTCCGGTCAGCTGTCCAACATCAAGATTGGCATAACTACAATGCGGCATTTTGGAATAACAAAACGTATTCTGAAGAAATGAAGAACACGATTAAAACACTTGAAAGCCATCATGATGAGATTCGTAACACCTTTACCACACACTATTCAAATGGTCCTTTGGAAGGTTCTAATAATAAAATCAAGGCGATCAAACGAGCCAGTTTTGGCTATCGCAGCTTCTGGAGGTTTAGAACTCGAGTACTATACGTTTTCAAAATCAAAACAAAAAGAGCCCTAATCACGAAGTGATTAGAACTCGAAATATGGATTCACCAACAACAGTTGACGAAGAGCCTGAATTCCTTTTAAAATTATAAATGCTGATTAGAGGAGTCGAACCTCCGACCTTCGGTTTACGATGCCGATGCTCTACCAACTAAGCTAAATCAGCAAAAATAACATTATATAAGTCAAAAGCGCTAACCAGGTAGTTAACGCTTCTTTACTTAACTCCGACAGGCGGGCTCGAACCGTCGACAACCTGATTAACAGTCAGGTGCTCTACCAACTGAGCTATGTCGGAATAATAACCGCGTGGCAACGTCCTATCCTCGCAGGGGGCGATCCCCCAACTACTTTTGGCGTGCTGAAGCTTAACTTCTGTGTTCGGCATGGGAACAGGTGTATCCTTCAGGCTATCGCCACCACACTATTTTTTGTGAGAACTTTGTTCTCTCAAAACTAGACAATATTATTTTCTTCCGATTAACTTCCATCGTATCTTCATTCTACTTGGTTAAGTCCTCGACTGATTAGTATTAGTCCGCTTCACGTATCACTACGCTTCCACTTCTAACCTATCTACCTGATCATCTTTCAGGAGTCTTACTTCCATATAGGAATGGGAAATCTCATCTTGAGGCGAGTTTCACACTTAGATGCTTTCAGCGTTTATCTCATCCATACATAGCTACTCAGCAATGCGCCTGGCGGCGCAACTGATACACCAGCGGTATGTCCATCCCGGTCCTCTCGTACTAGGGACAGCTCCTCTCAAATTTCCTGCGCCCGCGACGGATAGGGACCGAACTGTCTCACGACGTTCTGAACCCAGCTCGCGTACCGCTTTAATGGGCGAACAGCCCAACCCTTGGGACCAACTACAGCCCCAGGATGCGATGAGCCGACATCGAGGTGCCAAACCTCCCCGTCGATGTGAACTCTTGGGGGAGATAAGCCTGTTATCCCCAGGGTAGCTTTTATCCGTTGAGCGATGGCCCTTCCATATGGTACCACCGGATCACTAAGTCCGACTTTCGTCCCTGCTCGACCTGTTTGTCTCGCAGTCAAGCTTGCTTTTGCCTTTACACTTTAGGAATGATTTCCAACCATTCTAAGCAAACCTTTGAGCGCCTCCGTTACTGTTTAGGAGGCGACCGCCCCAGTCAAACTGCCAACCAGACACTGTCTCCGCGCACGATCAGTGCGCAGGGTTAGAGTGTTCACATAACAAGGGTAGTATCCCACTGACGCCTCCACCGAGACTAGCGTCCCGGCTTCTATGGCTCCTACCTATCCTGTACAAGTTATGTAAACACCCAATATCAAGCTACAGTAAAGCTCCATGGGGTCTTTCCGTCCTGTCGCGGGTAACCTGCTTCTTCACAGGTATCTTAATTTCACCGAGTCTATCGTTGAGACAGTACTCAAATCGTTACGCCTTTCGTGCGGGTCGGAACTTACCCGACAAGGAATTTCGCTACCTTAGGACCGTTATAGTTACGGCCGCCGTTTACTGGGGCTTCATTTCGGTGCTTCGCCGAAGCTAACACTTCCACTTAACCTTCCAGCACCGGGCAGGCGTCAGCCCATATACTTCATCTTACGATTTTGCATAAACCTGTGTTTTTGATAAACAGTCGTTTGAGTCTTTTCACTGCGGCTGGCCGTGAGGCCAGCACCCCTTCTTCCGAAGTTACGGGGTCATTTTGCCGAGTTCCTTAACGATAGTTCTCTCGCTCACCTGAGGATACTCTCCTCGACTACCTGTGTCGGTTTGCGGTACGGGTAATTAATTACTAACTAGAAGCTTTTCTCGGCAGTGTGACGTCAGATACTTCTCTACTTAAATTTCGATCCTCATCATCGCTTGTCAACCCGCTTAAAAGCATTTGACTCTTAAACTGACTTACGATTTGAACACACATTTCCAATCGTGTGCATATCTTAGCCTACTGCGTCCCTCCATCGTTCAAACATAATTAACTAGTACAGGAATCTCAACCTGTTATCCATCGCCTACGCTTCTCAGCCTCGGCTTAGGTCCCGACTAACCCTGGGTGGACGAGCCTTCCCCAGGAAACCTTAGTCATTCGGTGGATCAGATTCTCACTGATCTTTCGCTACTCATACCGGCATTCTCACTTCTAAGCGCTCCAGTAGTCCTTACGGTCTACCTTCATTGCCCTTAGAACGCTCTCCTATCACGCAACATAGTTGCGTCCGCAGTCTCGGTAATATGCTTAGCCCCGGTAAATTTTCGGCGCAGAATCACTCGACTAGTGAGCTATTACGCACTCTTTAAATGGTGGCTGCTTCTGAGCCAACATCCTAGTTGTCTATGCAACTCCACTTCCTTTTCCACTTAGCATATATTTAGGGACCTTAACTGGCGGTCTGGGCTGTTCCCCTTTCGACGATGGATCTTATCACTCATCGTCTGACTCCCGGACATAAATCAATGGTATTCGGAGTTTATCTGAACTCAGTAATCCTAGATGGACCCCTTGCTCAAACAGTGGCTCTACCTCCATGATTCTAATTCCGAGGCTAGCCCTAAAGCTATTTCGGAGAGAACCAGCTATCTCCAAGTTCGTTTGGAATTTCACCGCTACCCACACCTCATCCCAGCACTTTTCAACGTACACGGGTTCGGACCTCCGGTGCGTATTACCGCACTTTCATCCTGGACATGGGTAGATCACCTGGTTTCGGGTCTACGGCAACATACTATGGCGCCCTATTAAGACTCGCTTTCGCTACGGCTCCGCTTTTTCGGCTTAACCTTGCATGCAACTGTAACTCGCCGGTTCATTCTACAAGAGGCACGCCATCACCCATTAACGGGCTCTGACTGCTTGTAGGCACATGGTTTCAGGAACTATTTCACTCCCCTTCCGGGGTGCTTTTCACCTTTCCCTCACGGTACTGGTTCACTATCGGTCACTAGGGAGTATTTAGCCTTGGGAGATGGTCCTCCCAGATTCCGACGACGTTTCACGTGTGTCGCCGTACTCAGGATCCTGAACTGAGGGTATTCGATTTCGTTTACGAGACTATCACTCTCTTTGGTGTAGCTTTCCAACTACTTCAACTATCAAATACTTTTGTAACTCAAATGTTCAGTCCTACAACCCCGAACCACAAGGGTTCGGTTTGGGCTATTCCCCGTTCGCTCGCCGCTACTTAGGGAATCGAAATTTCTTTATATTCCTGTGGGTACTTAGATGTTTCAGTTCCCCACGTCTGCCTCTGCATAGCTATGTATTCACTATGCAGTGACCAGTCATAACACTGGTCGAGTTTCCTCATTCGGAAATCTCCGGATCAAAGCTTACGTACAGCTCCCCGAAGCTTATCGCAGTTAGTTGCGTCCTTCATCGGCTCCTAGTACCAAGGCATTCACCATGCGCCCTTATTAACTTAACCTATAATCCTACGGATTATAAATTATTTGAGTTTTAGCGATTAAAACTAATTAAAAAACTCAAAAATAACACAATGGTTATTTCTCGGTTCAATTATATAAAAATATAATTATTACAGAAAATAATATTATCTAGTTTTCAAAGAACAAAAATGACACTTACGTGTCAATGGAGAATAGCGGGATCGAACCGCTGACCCCCTGCTTGCAAAGCAGGTGCTCTCCCAGCTGAGCTAATTCCCCATAATATTCAAAACCGACTTTTCGGTATGGGCCTAAGTGGACTCGAACCACCGACCTCACGCTTATCAGGCGTGCGCTCTAAACCAGCTGAGCTATAGGCCCAAAAAGCGAATACTATGAATATAAAATTTTAAGAGTAAATACTCTCAAAACTGACCAAGATTTTGATTAATGTAAGGTTCCGAATTATTCCTTAGAAAGGAGGTGATCCAGCCGCAGGTTCTCCTACGGCTACCTTGTTACGACTTCACCCTAATCATCTGTCCCACCTTAGGCGGCGGACTCCTAAAAAGGTTATCCAACCGACTTTGGGTGTTACAAACTCTCATGGTGTGACGGGCGGTGTGTACAAGACCCGGGAACGTATTCACCGTGGCATGCTGATCCACGATTACTAGCGATTCCAACTTCATGCAGTCGAGTTGCAGACTGCAATCCGAACTGAGAACGACTTTAAGAGATTAGCTTGACCTCGCGGTTTCGCAACTCGTTGTATCGCCCATTGTAGCACGTGTGTAGCCCAGGACATAAGGGGCATGATGATTTGACGTCATCCCCACCTTCCTCCGGTTTATCACCGGCAGTCTCTCTAGAGTGCCCAACTTAATGCTGGCAACTAAAGACAAGGGTTGCGCTCGTTGCGGGACTTAACCCAACATCTCACGACACGAGCTGACGACAACCATGCACCACCTGTCATTCTGTCCCCGAAGGGAACGTCTAATCTCTTAGATTGGCAGAAGATGTCAAGTCCTGGTAAGGTTCTTCGCGTAGCATCGAATTAAACCACATGCTCCACCGCTTGTGCGGGTCCCCGTCAATTCCTTTGAGTTTCAACCTTGCGGTCGTACTCCCCAGGCGGAATGCTTAATGCGTTAGCTGCGGCACTGAAAGGCGGAAACCTTCCAACACCTAGCATTCATCGTTTACGGCATGGACTACCAGGGTATCTAATCCTGTTTGCTACCCATGCTTTCGAGCCTCAGCGTCAGTTACAGACCAGATAGCCGCCTTCGCCACTGGTGTTCCTTCATATATCTACGCATTTCACCGCTACACATGAAGTTCCACTATCCTTTTCTGCACTCAAGTTTATCAGTTTCCGATGCACTTCTCCGGTTAAGCCGAAGGCTTTCACATCAGACTTAATAAACCGCCTGCGCTCCCTTTACGCCCAATAAATCCGGACAACGTTTGCCACCTACGTATTACCGCGGCTGCTGGCACGTAGTTAGCCGTGACTTTCTGGTTAGATACCGTCATACCGTGAGCAGTTGCTCTCACGGCTGTTCTTCTCTAACAACAGAGTTTTACGAGCCGAAACCCTTCTTCACTCACGCGGCGTTGCTCCATCAGACTTTCGTCCATTGTGGAAGATTCCCTACTGCTGCCTCCCGTAGGAGTATGGGCCGTGTCTCAGTCCCATTGTGGCAGATTACCCTCTCAGGTCTGCTACGTATCATTGCCTTGGTGAGCTATTATCTCACCAACTAGCTAATACGCCGCGGGTCCATCCAGAAGCACTAGCACAAAGGCCAGCTTTCAAACAAGAACCATGTGGTTCTTGTTGTTATACGGTATTAGCATCTGTTTCCAGGTGTTATCCCCTTCTTCTGGGCAGGTTACCCACGTGTTACTCACCAGTTCGCCACTCAGTCGGATCCAAAATCATCTTAGTGCAAGCACTAAGAATCAATTGGGCGACTTCGTTCGACTTGCATGTATTAGGCACGCCGCCAACGTTCGTCCTGAGCCAGGATCAAACTCTCATTTTAAAAATGAGAACTTTACTAGCTCTTATTTATTTGTTTTTGCAAATTGACATTGCATATTTGTTTAATCTTTAAACTAAGTTTAAAGATTATCCTTACACTTATTGTAATCAAAATCTTGTTCAGTTTTCAAAGATCTACTCAAGCACCCGTAACAGTGCATTAACTATATTACATGGTTATACCATAAATGTCAATAAATAAAATGTATTTTTTAACATTTAAATAAAAATAGTAATACTCTCTCACAACCATATAAATATTACTCTCTTACCAAATTGTTGTCAACAATAATTTGAACTTTTTATAATAAAAAAGTGATTGAATTCAATTGAATTCAATCACTTACTTAATTTATTAATCTTGATCTTCTTCCGGACGCATGGTTGGGAATAAGAGAACATCTCGAATAGAAGGTGCATCAGTTAAGAGCATTACTAAACGATCAATTCCAATTCCTAAACCTCCAGTAGGTGGCATTCCATATTCCAAAGCTTTAATGAAATCTTCGTCAATACCTTGAGCTTCATCATTTCCAGCCTCACGTTCTGCAACTTGTGCTTCAAAACGTTGTCTTTGATCAATTGGATCATTTAATTCAGAAAAAGCATTAGCATATTCATTTCCAAGAATATAAAGTTCAAAACGATCAGTGAAACGAGGATCATCAGCATTTTTCTTAGCTAATGGAGAAATTTCAATTGGATGTCCATAAACAAATGTAGGATCAACAATGGTTGATTCAACGAATTCTTCAAAGAATTCATTAATGATGTGTCCAACCTTCCAGTATGATTCATATTTAACGTGATGTTCATCAGCTAATTTACGAGCTTCATCAATAGTCATTTCTGGCCAAAAATCAACACCAGTGACTTCTTTAATAGCATCGACCATATGAACTCGCTTAAATGGCTTATCTAAATCAATTTCATTACCTTGATAGGTAACTTTACCATCATCTGTAACAACCTTAGCGGCTGCACGGAAAATTCCTTCAGTTTCATCCATTACATCTTTGAAATCAAAATAAGCAGCATAACTTTCTAATTCAGTAAATTCTGGGTTATGCTCTTTATCCATTCCTTCATTTCTGAAAACACGGCCTATTTCGTATACTCGTCCCATTCCCCCAACGATTAAACGTTTAAGGTGAAGTTCGAGTGCAATCCGAAGATATAATTGAATATCTAAAGCGTTATGATGAGTAATAAATGGACGAGCTGAAGCTCCACCAGCAGAAGCATGTAATACAGGTGTCTCTACTTCAGTAAAGTCCATCTCGTTATCTAAGAAGTTTCTAATTGCACTGATAATTTTGGCACGATTTTGAAAACGGTCAAAACTCTCGCGGTTAGAAATTAAATCAAGATAACGTTGACGGTATTTTTGTTCTTTATTTTGTAAACCATGGAATTTATCAGGTAGTGGACGAAGTGCTTTTGATAAGAATGTCACGTCCGTAACTCTAACAGTTAATTGACCCATGTCAGTCTTAATTACTTCTCCAGTAAAACCTAAGAAGTCACCAATATCAGAACGTTTAAAGATATGGTATTTTTCTTCACCAACAACATCCTTACGAATATAGATTTGCATTCTTCCAGAACGATCAAGAATATCAGCAAATCCAACTTTACCACTACCACGCTTAGCAACCATCCGTCCTGCAATAGTCACAGTAACGTCTTTTTCTTCTAATTCTTCTTTTGAATATTTGTCATATTCTTCGGTTAAGTCTTTTGCTAAAGCGGTTGGTTTGAACTCATGACCAAAAGGATCAATACCCTCTTCACGTAATTCATCCATTTTTTCATGACGAACTCGCATTTGATCATTCATTTGTCTTTCTTGTTTTCTTTTTTGCTTAGGATCTTGAGCCACTATAATTCCTCCAAACTACTTAATAATTAGTTTAATTTTAACATAACTAAACTCTTTCATGCGCTCTCACAGCACGTTTTTTCTCACGATCTTTAGTTTGTGCTACAAAATCATCCATAATTTTAAACATTTCAGCTTCAGTATCTGCACTTGTGATTGCAACTTTGGCACGAGCTGAATGTGAATATCCCTTAAGATAATAAGCTGCCTGTCCCCTAAATTGATGAACACCAACATAATCACCTTTTAGTTCAACTAATCCATGCAAATGTTCTTTAGCAATTTGCATTTGGTCTTCAATATCTGGAGTTGGTAATACTTCTCCAGTTTCAAGGTAATGGTTAGTTTGCTTTAAAATCCAAGGATTTCCTTCAACAGCACGTCCCATCATAACAGCAGTAGCACCGACTTCATCAAGCATTTGTTTTGCCATTTGTGGAGATGTTACATCTCCGTTCCCAATAAAGGGAATTGTCAAAGCATCAGAAACTTCTTTCAAAATTTCCCAGTTAGCATTACCCATGTACATTTGTTCACGGGTTCTCCCGTGCATAGCAACTGCTGCAGCACCAGCCTTCTCAGCTGCTAGGGCATTCTTAACAGCGTACAAATGTTCGTCGTCCCATCCAGTTCTCATTTTAACTGTTACTGGCTTTTCAACTGCAGCTGTTACTGCAGAAACCATTTCATAAACTTTATCAGGATTTAATAACCAACGAGCTCCTGCTTCACATTTAATTACTTTGTTAACGGGACAACCCATGTTGATGTCAATCACATCTGCTTCAGTTTTCTGGTCAATAAATTTGGCTGCATTAACTAAAGTATCTTTATTTCCACCAAAGATTTGAATACTCATTGGGTGCTCAGTTACTTCAACGTTTACCATGTCTAAAGTTTTTTTGTTGTTATACATAATTCCACGGTCAGAAATCATTTCACAAACAACTAATCCGGCCCCGAATTTTTTACAAATCAAACGGAAAGCAGAATTAGTAACACCTGCCATGGGAGCAACTACTAATGGATTATCAATTTTAAGATTGCCTAGTTTCCACGATCTATCTTTACTCATTACTCTTTTTCCTTTTCATTCATCATTTTAATTAAATCATCTTCTGAAAAATTATACTTCTTTCCACAGAAATTACATACAATTTCAGCACCATGATCTTCGTCAATTAATTGTTGGAGATCTTTTTTACCAATTCCTGCAATATCTTTGGCAAACTTTTCCTTAGAACAATTACATTCAAATGATACAGGAAGATGTTGCACAATGTCCAAATTATCTTTACCAAATAAGGCATCTAAAATATGCTCTGGATTAGGATCTTCTGCTAGCATAGTTGGAATACTTGGAATTTCTTTTAATTTCTTTTCTAATTTTGTAATTGCATCATCGTCAGCACCTGGCATTGTTTGAATTAGGAAACCACCAGCAACTTGGATCTTATTTTCTCCATTGATATCAACGGAGACACCAACTACTGAAGGAATTTGTTCAGACATCGCTAAATAATAAGTAAAATCATCACCAATTTTACCGCTGGCTAAAGGAACACTGCTGGTATAAGGTTCTTTGCCACCTTGATTCTTCAAAACTTCTAAGAATCCATTAGTACCAACTCCTTGAGCAACGTCAACATTTCCTTCTTTCGTCAAAGGTAAGTTGATATGGGGATTTTGAATATAACCCTTAATGTGTCCGTTCGCATCAGCATCAATTACCATAAAACCAACTGGTCCTTGACCATTCAAACGCACCGTCATCGTTTCTTTACCTTTAAGAGCTGAATTAGATAGTAATAACGTTGCTACTAATGTTCTTCCCAATGCAGCAGCTGAAGTGCTCCATAAATCATGATTTTTTTGAGCGTAATCCACTACCCCAGTAGCGTTAATGGCATAAACTCGAAAGTTTTGATCTTTCGTAAGGGCTTTTACCAATACATCATTTTCTTTCATTTTAATTTCTCCTTAAATTCGAAAAGAACGCTAGCAATTCTGCTCACGTTCTTCTTCGTTATTTAATCTTTTGGATCTTTGTGTTCATCATCCTTGATTTTATTTTCAAGTTTTTCTTCTTGTTCACTATCTTTTGTTTCAGCAATTTTCTTTGCTTCATCAAAAGTCTCTTCTTCATTAGCAGGTTTTTCGTCTTGTTCTTCTGGCATTTTACCAGTATTGTATAAACTTAGAATTTGTTTTTCATCTAGAGTTTCATACTTGAGCAATGCGTCCGCAATTAATTTATGTTGAGCCCGATGTTCTTCAATAATTTCGCGAGCCTTTTTATGACCTTCGTCAGTAAAACGTTTGACTTGGGCATCAATTTTGGCTGCTGTATCTTGAGAATACTTAGGAGCAGCATATGGATCAGTATTTGGATCTTCCAAAGCAACTGTTCCAAGCTCATCGGTCATCCCATATTGGGTAACCATTGCCCGTGCAATTTGAGTCGCCTGTTGGAAATCATTAGATGCACCAGAAGATTCTGAATTAAAGACAATTTCTTCAGCACTTCGACCACCCATCATCCCAGCAATTTGTTCAAGGGCATCTTTCTTAGATAGTAATTGTTGATCTTCTTTAGGAAGCACAATTGCATATCCGCCAGCACGTCCACGAGGAACAATAGTAACCTTGTGAACTACTCGAGCATCATTCAAAACTAATCCCACAATTGTGTGACCAGCTTCATGGTTAGCAACAACTTCACGTTCATGCTTACTAATCACACGATTACGTTTAGCAGGACCTGCAATTACTCGATCTTCTGCTTCATCCATATCAGCGGCCGTAATAAATTTACCATCACGACGAGCAGCTAATAGAGCAGCTTCATTAAGTAAATTAGCTAAGTCAGCACCCACAAAGCCAGGTGTTTGCTTGGCAATTTCTTTCAAGTCAACATCAGGACCCATTGGTTTGTCTTTAGAATGAACTTTAAGAATTGCTTCACGACCACGAACATCTGGTTGACCAACCAAAATTTTCCGGTCAAAACGACCAGGACGAGTTAAAGCGGGATCAAGAACATCAGCACGGTTTGTCGCAGCAATCACGATTACTCCAGCATTACCAGAGAAACCATCCATTTCAACTAACAATTGGTTAAGGGTTTGTTCACGTTCATCGTGTCCACCACCCATACCAGAACCACGTTTCCGACCAACAGCATCAATTTCATCAATGAAAATGATAGCAGGAGCATTTTTCTTAGCTTGAGCAAATAAGTCACGAACACGACTTGCTCCAACTCCAACAAACATTTCAACGAAATCTGAACCTGATAGTGAGAAGAATGGAACTCCGGCTTCACCAGCAACTGCTTTTGCAAGTAAAGTTTTACCAGTACCAGGAGGTCCCTCTAAAAGTACACCTTTAGGAATTTCAGCTCCTAATTTAGTGAATTTCTTTGGATCCTTCAAAAATTCAACGACTTCAACTAATTCTTGTTTTTCTTCATCTTCACCCGCAACATCATTGAAACGAACTTTACTTTTAACTGGTTTTGCTTGGCTTTTCCCAACTTTCATAACTCCGCCAGGACCACCTGCACCACCAGCTTGTTTCATCATCATGTAAAACAAGTAAATAAAGATAATTAATGGAAGAATTGAAACAAGTAAGTTTAACCAAAATCCATTTGATTGGGTTTGTTTAGCGGTTGTCTTAACATTATGATTCTTTGCCAAAGCATTAATTTCTTTAATCGAAGAATCAGTTTTTACGACATTCGTTGTAAACTTACTAGTTTTAGTAGTTTCCTTTGGTGCTTTGACAATCCCTTTTGAACTAACGTTAAAAGACATGCCATTATCTTGTTTTACATTTTGTGGAGTTCGGTATTCTCCAGTTACTTTATATACACCGTCACTTGATTCAATCGCAAAACTTTTGATTTTATTATCTTTTAAATCATTAGTAAATTGACTTGATTGAATCTTTTGACTTTGAGCGGAACTGCCACCAGTTCCGCCACCAGTTGCAAAAAGAATAACTCCCATTGCTAACACAAAGACGATGATATAAAACAGACTACTTTTAAAAAGTCCATTTTTATTATTTTTCATTTGTGTCCTCCATAATTTTATTGCTTAACAAACAAATATTATCACTTTTAATGAATTGAAACGATTATTAAGCCTTGTAAACTTCCGGTTTTAAAACTCCAACATATGGAAGATTGCGATATTTACCTTGATAGTCCAACCCGTACCCAACTAAAAATTCATTAGGAACATCAAAACCAACGTAATCAGCTTGAACAGTATCTACTTTACGAGCCTCTGGCTTATCCATCAGAGTACAAACCTTAACAGATTTTGCACCACGATTTTTAAGTAATTTTTTAAGATAATCTAAAGTACGACCAGTATCAATAATATCGTCAATAAAAAGAACATCGCGATCCTTAACGTCAGAATCAAGGTCTTTTACTAATTCAACTTCACCGGTAGAGACAGTTCCGCCTTTATAACTAGAAACATCAATAAAATCAAGATCCATATAAATGTTCATTCGTTTAATGACATCTGCCATAAAAGGAACTGCACCTTTCAAAACACAAACAACTAATGGGGTCTTACCTTGATAATCTTTAGTGAGTTGCTTTCCTAATTCAACACAAGTATCTTGAATTTTTGCTTCACTATAAAGTACCTTTTGGATATCGTCGTTCATTAATAATCTCCTTATTTAACTAATAATACGTATAAATTTGTTTGCACTGATTTATTCGTGCTACTTTCCTGGATTCCTAAGATTGAAAGAACCTCATTATGACAATCAACTAGAGAAAACATTAATTTACGTTCTTCATTATTAACTTTATGATCAATCAAAATTCGCCGTAATTGTTTATGTCCTCCACCCTTCAATTTAACTCGATCATGTATTTCACTTGGTCGAATCTGAAGGGGAAATTGAGAGTCATTTAACCAAAAATAACTTTGGCGTAGGTAGTTTCCACTAGGAACTTTTTCAGAATTGAAAATAGCCACTGACTTGCCACTAGGCAAATCATACCAATGATTTAATACTACCATAAAACCAGTTTTTTCACGAAAAGTTTTGTTTTCACTTTTAATTTTCTTGATTTTTACTTTTTGATAAACCTTTTGCAATTCAAAACCATTGCCTAATTGGATTTTACCTTGTGGTTTTCTTTGATTTTGTAAAAGTTGAACAACTTCAAATAGTTGAGTTTTGGTTAAACTCACTGGCATTAATCGCTGCATCATTTGCTGTAAAGCGGGCTCAATCATATTAGAAATATCATCATAATTAACTTCAATACTATTTGAAGTTTGTTTAAATGAATCAAGATTATTAAGATAGGAATCCAATAATTTTGCAACTAAACCATTTTGCTTTTGTAAATCATCTGCAAAGGTTGCCAAATGATCAACCGCATTTTTATTTTCTTCAACTAAATTAGGAAGCACATGATGACGAATCCGATTCCTTTGAACTTCATCATCGTGGTTGGTTTCGTCTTCAAACCAATGGATTTGATTCGTAATCGCATACGATTCAATTTCTGAACGACGAACTTTTAATAATGGTCTAATTAATTTTCCACCAGCAAACTTACGAACTGGTTTAATTCCAGCAACTTCTTTCAAATTTCCAGACCGAACTAATTTCATTAAAACGGTTTCTGCTTGATCGTTTTGTTGATGAGCGGTCACTAAAACTTTAGAACCTGTCTTTTGCATAACCTCTTTAAAAAATTGATAGCGAAATTTACGGGCTTGAGCTTCCATCCCGCTCGATATTTTACCATGTTCCCAACGTTTAAGCACCAACTGTAGCTGGTGTTCATTGCAGTAATCTCTTAAATATTGTTCTTCATCTTCACTTTGTTTCCTTAATTGATGATTAACGTGAGCAACAGTTATTTGGGGATGGTATTGCTTTAACTGTTGAATTAAATGCAAAAGTACCATCGAATCAACTCCGGTCGAGACTGCAATTACGATGGGTTCATTTGATTTCCACCAATTTGATTGGGCGACTTTAAGATTGAATTGACTTTGTAACTTCACTAAAACTCCCCCTAACAAAAAACTGAGCACCTAAATGCTCAGTTCATTATTAACTGCGACGACCTCCACGACCTCCGCGTTTACCTTCAGTATTCTTTTTAATATCTGACAAGCGACTTTCTGATTGTTTCAAAAAATTAGAAAGTAAATCATCAAATTTTTCTGGTTTATTTTCATGTTTAGGTTGTGAGGAACGTGGGCGGTGTGAATTGCTTTGTGATTTATGCATATGATGCGGTTTAGCATCTGCTTGCGGTTTATCACTGGCTGCTCTAATTGATAAGCCAATTTTACCATCATCACCAATTTTCATCACTTTAACTTTAACATCATCACCAACGTTTAAAACGTCATGAATATCTTTGATGAAGCCATCTGAAACTTCACTAATATGTACTAATCCGTTTTTATGGTCACCAAGATCAATAAATGCACCAAATCCTGTTATCCCAGAAACTTTTCCAGTAACAATTTCACCAACTTTGAGCGTCAAAAGCTGTTCCTCCTAAATAATATTGGTTCTAATTATAACATAACTAAAAATGGAAGTTCGTAAGAACTCCCATTTTTCTTATTTACTACTACTCAAATGATAATTTGTTTCACCTTTTTGCGAATATCCGTACTTGGTATGTGCTAAATCTTTTACATAATCTTCATTTTTAAGTAATTTATTTTTTTGCTTTAACTCAGCTGCTTTAGTTTTTTGTTTTTTTAGATTGATTTTTTCAGAATGGATTTGTCCATTAACTTTATTAAGATTAGCCTTTGCTCCATAAAGTTGAAAACCTAAGCAAAAAGTTACAACTGCAATAGCTCCAGAAATCATCAAAGCTCGCTTTTTTCGACGAGTTGACATTAACTGTTTTGATTGTTTGGGTTTTCCAATATTAGCGTGTAATTGAGCTACATTGCTTTGCCGTTTACCCAACTTTATTCCTCCAACCTAATCAGCCTTAATTTTGTTCTTTCAATCATGATACATCAACAATTTGTATTTTACAATAACTCTTCTGATTCTTTATCATAATCGCGGATATATTTTTCATTTAAAACCGTGTACATTTGATCTGAGTCAGATTTTTTAGTAGTTTGTAAAATTTGTTCAACTCGTACTGTAAGTTCTTTGTTCCCAAACTTAATGAGAATTTCATCACCAACTCCAACCTTAGTAGCTGACTTGGCTTCTCTTCCATTCACAAAAACTCGACCTTGGTCACTAATTTTTTTGGCAACCGGACGTCGTTTGATAATTCGGGAAATCTTTAAAAATTTATCAATTCTCATTTAATTATCCTATTCTTTCTCGTCTTGCATCTCATGTTCATTTCTAATTTTTTCTAATTCTTGGACAAACTGTTTTAAGTTAGTTAGCCAATCAATGACTTCCATCGTTGGTTGCACAATTAGGCGAATCTGGTAACGTCCATCAATCATCTTAATGGTTGAACGAAATTCAGTACTGGCAATTGCTTGTAAAATTTCTTTACTAGAATAGAGTTTTGTTCCTAATGTACTGAAAGTTACTACAATTGTTTGCTTATCTTTTCTGATTTTATCAACTAAATCAAAGTCTGCTAACATTTTAATTAAATCAACATCTAGTAAATTAGCAACCGCTGCTGGATATTCTCCAAAACGATCAATTAAATCACTTTGTAATTCAGTAAATTGTTCAGTACTATCCATTTGGCGAATTCGTTTGTAAAGTTCAATTTTTTGTTGCTGATCTTCAATATAATCAGAAGGAAGATAAGCTTCAATTCCCAATTCAACCGCAGAATTAGTTTTATCAATTTTACGTTTCTTCCCTTGTTTTTGTGCCACAGCATCAGAAAGCATCTTAGTGTACATGTCATAACCAACTGAATCAATAAATCCATGTTGCTGACTTCCCAATACGTTTCCTGCTCCCCGAATTGAAAGATCTCGCATGGCAATTTTAAAACCTGATCCAAGCTCAGTAAAGTCCTTAATAGCTTCTAACCGACTTTCACCTGCTTCCGTCAAAACTTTATTAGGTTGGTACATAAAGTATGCTTGCCCAACTCGATTACTTCGTCCGATTCTACCACGAATTTGATACAACTGCGAAAGCCCCATTCGATCAGCATTTTCGACAAAAAGCGTATTAACGTTTGGTATATCAATTCCGGTTTCAATGATGGTAGTTGTAACTAAAACATCGTAATCACCATTAACAAAATCATAGAGCACGCGTTCCATTTGAGTTTCTGTTTGTTGTCCATGAATGTAGGCAATGCGTGCATCTGGAAGTAGCTTTTCTAATTTTCCAACTACTTGTTCAATATCTTTAACCCGATTGTGTAAATAAAAGACTTGTCCGCCCCGTTGCATTTCTCGACGAATTCCATCCACAATCGTGGCGTCATTTTGTTCAATTACATAGGTTTGAATTGGATATCGATTAGCAGGAGCTGTTTCGATTACCGAAAGGTCACGAACCCCCATCATCGACATATTTAAAGTTCTCGGAATTGGAGTAGCTGTCAAAGTTAACACGTCCACATTAGACCGTAATTCCTTGATTTTTTCTTTAGCTTTTACCCCAAAACGTTGCTCTTCATCAACAATTAATAACCCTAAATCTTTAAACACAACGTCTTTTGAAAGCAATCGATGAGTTCCCACCACAATATCTAACTTTCCATCTTTTAAATCAGCCAAATCTTGTTTGGTTTGTTTGGCACTATTAAACCTTGATAGAACTCCTACACTAACGGGAAAATTAGCAAATCTTTTCACTAACGTCTCATAGTGTTGTTGAGCAAGTACCGTCGTTGGTACTAAAAATGCCACCTGTTTGCCAGCTTCCACTGCTTTGAAGGCAGCTCGCATTGCAACTTCAGTCTTACCATAGCCAACATCACCAACTAGTAGGCGATCCATAGGATGTGGCTGTTCCATATCATGTTTGATTTCATCCGCACTTCGAACTTGATCGGGAGTTGGTGTGTAAGGAAAGTCATTATCAAATTCTACTTGATAATCATCATCTGATGGAAAAGCGAAACCTTTTTCGTGTTCTCGTTTCGCATAAAGCTCGACCAATTCATCGGCCATATCATCAACTTTTTTCGAAACCTTACTTTTAGTCTTCGCCCATTCGTTACCACCTAATTTATTCATACGTGGTTGTTTTCCTTCAGAAGCCACATACTTTTGAATCAAGTTTAATTGCGTAACAGGAATGAAAATGTGGGCATCATTTTTGAAAGTAATCGTTAGGTAATCTTGATGTTTTCCATCAACTTCCATGGTTTTCATGCCATCGTAACGACCAATCCCATGATTAACGTGAACCACAAAATCTCCAGGTTTTAAGTCCGTATAACTTTTAATTCGTTCGGCATTCGTAAAGGTCTGATGACGAATTCGACGAGGTTGTTTCCGTTCAGAAACCCGTTTGAATAATTCATTTTCAGTAATTACCACTAAATTAGCGGCTGGTAGTTCAAACCCCAAATCAAAATTACCTTCAACAACTTGCACTCGATGTGGTTGAATATCATTGACATTTGTTTGTATGGTTTCCATATCAAAATCAGCCAAAGTCTGCGTGACCTTCTGCATTCTTTCTTGATTTGGAACCATTATGATTACTGTGGCTTTTTCTTGTTGATAACGATCCATTTCCGTCTTCAACATTGGCATTTGCCCAAAGAAACGTTGCACAGGACGAACTTTGATATCTACAATATCATCTAATTTCATTCGTCCTAATCCTTTTTGGAATAAGGACAATAACATTTTAGGATGTTGATTTTCTTCAATAATCGTTTTAAAATTCAAACTAAATTTTTGTTTTTCAAAAATTTGGTCATTTTGCATAACTGAATTTTTCCAATTATTTTCATCAGTTTCAAGTTGCTTATTAGCATCCCTTACTCGTGCATAGTCGTCAAAAGCCACAACCCCTTGAGGATCTAAATAATCTAAAATTGATGTTGCTTTACGGAAAATAAATTCTGCATACTGCATCCACAATGAATCAGTAACTTTAGTCCCTAAGTCTTTAATTACTAAATTAATGTTTTTAATTAAATCTTCATTATCAGTTTTTTGGATTTGCTTCGTTAATTCTTTAATTCCATGTTGTCGATCTGCCTCTGATGGCAAAAAGTCAGTGGCTGGTAAAACGGTTAACTCTTGAATATTTTCTATACTTCGTTGTGTGGCTGCATCAAAATAACGCATCGAATCAACTTCGGTATCAAAAAAATCAAGTCGAACAGGATATTCGGAATTTAAAGGATAAATATCAATAATTGATCCCCGAACTGCAAATTCACCAGGAATTGAAACTAAATTATTTCTGATGTACCCCATACTGGCTAGCTGTTTTTGTAAATCAGCAAAGTTAAATTCACTACCAATTTTTGCTTGTAAAGCACTAGCCTTAAAAGTAGCTGGTTCTGGTAAATATCGTTTTAACCCAGATGTTGAAACAATCACTACAACTGGTTTACCACTTTGTAAAGCACTCATCGCCTTTACTCTTGAAGAACGATATTGGGGTGAACTGGTCGCAATTTCAGCTGCAATTAATTCTTCAGCAGGAAATTCATAAACCTGTTGATCTGGCAAAACTTCTTCAAACTCTTTGACAGCCTGATCAGCATAATCCATCGTATCAGTTACAAAAATCATCGGCTTTTTGGTGTCTTTTAAAACCTCACTTAAAATTAATTTTTGTGCAGTTCCACTAGTTCCCGTTACTAACTGCTTAGTATCAGGTTCTAAATTATCTAAAATAGTTTGATATTGAGGAACTTCTTTTAAAAACTCATTTAATTGCATCAATTTACACCTCCTATCGTTTTTTAATTTAGTTTAATTAATTAAATTGATTTTCTAACTTAGCAAAATCGGTTCCGGCTACCCATTCATCAAGTGCTTTCACCGTCTTATCAAGTGCTTCAGAAAGTGGTCCTTGTTGTTCTAAGGTAAATTTACCAAGTACATAATCAACCACACTTTGGCGTTTAGGATGATCCGTTCCAATTTTAATTCGATTAAATTGATCAGTTCCTAAATGGGCAATAAGACTTTTAATCCCATTATGTCCACCAGCTGAACCATGATTACGTAAGCGAATTCGACCAACATGTAAATCCATATCATCATACACAATGACGACATCATCTAAGTCAAGCTTATAAAATTGCATCAAAGGATGAACTGCACGACCAGACTCGTTCATATAGGTGGTTGGCTCTACTACCATGACTTTTTCGCCATCGACCATTCCCGTTCCGAACATTGCATCCATTTTTTGCTTATTAATTTCAATATCGTGTTCTGCCGCAAATTTTTCAACCGCCATAAATCCTGTATTATGTCGTGTACCTGCATATTCATTACCAATGTTCCCTAATCCAACAATCATTTTCATTCTTAATTTCTCCTTACTCGAATTGTAACAATCATTTTAATTGTAACATAATTAACCAGTAGATTATGGCTCTAGAAAAGGCAAAAGGAGTGAGAAATCTCACTCCTTTTCTATGTATTTTTTAATTAATTGAGTCTGTTAATCCAACACTTAAAGCCAAACATTTATCGACTTTTTCCATCAACGTATCAGAGATATGCGTAACCCGATCTTTCAACCGTTGTTTATCAATCGTTCGAATTTGTTCCAATAAAATTACCGAATCTTTACCGATTCCAGAATTACTAGCTTTAATGGCAACATGAGTCGGCATCTTGGGTTTTGTTATTTTAGCAGTAATTGCAGCAACAATTACTGTCGGACTATATTTATTACCAATATTATTTTGCACAATTAAGACGGGACGCAAACCACCTTGTTCTGAACCAATTACAGGCGATAAGTCTGCGTAAAAAATATCTCCCCGTTTTATTCGGGTGTCTGTCATTTTTGATTCCCTTTCATGTAATTAAATTTAGGATCTTGATTATAAATATCTACTAAAGTTTTAGTTAAATCTTGTTTCGAAGCCTCGGCATATTCAGCTACAATTTTTTGACTAATTCTCTTCATCGAATCATAACCATATACCATCTGATTAACTACGGGATTTTTATCAAAATTAGCACTCACAAAGGCAGCATGCTGCTCATCAATTTTTGCAGCCAATCGGACAAAATCTTTATCAGTTAATTTACCATCATAATGACATTTCATGATTATTTCCCCCATTACTTTTGCTTAACGTTTTGTAGACCCTTGGTAGTCTCTCAGTAAAACCACAGGCAATTTCATAATGAATGGTGTGGCACTGATCTGCTACTTGTTGCAACGTAATAGTTTGTGTACCTTGTTTACCTACAATAACTACTTCAGCTCCAGGTTGCATTTCATAAGGCAAGCGAACCATAAACTGGTCCATACAAACTCGACCAACAATCGGACACAACTGTCCATCAATTAATACTTTAAATCCTTGCATTGAGCGCCAAATTCCATCTGCATAGCCAACTGGAACTGTTCCAATCCATTGAGCTTTATCAATCGAATAAGTAGCACCATAACCAATTGAACGACCTGGATTAACTTTTTTTACATAAACCAATTCAGTCGTCAAACTCATTGCTGGATTTAACTTAATTGGAGAAATTAATTCTTGACCTGAAGGGTTCAATCCGTAAGCAGCAACTCCATAGCGAATCATATTTGCTCCGGTGACTTGGTGCCACAAACTTGTCGCTGAATTAGCCACCGAAACATAGCGTGGCTTAGTTTTAAAACATTGCATTAAATTTTTAAAATTTTGATATTGAAAATCAAAGTAATCATGATTATGTTCATCAGCCGTCGCAAAGTGCGTAAACACACCATCCAAAATTAAATTGTTTGCATTTTGATTAACAAAATCAAGAAATTCTGTAACTTCAGCAGAACTTTGTAACCCAATTCGTCCCATCCCAGTATCTAACGCTAAAAATATTTTAATTTTATTTTTTAGTTTTAAATCTTCAAAAACTCGATTGGCTTGCTTAAGCCAAGACACGGAACTCACGGTTACATCAATATTGTACTTAACAATCAAAGGTAAATCTTCAATATCGGTAAGTCCCAACACCAAAATCGGCTCATCAACGAAACCAGCTTCACGAAGTTGAATTGCTTCGTCTAAAATGGCCACACAAAAACCAGTAGCTCCTGCTAATTTTGCAAGTCTGGCAACTTGAACCGCACCATGACCGTATGCATTCGCTTTTACAACCATAAACATTTCAGTTTGCTGGTCTAATCGTTGAATTTCAGCATTAATATTTGAATATATTGCATCTTCATTAATAATTAATTGGGCATTTCGATTTCTTCCGATTACCATAACTTACTCCTTCAATAAAACATGGTTCAATTATACCATTAAAAAAGCTTTGACTTTATAATTTAAAAACACCCCCCAAAATTTTAATTTATAAAATTATACAAAAAAGCGATTGAACTCGAATAGAATTCAATCACTTTTTAAACATATTAATTTAAACTAATTAATGTTTATTTTTAATTACGAATTTGTTACTACGACCAGAGCTGTTACGACGATCATGTCCACCACGACTATTGTTATCGCGACTACCACGATATCCACCACGGCTATGACTGTTGTTACCACGGTATCCTCCGCGACTACGGCCACGACCACCACCATGTCCTTTAAGTGGACGTTCTGGAGTGATATGAACCTTAACTTGATCACGTGACATTTCGTTTAACAAAGCAGCTACTAAATCAATTGCTTCATGATTTTCTAGCAATGTATTTGCAACGTCTTCATATTTTTCGGTATTAGTCCGTTTAACCAACTTATCAACATCTTCAATGGCAAATTTCATTTGACCAGCTAAAGCTTCATCTTCAGTAGGTGGCTTTAATGGTAACATCCGAACCTTAGTAAGTTTTTCAACTAAACGAAGGTAGCTCATTTCGTTTGGAGTTACAAAGGTTACTGAAGTACCATGATGTCCGGCACGACCAGTACGTCCAATACGATGAACATAACTTTCTGGGTCTTGAGGAATATCAAAGTTATAAACATGGGTAACACCTGAAACATCAATTCCACGAGCAGCAACATCAGTTGCAACAAGATAATTGATTTGATCACGTTTAAATTCGTTCATAATTTGAGTACGACGACTTTGAGTTAAATCACCATGAAGACCAGCAGCTTTATAACCGCGAGCAATCAAACCTTTAGCAACTTCATCAACACGACGTTTAGTCCGACAGAAAACGATGGTTACTTTAGGTTGTTCAACATCGAATAAACGAGTCATTGTTTCAAACTTTTCGTTATCTTTAACTTTTACGTAATATTGATCAACTAAATCAGTTGTTAATTCTTTAGATTTAACTTTAATTTGTTTAGGATCAGTCATAAATTGTACCCCAACTCGCTTGATTGGATCAGGCATAGTAGCTGAGAATAACATTGTTTGACGATCTGAGGGGGTGTTCTTGATGATACTTTCGATATCTTCTAAGAATCCCATGTTTAACATTTCATCTGCTTCATCTAAAACTAAGAATTTTACATGTTCTAGTTTAAGAGTACGACGTTTAATGTGATCAAGTAAACGACCAGGAGTTCCAACAATAATTTGTGGTTTCTTCTTTAAATCGTAAATTTGTTTACGAATGTCTGATCCACCGTAAACAACTTGTGCACGGACACCTTCGCCACGACCCAACTTTTGAATTTCTTTTTGAGTTTGAATCGCTAATTCACGAGTTGGTGAAATTACTAATGCTTGTACATTTGGGTCATTAACGTCAATTCCTTGTAGAATTGGTAATGCAAATGCAGCAGTTTTTCCAGTACCAGTTTGTGCTTGTCCAATCACATCTTCACCTTTAAGGGTCAATGGAATTGTTTCAGTTTGGATAGCAGTTGGTTCTGCATAGCCGTTATCTGCTACGGCTTTTAATAGACTATCTGATAGTCCTAAATCTTTAAAATTCAAATGTGTTCCTCCTATTGAAACATCACCGTAAATACAACAAATTGCTCAGAAAAAATCCGTTTCCCTTGAAGCGCAACTTGTTTGATTACACTTTATTTCTCTCTAATACTTCTAATATAGCTATCCTATGATAGCATATTTTACAAAATTAAGCAAACACTGAGCGTGTCAACTACTCTAATGCATCTAATACTTTTTCTAAATGTATTCCATGACTAGCTTTTAATAAAACTTCGTCACTAGGTTGAATCATTGCTTTTAATTTTTCAATCATTACGTCCATTTCGCTAATTTTATAGTAAAACAAATTAACTCCACTTTGATACTTACTATTTAAAGCGTCAGATAATGCTTGCATATCATCACCGATTAAAAAAACATCAGCAATTTGATCAGGATCTAGATTATCTGCCAAACCTGCGTGCATTTCTTTAGACTGATCACCAAGTTCTAGCATATCTCCTAAAACAACCATCCGTTTCCCCATCACATGAGTATTCTCAAAAGCTTTTAAAACTGCTTTGACAGCTGATGGATTAGAATTATAAACATCACTTAGAATCATCTCACCTTGGTTACCTTTAATCCATTCTGTCCGGTTCTTAGTTAAGTTTGCATGTTCTAATCCAAGTTGCATGTTCTGAGACTTGATTTCGAATAAACGACCAACCTCCAATGCTGCTAAAGCATTGAACACATTATATTCACCCAATAAATTAATAGTAAATTCTAACCCATCCCAAACATTAGTAGTAAATTTGGTTGTATTATCACCGTCAATTATCTTAATTGGATAAATATTATTAGTTGTTAATTTACCAAACGTTTTTTTATTGACCTTTAATTTATTAGCCCGATCAACTAAAAGTGGTTCATCTCCATTAAAAACAAATTCTCCATCTTCACGTAACCCATCAATAATCTCTAATTTAGCATCAGCAATCCGATCACGTGTTTTAAAAAATTCAATATGTGCTTCCCCAATCATGGTAATAACAGTAACATCAGGGCTAACAAGTGTACTAAGCTCGTGTAATTGTCCTGGACGATCCATTCCCATTTCAACTACTAAAAATTCAGTATTAGAATTCATGGATAAAATTGTAACCGGAACTCCAATCTCATTGTTAAAGTTTCCTTGTGTTTTAGCAACATTAAAATTAGTTTCTAAAACTGAAGCAATTAGATCTTTCGTTGTAGTTTTTCCATTACTACCGGTAATGGCTACAACGTGCGGATTAATCTTTGTAAGGTAATACTTAGCCAAAGTTTGGAGAGCTTGTAATGGATTGGAAACTAAGATTACTGGAAAATCATCTGGTGCCTGGTTAGCATGATCAGCTTTCCAAAATGTTCCAACTGCTCCATGATCAATGGCACTTTGAATATAATCATGACCATCGTGTTCTCCTGCTAAAGGAACGAATAGTGAATCAGGCTCCATCTTACGACTATCAAAACCAACACTAGTGATTTCAATGTCATTTGCATTATTACTAATCGTTCCGTTAACAGCTTTAGCGATTTCTTCAAGTTTCATCTTCATAAATTTGACTCCCACTTTTAATTTACAAAATCATCTACTAATTATACAACAAAATAAAAAACGGATTAATTCATTCTAATCCGCCTCCACTCTAAAGATCATTCAAATCTTGTTCAAACTTAACTTTCAAATCAATTGACCATTTATTACTTAAAGTATTATAAGTTAACATTCCCACCTGATTTGCATTGGCTAACAACTGCCCTTCGCTTCCCCAAATCACCTTAGTTTGCGTTTTAGCAACTCTAAATAATGGCATTTTAACTTGTCGCTTCACTTCTTGTCCTAATTCAAATGCAATAATCATTCCCTCTACACTAAAGTGTAAGAGATCATGAAGAATTTCAGGATCAATATCTTTCATTTGAATTGGCCGAGCAAAAATTCGTTTATTATTTCGTTGATGGCGTAAATGTCTTTTAATACTTAATTCTAAGATATGATTTAGTTCTTGAAAACTCCGAAAATAAAACCTATTAAAGCCATTGGTGCCGCCTAAATAAACAAATTCATTTCCCAATTTAACAGAAAATGGATTGCGCTTACGGGGAACATTCATATGAGCTAAATATAATAAATCTGCAATTTCATCATCGCTCAATGAATCTAAACCATCTTTAGTTTTATAATCCATCCATTTCGGAACTCTTCCGGTTTTATAACCGCGAATCACATAATCTCGAACCTGGCTTTGACCGGTAATGGTTGGAAAATTAGAATGAACATTAAAACTGTTTGAGCTGTCAACATCATCATTAATCATAATAATATTTTGTGGTATTTTGCTAATTCCATTAATATAATCACCAGCAGAAATGCCCCAAGTAATCGCAAAACGATCAATAGGACTCACCTTTAAATAAATTAAGTTTGTTAACATTTACCCACCACCTTTTAAAACATCAATTGGATTAATTATACTATGATATTAGCTTAATTACAGAGATAGTATAGAAAAATTTAATCTTTATTGAATAATTTTATTTTTCAAGTTTCAAATGCGTGCTAAAGAATTCGGTAATTGCTATGATAGTAATATTGGAATTTTCGACATGGAGGTTAAATATGACTAAAACAAAGGTTCTATTCGTTTGTCTGGGAAATATTTGTCGTTCTCCCATGGCAGAATCAATATTCAAAAAAATGACAAGTGAAAAGGGAATCGCAGATTATTATCAGATTAATTCTGTAGCAACAAGTAGCGAGGAATTAGGAAATCCACCTCATCCTGGCGCCCAAGCAGAAATGGATCGACACCAATTAAATTACAATGGCCACTATTCACGGCCAATTACTGCTGCTGATATTTCCAATGCTGATTACATCATTACAATGGATGAAAGTAATCTTGCAGACTTAAAACAAATAATTCCTAATAGAGATCTATCCAAACTTCACTTATGTATGGACATTGTACCAGGCCAAAAAGGTACCAGTATCGTTGATCCCTGGTATACACATCGATTTGATAAAACCTACCAAATGTTAAATCAATCATTACCACTTTGGTTGAAAAAAATGGAAAAAATAAGAAAGGAAGGATAATTAATGGAAAAACCTAGTACCAACGAACCAGAACAGGTTCCAAAATCAATTTGGCACCGTAACTTAATTGCGCTATGGTTTGGTTTATTTTTAACTTCAATGGGCTTTAGTGGAATGATGCCGTTTCTTTCACTTTACATCGATACACTTGGAAAATACACCCAAAGCCAACTTAATTTATATAGTGGACTAGCCTTTTCTGCTTCTTTCATGGCAGCTGCGGTGGTTTCTCCTATTTGGGGAAGCTTAGCTGATCGTTATGGCCGACGGGTTATGTTGCTTCGTGCATCATTTGTCATGTCAGTTGTCGTCCTCTTAATGGGTTTTAGCACAAGTGTATGGCAATTAATCGCACTTAGATTTATCCAAGGAATTTTTTCTGGTTACTTTCCTAATTCAAATGCGCTTTTGGCAATTCAAGTTCCTAAAAGAGAAAGTGGAAAAGCACTTGGAATTTTATCGACTGGCGGTGTTTCTGGTTCATTACTTGGACCATTTGCAGGCGGAATTTTAGCCTCAATTTTCAGTTATCGCGTTACTTTTTTCATCACCAGTACCTTAATGTTTTTAGTTTTCTTAATTACTATTTTTTTCGTAAAGGAAAAATTCACCCCTGTTACGAAAGAAAAGAACTTACATACTAAGCAAGTGATTAAAGTTTTAAACCGCCCTAAATTAATTTTTGGAATGTTTATTACTACAATGATTATTCAAGCTTCTAACTATTCAATTTCCCCCATTTTGTCACTCTACGTACGTCAAATCATGAACAATAGTCCTTCAGTTACTTTTTTTAGTGGGATTGTTGCAGCCGTACCTGGGATCTCGACCCTAATAGCTGCTCCTAGATTTGGAGCATTAGGTGATAAAATTGGAACCGAAAAAATCATGATTTTTGGATTCATTCTGGCAATCATACTTTACATTCCAATGGCATTTGTTACTAATGTTTGGGAACTAATGGGACTAAGATTCTTACTTGGAATATCTAATTCTTGTATGCTTCCAGCGGTACAAGCGATTATTGCCAAAAATACGCCAGTACAAGTTACTGGACGAATTTTTAGTTGGAATCAAAGTTTTCAAGCTGTTGGTAATTTTACTGGACCAATGATTGGTTCAATTGTATCATCTGTCTTTGGTTACTCCGGTGTCTTTATTTCAACATCAGTATTAGTTTTAATTAACCTAATGTTGGTTTTAAGTGAAACAAAAACGCTTAGTAAAGCTAGAGCATAAATAAAATTAGAAGACCGTCTTCAGTTCACATCCTACTGAAGACGGCCTTTTTATTTTCTAACTTGTGATGAGTCAAAAATGATGATAAGTTAAAACCATAATTAAAAAGAGAGGATTAATTTTAATGCTTAAGAAAACAATACAATTAGTAACAGGTATCACAATAGCTAGTTGTTTAATTATTTGTTTAAACAGCAAAGTTAATGCTGATACAAAAAAACAAACTGTTAAAAATACTGACAAGGTCCAACATCTCATAATTGATGCTCCGACTAAAGTAATTTTAAAAACTGGGAGTGAGTTCCAAGTTCAATCTAAATTTCCAAATCTTAAAAAAACGACCATTACTAATCAAAATGGCAAGCTTAAAGTTTCTTATCCTCATCAAAAACATCTTTGGGGAATTCAAATTAATTCTAAACAGCCCAAGTCTGTTGTCACTGTGACAATTCCTTCAAACTTGAAACTTACTGATTTAAAAATTAAATCTAAAGCGGCTGATGTTCAAACCGATGCAGCAATTAAAAAATTGTTGATTGCTAGTCACAGTGGTGACGTCAAATTGACTAAAACTAATTCAAAGAATTTAACAATCAAATCAGAAAGTGGAGACATTAACATAGATCAAGTTAAAGTAGAAAATGATAATCATCTATCTAGTGAATCAGGAGATGTTAAAATTAGTAATTCTCAATTCAATTCGATGCAAGCAAACTCTGAAAGTGGTGATATCTTTATTAGTAACTTGATTGCTAAAACACTTAAGCTTAACAGTGATTCTGGAAATGTTAAAATTAACAATCAAAAAGCCACGAAATACAATCAAGTTATAATTAACAGCGACAGTGGCGATGTTGAAATTAAAAATTCTAAGATTAATAAAAGTAAGATTGATACTGCTGGTGGAGATTTGGATTTGCCCAAAACTAAAATCAACCATAGCGAAAATTCCACAGAATAGTCTAACTAAAACTGAACAAAAAAAGACTTAACCAATTGGTTAAGTCTTTTAGTTTGCTTAAAATTATTTGTTGAGACCATATCTCTTGTTGAAACGATCAACAGCACCATCTGCTTGAGCTGATTTTTGTTTACCAGTGTAGAATGGGTGTGAATCTGATGAAATTTCAACACGAATCAATGGATAAGTGTTACCGTCTTCCATAGTAATTGTATCTTCAGAAGTAGCAGTAGAACCAGTAATGAACTTAAAGCCAGTACTTGAATCTTGGAATACTACTTGGTGAAAATCTGGATGAATTCCTTTTTTCATAATATTACGCTCCTTTTGCCCTGAACTTATAAAATCCAGAGATTGATTTATAAATATTCAACTTTTGTAGTTTACCACTAAAAAGAAATTGTTGCAATACCAAAAACTATGCTTCAGAAGCACTTGGTACATTTCCTTCAAGTAATTCAACATTAGCATTTAACCCAGCTAACTTTTCAACTACGTTATCATATCCACGTAGAATATGATCAGCATGAGTAATTAATGTTTCTCCATTTGCCATTAAACCGGCAATTAAGAGTGATGCCCCTGCTCGAATCTCTCCGGCAGAAACAATAGCTCCATGTAAATCTCGACTGGGACTAATTATAATTTGATTATTATCAGTCACCTTAATAATAGCACCCATCTTTTTTAATTCATGAATGTGCTTTTTTCTTTTTGGATAAATAGTATCAGTAATAACACTATCGCTATCCGCATTAAACAATAATGGTGTAATTGGTTGTTGCCAGTCCGTTGCAAATCCCGGAAATGGTTCAGTTGTAATCTGAACCCCGTGAATATTACCACTTTCTGGAACAAAAATACTATCATCGTTAATTTCTAATTTTAAACCCATTTCAGTTAATTTTTCTGTAAATGGTTTTAGATGTTCTGGAATTACGTTTTTAACTAAAATTCCGTCACCAATTGCAGCAGCTAACGCTAAATAAGTCCCCGCTTCAATGCGGTCTGGAATAACGGTATGAATTTCAGTAGCAGAAAGAGATTTTACTCCTTCAATCCTAATATCATCCGTTCCAGCACCTGTAATTTTAGCTCCCATACTATTTAAAAATGAAACAATATCTACAATTTCTGGTTCTTTAGCAACATTATGAATCTCAGTAACTCCATCTGCTTTAGTAGCAGCTAGAATTGCATTGATAGTTGCGCCGACCGAAACCATTTCAAAATCGATAATTCCACCCTTTAAACCATGCTTAGTCGCATCAATATAAACTGTATCACCATCTTCAGTGACATCAGCTCCTAATGCTTCAAAAGCACGAATATGTTGATCAATTGGTCGTGGACCAATATTATCTCCACCTGGAAAACTAACAATTGCCCGATGAAACCTACCTAATAATGCCCCCATAAAATAATAAGAGGCTCTTAATTTTTTAATCGCTTCACTAGGAAGCCGACTTTCTTTTATATTAGTTGGATTAACTTTGAATATTCCGTCACTAAATTCAGATGGAACGTTCATTGACTGCAAGATTAGCATTAAATTATGAACATCTAAAATATCAGGGACCTTATCAAACTCAACAGGAGTGTCGGAAAGAATTGTAGCTGGAATTAAAGCAACTGTGCTATTCTTTGCACCACAAATCGTAACTTCTCCCATGAGTCGATGATTACCGTGTATTTTCATCATACTCATATTATATTTTCCTCTTCACTATTCTCATTTTATGCAACATTATTAATCATAGTTAAAAATAGCAAACATTACAATAGGAATCTAATGAAAACCATAAGAATTAATAATTATTTATGAATTATTTTACCTGTTCTTTATGATACTTGTCGGCAGCAGTAATGAACGCTTTAAATAATCCTTCAGGACGATTTGGACGTGATAGGAACTCTGGATGATATTGGGCAGCAATGAAAAAGCGCTTATTTGGTACTTCCACAATTTCAACTAAACGATCATCAGGAGAAGTTCCTGAGATTACTAGGCCAGCATCTTCAAGATCTTTTCTGAACTTGTTATTAAATTCATAACGGTGACGATGACGTTCTGAAATTTCTTTTTTGTTATCATAAGCAGCTGCTGTGGCTGTTCCAGGTTTCAATTTAGCAGGATATGCACCTAAACGTTGGGTTCCACCCATGCTAGTTACATCATTTTGATCAGCCATTAAATCAATCACATTATGTTTAGTATCGTTTACAAACTCAGTTGAGTTAGCATCTTTCCAACCTAGCACATCACGTGCATATTCAATCGTAGTAACTTGCATTCCTAAACAAATTCCAAAGAATGGTACATCATTTTCACGGGCGTAGCGAATTGAAGTAATCATTCCTTCAACTCCACGGCTACCAAATCCACCGGGTACAATTAATCCGTCAAAACCTTTTAGTTTTTCAACTACATTTTCGTCATTAATCTCTTCTGCATCAATATTCGTAATATGAACATTGGTATCATCAGCATAGCCGGCATGGCGTAGTGATTCATCAACGGAAATGTAAGCATCTTTCAACTTCACATATTTACCAATCAAAGCAATGTTAACGTCACCTTTTAGATTACGAATATGATTTTCTAATGTTCTCCATTCAGTCATATCAGCTTTTGGAGCTTTGATTCCAAAATGGTCTAAGACTTGGGTATCCATGCCTTGTTCTTGGAAACTAAGTGGAAGTTGGTAAAGGTTTGGTGCGTCTAATGATTCAATAATACTTTTTTCACTAACATCACAAAACATTGCCATTTTTTGTTTCATAGCTTCTGTTACTGGTTTTTCGGCACGAAGAACCAGCATGTCTGGTTGGATTCCAACACTTCGTAATTCTTTAACAGAGTGTTGGGTTGGCTTAGTTTTCATTTCACCGGCAGCCTTGATGTAAGGAATCAAAGTGGTATGAATGTAATAAGTATTGTCGACACCTTCATCTTTACGCATTTCCCGTATTGCTTCTAAGAATGGTAATGATTCAATATCACCAACTGTTCCACCAATTTCAGTAATAATAATATCTGAATCAGTGGTCTTGGCAGCCCGTTTCATTTTTTCTTTAATCATTCCGGTGATGTGTGGAATAACTTGAACAGTTGCCCCAAGATAATCACCATGACGTTCCCTTTCAAGAACTTCTTTATAAATCTTACCAGTGGTAACATTTGAATATTTATTTAAATCATTATCAATAAATCTTTCGTAATGTCCTAAATCAAGATCAGTTTCAGTCCCATCATTAGTAACGAAAACTTCTCCATGTTGGTAAGGATTCATTGTTCCTGGATCAACATTAATGTATGGATCAAATTTTTGAATGGTAACTTTCAAGCCACGATTCTTTAAAAGTCTTCCCAAAGATGCAGATACAATTCCTTTTCCAAGTGAAGAAACCACTCCACCTGTGACAAAAATATATTTGGTCATAATAGCTACTCCTATCCAAAGTTACGTAACAATAAAACTAAAAAAAGCTCCCCATTCGCAGAACGGAGAGCTTTCTTACTCGATTGCCTTTACAGATATGTAAAGTGCCCAAGTAAGATAATATTAGAATCTGATCAATTAGTCAAGTATTTATTCTTCACCGTCGCCTAAATCATCATCATCTTCGTCATCGACCCCATCAATATCATCTTTAAAATCGTTGTCTTCAGGATCATCATTATCATAATCAACAACATCATCATCTTCAGGATCATCATTATCATAATCAACAACATCATCATCTTCAGGATCATCATTATCATAATCAATAACGTCATCGACATCAGAAGCATCAGCTAAGAAGGCATTAATTTTGTGACGTTTCTTAGTTTTTGGTTCGTCTTCAGTTTCACCAATTGTTGCTTCATCAACTGAATCAAAGGGATACCAGGTCCGTAATCCCCAAACGTTGTCACCTAGTGAAATAAAACTACCATCAACATTTAAATCGCTGTAAAAGTTAACTAGTTTTGCTTTAATTTCATCATCACTGAAGCCAGTATATTTTTGAATTGCATTAACTAAATCAGCAAATTGCATTGTCTTACCTTCATCAGCAAGAATTGCATGTGCTACTTCAATCATTGATAATTCGTTTTTGTCCACATTATCTAATTTTTTAAGTTCCAAATCAAACACGCCTTTCTAGTTTTTTCCGTTATACCTTATGATACTAACTTATAGACTAAAATGCAATTTAATCTGATAGTCTCCTACTTTTTCGTTATTTGAATAAAGAGCATAATCGACAAAAATATGACCTTTAGGAGCACCATGTTCAACCTCAACATCCACTTTTTGGGCCAACGCTCCAATTTCCATACGTCCATAAGGAGTTTGGTAATGATTTTTCGTTTTTTCTCCCTCTACAAAATCAAGCATCAAGTCGTTAGCTGCTTTTCTAGTTAAACGAACATGTTTATCGTCAGTAATTTTGAATGTAACTGGTGTTTCTTGTTGATCTAAATGTTCGAGGTAACGAACATACATTAAGTCATTTATTTCTACAAGTTGACCTTCTTCAGAAAAATCATGCGTTTCTGTTTCACCATCTTGGGTAATCTTTGTTTCAACTGTGACATGAATTATTTGATATTTTTTTTCATTTTCCATATTTATTACCTCGCTATCACTTTTAATTTTACCGCCAATTTTACTAAATTGCATCTTAATCTATCCAAAATGACTAATGCTTACTATTTACGCTATAATAGTAATAATTAACAAATGTAGGAGGTACGCTATGGGATATTATTCAACATCTTTGGAACAAGAGAAAGTCATCCGTGATCCGGTTCATAGTCATATCTATATTCAAGACCAAATCATCATGGATTTAATTAACACCAAAGAATTTCAGCGATTAAGGAGAATCCATCAATTAGGAACGACTTCGCAAACTTTTCCTGGTGCCGAACACACGCGTTTTACTCATTCCTTAGGGGTCTATGAAATTGTCCGTCGAATCTGTAACCAATTTCAACGTAATTATCCCACTAAGACGCCTGGAGATGGTCTTTGGGATGATTCAGAACGAATTGTAGCAGAATGTGCTGGTTTACTTCACGACATTGGTCATGGGGCTTACTCGCATACTTTTGAACACATCTTTCACACCAACCATGAACAAATTACGCAAGCCATTATTACCAATCCGGAAACAGAAGTTAACCAAGTATTGTGTAAAGTTGGCCCTGATTTTCCGAATCGAGTAGCCAGTGTCATCAATAAAACCTACGATAATCAGCAAGTCGTCCAAATGATTTCTAGTCAGTGTGACGCTGATCGAATGGATTATTTATTACGTGACTCCTACTTTACTGGCGTACAATACGGTAAATTTGATTTGGATCGAATTTTGCAAGTAATGCGTCCATATCAAGATGGAATTTGTTTTAAAATGAGTGGTCTTCATGCGATTGAATATTACATTGTTTCAAGATTTCAAATGTATCTCCAAGTCTATTTTCATCCAATCTCACGTTCCATGGAAGTCATTTTAGCTCATTTATTGTTACGGACTAAAGAATTAGCGGAAAGTTCAACTAAGTTAGAAAACTTTAATCCAACCTTGCTGATGCCATTTTTAGAAGGTACCTTCGATCCTAGTCGTGATTTGGAAACTTACCTTAAGTTAGATGATGGAGTTTTGAACACTTATTTCTCAATGTGGTGTGATACCCCTGACTCAATCCTTTCTGATTTATCAAATCGGTTCGTTAATCGAAAACCCTTTAAATCAGCCATTTTTACACAAGAAACCAAAGATGTATTGCCTAAATTAAGAAAGTTAATTGAAGCAGCTGGATTTAATCCCGAATACTACACAGCTACCGATAATAGTTATAACCAGCCTTATGACGTATATAATCCTGAAAGTAAGCATCCCAATGCCCAAATTGAATTAATGCAAAAAGATGGAAGCTTAGTTGAATTATCAAAGGCTAGTCTCTTAGTTCGGACCATTACTGGAAAAGATGTTGGAGATAGTCGTTTCTTTTTCCCTAAAGAAATGCTTCAAACTGACGCTAATGTTGAATTATTTAAACCAATATACGATAATTTTCAAAGATACATTAATAACGATACGATTATAAATCTCAAGGAGAACCAATAATATGGATATTAAATTAATTGCCATCGACATTGATGGTACTTTATTAAACGAAAAAAATGAATTAGCCCAAGCTACCATTGATGCAATCAAAGCTGCCGCTGCTAAAGGAATTAAAGTGGCCCTTTGTTCTGGTCGTCCCCTTTCTGGAATCAGACCTTATTTAAAACCACTAGGAATCGAAGGTGATGAACAATACGCGATTGCCTTTAATGGTTCAGTAACCGAAACTGTTTCTGGTAAGCTAATTTCAAAAATGGGAATTAACTACGAAGATTTCTTACAAATTGAAATGATGTCAAGAGAAATGGGCGTGCACTTCCAAATTGAAACATTAAAAGAAATTATCGTTACCAATCGTAATATTAGTCCATATAGTACCTTTGAAGCTGGCTTGGTCAGATTGCCAATTCACTTCCGTACTCCTGAAGAAATCACCCGTGAAGACGATATCATCAAAATGATGTACACTGATGAAGAAGATAAGATTCAATATGCCATGGATAATTTACCTAATTCAATTAAGCAACGGATGCAAGTTGTTAGAAGTATGCCCTTCTTCTTAGAATTTGTTAACAGTCATGCAGGAAAAGGTACTGCTCTCAAAAACCTCGCTGAAAAACTTGGTTTAACGGCCGATAACGTCATGGCAATTGGTGATCAAGGTAATGACCACAGTATGATTGAATATGCTGGTTTGGGAGTTGCCATGGGTAACGGAATTAAAGAAAACAAAGACATTGCCCAATTTGTCACTAAAACCAATTCTGAAGATGGTGTGGCATTTGCTCTCAATAAATTTATCAACAAATAAAACGTAAATTAAAAGAGTTATCACTCAAAGCTGAGCGATAACTCTTTTTTTATATTTATTTTTGTTTATCAGGCTTAATTTGGTCAGTTTCATAATCAAAACGGGAATTGAATAATGGACTAATTGGCCGATTTTGGTCAATTCTGACAATTGCATCACTAATTAAAGGAGCAATCGAGATTTGTTTAATCTTAGAAATCTTTTTATCATCTGGTAATTGAATAGAATCAGTAACAATCACTTCTTTGATTGGTGAGTCTTGTAAACGTTGAATTGCAGGACCAGAAAGCACTGGATGAGTACAACAAGCGTACACTTCTTTAGCACCAGCATCAATTAATGCTTGAGCACCCTTTGTAATGGTTCCTGCAGTATCAATCATATCATCAATCATGATGGCTGTTTTACCTTTAACATCACCAATAATATTCATAATTTGTGCCACGTTAGCTTTAGGACGACGTTTATCAATAATAGCAATTGGAGCGCCTAAGAACTCAGCTAAAGCACGTGCTCTTGTTACTCCACCATGATCAGGTGAAACAACGACAACGTCTTTATCAAGTCCTCTTTGAATAAGGTAATCAGCTAACAATGGTGCACCCATTAAATGGTCAACTGGAACATCAAAGAATCCTTGAATTTGAGCAGCATGTAAATCAAGTGCTACAACACGAGTAATTCCGTCAGTTTGAAGCATATCAGCAACTAACTTAGCCGTAATTGGTTCACGTGAACGTGCTTTACGGTCTTGACGTGCATAACCGTAGTAAGGAATTACCACGTTGATTGTGGCAGCACTAGCTCTACGAAGAGCATCAACCATAATCAATAATTCCATCAAATTATCGTTAACTGGAGCAGAAGTGGATTGAATAATGTAAACATCATTCCCCCGAACACTTTCTTCAATGTTAATTTTAATTTCGCCATCACTGAAATGATCAACATTAACCTTACCCAATGGTACACCCATATGCTTAGCAATTTTTTCAGCTAATGGACGATTAGAATCCAATGAAAAAATCTTCAATTTTGAATCTTGAGCTTTCGTTACCATAATTTCCCCCCGTTACGTTTTTCTTTGAATAACTTAATTATATTATGCGAAAGGTAATTCGGCAAATATAACTAGTCCGCTCCATTAAATGGTAATTTTTGATAGTAATTTGGTTTATTAGTTTGCCGTTCACGTGCAATAGCCATGTCATATTGATGAATATCATCCGTAATCGTCGAACCAGCTGCAATAAAGCTATGATCAGCTATTTCAAGTGGTGCAATTAAGTTAGCATTACTGCCAATAAAGACGTCATCGCCAACTTTAGTTTCATGTTTATTTTTACCATCATAATTAGCAAAGATTACTCCACAGCCAACGTTAATATCTTTACCTAAAGTGGCATTCCCAACATAAGTTAAATGACCAATCTTAGTGCCTTCACCAATCGTGGCTTTTTTAACTTCACAGAAGTTTCCAATATGAACGTGCTTGCCAATCAATGATTGAGGACGTAAGTGACTATTTGGTCCAATGTTAGATCCATCCATCATTTCAGAATCTTCAATGGTTGAAGAAGTAACTGTAACCCCATCATGAATAATACTACCGGTAATCTTAGAATTAGCTCCAATCACACAGTCTCGCCCAATTTTAGTACCCTTTTGAAGTTGAACACCAGGTTCAATAATTGTATCTGGACCAATTTCAATATCAACGTCAATATAAGTATCATCAGGATTAACAATTGTAACCCCATTATTCATATGATATTCATTAATCCGACGTTGCATGACCTTGGTAGCGGCTGCTTGAGCAACTCGGTTATTAACTCCCATTGATTCATCAAAATCATCCATTTGGTAAGCAGCAATAATGCCACCTTTCCGTTTTAAGATTTCAATGGCATCCGTAAGATAGTATTCACCTTGGGCATTATCATTGTTAATTTCGTGAAGGGCCTTGAATAATTTTTGGTTATTAAAAACGTAAACCCCTGTGTTAATTTCTTTAATGTTTCGTTCTTCTGAACTGGCATCTTTTTCTTCGACAATTTTTTCGACAATTCCTAAATCATTTCTGACAATTCGACCATATCCAGTTGGATTAGGAGCAACGGAAGTTAAAATAGTGGCAGTTGCTTGTTTATCGGCATGATAAGCAAACAATTTTTCGAGTGTTTTTGCCGTGAATAAGGGTGTATCACCGCTAATTACTAAAGTAGTTCCATCAGAATTCTTTAATAAATCTTCGGCACGTAAAACTGCATCTCCAGTACCTAGCTGTTGATTTTGAACCACATACTTAGTTCGATTTCCAAGTTCTTTTTCAACATCTTCAGCACCAAAACCAACGACTGTCACAATGTTATCCATATTTAACTTTGAAACTTGAGTTAAAACATGATCAACCATTGATTTTCCGCAAATTCGATGCAAAACTTTATATAACTTTGATTTCATTCTAGTACCTTTACCGGCAGCTAGAATGATTGTGTTTCTTGCACTCATTTTATCCTCCTACTTAGTACTCCCAAAGATTTTTTCGTCATAATTTCCTTTAGTGATAATCATGTCATCATCGTCAGTATGTTCCATTTTAACTAATGAAGTATAATCACCAAAATCTTTATTTTTATCACTAACTCCTTCAGCAAAGAAAGTGCTACCAACTAAATTACAATCAAATTCTTTAATTAATGATGAAAGTCCATTAATGGTACCACCGCCATGAATAAAATCATCCACAATTAAAACGTTTGAACCTTCATCAAGGCTTCGTTTTGAAATTGTCATTCGTTTAATTTTTTTACTTGAACCAGACATGTAGTTAACATTCACAGTTGAACCTTCAGTAATATTACTATCATGACGAGCAATGACAAGCGGAATGTTTAAATATTGAGAAGCAGCTTGAGCAATTGGAACTCCACGGGTAGCAACTGTAAGCACTGCATCGACTTGTTGGTTTAGATATTGTGTTGCAATAATCCGACCTAAGAAACGTAATTTAGATGGATCACCTAAAATATCAGACATATAAACGTAACCACCAGGAAGTTGTCTTTGACTGTTATTTAAAATTTCAATGACTTCGTCCATGAACTTGTTGGCGTCTTCTTTAAGAATATAAGGAATATATTTTGCTCCACCAGCAGCTCCAGAAACCGTTTCTACTAAACCAATTCCTCTTTCTTGGAAAGTGCGTTTAAGAATCGTTAAATCCTCACTAATTGAAGATTTAGCTGAACCATACCGTTTGGCAAAAAATGTCAAAGGAATTAAAGTATGGGGCCGGTTTAACATATAATCTGTCATATCTACTAATCGTTCGCTACGTTTAATTTTCATTATTACACCTCGTTAATCTATTTACATACAACATGAATTCTACCACAAACGTTCGGTTTCTGCGTAAATTTAATTTAAATTTAACAAAAAAACACTAAATTCTTTAATTTAGTGTTTTTAAAGGCTAATGTTAAGCTTTTTTCTGATAATAGTTAAATGCTAAGGCACTGAAATAAATTAAACATTCAATCGTAGCAATAAAGAAACTAACTGGCCAATTCGTCACATAGCCAAGATATAGTCCCACCCAAACTCCAATTAACCCAAATGCTATTGAGCAAGCAATCATTTTACTAACTGAATGAGCAAAATATTTGGCACTTGCAGCAGGTAAAGTTAATAAAATGAAGATTAATAATGATCCAACAATTTGAGCTACCACTGAAACACTTAAAGCTAACAAAAGTAAAAAGACAATTGACATTAAGCTACTGTTAACATGTTGGGCTTTAGCACCAATGGGATCAAAAGAATCAAATTTTAAATTACGATAAATCACTAATAAAACTACCAATACAATGATGGAGAGTCCAATCATTTGATAAACGTCAGTCGCGTTAATTCCGACGACACTCCCAAACAAAATATTAGTTGCATAACTAGCACTCTTATTTGATAAAGCTAAAAACAAGACTCCTAACCCGATAAATAATCCAGAAATAGCACTAATTGAATCCTCGCGTCGTGATGCTCTAGATCCCATTTTACCAACTAGTACCGAACTAATCATCGTAAAAATAAGCATTCCGTCTAAAGGACTTAAACCAACAAACATTCCAAATGCAGCCCCAGCAAACCCAATTTCTGACAAAGTATGCGTTAAAAAAGGCATATTCCGAGAAACCACAAACACGCCAATAAATCCACAAACAATCGCAATAATCGTACTAGCAAGATAGGCATGTTGCATAAACTCAAGACTAAACATATTATTGTCCTCCTTGATAATCATAAACATTTAAATCATTAATCGGACCAGTTTCATAACCATCTGCTTTTAATAGTAAAAATTCGTCGGAAAATTGCTTAGCAAGAGGGATATCATGAGTTACGGAAATCACCGTTACACCCGTTTTTTGGTTTAAATTTTTGACCAATTCTAATAAATTTTCTTTAGCAATTGGATCAAGACTAGCCGTTGATTCGTCTAATATCAATAAATCTGGCTGATTAATTAACGCTTGCGCTAAATATGCACGCTGTTTTTCTCCCCCAGATGTTTGTCCCAGTGGTTCATTTTCAATTTTAGTTAAATTTGTTTGTTGTAAAATTTGTTTAAGACGAGCTTTTTCATGACGACTTAACCAAGGTAATTTATAACCGTTGAAGTTTAAACTAACAAAGTTTTTCGCTGAAAGTGGATATTCGTCTCCAATGTTTCTAAATTGTGGAACATAGCCAATCTTCACAGCTTTTCGGTTTGGAAAAAATTCAATCGTTCCCTTGGTTGGGTTTAGTTGGCCTAAAATAATTTTAATTAGGGTAGTTTTTCCAACCCCATTTTCTCCGACAATACTTAAAAATGTTCCGCGCTTTAATTTAAAATTCAAATTATTGAGCACTTGCTTTTCGGAAAAGTCTTCCCATAAATCATGAGCTTCTAAAATCAAATCGTTCATTTGTTACTCCTTTAGCTTGGCTAAACGAAAATTTTTGCAAAAAAAAAGACCCATCAGTCTCTTTTTTTTAACGTTAATCTTTATTAATGAACGTAACCTCAATGTCTTCAGTTAATATTTTTGAATATGTAAAAGAGGCTTGGGCAGGTTGTTCATTTGATTCCAAATCGACGATAAATACGGCAGGAAAAACTTCAGAAAGAACGCCTTCATACTCGTTCGTTCTTTTTCGTCCTGCTTGTTCAGTAACCTTGATGTCACTTCCAAGATGACCTTTAATCCAACTTTTAATATCTGGTAAATTCACTCAAATCACCTCAGAGTTGAATTATACACTTTTTAATTAAATTTGTAAAGCCTTCATTATATCACAATAATCCTTGTTCATGAAAAGCATTTGCCATTTTAACAAATTGATCAACTTCTAGCTCTTGAGGACGAACTGTTTTCTTAATGTTTAACTGTTCTAAAATCAATTCAACTTGTTCTTTAACTTCTGGTTTTTTTCCGAAAACTCCTTGCAAATTATTCCATAACGTTTTGCGACGATGCATAAAGCAACCATGGACAAATCCAAAAAATGCTTTTTGATCATAAGCCACAAACTTGCGACTCTTTTTAGGAACCAATTTAACTACTGCGGAATCAACTTTTGGAGCCGGAATAAAAGATGTATGCGAGACCTCAATCGCAATTTCAACATCATCAAGATATTGGTTAATCACGCTCAAAGAGCCATAGTCATGTGTATCTGGTTTAGCACAAAGTCGATCAGCAACTTCACGTTGCATCATAAATACCAAGTTAGTATATGGAACATTACCCTTTAAAATGCTCATTAAGATTGGCTTTGTAATGTAATAAGGTAAGTTTGCCACAATTTTCAACGCATGTTGACCGTCAAAATTATCAGCAATTACTTCCGGTAAATTAGCATTTAAAAAGTCTTCATGCAAAATAGTCACATTATTGTATTGAAATAACGTTTCATCTAAAACCGGTAATAAATTATCATCAATTTCAAATGCCACTACTTGATGAGCACGTTTAGCAATTTGTTCAGTTAAAGCCCCAATTCCAGGACCAATTTCAATCACATCGTCTGCATCAGTAATTTCTGCTGCTTCTACAATCCCATGAAGGACATCTAAATCATCTAAGAAGTTTTGGCCTAAACTTTTTTTGGCACTTAAATGATATTCATTTAAGATTGCTAGCGTTCTGGTTCTACTTCCAATTTCTGGAGTTTCACTCATTAATTTTCTCCTAATCTATTTGCTTTAAAGCAGCTTCAAATTCAGCTTTTGTAATCCCAAACATGCGTAAACGACGTTGTAATTGTTTGGCATTAACATAGCCTAGATGTAAAATTTCACCCAATTCTAAACGCCGTTCTTTTGCATCATGGCTTCCCATTAAATTAGAATCCATTAATTCTTGTTGGCTAATTACTTCTGGATTATCATGACTTTCAGTATAAACCAAGCTCAAGGCTTCCCTAATTGCTTCTGGTGAAGCATGCTCTACTCCCAATGAACCACGAGGATTATCGGGAACAGCATCTTTCTTTTTCAAAAACGCGTGTTTAGCTTCTGGGATTTCTTCTGAAATAATCCGTCTAATCTTTTCTCCGGAGAAATCAGGATCAGTGAACACAATAACTCCTCGAGTTTGTGCTAACCGATCAATTAAATCTAAGGTTTCATCATCAATGGCTGATCCGCGAGTTTCGATGGTATCAGCATCAACGGCTCGTTGAATTCGTTTCGTATCATCTTTTCCTTCAACTACAATTACTTCTTTAATTCGTTTCATTTATTTATCCAATCCAAAAATTCTCATTGTATTTGCATAGGTTGCTTTTGCTACTTCATCGGGATTTAAATCCTTATAACGCGCAACCGCTTCTAAAGTATATAAAGTATAAGCCGGCTCATTTTGATGTCCCCGTAATGGTTCTGGAGCTAAATATGGTGCATCTGTTTCAACCAAAATTCGATCTATCGGCGTTTGCTTAGCTGCTTCATGAACTTCCTTGGTTTTTTTAAAACTGACAACTCCACTATAAGAAAGGTTCATCCCTAAGTCTAAGAATTTCTTCATCCACTCAATGTCACCATTAAAACTGTGAATAATCCCACCGACCGTTTCAATGTGTTCGTCTTTTAAAATCCGATAAGTATCTTCAAAGGCATCTCGATTATGCACTGAAATGGGCATGTGTAAATTTTTAGCCAGTTGAATTTGTCGTCGGAAAACTCGTTCTTGGACATCCTTTGGGGAGCTCTTTTGAAAAAGGTCCATTCCAATTTCACCTAAGGCAACCACTTTTGGATCGGCAAGTTGGGCTTCTAATTTTCGTTCTGCCTCTTCATCATAGTTAAGCGAGTCTTCTGGATGCCAGCCCACAATTGCATACATATCTTCATATGCATGCGCTAATTCTATTGCCCGTTGGTTTAATGCTGCATTGGACCCAACGTTTGCCATTTTAACAACTCCGAGTTTTTGGGCATGATCAAAGTAATCTTGCACCTGTCCCGCAAAATGCTCGTCATTTAAATGAGTATGTGAGTCAAAAATTTTCATGATAAACCTCCTAATTAGCAAAAAAACTTCACCAATTTTAATTAGTGAAGCCTAATTGATTATGCTAATGAACTACCGTTTTCTAATGATGGGTCAACTGTTACAACTTGAATGTCACCATTAGCTTTTTCACTTGAAAGAATCATTCCTTGGCTTAATTCACCACGAAGCTTAATTGGTTTCAAGTTAGCTACGATAATTACTTTTTTACCAACTAATTTTTCAAAATCAGGATACCATTTTGCGATTCCAGAAACGATTTGTCGTTCTCCATCATCACCAGCATCAAGTTTGAATTTTAATAATTTATCAGCTTTTTCCACTTTGCCAACTGCTTTGATTTCAGCCACTTTTAATTCAACTTTTTCAAAGTCAGGAAAGGCAATGTCATCTTTAAGATTTTTCAAAGTAGCCACACCAGGAGTAGCTTGCTTTTCCTCAGCTTGTTTCATAGCTGCTCGACCCTTAGCTTTTTCGTTAACGGTCATTTTACCCTTAATGTATTCTACTTCTTCCTTAACATCGACCCGTGGGAAAATTGGTTCTCCATTTTCAACAACTTTCCGTCCGCCGACAAAATCATTAAGTTTCGCATTTTTAATGTCAAACGTACCGGCATCTAACCCAAGTTGGTTGAGAATTTCAAAGGCCGCATTTGGCATTGCTGGACTAATTAAAATGGCAATCAAACGTAAACTAGCAGCTAAGTGCGCCATCACGTTGGCTAATTGTTTAGCACTAGCTTCATCAGTAGCTTGTTGCTTAGCTAAGACCCATGGTTCACTTTGGTCGATGTACTTGTTGGTTTGCGAAATTAATTTCCAAACTGCTGAAAGCGCATCAGATAAATGAACTGTATCCATTAAATGTTTATATTCTTCAGTTGCATCAGCTGCCATTTTTTGTAATTCTTGGCTCGCCTCATCATCAGTATCATGATAATCAGGAGTTACTCCACCTTCATACTTGTTAATCATCGCAACGGTCCGATTTAACAAGTTACCTAAATCGTTGGCTAAATCGAAGTTGACCCGGTTCACAAAATCTTCGGGAGTGAAAACCCCATCACCTGCAAACGGAACCGCTTTTAATAAATAATAACGGGTAGCATCGAGGCCATAACGCGCAATTAAATCTTCAGGATAAATTGCATTTCCCTTTGATTTAGACATCTTACCATCTTTCATGGTAATCCAACCATGTCCATAAATTTCTTTTGGAAGTGGCAATCCTAGGGCGTGCAAAATGATTGGCCAATAAATACAATGGAAACGCACAATTTCTTTTCCAATCATTTGTAAATTAGCAGGCCAAAACTTTTTAAAGAGTGAGTCATCCTTACTATCATAACCAAGAGCAGTAATATAGTTGGTCAAAGCATCAATCCACACATAAACCACGTGTTTTGGATTAGCTGAAACCGGCACTCCCCATGAAAAAGTAGTTCGAGAAACGGCTAAATCTTCTAAACCAGGTTTCAAGAAATTATTAATCATTTCATGCATCCGGGCGTTTGGTTGGATAAAATCTGGATGAGACTTGTAATAGTCCATTAACCAATCGGCGTACTTACTCATCTTGAAGAAGTAACATTCTTCGTTAACTAATTGGACTTCGTTACCAGTTGGTGCAATCCCCCCAGTTACGTTTCCTTCGTCATCGCGATAAACTTCTGCTAATTGTGATTCAGTGAAATATTCTTCATCAGAAACTGAATACCAACCAGCATAAGTTCCTAAGTAAATGTCACCTTGATCTAATAATTGTTGAAAGATTTTTTGGACAGCTTTGACATGACGGTCATCAGTAGTTCTAATGAAATCGTCATTTGAAACATCTAATTCGGCCCATAAATTTTTGATTTGCTTGGCCATTTTGTCTACATATTGTTGTGGTTGAACACCTAATTTTTCGGCTTTTTGCTCAATTTTCAAACCGTGTTCATCAGTTCCAGTTAAATAAAAAACATCATAACCAGAAGCACGACGATAACGTGCAACCGCATCAGCAGCTACAGTAGTATAAGAGTTCCCTATGTGTAGTCTACCTGATGGATAGTAAATTGGAGTCGTAACATAAAATGTTGGTTTTTTCTCTGCCATGTCGATTCTCCTTGTTGTTTTATTATTTTTATTATACTACATCATTATTAAAGCCAAACTAAGAAAAATCACCTAAAACAAATTCAACTGCATGGCTGCCTGCTGGTTGCCTTTTAAGTGTAATATTTCTTGTAACTGAATCGCATTTTTGGCGGCTGCTTTTCCAGTATTATTGTTAAAAATAATTGCTACTTCATCAGCCGATTGGCTTAATTCAACGGCGACTTTGGCAATCCGTTCTAATTCCAGCTTTGAGTAACGGTAGCGATACCGTTCTCTCGTTCCTTTTGCCCAAGCTGCTTCGTTTTGTCCATGTAATCGAAGATATGCAAAATTTCGATTAGTAATAACTGGGGTAAACGGTACTCCATTATAAAGTTGGTGTGGTTCGTCAACAACTACTTCAGTCATCTTCAAACTACTCAAAAAATCAGCCGCATCTTTACCAATTTCTGGACCTACCCATGATGAATTCCTAAATTCAATGGAAAGTGGTAACTTCCCCATCCATTGCCGAATTTGGCGTAAATATTGAATATTGGTTTGATTACAGGCAAATGAAGGGGGAAACTGAAACAAAAAAGAAGCTAACTTCCCTGTATCAATCATTTGTTGAAAAGCTTCTTTAAATCTCACAAACAATTTTTCTAACTCTTCGTCACTTAATTCCAGCTGATTTCGCATGGGAGTTTTCGTCATTTTAGAATTTGCCTTGACGATGAACTGGAAGTCATCAGGAACATCACTAACCCATTTTTGGACCCACTCAACTTTTGGAATTGCATAAAACGGACTATCAACTTCTACAATTGGAAAGAAGTCAGTGTATTCAGGTAATGTAATTTTGGGTTTATGTTGTTCTGACAAATACGGATGGTCAGTCCAGGTTGCTAATCCAATTTTAATCATACTTAAACCTGCAACTCATTAAAGAAATCCACCGCATCCATTTTTTGCATGATAAACGGAACCGGTAAATTCAATTCTTCTTGATTAATTACTAAAACTTTAGCGTTTCGTTGACGATAATCCAGTAATCCAGCAAAAGGATAAACTCGCATGGAGGTTCCGACAATCACAATCAAATCAGCCTTTTGCACTGCTTGTAAACTTTGCATGACCGTTTCTTCATTAATTCCTTCACCATATAAAACAATATTGGGACGCAAGATTCCACCACAATTTTCATGATACATTGATTTTGCATAAGTAGCATAATCAACATGTTTGCCACATTTTTGACAGTAAATATCATATAAATTGCCATGAAATTCAGATAGATGTATGGCTCCCGCTTTTTGGTAAAGTCCATCCACATTTTGGGTGACAATTGCTGCTCGGTTTTCACGCGTTAACTCTTCCTGTTTTTCATGAATCACGTTCGGTTTAGCATTGGGATAATACATATTATTCATCACATAATGATAAAAAGTCTCTGGTTCATTAACTAAACAATCATGACTTAAATAATACTCTGCTGGTTTATTAGTTTCATCATTCGTATATAAACCACCTTTAGAGCGATAATCAGGAATTCCTGAAGGAGTTGAAACTCCGGCACCCGTTAAAAATACAATGTGATGGGCATCATCAAACATTTTTTGAATTTCTGTCACTTTCATGGGCTGTCCTCGTTTATCTAATTAAATATGGAATTTTTAATTCATCAAATAATTCTTTAACCGTTTTAGCATAAATATTTTGAATAAATTTTTCTGCTTTTTGAGCATTGATTGGTCCACTTATAACGAACGAATCTTGATCATCAACAGATGCAAAACCAATGTAGGCAGGTGTCAAAGTTTTTGTATCTTTTAATTTAGAATGATAAAGCTTAAAGACCTGGCTTACCTTTAGACCTAATTGCCGTTGAGAAAATACTGAAGTTATCATAGCAAAATCAGTTAATTGAAGTTCTGGTAACTCCCATCCCTTCATTTGACCATCAAAAGCTTTAAACAATTTCACTACATTTCGACGAAGTGCAAAAGGACTATCAGTTGGTTTTTCTGTAATAATTTTATAAAGACGTTGAGCAGCTTTAGTTGCAATCGGAAAATTTTGTACAAAAACTGCATCATGTTTAGCAAATTCATTGCCAAAGAAAACCATGGCATCCAAAAGTGTTACTACTCGGATAATCATTTCTGAATCAATTTTGCTAGTTTCAGGAGTAATCATTTGCCGTACTCCTTTGATGTATTCTTCAGCGATTTTTGAATTAATTAAGCCATGTTTACGTTGTTCTGAATAAACCACAAAGTGTGCCACAACATCAAAAAGTTCTGTTCCAATAAACCGAAGTTGTTCATCTAGCGCATCATCCCCAGTTGTTAAAGGAAAATAAATTTGGGGAAATCCACGAAGGGTCATTAACAAATGAAGCAATTCATGGGTAGCAGTAAAATCAGGTTCAGTTACATCATTAATTTGGACAAACAAATTTTTTCCATCTTGCATGATTTGAGCTTGATCATGTTTTACATAACCTGATTTTAAATTCCCAATAAATTGAACTTGGACGTCTCCATCAAAAAAACGTGAGACTGCATTTAATAAACTTTTTGCTTTTGGTCCTAACTTTAATTCTTCTGCCAAATTATTTTTCTCCTTTTAGTTCCTTTAAAATTCGAGTTGCATTTTCTAGATTTTTCGCCGTATCTGGCAAATCAGCCAAACGCACAGAAACTTCTTTAATTTCGTCACCTTTAGCACCAGCAGTCATTGCTAATGACTTAAGTTGAAGGCGCATATGTCCTCGTTGAATACCATCCGTTACTAAGGCCTTTAAAGCAGCTAAATTTTGTGCTAATCCAACCCCTGCTAAAACTTCCATAATTTCGATAGCATTATCAATGTCTAAAATTTGATAATTGATTTTACTCATTGGTAATAAGTGAGTTGCTCCACCAACGGTCCCAGTCGGAATTGGTAACTTGATCATTCCTTCTAAACCATCTTCCGTTACACGCCATTTTGAGAGACCCTTATAAGAGCCTTTTCGAGCCGCATAAGAATGGGTTGCTGCTTCCACTGCCCGCCAATCATTTCCGGTAGCAATCACCACAGCATCGATTCCATTCATGATGCCTTTATTGTGAGTAGCAGCACGTTTGGGATAAATATTAGCAACATGCGCGGCTTCTTCAATTTTACGAGCTACTGCTTCCCCTGATAAATCGCCACGTTGCAAGGCATCAAAAGGTACCTTTCCCTTAGCAATTACAATATTATAATCGCCATAGTTAGATAAGATACTCATTAAAACTTCTTGTCCTAGACTAATTTCAATGTTTTTTGCAGCGGCTTCTAACATTGAGTTCATGGTATTTGCGCCCATTGCATCGCCCACATCAACAAAGAGTTCAAAAGAAACATGTTCTTCATCAATCATATTGTATTTAATATCGCGAATTCCACCATATTGCGTAATACTTGGATGAGCTTTTAAAGCAATCTCAATCAATTTATCTTTATTTTTTTCAAACCAATCTTGAACTCCAAGCACATTATCAGTCTTTAAAATGATTTCTCCAGTTAGCACTCTGCTAGCTGCTGTGGCAGTAATTCCACCACCATCTAATAACATCTTTGCTCCGTTACTAGCTGCTGCAATTACCGATGGCTCTTCAGTTACCATGGGAATCAAATAGTCTTTATCATTCACCCGAAAATTCGTTGCAATTCCTTCAGGTAGTCCGAAATCAGTTAAATAATTTTCAATCAATTCACTACCAACTGATTGAAAATTTTGGTTAATCGTCTTGATTTGATCTTCATTTAAGTTAGCTGATTCAGCCACTAATTTAAGTCGTTCTTGATAAGGTTTCCGAAAAAAGCCACTAAAATCTGTCATTTGATTAACTCCTTTTTAACTAAAGTTCCTTTTCAACGTATTCGTTCACAACGCCTTCGCGGACTCCACCATCTGAAAAAATTACCCGTTTTGAATCAATAAAATCCATGACTGACGTTAAATTAATTAGACCACCGACAATCACATCAGCGCGGTCACTTTCTAAGCCATTAATTTGTTGTCTTTGTTTTAAATTATCATTCAAAAAAATACTCATTGTATGATTAATTTGTTTTCTGGTAAGTTGATAGTCTTGAATTCGATCAACGTGTTTAAAGTGTTGATGACGCCGATTAATTCGAGCTAAGGTTCGAGCAGCTCCACCAATTAAAACAATCGGATAGTGCAGTGGATGCTTTAACCAACCAATCTTGCTATACATTTCGATGATAAATTGTTGGGCGGAAAATAAGTTTGCGGCTGTAATTTCATTTTGCAATTTAAACCGTTCTGTCATTTTCACAGCTCCCGTGGGAATACTGACGTAATTGATGGCCTGTTTGTTCCGTACGTGCACAATTTCAACACTTGCTCCACCAATATCCATTAAGACGTAATCTCGAACACTCAGACGCTTTACCACTCCTTCATAATCGTAATAAGCTTCTTCGTTACCAGTTAAGACTTGAACAGTGATTCCAATTTCATCTTTAATGCTGTGCAAAAAATCTTGTTGATTTTGTGCTTGACGAACGGCCGCAGTTGCGATAGCTTTCACTGTCACATTAGATAACTTACTATACTCTGATTTGAAGTGTTTTAAGGTCGCAATCGTTCGTTTCATCGCAGAAAATTGTAAAATGTTTTTGTTTCCCATTCCTTCAGAAAGGCGGGTATCGTTTTTCATTCGTTTTATTTCATGGTAGGTTCCATCTGCATTAATTTGATACACAGCCATGCGTACCGAGTTCGAACCGATATCAATGATGACAAAATTTTCCATCCGAATCTCCTCTACTAGTGGGCCTAACTAGTTAAAGTAATTAATTCCCATTGCATCACGAACTTCTTGTAAAGTTTTTTCTGCAACTTGGTTAGCCTTTTTACTGCCTTCTTTTAGAATCTGATAAACTTTAGCGGGATCTTGTTCAAATTTTTCCCGACGTTCACGAATTGGGGTCAAGATATTTTGTAGAACTTCATTTAAATATAATTTAATTTTAACATCTCCCAAGCCACCACGAGTGTATTGGTCCTTCAATTCTTGAACCTTTGCTTTATCATCCGCAAAGATATCAAGATAAGTGAAAACTGTATTTCCTTCTACTTGACCAGGATCTTCAACATGAATGTGGTTAGGATCAGTATACATAGACATCACTTTTTTCTTGATAGTTTCTGCATCATCAGATAAGTAGATACAATTATTAAGTGATTTACTCATCTTTGCATTACCATCTAAACCAGGAATTCGGCCTTCACCCTTTGGTGGAAAGTAACCCTTTGGTTCAACCAAAATATCAGTATGATATGCACTATTAAAGCTTCGCACAATTTCTCTGGTTTGTTCGAGCATTGGTTCTTGATCATCACCAACTGGTACAACCGTAGCTTTGAATGCTGTAATATCAGCTGCTTGTGAAACTGGATAAGTTAAGAAACCTGCTGGAACACTTTCCTTAAAACTCTTTTGTTGAATTTCGTGTTTAACAGTTGGGTTTCTTTCCAAACGTGCAACTGAAACTAGATTCATATAAATCATCGTTAATTCGTTTAAAGCTGGAATTTGTGATTGTACAAAAATCGTTGACTTAGTTGGATCAATTCCTACTGCAAGATAATCTAAGGCAACTTGGAAAAGACTGTTTCTGATTTTTTCTGGATCCCGTGCATTATCCGTTAAGGCCTGCATGTCAGCAATCATAATGAATGGTTCATAATCTCCGGTATTTTGTAATTCAACTCGATTTCTCAATGAGCCAACAAAGTGTCCAATGTGTAATTTGCCAGTAGGACGATCTCCGGTTAAGATAATTGGTTTTTTTGTCATTTTAAATTTTCCTTTCTATCAAAAAAAACGTCCATTGATAAAAATCAATAGGACGCCTAAACGTGGTACCACCTAATTTGCATTTATAAAAATGCCACTAATAACTGTAAGGTTGTTAACCATTTACCCATTTCGTTTTGTCTGACTACTTTCAGCAATCGTAATCTCTCTGTTAAGGCGACGCCACTACTCAACTTTAATGTTAATTTTAGGTGTTTTATGTTCAAATGTCAAAGTTCAAACTCATTGACAGGCCCTTTTTTTACAATTAAAATAAGCACCGACTTATAAACGAGGAGTAGTTATTTTGAACAATCAAGATGAACAACAAGAACAGCAACGTGTCACCTTTATTTCAGACTTATTAAACCAAAAAATTAACAAAACTAAACAAGATGTGGAAGACGCCAAAACAGAAGCACAAAAAGTCCAAAAAAACTATGGCATCAACACCTCAGTTAACTATTTAGAAGCAGATGACCGAATTGAAACCAAAGCTGATTTGCAACAACAAAGAAGTTTGGTTAACAAAGTTGTAGAAGATGAAAATATCGTTAAACGCCAACTTCGGACATACCAAGAATTAAAACACTCTCCTTACTTTGGAAGAATTGATATTAAAGACGAGGGGTACGATGAAACAGAACAATTGTACATCGGAACGGCTTCTCTTTTGGACGATAAAACCGGTGAATTCTTAATTCACGACTGGCGTGCTCCCATTTCTAGTATCTATTACAATGGAAATTTAGGAAAGGTTAGTTATGAAACACCGAATGGCAAACAGAACACTGATTTGTTAAAAAAACGCCAATTTCAAATTAAAGATGGACAAATCATTAACATGTTTGATACTAACGAAACCGTTGGTGATGAACTTTTACAAAAAGAGTTAAGCGATAAAAGTTCTGAGCAACTTCGTAACATCGTTGCCACTATTCAAAGAGAACAAAATGATATTATTCGGGACACTAAAAGTGACTTATTAGTAGTACAAGGGGTTGCCGGTTCTGGAAAAACGTCGGCTTTGTTACAACGAATCGCTTTTTTACTTTATCATAGTCGTGATGAATTAAATGCCAGCCAAATTATTTTGTTCTCCCCCAACTTATTATTCTCTAACTATATTAGGGACGTGCTCCCTAGTTTAGGAGAACGAAATATGCGACAAGTAACGTTAGCCGAATTTTTTGCACAACGCTTAGAGGGAATTAAAGTGCAAACCCTCTTTAGTCGCTTTGAATCACAAACAACTAATAATCAAATTAATGATTTAAAAGGGAGTCAAACTTTTATTAATCAAATTGATGATTATTTAAATCATTTAACTGAAAAACAAATTGTTTTCACTGATATTTATTTTCAAGGTGAGATTTTCTTTGCCAAAGAAGAAATTCAAAAAATCTACGGGAGTCTGAACTCTAATCTACAATTAGCAGACAGACTATTGCAAACCAAAAACAAATTAATTAAAGCATTAAAGAAGAGAGTTCAGGCTGACATTCATGATGAATGGGTTCTTGAAAAGATGGATTCATTATCTGATGAAGAATACCATAATTATTTAATCGATACGAAACCATCTGATTTTGAAGATTTTGATGCCGAACACGATTATATTGCTAAAAAAATTGCTAAAGAGCACTTACGGATTGTTTATGATGCAATTTATAATAATAGTTTTTGGGATCCATTTACCCAATATCTTAATTTTCTCAATCAAGTCGTTTTACCAACTGGAATTAATTCCAGTGATTGGCAAACTGACGTAGCACAATTTCAACATCAACTAGAATTTCATCAAATGCGCTTAGCTGATGCAGCCCCAATGTTATATTTACGAGATAAATTTACTGGTGAAAATAAAAATAATAATATTAAATATTTGTTTATTGACGAAGTTCAAGATTATTCAATTGCTGAAATTATGTATTTAAAATTAATTTTTAACAACGCTAAGTTTAATTTGATTGGTGATAGTGAGCAAGCCATCTTTAAAGACGTCGAATCAGCTCCACAATTACTCAAAAAATTAAATGATGCTATTCCCGTTAAACATCCCCGTTTAATTAATTTAAACCGTTCCTACCGTTCGACCTATCCAATTACAACTTTTGCTAGCTCTCTGTTACCTGATGGTGAACATATTGAGGCATTCAATCGGGATGGTGAAAAACCTGTTCTTTACGTTGAGCCTAACCAAACGGCTAGTTTCAATCGTTTACAACAAGTAATTAAAGATAAACTAAAATTACAAGATTCAGTTGCGATTATTACCAAAGATCGACAGGAAGCAGAAACATTATATCGTAAATTAAGAAAGAATTTTGATCCACTACTTGTTTCTGATTCTGCTCGCACGATTGATAAAAAATTGATTATCTTACCTGTTTATCTAGCAAAAGGAATGGAATTCGATGATATTATCGGTTGGGATATTTCAAAAGAAAATTATCCTAATCAACATAGCTTAGGAATTTTATATACAATTGTTACAAGAGCTATGCATTCGTTAACCTTAATTAGTAATCAAACTATCAGTCCTTTAATTTCAAACAACGCTATCGAAAATAATCTAATCAAAATAAAAAAAGTTGAGAAATGATTTCTCAACTTTTTATTTTTGGTCTTCTTTTAATAAAGTAACGATTTCCTTGAGATACTTTTCTTTAGGATCTTCTTTGGTTTCCTTTTTAGAAACTATGTGTGACTTATTTAGTAGCTTAACAATAATGAATACAACAAACGCAATAATCAAAAAGTTAATTACTGAATTCAGAAATACTCCATATTTAAAAGTAGCGTGTCCTACTTTAAACACTAAATTAGAAAGATCAATTTTACCTAGGAAAATCCCAATAAAAGGATTAATAATGTTTTTGACTAGCGAACTAACGATTGAAGTAAATGCAGCTCCTACAATTACCCCAACTGCCATATCAACAACATTACCTTTAGAAATAAATGCCTTAAATTCCTTCCACATTCTTATTAATCTCCTCTCACATTAAATTTAAAACTACAGATTATATCATAACAATAATCTCAAAATTTTTATACCTATTCCATCCAAAAAGGTGACTATTAATTAGTCACCTTGATTTTTAATAACATTATTGCAAAAGAAATAAGTACTTAAGCCGCTTCGGGGATTTGAACCCTGAATCTTTTCCTTACCATGGAAGTGCTCTACCTATTGAGCTAAAGCGGCAGTTTGATTTTAACATAACTATCATTATTTACAAAATAAAAAAAGACCTTAGCTTTCGCTAAAGTCTTTTCTTTCAATTGCGTGGCAACGTCCTATCCTCGCAGGGGGCGATCCCCCAACTACTTTTGGCGTGCTGAAGCTTAACTTCTGTGTTCGGCATGGGAACAGGTGTATCCTTCAGGCTATCGCCACCACACTATTTTTTGTGAGAACTTTGTTCTCTCAAAACTAGACAATATTATTTTCTTCCGATTAACTTCCATTGTATCTTCATTCTACTTGGTTAAGTCCTCGACTGATTAGTATTAGTCCGCTTCACGTATCACTACGCTTCCACTTCTAACCTATCTACCTGATCATCTTTCAGGAGTCTTACTTCCATATAGAAATGGGAAATCTCATCTTGAGGCGAGTTTCACACTTAGATGCTTTCAGCGTTTATCTCATCCATACATAGCTACTCAGCAATGCGCCTGGCGGCGCAACTGATACACCAGCGGTATGTCCATCCCGGTCCTCTCGTACTAGGGACAGCTCCTCTCAAATTTCCTGCGCCCGCGACGGATAGGGACCGAACTGTCTCACGACGTTCTGAACCCAGCTCGCGTACCGCTTTAATGGGCGAACAGCCCAACCCTTGGGACCAACTACAGCCCCAGGATGCGATGAGCCGACATCGAGGTGCCAAACCTCCCCGTCGATGTGAACTCTTGGGGGAGATAAGCCTGTTATCCCCAGGGTAGCTTTTATCCGTTGAGCGATGGCCCTTCCATATGGTACCACCGGATCACTAAGTCCGACTTTCGTCCCTGCTCGACCTGTTTGTCTCGCAGTCAAGCTTGCTTTTGCCTTTACACTTTAGGAATGATTTCCAACCATTCTAAGCAAACCTTTGAGCGCCTCCGTTACTGTTTAGGAGGCGACCGCCCCAGTCAAACTGCCAACCAGACACTGTCTCCGCGCACGATCAGTGCGCAGGGTTAGAGTGTTCACATAACAAGGGTAGTATCCCACTGACGCCTCCACCGAGACTAGCGTCCCGGCTTCTATGGCTCCTACCTATCCTGTACAAGTTATGTAAACACCCAATATCAAGCTACAGTAAAGCTCCATGGGGTCTTTCCGTCCTGTCGCGGGTAACCTGCTTCTTCACAGGTATCTTAATTTCACCGAGTCTATCGTTGAGACAGTACTCAAATCGTTACGCCTTTCGTGCGGGTCGGAACTTACCCGACAAGGAATTTCGCTACCTTAGGACCGTTATAGTTACGGCCGCCGTTTACTGGGGCTTCATTTCGGTGCTTCGCCGAAGCTAACACTTCCACTTAACCTTCCAGCACCGGGCAGGCGTCAGCCCATATACTTCATCTTACGATTTTGCATAAACCTGTGTTTTTGATAAACAGTCGTTTGAGTCTTTTCACTGCGGCTGGCCGTGAGGCCAGCACCCCTTCTTCCGAAGTTACGGGGTCATTTTGCCGAGTTCCTTAACGATAGTTCTCTCGCTCACCTGAGGATACTCTCCTCGACTACCTGTGTCGGTTTGCGGTACGGGTAATTAATTACTAACTAGAAGCTTTTCTCGGCAGTGTGACGTCAGATACTTCTCTACTTAAATTTCGATCCTCATCATCGCTTGTCAACCCGCTTAAAAGCATTTGACTCTTAAACTGACTTACGATTTGAACACACATTTCCAATCGTGTGCATATCTTAGCCTACTGCGTCCCTCCATCGTTCAAACATAATTAACTAGTACAGGAATCTCAACCTGTTATCCATCGCCTACGCTTCTCAGCCTCGGCTTAGGTCCCGACTAACCCTGGGTGGACGAGCCTTCCCCAGGAAACCTTAGTCATTCGGTGGATCAGATTCTCACTGATCTTTCGCTACTCATACCGGCATTCTCACTTCTAAGCGCTCCAGTAGTCCTTACGGTCTACCTTCATTGCCCTTAGAACGCTCTCCTATCACGCAACATAGTTGCGTCCGCAGTCTCGGTAATATGCTTAGCCCCGGTAAATTTTCGGCGCAGAATCACTCGACTAGTGAGCTATTACGCACTCTTTAAATGGTGGCTGCTTCTGAGCCAACATCCTAGTTGTCTATGCAACTCCACTTCCTTTTCCACTTAGCATATATTTAGGGACCTTAACTGGCGGTCTGGGCTGTTCCCCTTTCGACGATGGATCTTATCACTCATCGTCTGACTCCCGGACATAAATCAATGGTATTCGGAGTTTATCTGAACTCAGTAATCCTAGATGGACCCCTTGCTCAAACAGTGGCTCTACCTCCATGATTCTAATTCCGAGGCTAGCCCTAAAGCTATTTCGGAGAGAACCAGCTATCTCCAAGTTCGTTTGGAATTTCACCGCTACCCACACCTCATCCCAGCACTTTTCAACGTACACGGGTTCGGACCTCCGGTGCGTATTACCGCACTTTCATCCTGGACATGGGTAGATCACCTGGTTTCGGGTCTACGGCAACATACTATGGCGCCCTATTAAGACTCGCTTTCGCTACGGCTCCGCTTTTTCGGCTTAACCTTGCATGCAACTGTAACTCGCCGGTTCATTCTACAAGAGGCACGCCATCACCCATTAACGGGCTCTGACTGCTTGTAGGCACATGGTTTCAGGAACTATTTCACTCCCCTTCCGGGGTGCTTTTCACCTTTCCCTCACGGTACTGGTTCACTATCGGTCACTAGGGAGTATTTAGCCTTGGGAGATGGTCCTCCCAGATTCCGACGACGTTTCACGTGTGTCGCCGTACTCAGGATCCTGAACTGAGGGTATTCGATTTCGTTTACGAGACTATCACTCTCTTTGGTGTAGCTTCCCAACTACTTCAACTATCAAATACTTTTGTAACTCAAATGTTCAGTCCTACAACCCCGAACCACAAGGGTTCGGTTTGGGCTGTTCCCCGTTCGCTCGCCGCTACTTAGGGAATCGAAATTTCTTTATATTCCTGTGGGTACTTAGATGTTTCAGTTCCCCACGTCTGCCTCTGCATAGCTATGTATTCACTATGCAGTGACCAGTCATAACACTGGTCGAGTTTCCTCATTTGGAAATCTCCGGATCAAAGCTTACGTACAGCTCCCCGAAGCTTATCGCAGTTAGTTGCGTCCTTCATCGGCTCCTAGTACCAAGGCATTCACCATGCGCCCTTATTAACTTAACCTATAATCCTACGGATTATAAATTATTTGAGTTTTAGCGATTAAAACTAATTAAAAAACTCAAAAATAACACAATGGTTATTTCTCGGTTCAATTATATATAAAAATATAATTATTACAGAAAATAATATTATCTAGTTTTCAAAGAACAAAAATGACACTTACGTGTCAATGGAGAATAGCGGGATCGAACCGCTGACCCCCTGCTTGCAAAGCAGGTGCTCTCCCAGCTGAGCTAATTCCCCATAAGAGTAGATACTCTCAAAACTGACCAAGATTTTGATTAATGTAAGGTTCCGAATTATTCCTTAGAAAGGAGGTGATCCAGCCGCAGGTTCTCCTACGGCTACCTTGTTACGACTTCACCCTAATCATCTGTCCCACCTTAGGCGGCGGACTCCTAAAAGGTTATCCAACCGACTTTGGGTGTTACAAACTCTCATGGTGTGACGGGCGGTGTGTACAAGACCCGGGAACGTATTCACCGTGGCATGCTGATCCACGATTACTAGCGATTCCAACTTCATGCAGTCGAGTTGCAGACTGCAATCCGAACTGAGAACGACTTTAAGAGATTAGCTTGACCTCGCGGTTTCGCAACTCGTTGTATCGCCCATTGTAGCACGTGTGTAGCCCAGGACATAAGGGGCATGATGATTTGACGTCGTCCCCACCTTCCTCCGGTTTATCACCGGCAGTCTCTCTAGAGTGCCCAACTTAATGCTGGCAACTAAAGACAAGGGTTGCGCTCGTTGCGGGACTTAACCCAACATCTCACGACACGAGCTGACGACAACCATGCACCACCTGTCATTCTGTCCCCAAAGGGAACGTCTAATCTCTTAGATTGGCAGAAGATGTCAAGTCCTGGTAAGGTTCTTCGCGTAGCATCGAATTAAACCACATGCTCCACCGCTTGTGCGGGTCCCCGTCAATTCCTTTGAGTTTCAACCTTGCGGTCGTACTCCCCAGGCGGAATGCTTAATGCGTTAGCTGCGGCACTGAAAGGCGGAAACCTTCCAACACCTAGCATTCATCGTTTACGGCATGGACTACCAGGGTATCTAATCCTGTTTGCTACCCATGCTTTCGAGCCTCAGCGTCAGTTACAGACCAGATAGCCGCCTTCGCCACTGGTGTTCCTTCATATATCTACGCATTTCACCGCTACACATGAAGTTCCACTATCCTTTTCTGCACTCAAGTTTATCAGTTTCCGATGCACTTCTCCGGTTAAGCCGAAGGCTTTCACATCAGACTTAATAAACCGCCTGCGCTCCCTTTACGCCCAATAAATCCGGACAACGTTTGCCACCTACGTATTACCGCGGCTGCTGGCACGTAGTTAGCCGTGACTTTCTGGTTAGATACCGTCATACCGTGAGCAGTTGCTCTCACGGTTGTTCTTCTCTAACAACAGAGTTTTACGAGCCGAAACCCTTCTTCACTCACGCGGCGTTGCTCCATCAGACTTTCGTCCATTGTGGAAGATTCCCTACTGCTGCCTCCCGTAGGAGTATGGGCCGTGTCTCAGTCCCATTGTGGCAGATTACCCTCTCAGGTCTGCTACGTATCATTGCCTTGGTGAGCTATTATCTCACCAACTAGCTAATACGCCGCGGGTCCATCCAGAAGCACTAGCACAAAGGCCAGCTTTCAAACAAGAACCATGTGGTTCTTGTTGTTATACGGTATTAGCATCTGTTTCCAGGTGTTATCCCCTTCTTCTGGGCAGGTTACCCACGTGTTACTCACCAGTTCGCCACTCAGTCGGATCCAAAATCATCTTAGTGCAAGCACCAAGATGATTTTGGGCGACTTCGTTCGACTTGCATGTATTAGGCACGCCGCCAACGTTCGTCCTGAGCCAGGATCAAACTCTCATTTTAAAAATGAGAACTTTACTAGCTCTTATTTATTTGTTTTTGCAAATTGACATTGCATATTTGTTTAATCTTTAAACTAAGTTTAAAGATTATCCTTACACTTATTGTAATCAAAATTTTGTTCAGTTTTCAAAGATCTACTCAAGCACCATTTACAGTGCATATAATATGTTACTAGCTAATAGAGAAATTGTCAACATATATTATTAATTTTTTTAGAAAATAATTATATAGAAAACGTCTTACTATCAGCGACAATTAATATAATATTACCAATCAAATTAAATGTCAAGAAAAGTCAATTTTTTTAAAATGTTGAAAATGATTTTTCAACTGATAATAAAATTTCAAAAAATAAAAAAGGAACCTCACTTATGTGAAGTTCCTGCCTAATCTAATTAAATTATTTAAGATTCATTTCAGCTGCAACTTTTTGTGAAAGTTGTGCCATAGATTGTGCTTTTACTTGCTTTTGAAATTCCGCAGCATATTTTTTAGTTAACTTTTGTTTTTGTGCATCAGACATTTTAGGATTCTTTTGCATGTCAGCAGTTAACTTACCTTGAACAAATTCTGCTCCTTTAGCTTTGGCAGCTGCCATTGCTTCAGGTGTTTGCATTGCCTTAGCTTCTGCTTTCATCTTAGCACCAAATTGTTTGGCTTGATCAGGAGTCATTACAAGTACTCCATTTTCAACTTCAAAAGTTTTGGTTTGCTTAATCAACTCATGCTTTTGAGCAAATCCAAACAACGCTTTATAAAAATCATTCTTGTAAACCCAATAAGTTCCTTTAGTTACAAGTTGATTCTTAGAAGCATTTTCTTTAATTACATTTTTCGTATCCATTGCTGGCTTAGCAACAGTTGGTTTCTTTTGGCTTGCTTTTTTGTTATAAATAACAGCTTGTTCAGAACCATCAGTACCGACTGGTTGTTTTAAAATCATCATTTGCTTTACTGGAGCAATTTCTGTTCTAGTAACAATGGTTTGTTGTTCCATTCCAAAATGATATTTGAAATTACCCATCATCGCAAGAACTGACAAAATTGATAAAATTGCAAAAAAGACTCCAGTAACATTAGAAACCTTTTGATTAGGAATCAAATTCCAGCAAAGAAAGAACGCTAGTACGGAAACCGTTAATAGTAAGAAAATCATTATTTAGTGTCCTCCTTACCTACTTTAATGGTAGTAACTCGACCTTTTTTTAACATAAATCCAGCAAGGAATGCTATCAAACTAAGTCCAAAGGCAATCGCAAATGCAGCTGAATAACCTTTCAAAGTTGCATTAATTGCTAAACTAACATAGTGAATTGGATTAAGCTTCATTATATGTTTAGCTGGCATGTTATCGGTAGTTACATTAGCAAGAATTGATACCATGATTGCAGTAGCAATTGAAGCACAGATTTGACGAACCGTATTATTAACGGCAGTTCCATGACTCATCATAGTAACTGGTAAAGCATTCATTGCTGAAGTTGTAACTGGCATCATAACCATTGCTACCCCAAACATCCGAACAACATATAGCATTGTGATGTAATGAACTGGAGTAGTCTTAGTTAAGAACATGAATGGGAAAGTACCTAATGATAGTAAGAATAATCCCCCAATTGCTAATTTCTTAGCACCATATTTATCAAAAATCTTACCAGTAAAAGGACTCATAATTCCCATCATAATTGCACCAGGTAAAAGAGTTAATCCAGAGTCAAAAGCCGTCATTCCACGTACAATTTGTAGGTAAAGTGGAATAATCATTTCTACACCAATCATAGCCATGAAAACGATTGAAGCAATCATTGTCCCAATACTAAATTCAGCAGACTTGAACACATTAAGGTTCAAGAATGGTTCTTTCATGGTTAATTGACGCCAAACGAATAAGCCAACAAAAATGGCACCGATAACTAATGAAACAATTACAGTTTGACTACCCCATCCGTCGCTACCAACTGATGAAAATCCATATAAAGCACTACCAAAACCAATGGTAGAAAGAATTAATGATAGTACATCTAATTTTGATTTTTCTGTTTTAAGGACTGGCTTAATGTAAACTAACCCAAATATTAAAACAAGAGCTGCGATTGGAATTAACATTCCAAATAAATCACGCCATTGATAATTATCAATAATCCAACCAGAAAGAGTTGGTCCAATGGCAGGTGCAAGTCCAATTACCATTCCAGCCATTCCCATGGCAGCTCCACGCTTGTCAGCAGGGAAGATGGTCAACATAACTGTTTGAAGTAATGGCATAATTACACCAACTCCAACAGCTTGAACTAATCGACCAGCAAATAAAACACCAAATGATGGTGCCATATATGCCATGATTGTCCCAATTTCAAAAATTAACATGGCACCTAAATAGAGCCACTTAGTATTAAATCTGGTATTTAACCAAGCACTAACCGGGATTAAAATACCATTAACCATCATAAATCCAGTAGTCAACCACTGAACAGTTGATGTATTGATATTAAAAGCATGCATTAGTGTTGGAAAAGCAGTTGCTAAAATCGTTTGATTCAAGATAGCCACAAAGGCCCCGACTAATAACAAAAGAACAAACATCGTACGATTGTACGGTTTCCCCTTTGCATCAACAGCTTGATTTTTGTTCATATAAAATCCCCCATGTATATTATTAAAAGTAAGTTCTATGATACGACCATTTTTAAGATTGTCAAGTAATCTGACAACGATTTTAGTGCAATAAAAAAGCCTGCACTAATTATAGTACAAACTTTTTAAATATTTATCTGTTTTCGTCTAACTTAGTTTTGCTTACAATATTTAAATTTTCATCAATATCGTAAACAATTGGATCACCAGTAGCAATTTCTACATCCATGATATCTTCATCAGAAATACCTTCGATGTATTTAGTTAAGGCACGTAATGAGTTACCATGTGCAGCAATGATTACGTTCTTGTGATCTAATAATTTAGGAGCAATTTCATCTTGCCAGAATGGAATTACACGTTCCAAAGTGGTTTTAAGATTTTCACCTGCAGGAATTGCACGTGGGTCTAAATCAGCGTAACGACGGTCTTTAGTTGCTGAACCTTCATCATCGGCACTCAATAGTGGAGGCAAAACATCATATGAACGACGCCAAATGTGAACTTGGTCTGCACCGTACTTTTCAGCAGCACGTTCTTTGTTGTGACCTTGTAAAGCACCGTAATGACGTTCGTTTAAACGCCATGATTTCATTTCTGGAATCCATAATTGGTTACTTTCACCTAAAGCATAGTGCAATGTGTTAATGGCACGTTTTAAAACTGAAGTGTAAGCTTGGTCAAATTCAAGACCGGCATCGGCAATTAACTTACCTGCATGTTTAGCTTGCTTAACTCCTTCTTCACTTAGATCAACATCAACCCATCCAGTGAATTTGTTTGCTAAGTTCCATTCACTTTGTCCGTGACGAATTAAACATAATTTAGCCATTGTTTATACCTCTTTCGAATTAAAATCTATATTTAGTATACGTATTACATAATACATCATTTTACATATTTTTTTAACAATTTTCTTATGAAGCCGGGATTTTTTTCACGATCTTTATTAACTTGATCAACCTTTTGAACCCCAAAAACATCTAATAAGAAAGTAAAAATTGGAACAGAAACAATTAATCCCCAAGTTCCTAAGAAATGTTCTCCAATTAATAACACCACAAAGGTATAAAAAATTGGAAGCTCAGTCCGTGCTGACATAAATTTAGGGTTTAAAATATAAGCTTCAATTGCATGCACCACTAAAATAATAATCATAATGTACACAATGTATCTTAATCCACCCACTGCATATCCAGCAATTGATAAAGGAATCACAGAAACAATTACTCCAGCGACGGGAATGAGACTCAAAAAGAAAATCATAAGCGAGAATAACGCTAACTCTGGCATATGCATAAATGCTAAACAAGTCGTGGTAATCACGGTATTACAAATTGCAATGAAGAATTGTGCTTCTAACACTACTCCAAAGGTCTTTACAAAAATGTTACCAAAATATTGTAAATCTTGGAAAAACCAACCAAAGGTGCTATCTAAAAACTTCTCGGAAAAACGTTTTGTTTGCTCAAGCTCTAAAGTGAAGAAAAAGCTTAAAAGAATTGACATAAATAAGGAAAAGCTGACCGTCCCAATGCTCGTAATGTAACTCCAAATTAATCCTAAACTATCTTGAATTTGATGAGGAACATTAACGCTGTGCATAAATTTGATAAAAACTTCTCGTACCTGAGGATTAGTAATTCGGCGTGGATGCTGATAAAAATTAATTAATTGTTTAGTATATTTAGCTGTTTGATCAGCAATTGTTGGCAAGTAATTAATGGCAGCATAAGTAATTAATCCTACTATTAAGGCATAAATTATAATCACCAAAATTGGAATTGGAATTTTAATCTTTTTTCGAATTGCTACTACCATTTTAGTTACTAGTAATGTAAAGATAAAAGTCAGCAGTACAGTTGTCATCATTTCACGACAAAAATACAAAACTGAAATAATAAACATCAATACAAAAGTTCTTCTTAAGCGAACATTATTAATAAAATTATTCCAATGTACTTGCATCAATTTTCTCCTGTTACTAATTAGTTAAAACGGTTTGAATACTCATTAGGATTAGTATAAACATCGTAAGGATCGTTCGTTACACTTACTGGACCATTTGCAATATTAGTATTATCAACAGTAGATGTATTAGAACTTGTCCCACTATTTACAAAACGATTTGCGTATTCTTGAGGATTAGTGTAAACATTAAATTGACTTAAATCATTACTATTTCCATTTGATGAGTTTGTCCCATTATTGGAACCGTTGTTGGCGTTGCTATTATTAAGTTTTGCTTTATTCGCTGCATCGATTGATTTATCATTTGATTTTTTTAAATCTTTTGCTTTAGCTAATACATCCGCATAATATGATTGATTAATTGTATCGTCATCCAAAATTTGATTCAAAGTGTCGTTTGAAAGTTGATAATTTTTTTCATTATGTTGTTGAACTGTAGCTTTGTAAATTTTATTAAATTGATTAATATTAGCAGTAATTAATTTAACTTCTTTAATTTTTTGTTGAGCCTGATTAGCTAAATCTTTTGATCCATTTTCAACATTTGCTGCCATTTTAAATGAATTTTTAGCCGTTACAAAATCATTTGATCTTAATTGACGCTCACCATCAGTATATTTTTCAACTTGGCTAACAGATCCGTTGACCTTTTTTGAATCTGGCTTAGCATCAAGTGCCTTTTGAAAATCTTTTTTAGCTTGGTTATAATCATGGTTTTGCAAAGCTATATTCCCATTCTTAAGATTAGTTTGGTAGATATTTTCTTTGTTAGCATGATCGATATACATCCATCCACCAAGCAAAATTACTACAACTAGGATAATCACCCCTGATATCCATTTTTTCATTAAAATAATCCTCCATACAAATTAAAAGGCTTGATTTACCTATCATTATATCATACCAATTTTTAATTAAGCGTACTCCTTCACTAAACAAAAATGGTTCTAACTAAACCAATAGTTAGAACCATGTATTTTTAAAAGACAAACATTGAGAGTAGAAATACCAAACATAAGCCAATGATAACTGATAATGCCATGGAACGCGTCCAAAAAGCAATTGCAATTACCACTATACTAGAAATCAATTCTGGAAAATGCCCTTGTAAAGTAAAATCGTAAGTTTTTGTAATAAATAAGTCTTTTACTACCAATGAAGTAAACAAACAAATTGGCACAAATTCCATCCATTCATTAAACCATTTAGGAATTTTCCGAGTACGGAAGATGTAGAGTGGGATAAATCGAGGTAATAGCGCTACAAAAAAACAAAGTATTACTAACAGAAAATGTTGCATTCCATTCCATTCCATTTTTTAGTCCTCCCCTAATCTTCTTTAGGTGTACCAGCTGGGTTCTTAAACATCTTAATTAAGCGACTCTTATGATGAGTCTTAATCCGTCGCCGTCTGAGATAATTGTCAATTAAGAAACCAACAAAAGAAGCCAAAAGCGTCGAACAAACTAAACCAAGCGTTGATTTAGTAATCACTAAGAAAAAGATTGCCAAACCTGCAGCTAATAAAGCAATAAAAATCTTCAAAAAGTTCTTAACTTGCATCACAATCATAAATAAGAATAAAGCAGTTAAAGCAAAATGAACGACCGTTAAATCAATATGGATTGCTGTACCAAGTAAGCTTCCAACTACGTTACTCATCGTCCAAAAGAATAGTGACCAGTGCTCGATTTGCAAAGCATATCGAGGTGTGAACTTTTTATCAGTGGAAAATTTCAAATAGTTTACAGCATAATTTTCATCATTCATCGAAACTGCAAATAAAAATGTAAATAACGTGCTTTGCCCATGCAAATATTTCGACAGACTTGATCCTAATAATGCATAACGTAATTCCAAGAAAAACAACATTAATACAATTGTAAGTAATGGTGAATTAATGGTTAACATTGATGCAATCAAGAATTGAGCTCCACCAGAAAAAACCAAGATAGATAGTAACAACGTATTAAAAAAGTTGAAACCTGCTGCATGTAATAAAATACCACTAGCTAACCCAATCGGAATATAACTAATATCTAGTGGGAATGAAATCTGAAAATTTCGACGCCATGCCGGAATTTTTGGATCTGCTACCATTTTTGTCAATTAAAATCCTCCAAATAGTGACTTCATTTATAACTTTTGTCCAATACTTTAATTATATTGTAAAAAGTAAAAATAAAAAACCACTTTGCCAACATTTGTAAAAAAACTTTTTTTCTAAAAGTTAACGACAACGTTTAATTAAATGACAAACGAAAAAAGCTAATCAAATGATTAGCTTTTTAATCAGTTTGTTTTCCTTTAATTGGTAAGGTAAACACAAATGAAGTTAATTTATCGGTCGAATTTACGTTAATAGTTCCACCTTGATTTTGGATAATTTCTTTTACAATTGCCAAACCTAACCCGCTTCCACCAGTATTGGTGTTTCGAGAACTTTCTTCTCGATAAAATCTTTCAAAAATTCGTTTAATTACACTGGTAGGAATTCTCTTTCCATCATTTGCAACTGTAAATTGAATTTGAGCACCTTTAACTTTGGCACTTAAACATATTTTATTAGCACCCTCACCATAAGAAATTGCATTAGTAATTAGATTATTAAAAATTCGACCAACTAATTCAGCATTTGAAGACATAATCACATCTTTTTTGAGTGGTTTAACAACTATTTTAATTCCTCTTTTGCTAGCTTCTAACGCAAATGATGTTTCTAATTGAGTCAATAGTTGATTAACATCAATTGGATTCATTTCTAATTTGCGTTGTTTCAAGTTGTTAGCCTTTGTATATTCAAATAATTGGTCAACTAGTAATTTCATTTGCTGCGATTTTTCATAAGCAATTTTACAATATTTTAAGATATCTGCTTCAGATTGATATTGATGATCCTCAATTAAACCTAAATAGCCAATAATTGAAGTCAATGGTGTTCGTAAATCATGACTGACACTAGTCACTAAATCATCTTTTGACTTTTCAATCCGTCGTTCATCGTCCATTGATTTAATCACATTTTCAACTAAAAAATTAACACTTTTGACCACCCGTTCATTATCCCCGCTTAATTGAAAAGGAATTTTATGCTCAAAATGGCCATCTGAAATATAATGTAATTCATCAATTATTCGACTAATTTCAATTTGTTTATAGATTCTAACCAAACGCCACCAAGCAATCAATCCGTTGATTAGCAACATAATAAACCAGAAAAGACCTTCCAAACTAAGAATTGGTTGCCGAAATGGACCAAATGTCACTGACTGTTTAATGATAAAAATACCATCCGTAACACCTTGATTGTGTCGAATGAAATTAACGATAATATTACCAATCGCAAAATCAACCAAGAGCAGCAAACTCATCGTTAAAATTCCTTCAATCCAGAGCTCTTGTCTTTCATTTCGTTTAAGTTTAAAGCTTTCGGTATTGTTCTTCAAAATTAACCTTCAACCTTGTATCCGACACCCCAAACGGTTTTAATGATGTCTTTTCCATCAGTTGCTTCTTCAATCTTGTCACGCAAATGGCTCATGTGGACCATTACTGTCTTAGCAGAAATGACACTTTCTTGTTTCCAAACTCGTTCAAAAATTTCGTCAGCAGAAAAAACTCGATTAGGATGACTAGCTAATAAATATAAAATTCCAAATTCGATTGCTGTTAATTGAATTTTGGTTCCGTTTTCCGTGGTTACTTCATGAGAATCCTTATTGATTTTAAGTCCCTCAATGTCAATCACATCTGGTTCGTCATTTGTTACATTATTTTGACTTCGACGAAGGAGTGAGTGTACCCGAGCCATCATTTCCAAAGGGTTAAACGGTTTAGTAACGTAATCATCTGCACCAGATGTCAATCCTTGAATTTTATCCATATCTTCAGTTTTGGCTGAAAGAACAATAATTGGTACTTGTGAATCCTTCCGAATTTCATTAATTACTTCGATTCCACTCATTCCGGGCATCATAATATCTAAGATTACTAATCCAATGTCACTGTTAGTATGGAGCATTGAAAGTGCTTCCTCACCGTTATAAGCAGCAATTGGAGTGTAACCTTCGTTTTTAATGTAAATCTCTAATAATTGAGCAATTTCACGATCATCATCGACAACTAATATTTTCATAATTTAATAAATCCTTTCTGAATCTGACTTTTAATTAATTCTAACTAAAAGAATTCTCAAAAGAAAGTAAATGGCGCGATTATAAGAAAAACTTAGCAATTAAAAAAGCCTCTTTCCACAGAAAAAGGCTTTTAAATTTAACGACGACCAGCAAAAAATCCACTGGTAATCGTATATTTGGTCCGCATGTATAACACTCCAACTAAGGCTAAAATCCCAATTACAACATCAACAATTGGTGAAACTACTGGATTTAACCCAGCTGGTAACAAATTCGTTCCATAGAATACAACCATCCAAATCATGAATAATCCAACCATCATAATGGAACGAATTAAGGCATTATGTTTGTGCTTAACGCCAGGTGCAAACAATTGGGTAACAACTGGCATTCCAATCCCAGCAAGTACTGAAGAAAGAATGATGCTCGTGATTCCGGCTACTCCACCTTGTTTGGCTTGCGCTGGAGAAACCCAGAACATCGTAGCATACATGAAACTGAATAAAATTAAGAACCACAAAACATTATAAGAGGCATCGATTAAATAACGTTCCTTAGTTAAGGGTCCAGCTGGTTTCCGTGGTGGATTAACTGTCATAGCTACTTTTTCGGTAACAGTCCCATAAAGGCCTTTAGCAGTGATACCCTTTTTTTGTGCTGCAAGAATTTCATCAATCATAGTTTTGATGATATCAGCTTGTTTTTCAGCAAGCACATTTGTTTCAGCTAAAGCAGCTTTGAAACGTACTAAATATTCAATATTACGTTTCGTTAAACCTAACTGATCAAATTCTTCATAAGTAGCTTTTCTTCCACTTTTGTGGTGTTGTTGTGCTGCAGCATTTCGCTGCTTATTTTCTAATTCGCTCATATTTTCTCCTATACATTGAACCGGAAATTAACGATGTCACCATCTTGCATAACGTATTCTTTACCTTCAACTCGTAATTTACCGGCTTCTTTAACTGCCTGTTCGCTACCCAATTTATCAAGGTCTGCAAATGACATTACTTCTGCTCGAATAAATCCCCGTTCAAAATCTGAGTGAATAATTCCAGCAGCTTGGGGAGCTTTCGTCCCTTTTAAGTAAGTCCAAGCTTTGGTTTCTTTACCACCAGCTGTAAAGAAAGTTTCAAGATTTAGCAATTTGTAGGCTGCCCGAATTAACTTATCTAATCCTGGTTCTTCTACTCCAGCAGCATCCAAAAATTCTTGTTTATCTGCATCATCAAGTTCAGCAATTTCTTCTTCACTTTCAGCGGCAATTCCAATTGCTTCAGCACCATGTTCGTTAGCATACTTTTTAACCGCTTGGAATAATTCATCTGATTCTGGGTCGCCCATTGAATCTTCACTAATATTTGCAACATAAAGAACTGGTTTTGAAGTTAATAAGAAAAAGCCTTTTACAATTTTTTGTTCTTCTTCATCTAAATCAACATCACGCACTGATCCACCAGCTTCTAGAACTGGCTTAATTTTTTCAATCACAGCTAATTGTTCTTTAGCTTCATCATCATTTCCTTTAGCGGCCCGTTCAACTTTAGCAAAACGTTTGTTAACGGCTTCTAAATCAGAAAGACTTAATTCTAAATTAATGGTTTCAATATCAGCCACTGGATCAACTTTATTAGCTACGTGGGTGATGTTATCGTCTTCAAAAGCCCTCACGACATGGACAATCGCATCAACTTGACGAATGTTTTCCAAAAATTTATTTCCAAGTCCTTCACCTTTACTGGCACCTTTAACAATCCCAGCAATATCAGTGAACTCAAAAGTTGTAGGGACAACTTTTTTAGCAGGAATCAATTCTTGAATGCGGTCTAAACGTTTATCAGGAACTTCAACCATTCCAACGTTTGGATCGATTGTAGCAAACGGATAGTTTGCCATTTCTGCTCCCGCTTTAGTAATCGCATTAAATAAGGTTGACTTACCGACGTTTGGCAAGCCCACAATTCCAGCAGTTAGTGCCATTTTATCATTACCTCTTTCTTAATCTTCTGTATGTTTTTCTAGTACTTTTTTCATTCTCTTATCAAATTGATGTCTGGCCAACATTACGACGTGTCCACAGCCAAGACATTCTAATTTAATATCAGCACCCATGCGAATAATTTCCCACCGATTTGTTCCACAAGGATGGGGCTTTTTCATTTCAACAATGTCATGTAATTCGTACATAAAATCGCTCCTTAATCCAAATGAATATCAAGTAGTTCTAAAATTCGAGTTAAATCAGCATTAGAAAGATAATCAATTTCAATCTTTCCTTTTCCTGATTTAGGACGTGTTTCATTGATAGCGACACGAGTCCCAAATTTGTCTTGTAGACGATCTTCGCTTTCCTTTAAATAAGGAGATTTGCGAAAACTATTACTTTTTTTCTTTTTATCTTCTTTGGGATTTAAAGCAGCAATTAGTTTTTCTAATTGCCGAACAGTTAACGTTTCGTCAGCAACTTTTTTTGCCAATTTAATTAACTCAGTTTTATTCTTCACAGCTAATAAAGTCCGAGCTTGTCCCATCGAAAGTTGACCTTTTTGTAACATTTCTTTAACTTCAGCAGGTAAGTTTAACAACCGAAGATAATTAGCAATGTAAGGACGACTCTTTCCTAAACGACGGGAAACTTCAACTTGGGTAATATCAAGATGAGTCATCAACATTTCGTAAGCTTTAGCTTCTTCTAGAGGATTCAAATCTTCCCGTTGAAGGTTTTCCATCACGGCAATTTCCATCATTTGTTCATCCGTTGCATCACGAACAATTGCTGGAATGGTTTCTTTTCCAGCAGCTTTAGAGGCACGAAAACGCCTTTCACCTGCTAGAATTTCGAATTTGTTTTCTTTTTTATTTGGTTGACGCACAATGATTGGTTGAAAAACACCCGAAACTTTAATTGATTCAGTTAAATCATTTAAAGCACGCTTATCAAATTTTTTTCGTGGTTGATAAGGATTGGGAATTAAATTTTCCAATTTCAAAGTTTGAACAGTTTCATCACTCAAATTGATATCATTGTCGTCAAATAAGGCATCCAGTCCTCGACCAAGCCCTTTACTATTATTTGTCATTGGCAGCTAACACCTCCTTTGTCAATTTCATGTACACTTTGGCACCCTTTGAATTTGGATCATAATCAATAATGGGAAGTCCATGCGATGGTGCTTCTGAAAGTCTTACATTACGTGGAATAATACTTTTATAAACTTTTTCTTTAAAGAACTTACGCACTTCTTCATTTACTTGGGCACCCAAATTAGTTCGGGCATCATACATCGTAAGTAAAACACCTTCTACATATAGATTAGGATTAAAATGTTTTTGAACTAATTGAACCGTATTCAATAATTGACTCAACCCTTCAAGCGCATAATATTCACTTTGAACGGGAATTAAAATTGAATCACTAGCTGTAAAAGCGTTAATCGTAATCAAACCCAATGAAGGAGGACAGTCAATTAGCACATAATCATATTGATCATTAATTTGCTTAATTGCATTTTGCAACCGCGTTTCTCGTGCCATTTGTGGGGTTAATTCAATTTCTGCACCAGATAATTGGATTGTGGCAGGAACGATATCTAAACCTTCATGTGCGGAATGCATAATTACATTTTGCATTGGTTCTTCATTAACTAAAACATCATAAACATCCTTTTGAATGTTTTGTTTACTAATTCCCACACCACTAGTAGCGTTTCCTTGAGCATCGGAATCAACGATTAAAACACGTTTACCTTCACTGGCTAGGCCAGCTCCGAGGTTAACAGCAGTGGTAGTTTTACCAACTCCACCTTTTTGGTTTGCTAACGCAATTACATGTGCCATTGTTTGTGTCCTCCTTTATTTAATGGGTTCTTTATTTGGGGTACCTGCTTTACGGGGATATTTAATCGGCGTTTTCCGTTCTTTTTCAATCACAATAATATGACGTTCTTCATCATTTTCTGGTAATTTAAACGAAAAATCTTCTGTTACTTTTCCACCAAGCACATGAATTGCCTTGGTAGCATCCGTTAATTCTTCTGGAGCTTTTGCAGCTTTCATGGCAATCAACTTACCACCAATTTTTACTAATGGTAAACAAAGTTCACTCATTACACTCAAACGAGCTAAGGCTCTAGCGGTTGCTAAATCAAAACTTTCACGGTCTTTAGATCGACGGCCACCAAATTCTTCAGCTCGAGCATGAACTAGATTAACTCCAGTTAACCCTAATTGACTAACCAACTTTTGTAAGAAAATAATTCGCTTATTAAGTGAGTCAACAATTGTAACTTGTAGGTCAGGGTTTACAATTTTTAACGGGATGGATGGAAATCCAGCTCCTGCACCAACATCTACCAAACTTTTTGCTTCTTTTAATTCCGAAACGTAAAAAGCTGGTGAAATAGAATCATAAAAATGTTTAAGGTAAACATCATTACGTTCTGTAATGTTGGTTAAATTAACATTCTGATTATATTCTACTAACAATTCAAAATAGTCTTTAAATTGTTGCATTTGTTGGTCAGATAACGCAAACCCTTGTTTGGCTAATCCCTGTTTAAATTCTTCTGGTGTCATCTGAAACTCCTAACTTCTTAATCGAACAATAATTGCATATCTATTCTCCATTATAACTAAATTTTAAGATTTTAGTTAGCTAGAAAACAAAAAAGATTGGATATTCTCCAATCTTTTTCAATAAATTGCTATTTCATTTTTTTAACTTCTGCTTTAAACCAATCATTGAAAGCCTCAGCATCAATATCAAGGCAAACATCTGCGTTCGTTTGACCGTCATGATAAGCACCCCGAATATCGGCAACAGTTTCACCATTTGCGGGACCTTCTGTTTGAATATCAATCCACAACTTTTTAGTAGTCATGAATTCTGGATGAAGTAAGTAAAAAATGGTGTTAACGTCATGCATTGCCACTCCATGTTCGTTCCGATCACCATCGCTAATAATCAAGTCATGCAACATTTTCCCAGCTGGGTTCATAGTTTCAATTTCAGCTAAGGTTTCTGGTGTCACTAATGCTTTTTTAGTAACATCAAGCCCCACCATCACAATTGGTACGCCAGATTGGTACATCATCTTAGCTGCGTGAGGATCAGTAAAGACGTTAAATTCAGCAGCACTCGTCATATTACCACAACCTAAAGTACCACCCATTGCCACAATCCGTTCTAACTTATCTTTAACTTCTGGATATTCGGCAAAAAGTAAAGCGACATTCGTATATGAACCAGTTGCTACCAAAGTTATTGGTTCATCACTAGCCATAATCACGCGATACATTGCTTGTACAGCAGTTTCTTTTAATGGCTTAGGTAATTCACCATGAAAATCATAGCCACTCATCCCAGACTCACCATGAATCCGTGCAGCATCTTCAAATGGTTTGATTAACGGCTGTACTGCCCCTGCCGCAACTGGAATCTCGGTTCCTTTACCAAAAAAGTTAATAATTTTTAAGGCATTAATGGTGGTTTTATCGACGGTAACATTTCCGGCCACAGTCGTCACTAATTCAACGTCTAGTTCTGGATTGTTAATTGCCACTGACAATGCTGCGGCGTCATCAATCCCAGGATCAGTATCCATGATAATTTTTGTCATTATAATCCTCCATCAAGAAATTGATGTTTACCAAGAGCAAAACTAAAATCTTCAGCATGGTTATTAGCAAAGACAATCATCAAATCTTCAGGTCGAAGGTTCATTTCACGTTGAAATGCTTCAACTGCAGCTTTTGCATAAGCTTTCTTTTGCCCAGTTGTTCGTGGAGTTGAAAGAATTTGAATTAAAATTACATCATCAGTTCGTTCAATTCCTAATCCGGCATCTAACAGGCACATTTCGTAAGGTTCATGTTGCGTTACAACTTGGAAACGGTCATCTTCTGGAACCCCAAAAGTATCACGAGTTACATCGTAAGCAATTTGCATTACTTGTTTAATTTGTTCAGGAGTTCTTCTTCCTTTAATTAAATCAATCCGCATAAGTGGCATTTCATTCACATCCATTTCTCATTTATTAAGGTAATTTTACCACAATTTCAAACAAAAAAGAGTGGCACAAGGCCACTCTTCAAAGTATCTTACCAAACAAAGATTCCCACGATTCCAGCTGACATCAATGAAACTAAGATTCCAGATAAAAAGAGGTAAAGAATGTTTTTCGAAATCATATCATTTTTCTTGCGGTCAACAATTCCTTTCAAACAACCAATAATCATTCCAACTGTACTAATGTTAGCAAATGAAGTTAAAAAGACTGTTAGTTCAGCTTGGAAGTGATGACTGAAGACATGTACATTGTTAATTTTAGGAGCAATTTCTCCCATAACAACGAATTCATTGGTTACCAATTTAGTTCCCATGTATTGGGCAAATTGGAAAGCTTGATTAACATCAAGACCCATTAACCAAGCAAATGGGAACATAATTACTCCCAAAATGTGTTCAAGTGATAACCAAGGATTAATTAAACCAAGTAACTTACTAATTAAAGCAGCTAAAGCAACAAACGCAATTACGTTAGCAACAATAATTAAGATCAACTTACCGGCACCTAAGATTGAATCACCTAAGAATGAGAAGAATGGTGCTTTAGCTGGTTTTCCAGGCTTATCTTCAACAACTTCTTCAGCGATTTGTTTGTCATCAGCAGGACTACCAATTTTGTAAATAACATCTTCAGCTTTGGTAACCTTAACTGGGTTCAAAAGGTTCGTAATAATGATAGCATTTAAAATGTTCAATGGAATTGCTGTCAAAACATATTCACCTGGTACCATTTGAGCATAAGCTCCCACCATGGCAGCAGTGATACATGACATTGACATCATCGCAATTGTTAAAACTCGTTCTGATGAAATTCGTTTTAATTGCACACTTGAAACAGCCATTGCTTCAGTGTTTCCTAAAAACATCATTTCAACTGCAAAGAATGATTCAAACTTAGGTTGTCCAGTGATAAATGCCATTCCACGACCAATCCATTTAATACAGAATGGAAGAATTCCGAAATAAGTCAAAATATCAAACATTGGAACAATCATTAAGATTGGAAGCAATGCAGCTGTAAAGAAGTTCATTTGTTTAACGTGTACCCAATCTGGAAAGGCAAATGCAATTCCAGTATAAGAAACGTTAATCAACCATTGAAATCCTTGAGCGGCACCTTTAACAATGTCACGTCCCCAACTAAAGTTAGTAAGGAAAAATGCAAGGAACAAGTTAAGTGCTAAAACAACTAGCACTGATCGCCAATTAATATTTTTACGATCTTTGGAAAGTAAAAAAGCAATTGCCATAAAAACAATGACACCAAAAACGTTAACGAGCAAATAAGTGTTCATGAGATAGATTCCTTTCGAAAATCAGAGCAATAAATTTTAATCATTATTTCGTGTAAGGTAATAAACTGTGTTTAGGCGAGATAACTTGGTCTTGAAGCCCCATTGCTGCTAAGACAGTTGCTCCAACTTCACAGACATAAGGTTCATTTTTGAAGTGATGACAATCAGAGTGATTATCATGAATCATCACTGGTAAAATCTTGTACGTTGGGAAACCGTCACGTGTTCGATTATCTCCAATTCGACTAGATACAACCATTAATAAATCATCATCACTTAAATTATTCATCAAATTAGACAAATGGTGATCAACCACCGTTAATTCATCAGTAAAAGCATCAAAATCATTGCTTTGCGCTAATTCCTGTAATTGAGGTAGTTGCATGTAGAAAAAGCCTTCGTCATTTTTTTCAATTTGATGGTCAAGCTCAGAAAAAGCCTCTTCATCAGTACTAACTTGGTAGATATCACTTAATTCTTGCGAAAAAAGATAACTAACAAACTTAGAAATAATAATTGAATTTGTATGCTTAGCAGTTTCTTCAAATACACTCGAAACTCGGTAACTCAAAGAACAGTCAAACATTTCGCGCAAACCAGAACAAGGTTTATTAACGATGCATCTCGTTCTAGCTAGTCCATATGTAGCCACAATATGTGGGTCAATCTCCTTATTGTCATTAAAAAAGACGTTAAAGAAACCTAACTTATGCAAAGCTGGTAACGAGAAGTCCGATGACTGGTTGAGAACATGAGTCAACATGGTATCATTATCTGAATTGTGTTGGGCAGATTCGTTGTCAGATCTAAGACCTAAGGCAGCTAAATCAACTAAAATCACTCGCTTATAACTCACTTTAAACCCTCCATAAAGTAATCATTGTTTCAATTATAAATGAAGCATTTCTTTGTAGCAATCTTTCCTTAAGAATTTCTGAAAAATAAGTTAAAATGAACTTAAATAATAAGTATCAAGGAGTTTAATCATGCTAAAAAAAGCAAATTTAATTATGTTAGGTGACTCAATCACGAACGGTTTTGATGGTCACAAAGATTTAGAAAAAAACATCTCCTACTATCTTAGTAAAATAGACCCACAATTTAATATCACAAATGCTGGTGTAAATGCCGGTACAATTACTGGCAATACAGAACGTGACCTTACTTTTCAAGTAAGTAATCATAATTTTGCTGATTATCAATTAGCTACAATCTTTTATGGAACAAATGATTTTGCCCATCGAGAAGAAACCCTTGAAATTTTAGGCAGAATTTTACAAAAAAATATCATAACTATTAAACAAGAGAATCCCACCATCAAAATTTACGGAATTTTACCAATTAACCGTTTCGATGGAGGAATTGATAACTATCACATCAGTGGATTAGCTCAATATTCCTTTGCTGAATTGTTAAATAAATTAACTAAAATTTATCAAGCTAACCAAATTCCTGTTTTAAACTGGCGCAAGATTGCTCCTCAACTTTTAACTTTTGCTAACTATGTCAATGCTCTCGGTGATGGACGTTTACACCCGAATACCTCTACTTATCAAAAAATGGCAACCATTATTAATCAATTTATTCTAGAAAATTAAAAAATACCCCTCATTAAGCAGTGGATTTAATTTTTCCACTAATTCACTGGGTAAATAAGCAGCTTGATATGGTTGATACTGCCAGTTGGTTTTACCCGGGACGTGCTTTTTCACGTACCAATCATTCACCTGTTGGGCTAAAATTTGAAACCCAGGAAAACCAAATTGCAGTTTTGTTTCATAGGTAATCAAGGCGTGTAAAATCAAGTGTTCAATTAAATTACAGTACACTAATTGATTTTTGATTTGGTAAGCATAAGGATAACGGTAATGCCAAATGAAGCGGGGATTACTTAAATTCAAGGCTTTAATTTCATCGATGTGATGACAGTAAAGTCCCTCTTTGATGCGACTAACCCCTTTGGCCTTGGTCAGCGTCTTATTAATTCCTGCTAAAAACTTTTCGTAACCCTCTTCTTTGAAATAGTTTTCTTTCGCAGGTCCATATTTAGATAATAAGTATTCAACGGCCTCTGCATAGGTCATTCGTAATAACTTGACGTAGTCTTGATATTTTTCTTCGTAATCCATAGACCTACTCCTTAATTACTCATAGTTAATTCCTTCATTTTTTCATAAAGGTAACCAATGTTATTTTTGTGAACTAATACGTAGAGTACATCGCCTGGTTTGATTTTAGTTTTTCCTTTGGGAATAATCGTTAAATTACCCCGTTTAATCGTAATTAGAATGGAGTTACCTGGCCATTTAACGTTTTTAACAAATTCATGTGCCACAGGACTATATTCATAGACTGGCATTTTGGCGATATCAGTTGGTTCTTTAGAATCAAGATAACGTTTAACCCGAGTGAGTCTTTCAGCCAAAGCTTGATAAATCGGTTGACTTCCAAGCCAATCAGAAGACAAATAGGCAATCAAAACGACAATTGCTAATGACATAAAGTTGTGCGTACTCCCTACTAGTTCGGTAATCAAAATAATTGAAGTAAAAGGTTCCTTACTGACGGCCGTAAAATACCCAGCCATCCCAAACACGATGAAATTATTGAGATAAACAGCGTTCAACAAACCAAGTTGTTGCATCCCCGTTCCATACACCGCACCAATTAAAGCACCTGCTGCCAAGATCGGCATGAAAAAACCACCAGGAATTCCAGCACCATATGAAATTAACCCAAAACCAATCCGTAAAACTAGGTAAAAAATAAGTAACTGTAGCGGGTAGTTATGCGTGGAAGCCAACATAATTAGTTTACTTCCGCCACCCAATGTTTCTGGGAAAAATACTCCAATCGGAATTACCAATAAAATTGGAATTAAACAATAAAAATACCATGGAACTATCCGAATTTTGGCATACCATAAGGGAAAATCTAACAAGCCTTTGTTGTACACATATCCTAATAAACCGATAATTAATCCAAATGGAATTAATTGCCAATAGGCTAATGGTGGTAAGACCCGATTATAGAAAATTGGTAAAATCGGGGTTAATCCAAAGACATTGAATGAAACAAAGTTCGACGTAACTGCCCCCGTTAAAGCTGACAACCACACCGTTGGCTGAAAATTACGATGAATTCCTTCCATTACGAAGAAAGTTCCTGCTAAAGGTGCACTAAAAGTGGCTGATAAACCAGCGGCTGCTCCGGTGGTAATCAAAAGCCGTCGATCAGAACCGTGTTGTTTAAATCCTTGTGCAATTCCTTGCCCAACTGCTCCCCCTAGTTGAATCGAAGGACCTTCACGTCCCATGAAAACTCCAGTTCCATCTGTTAAAACTCCAGAAATAAATTTCCGCCATAAAACAGAGAACCAGTTCATTTCCAAATTGCCAGCTAGTTGAGCTTCAACTTGAGGAATTCCCGATCCCCGAATATTAGGATTACCTTTCATCAAAAGTCCGACGATGATTCCTAATCCAATAAAAAGTGGAATCATTAGCCATAACCAATTAGGCTGCTGCTTAATCAACAGATAGCCTTTTACACTATAATCAAGCCCTTTTTCAATTAAAATCCGAAACACGGAGATTACAATTCCGGTTAAAACTCCAATTAAAGCACTAATGCCAACAAACTGCAGATTTTTCTTTTTTGAATCCATAACTTCATCTCCAAAAACTTAATACTTTAATTGTATCAGTTTGAAAACAAAGTAAGCTATTTTTTCTGTTTATGGTTATACCAAACCAAAAAATAAGCATCTGAAACACAAACATTCCTCTTATTTTAGACAAATCAAAAAATATTTACTAAATTAATTATTTTTTTGCTTAATTAATGCTCATTATTAGCATTTTATTCAACAAATCACGGATAATAAATTTACCATATCTTTTAAGGTCCACATATTAGTCACAATTTTTATAAATGCGAACATTGCATACTAATGAAACACAATTAAACACGAAAGTGGAACATTAAAATTAAAGTAAATGAAATCAGTTTGTATAAACGAATAATAGCTGTTAAGATAGTGCATGTACTCAAGTAAGACAATTCATTGACGTGTAGTTCAGTTGGTAGAAACACCTGACTGTTAATCAGGATGTCGTTGGTTCGAGCCCAACCACAGCAGTTATCCCAAGTCGTTAGTTCATTGAACTGACGGCTTTTTTGTTATCTTCGGAGTATAATGAAACCATATTCAAATAACCAAAAAGGAATTGCATATGTTAGTAAATCTCGTATTCAATATTTTTTATCTCTTCAGCTTTTTAGCAATTGTCTTAATTGGCTTACCATTATTAGATGGTTTAATCAGTTATACTCTAGCTAAGAATTTGAAGGGGTACATGGTCAATAATTTTAGTTTCAAGTCACAATATTGGCTTGGTGGCTTAGGTGTTATCATTCATGAATTAGGTCATGCTGCTTTTGCAGTAATTTTTGGCCACAAAATTACCCAAATTAAGTTACTAAACTTTCATCCAGAAGATGGAAGTCTAGGCAGTGTAGGCAGTATGTATAATCGTAAAAGCCGATACCAAACCCTAGGCAGCTTTTTTATTGGACTTGGTCCCCTGTTTAGTGGTTTATTGGTCTGCTGGCTCTTATTAGAATTTTTGTGTCACCCGATTTATACTGCGATTCCTTTGGATGAAGTTAAACAATTAGGTCCAACCAATTTCATCAATTTTATTATGCAAATAACCACAACTTGGTTAGGCAACTTTACCACTGCTTTTCTAAACGCTGGCATTGTCAATCAGCTTATTTTAATCATCTTAATTGGGATGATTAGCTCGACAGTCTTTAGTTTATCAAGCGAAGATCTGCATTCTAGTTATACTGGTTTACCAAGTTTCTTCATGGTAATTGCCGTACTGAGTGTCATCGGTGGAATTTTAGAAACTATCAGTCTTTCGTTTCACTTAACCATCGACCGACTCCTATTGCTCATTGCGGCTTTATGGCTCATCTTATTAATGCTAATTTTCGTCTGTTTGTTAATCAGCTTAGTGGAAATGTGGCTGGGTAGTTTAATTTTAAGAATAAGATAGTCGGATAATTATGGTAAAATAATTTCAGAAAAAAAGGAAGCGATGGTAGGACATCACTTCCAGATTGCAAGTCAGTGTATTAGATCAATCTTTATGATTGGTCTTTTTTGATACTTGAATTTTTTTAAATTTAGAATAAATCCTATTTTTAAATATGTGGCAGATTGCAAGAAATAACTTGAACAAATTTAGTAACGCAGATTACGCAAAAAGATCTCAATCGGTGTTCGCCAATTTAAACATTTGAGTGGTCGGGAATTCAAATACCAGTTAATTTGAATCAATTCATCATCGGTAATCTCATCAATCGGTTGACCTTTGGAATGAAGCGGCGTAGTACTCGGTTGCGATTTTCATTACTGCCTCGTTCATGTGGCGAATAAGCGTGCGCAAAGTACAGCGGAACACCGGCCTGTTCTTCAATCAAATTGTAGTTGGCGAATTCTTTCCCATGGTCAACAGTAAGGGTCTTGAGATTATCTCCTAACTGGTTAGCCAATTCTAAAATAGCCTTGGTCATTGAAGTACTATCTCGTCCATTAAGCCGTTTAACGATGGTAAGCCGACTCTTACGCTCGACAAACGTAGCTACTGCTTGACCTTTACGTTTTCCAGATAAAACTGTATCAGCTTCGAAGTGACCTGAAGTATTACGATCAGAAATTTCAGCTGGACGATCTTCGATGGAACGTCCATGACTAAAACTACCACGGGTTTCTTTAGCTCGTTTGCGACGAATACCATGGTCAGGTAAATCAGTCACATTAATATCCAGTAGTCCCTGATCAATCCAGTTATAGATGGTTTTGTAGGCAATTCTAACTACATGAGCCACTTGTTCAATTGACCATTTTTGGATCTTGATTTTTTCTTCAATCAATCGCTTTAGGTTAGTCGTTAAGATGGTTTTACGACCACGATGACTAAGTTTAACTTCATGGTCAGTTTGAGCCTTAACTGCGTGATACTCACCAGCTAAGCGATGAACCTCATTAAAGATAGTGGTTTTACTAAAGCCTAAATAATCGGCAATATATTGAAGTGAGTGCTTTTCATGATGAAGTGTTTCGATGACAACGCGGTCTTCAAATGATAAAATAGTGGTGCCCATAAAGGTCCTTCTTTCTAGTGGAATGTTGTGGTGACACCATTAAAGACCTTTATGGGTTTTTCTGTCCACCAATATGTTCAACTTAAATTTTACAATCTACCAAAAATAAAAGTTGCCTAATCAGTTCAGACCTAGATAAAAAACATTCCGAATTATTGACTTATGAGCAAAATTTTTTAATAGGTTAACCCAAATCAATTTGATCTAACATCGTTTCGCGACTAGCTTGGTCTAACCCAAGATAAGTCAGTGTCATGGCTTCACTTGAGTGATTCAATAAATGCATGACTAAGCCAATGTTGTAGTTTGATTGTGTATAGACGCGATAAGCACCTGTTTTACGCATAGTGTGCGTGCCTAAATAGTTGATACCTAGTAGATCACCAACACGCGCCATCACTTTATAAAACTGTTTATCGGTGATATGGCGATCATGATGGGCTGTCGAGGGGAATAACCACTCAGAATTGATATTTTCTTGGACCAGCCAATCATGATATTGCAATAAGTCTTGCTGAACAGGCTTTAAATATAACGTGTTTGCTTTACCGGTCTTTTTATCATGAATAAACCCGGATTATTCATCAAGACAAACAAAAACCCGCTGAAACAGCAAGTTAATACCGTTTCAGCGGGTTTTGCGCTTTCACCCGTTGGGTAAAAACCATAGGAGCTCTTTTTTATGATATTTTGTTAGTGAAAAACAAACCAAATACTCAAAAATTGGAGCGTCTAAAATTATGACTCAAAAAGTATTACCTAGCAACCATTTAGTTGCAGTTTCAGACAATGGGGCACCAATTACCTCGGATGGTGGCAACGTGCTGCTTAGTATGTTTCTGAATTCACCTGTAGTTTCCAGGCTCTTTAATAACGTTGAATTCAACGATAATCGCAAAAATCCACGCTATGCTAAGGTAGAATTGTTATTGCAAATGCTCATTCAAGTTATCGAAGGTTATCGCAACGACAACGTTGCAGATTACTTGATCCAAGATATCGAACATCGACTTGTTTATGCGCAAAACATGGCATCTCAACCAACTATTTCCAGATTTCTATCACATCTCACGAACGAAGACATTGATGAGCTACAAGAATTAAATCGTCGTATTGTATCTTTAATTGATGAAAGATCAGCCAACACTGAACTGGTGCTAGATTTGGATTCAACCTACTTTGAGACCTTTGGTCATCAAGAAAAAATTGGTTTTAATTATCACTACTTGAACATCGGTTACCATCCGCTTATCATGACCGATGAATTTGAGTATCAAGCCGCCTCATGGGACAAAGCACGTCGTGTTATCGTTTTAAATGATGAACATGGCGGTACACAGTTCATCGTCACTAACCTAAGTCTTCCACAAAAAGACATCGTCCGTGTTTACCGCAAGCGTGCGGCGATTGAAGACATTATTCGCGAGCTTAAAGGTGGATTTGCCTTCGGCAAAACTGATAGCAGTTCATTTTTCGCCAACAAAGCGCGCATGTGGATCTCAGTAATTGCATCAAACTTGATGCGGTTGATGAAGAGTATTGCATTGGACGACCAGCAACAATCGTGGACAATCAACACCTTTCGAGACCGTTTGTTAAAAATCGGGGGACGTGTCACTAAGCACGCCCGCAAGGTGATCTTGACGTTAGATAGCCGCATCCAAGAACAATTCGATGGTCTGTTCTGGCGAGCTTGGGAACGACTAAATGCTTTGTGGCAATAAAACAACGAAGTAGATTTTCAAAAAAATAGCAAAATCTGGCTGGTTTTAGTGTGCCCATTTTTCTCAAAAAACGCTCAATCGAAAAAAACACCCTGAAACCGTGCCAAGGTACTGGCAGTTTCAAGGTGATTTATCGTATTTTACTGATTTAGCTGTGGTTAAAAATTTAGTGCATGAATAATCCGGATCAAAACAAAAATCGTTCTAGTGAGTTGAATAAATCAAGTTTACTAGAACGATCGGAATAGCTATATATCAACATCTGTGTTGACAAAGCGTAGAAAATCAGCTGCCTAAGCAAGGTTCAAAATATTAAATTTTACCGATCATCAGTACCATTTGACTTTGAACCTGGAAACCGATGGCCTTTTTAGTGGCAAACTTATTTGAGTGGTTTATTTTTTTGAGATTATCAACCGTGGTGAGTTAATCAAGTTTTGCCGCAATGTTAGCTAAGGTGACCTCAGCTGTGCTAGCAAAATTAAGGTTCGCCGCCGCCAGTACAGTCGTATCCCCAATCCCCAACGATACTTCACCGGCCCCGTTGATTGACGCAATTCCGGCTGCCGAATCTTCTAAGCCAATGACTTGTTCCGGTAGCAAGTTCAAGATTTCAGCTGCGCGGACAAAAATTTCTGGATCAGGCTTACCGGCATGTAGCGTTGCTGGGTCAACAATTCCGACAAAGCTATCCGTTAAGCCAAGCTTGTCCAAGATAAACGGTGCGTTCTTTGACGCCGATGCCACGCTCGCCCGGTAGCCCTTATCGTTCAATTCCTTGATGAAATCTGCCATCCCCGGCAAAATATCATCCGGCGTCAAACCAGAAATCAATTCAACGTAGTGGTTATTCTTCCAAGATGCCAACGCCACCTTTTCATCGTGTGTGTAGTCATCTTGCTTGTTGCCAGCCTTCAAAATCATCTCAAGACTGCCCATGCGGTCAATCCCTTTCAATGACTCTTGCAATTCTGGCGTCCAAGTCACGTTTACTTGGTCAGCAAGCGCATGCCAAGCTTGCGTGTGAAACTTAGCGGTGTCCGTGATGACGCCATCCAAGTCAAAGGCAAATCCCTTAATTTCTGAAAACTTCGTCATCTTAGGCCTCCAAAGTTAGCTTTTCACCAGCCAAATCAATCGTCAATGGCTCACCAGACAACAATTCGACGTGTGAACCGTTTTGGTCAACAGCGACTGACAACAAGCGACCGCGGAATAGGAAGCGGAAACTGTAGCCTTGCCACTTATCAGGCAAGAATGGGTCAAAGTGCAATTGATCATCGCGGACACGCATGCCAGCAAATCCTTGCACGATTGATAGCCAGGCACCCGTCATTGACGTGATGTGCAACCCGTCTGACGTGTCGTTGTTGTAGTTATCCAAGTCAAGACGTGCTGTACGCTCGTAGAACTCGACACTCTTATCGGCCATCTTCAAGTCAGCAGCGATAATTGAGTGAACAGATGGTGACAATGATGACTCGTGCACCGTGAATGGCTCATAGAATTCATAGTTGTCACGCTTTTGTTGTTCCGTAAAGGCATCTGGGAAGTAGTACATCGCGTGCAATGTATCTGATTGCTTGATGTATGGTGAACGCAAGACACGGTCCCATGACCAGTGTTGGTTAATTGGCAAGTGCTTTGGATCCAAATCACGGACTGGTACCAATTCCTTGTCCAAGAATGTGTCGTGCGCAACAAAGACGTGACGTGGCACACCGTTGACGTCAGTAACGTCCGCTTCAGGCAAGTACATCTTGTCGACAATCTCTTGCCAGTGCTTGCGTTCTTCAGCTGTAACGTTCAACTTCGTTTGGAACTCTGGTGCAACCGTGTCGATGTTTTCCAAAGCGTATGACAAGACCCACTTAGCCATCCAGTTAGTGTAGTAGTTGTTGTTGATGTTGTTCTCGTACTCGTTTGGTCCGGTAACACCGTGAATCATGTACGCATCGTTGCGTGCTGAATAGTGCACACGGTCAGCCCAGAAGCGTGCGATACCAATCAACACTTCACTACCCTCGTTTTCAAGCCATGAACGGTCACCCGTCAAGTGCGTGTAGTTGTAGATGGCATAGGCGATCGACGAATTACGGTGGATTTCTTCAAACGTAATTTCCCACTCGTTGTGTGATTCGATACCATCGAAGGTCACCATTGGGAACAAAGCCCCAGCCAAGTCTTGTTGCTTAGCATTGTGGTAAGCCCCTTCGATTTGTTGATAACGGTACTTCAACAATGACTTCACGACAGCTGGATCAGTAACCCCTAGGTAAACTGGAATGGCAAATGCTTCCGTATCCCAATACGTCGCACCACCATACTTCTCACCAGTGAAGCCCTTTGGTCCGATGTTCAAACGCGCATCGTTACCATAATACGTGGCAAATAATTGGAATAAGTTGAAGCGAATGCCTTGTTGGGCCGCTTCGTCACCAGTAATCTGAACGTCGGCCTTTTCCCAACGTTCCGCCCATCCAGCCGTGTGTGCATCATACAAGTCGTCATAGGTTGCTGATGCAATGCTAGCAAAAATAGTGTCAGTTGCATGCTTAACAGCAGCATCATCTGCATAATCACGTGAAGTCGTGACAATCACACGCTTTTCAATGCGCTGTGTTGCCGCACCAACTTGACCCGCAAAAATGTTTCCAACTTGTTTGTCTTCTTGCACAACATCAATTGCTGGCAAATCCGACACAAATCGTTGCTGGGCCGCCACTGTAAATTGGGGCACACCAAATGGATTGGGCACAGTTCGCGTCATTAAGAACGCCGTGTCGTTGGTTACTTCTGCATCAAGCACGTCCCAGAATTTTTCATCATAATTTGAATCCTCATTGACGACGTCGCCATCAATCAATGCCGTCAACTGCACATCGTGGGTCTGCCCATCAATAGCTGTGAATGACCACCGCAAATCAGCCAGTTCCTTCGTCGCAACCGAGATGAAGCGATCGACTTGTACCCGCACACCGTTAACCGTAAATTGACGGTGCAGGACACCTGCTTGCATATCCAAAGTGACTTCAAAATCAGTGTAAGGTACCGTTGCTAAATCAACCGTGACCCCATCAATTTGAATAATCGCTTTCACAAAATTCAACGCATTAATCGCCTTACCGAAGTACTCTGGGTAGCCGATTTTCCACCAACCAACACGCGTCTTGTCAGGGAACCAAACGCCCCCAATGTAAACGCCTTGCATAGAGTCGCCGGAATATGTTTCTTCAAACATGCCCCGCATCCCCATATACTCATTTCCAAGTGACGTCATTGATTCTTGCAAACGCTTGTCCGCTGGTTGCAACTCATGCGAGGTAATAGTCCAAGGACTAACTTCAAAAATTCGCTTCATGATATTCTCCTATTTTTAAATTTTTAAACGTGGCTACGGAGCAAACGCCCCACTGACAATGCTGCAATGATTAAAGCAATTGCAGAAACTAACAACATGTGTGGCATTGATGAACCCAACAATGGGAACAAGCCAAATGAGGCAACTGACGCCACAATTTGTGGGATCGTGACGGCCCCGTTGAACAGACCCAAATATGTGCCGTTGTTCTTACCATCCAAAGCTTTCGTCAAAAATGTGAATGGATAAGCCAAAATTGCTGACCAGGCAAATCCGATTAACATGAATGACACCAACAAAGCCCATTGGTTATGAATGAACAAAATCGATCCGAACCCAATAGCCCCGAGCAGCAAACTACCGCCATAAGCGAAGCACTCTTGCGCTGGCTTCACCTTAGTCAAAACCAAAGCCCAAAGTACGGCGCCGATTGATTGCACGGCACTCAACACACCAAACCAGTTACCGGCAGCTTGATAGCCGGCTGAATGAGCAGCCGTTGTATGCCAAACCGTATCAGCAATCGTCCCAGTCCCATACGTCCAAAGGTATTGGAAAGCTATCCAGCTAAAGGATTGCACAACTGCCAACTTCCAGAAAATGCTTGGTGCGTGCGTCAGCAAGTGCATCACACTTTCTTTTGGTCCTTCTTCTTGAATTCCGTGATACTTGGTATACGTTTCTGGGTCATATTCCTTCACGTTAATCAGCGCAATGATGGTTGTAATCACCAAGACAACCGCACCAACGTAGAATGAAATCGCCACTGAATCTGGAATGACGCCTGGCTTAGCCGTGTTGGCCACCCCCATCGCCGTTAATGCGAATGGGAAAATTGAGGCTACCACTGAACCAGCATTGGCTAAGAATGATTGCACTGAATACGCGTAACCTTTTTGTTCTTCGTTAACCGTGTCACCGACGACCATCTGGATTGGTTGCATCGCCACGTTGAATGCCATGCCCATAAACAGGATAGTGATGGCACCAAAGATCAACGCAATCGTTGCTTTGAATCCCAAGCTTCCTGCGTTTGGCAACAAGAACATCACGATAGCTGACACGACCGCTCCAATAATCAGATACGGCATACGACGACCAAATCGGTTCCATGTCTTATCTGATAAACGACCAATAATTGGTTGCACGAGCAAGCCGGCGGCCGGTGGTAGGATAAAGAACCACCCCAGCGAGCGCGGATCAGCTCCAAGTGTTTGTAATAGTCGTCCCAAGTTTGAGCTCTGCAATGAGAAGCCCATTTGTACACCAAAGAATGCGAAACTCAACATCCAAATGGTATGTAATGGTAATGTTGGTAGATTTTGACGAGTCTCCTCATTTATCATCTTCGTTCCCCTTATAAACTCAATTGTATTTTTGTTTGCAAATGTAAGCGTTTAATTCACAATTTTAAATATAACCGATTCTAAAATCAGATGCAAGTGTTTTTTGAAGTTACCGGTAACATGTTTGCCTTCATCTTGTTAGATGATATCAATGAAATTGAACCATATTATGCGCATTTATTGCTGCATTTAACGGATGAATTACGGCAAGCTGGTTACACCTTGGAAATGCGGCACGATCGTAATTTTGATTTAACAAACGTGGATGGTTTCTTAGTCAGTGGCGCTCTCGGATCAGATTTTGAACTCTTGCAGAGTTTAACCGTTCCTGTCGTCATTTATGGTACTGAACCGGTGATCCCGTCAGTGGATATCGCCAATAAGGCCGGCACCCAGTTGGCGACCAACACCCTGCTCGACGCTGGTTATGCGCGCCTGATTTATCTTGGCATCGATATGTCTGAACCATTTGTTGTTAATCGCGAGGTTGGTTACCGTGACGCGATGTTAACAGCTGGTCGGACAACTGAGATATATCATCTGCCAAATGATGAGCACGCAGCCCAAGCCTTTTTAGCCGGCCTTAAACCTGTGTGGCAGCACCGGGATTGTGGCTGCGACAGACCGATTGGGATTAGGTGCATTGCGGGCTGGTCGTAGCCAGAGACTAACAGTGCCCACCGACTTAAGCATTGTTGGTTTCGATGGTATCTATGTCCATCAACTAGCGGAGTTGCCGATTACGACGATTCAGCAACCACTTGCAACCATTGCCCAACATATGTTTGCTTTACTGATGAAGCAATTGGCTGGCGAAACAGTGACATCGGTTTACGTTGTACCAGAATTACTGTACGGGGCTACAACTGCCTAAAAAAGCCGGTGAGACACAAAGTTCCACCGGCTTTTTGGCTATTGTTAGCCCACAAAAATATTCTTACCCAAACTCAACATTTGCAAGTACTCTTCAGATTCACCAGCAATAATAAAGGCCGCATTACCTGATAGCACCGTCAACTTACCAGCGTGTGAACGGGCGTAGACGCGATCAAATAATTTTTCTTGCAACTTAGCACGATTACCGGCCAATTGCTCCAAGTTTTCAATCACCAGGACATCGTAATCGTCATAACGATCCTTGAACTTTTGCGCCCCAACTTGACCACCACGTTGACCAGCTTCATAGTCTTCCATGAATTGTTCAACTTCAACGATGGTCACACCGGTATCGAACGCTTGGTTAATCAAGCGTTCACGGAACTCGTAATTTTCACCACGAACTAAAATCATCTTCAAATGATCATTGTTCATCACATCAGTCGCCGCCCACTTCAATTGACCTGGTACATCGTCAATATTAATGTCTTCATGTTTAACTTCTAATAACTTCGACAACACTTCGATTTGTTGATTCAACCCGGCAACTTGGGCCTTCAAATTCAAAATGACCTGCTCAATTGCTTCTTGATGTTGTGCTTCAACCATAATTGTTGTCCCCCTATCCTAAGTAGTTTGTACCATAAGCACAGCACGCACCCTTGATGTCCTCTTATAATAAGTACTATCTTAATAGCACAATTTCCAGGAGGTCATGATATGAAATACACCCTACTTTACGAACACGCACCACTCTTCAGAAATGACGACTTAGACTTGTTTTTAGCCGACGTCGAGCTTGAGGCGGACATTTGCAACATCCCTTTTGATGAAGCCAAAACCCGCCAACTCATTGCCGACTTAGCGCAGCAATCAGAAGGACTTGCGATTGGCTTTCTTGCCACTTATCCGACGTATGGGCACTATGATGCGCTCGGTCGTGAAATCGACGTGGCATTGGAAATTGCGGTTATCCGCCAAGACTAGACGTACATTTTCTTATCGCGGGCCTGCCAATTGCCATTAGCAGCACTCACACCAATTCGGGTGGCTAAATTCGCCCAAAACTTAATATCAGCTAACGAAACACTCCCCAATCTGATGACAGAACAAGTGTAGATACTAATTTAGTAAAGACGTCTCTGTAAGAGCTTCCTGTATAATACTGTCCACCAAATAACAATGATAAGGCAGAAAATTGGCTTAATTTATCAATATAGCTCTGATTACCTTGGGTATTATTATCTAGTTCGATTTCTGCTCGTTTCATTTTTTCAATTATTTTGCGTTCTAGCAGATCTAACTGTGCTTTTGATAAATGGCCATCTTCGCGGCCAAAAAATATTAATTTATTCCACCAAGGCTTATTAATATAATGTTGCTGCAACCGATTAAAAATAGCATTTGATGCTTGACCTATATATCGTTTATCACCACCTAACAATATATAGATGCCAAGTTTTTTAGACTCATCAATCAACTGAATGCTAGCTAAATCGTCTTTATTCGCAATGACCACAAATGATGGTTCGTCATAGAATATTGAAATGTTATCATTCCCTGACTCTCGGTTGATAAATATGTGATTGGGCATGTGATCATCGACCTATTCTTTAGGCACTATTATACCGCCGAACAAAAAAACAGCCCCCATTATCTAATCACTAGATAATGGGGGTTGTTTTAATAGGTTTTCACAGGGGCGATTTGTAAATTATAGCCCCTATACAAGCATCTTTTGTAAAAAGCCTTTTTTCTGTTCTTTCAACAAATCTAACTTACGCTGATGAAGAGCGATAGTGTCATCTAATTGTTTAAAGAATGAACCGATTTTTTGTTGTTCTTCAGCATTTGGTGTATTAACTAATAAATTACCTACTTGTTCAAGAGAAAGATTAGGTTGCGCACCAACTGTTGGATTACGTCGAATATATTCCTTTACGACGTTTCCAGATAACGATGTAATAAGAAAATTGGCATCAAAATCATACCCTCTTATTATCGCTAGAGCTTGATTAGTATTAGCTGGTAATATTGATTTATTTACAATTGCGGTTCTACCTAATGTACCTGCTATTGAAAATAGAATATCTTTTTCTTCTAATCGAGATCTTTTTAAATAATTGTCATGTTCATTTTGTTTTATTTTATTAATAGGATAAATTTTATCATTGGTTATATTTTCAACTTTAACAAAATTAACATCACCAATACCTGTTTTATCCTTAGGCGTCGTTCCTTTAGTAATTAACTTAGTATATTGACCTAACTTACGCTCTTCCCAAGCGTCAGTAAAGCCCTTGAACCGAATTCTCGGGGTCATTTTTTTATTTTTCATTTGAACAACTCCTTGATTTTATCAAGCTGCTGTTGAGCGTCAGTGTCAGTACCTACTAATTCGTCCAACATTGAACCAATTTCACCATTTAATCGTTCGATTTCAGCATCCGTTTCCTTCATATCTTTCACTAATTTATCTACATCTACTGGTGGTTCTGGTTCAAAAGTATCTACATAACGTGGAATGTTAAGATTATAGTCATTTTCTTTAATTTCAGCTAGTGAAGCCACGTGTGCATACTTATCAACGTTTTCACGTTTCTTATACGTTTCAACAATCTTCTTAACATTTTCATCCGTTAAAACATTTTGATTCCGTTCTTTATCAAATTCCCGACTAGCATCAATAAACATGATGTTATCGTCAATTTTATCCTTTTTCAGAATCATAATGACCGTTGGAATCGAAGTTGAATAGAAAATATTAGCCGGTAACCCAATGACAGCGTCAATCTGATTTTTCGCAATTAACTCTTCTCTGATTTTACCTTCTGCTGCTCCCCGGAATAAAACTCCGTGAGGTAACACAATTCCCATCGTTCCCGTTGGTTTCAAGTGATATAACCCATGTAATAAGAATGCATAGTCAGCTTTTGATTTAGGTGCTAAGCGACCATAATCACGAAAACGTGGATCACTCATCCGATCTTTATTGTTATCCCAATGAGCTGAATATGGTGGGTTCATAACGACGGCGTCAAATTGGTATGGTTCTTCAGTTGGCCAATCGATATCTAAAGTATCACCATTATGCACGTGAATATCTTCGTAACTAACCCCATGAAGCATCAAGTTCATGCGGGCCAAGTTATAAGTGGTGGTGTTCAATTCTTGTCCATGGTAACTAATTGGGTAATCACCGGTAACTTGAGCAGCAACTGTTAATAGCAATGAACCAGAACCCATGGTTGGATCATAAACACTCCGAAGTTGTTCATCACCAGATTTATGATTAATCGTCACAATTTGAGCAATGATTTCACTAACTGTTCGTGGCGTATAGAATTCTCCGGCTTTCTTACCCGCACTCATCGCAAAAGAACTAATTAGATATTCGTAAGCATCCCCTAAGACATCGCGATCTTCATTAAAGTTGATATCCTTTAAAGCTAAAATGACATCATTAATGATTTGACTAGGATTCTTTCCTAAACGATTAGAATCTAAATCAATATCATCGAATAATCCTTCAAAGTCTGATTCGGCAGGATGACCCTTTACAGATTGTTCTAAATTAAATAAAGCCTGCTTTAAATCTGAAATTTGAAAATGATGCTTTTGAATCCGATCTACGATTGAGTCAAATAAATCTTCTGGGGCAATAATATATCCATTATCGTCATAAAGAGCTGACACAATGTCATCATGTTGTTCTGCCCAGTAGTTTTTGTAAACTTCAATCGGGTTTTCTGTTTCTCCAGTAGCATCCATAACTGCTTGTAAGGTTTTTTCACTCAAGAAACGATAGAAAATTAAACCTAATAAATAATTTTTGTATTCACTAGCGTCCATCTTGCCCCGCAACACATTTGCTGAATTCCATAACGCATTTTCTAATGATTTTGACTTTGTTTCCGTTTTATCCATTGTTGTTACCTCCAAATAGTTTTAAATCTTGACTGATAAATTCACGCCATTCTTTTTGAATGACACCTTTATAGTTCAATAAATTCTTAAATTCATGACCGTTTGCTTCAGCTTGTTCCTTATTAGCCGTCATTTTAAGTTCTTTTTCGTGAGTAAATTCACCATTTGCTTCATAACTAGTGACCAAGCGATTCAATAAATCTTCATCAAGTCCCCATTCCTGAGCAAAATTTTTAATAGCAACTTGTTTTTGTTGATTTTGGTGTAAAGCATAGCGAGCAGCTGCATCGTAGTCTTTATCAAACTTTTGTCCAGATCCTTTTTCAGATTCAATGAATTTTTGAATGTTTTGGGCTTCCACAGTTTTCCCAGCTTTTTCATACTTCGCCATCGCTTCTTGATATTCTTTTTGTGCAACAGAATCATCTTGGCGTTTCAAAGCTTTAGTTGCCAAACTCAAAATATATTCTTTATCAATCTTCATGTTGGTAATATATACATCATCAAAATCAAAGCGGAGTTGAATGGGATCCTCTTCTTCATCCTCGTTATCTTCCTGATTAGTGACTGCTTCTTTGATATTTTGAAAAGCACCTTGATAGTGATCATATTCGTCATCAGAAATGTCGTAATCAGCAGCTTGTTCCTCCCAGTTAAATTCAGAATAAGAACTGATGTATTTTAATTGTTTCGCCATTTCCCTAAAACGACTCAAATATTCAATTTGATCGTCCATACTTTCACCTTCAAGTGCATCCGCCACTTCAGGAGTCGGAACATAACGTTTTAATTCATCTACCGTTTTCTTAAATTCTTGTTGCATTTGAGCAAAGTCCGGACGAAAAACACGACTGAAAGAACCTTCTCCAGCATATTTTTCAAAGGCATCTTTAGTGCGTTCTTCCATTAATTTTGGACGACGAAAGACCACAATGTTTCCTTCAGACTTATCTTTACTATAAATTCGATTAGTTCTGGCATAGGCTTGAATTAATCCTTGATATTGCATTAATTTATCCATATATAATGCATTTAACCGAGGAGCATCAAATCCAGTTAATAGTCGATTAACAACAATCGTTAAATCAATTTCTTGATCTGGACTTAGATGTTGATATTGACCTTCAGTACGTGCGGTTCGCTTTGCAACATCATCAATATAAATTCCAATATTATCTAAGTTAAATGTACTTTCTGAATTAGAATATTGTAATGAATAATCTTTCATTGCTTCGACTAAACCAGCACGTTGCTTTTCATTTTCATCACCGTTTTCGTTAATCGAGTAAGTAATGGCAACCTTAAGTGGACGATTACTATCTTTATTCTTTTCTTTAAACAATTTATAAAAAGCTAAGGCTTGATCAATATTAGAAGTGGCTAATAAGGCATTGAATTTTCCATCTTTAGACTTTCGTTTCCAATTTCGATAAATCCAGTTCACAACTTTATCACGATAAGTTTGTGCTTCTTCAGAATCACCTTCATAAACAGAATCGGGCAATCTGTTTTCACTTTCAAAATCATCATTTTCGTTTTGAGCTTGCACTAAAGAAACGTATTCGGCATTAAAATCTAAAATAGCATGATCATTTAGGGCATTACCGATATTGTAGCGATGTAATTCTGGCCCAAATTGGCTTTCAGTCGTTTGATCTTGAGCCGTTTTATTAAAATCAAAGATTGGAGTTCCAGTAAATCCATACCAATTTTGATTAGGAAAGGCTTGGCGAATTACGCGTTGCATATCACCAAATTGAGAGCGATGTGCTTCATCAACAATGAAAATGAAACGTTTGTTATTAATAACATTATCTAAAGGACCTTTTTTACCTTCGTCATGAGCTTTATTATTTCTATCAATCGCAATCTTCATTTTATTGATGGTTGTTGTTATTACACCATTCTTTGATTCTTTAAGTTTTCTAATTAAATCTCTGGTATTATTAGTTTCAAAAATCGTATCATCACTGTTATTGGCAAATACAGTAAAGTTTTTACCAGATTGATTATCAAGTTCTTTACGATCAGACATAAATACAACTTGATTATGGGGATCACGTTGTATTAAGGTTGCCGTTTTGTAGGCCGTTAAAGTTTTACCTGAACCAGTTGCGTGCCAAACGTAACCATCTTCATGTTTAGCGGCAGCTTCTCTAACAGCCTTAACTGCATGAATTTGATATGGACGAAGCACTTTTAATACATCGCCATCAACTACCATATAATTACTAATAATGTTATGAGCCATCGGAATTTTTAAGAATTCTTCGGTAAACTGTTCCCAATTTCTGACTGGCGTATTTTTCTTATCTAACCATTGAAAGAAGAATTTATCATTAAACATGTCAGCTGATTTTTCGTTGGCAAAGTAACGAACTGCATTTTGTTTAATTACAACAAATAATTGTACTGATGAAAATAATCCATCATATTTATTTTCTGCTTTGTATTTCTTAATTTGGTTTGATGCTTGTTTTAAGTTAACATCAAGTCGTTTTTCTTCAATTTGAATTAGAGGAAGTCCATTAAATAACAAAGTCACATCAAAACGACGATTAGGACTACTCAAATCATCTTCTTTACCTGGACGAATTGCCTGACGCACAACTTCATAACGCATCCGTCCTCCAGCAATATCATCACGCCAAAAAACTTTGAGGTTAATCTTGCCTTCTTCGGGATTGTCACGTGCCACTGTAAGTTCAGCGACGTATCCATTGGTGAGAAAATCGTTCATTTCAGTAGGTGTCATCGCTGATATTTTCCGCATTACTTCGGAGAATTCATTATCGGTTAATTCAACCCCATGTAATTGTTCTCGATTATTTTGATTTAAAATTTCACGAAAATGATCTTCCAGTTGTTGTGGAGTAGCATCGTCTAACTTTTTGACATGTGTCCAGCCATTATGTGTTAACTTATCGACTAAGTCAGCTTCAAAATCAAGCTCACTTGAGGTATATTTAGATACCATATTTTATCCTCTATAAATTATTATTAATATGTACTTAAGATTTTATTGATATTTCATTAGCTTAATTATATCAAACTTACACTTGTTGTGAGGGTTAGGATGGTTTCCATCAAAAAAAGACCCTCAACCGAGGGTCTTTCCTTTATTCTAAATTAACATGTCGATCTTTTCAGCACCATATTTAACGGCTTGATTTACTTCATAGGCAGCAACATCCATAATTTTTAAATCAGCAAATAAAGTAATGTCAGGAAATTGTTTTCTGATTTTAGCTAAACATTCTAGACCAAAGTTAATTACCAATGGAGTACCGTATTCAAAAATATCGATACTGTCCTTTGTTTTTTTAATTAATTTAATTGCACCATCTACATCTTCTAAATCGATAGCAAGTTGAATTTTCATAATTTTGTTCCTCCTCTAATTTCAATGGGTAATAAGTGTCCCACTGATTTCAAAGGTTCAAAAATAATTGGTTTATAACGCCGTGCACACAAAAAGGCCGATATCCACAGATATCGACCTTTTCGTTTACCTAAACCTATGCAGTTTTCTTGCTATCATCAAAAATTGGATAATTCTTGTTGTCCAGGTAACGAGCACTCACTGGAGTGGCGTATAGTTTAACGCCATCTTTTTGAAACATTTCCAAAGCTGAGATGCGTTCCATTAAGGCTTTTGCACTAGTTTCAGTTAAATCTTGCTTAGCATAATTGAATTTAATAGTGCGTACTTTGTGTTCTTCTGATTTAAAAATAAATTCTAAAATTTTCATAAGTTATTCTCCTCTTATTCAGCGATTACGCTTGAGTTATTTACAACAATTTTTTGGACTGCTTCACCTGATAAGTCAGACAAAATTGCACCGAATTTGGCAAGTTGTTCATCAGAAATGTTGTCTACTAAGTTTGCGTAGTTTACTTTACGTCCCTTAAGATGTGCTTCCCCAACCATTGTGAATGTTGCCGTAGTCTTTAACCAGTTCTTTTTCATATTCTTTTTTCTCCTCTTTGTAGGTATCATCATATTTGTAATCAGTTGGCCAACCCTTACATATACTAGTAACGAATTAGCCATCCAATGTGTTACCCCAAATTGGTTTTATTTTTGTTTTAATTTGATTGCGCCACACGTACAGTGTTTTTCGTGAGACTTTTAAATCTTCAGATAACTGTGACATCGTCTTGCCTTCCAGGTATAGTCCGCGGATTAATAACTGTTCTTTTTCATTTAAGACTGCTAACACGTTATTAAAAATTAGCTTGGTTTCGACATCCGCTAATGCTTCATCATCAAAGGATAGGTTGGTTAGTGTTTCTACCCCCCCCCGCAAAATCGGCGTACTGACGCGGGTTGAGCGCCTTAACTTATCTAATAAGCGCCATTTGACAGACTGATAAATATAGCTCAACATCTGTTTTTCGTCGTCTCGTTGGTCGGGATATTTTTGGTATGCATCCACAAATTCGAGTCGTCCTTCTTGCACTAAATCTTGATAATGTTCATGCCACGGTCTGACGTTTAAACGTTTCAGTACCCCAAACACAACCACCTCATGATCACCTTCTAACATAAAATCAAAAGCCGTTTGATAATCGGTTTTATTATCCAAATAAAAAAATCTCCTGTCTGATAGTTTCTGACAAGAGATACGCATAAATTTTATTATTTAATTTTTCTTAAGCCGTTTTCCGTCTCCGTTTCATACTCCGCATCGAATAATTAAACAACTGAATCACTAATTCAGCTAGTAAGAAGCCCATGGCAAGTGATCCGGCAATCATTAAAACTTGCATCAAGAAGCCAAAGGCCACGCGTGGTTTATTCATCGCAATGTTTTTCATAACTTGGTAAGCCTGACCTCCAGGAACTAGTGGCACCAAAGCCGGAATGTTAAAGATAATAACTGGAGCTTTTTTGATACGGGCCGCAATCATTCCAAAGATTCCGAGGGTAAACGCACCTAAGACGTTGCCACCAACGTACCCGCCAATATATGTATAGTAAGCTAAATAAACTAAGTAGCCGGCAACCCCAACAATTCCCCCATCGTTCAGGTATTTCGGTGATACGTTAATTAAAACCGCAAATCCTAAGGTTGCCACATATACACCGGCAATAATAATTAATAAATGTACCATTTCATTCACCTACCCTAACCAAATCAAAGAGAATGCAACCCCGAATCCTAGTGCACACGCACATATTAAAGCTTCAATGCCTCGAGCGGGACCACTAATCAAGTTTCCAGAAATCAAATCCCGAAACGAGTTGGTAATTTGCACTCCGGAAACTAACGGCATTACGGATCCAATGATAATGTTATCGGTACTTTGACCGAGACCAATATGAACCGCAAAAATCGCCATTGCTCCGATTGAAGCGGCAGCCATAAATTCACTAATAAAACTGGCTTGCACGCGGGTGGAAATCACGCTAAAGATTACCCAACCCAACATTCCAACTAGACAAGTAATGAAGAAATCATGAATATCGTTATTGAAAACGACAGAAATACATCCAGAGATTAAGGCGGCGGAGAGCATCATCATACAATAAGGATAATAAAGTCCAAAGCGATTAATTTTATTCAATAAGTTATAAAAACGTCCGATTGAAATTTTACCTTGCGCATAGTCACGAGATAAGCGGTTCACGGCCGCAATTCGCCGTAAATTAAAGGTTCGTTTCTCAATTTCTTTAATTTGCGCTCCCGCTTCATCATTGGCCGAAATCATAATCCCAGTAATGGTTACGTAGGCATTTAAATCATTTAAGCCAGCGTTTTTCGCAATTCGTTTGATGGTATCAGACACTCGATTTAATTCGGACCCGTTTTCAATTAAAATCGTACCCGCTAACAGGCAAGTTTGGACTACTTTATTTTTATATTCTTTGGATTTTTTTACTGGTTCTGTTTCAGTCATGTGGCCACCAACTTTCTTCATGTTCTTTTAGGATACCAAAAAAATGCCTGTTTTTGTATCCATTTTCCAATTCCTTTTCAAAATTATTTTACGTAATCGTCACTTACCGCTATAATTAGAATATACATTACTGTTTCAAATCCAGGAGGAATTAGCATGAGCGACAATCTATCATTCAATGATTTAAACGAACAGGCACAAATGAAAGCCATTACTGGTTTTATGCCATTTTACGGCAAGTTATTAGCTAACAACGAATTAGACGTAATGACTACTTTTGACTTTGATCATGTCATGGCTGACATTAACCGGACTATCAAAACCGTTAGCAACAAGACTCCAGAAGAAATTTACTCATACGTAATTAACTTTAATTCCGCTGCAATTCATGACTTAGTTAACGAATTACCTCAAACTTACTTCGACAACGGTAACCCTATGACTGATTGGTCAGAATGGTACGTTGATGAAGCTAACAGATTAGATCCAGATGCAACGCTTTAATTAACTGCATGCAAAAAGCCCGCCACTTCACTGTGACGAGCTTTTTTTGTTGGTTAAATATCTTTTTTCGAACTATAAAAGAAATCTTCATTTTCGCCCCGCACCGTTTCGGGCTGAATCGTAATATGGTCAATCCCATATTTGGTGGTCAATAAATGATTAATTTTATCGTAGATTTCTTGAACTTGGCTTAAACGTAAATCATCCATATTAACATGAGCTGAGAAAACCACACTGTTTTCATCAACCATTAAAGCGTGCACGTGATGAACACATTTCACACCATCGATTGCTAACAAATCTTGATGAATGGCCTTGTAATCTAAATTAGGTGCACATTCCATCAAAATTCCAACTGACTTGCGAATTACAGGCCAGCTTTCCCACATAATGTAGCAAGCCACTGCAATTGTAATCAATGGATCAATAATAGTCCAGTTAAAGAACGTAATCAAAATGGCCCCAATGATAATCCCAAATGATGATAATGCATCACTTAGTAAATGAAGATAGGTCGCCTTCATGTTCAAATTATGCTCTGCACCCTTACTTAATAAAATAGTTGAAAGAGTATTGGCAACCGTTCCAACTACGGCAACAACTAACATAATGACCCCATCCACTTTTTCGGGATGTTGAATTCGATCAATCGCTTCGATAATCAAAAAGAGAGAAATTACTACCAAAAAGATTGAATTAAATAATGCTGATAAAATTTGAGCACGTTTGAATCCATAAGTATTGGTTTTGGTTTGTTTCCGTTGGCTAATTACGTGAGCCCCATAACTAAAGATAATCGACAAAGAATCTCCAAGGTTGTGAATCGCATCTGATAGTAGTGACAAACTACCAGAGAAAATTCCACCTAAAAATTCCACAATTGTAATCACAGCATTTAAAACCGTGACTTCAAAGAACCGTTTTCCCGATAATTCTGCGTTATGTTCATGTTCGCTCATTTATAAGTCTCCTTCACATTCGACTTTGTTTCAATTAAATAAATTCGCCATTATATTCACTGATTGGCATCTTCTTAAAATCATAGTTTTCCACTTCTTCACCGGTTTTAAGGTAAGCATGGAGACTTTCTGAAATCATTAAGTTAACCATATTGTCTTTTTGTTGGAAAACCACGACTGGTTTACCCATGGCAACGGCTGCTCCAATTTCGTAAGCAGTTCCACTATCAACGTTTGGGCCTTCAAAATCAATCACAGCTAAAACAGCATCCGCTGCTTCAATGTTTTCGATATCACGTTGGTAAATTTCTTTAGCCCAAGGTTTTGTGAATTCTTCATTTTCAGCTTCTTGGTGTTTTCGTGGTGAATAAAAATCAGCCACCGTTGGGTTATTGGTTAAAGCTTTTTCGACCATTTCAATTCTAGTAATTTGTTCTTCACTAAAAAATGGACTTGCTAAATAGATTTGAGCCATCTTAGTCCTCCTCATTTTCTGCGACAATCCGCCAAGTACCTTCATCTGTTTTTTCTAGTTGTTCAAGATAAGCTAAAACTGCTTCTGCACGAGTTTGATCGTGTTTTTCAAGAAGGTTTAATCCAGCTCCCGTATTCATTGGTTGACTTAAATTAAAATCACCATCAGACTCTAAATCTCCTTGCGAAAATGCCATGACCGTTTCACCAGTAGCAATCTTCGTGATAATGAAAAACAATGTAAAATCATCATCGGCTGTCATATAAACTGGCAGCGCCCAAATCTTGGGTGAAATTTCCATCATTTCGTAATTCTCGAAATGGTATTTTGCATGATTTTCTTCAGTCACTGGTTCGGCTAAAGTAAACATCATCTTATCAAAGGCTTTGGTGCCTAATTTAATGTTATCTTCCACTGAAAGTCCTCCTAAACAGTTCTTACAAATATTTTAGCATATTATTTTAAGAAAGAATTAATAATTATTAACTTTAACTTTATCTTTGACCCTTTAATTCTCGAATATCATGATGTAATTCATTAACTTCACGTTGTAATTCGCTAATCATTTTTAATTGAATTTGAGCAATCGAAATGGCATGTGGCATTTGTTCTCGTGAAAGTAAATCTAATTTAGCGTGTAAAATCCGTAATTCTTGTTCAGATTTCAAGCTTACATGATAATCATTTTCGGCATTCATCCGATCTAAATCAGCAGCTCGGTTTTGACTCATTAAAATAATGGGTGCTTGAATCGCAGCCACACAACTCAAAAATAAATTTAACAAGATAAAGGGATATTTATCAAAGTGAATCCCAAACAATTGCATTCCATTTAGAATCATCCACGTCGCTAAAATGATAAGAAAAATAATGATGAACGTCCAACTTCCGCCAAACCGCGCAACAGCATTAGCAATCTTTTCACCCACCGTCAAACTGTGTTTCATCACATCATTAACGTCGGTAATTTTGAAATTGGCTTTAGTCATCGTTTTGGCTAACCGGCGATCAAGTTTTATTAATTTTTTATGGTCATCTTGCACTAAAGTATCAACGTGTTGCAAAGTATAATGCAAAATATCCCGATTACAAACAAAATCTGTCGACTTTATTTTTGGATGCTTAACTCGAATAATTCTTTGAACTGGGGCGGCTAACTCAGAAAATAATTCCCCTTCACTCAGTGAGAAATGTTTTCCGTCTAGGTAGCAAGTTTGTAAATCGTCATTTTTCATGCTATTTTCCTTCTTCCATTACCGTTTGCATGTCAGCTGGAATTGGTGCTTGAAATTCCAAAGTTTGCTTTTGAAAGGGATCAACAAACTTTAAACTTTCAGCGTGGAGGGCTTGTCGTTCAATTCCGAAGTTCATTGGTCCATGATAAAGTTCATCACCGAGTAACGGCTTTCCTTGGTGGGTAAAATGAACTCGGATTTGATGGGTTCGCCCCGTATGTAATTTAACTTCCACAACTGTGGCATTCTGCAAGCGTTTTTTAACCCAGTATTCGGTTTTTGACGACTTCCCTTGCTCGGTAACTTCCCGATAGAAATGATCATCAACGCGACCAATTGGTAAATCAATTATCCCGTGTTCATCAGCTACTTGACCTTTGACAATCGCTAAGTAACGTTTATCAATGGTTTTATTAGCCAGTTGTTGATTGGCATAGCTGTTGGCTAATCGATTTTTAGCCACTAACACGACGCCACTCGTAAAACGATCCAATCGCGTAATAATGTGGGGGCGTAAATCAATCGCTTTTTCATCAATTAAATGGCCCTTAATCCGATTTACTAAGGTATCTGTTGAATTAGCGGGACCAGGGACAGTCGTCAATCCCGCTGGTTTATTGATGACTAGCCAATTGTCATCTTCATATAAAATATCTGTTGGCTCATGACTAACGGTAACTTGGGGATCAGCTGCTTCGGGCGGAAAAGTGACCGTTACCACTTCTTGTGGTTCAATTTCACGATTAGCGGGAATACTTTGCCCTTGAATTTGAAAGCTAGCTGCATTTTCTTTCAAAGTTTGATACATTCGATGGCTAACGCCATGTTCCGTGACCAATTTCTTTAATGAAATTGGTTGCTGCTCGTCATTTTTCCATTCCACTCGCATGCTAATCTCCCTTTAATTTAATTCGGCTTTTTGTTACCTCAATCTTAACAAAGTGTATTAGGTGTCACAATCAATTTTAGGTAATAAAAAACTCCCCAAATAAATTGGAGAGTTTTTACACTTTAATTAATCTTGATCATTAAAGACCCCAGAAGTAATTAAATAATTGTAAGCATCGTCTGCTTTTTTGTAAACATGTTCTTTCGTGTCGTTCCAGTCTTTAGAAATTACCATTCCAGTATCTGAAAGATAGTTAGTAAAAGCTCGAACAGCAACCGCATCTTCACCTTGAGGAACTACTTTGGCACATTGTTGTAAAGTACCAGCATCATCAATGGTTCCCATGATATTAGCATCGTCGCTACCTTTTTTCACTTGAAGGCCAGCATTTTCAGCTAACTTTAAAACTTCTGCATAAACTTTATTATTCATTATAATCACCTATCATTTTTTATTTGCTTACCTTTAGTTTTACCGATTATCTGCGCATATGCAATGTTAATGCATTAATTGCCACGATAATTGTTGAAAGTGACATGATAATGGCACCGATTGCAGGTGATAAAACAATTCCAATTGGTGCTAAAACTCCGGCAGCTAATGGCATGGCAATAATGTTATAACCAGACCCCCACCAAAGGTTTTGAATCATCTTACGATTAGTAGCTTTAGCAAGGTCAATGAAATCAATGATATCTTCTGGATCACTCTTAACCAAAACCACATCAGCTGAATCAATTGCTACGTCAGTTCCAGCTCCAATGGCAACTCCGATGTTAGCACGTGACAAGCTAGGAGCATCGTTCACCCCATCACCAACCATCATGACATCATTTCCTTTAGCTTGATATTCTTTAATAATTTCTTCTTTTTGACCTGGTAATAATTGAGCTTTGTAAGCAATGTCACCTAATTCATGAGCGACGCGTTTGGCAGCTAAATCATTATCTCCAGTTAGCATAACTGGCACAATGTGCATGGCGCGAAGGTGTTTAACTAATTCAAAGGAAGCGGGACGAATCACGTCTCCTTGAGCGACAATTCCTAAGACTTGGTCACCACTAATCAAGTAACTAACTGAATTACCTTGACCAGCTAATTTATCAAATTGGGCTTGATCATAAGCCATGTTGTGAGCTTTAAGATAAGCAGCGGTAACAATCGCATAGTCTTTACCAGCAATCGTTCCTTTGACTCCAACCCCTTGCATAATATCAACGTTTTGGGCTGGAACAACGGTTACCCCTTCTTTTTTAGCAGTGCGAACTAAGCCAACTGCTAAAGGATGACTCGAATTGACTTCGAGGTCAGCTAGAATTTGGAGAACTTCCTGTTTTGTTAAATCAGAAAGTGATTCCAAAGCATTAACGGTAAAGACCCCTTCTGTTAAGGTTCCAGTTTTGTCCATAAAGACGTAACTAAGTTTTTTCACTGCTTCAATTGATTGACGATTTCTAATTAACAAACCATTTTGCGCAGCAATTGAAGTACTTCGAGCAATCACTAATGGAACAGCTAATCCTAAAGCATGAGGACATGCAATTACTAAGACTGTTACCATCCGTTCTAATCCATAACTAAAGCCACTGATAATTGTCCAAACAATTAAGGCTAAAATTCCGATTGATAAGGCACTGTAGAATAACCATCGTGAAACGCGATCAGCTACAGTTTCCGCTTTTGATTTTTCTTTTTGCGCATCTGCCACTAATTCAATTACTTGGGCAAGATATCCATTTTTACCAGTTGCCGTAACTTTAACGGTTAACGCACCATCACCATTAATAGAACCACCAATTACTTTGCTATCAACCTTTTTGGTAACGGCTTTTGATTCACCAGTGACTAAAGCTTCATTAACAGCGCTAGTTCCTTTAATAACCACTCCATCAGTGGGAATCTTTTCCCCGGCTTGAACTAAGACTTCTTCACCAACCATTAAGTCACTTAAGGGTACATCTTTAGTCGAACCATCTGGTTGAATTAGGTGGGCAGTGTTAGGAAGTAAGGCAGCCATTTTTTTCACCGCGCTCCCCGCACTCATTACGGCACTCATTTCAATCCAGTGACCCAATAACATGATGACAATTAAACTTGCTAATTCCCAAAAGAAATTCATAACCATGACATGTTTATCTACAAAGGTATTCATAATAAAGGAATAAACACTGTAAATGTAAGCCACACTAATTCCCATGGAAATCAAGGTCATCATAGCAGGTGCCTTGGCTTTTAGTTCTTCTTTGGCTCCACTAAAGAATGGTTGTCCTCCATAGAAGAATAAAATCGTCGCTAAGACTAAAACCACCCATTGTGATCCAGGAAAAGTAAGTTGAAATGGTAAAACAATTCCCATAAATGGTGAAAGTAATAAAATTGGAATCGCCAAAATTAGGGAAATCCAAAAGCGACGTTTAAAATTATCCATGTGCATCATGTGACCGCCGCCCATATCCATCATGTCATCGTGTTTCATGTTCATGTGATGATCCATTTTCATCGAATGGTCCATGTGCATGTCTTGCTTATTCATATCCATTTTGAAACCTCCTACTCACAGCTACCTGATGGTAAACAGTTACAATCAACTTCATCAGGAGCCGTCTTCATTTTTTCTGTAATTACTTTTTGTAAAGTAGCTAAATCATTTTTCGTCATTTCTGTTTTTTGCACCAACTCAATGAGTGTTTTTCCACTCTTCATCTTGCAGAGATGGCTAAATAACTCGTCGGCGCTTTGGTTCATGGCCGTTTGTTCTGGTACTAAAGCCCGATAAACAAACTGCCGGCCGTCTTTTTCACTCGTTAAAAAACCTTTTTTAACTAAGCGAGCTAGCAATGTTTTAATCGTCGAATCTTTCCAATCTGACGCTGCTTGTAAATTTTCAATGATGGTTCGTGTCGAAGCAGAACCTAGTGACCACACGATTCGCATCACATTCCATTCTGCTCCCGTAATTAATTCAATGTTATTTTTCATATTTCACCTCACTTTCATCTACAGTTGTAAACACAAATTGATTATAGTCTACATTTGTAGATTTTGCAACTAAAACAACATCAATTTACTTTTATAGTTGAAGTAGTGCAAAAATACGTCAAAATGGCTAAAGACTTTGGTGTTGAAAAAGTAGTCGGAATGACAAGCGAATGGGAAATCATTAGATGAAATTAATGGTTCTGTAACCGTTCCGCGTAACATTGGATTTTGGAAAACCTTATTTATGTACTCAGGACCTGGTGCATTAGTCGCGGTTGGTTATATGGATCCTGGTAATTGGTCAACTTCAATTACTGGGGGACAAAATTTCCAATACCTATCGCTGTTTTCATTACAGTCCTAGATGTTTTGGTATTGCTAATGTCCTCTTGTTAATTATGGGTGTGGCTGTCTTTAAATCTGGAGTAGTAAAGGATCCATCATTCTTTGGTTTGTTCCATGCCTTATCAGATCCAAGTATGATGAGTAACGGAATTCTTAAAAATGTTGCCAAAACAGGAATTTTATCAACTTTATTCGCCGTTGCCTTATTAGCTTCTGGTCAAAACTCCACGATTGCTGGAACCTTAACTGGTCAAGTAGTTATGGAAGGTTTCATTCACATGAGAATGCCTCTTTGGGCACGTCGTTTAGTAACTCGGATTATTTCAATTATTCCAGTTACCATTTGTGTAATGATGTCAAGTGCGGGATCAGAAATTTCTCAACATGAGGCCCTCAATGACTTAATGAACAACTCACAAGTTTTCTTGGCCTTTGATTTGCCATTTGCGATGTTGCCATTATTAATCTTAACTGATAGTGCCTTTGAAATGCATGGTCATCGCTTTACTAACTTGGGTTCTCTACGAAATTGTTAAGAATGGAAAGATGTTAGAGAAAAAAGAAAAAGCTGCTTCTGAAACATTTAACTAAACTAACAAAAAAAGTCCCAATCAGTTAGAAATTTCTAACTAATTGGGACTTTTTTAGTATTTACGTAAATAAATTTGGTCAATTCGATGTTGCGGTCCTTTATGAATAATCACATTGGCCCGATCACGAGTTGGTAAAATAAATTCATTTAAGTTAGGTAAGTTAATGGTCTCCCACGTGTGACGTGCCATTGCTAAGGCTTCTTCATCGCTATATTTGGTATAACGATATAAATAGTTTTCTGGATCGTTAGCTGACGTTTTCACTAATTGTTGGAAACGATTCAAAAACCAGTCTTCAATTAGGTTAACATCAGCATCAATGTAAATCGAAAAATCAGTAAAATCACTTACATAAATATTTTGTTCTGCTGGAATTTGTAAAGTGTTAATTCCTTCCACAATCAAAATATCCGGATTATTAATCTCAGCAAATTGATCTGGAATCACATCATAAACTTGATGCGAATATAACGGAGCCTTCACCTTTGGTTGTCCTTCTTTAACTTTGACTAAAAAATCAATTAACGCTGTCATGTCATAGCTTTCGGGAAAACCTTTCCGTGCTAAAATCCCCTTCTCTTCTAAGATTTTAGTTGGATACAAAAAGCCATCCGTCGTAATCAACTGGGTTTTCCGATTCGGCAATAAATAAGCAAATAAATATTGCAATAACCGAGCGGTCGTTGATTTTCCCACGGCAACACTCCCCGAAATTCCGACAATAAAAGGTGCTTTAACCGGTTTACGATGTAAAAAATCACTCTTTTTATCCTGCCATTGCCGATAACTCGCTAGTGCTTCACTAATTAAGTGGACTAGTGGCATATAAACTTTGGTCACGTCATCAAGCGATACTTTATCATTAAAAGCCTTTAAATTTTCCAAATCAGCCAAAGTAATTGGATTTAAATTAGTGGGATAAAATTGTTCCCAGGTTGCTTTATCATAAGCATAAAAATTGTCCATAGTTACCCTTTCACGAGCTCATATTGGTCTTTAGGTTCATTGGCAAAAATTGGTGAAGGTTTCCCAATTGAGACAATGGCTAAATTATGCATGGCCCGCGTACAAATTGTATAAACTAGTTTGTCATCTGCAGCGGTTGGATAGTTTTCTGCCGAACCATTCCACATGATAACGTCATCGAATTCAAGTCCTTTAGCAAGGTAAGCTGGCACCACAATGGCTCCTTTTACCAAACGTTGGTTTTCAGTTTGAATTAAAGTAGCAGTAATTGCTTTAGCTTTTAGTTGTTGCGCCACTTCACGACATTCAGCAAGTGTTTTACAAATAATAGACGTTGATTCGTTAGCTTCATTATTTTTGGCAACTGTTTTTCCCACTAAATCAATAGCGGCAATTTCGGTAGGAACCTCAGCAAGCACCGGCTTTGGTCCTTTACGTGCAAAGGCTTCGATTTCTTTTCCGTCTGGAATTAAGTACTTACTAAAATCAGTAATTTCCATCGTGGAACGGTATGATTTCAAGAGTTTAATTACCCGAATTTTAGCGGGATCAAAGAGTTTCTTCAAATCATCCATCACCGTATGACTGTTTTGGCGAGTAAAAATAGCCTGGTTCAAATCTCCAAGTAAGGTGAACTTTGCTCTGGGATAATTCCACTTTAAGTAAGCCAATTGGAAAGGAGTATAGTCTTGTACTTCATCAACAAACAAGTATTTCATTTCTAAGTCAGGGCGTTTTCCTGTCACTAAATCAAATAAAGCTAAATAAATTGAAACATCAGCCATACTAATTTGACCTGCTTTAAACCGTTCAATTGTATTATCCACACTCTTTTGCCAATCTGCTTCAGTAATTTGATATTTACTCAAATCAACTAATTGAGGCACTGTTTTCAAGAAGTGGGCAAATTGACGATTAATACTAAAGAAACGTTGTTTTTTAATTTGTATTAAAACGGGACGAAGCGCCTGTTTAACAATTCGTTTGGCTAAAAAGTTATATTCCTTATCGCTATCGCCAATTTTGTCACCATATTTAGAATACAATAACTTAAGTTGTTCTTTAGAAAGTCCTTCAATCGTCTCTTCAACCCAACGTTGTTTCATTTCACTACTAATGTGGCCGTTTAAAATCTTAACTAAAGCATCCTTAGTTGACTCTAACCGAGTTCGAAGTGTGTAATTATCGTTAAAACTATAGTAAATTTCTTTGATTTTTTCTTTAGAAATAAAAACTTGGCCTTTAAACATAATGTTTTTAAACTGAATGTGACTTTGATTCAAAGTCTTAGCATATCGGTTCACTAAATCATAAAATGCCAAACTGCTCTTAAAGGTCGTTACATTTTGTTGTTTTGGATCTAATACTTCCTCAAATCGCTCTTGTAAAGTTTCGACTTGTAAATGTGGAACCCGACAACTCATAAATTGATAATAAGTCATCTGGACCATATTTTGTTCTCCAAGTTCTGGTAAAACTTGGTTAATATAATCATTAAATAATTGGTTTGGTGAGAATAAAATCAATTGACCAGGATTTAAGTTACCACGATACCGATAGAGCAAATAAGCAACTCGTTGTAATACGGCCGCTGTTTTCCCGGAACCTGCGACCCCTTGCACAAATAACAAGTCCGAACTCGTATCTCGAATAATGGCATTTTGTTCTTGTTGAATAGTGGCCACGATACTCTTCATCTTGGTAGCTGATTGATGACTTAAATTTTCTAATAAAACAGGATCTCCAACGGCTTCATCCGTATCTAAGACGTTTCCCACAATTCCATCTTTAATTTGAATTTCCCGTTTCAAAGAAACGTCAACGGTTTGTTTCCCCATTGGCGCATCATACGTCATTTTTCCAATTCCACTATCATAGTAAACACTACTAATCGGAGCCCGCCAATCATAAATTAAATAATCATCAGGATGATCAGGATTCGTAAATGAAGCGAGTCCAATGTAAATTTTTTCTGTTTGATTACCATCTTCTTGCACGTCAACTCGAGCAAAGTAGGAATTCTTGTCTAATTTATCCAGGGTTTCCATATCTCGTGTAGCCGTTTGCCAGCGATTTTCCTTTTGCATCAACATTTGTTGTTGCTGACGAACTGAAACACCAGTTTCCATAATCCCTTCATAGGTGCTAGTTTTCACTCGGACGTCATTGTAAAAATCTTTTTCTAAGTCTTTTTGACCAGCTTTAGCCTTGGCAATTGTTTTCGTTAATTTTTCCTTGGCTTTGCCAATTTTTTCTCGCACAAAGTTTAAGTGTTTCTGTTCATATTCTTTAATATTCTCTAATTCAGTCATGTTCCGCCTCCAAGTCGTTCAACTCGACTAATAATTCTAACATAACGACAAGGTAAACACGATAATAACGGGCTGAAATATGCTAGAATTAAGGAAAAGCACAAGTACGGAGGAAATTATGACAGGAATTAATTTATATTTTGTACGTCACGGCCAAACTCATTTGAATCATTATCGTCGGATTCAGGGTTGGGCTGATTCTGATTTAACTGATCGAGGCGTAATGGATGCGCAAGCTGCTGCTAAAGTGCTTGCCCCAATCAAATTCGACCAAGCCTACAGTAGCGATACAAAACGAGCTAGTCGCACAGCACGAATTATTCTAAAGGCTAATCCCACTGACATCAAAGAACCAACGCAAACCATGGCTTTACGTGAAGAAAACTTTGGTTACTTTGAAGGAAACGATACTTCACAAACTTGGAACATGATCGGTGGACCAAAAGGTGCTAGCGATTATTCTGACATGATTAAAATGTTTTCTATCGAAAGAACACGCGATATGATTTCGGATGCTGATCCATTTGGTGAAGCTGAAAATGATGCACAATTTTGGGCTCGAGTTCAACCAGGAATGGATGAAATTGTTAGCAACGCTAAACCTGGTGACAACATTCTCGTGGCAGCCCACGGGACTTTAATTAGAAGTATTGTCAGCAAATTTAGTGACATTGACATTACTGCACGAATTTTAAATGGTAGTATTACCAAACTCGTTTACGAAAACGGGGAATATCAGGTAGAATACTACAATCACACTGATAATATAGATTAATAAGGAGCACTATGGAAAAAACAACCACCCCAGTTATCACAATTGGGTTAAACGTAAATAATCAAGCCTTTGACTATTCTATGGAAGAATTAAAAAATTTGGTCATGGCCAACAACATGGAAAATGTCGAAACGGTCACGCAAAAATTAGACCATCCCGATTCACGGGCGTATTTCGGAAAAGGAAAGATTGAATACCTTGCCCAATTAGTCACGACTACTGGTGCGCAAGTGATTGTTGCTAATGATGAATTAAGCCCCAGTCAAATTAGAAATATCGAAAACGAAACCAACGCTACTGTAATTGACCGAACTGGTTTAATCTTGGAAATCTTTGCTAACCGTGCGCAAACCCGAGAAGCAAAGCTCCAAGTCCAAATGGCAAAATTGAAATATCAACTTCCCCGTTTACGGACAAGTGCCAGTCAACGACTTGATCAACAATCAGCTGGTGGTGGCTTAGCCAACCGTGGTGCTGGTGAAACCAAACTAGAATTAAACCGTCGAACAATTGAACATCAAATTGATCATGTCCGCCACGAACTAAAAGAAATTGATAAGGCTTATGAAACTCAAAGTAAGCGTCGCAAAGAAAATAAAATTCCCACTGTAGCCTTAATTGGTTATACCAATGCCGGTAAATCAACCATCATGAATCAATTAGTTACTAAATTCGGGGAAAATGACGAAAAACAAGTTTTCGTTAAAAATATGTTATTTGCAACTCTTGATACTAGTGTTCGTGATCTTCATTTGCCTGACCATAAACAGTTCCTATTGAGTGATACGGTTGGATTCGTTAGTAACCTTCCCCATCAACTAGTTCAAGCATTTAAGTCTACTTTAGCTGAAGCAGCTAGTGCTAACCTATTAGTCCAAGTCGTCGACTATTCAGACCCTGATCAACAGCTCATGATGGAAACAACCGAAACAACCTTAAAAGAAATTGGTGTACCTGATTTACCAATGATTAAAGTTTTCAACAAAGCCGACTTAGCTGGAACTAATTATCCAACCCGTGAAGGTGATAATTTAATCATCTCTGCCCTTGATGACCAATCAATTGAATTATTAACCAGCGTCATTAGTGAAAAACTATTTAAAAACTATGTAACAAAAACCTTCTTATTTCCCTTTGATAAAGGCGATTTGGTTTCAACCTTAAATCATAAATTTAACGTACAATCAACTGACTATACAGAAGACGGAACTAAATTGACGGTTGAGCTTCCTGAACCAGATGTTGCCCGTTATTCACAATACTTAGATAAAGATTAACATTTAGCGTTGACAAGTGTTTATTATGAATGTACAATAAATTCATAATCTTAAAGAAGAAATTTAAGTTCCGTTTCACAGAGAGTCCGATGAATTCTGGAATTCGGATGAAACAACTTATTTAGCCGCTTTAATTAATCATTATGAATATTAAAAAGTGCTTCTACCAACTTTGTAGAAGAATCTGGGTGGAACCGCGCGAAAGCGTCCCTGACATTAATTTGTCAGAGACGTTTTTATTTTTAGGAGGAATTAAGAATGAAACAGCAAGAAAACGTTACTTTAAATCGAGCGCTGGGATTACCAGCTGCCTTAGCTTTAGTAATTGGAACCATCATTGGTGGTGGGGTATTTGTAAGACAAGCTGCTGTGATTAATGATGCCGGTTCAGCTAAAGCAGCTATCTTAGCTTGGATTGCCGGAGGAATTTTAACCTTAGCTGCGGGTCTTACAATCGCTGAAGTAGCTTCCCAAATCCCCAGTACTGGTGGACTTTATGCCTACATGGAAGAAATGTACAACGAACTTTGGGGCTTTCTCTCTGGTTGGGTCCAAATTATTGTGTACGGTCCTGCCATGATTGCCGCACTAGGATCATTCTTAGCAATTCTTACTTCGGCGTTTTTCCATACTAATCCGATTTGGAATCTACCAATCGCTTTAGGAAGTATCATTTTAGTGGGAATTCTAAACATTTTCCCTAATAAATATGGAGCTAGCTTTGCTTTAATTACTACGGCTTGTAAATTAGTCCCTGTAGCAGCATTGATTGTCTTTGGTCTTTTCTACGGTCATGCCGATGCCCTTGGTCAATCAATTAAAGAAATTCATTCAACCACTGGTGGTTTTGGAGTCGCTATGTTAGCAACTTTATTTGCCTTTGATGGTTGGATATTAATTGCCAACTTAGGTGGAGAAGTTAAGAATCCCCGTAAAGTCTTACCACAAGCCATTTCATTTGGAATTTTAGCCGTTTTAGCCATCTACGTTCTAGTAGCTTACGGTGTTTTAAAAAGTATTGGTGCAGAAAAAGTCCACGAATTGGGTACTGCAGCAATTCCTTATATTGCCAATCATGATTTTGGTAATATCGGTGGAAAAATCATTTGTATCGGGATCATCATTTCGATCATTGGTTGTATGAATGGAAAAATTATGACCTTCCCACGAATTATGTATGCGATGGCTGAAAGAAAACAATTACCTTTCTCAAAGCAACTTGCATACCTTAACCCTAAAACAAGAACTCCAATTTTTTCCATCTTTGTTGTCATTTTTATTGCAGCAGTAATGATTTGTTTAGGAAGCGCTGATCGTCTTTCAGAACTATGTATTTTCACCATTTACTGTTTCTACGTAATGGCCTTTGTCGGGGTCTTTCTGCTTCGGAAACGGAATCCAGAAATGAAACGTGAATTTTCGGTTCCTCTCTTCCCCTTTACACCGATTGTAGCCATCCTCGGTTCACTCTTTGTGTTAATCTCAGAAGTAATGTCTGATCCAATCGGGGTTTTCATTTCCCTAGCAATTGTTGCCTTAGGGATTCCTGTTTTTTATTATCAAGTTTATAAACGTAAATAATGCAAAAGGATCTCAGAAAACTGAGATCCTTTTTTGTTTATTGATAGTCTTGCATTAATCGTTGAACTAATTCAGCGACACTCGGTTGATCCTGAATAAGGTCAATTCCAGTATTAATTGAAATTTCACCATCTTCTAGTTTTCCCTCTAACATCGCCGTACGTGTTCCACCCATTTTACGCGTTTCCGCAAATGTATCATGATCACCATCTGCAAATCGTTTAGCTAATTCATCCATTTTTGCATTTCGAATTGAACGTTGTTGAGGAGCAACTAAAACCATATCTTCTACTGTTGAACTGATAATCTTAACTTTGGCGTTCTCAGCTGTCCGATTTTCTTTAGTCACAATAAAGCGACTTCCAATATAAAATCCTTCAGCACCTAAAGCCCGAGAAGCTCGTACACCACGTACGTCGGTGATTCCACCAGCTGCCAATACTGGAACTGAAACAGCGTCAACAATCCTTGGAATTGTGGTAAAAGTTCCGTTTCCCTTGGTTGGAATCACACCACCTTCGTCATAACCCGTTGCCACAATCAAATCAGCACCCAAATGCTCTTGAAGTTGAGCTTCTGCTGGAGTTGGATTATAACTTCTCGCAATTAACACGGCTCCTGATGCTTTAATTTGTCGATAAATATCTTCATCAGGTTCTCCACCAACGATAAAGTAACTGACATTTTCGGCCAAAGAATTATCCAAAATTTTGTGAGCATAGGCTTGGTCTTCACCTTGTGGGTTTAACCCAATCGTCATCGCAAATGGACGATTTGTTAATTGTTGGGCTTTGCGAATTTGTTCTCGCATCACCTTCATTGAATCTTGTTCCAAAGAATCACGCCCAGCATTAGGGCCAAAACTGCCAAGCCCACCTGCATTAGAAACTGCTGCTACAAATTCTGCATCAGTTAACCAATTCAAAGGCGCTTGAATCAAGGGATATTTAGTATTTAAAATTTCAGCGACACGATTTTTCATTAATTCATTCTCCATTCACTAACTAATAGTAATTAAAAGTATAGTTGATTAGAGCAAAAAAGACCACTAATCGGCTTCGACTAGTGGTCTTTTCAATTAATTATTTAAGTTCTTTTTTATTCTTACGTTCCCAAACCATATAACCAATAATCATGGTAGCAAAGAAAATTACCGTTGCAATCACAGAAATTCTTGTTTCTGCATTGAAAAGTAAAACAGCTAAGACTGCTAAGTAGAATAAAATGGTTAAATAACTTGATCCAGGGAAGAATGGCATCTTAAAGGTGTCAGCTGGATTAGGATTTTTCCGCTTGTATTGGATATGAGCTAACATAATGATAATCCAAACGAAAATAAAACTAATTGTAGCAACTCCTGTAATCAAGACGAAAATCTTACTTGGATAAAAGTAATTTAATAAGACAATTCCTAGGAATACAAATGCAGAAACTAAAATTCCAACATAAGGTACGTTTGCCTTAGAAAGCTTACTAAATGATTTTGGTGCATGACCATTATTACCTAAAATGTAAAGAGTTCTTGAAGTTGAGAAGATTGCTGAATTAGCAGCTGATAAAGCAGCTGTTAAAACAACAAAGTTAATTAAATTAGCCGCAAAGCTAATTCCTAAACCTGAGAACACTTGTACAAATGGTGATGTAGAAGCATCAATTTCATTCCAAGGATAAACTGACATAATTACAATCATTGATCCAACATAAAATAGTAAAATTCTAAGCGGAACTGAGTTAATCGCCTTTGGAATGTCCTTTTCAGGGCTCTTTGTTTCACCGGCTGATAGACCAACCATTTCAATTCCAGTAAAGGCAAAAATTACCATTGGAAATGCCAAGATAAAACCAAGTCCACCAGTAGCAAAGAAGCCACCGTGACTAACTAAGTTAGATAATGATGCTGTATTACCTTGAGTATGGAAGCCGAATGCAATCATCCCAACTCCAGCAACAATTAATGCTAAAATAGCAAAAATTTTAATACTTGAGAATGCAGATTCTAATTCTCCGAACCAGGCCACATTAATTAAGTTAAAAGTTACCAAAATAGCAACCACAATTAATGGCGTAACCCATTGTGGTAATTGGGGGAACCAATATCTTAAGTAAATTCCGGAAGCTGTCAAATCAGCCATTGCTAAACTGGCCCAACTTAACCAATAAGCCCAACCAATTGCAAATTCCCATTTGTTACCTAAATATTCACGTACAAAGTCAATAAATGAATGTAACTTAGTATTGGAAAGTAATAATTCACCAACTGCACGCATCATTAGGTAAGAAAAAATACCTGTAATCAAGTAAGCAAGGATTAACGCTGGCCCAGCCGATTTAATTGCAGTTCCTGAACCCAAGAACAATCCAGTTCCAATGGCTCCTCCAATCGCAATCATCTGAACGTGACGAGAAGTTAAGCCTCGTGACAAATCTTGATCATTCGTTTGATTCTTTCCAGTCATAGTACATCACCTTTCTCAAATAAAAAATGTCCCCTATCAAATCATTTCGGTTTGGGGGTGTTCCCATTGTTTTTTATTAAAAATTCCTTAATTCAACTAGACCAATCGTAACAACTATTTTTTTGTCAGTCAACTAATTACGATTCAAAATTCCATGATACAATTAAAAAAAGGAGTGTAATTTTTATGCAAAAAAAACGAAAACGCATCGTGTGGATTGCCTTCATTCTTATCTTTATCGCAATGTTAGGATTGAAACTTTACACCGAAAAGCAACAACAAAAAGTAAGTGAAAACAAAGCTGAAATTGTTAGACAAATTAACATGCTCTAATTAAAAAGAAACCGAAAATTTTCGGTTTCTTTTTATTTTTTCGTGTAAGCCACTTGAACTTCAACATGATAATTATCATCAGTTTCGATGATACCGTTACGCCCTTTAATTTTATATTTACCACCAGTTAAATAGGCAGCTGCTAAATATAAATTAATTTCGGTTGAATCAATCTGTTTTATTGACTGTAGCCCCACTGTTTTAAGGTGACCAACTGCTTTTGCATTTGGTTCATTAATTCCAGCATAAACAACATATTGTCCATCAACCTTTTTCATAGAGAAGTATGGAATAATTGTCCCATCACCAATGGCATAAAGTGGTTTATCATTTTCTCTTAAAGCAACCTTAATTTGATGTTGATCTAATCCATTATAATCATCTTTAACTAAATTTTCTTTTATCATTTGCACTGCTAAATCATTAATGGCAACTTGTTGAGTGGTGTCACTAGTTAATTTAGCAGGCATTGTCCGTCGTTCATCAAATAATCCATTAGCAGGAATATCCCGATATCGTTTTGTTGAGTTAGTTACTTCTTTAGGTTGAATGTGAAGCGTCTTATTAATAATTGGCGTAATATCAAATTTTGAACTTTTATTAGTAAAATAATAAATAAAGTTCAAATAAAGAAAATAACCTAATAAGACTGTTACACCAAACATTAAAAGTCCTCGGGTATATACTTGATTGGTTAAAAACCGATAAGTGATGTAAATCATATAAAGCCAACCAAAGAACCCTAAAATCGTATAAATGCGGGCCTTGGTTTTCGCTTCAATACTAATATAAGATAACCAAGAATTAAGTCCACCTAAAATACTAAACATTATTGATTACCTCCTGAAGTTGGTGTAGACGCAGGATTCGTAGTTGAACTATCATTGTTTGCTGCTGGTTTACTACTATCATTCCCACCCGTTGCATTAGAATTAGTCCCGCTATTGTTAGAATTTGATGTATTTGAGCCATCTGTTCCCGTTTTTTGACTATTATCAGAACTATTATTATTTGTTTTATTATCAGTTGTATTATTTTTATTGCTATCAGCGTTTGGAGTAGTAGAATTAGAATCTGTTTTTTTACTGTCATCCGCTGTTTTATTAGTATCGTCTGTTTTATTAGTATCGTCTGTTTTATCGGTATCTTTAGTTTGATTTGTGTCTTTATTTTGATCATCGGGGGTATCTTGCTTTGGATCCGTTTTAGCTGGAACATTTGTGTTAGTAACTTTGGCTCCTTCTTGGGTATGGGTCACCGTATTAGTTACAACATTAGTTGCACCAAGGGCTAAACAAATTGTTAAAATTGCAAATGGTGTTAACAATGGTGGAACTCTCTTCATAAAATTATCCCCTTTCCTTAATCTTCTTATTATTGTCCCTTAAACTTAAAAAAGGGTTAATCATTACTTAATTTTTTGATAATTTGATCAATCGATTGTTTTGTTTTTTGCCAATTTTCATTTTCAATGATTGTCGCATGTCCTTGTAATTCACTTGGTAAATTCAAATCACGATTAACTTCTTTACTTTGCATTCTTTTTTCTACATCAGCTAACCGATCACCGCGCTTAAGCATTCTGGTTTTGATTTCACATTGATTATCAACTGTCAAAAAGATAATTTTAGCTTTTTCACCTAACTGTTTTTGGTAAGTAATCGCCCCGGCAGTATCTAAAACAATACTGGCAAATTGATGTTCTTGAAGGGCTTTATTAATTCCTTCCCAAGAAGAACCATAACGATTGTCAGCGTATTGAACAGATTCTAGCAAGTGAAGTTGGTCAAAACTAGCCTTATTTTCAAAGTAATAATCAACTCCACCTTGTTCACCGGTACGAGCTGAGCGAGTAGTATGCGTAATAATTGAGGGCATTTGATAAGCTTGTTTCAAATAATTTTGAACCGTGGTTTTGCCGGTTCCGGCAGCCCCAGTCAACACAATTACCCGTTGATTTTCTCGCATTTTAATTCCCCCTTGCATTAATTAAATGTTTCTCTTTATTGTACCGTAATTACTCTCGATTACCACTTAACAAGAACATATTTTAAAAGAATTGGTGAAATAACGGTCGTCAAAATAATTACTAAAATAATCTCTGAATAAAGTTCTGACGAAAGCAAGTGGCTACTAATCGCAACTTGAGCCACAATTAAGGCCATTTCTCCTCGCGAAATCATCCCAATCCCAATCACGTTGGCATCTTTAAGATCAATTTGGCACAGTTTGGCACCAACGCCACAGCCAATCCATTTGGTTAAAACCGCAATTAAAGTCATTAAAACAACAATCAAAACGCCGTGCCAGTTAGTAATTAATTTTAGTTCTAAACCAATTGAAACGAAAAAGAATGGAATTAAAAATGAAGAACCTAAAATTTCGATTTGCTTAGAAACATCTTGTTTCACAGGAGTCCTTGCCAAACTGACTCCTGCAACAAAGGCACCTAAAACAGAACTTAAATGACAAAGTTCTGCTAATTCAGCCATTCCAAAACAGATCAGTAAGCCAACCGTAATCGTTAAACTGAGACTTTGAAAATGGATCACTATTTTAATTATTTCAGGTACTAACCACTTAAACATCACGTAAACAAGTGCGACATAGATAAGTTGTAACCCGATAATCACCAATAAGTTGGTTGATTTACTGGTATAAATACTGGAAAAAACACTCAACAAGATAATCGAAATTACATCATCAACCACAGCTGCTCCTAAAATGATTGCTCCTGCAGTGGTTTTTAACTTCCCCATTTCCTGTAAGACAGCCACCGTTATTGAAACAGAAGTAGCTGAAAAAATAACGCCCCATAAGATTGCTTCTTGGGTAGTTTGTTGTAATGCCATTCCTAAGCACCAAAAAGCAGTTAGCGGTAAAACCACCCCACTAACAGCTATGATACTAGCCGCTTTTAAATGTTTTGTGACTTCTTTAAAATCGCATTCCAATCCAGCAATCATCATTAAAATGATAATTCCTAAATCTGCAAAATTAGAAATCATCTGGTCTAGATGTACTAGATTCAAAAGTAAGGGTCCCAAGATAATTCCTGCTGCAATTTGGCCAACGACCCGTGGTAATTGGATGCGCAGTGCTAATTCACCACCGATTAAAGTTGCTAATAAAACTAAGATAATTTCAGTTAAATAATTCATAGTGCTCCTAAATAAATTTTTTCTACTATAATAATAGCGATTTCAACAAAAGACAATTTGGGTTTACTTCTATGATACCACGATGCGTTTTAGTGGTATCATAGAAATAAATTTAATAAGTAGGTGGAAATGATTATGAAGCAAGGAACAAAAATTTTAACATTAGATAACGGCTACCATTTATGGACCAACACACAAGGTGAAGGAAAGATTCATCTTCTAGCTCTTCATGGTGGACCTGGTGGAACTCACGAATACTGGGAAGATACTGCCAAACAACTCAAGAAACAGGGACTTGATGTGCAAGTTCATATGTACGATCAATTAGGTTCATGGTACTCAGATACTCCTGATTGGGATGATCCAGCTGTAGCAAAAAACATCGAAACTTATGAATACTTTGTTGATGAAGTAGAAGAAGTTCGTCAAAAACTTGGTTTGGATAATTTCTATCTCATTGGTCAATCATGGGGTGGCGCTTTAGTCCAAATGTATGCTGCTAAATATGGTGATCATTTAAAAGGTGCCATTATTTCATCAATGGTTGATCGGATCGGTGACTACACTGATCATTTAGCCCAAATCAGAGAAAAAGCCTTAACTCCTGATGAATTAGCTTACATGAAAAAATGTGAAGCTGAAAACAACTATGATAATGACCGTTATCAAGAATTGGTTGGCAAACTTAACGACCAATTCGTTGATCGTAAGAAACCTGCTGCCATTGCTCATTTAACAGAAACAATGAGTGTTCCCCTTTACAACGCTTTCCAAGGTGACAATGAATTTGTCATTACTGGTAAGTTAAAAGACTGGAACTTTACCGATCATCTTAAAGACATCAAAGTGCCTACCTTAGTTACTTTTGGTGAACACGAAACCATGCCAATGGAAACTGGTAAACGAATGGCAGAAATGATTCCTAATGCCAAGTTTGTTTCAACTCCTGAAGGTGGTCACCACCACATGATTGATAACGCACCCGTTTACTATGATCATTTAGCAACTTTCATTCGTGAAGTGGAAAATGGTACTTTTAACAAATAAATATTTCATTAAAAAATGTCCTATCTCAACGATAGGACATTTTTTTATTCTCTTTCAAAGTTAGTAATTAAATCAGCAACTTCTGTTTTAATGGATTCATTAGCAAACGAATGATTAATCGCATTTAAATTACATTGACGTAATTGCTCTTTAGTCATGTCATTATGATGAGCCATTTGGAAATATTCTTCTGTTAAAGTTGTATCAGAAAACGTTCGATTATCTGTATTAATACAGAGTGCCTGACCTTGTTTTAACCACCGTTGGAAAGGATAAGCAGCATGATTGGGAAGCGCATGAGTTTGCACGTTACTAGTAGGACAACCTTCAATACAAGTCCCTTTTTCTAACATTGCTTTTTCAATGGTTTCGTTACCCATGGCAGCGATTCCATGTCCAATTCGTTCACTACCAGCTTGAATGGCGGCCAAAACATTGTCAGCACAGCCACATTCACCGGCATGAAGCGTTAACTGAACTTTTTGACCATCTACAATCATCGGGAAAGCTGCTTTATACATATCTACAAAACCTACCTGTTCAGGTCCAGCTAAATCGACACCCACTAATTTTTCGTTTACATCTTTGGATTCAGCAAATACTTTTGCAACCTCTGCTTCTTGATCAGTCCGCATTCCACAAACTAAAAGATTTCCATAAATATCATAAGTTGCTTCTGCACGTGCAATTCCCTTAACAACAGCATTGATTGTCTGGGCAATTGTTAATCCTTTTTTGGTAGAAAGAGTGGGTGCAAATCTAATCTCGATGTATTTTACTCCATCTTGATAAGCTTGTTCCATCACATCATAAGCAGCTCTTTCTAAAGCAACTTCTGTCTGTAAATATTGCAACACAAAATCAAATGGACGTAAATAATCAGCTAAATCCTTGGCATCATCTGATACCACCATTTTTTGGGTTAATTCCATTAGATTAAAGTGGACCATTTCTCCTTGTCCTTGTGCAATTTCACGTAATGTATGGGGTCTAATTGACCCCTCTAAATGACAATGTAGTTCGGCTTTTGGGAATCTTTGAATCTCCGCTCTTGTTAACATTGGTATCTCCTCCCGCTTTTTTCTCGCTTTAAATTGTTATCATGTTACCGAAAATTGACCTTCTTTGCAAGAACTTTTTAAAATTTTTTCAAAATAAAAAGCGAATCTTTAAAAAGTTCGCTTTCATTTTTATTCGTCTTCTTTAAGACTAAGTTTTTCAACATCAATCTTTTTATCCACTAAGCCGTCATAAAAACTAGCCTCATGACTAACCACAATCGCGTTCCCTGGGAAATCATTAATTGCTTTTTTCAATGATGCCTTAGTTTCATCATCTAAATGATTAGATGGTTCATCAAGAATCAAGAAATTACTAGGGACGAATTCCATTAAAGTCAATTTAACCTTAACTTGTTCTCCCCCGGAAAGCTTGCCAATTTCTTTAAAAGCATTGGAAGCATTCATTCCAGAACGAGCTAACTTAGTTCGAATTTCTTTTTGGGTTAACTTAGGATACTTATCTTGAATAATTTGCATTGGGGTTTCTGTTTTATCTTCCCACACTAAATCTTGACTAAAATAATTAATTTTAGCTGATGGAGAAAATTCAGCTGTCCCACCTAATGCAGGAATAATTTTCAAAATACTCCTAATCAAAGTGGATTTACCAACTCCATTGAATCCTTGAAGTCCAACCTTTTGATCAGTATCAACGGAAAATGTTACAGGACTAAGTAATGGTTTTTCGTATCCAACTGATAAGTCTTTAACCACTAAGGCATTTTGTGAACCAGTCTCGTCATAAGGAAAACTAAAGTTAGCTTTCACATTACTCTTAGGTGGCTCAATCACGTCCATCCGGTCCAACATCTTTTCCCGAGATTTAGCCATGTTAGAATGGCTACCAGCCTTATTCTTTTGAATGAATTTCTTAGCTTTTTCGATGGCAACCTGTTGCTTTTCAAATTCCCGTTGTTGGGTCATTTCTTTTTCAGCCCGCTGACGCATGGCTGACTTAAAGTCTCCTCGATATTTAGTGATTTTTCCAAACGCAACGTTAATAATACAATTAGTAACGGGTTCCAAAAAATCATAATCATGAGAAATTACAATAAAAGCACCATCAAAATTATTGAGATAATCTTCGAGCCAGTTAATATGGGTCGTATCTAAATAGTTGGTTGGTTCATCTAATAGTAAAACATCTGGATTTTCTAAAATTAACTTAGCTAAGATAATTTTAGACCGTTGTCCCCCACTCATTTGGGAGATTTCGTGATCTCGACCAATATCATCGAGTCCTAAACCAGTAATTACTTGTTCAATTTGGGTTTCCACATCATAGAAGTTTTTTGCTTCTAATTGAGCTGAAATCCGTCCTGCCCGTTCAAGCAGCGTATCGTCCATGGTTGTAGCATATTCTTCATACAAATTTGTCATTTGCTCATTTAAATCATATAATTCTGCAAAAGCCGTATGTAAGAAATCAATTAATGTCATTCCACTAGGAATATCTACGTATTGATCTAAATAACCAATTGTGGTACCTTTTTGCCAATTAATTGAACCAGTGACGGGTAATTCTTTCCCAATCAAAATGTTAATTAAAGTTGATTTACCAACTCCATTTTGACCCACAATTCCCATGTGTTCACCTTTGTTCAATTGGAAACTTGCATCTGAATAAAGTTTTTTATCTGCAAAACTCATACTCAAATCTGAAACTTCTAAAAGAGCCATTTGTTCACCTTTAAACCTTTCAATCACTAAATAATACAGTAACATATCACCGCAACTTTTGCAGTTTATTTTAGTTTAATGTTATAATGGTATGTATCTTTTTGAAAAGGAGTTAAAAATTATGCGAGTTCAAGATATTGATCATATTGACTTAACTGTTGATGATTTGGAACAAGCCATGCGTTTTTACCACGAAGTACTTGACCTTCCCATTCTTTTCGAGGGAAAAACAAGTATGATTTTTCAATTAGGTAAGCAGAAGTTGGTCTGCAAAACCCCAGCTGATGATAACTTGCATGCTATGAATCCAACTGTGGGATCAACCACCTTTAGCATTCTTGCTAAGGATTCACTAGCTACGATTGAAAAACATCTTGCAAATTATTTTATTGATATTGTCGCAGGTCCCGTTGAAAGTGATTTAACTAAGAAAAAAATGACTTCACTTTTCATTAATGACCCCGCTGGAAACTTAATTGAAATACGTGAATATCATAAATAGCAACTATTAGGATTAAAGAAAGGATTATTTTATCTATATGAATCAAAATAACAATACCAAAGTAGCAAAGCCAAAAATGTCTTTGTTCAGTGTCGTAATGTTAGCTTTAAGTTCAATTATTGGATCAGGTTGGCTTTTCGGGGCTTGGGAAGCTTCTAAAGTCTCTGGACCAGCCGCAATTATCTCATGGGTAATTGGTGCTATCGTAATCGGAATCATCGCTTACGTTTACATCGAATTAGGAACAATGTTTCCTGAAAGCGGTGGAATGAGTAAATATGCAGGTTATACCCATGGACCTCTTCTGGGTTTCATTGCTTCTTGGGCAAACTGGGTTTCTCTTGTGACCTTGCTTCCAATTGAAGCGGTTGCTGCAGTTCAGTACATGAGTTCTTGGCCTTGGGCTTGGGCAAATTGGACAAATCATTTTGTCGCCAACGGAACTGTTACTACTGAGGGTCTAATGATGGTTTTCTTATTCATCTTAGTCTTTACCTTATTAAACTATTGGTCAGTTAATTTATTAACGCGTTTCACTAGTTTAACTTCGATTTTCAAATTAGTAGTTCCATCAGTAACCATTATTATGTTATTAATCAGTGGATTTCATCCTGGTAACTTTACTAACCATAATTTTGGTGGTTTCTTACCTTACGGAACTGCTCCTATTTTCGCTGCCACGACTGTTTCTGGAATCATTTTTTCTTATAATGCTTTCCAAACTGTTATTAATGTTGGTGACGAAATTACTAACCCTAAGAAAAACATCTGGCGTGGAATTGTAATTGCCCTATTTGCTAGTATCGTAATTTACATCATGCTTCAGTTTACTTTTATTGGTGCAATTGATCCCGCAATGTTAGCCAAACACGGTTGGCATGGAATCAACTTCGAATCACCATTTGCTGACTTAGCCATCATGTTAAACATTAACTGGTTAGTTATCTTACTTTACTTAGATGCCTTTGTTTCACCATTTGGAACTGGAGTTTCCTTTGTTGCTTCAACCAGCCGTACTTTAGCCGCTATGACTCAAAACGGTCATATGCCAAAAATTCTTGGTAAAATAAACCAAAAATGGGGAACTCCTCGAATTGCTATGGTAGCCAACTGGTTAATCAGTTGTATTTTAGTTTCTATCTTTAAAAACTGGGCTGTGTTAGCTAGTGTTATTTCAACTTCAACGTTAATTGCCTACGTTACTGGTCCGGTTACATTGATGGCCTTAAGAAAACATGCTCCTGAATTCAAGCGTCCCGTTACGATTAACTTTGCTAAAGTAGTTGCACCATTGGCATTTATTTTGGCCAGTCTCGCAATTTACTGGGCCATGTGGCCAACTACCATGGAAGTTATCGTGGTGATTGCTTTAGGATTACCATTCTACTTATTCTATGAAGATAAATTGAATTGGAAAAATTCAATGAAAAAATTCAAGGGTAGCCTTTGGATGTTATTCTATCTGGCCTTCATGTCTGCCTTTTCATATGTTGGTTCAACTCCTTTTGGTGGTCAAAACTGGATTCATTATCCTTATGATTTCCTTGTAATTATTGCTGTATCCCTTGGATTCTATTACTGGGGTGTTAACAGTTACCAAGAAACAAAAGAAATGCAAGATGCCAAAAATGTTAACAATAAAGTGAAAAACAATTAGAATAGTTATATAATGAGTTAATCATATAACTATTCTTCCATCTGGGAATCGAGGTCATTATGAACAATCAAGATCAAGATACTAGATTCCAAAGATATGACTTTACTCCTAAGCGTTCGCAAAACAAACGCAAACATCGGCCGCATATTTGGCCATGGATTTTAGGGTTAGTCATTGTTGTACTTATTCTAACTTTTGGAATTCGGTATGCTTTAAATACCAGTAACCAAGTGACAAATAATACTGATACTTCGAAAAGTACTTCGACAAATAGTAGCGACAATTCAGATAATAGTTCCACCAAAAATAGTAAAGGTAATGATACTACATCATCTGCTCCAGCAACCCAACCTGCTAAATCAGCTAGTCCCGCTATGAGTCCTTCTGCCAGTTCATCATTTGCTGAACCACATACTTTTAATTCAGTTCAAGATGCAAAGGATTGGGCTAATGCAACTAAGCCAGATTGGACAAGTGACGGATATAATTACTGGACGGTTACACAAAACAGTCAAGGTTACTATGTACTAACTTTTACTAAATAATCAAAAGAAGTCTTAAATTAAGTTAAATAATTTAAGACTTCTTTTTTTATGTTCGAAATTAGTTAGTTTATAATAAACTTGAGGAGGAAGCACATAATGAAAATTTCAGTTCCCTTACAAAACGGTTGGTTACCTGATCGTTATACCAAACACGCAAATGATTCTGATAAAATTGATGGTCGTCCTTATGTTTCATTTCCAATTAACATTGAAGAAGTTCCTACTAATGCCCAATCATTGGCTTTAGTACTAACTGACGACGACGCTATTCCTGTTTGTGGATTCACTTATATTCACTGGGTAGCTGCAAACATCGATCCTAAAACAACTTTAATTCCAGAAAACGCTAGCCATGCCGAATTGATTCCCATGACTTATGGTCACAATAGTTTAGCTGGTCAATTACTTGATGTTCAAGATCCAATGGTCAATGAACATTATGTTGGTCCTACCCCACCTGATAAACCTCATGATTATCATTTGACACTTTATGCTTTAGATCAAAAATTAACATTAAAAAATGGTTTTTGGCTAAATGAATTAGAAGCAGCTAGCACAGATCACGTTTTAGCAGAAGCTAACGCAATCTTACCAGTTAAAAATTAATTGGAGGAAATTATGTACAACGAATACAAAAACATCCTAGTTCCAGTCGATGGTTCAAAATATGCAGAAGCAGCCGTAGCAAAGGCTGCTGAAGTTGCCATTCGTAACGAAGGCCGCTTAGATATCTTAAGCGTAATTAACACAACATCATTTGGCTTTACCTATGGCGTTTTGAGTGATGATGCCATCACACAAATAGTTGACGGAGAACTTGATTACCTTAAAGATTTAGTGAAAAAGATTAGCACTAAAACTGGTTTTGAAAACATTCATATGCACGTTCGTTTTGGAAACCCCAAGAATGTGATTACCTATGATTTTCCTAAAGATTATCATACTGATTTAATTATGATGGGTGCTACTGGAAAAAGTGCGGCTGAACGATTATTAGTTGGCTCAACTGCTAGTTACGTTAATAGTCATGCTAAGTGTGATGTCATGATTGTTAGAACAAGCCTTAAAAATCAACCAATCACTAAATAATTAATCAAATAAAAGAACTACAACAATTGTTGTAGTTCTTTTATTTTGAGTTTATTTTACATAAAATGAGGAATTAACTTATCCCATAACCAGGTTGGCAAACATGCATATAGAAAAACAGTTAATTTTGCCATAAACCCGATTAAATACCGTGACTTAGGGTGTTTCCTGACAATTATTTTTTGAATGGTTTTTGCAATCAATTCCGGCTGAGACGCAAATTTAGAAGCATAAATTTTATCTAAATGTTGCTTCAATGTTGTAGCTCTTTTTTCGTAATCGGTTCCTTGAGAAGCTGACTGCAAATTTTTCATGGCAATCTTTTCCCAAGCACTTCGAACCACCCCTGGTTCAAGTAAAACCACTTCAATTTCAAACCATTTAACTTCCATCCGTAATGAATCACTGATAATTTCGAGTGCATGTTTAGATGCAAAATACCACCCGCCCATTGGGCTACTGAAACGACCTGCCATCGATGAAATATTAATTATCTTACCATGATGTTATTGCTTCATATATGGTAAAACCAGTTTGGTTAAAACTACTAGTCCAAAGACATTTACCGAAAATTGACGTTGTGCTTCTTCATCAGAAACATTTTCAATGGCACCAAAAGATCCATAACCAGCAGCATTCACTAAAACATCAATTTTATGTGCTTGTTGAATAATTTCAGCAATCCCTGCTTTCTTGATTGATCATTAGTCACATCCATTTCAATTGGGACGACACCAAATTCTTTCAAGGGTTGCATCTTTGCAACGCTTCGTGCAGCTCCAAACACTTGATAACCTGCTTTAGCTAGGCAAAGTGCGGTTTGATATCCCATTCCAGAACTAGCACCTGTGATTAAAATTGTTTTCATCTTAATCCATTCCCATAATTCGTTTTTTGGCCAGAAAAGCATCCAAATAATCAAACGCTAGTTCATCAATATCATTTACTGATAACTCAATCAATTGCGGTTCATTTGGTTTGTCCTTATCCAGATACCTTACCGAAACAGTACCTTTTTCAAATTTAAAGGGTACCCCAAAATAAGTTTCACCTTCATTTGATTTAATCCGCAAAAAACGTTTAAATTTAACGGCTTGATTAATCACTCCCACAAACTGATCAACGGTACTATCAAAGCTCCGCTCATTATTTAAAAGTGGTTGCAAAAAGGTATCGTGTGCCATATTTAAAGAAACAAAGTGATTAATTAAACGTAAATAATCACTTTTAATTTCAAGATGACTAATCTCATTTAAACGAATTAATTCATAACCACCAAACTGCCCGTTCATGTCCACCACGGCAAAAACAACTGAATCAGCATTGACTGCCCGAACTTGTCCAATGAAAAATAACTCTGGATTGATTTTTGGAATCATAATAATTCGACGTCCACTTTCTAAAGCCTGATGTAGGGCAGCAAAAATCTCTAAATCACCACCGATATCCTGTGATTCAACGTGTCCAGTCATCAAAAGTTTTTTGGAGTGTTCCAATAAATTCAATTCTTGTCCTAAAAACTCAATTAATTTAATGTCGTAAAGAGGCATTCTAGCATGCTTAACTTCACTACTATCAAATTTATCAAAATTCGTTAATTCCACTTCGTTATCAGAAAGTGACGAGACAAATCCTTCCATCATCGTATCATCTTCTTTGATTAGCAAAATGGGACGCTGATACACAAAAGAACTACCTAATACTTGTGTTAACAAAGCACCTTTATCGTTTAATTGTAAGTCTGGTTGCTCAGCAGAAATCAAATGAAGGTTACGCGCCATTTTAATGCGTTCTTCCATTTTTGTTAAATCTTCACTGTAAAAATCAACATCAAAAATGTCATTATAATCTAAATAAACAAACCCATTACTGAGTCCGTCCTCAGTGAAAGTGCTCAAAATCGTCCCATTTCGATCAACTCCAAAAACAGTTCCAGTATAAAAAATGGATGATCCAGTTTGAATAACGTTTACTAAAGTTTGATTTTCCATTGAGTAACGAAGATTTTTAACAATCTGCATTTTTTGTGAATATTCCAAGCTGAACCTCCCTTTTTAAGAAAGAGCATTTGCCATATAATCTTTCAAATCTTTGCCTTTTTTCCCACAACTGAGAGCGACAATTAATTTCATGCGCGCCTTTTGTCCGTTTAACTGGGTACAAAATAACAATCCAAGATTTTGTAACTCAATTCCCCCACCTGGATAAGCGTAAATTGGTTGGGCAGAGCCACTAAAACAACGTGAAACTAATACAATTGGAATTCCACGATCCAATATTTTTTTGATTGCAGGTAAAGTTACAACGGGTAAATTACCAGCCCCCATTGCTTCAATAACGATTCCTTTGGTTTGATCATTATCTAATGCTTCAAATAACGACTCAGTCATACCAGCATATGCCTTTAACAAATAAACGTTGTCTACTACTCGATTAATGGCAGTATATTCACTACCGATTAGTTGTTGAGCAAAAACCACTTGATCATGATCGACGGTTCCTAAAGTTCCATAAATTGGATCTTTAAAAGTATCGACACTGGTCGTATGCGTTTTGGTAACAAAGCGTGCTGCGTAAATTCCGGTATTGAAAACCACTAAAACACCCTTATTTTTGGCTTCATCAGAAGCTGCAACTTGAATCGCAGATTTAAAGTTAAAGACTCCATCCGCACCAATTTCGTTAGATGAGCGCATTGCTCCAGTAACCACTACTGGAATCGTATTTGGTAGGGTTAAATCCAAAAAATAAGCGGTTTCTTCTAAGGTATCGGTTCCATGAGTTACAACCACTCCATCAATTCCATCCGCAATTGCTTGCTTAATTCGGTTAGTAACTTGCAACATTGTTTCGGGTGTCATGTGTGGAGATGGTAAATTCATTAATTCATCATTAATGACATTAATATCAGAAAGACCTAAAATATCATTATTATCAATTGGATTTTCGTCGTTTTGAACAACGCCACCTTTTTCGTCCTGTGACATTGAGATGGTACCACCTGTATGGATTGCTAAAATATTTTTCATTTTAAACTACTCCTAATCGTTCTTAATGTTTACCATTAATCTTACCACATAGCCTACTTACAAGTAGACATTCTAGACCATTATTTTCTTTTAATTAAGTTAGCTTTTATCCAAAAAAGAAAGGGAATTTCAATGCCAAATTCTAATCGTTATTATCAACCCACTAATTCAAAAGATGCAATGCGTAAAATTCAAAAACTATTTAACCAATATTGCCAAGCTCCATTGACCAATGAACTACTCCAATATCACTTTAAGTTACTTAACCAAGTTAAAACAAATGTTCTCCCCATTGCTAAAACTGAAAACGTTCCTGAACGCATTCAAGCCGCTCAAAGTATTATTGAAATCATGGAAAATTGGTTATCTTTGCGTTTAGCTGGAAAAGACTATCACGGTAAAATGCAACATTTTCATTTTGTATCTGATCGCGATGTTTTACACTATAAACGCCATGAAATTAAAGTGAAAAGTAATCATAATTTTAGAAGTAGTCGGCATTAGTAACATGATTTCCCATTCTGGAAAATCTGGTCTAAAATAGAGGTGAGGTGAAAGAGATGTCAGGTAAAAAAATAGAAAAAGAAGCAAGAGAAAAAATTGTAATTGATATGAATGATTTTCTAATTACATATGCTAAGACTATTTTGGGACCCGTACCTGATTTAGCACAAAAAATTTATGCAGCCGGCAAAAATGATATTACTGGCCTTGACCAACTTTTTAATGATTCTGGTTATGGAAGAAAACAAAAATACCAAGCCATCGCACAAGGTTTCGTCAGTGACTTTTATCACACCGCTCCTGATAATACCAAAAACGATGTCGATAAATTAGTTCATGAAGCAATGCAATATCTTGGTAAACATTCTGAACAACTTAATCATTGGGCTGAAGTATAAAAGTAACTGTAATATGGTTACTTTTTTTGTTTGCACAGAAAGAAGGTGAAAACTTATGAATAAAATTGGTGTTCGTGATATGGTGGGCTTTATTTTACGAAGTGGTGACTTAAATTCCGCCATGAATAGTACTAATACTGCTCAAGCAGGAACCAGAATTCACCAAAAATTACAGCGAAATCGGACCGAAAACTATCAAGCTGAATATTATCTCGCTGATAATACCCAAATTAATGGCCACAAATTTACGGTTGATGGTCGTGCGGATGGTGTTATCTTACAAGATACAACGGCTGAAATTGAAGAAATCAAAACTTCAGATATTGAATTTAAAGAGTTACCTCAAAATAAATTAACTTTGTATTGGGGACAAGCCAAGGCCTATGCTTATTTATTAATGAAGGCCAATCCAGAAATTATTGAAGTTACTCTAAAGCTAACCTATGTTCAGACGCCTGATGAAATCATTACAGAAACCAAACAAACCATCACTCAAGCAGATGCTACTGAATTTTTCCAAAAGTTAATTAATGAGTATGCTGAATGGATTCGATTACAAGATCAATTACAAGCCGAAAAAGTAACGTCAGCACAAAAGGTAAAATTTCCTTTTGGTGCTTATCGCAAAGGACAACGTGAATTAGCTGCTGTAGTTTATAAATCAGTTTTATATCATAAGCACCTTTTTGCTGAAGCTCCCACGGGAACTGGGAAAACAATTTCTACCCTCTTCCCGGTTATCAAAGCGATGGGCTCACAACTAACGGAACGAGCCTTTTATCTTACTGCAAAACAGTCAACAAGACGCGTTGCCGAAGAAGCTATTAGCATGATGAGTGAAAATGGCTTACAACTTCATAGCATTACGCTAACTGCTAAAGATAAAATTAAATTCCCTGAAGAGGCGGATTTGCGTCCTGAACAAAATCCCTTTATGGTAGGTTATTATGATCGACTTAAGCCTGCCTTAAAAGATTTGTTAACCCATGAACATCAGATTACTCGTCCAATTATTGAAGAATATGCTCGCAAACATACCCTAGACCCTTTTGAGTTTTCTTTAGATGCTAGCCTATTTTGCGATATTATTATTGGCGATTATAATTATCTGTTTGATCCCCGTGTTCACCTCACTCGTTATTTTGAAGTGGAAAACCCTGATAATTTCTTCTTAATTGACGAAGCTCACAATCTAGTTGATCGTTCTCGAGACATGTATTCAACTGATTTAACCTCCGAACCCATCAAAAACCTAATCAAAATTTTTAGTGAGGATAAAGAAAAAAATAAAAATATTTTAACTAAATTACGTAGTTTAAACCGTGCATTTAATGCAATTGCCAAACCCTTAAAAGATGAACACCAAACTCAAGCAGAGTACCTCGAAGAAAATGAAAAATTTACGAAAGCAGTTATTAACCTAACTAAAGTTTTACGAAAATGGTTAGCGAAAGCCAAGCCATCCGAAACTAGCGATACCGTACTCGACTACTTTTTTCAATGTATTAGTTATACTAAGATCAATGAATATTTTGGACCTAATTATCGGTTACGCGTCTTATTGAATGATGCTGGTGTGACGGTCCGTTTGTTTTGTATGGATCCCAGTACCTTTTTAGCTGATACTTTAAATTTAGGAGGCGGTGCTGTATTATTTTCTGCGACCCTTTCTCCTATGGATTATTACAGTTCGGTATTAGGAGATGAAGTTGATAGTCTTAAATATCAACTTGACTCACCTTTTGATCCTAAAAATCGGGAAATATTAATAACTTCTTATATCGATACTCGTTATAACCAAAGAGATCAAAGTATTCCAAAAATTGTTGCTTCCATTAAAAGACTAATTGACGGTAAAAGAGGTAATTATCTTATTTTTGCCCCCTCTAATCAGTATTTACAGACTATTTATGATGCTTTTCATCAAAAGTACCCCGAGATTAACCTAGTTAAACAAGAATCAGCCATGAACGATGATGCTCGTGCCGACTTTTTGCATGCCTTTGATCATCCAGATACTAAACCAGTACTTGGATTTGCACTCTTAGGTGGAATCTTTTCTGAAGGAATTGATCTGGTTGGGGATAAATTAATTGGAGTTGGAATTGTAAGTGTTGGCTTACCTGGTTTAAATCACGAAACTAATTTAATTCGTGATTACTTTGATGAAAAAAATGGCCATGGTTTCGAGTATGCATACCAATTACCTGGTCTAAATAATGTTTTTCAGGCTGCCGGACGTTTAATCCGAGGTACAAGTGACAAGGGAATTATTCTGTTGATGGATAACCGTTTTATTGAAAATCGGTATCATGACTTTTTTCCTAAATCATGGTATAGTAATAACATAGTGTACAATTTAAATGAGCTAATTTCTTCTGTCAAAAAATTTTGGCAGTCGAAGTAAACTTGGCTTGATTTCAGCGCATTTAATAAAATTTTAATGCAACATTAGTAATTTAAAAACGAGGCAAGTATGACTAATAAACATTACGATAATGCGATGAAACGTTTGAAAGAAAATAACGTTCGCATTACTCCGCAAAGACAAATTATCTTAAAATATTTGATTGAAAACGACAATCATCCCACTGTTGAAACTATTTTCAACGTGTTAGACAAAACTTTTCCTAATTTAAGCATGGCAACGGTTTACAATAACTTACGACTCTTCAAAAAGTTGAATTTAATTATTGAATTACCTAGTGTTGACAGTGGTTATCGTTACGATTTCTACGATCACCCTCATTTGCACGCTGCCTGTGATATCTGTAATAAGATTATCGATATCGATGATCCTGAGTTTGCAGAGATTGAAAAAAATTTGAAAGATAAAACTCGCACAGTTGGTTTCAAACCAACTGTATCAAGCATTTCCATTCATGGGATTTGTAAAGAATGCCAAGAAAAGCTTGCGAACCAATAAAAATTTCCCACGAATCAATTTCGTGGGTTTTTTAATACATATTTTAATTAAGGAGTCTGAACTATGAATTTATATTCATTACAATACATTGAACATAGTTTTAACTTAATCACCTATTTTCATTCAATTCTAACGGCTTTTATTGCCCTAGTTATGATTATCAGTGGAATTTTTTACTACCGAAACCAAAATAATCCTCGTTTTCGTACCTTATTTATTTTAGTTTCGATGATTGGAGCATTAATCATCGAAATGCAAGCTGGTCGTTTAATTGACCAACAAAATTCTGATAGTAAAACTGGTTAAACTGTCCAATTAATTAAAAAAGTTGCCAAAGACCATCATGTTTCTACTAATCAAATTTATTCAAGTAGCACTACTCTTGCTGATGGCATGACCTTACAAATTGGGAAAAAATACTATACTGTTAGTTTCAATGGTGATCAATCTAGTTATTCATTAGCAAAAACAAATTTAGTTAATCAACCCCATCAAGTTAAATCTGCTGATTTTAGTTTTGGTAGTGCTGGCGGAACAAATGGTGAAATGGATTACTGGGACATTGCCTTGAAGTTTATCGTTGGTTTAATTACGATTGTGCTTCAAATAAACCTCTCTGGAAAAGGTAACTTAGCCCCTTCTAATGCCATTGATCAGGTTCAAAACTACATTCTTGGGGGAATTATTGGGGGAACCATTTACAATTCTCAAATTACTAACCTTCAATTCATTGTCATTATGTTAATTTGGTCGGTAATTGTCTTTACAATTAAATTTTTAACCTCGCAGAATACAACTTTAAATAAGCTGATTAACGGGAGCCCACAAGTTTTGATTTCAAATGGAATCATTAACGTGCGTCGAGCTCTCAAAAATGGTATAACTGCCAGTGAATTAACATTCAAACTTCGAACTCATGGAGTTAATGATATTAAAGATGTCCAAAATGCTACTTTAGAACAAAATGAACAACTTATCGTTAACACTTACGATGATGACTCTGTCAGCTACCCTCTTATTTCTGATGGACAATTAAATCCAAATTCTTTAAAACGTGAAGGAATTACGGAAGAACAATTAAATGAAATGTTACAAGCTAAACACACTAATATTTCAAATGTCTATTTAGCACAAATGAATGATCATACATTAGACATTGTTAAATATCCATCTCTAAATAGAATTTTTAAAATTAAATACCCAACTCAAATTTAGTATTTACTACAATTAAATTTTAAGGTAAAATAAAAGAGTGTTATAAATTAGAATAATTCCAAATAGGGAGTCTCGATTATGAAAAAGAAAAAAATGTCATTAGCCCAAAAAATTAACGTTTTACGGGCTAGTGTGATGGGTGCCAATGATGGGATTTTGTCAATTGCTGGAATTGTTTTAGGGGTAGCTGGGGCCTCTACCAGTAATTGGGCCATCTTGGTGTCTGGTTTAGCCGGAATGCTAGCCGGTAGTGTTTCTATGACCATGGGTGAATATGTTTCGGTTAATAGTCAAAAGGATTCCGAACGTAAAGCCGTTGCTACTGAGAAACAAGCCTTAGCTGATAATTATCAAAAAGAATTTGATTTCGTTCAACAAAAATACATGGCAACTGGAATGGCTGAAGAATTAGCACATAAAGCAACTACTGAAATGATGACTAATAATGCACTTACCACTGCTGTACGGGAACGTTACTCATTTGACCCAAGTAAATTCACTAGTCCATATGCAGCTGCTTTGGCATCTTTGATTTCATTTCCTTTAGGATCATTACTTCCTTTGATTTCAATCTTTGTGGGTCCTAAGAACATGCATATTGCCACGACTTTTATTGCTGTGATTATTGCTCTAGCAATTACCGGTTATTTAGCTGCAATTTTGAGTAAAGCTAACAAGACACATTCAGTATTACGAAACGTAATCTCAGGAATCGTTACCATGACTGTTACATACTCAGTTGGGGTATTGGTTGGAATTTTAGCAGGTTAGGAGGAATAAATCATGAAACTATTTAAAAAGCATCATAAATTAACAATGGACGAACGATTAAATAACCTTCGAGCCGGAGTCCTTGGTTCTAACGACGGAATTTTAACTGTTGTTGGTGTGCTATTCTCTGTCGGAGTAGCAACTACTGACATCTATACAATTTTCATTGCTGGTCTTGCGGACTTACTTGCTTGTGCCTTTTCAATGGCCGGAGGAGAATATGCCTCAGTTAGTTCTCAACGTGATACAGAAGAATCTGCCGTTCGTGAAGAAGAAACGTTATTAGATACTAACTTTACCGGTGAACGTCAAGACGTTGTAGACTACTACATGGAACGGGGAATTTCAGAAACTACTGCCGATGAAATTGCTGATGATTTATTAAGTAAAAACGCCCTTCAAACTATGGTCTCAGTTAAATATGATATGCAAATTGGTCATTACATGAGCCCCTGGTCAGCTGCTTTTTCTTCATTAGTATCTGCCGCTCTTGGTGGTTCACTTCCATTATTGGCAATGACCCTACTTCCCACAGAATTTAAATGGACAGGAACCATTATTGCCGTTGTAATTGCAGTTGCCTTAACTGGTTACTTTAGTGCAATTCTTGGAAAAGGAATCGTTAAAACTGCTATTATTCGGAACGTTTTCGTCGGAATTTTAACAATGTTTATTCACTATTTCGTGGGTATCATTTTCGGACATTACTTCTAATCATTTAAAAACCAAATTAAATTTAGAAAAAACTACGTTAAAGTTACTTTTACGTAGTTTTTTTGTTACTATTAATAACAATCATTGAAAGGATTTGCTAAATATGACAAAAGACAAGTTTACAGTAGATAAAAATGAAATTAAGCAAAACATCTATGATGCCGTAAATGGTACCTGGATTAAACAAGCTACCATTCCCGGTGATCACTCATCTGTTGGTGGTTTTATGGATTTAGTTGACGGCATCGACAAAACCTTGATGTATGATTCCGCTGCTTTAGCTGATGGCTCACTTACAGCTAAAACTCCCGAATTAAAAGAATATACTAAGTTTTACAAAATGGCAGAAGATTACGCACATCGTGATGCTGATGGTGCCACACCATTACTTCCAGTTATTGATAGAATTAATAATCTTGCCAATTATCAAGCTCTTAATGATCAACTCCCAGATTGGATTTTAAGTGGATTACCTACTCCATTCAGTCTAGGAATTGATCCTGATATGAAAAATGCAAAACTTAATGCTTTATTTGCCGAAAGTCCTTCTCTATTCATGCCTGATAAAACATACTATGAAGATGGTAACCCAGCTTACGCACAATTAATGCCAATTTTTACTGATATGAACGTTAAATTATTAGAAATGATTGGTTATAATCATGCTGAAGCAGTTGAAACCGTTGAAAAAGCCAAAGCGTTTGATAAGCTAATTGTGCCAAACGTTAAGTCAGCTGAAGAATCTGCCGATTACAGTAAGATGTACAATCCTCAAACTACTGATGAATTAGCTAGTTCAACGACTGCTTTAAACTTAAAAGCAGCAATTAATCAATTAGTAGGCGAAGTTCCTAATACAGTTATTGTTACTGAACCTAAATACTTTGAACATTTAGAGGAATTATTAACTCCACAAAACTTTGATTTGATGAAAGCTTGGATGATTGTTAAAACAGTGAGTGGTTACAGTTCATTACTTAGCGAAGAGTTCCGTCAAGTTGGTGGCATTTACAGTCGTGCTTTGTCTGGTAAAAAAGAAGCTACTAACCCAACTAAAGCTGCTTATTACCTTGCTTCCGGTACTTTTGATCAAGTTGTTGGTGATTACTATGGACACAAATACTTTGGTGAAAAAGCCAAAGCAGATGTTCATCACATGGTCGAAAATATGATTGCTGTTTATAAAAACAGACTAGAAAACAACGATTGGTTGAGTCCTGAAACAAAACAAATGGCCGTTAAAAAGTTAACAAGTCTCGGAATTCAAGTTGGTTACCCTGACGAAGTTGATCCTCTTTACAGTAAATTCCACGTTGATGAAAAATTATCCTTATTAAATAATGCTAGAAACTTTGGCAAAATTGCTACCCAAGATTCTTTTGCCAAGTGGAATCAACCTGTTGAAAGAGAACGTTGGGAAATGAGTGCTTCTACAGTTAACGCTTATTACCATCCTTTCAAAAATATAATTGTCTTCCCTGCCGCTATTTTGCAAGCCCCATTTTATAGCTTGGAACAAAGCTCAAGTGAAAACTATGGTGGGGTTGGAGCAGTTATTGCCCATGAAATTTCTCATGCCTTTGATAACAATGGATCACTTTTTGATGAATTTGGAAACCTTAACAACTGGTGGACCAAAGCTGATCATGAGCATTTCCAAAAATTAGCTGATCAAATGATTGCTGAATTTAATGGCATTCCATTTGCAGGCAGCAAGGTTAACGGAAAACTAACTGTTTCTGAAAACATTGCTGATGCCGGTGGTCTTAGTTGTGCCGAAGCAGCTGCTAAAAATGAAGATGATGTTGATTTAGCAGCATTCTTCATTAATTGGTCAAGAATTTGGCGGATGAAAGCTACCCCAGAATACCAACAACTATTACTTTCAATTGACGTTCATGCTCCCGCACCATTAAGAGCATCCGTTCAAGTTAAAAACTTAGATGATTTTTACACAACTTTTGACGTTACTGAACAAGATGAAATGTATCTTGCTCCCGAAAAACGAGTAAAAATCTGGTAATAAACAAAAATTCCCCATCCAAATGGATGAGGAATTTTTTTAATCACTGAATAAGAAACGATTAACTAGTCTTTCAGCAATTTGATTATCTAAAATATTAGAATGTAATGCGGCTGGCCCAGTAAGGCGAAGTGATTGGTAATTATCAGACTTAACTAATTTTTTAATCGCAGTTGCTGATTGTTCACTAACACGACCATCTGATTTATCACTTGGACTTAAGACTCCGTATATATTAAGAACCTTAGTGTTTTCGTCCAAATTACCTGATTTCTTCTTTAAATCAGAATAATTGGGGAAACGACTATTTGTAATTTGTTGATTATTAACTTGGATATGGGAATGTATCTGATGATCATTGGTCATCTGATTTGGCGTTGCATGCGGATCATTTGGATGATCATCCATTACCCCTTGATATGGTCCCGCAATTGAAATAAAATGACTTAAATTCATCTTATTTTTCTTTGTTCCATATGTGATTGCATTATCATAAACCGTCAATGCACCTGACCCGAACCCAATTGCATCATATGTTTTATATCCATACTTTTTATTCAAATGAACTAAAATTGCTTGTAATTTAGCAGACTGTTCTTTTGTTGTATTAGAACGACTACTGTAACTAACCTCAATAATCGGTTGCTTAGCTTCCTTCACGTTCTTATTGGCAAGATACTGAATCTTACCATTATCATAAACATCAACATGCATAGCAACTGATCCACCAGAACGGCTTGTCGTAGTTACTAAATGTCGTGCAGCACTTGAAGTTCGATTTTGATCAGAAACAAAAATAATTGGTTGTTGTGAATTAACTGATTCAGGTTTATCATCAACGCCCACTCCAAATTGAATATAGACAAATCCAATAATGACAGCTAAAATTCCGACAATCAGGACAAAAAAATCCTTTTTGTTAAATACTTTACTCACTTAATTATCACCTTTTTGTGTTTATTTTAATAACTTCGTCAACTTCCATCATAACATACAAATAAAGTTTATCAGATAACTGATTCTCTCAAAACTAATTGCAATTTATGCCAAAAACGTTTTTAATAACATTATTAAGCAAATAAAGGAGTTTTTGTTGTGGAAAAATTTACTGTACTATGTGCGTTTGTAGCTGATTGGCTTTTATTTATTTTTCCACTTTATCAAGGGAAAATGGAATTAATGGAATCAAATACGGTTTTTGCTAAATATCAAGGTAGCAAAGGAAAGAAAAAAAGCATTTCATTTGTTTATTGGCTTTTTCCTCCCCTTCTCCTTCATTATTATAAAAAGAATACCCATCAACAGTTAGTTAGACTGGCTTCTAACAAAAAAGATTTGAAAAATTTTTATAGCTTTTATAATAAAGAATTTGCTTGGTACTTTGTTTCCTATGCTGGTTTTCTACATGCGATTGTTTCAAGCTATGAAGTCATGGAAAAACTTGAATTAGGTGAATTTTCAACATTAGCTAACTTAATTGTGGTTGTTATTTTTTTCTTTGCTGGTAATCACTACGTTGACTATCTCTGTAGTAAGAAACGTCATCAGCGTTTCATTAAAGGAATTGCAACTACCTTCATTTCAGATGGAATTTCCAAAAAAACAAATAAATAAATAACGATTAATATGGTGGAGGAAAATCCATATGGATTCTTTAAATACACAAATAAAAAGCTTTTTAACTGGAAATTTCATGTATAACTTTTCTAGGGTATTGCCCATGCCATATTATCTGTAATTTTATTGGATAAAGGTTTTTCAATCAGTCAAATTTCTTTAATTCAAAGCATTTTCATGATTGATGCACTAATCATGGAAATTCCATCTGGAATAATCTCTGATATTATTTCAGAAAAAACATGTATCAATTATCGTTAATTTTCATCTTCATCTCTTATTTTTTAATTTTTTCAACAAGTTCATTTCTTTTAATTAGTTTAGCGTGGTTTTTTTATGGAATGTCATCGGCGGGAATGACTGGATCATTGGATACATATTTTGTTAAAACAATCAAAAGAAAGCATGAAAGCATCAAAAATTTCAATGTTAAAAATAACTACTCACTGTTATTCAGTGGCTTAATTGGTGGTGGAGTGGGTGCAACTATCTATAGTTACATCGGAATCAACATCTATCTCTTGTCGTTATCAGGTTTTATTATTGCATTTATATTAATTCAAATCTTAATTCCTAAAAAAATCATAAAATTGGAAGATCGAATTACTTTGGAACAGATGTTGGTAGGACTAAAAAGTCTGAAGCACAATAACAAATTAACATTGAATTTCAATATAACGTTAACAGCAAAATGATGTCAACATTCATTTCTATTATGGAATTCTTATCAATGATCGTGGCAGCTTTAACTTTGTGGTTCATTGCGGCTTTTGTTTCTAGCAGTAATTTGATGATGGTTTTAAATATTGTTGTATTAGTTTTCTTTATATTTTCAATGATAATAAATGTTTTTAGAAAATATGAAAAAATAAGCAATGAATAGGCTTTGAATTTATAATAATCCTGTGAAAAAGAAGACTAGTGCTTCTTTTTTATTTTACAGATATTTAAATCTGTAACCTTCCAAAACGTTTTCCAATCCCCACTTAGTCACATTCGTAAAATTGATTATCTCAATTTTCTCTTTTAACGAAGTCTAATTTATATAATTAAGCTAATTACATTTGCGCAACTAAGGAGATTCTAATGATTCATATTGTAACTGACACAACTACCCAATTAAATGCTGAAGAAATTAAAAAATACAAAATTCAAATGGTTTCTCTTCAAGTTATGTTTGAAGGGAAAACTTATAAAGATCAAATCGATATTAGTTCTAAAGAATTTTCTGATATTTTGGCAACTAAAAAAGAGTTTCCCACTACTAGTCAACCAAGTATGGGAGATTTTGTTGCAGCTTATCAATCCATTATTGATCAAGATCCAGATGCCCAAATCATTTCCATCCACATTGCGAGTGTTTTAAGTGGAACTAGTAGTACAGCCACAGTGGCCGCCCAACAATTCCCTAATCAAATTAAAGTAATCAATAGCGAATCGGCCGCTCGGGGAACATCCTTTTTAGTTTTAAAAACTGCTCAACTGGCAGAAGCTGGGGCAGAATTAGAAACAATCATTCAAAGATTAAAAAATTTAATTCCTGATAACAAAGTCTACTTATTCATTAATAATTTAGACTATTTGGTAAAGGGAGGTCGTGCTAGCAAAGCAACCGGATTTATTTCTTCGGTAATTAGATTGAAACCCGTACTGACATTAGAAAACGATAAATTACAATTCAAATACAAGTGTCGTGGTAAAAAACAACAACGTAAGATTGAAAATCAAATTGTCGCAGATATCATTGCTAATCCCAATGTCAAAGACGTCGGTTTGCCATTTGTCGATGATGACAGTGAAGTACGTAGAATTGCGGCTGAAATTTTAGAGGCTCGGCCAGACATTAACACTGAAATCAGTTATGTTAGTCCGTCTTTAATGCTCCATGCTGGTCCTGGAGGTTTTGCTATTATTTATAATGAACAATCTCAAATCTTTTATTAATCGTTTCTTCTTTAATTAGTGGTATATTAGACATATAGAAACAAATCACTATTAAAGGAGAAAACTCACTTGATTACATTAAAATCAGATCGTGAAATTAAAAAAATGGCTGAATCTGGCGCTGTTTTAGCTGGTGTTCACCAAGGATTACGTAAACTTATCAAACCAGGTCTCGATACTTGGAAAATTGAAGAATTTGCTGACAAATACATTACCGAACATGGAGCTACTCCCTCTGAAAAGGGATTTGATGGTTACAAATTTGGAACTTGTATTTCTATCAACGACGAAGTTGCTCATGGAATTCCCCGTAAGGGTTTAAAACTCAAAAACGGTGATCTAGTTAAAGTTGACATGTGTGTCAACAAAGATGGATTTGAAAGCGATTCATGTTGGACTTATGCCGTTGGTGATGTAAGTCCTGAAGCCAAAAAATTAATGGAAGTTACCAAAACTGCCCTTTACAAGGGTATTGATCAAGCTCAAGTTGGTAATCGAATTGGTGATATTGGTGCTGCCATTCAAGAATATGTTGAAGATGAAAACGGTATGGGTGATGTCCGCGAACTAATTGGTCACGGAATTCAACCTTCAATTCATGAAGATCCTGCTGTTCCTGCATATGGTGAAAAAGGTCAAGGACTTCGCTTACGTCCCGGAATGACGATTACCATTGAACCAATGGTTACACTTGGTACTTGGAAAATTAAAGATCGTTATGATGCTAAAGATGATTGGACTTATTACGTTACGGCTGACGGTTCCCTTTCAGCACAATATGAACACACATTAGTAATTACTAATGATGGGCCTAAGATTTTAACTTCTCAAGATCCTGATATTGATGCTAAATATTTATTAAAATAATCAAAATTAAAAGCTCGATGAATTTTAAAAAAATTCATCGAGCTTTTTTTATTAATATTTTTTTCCTAAAATATCGACACTATATAATTTATCATCCATCACGGCTACACCAGGCAAATGCGCCCACTTTGCAAAACCGTTTTTCTTAAACAATCCCTGACTAGGAATATTATGAGAAAAGATAAATGCCACAATTGTATTAATTTTTAGCTTTGGTAGTTGAGCCTCAACAAACTGCAGTGCTTGTTGACCTAAACCATGGTGGTGATAATCATTAGCAAAGTAAATTGAAATTTCTGCTGTTTTACCATAAGCTGGTCTACCATAAAACGCTTCGAGCGAAATCCAACCAACGATTTGATGATTAACTTTAATTACCCAAATTGGGTAATGATCATGATTAAATTCCTGAAACCATTTTTCTCTACTAGCAACGGTTATCGGTTCGGTATCTGCAGTTGCTAAGCGACCAGGAATCGCTTGATTATAAATTTCTACAATCCGTGGAAGGTCCTTACGATCAGCAAATTCAAATTCTGCCATTTTATCTCCTACATTAATTCGCGAAGCTTTTCTTCAGCTTTTGAAATTCTCATTCTGATGATTTGTTTAAGTCCCAAAATCACGATTGAAACAATTACAACAGTGAAAATTACGGTAAAAATGGTTGCTCCTAATTGAATTCCAAGTAGATGTAAAGATCCACCTTCAAAAAAACCACTTTCTGAAATCGTTGGATTAACTGCTTTACTAGCAAATAATCCAGTTAGAATGCTTCCAACAATTCCAGCAATTCCATGACAACCAAAGGCGTCCAAAGTATCATCAATTTTAATGATTGGCTTAACTTTATTAATGAATAAGTAACTTGCCAAAGTAGCAACTAACCCAATTACCATTGATCCAGTAATTGTTACGTAACCACAGGCTGGCGTGATGGCAACTAACCCACAAACTGCCCCAGAACAAATTCCTAATAATGAAGCATTTTTCTTAAAGAAAACATCTAAAATGATCCAAACTAACATCGCAGTCGCCGTTGCAATTGTGGTAGTAAGCATTGCTTGCATGGCAATCGTGTTCATTCTCAATGCAGAACCAGCATTGAATCCATACCAGCCAACCCAAAGCATTGAAGTACCTAAAACTACCCAACTTAAGTTAGCTGGACTAGCATTTTGCTTAACTAAACGAGGTCCCAAGAACCATGCTAAGATTAGCGCCGTAACACCAGCATTAATGTGAACAACTAGTCCACCGGCAAAATCTAGCGCACCTAATCCTTGAAGAAATCCTCCACCCCAAACCATATGTACCATTGGATAGTAAACAAAGATTGACCATAAAACAACAAATGAAATCAAAAATTTAAAGTCCATCCGTCCCACAATTGCACCTACAAACAAAGCTGGTGTAATCACAGCAAACATCATTTGAAAAATAATGAACGTTACATTATTTAATTTGCCATCCGTTAATGCTGAAACAGCACCCATTTTAACGTTATGTAACATGAAATTATGTAAATCGCCAATCAAGTTCCAGTTGTTCCCAGAAAATGAAAGTGAGTAACCACAAATTACCCATAATAGAACAGGAATACTACACATGATGAAAACTGACATCAATGTATTGTTAACCTGTTTCTTAGGAACCATTCCCCCATAAAAAAAAGATAATCCTGGTGTCATAAAAAATACTAATACTGAACAAACAAAGATAAACACAATGTTAGTTGCCATGAAATAAATTCCCCCTAATCAATTAATGTTGCAAGTATATCTGTCTATTTTTAGCTTGAATAGGTTTAGTGTTATAAATCGTGACATCAAACAAAAAAGTCCAATTTTCCAAAGAAAATCGAACTTTTACTTGAAATTAATTAAGCTAATTCGGCAGCTGAATTATTAATTAAAACGCGTTTGTTAGGAACATCTACTTTGTATTCAAGTCTAACTTCTTTACCTGAAGGGGTTACGACTGTAATGATTTTGCTATCACGAATGTAACCATCAAGAATATCATCATCAGATTTAAGTATACCTTGACCATCATTGTAAATAACTTGTGAATCATCGATTCGATAAGCAATTAATCCCACAATAATTTTGTTAATTGAAACTTCTTTCATAATGTATACCTCCAACGTTTTCTTTTACTTTGTTCATCTCTAATTTAACACAAATTAGACTATTTTATTTAAGATAAATCTGAACGCTTAATTGTTTTAATTTGATCTCCACCAATAATTAATTCGTCACAAACATTTAAGAACAACCCATGTTCTACTACTCCAGTTTGCTTCTTCAAATCAATGGATAATTTTTCTAAGTCAGCATCTTTTGGAATGATAATGTTAATTAAATAATTACCTGAATCAGTTTCCAATATATCACCGTTATCTTTAAAGCGAAATTCTGGTTGATATCCATTTTCCTTCAAGTAACGAAAGACTCCCATTCCACCAAAAGGAATTACTTCAATTGGTAAAATATGCCCAGCTAAAGAATCGGTGTATTTACTCTGATCAACAATCCAGATATTTTGCTTAGACATATCAGCAACAAGTTTTTCAAATAGTAGTGCTGCACCACCACCTTTAATTCCGTTAAATTGATGATCAACAACATCCGCACCATCAACCGTTAAATCTACTTGATCAATAGTGTTAACATCTAACATCCGCATGCCCAACTTTTCAGCTAATTTTTCTGTCCCCACTGAAGTTGCAACACATTGAATATCTAAATGCTCATCATTGATTCGTTGATTAATGGCTTTAACAAAGTAAGCAGCTGTTGTTCCTGATCCCAATCCCAATACAATATGGTCAGGAACAAGTTTAGCAGCATAGGCTGCAGCTTGAGCTTTTTGTTTTTCAATTTCTGTTTTAGTCATCTGATCTTGATTAATGACATTCAAAATTGCTTCTCTGGTTGGAATTGAATTCTGTGCACCTGCAACTTGAATAGTTAATGATGAAGCATGACTAGCATAAAGCATTGCTTTTCGAATATTTGACAAATCAATTTCTAGTTGTGATGCAAGAGAACCAATAAAGGTATCTCCGGCTGCAGTAGTATCAACTACCTTTGCTGGAAATGGTGGAATTAAAGCATGGTCATCTGGGGTAGCAAAAAACGAGCCACGCCCACCAACGGTGATTATAACCATCTTAATTCCTCTTTCAAAGAAGAATTTTGCATTGGCTAACATCGATGTTTCATCTTTAACTTCAATTCCAGTTAAGGTTGCTGCTTCTGATTCATTAGGAGTAATAATATCAGTTAATTTTAGTAATTCTTCTGGAAGTTCCTTAGCAGGAGCTGGGTTCAAAATCGTCTGTACGCCATGTTCTTTCGCAATCTTAAAGGCCTCAATAACTGCTGGAACAGGAATTTCCAATTGAGCAATTATACGATCAGCATTAATAATTGCCGATTTGTGGGCGTCAACATCAGTAGGAGTCATGGCCATATTTGCACCACCATAGACATAAATCGAATTTTGACCTGATTTATCAACAGTGATGTAAGCTTTTCCGGTTTCTTGATTGGTGGTTGTAATCACATCGTCAATATTCATTCCGTCTGCTTTAAAACCCTTAACCATCATTTTCGCATCTTCATCATTACCTAGTTTAGTAATAAATGTAGTGTCTGCTCCAGAACGAGCAGCTGCAATAGCTTGGTTAGCACCTTTACCACCACCATGTGATTGTTGGTAAGTATTAATAGCCAAAGTTTCACCTGGAAGGGCATATTTTTCAACATTTAGAACTTTATCTACATTAGTCGAACCGACGACAACAATTTTTTTCATCTTTGTAGCCTCCTCTTTTCCACCTTAATTATAACGCACTTTCTAATTAATGTAAGCGTTTTCTTATTTTGAAAAACTTTGTGAAATATTAAACGAAGTTTTGAAAAAACATAATTGATTTTTTGGTTGTCATGATAAGCTTTGGCCCTATAACCTTTGCATTTAAAGTTTGTGAAATAAAAATTAATCAGTAAAACACCTTGCAATCAGTAAGGAAATCGCTTACTCTTGTAAGAGCAAAGGGCAAGCAAAACAGAATTTTATCGTTCAATACACAAATTAGCAATTTTGTTAGGCTTGCTCATAATGTAACTATATAAATTATATTTAAGAGGAGATGTATTATGGCTGAAAAAATGAAAGCTTTAGTAATGACTGGCAAACAAGAAATGAAAATGGAAGAACGTGACATTCCAACTCCAAAAGACAACGAAGTATTAATTGAAACTGCTTACGCTGGTATTTGTGGAACTGATGACGCCCTCTTTAATGGACTTCCAGGTTCAGCAGATGCTGTTCCTCCAATTGTTTTAGGACACGAAAACTCTGGTGTTGTTAAAGCTGTTGGTAAGAATGTTACTGAATTTAAAGAAGGAGACCGTGTTTCCGTTGACCCTAACATTTACTGTGGTCACTGTTTCTACTGTCACACTGGTCTTTTTGAAGAATGTGAAAACCTTTCTGCAGTTGGTGTAACTCGTGATGGTGGTTTGGAACAATACTTCACTGCTCCTGATACTGTTGTTTACCGCATTCCAGATGCAGTTTCACTTAAAGCTGCATGTTCAATGGAACCTATCTCATGTGGTGTTCACACTATGCACATCATGGAAAACATCCAACCACATATGAGTGCTTTAATCATTGGTGATGGTTTCATGGCTAAATTATTTGCTCAATTATTAAGAGCTTACGGAATCCGTAACATCACTATGACTGGTCGTCATGATGATCTTCTTGCTAAAGAACAAAAAGAATTAAAATTAACCCGCGTTGTTAACACAACTAAAGAAGAAATTCCTGGTGATTACGATATCGTAATCGAAGCCGTTGGTAAGCCTGAAACTCAAGAAGCTGCCGTTAAACACACTAACAATGGTGCTCAAGTATTCATGTTCGGTGTTGGTGAACCAGGCCAAACTTTCTCAATGAACACTTACGAAATTTTCAAGAAACAATTAACTGTTAAAGGTTCAATGATTAACCCTAACTCATTCGAAGACACTCTTGCATTACTTGAAACTGGTGCAGTTGAAGTTGAACCATACCAAGCTAACACAATTAGCTTAGACCAAGTTGAAGATGTATTGAACAAGACTACACCTATGACTGGTAAGACTGTTGTTGCAGTTAACCCAAACCTTAAATAATTAAATACGAGGAGAATTTACATGGCTGTTAAAAAAAACAAAAAAACCCCTCGTACAATCTCTATGAAAGCTTCAATTATTTACTTTGTAATTTCCTTAGTAATTAACTCACTTGGTAACGTATTAACTTTAGTTACTAGTGCCAAAGTTTTCCCATCATTCTTAGGTTCTGCCTACTGGACTGCTGCGGAAACCAACTTTGGAATTGCTTTCCATTGGAACTTGTTCTGGGCTTTCTTAATTCTAGGAATTGTGATTACCGTCTTAAATGCCATTTTGGTTGGTCGTTGGGATTGGGGTCGTGCATTAGGAAACGTAATCTTCATGGTACCTTTCTCATGGTTGATTCAAACTTTCTACACCCTCTTTACCACTACCATCAAATTACCAGAAGCACATTCATTAGGACTAATCATTCTTTACGTCTTAATTAACTTCTTTGGAGTTGCTTTAATTGCGATTGCTATCTCAATCTATCAACGAGTTAACCTTGTGTTACATCCCGCTGATGATTTAATGCAAATCCTCCGATTCAAATACTTCAAAGGTGCTGCGGGAAAAGCAATGTGGGCCTCATATATTCCCCCTACCATTATGGGAGTAGTTGCTTTTGCCATTACTCACCAGTTTACTTATTATGGAATTGGAACTATTTTTGCTTTCCTATTCCAAGGTAACATTACTGGGATAGCTGATAAACGCGTTTTTCCTAGCTTAAAACATCAAGCTGTTGATATTGATCCTGAATTGGAAGAATCAATTGTATCAACTGATATTGATGATGACATCGCAAAAAAAGAACAAGAAAAATAAAATAATAATTATTTTAAAACACATAATCTTCGGATTGTGTGTTTTTTTCTTCTATATAAATCTTTAAATTTCGGTATTTATAATGTATGTTTTCGTTACATTAACAAATGTACAAAATATATTGACAGTATTTTCTTGCCCGTGGTATATTAATAAAAATTTTATTTTTAACAAACAAGGAGGAATAAAAATGAAATCTTTATTTAGAAAAAAAGACATCACTGGTTTGTTAGAACAAAAGACCCCCTTAAAAAGAACCCTGAAAACTTGGGATCTGACTTTTCTAGGGATTGGGGCCATTATTGGAACTGGAATTTTTGTTCTAACTGGTAAAGGTGCTTTAGTTGCTGGACCTGGACTAGCCCTTTCATTCCTGTTAGCTGCCATCTGTTGTGGATTTGCCGGACTTTGTTACGCTGAATTCGCTTCGATGGCTCCGATTTCTGGATCAGCTTACACATACTCATACATTGCTTTTGGTGAAATTACTGCCTTTATCATTGGATGGGACTTGATTTTGGAATATGCCTTAGGGGCTGCCACTGTTTCAGTGGGTTGGTCGGGTTATCTGGTAAACTTGCTCGATAACTTTGGAATTCATATTCCAACCGTGTTAACTGCTGCAGCCGGTACTACTCCAGGAGTACACACCATTTTTAACCTCCCTGCTTTCTTGATTATTATCCTTATCACTTGGATTCTTTCAATGGGCATTAACCAAACTAAACGGGTTAACGACATCATGGTCCTTGTTAAACTTGCCGTAGTAATCCTCTTCATCGTTTGTACCGTTTGGTTTATCAAAACGGCTAACTGGCACCCATTTGTTCCTTACGGTTTGTACTCAGTTCATGATGGTACTGCTGCTGGAATTATCCCTGCTGCTTCAATCGTTTTCTTCTCATTCATCGGATTTGATGCCGTTTCTTCCAGTGCTGAAGAAACCATCAACCCTAGTAAAACGCTTTCTCGAGGAATTCTTTTATCACTATTCATCTCAACGGTTCTCTACATCATCATGACCCTCATCATGACTGGAGTAGTTAAATACACGGTTTACAGTAAATACCTAAACGCACCCATCCTAGCTGTTTTAGTAAAAACTGGTCAAGGTTGGCTCTCAATGATTGTTAGTCTGGGAGCTATCTTAGGAATGACCACCGTTCTATTGGTAATGCTTTACGGTCAATCAAGAATTAGCTACGCAATGGCACGTGATGGTCTCTTCCCTAAAGTATTTAGTAAAGTTGATGCTAAGAGAAAAACCCCATTCGTGGTAACTTGGTTCTTTGGAATTGTAACTGCTTTAGCTGGTGGTTTCATTAACTTAAACATCTTAGCAGAACTAGTAAATATCGGAACGTTATCAGCCTTTATCCTCGTATCAGCCGGAATTTTAGTAATGAGATACACACAACCCAAAGCAAAACGGGGCTTCAAAACTCCATTGGTTCCTTTCACACCAATCATGGCAATTCTCTTCTGTTTAGTTCTAATCGCTGGATTGAACTGGGAAACATGGTTACGGTTCCTCGTTTGGTTAATCCTAGGGATGGTATTCTACTTTACTTACGGTCGGAAACATTCCGTTTTAAATAAATAATGTTAACAAAAAACAATCTCTTTACGAGATTGAACTGCACCCCAAAAATTGGATAGTAATTATGCAACTAGCTGGAAGGTTTGTTGCCGGTATTTAACCGGCGATAAACCTTCCAGTTTTTCTTTAATACGATAATTATTGTAGTAGAATAAATAATCTTTTGTTGATGTTTGAAGCTGATTTAACGTCTGATAATGATTGTTTCTAGTGGTTCCAACTTTTAACTGATTGAAAAAACTTTCCATACAAGCATTATCCAAACATGTAGCCTTACGGCTCATGCTTTGGAATATTTTGTTTTCCTTGAGAAGGTGGATAAATTCATCATTTTGATATTGAAATCCTTGATCAGAATGAATAGTCATTCTATATGGTAAATCCGGTCTAATTTTAATAAGTTCCCTAAGTGGTTCCAGTATAAATTCAACTGTTGGATGTAAGCTTAAATTCCAAGTTAAAATTTCTCCATTAAATAAATCCATATAGGTTGTTAGATAAGCTCTTTCACTGGTTGTCTCATTTCCCCAACGTAATTCTGTAACATCAGTAACAATCTTTTGAAACGGACGATCAGTATTAAATCTACGATTTAAACGGTTAGGTGCTTTCTTACCACAGTTACCTTTGTAAGAGTTGTACTTTCTAACTTTCTTATCATATGCATCACATAATATTTTATTTTCATTCATAATACGCAGAACTTTTTTATGGTTAACATGAAACCCACGGTTTCTTAATTCTAATGTAACTCGACGATAACCATAATCTTTAAAGTTCTTTCTTATCTCACGAATTTCATTAACTAAATCATTATCATCTTTATTGTAATCATGATTAACAGCGTGATAGTAACTACTACGAGAAAGATTAGCAATTTTTAAAAGGTGCACTATTTTAAATTTATGCCTTAGCTCAGTGACTATTTGTGCTTTTTCTTGGTTTGAAATTTTTTCTTCCTTTGAACCAAGGCATCTAATTTTTCCAAGTATGCAATCTTCGCTTTTAAGTAATCATTTTCTTCTTTTAGGTCTTCATAACTCTTATTTGAACTTTTTTTATCAGGTTTAATCATTTTAGGGGCCTTTCTAATCGAGAGTTAAGGCGTCCCTCTAGATAATCCCTTTCCCAACTATAAATAGTAGTAGGGTTTCTGATTTTAAAATGCCGAGCGGCATTTGGATAAGAAGATTGATTATCAAGACGCCATTTAATTACTCTTATTTTAAATGAATAATCGAATTTTGTCTTTTCATGTTTATAAACTAATCCATCAATTCCAAATTGATCCATACGCCTAATCCATTCAGAAATTGTAGCAGACCCTTTAATATTATATTTTTTCATAATTTCAGAACGGGAAATTCCTGAATGAAAGTCATTAAGTGCTGCAAGTTTTTCATCTAAAGAATACAAAAAGAACCTCCTAAATTGTTTGTCCAATTTAGGGGGTTCAGGTCAGATTGTTTTTTTATGTGAATTTTGCATAATACCATAGTTCGGATTTTAATCAAAGTGTCGGTGTAACATAACCCAACATCTAACTTTTTTTAATGTTAAAGGTAAAATATTGACCTTAACATTAAGAAATTACATTTACATTTTTGGAAAATTGCCCTATGATTAAGAGAAACTTAAGTTTTTAAATTTTATGGAGGTGGTCCACAATGAAAAACTTACGTTATAGCAAGTTAATTTCATTTGCAATCATCGGAGTTTCTGCCTTGGTGTTAACTGGGTGTGGTGCCCAGAAGCACGATAGTAGTTCTCCGAAAGACAAGACCATGGCAGTTAGCTCAAAAGCAACGATTACAACCATGGATTCAAGTCTAAATACTGACCAATATGGTGCGCAAAACTTAAACAACACCATGGAAGGTCTTTATCGTTATACTGGTAAGCAACTTAAGCCTGGAGTGGCTAAGAGTATTGCGAAACCAACTGATGGTGGTAAAAGATACACCATTGAACTTAAACATACGAAGTGGTCAAATGGCGATCCTGTCACCGCTAACGACTTCGTTTATGCTTGGCGTCGGATTTGTGATCCCAAAACTGGTTCACAATATTCTTACATCTATAGCGGAATTAAGAATGCCGATGACATTGTCGCTGGTAAAAAAGCTCCCGATACTTTGGGAATCAAAGCTTTGGGTAAATACAAGCTTCAAGTAACTTTGGAACACCCAATTCCTTACTTTGATACCTTAGTTTCTGGTGGTCAATTCTTACCAATCAACAAAAAAGCCGTTGATAAGATGGGTGACCAATACGGATTGACTAGTAAGGGAATGATTTTTAACGGACCATTCAAACTCGAAAACTGGAAAGTTGGAGATACCGAATGGCACGAAGTTAAGAATAAATCTTACTGGAATGCTAAAAATGTCAAACTTAACGAACTTAAGTACTACTACATTGCCGATCCAAATACTGGATTGAACTTGTATGATACGAACGTGCTTGATCGTTATGCTGACCTTAGTGGTGACTCTGCACGTCAACTTGCTCACAACAAGGACTTCAAAACTACTCCAAATAATGGAACTTATTTCCTTGAATTAAACGAAAAAGCTCATCCTTACTTGAAGAATGAAAAACTTCGTCAAGCCATGTCAATGACGATTAATCGTGATGAATTATGTAATAACATTCTTGGTAAGACTGGTCTTCCTGCTCATAGTTTAGTGCCATCAAAAATGAGCAAGAGTCCAACTACTGGAGTTGACTTTACTGATGAACCTTCAGCCATTGCCGACCGGAAGTACACTGAATACAACCCTGAACTTGCTAAGAAACTCTGGCAAGAAGGATTGAAAGAAACTGGACAAAAACAAATCAACCTAACCCTTACGGCTGATAATACTGATACCACTAAGAAAATGGCTGAATATCTCCAAAGTAACATGGAAAAAGATTTACCTGGTTTCCACTTGAACATTAGTAGCGTGCCATTCAAGACCCGTCTTCAAAGACAAGTTAGCAAGAACTTTGACATGGTTACTAGTGCCTGGGTTGCTGATTATCCTGACCCAACTAACTTCTTAGATCTTCAAACCACCGGAAACTCAAACAATGATGGTAGTTGGTCAAACAAAGAATATGACGAGGCCGTTAAGAAAGCCGAAACCACGGATGCTAACAATCCAGAAGCTCGTTGGAACGACATGCTTAAAGCACAACATATTATCACTAAGGAACAAGGAGTTATCACGACTTACCAAGATAACGGTGCTGCTTTAACTAAACCAAACAGTAAAGGATTTAACATCACCCCAACTGGTATCTACGACATGGGTGCTGCATACAAAAAATAGGAGGTAAATAATGACAAAATATATTCTTAAACGTATTTTCTACTTATTTTTAACATTATTGATTATTGCCTCGATTACATTTTTCATGATGAAGGCTTTACCGGGAACTCCATATACTAACCAAGCTAAAATGAGTCCCGCTCAATTAACCGTTATGAATCATAAGTATGGTTTTGACAAACCAGAATACGTTCAATACTTCAAATACTTAGGTGGCCTCCTTCACGGTGACTTAGGCACATCTTTCCAATTTAACAACCAACCCGTTACACAATTAATCGGTGATCACATTGGTCCATCGATGCAACTTGGATTACAAGCGATGATTATCGGTAGTCTGTTAGGAATTATCCTTGGAAGTATTGCAGCAATTAAGAAAAACACCTGGGTTGATGCCCTTGCTACAATTGTTTCAATCCTTGGAATTTCAATCCCAAGTTTCGTTTTAGCAATCTTGCTTCAATACTACTTTGGTTACAAACTTCAATGGTTCCCAGTTGCCCTCTGGCATAACTTTAGTTCCTCAATTCTCCCAACGCTAGCATTAGCAGCCTTTCCACTGGCTAGCATTGCCCGTTACATGAGAACTGAAATGGTGGACGTTTTAAGTAGTGACTACATCGAGCTTGCAAAAGCCAAAGGTGATGCTACTTGGCAAGTAATTACGAAACATGCTTTACGTAATTCCTTGATTCCCATCATCACAGTTGTTGGTCCAATGGCCGTTTCAATCATGACTGGTTCAATGGTTGTCGAATCAATCTTCTCAATTCCTGGAATTGGTGACCAATTCGTTCAATCAATTTTAACCAATGATTACCCTACAATTATGGGATTGACTTTGTTCTACTCACTCTTGATGGTAGTAATTATCTTGGTCGTTGATATTCTCTATGGAGTAATTGATCCAAGAATTAGACTAGGTAAAGGAGGAAAAGCATAATGCATGATAACTTACCACCACAAGAAACCGAATTTCAATATCTAAGTAATGATTTATCTAACATCCCTACTGAGGTGTTTGGTGCTTCAAGAACTTACTTCCAAGATGTTAAACGCCGTTTCTTCCACAATAAAATTGCCATGGTTTCTTCAGTTATTTTAGTTTTTATTATTTTGATTGCTTTCCTTGGACCGGCATTTGTGCCAACTGATCCAAATGCCCAACACGTTTTATTTGCCAACTTACCACCTAAATTAGGAAACCTAAACATTCCTGGAATGAACGGAATGCAAACGATTGGTGGCCACACCATCAATGCTTATAAAGAAGCCCATGTTCCCGATGGGACTTACTATATTTTTGGAACTGATTACCTTGGTCGGGACCTATTTGCCAGAATTCTTTATGGAACTCGTCTCTCAATCATCGTTGCCATGGTAGCCACTTTACTTGATTTAGTAATTGGGGTCCCTTATGGGATTGTGTCTGGATTAGCTAGTGAACGAGTTGATACTTTCTTACAACGGATTATTGAAATCATCTCATCCGTTCCTGATCTAATCATCGTAATTCTTTTACTAGTTGTTTTAAAACCAGGATTAACTTCAATCATCATTGCCATTGCCTTCACAGGTTGGATTACGATGGCTCGTTTGATTAGAGCCCAAGTTTTCAAACTTAAAGAAAACGAATACGTCTTAGCTTCTAGAACTTTAGGTGAATCAAACTGGAAAATTGCTACTAAGCATTTAATTCCTAACCTTAGTTCAACGATTATTATTCAAACCATGTTCTCAATCCCTACTGCCATCTTCTTTGAAGCTTTCCTAAGCTTTATCGGAATTGGGATTCCCGCACCAAATGCTTCACTTGGTACTTTGATGAATGACGGTCAAAAAGCTTTCCACTTCTTGCCTTACCAAATGTGGATTCCCGCAATCATCTTGAGTTTGATTATGATTACAACTAACTTAGTCGGTGATGGAATGCGTGATGCATTCGACCCTCAATCTGATTAGAAAGGAGCCCCATAATGACCAAAAAAGTTTTAGAAGTTAAAGATTTAAAAGTTGATTTTACAACGTTAAACGGAACGGTACATGCCATTCGTGATGTTAGTTTTGACTTAAACAAAGGTGAAACTTTGGCCTTAGTTGGTGAATCTGGTTCTGGTAAATCAGTTACGGTTCGAAGTGTGATTCAACTTTACGCCAAAAACGCCATTGTAACTGGTGGTAAAATCAAATTTCGTAACCAAGACTTGCTTAAGTTAAGTCCCAAAGAAATGGATAAAATTCGGGGAAAAGACATTTCGATGATTTTCCAAGATCCGATGACTTCACTTGATCCAACCATGCCAATTGGAAAACAAGTTGCTGAACCTTTACTCGTGCATAAAAATGCTGATAAAGCGGATGCCATGAAACGGGCTCAAGAAGTCCTGGAATTAGTTGGGATTCCGAATGCGGCTAACCGATTGGGTGATTATCCTCACCAATTCTCTGGTGGACAACGCCAACGGATTGTAATTGCGATGGCAATTATCGATAATCCTGAAATTTTAATTGCCGATGAACCAACTACGGCCTTGGATGTGACCGTTCAAGCCCAAATCATTAAGCTATTAAAAGATCTCCAAAAGAAAATTGGAACTTCAATCATCTTCATCACTCATGATTTAGGCGTGGTAGCTGGAATTGCTGACCGAGTTGCCGTAATGTATGCTGGTAAAATTATTGAATACGGAACTACTGACGAAATTTACTATGATCCAAAACATCCTTACACTTGGGGACTATTGGATTCCATGCCTACTTTAGACATTAATGGGAAACGTTTGAAAGCTATTCCAGGAACACCTGCGAACTTAATTAACCCACCTAAGGGGGATGCATTTGCGCCACGAAATGAATTTGCTTTAGCAATTGATAAACGTTTACAACCACCCTACTTCAAGGTCACGGATACCCATTATGCCGCAACTTGGCTATTAGATCCTCGTGCTCCCGAAGTAATCCCACCTGTTTCCATTCAAAACCGGCGGAAGAAGTACAAACCAGCAGGAGGTGAAAATGATGGCTAATGAAAAAGACAAACGTAAAGTAGCCGTTAAGGTCCGTAATTTAAAACAATATTTCAACGTTGGTAAAAAAGACGAAGTTAAAGCCGTTGATGATATTTCATTTGATATTTATGAAGGTGAAACTTTAGGTTTAGTTGGTGAATCTGGTTCTGGTAAAACGACGACTGGTCGGAGTATCATCCGCCTTTACGATCCTACTAGTGGAGAAATCGACTTTGAAGGCCAAGATATTGCTAAACTTAAAAACAGTCAATTAAAGGATTTCCGGAAAAACTTACAAATGATTTTCCAAGATCCTTATGCTTCATTAGACCCACGAATGAAAGTTAAAGATATCATCGCTGAAGGAATTGACATTCATGGTTTAGCCAAAAACAGTGAAGATCGTGACCGTCAAGTCCGTGAATTACTTAAACAGGTTAACTTAAACCCGGAATTTGCCAACCGTTATCCCCACGAATTCTCTGGTGGTCAACGGCAACGAATCGGGATTGCCCGTGCTTTAGCGGTGCAACCTTCTTTCATCATTGCTGATGAACCAATTTCAGCCCTTGACGTTTCGATTCAAGCCCAAGTGGTTAACTTACTCCAAGATATTCAAGAGGAAAAAGGTCTCACTTATCTATTTATCGCCCATGATTTATCCATGGTTAAATATATTAGTGACCGAATTGCTGTGCTTTACAAAGGTAAAATCGTTGAGTTATCAGATACCGAAGAGGTTTATAACAATCCCCTTCATCCTTACACTCAAAGTTTACTATCAGCAGTTCCCATCCCTGATCCTGAATTAGAAAGAAACCACAAAATTAAAACTTTTGATCACAGTCATCCTTTCAAAGAAGGAGAAGCCCTTCGAGAAGTTCTTCCCGGACACTTCTTATACTGTGATGAAGAAACTGCTGCTTCATTTAAAAAATAAACAGTTAAAAAGCCTTTCCCATGCATTCGCATTGGTAAGGCTTTTTGTTTGGCAAGATTTAAGTCGTATTATTGTAACGAAAAGCTTTAAAGACCTATGCTTATCTTGGTAAAGATACTAGCTTACTCAGAAATAAAAGGAGCAATTATGAAAGCATTTGGCATTAAAGCATACGGTGGTCCAGAAAATATCACCGAATTAGAAGTTGATCAGCCAGAAATTAATGACGACGAAGTTTTAGTCGAAACACGCGCCGAAGGAATTAATCCATTTGATTGGAAAATTGCTGAGGGAATGGTCCAAAGTTGGTTAAAACTAACCTTCCCCATCATTACTAATTCTGACTTTGCGGGAATCATTACCAAAGTGGGAAAAAACGTTCAAGCCTTTAAACTTGGTGATCGAGTCTGTGGCTTCACTTTGACTGGAGCCTCTGCTCAATCAATTGCCGCTAAACCGAACCGCTTAGCTCTTTTACCTGATAACGTGGACTTTGTCACGGGAGCTGGGATTCCAGAAGCTTCTATGACTATTTGGCAAGGAATTTTCAACCATGCTCACATTATCCCAGGCCAAAAAGTGCTCATCCAAGGGGGAGCTGGCGGTTTAGGGACTTTCGGCATTCAGTTACTTCATCAAATTGGAGCAACGGTTTACACGACTGCAAGTACCAAAAATAAAGACCTGTTACTTTCTTTAGGTGCTGATCAAGTAATTGATTATCACACGACTAACATTAAAGACGTCTTACATGATATTGACGTCGTCTTTGATACCATTGGCGGTGACAGTGTGGCGGATGATTTTGCGGTGCTTAAACCGGAAGGACTCCTAGTTTCGACCTTAGGTGCTAAAGCTGATCAGTTAGCTAAACAAAAGCACATTCGGGTGATTGATGAAAGTGCTGACTTTAACCACCTTGATTTACAACCCATGGTCGACTTAGTGGCAAACGGCAAAGTAAAAGTTATTATTAGTCAAACTTTCCCCTTCTCTGTGGACGGGATTCGCCAAGCAATTAAAACGAGTCAAAGTCACCATGCGGTTGGTAAACTAATTATCGATTTTGATAAATAATGCAAAAATAAAGACGCCTTTAGATTAATTCTAAAGCCGCCTTTTTACTTAGTTGATTAATTGGGCATAGCGATTAAAGAAACTCTTGTACCCCATGTAACAACCAATAATAGAACTAATTGAAGTGATTCCGAGTAACATAAACGTTACCATGATTTGATATTTAATGGCTAAAACTGGATCAGCTCCGGCAAAAATCATTCCCGACATCATACCGGGTAAAGCAACTAACCCAACTGTTTTAGCAGTATCAATGGTTGGTTGTAACCCGGTTTTGATGGAATCTCGAATGATATTTTTACTGGCCATCATCGGCGTGGCGCCTAAAGCAAGCATTTCCATGATTTGAGAACGACGGTCTTTAAACATCGAACTCATCGTCCGAAAACAAAGTCCCATCGCTACCATTGAATTACTAACAATCATTCCAGTTAAAGGAATAATTTGCGATGGAATAAATTTAACTGAGCCATCAAGCACTAGGACTAATAAAATGACAATCGTACTAGTTGCAATTGCTGTCAATGAGATTTTAAACGCATTAGCTAACCCATTACTACGTCCCTTAGCATTGTAAGCTCCATTAAAAATGATAATCAGAATCAAACAAATCGTTAATAACCAGTTATCAATCTTGAAAACGTATTTTAAAACATATCCGACCACAAATAATTGAACGACACAACGAATTGTAGCGATGATTAAGGACTTCGCAATTCCTAAATCTTGTTTATAACCAATCCACAAAGCAAATAAAACAAACACACTCGTTAACGCTAACGCCGTGTTGGAAACAATCAGATTATGCATCGTCACGCACCTCTTTCATTTGTCCATCAGTAATCTCATAAAGATGTTTAGCCAATTTAATTTCTTCATCATCATGTGTAATCATAATAATGGTCACTCCGTGCTTGACGTTAAAATAATCAATCATTTTGTGAACACTAGCTTTACTAGCATTATCTAATCCCGTCGTAACCTCATCTAAAATTAAAACTTTGGGCACAAACATCACATTTCTTAATAAGGCAATGCGTTGCTTTTCACCACCGGATAAACTGGTAACTTGTCGATCTAAATCATTAGCCCCTAAATCAACTGTTTGAAGGGCTTTAATCGCATGTTGTTCATCAAATGGTTTCTTCCGAATCATGTACGGAAATTCCAAATTTTCGCGTACCGTATCTCCAAATAAAGTTGGTTGTTGGACGGCATACGAAACTTCACGTCGGTACGAAACCGAGTTATAGTCCTTAACGTTTTTCCCTTCAAAATAGACTGCTCCAGAAGTTGGGGTTAACAATGATGCTAAGAGCTTCGCAAACGTTGATTTCCCACTTCCTGAAGGTCCAGTAATTGTAACGATATCAGCCTTTTCAACTGAAAAATTAATGTCTTTGATGATTTTAGTTTGACCCACATCATAACAAAGCTTTTTAGTCTCTAACTGTCCCATTTATCTTCTCCTATATCTAGTAATAATTAAATTATACGCTATCTTGATAAGCAAGAAAAATGCCAATTAATGATGTTTCCCGTTATCATGCTATAATTAGAGTAATTGATTCAAACAAAAGGAGCACAAATGAAAAACGAAAATAACAATTATCGGCCCAAAAGAAACAACTTTAATAATCGTCGTCCTAGCAATCCGGGAGTACAAGTTAAATTAGGTCAACGGGTAACCGTGACCATCAAACGGCTTGGAATTAACGGTGAAGGAGTCGGATATTACCGTCGCAAGTTAATCTTCATTCCAGGTGCCCTTCCTACTGAAGTTGTTCAAGCTGATATTACTGACATTCAGCCTAAATTTTTACGTGGTGAAGTCGTTCAAATCGATAAAAAGAGTCAATTCCGAATTGAACCTCGAGATGCCTACGCTAGTGAAGTCGGTGGCTTTGAACTCGAAGATTTAGAATACAGTCAACAATTAAAATTCAAAAGAGACTTGGTTAAACAGGCCCTTAGTCGCTATCACCCTCGTGGTTTTGAAAAGTATGATGTTCGTCCCACAATCGGGATGGAAAATCCCTATGAATATCGGAATAAAGCGGCGTTCCAAGTTCGGACGAATGCTGATGGCTATGTGATTGCCGGATTATACAAAGAAGGTACTCATGAAGTTGTGAATATGCCAACTTGTTCTGTTCAATACCCATTAACTATGAAAGTCATAAGAGCTGTAGTTAACATGGTCGAAGATTTTGAGATTCCCACTTATGATGAAAAGACTAATTCTGGAATTTTAAAAACCATTGTCGTTCGTGCTGCTTTAAACACAAATGACGTTCAAGTAGTTTTCATTACCAATTCAAACAAGTTAATCAAAAAGCAAAAATTAATTATGCGGATTGCCGAAGAACTCCCTGAAGTTACTTCAATCATGCAAAACGTTAATCCTGGAGAAACTCCACTTATCTGGGGCGATGAAACCATTCATTTAGCTGGTAGTGAAACCATTACCGAAAAAATTGATGGTTTAGCTTTTGACTTATCTCCTAGAGCTTTCTTACAATTAAATTCAATCATGACGCCCAAACTTTACCACTTAGCTGGTGAAGCCTTGAACCTCGATGCAAGTGATTATTTAGTTGATGCTTATTCCGGAGTTGGAACCATTGGACTAACGTTAGCTAATCAAGTTGCCGAAGTCCGTGGAATGGATACGGTTAAAGAAGCAATTGAAGATGCTAACGAAAATGCTAAAATCAATCACATTGATAATGCAGAATATTTCTACGGTAAAGCCGAAGATGTCCTTCCTCAATGGATGGCAGCTGGTTGGCGTCCAACCGCTTTAGTAGTTGATCCACCACGAGTTGGATTAGATCAGGCGTTGATTGATACTATTTTACAAACTCGTCCAGAAAAGTTTGTGTACGTATCATGTAATCAATCAACTTTAGCCCAAAATTTAGTGCAATTAACTAAATCATATAACGTTGATTATCTACAACCAATTGATATGATGCCACAAACCCCTCACGTCGAAATCGTCGTTAAATTTACCCTTAAAAAATAGGAGGAATCTGTTTTATGGATCCATTTTTCAATGGGAATAATGATGAAAATAATCAAGATGAAGAAGAAAAGAAAGCATTCTATTCTTTACTACCTAGCAACTATGCAATTGTTACTAATGGTGAAAACACAAAAGTAAATAAAGTCGGATTTTCATATACTTCACTATTTTTTGGTGTTTTACCTGCTATTTTAAGATCTGATTGGTACAACTTAGCTTGTATGATTGGAATCCAACTATTTTTTTCAATGTTGGTTACCTTTGTAACTGGGATTGGTTTAGATCAAGCCTCCGAATCACTTAGCTTTTTATTTCAGGTTATTTGGGGATTTATTTATAACTTAATGTATTTTAGACATCTTCAAAACATTGGTTATAAAGCTGGCACTCCAGAATCACTCAAGTTACTAGTTGAAAATCATTATTTCAAAGTTAAACGCAAATAAAAAATCCCCTTCTAACGAAGAGGATTTTTTGTTATTCAATTTTATAAGAATGCAGTAACTGTTGCTGCAAGAATAATCAAAGCTAAACCGATAAGCGTTGCAACCATTTCTTTGGTTGTTTTCTTTTGGTGAAGCATGTAAATTCCACTAAGAGTTGCAAGAACAACATTAACTTGTGAAAATACAAAGGCTGTTGATAATCCTAAGAAAGCTGGTTGAGCTGCTACTAAGTAAGCTAACGCAGCAATTCCAAAGAAGAAACCAGCAACAATTTGTTTATATGAAACAGATTCTTTAAAGACGTTTTCTGACTTAAGGTTCATCAAACTGTAAATTACAGCTATCAATAACATTCCAAGAGTTTGTGGCAAGAATGCTTCCAAACCATTCATTGGAGCAGTTCTAGGAATAAAACTATGTGCCCAGTTTAGGTTTTCAATTTGTGGTGCAGCTGAGTACAACCAGTAACCTATTACCCCAATTAATTGATAAATCGTAGCTTTTCTTAAAGCAGCTACGTCAGTATTTTCTTTGTTTGAGCTCCAGGTAGTTAAAGTAGCACCAAGAATAATTACTACTAATGCAATAATTCCAATCACTTTGTGCATAATCCCAGGCCAACTACTTAAAGCAAAGGCACCCCATAAAGTAGTTGCAATCAATTGAAATGCCGTTGTAATAGGCATAACCCGTGATGAACCAACTAATGAATATCCTTTAAAGGCCATGATTTGACCGAATCCCCAACCAAGACCAGAAAGAATTCCGAAGACTAAGTTCCAACCCATTGGGAAACCGCATCCTGTAAAGAGAAATACAATAAATGCCACAATTACGGCACCTATTGTTGCACCTAGAATTTGGTTTGAAGGTTTACCACCAATTTTTGATGAAACTGTGGGAAAGAATCCCCAACCAAGAATCGGAATAAGCCCAATTAACAAAGCTAACATTATTACATCCTCCAATATTTATCTGTTTTTACAAATTTAATTATACGTTCATTATAACGCACTGAAACTTTATATGAAAGCGGTTTCAACGAAAAACTTTAATTTATTTCTGGTTTAAAAGTCTGGGCTGCCTTGACTGCTCGTTTCCAACCATGATAAAGTTTTTCTCTTTCTTGAGAACTAATTTCGGGGGTGAACAGCTTACCAGGTTCATGAATCGATTTTACTTCATCAATATCTTTCCAGAATCCAGTTGCCAAGCCAGCCAAAACAGCTGCTCCAAAGGCCGTCGTTTCTTCATCCGCCGCTCTTTCAACTGGTTTATCTAAGATATCAGCTTGAAATTGCATCAAATAACTATTCCGACTAGCCCCACCATCAGCTCCAAGTTGTGAAATTTTAATGTTGGCATCTGCTTCCATCGTATCAATAATATCTTTGGTACTATATGCAATCGACTGGAGGGTTGCCTTAACGATATCATCATCATTTGTTCCGCGAGTAATTCCAAAGATTGCACCCCGGACGCTTGAATCCCAGTATGGAGCACCTAATCCTGTAAAAGCAGGTACCAAATAGACTTCATTATCATTATTTGAACGTTTTGCCGCAATTCGTGAACCAGGAATACTACTAATCAATCCTAATTTGTCACGAAGCCACTTCAATGCACTTCCAGCCGTAAAAATCGATCCTTCTAATGCGTAATAAACTTTTCCATTCATTCCATAGGCAATCGTTGTTAATAATTTTTCATCTGAAATTTCTGGTTTAGTACCAGTGTTCATCATGATAAAAGCACCATCACCATAGGTACTTTCTACCATCCCTGGTTCAAGCCCCATTGATCCAATCAATGCTGCTTGTTGATCCCCAGCAATTCCTGCAATTGGCACTTGAACTCCATAAAATTGGTAATTCTCGGTTGTTCCATAAACCTCATCAGAAGCATGGACCTCAGGTAACATTTGCACTGGAATATGCAAAATATCTAAAATATCTTGATCCCATTTCAATTCGTGAATGTTATAAAGCATTGTCCGACTGGCATTACTGTAATCAGTAATATGATATTTTCCATCTGATAACTTCCATACCAGCCAACTGTCAATCGTTCCAAACAGTAATTCACCTTTTTCAGCCCGTTCTTGGGCTCCTTCAACGTGATCTAAAATCCAACGAACTTTGGTGGCTGAAAAGTATGCATTCAACACCAATCCCGTTTTTTCCCGAATTAAATCACTGTAGCCTTCCTCACGAAGTTGTTTAGCAATTCCAGTAGTTTGTTTTGAAAGCCATCCAATCGCATTATAAATTGGTTTACCGGTGTTTTTGTCCCATACAACGGTTGTTTCTCGTTGGTTAGTAATTCCAATTGCTCTAATCTTTTCAGGATGAATTCGGGCGTCAATCATGGCACTAGAAATTGCTGATAAAACAGAACTCCAAATTAAATCAGGATCTTGTTCCACCCATCCATTTTTGTCATTTTTTTGGGACAATGGTTTCGTACTTTCAATTACCTTGCGACCACTATGGTCATAAAAAACGGCTCTAGTACTTGTTGATCCTTGGTCAATTGCTAGTACATACTTAGTTTCGTCATCTTCCACAAGTTTCCCTCCTTTCTGCTTTTAATTTGTTTAATCATCAGATCTGTTTAGCAACAAAAAAGAAGCGACATTTGTCACTTCTCTTTTACCGATTAACTAATTAACGTTTAATTTGAACACGAATATCAGCATCAACTTCTACAGGTTCAACTTCTTCTTTGTAGTCAAAGTCAGCTTCTTTAAAGTATTTTTTCATTTCATCGTTAATCACGTTAAGATCACGAACATCACCATTTTGACGATTAATTAAAATCGTGTATTCGTTAGTATCTTCATCAACGTTTTCAAAGTTATAAATTACATCGACAGTATTCAAAATTTCTTGAATCATTTGACGTTCAGACATTTCCATAATTATGTATCCCCTTAATTGTTTTCTATCCTTAAGATTAGTCCAATTGTTCTGCTTTGTAAACAAAAATAGCTTGCAAATGAAAGTGAGTCTAAAACAGTGATATAATAGGCATACTGAATACAGATAAAAGGACGTGAAATAATGGAAAACAAACGTGTAATTGATCTTGATAATGCCGATAATGTTCGTGAATTAGGTGGCTATCAAACAATGGACGGTCACCACATTAAATGGCATAAGTTACTTCGTTCTGGTAGCTTAGGCTTCATTAATGATCGCGAAGTTCAATTTTTAGAAGATTATGGAGTCCGTTATGACGTTGATCTTCGCTCTGCTCAAGAGGTCAAAGATGTTAAAGATCTTGTTGATGGTAGCAAACTTCACTATATTTTTGATCCCGTCTTTAACGAAGATCGAACTGATAATTCCCAAGACCCAGAAGAATTTCATCAACTTGTAGAAGAACATCCCGAATATGGAATGCAACACATGGAAGAGGTATATCGCCAAATGATTACCCAAGCTCCTTGTCGTAAAGCATTCCATGAATTATTCATGGTCTTATTAGAAAATAAAATTGACGGTCAATCAGTCCTTTTCCATTGTACTGCTGGAAAAGATCGGACCGGAATGTCAGCTGTTTTCATTTTAGCTGCATTAGGTGTCGATATGGAGACCATCCGTAAAGACTATATTCTTACCAACGATGTTGTCAAAGATGTGATTGAACGAAAAGTCCAAGAAGTTCGAACAGCTGGTTTTTCTGAACACGCTGCTAACAATTTAAAGACCCTATACAGCGTTAACATGGTCTTCTTGGATGCTGCTTTAGAAGAAATCACAAAACATTATGGTAACATGCAGAATTTCTTACATGATGGTTTAGATTTAACTGATGAAGATATTGATAAACTTAAAACTTATTATTTAGATTAAAATTGTCGAATTTTAAGTGTTATGTTAAGATTACTGTATTAAATAGTTTTATTTCTGTGATGTCAGAGAATTGGCGGTTGCTGCAAGCCATGCAGGAAATAAAATGAATTACCTAACCTTTAAAAATTAAATATTAATGAGTGTAGACTTCGGTCTAAACGTGGGTGGTACCGCGCAAATTTGCGTCCCTATAGCAGTTGCTATAGGGATTTTTTTACACTCAAATTGGAGGATAACATGGATATTTTAGAAGATTTACAATGGCGTGGTGCCATTAATCAAGAAACTGATGCTGAAGGTTTAGCCAAAGAAATTGCTGACCATAAAATTGCCCTTTACTGTGGTACTGATCCCACTGGTGACAGTATGCACATCGGTCATTTAATTCCCTTCATGATTTTGGAACGATTTGCTCGTTACGGTCATCACCCTTACATTTTAATCGGTGGTGCCACTGGTTCGATTGGTGATCCTAGTGGCCGAAAGTCGGAACGTCAACTTCAAACCATGGAACAAGTTCATCATAATGAAGTTGCTTTAACCAAGCAGATGAAAAAACTCTTTGGTAGAAACTCTGATATTACCATCGTTAACAATTACGATTGGACTAAAGACGTTAGTTTACTTGATTTCTTGCGAGACTACGGAAAGTTATTCAACGTTAACACCATGTTAGCGAAAGACGTTGTTGCTAGTCGTTTAGATCAAGGAATTTCTTTCACAGAATTCACTTACCAAATTCTCCAAGCCTTTGATTTCTACCACCTATACAAAAATCATCACGTACAACTAGAAATTGGTGGTTCTGACCAATGGGGAAACATTACAGCTGGAACTGATCTAATTCATCGTTTAGCTGGTCCTGATGCTAAAGTCTTTGGTTTAACGATTCCATTAATGGTTAAAGCCGATGGAACTAAATTCGGTAAAACAGCTGGTGGTGCTGTCTGGCTTGATCCAGAAAAAACATCTACTTACGAATTTTACCAATTCTGGTTTAACCAAGATGACCGTGACGTTATCAAATACTTGAAATACTTTACTTTCTTGGATAAAGACCAAATCGATGCTTTAGCTGAAAAAGTGAAGGCCGAGCCTTGGAAACGTGAAGCCCAAAAAGTCCTAGCTGAACAAGTCACTGAATTCGTGCACGGTAAGGAAGCTGTAGAAAATGCGGAACGAATTTCTGCCATCCTCTTCAAAGGTGATATCCAAAAACTTTCAACCGCTGAAGTTGCGCAAGCCTTTAATGGGGTTCCTACTTCAGAAATTAGTAACACTCCAATTAACATCGTTGACTTAATCATGGAACTAGGCGTTGACAAGTCAAAACGACAAGCTCGTGAAGACGTTACTAACGGTGCTATCACCGTTAATGGAGTTAAAGTAACTGATGTCGAAACTGAAATTAATCCTGCTGACAACTTTGACGGTAAATACGTAATTGTGCGTCGCGGAAAGAAGAAACATTTCTTAGCAAAAGTTAAATAACATCACGAAAAAAGCTAATCACAAAATTTATTGTGGTTAGCTTTTTTTATATATTCTTATTTAGCAACATTCCATAAAGGTTGTTCACCTTCTGAAACTCTAACAATTTCACTAGCGGCATCATAGGCCATCCGATTCATGCATTCAACCATATTTGAAGCAATATGAGGAGTTAATAATACATTATCTAAACTTAAGTAAGCTACGTGGTGCTACTTTCATATAATCAAGTCCCCAAACGTTCCAAGACTGAGTAATATCAGTTGAAACAGCAAGTAGTGTAGGAACGTACATCAAAGGCAATAAATACATATCACTAAATAATCCAGTTGCCGAAAGTACCGCAGCAGTAGCTGCTCCAGCTCCCCAAACGTGAAGAGGTCCTCTAAATAAAAGCATTTCCAATTCATTTTTTAAATCATTATTAGAGTCAAGCATTACTGCTGTATAGCCTTTTTTTTCTTAATGATGAACTAACTCCCTTAAATATTTCAGTCGAAAAATAATCGTTAACGTTAGCTACTAACACAGCAATTAAATTACTTTTTTGTTACTAAATTTCTTGCTGCCTCATCAGGGGTATATTTTAATTTTTTAATCGCATCTTTAACTTTTTCGGCTGTTTTTAACGATAGGTGCTTATTTTTACCATTTAGATATCTCGAAACAGTTGCGATTGATACTCCTGAAAGTTCAGCCACATCACGCATTGTTACATTATTTTTCATTTTTTCACCACTTTTATAATATTTTATAATTATTTTAATTATACGATTTTTATTTAGTCTTTTGAACTTCGGTAAAAAAAAACTACATTATCTGCTATGTTACTTAATTTAACCTAACAGGTAGTGTAGTCTTTTTTTACTTAAATTATAAACTTTGCGTTGTAAATGATTGTGATTCTAAAACTTGTAAGATTGCTTCCACTGTATCTAAAGAGGTAAATAATGGAATATCGTGAGAAATAGCAGCACTCCGAATGCGAGCACCATCATCTTCACTTTCCTTTTCGTTCGAAATAGTATTTACCACCATTTGAATCTTCTGATCCATCATTTGTTTTAATAAACTATCTTCTTCGCCCAGCTTACCAACTGTAGTTACGGGAACACCAGCCTTTTCAAGGGCTTTGGCAGTTCCTTCAGTGGCTAAAATTTGGTAACCTAAATCCCAAAAACGTTTTGCTAGAGCATCCGTTTCTGCTTTATCGCCATCTTTAACAGTAAACAAGATTTTACCGTGATCTGGGACATGAAGTTTTGCGGCTTCAAAGGCTTTGTAAAGTGCCTTAGACAAAGTAACATCAGAACCCATCACTTCCCCCGTTGATTTCATTTCGGGTCCCAATAAGCTGTCAACATCATTTAATTTTGAAAATGAGAAGACTGGTGCTTTCACATGGATTAATTTACTTTCTGGTGCAAGACCTGATTTGTAACCTTGTTTTGCTAAGGATTGACCCAAAATAATGTTAGTTGCTACTTGCGCCATTGAAATTCCGGTTACTTTACTCAAGAACGGAACGGTCCGACTAGCACGGGGGTTAACTTCGATTACATAAACTTCTTCATTATGCACAATAAATTGAATATTCATTAAACCGATACAACCCAGTTCAAGAGATAATTCTTTTGTATACTTAATAATTTGATCTTTAACCTTTTGGGAAAGAGTTTGCGCTGGGTAAACGGCCATTGAATCTCCAGAATGGACACCAGCTCTTTCGATATGTTCCATAATTCCAGGAATCAAAACGTCTTTTCCATCACTAATGGCATCAACTTCACATTCTTTACCAGTTAAATATTGATCAATTAAGACCGGATGATCGTTAGAAACTTTTACGGCATTCCGCATGTAATTTTCCATGTCGGCACGTTTGTTAACGATTTCCATCGCCCGTCCACCAAGCACATAACTAGGACGAACAACAATTGGATAACCAATTTCATCCGCACATTTAATGGCTTCGGCAACAGTACTAGCAATTCCCCCAGTTGGTTGTGGAATTCCAAGTTTTTTGATAACTTTATCAAATTCATCCCGATCTTCTGCCCGATTTAAATCAGCCACTGAAGTTCCTAGAATTTTAACACCGCGTTTGGCAAGTGGTTCAGCTAAGTTAATTGCAGTTTGTCCCCCGAATTGAACGACAACTCCCTTAGGTTTTTCTAAATCAATCACATTCATAACTTCTTCCACTGTAAGTGGTTCGAAATAAAGTTTGTCTGAGATCGAAGAATCAGTCGAAACCGTTTCTGGATTATTATTCATAATAATGGATTCGTAACCGGCCTTTTTGATGGCTTCCACTGAATGAACGGTAGCGTAATCAAATTCGACCCCTTGTCCAATTCTAATTGGACCTGAACCCAAGACTAAAACTGATTCTTGATCTGTCTTCACACTTTCATTTTCTAATTCGTAAGTACTGTAAAAGTATGGTGTTTCTGATTCAAATTCACCAGCACAAGTATCAACCATTTTGTAAACTGGAATAATGTCGTTTTTAACTCGCAAATCACGAACTTCATCTGCGGTTTGATTCCATAATTTAGCAATGTTTTCGTCCGAAAAACCGTTTCGTTTGGCAATCCGTAAAAGATCAACATCATTAATCCCTTCCCGTAAAGCCTCTGCTATTTCATAAATATGAAGTAATTTATCAAGGAAGAAAATATGAATCTTAGTCATTTCCGCTAATTTTTCAATTGAATAACCCCGTTTGATTGCTTCATAGAGATAGAATAAACGGTCATCTTGAGCCTTCACAATGCCACGATCTAATTCCTCATCACTTAAGTTAGCTAATTCAGGATCATCCATGTCAGTTAAATCAATATCTAATGAACGCACGGCTTTTAGAATTGAACCTTCAATGTTTCGGTCAATCGCCATTACTTCACCAGTGGCCTTCATTTGTGTTCCTAAAGTTCTGTCAGCCTTTGTGAACTTATCAAATGGCCAACGAGGAATTTTACATACGACATAATCTAAAGCAGGTTCAAATTCTGCATAAGTGGTTCCCGTAACTGGATTCATAATTTCATCTAAGTTTAAACCAACTGCGATTTTAGCAGCTACTCGAGCAATCGGATAACCAGTTGCTTTTGATGCTAAAGCACTTGAACGACTAACTCGTGGATTAACTTCAATCACATAGTAATTCATACTATTGGGATTTAAAGCTAATTGAACGTTACAGCCCCCTTCAATTTTAAGGGCACGAATAATTTTCAAAGCAGCATCACGTAACATTTGCACTTCATCATCAGAAAGAGTTTGAATTGGAGCAAAAACAATTGAATCTCCTGTATGAATACCAACGGGATCGAAGTTTTCCATGTTACAAACCACCATTGCATTATCAGCGGCATCTCGCATTACTTCAAATTCAATTTCTTTGTAACCAGCGATACTTTGTTCAATTAATACTTGAGTTACTGGTGAGAGATATAAACCATTGTCAGCAATTTCACGGAGTTGTGCTTCATTATCAGCAATTCCACCACCTGTTCCACCCATCGTAAAGGCTGGACGAACAATCACTGGATAACCATGTTTTGAAGCAAAAGCAACCGCTTGATCAACGGTGTTAGCAATTACTGATTCGGGGACAGGTTGCTTTAAGTCCCGCATTAATTGACGGAATTGTTCCCGATCTTCGGCTTCGTTAATGGCCTTCAAATCAGTTCCTAATAATTTGATTTTCATTTCATCAAGAATTCCTGAATCAGATAATTCTTTGGCCATGTTCAAACCTTGTTGGCCACCAAGCGTTGGTAAAATGGCATCAGGGCGTTCTTTTCTCAAAACTTGAGAAACAAAATCAAGGGTCAATGGTTCAATATAAACTTTATCAGCAACTTCTTTATCAGTCATGATGGTAGCTGGATTAGAGTTTACCAACACCACTTCATAACCAAGTTCTTTTAAAGCAAGACAGGCTTGGGTTCCTGAATAATCAAATTCAGCGGCTTGGCCAATAATAATCGGACCAGAACCAATTACCATAATTTTTTTAACATCTGTTCTTTTAGGCATTATTCGCTCACCTTTCTTGTCCAATCGAGTTGCTTATCGTCCATCATCTTCATGAAAACATCAAAAAGATAATCAGCGTCATGTGGTCCCGGAGCAGCATCTGGATGAAATTGTGCAGAAAAAGCTGGTAGCTTAGTATGTTGTAGACCTTCCACTGTTCCATCGTTGATTTCTTCTAAAATGACTTTTAAATCTGTTCCTTTAACTGAGTCACGGTCAACCATATAACCATGATTTTGTGAAGTAAAATCAATTCGTCCAGTTTCTAGGTTACGGACGGGATGATTAAACCCACGATGCCCAAATTTCATTTTTTTAGTTTTAGCACCATTAGCAAGGGCAAACAATTGGTTACCCATACAAATTCCAAATAAAGGATATTTTTGTTCAGCTTGTCGAATCATTTCAAGCGTTGATTCTGGCACGTCAGTTGGATCTCCAGGTCCATTTGTAAGCATGACCCCATCTGGATTAAAGTTTTCGATGTCTTGAATTGTCGCAGTTGGAGGAAGCACGACTACATCACAATCACGTTTGGCTAATTCACGTAAGATTGAATATTTAAGACCAAAATCAATTACGACTACCCGACGTCCCATTGCAGGAGCAGGATATGCATTACTAGTGGCACTTTCTGGAATTTCATTATGACTTAATTCAGTCGCTTTTAATTTAGCAACACTATCATCATCAATGTGATTTAAAATGGCAGCCTTCATTGCTCCATGTTCACGAATGTGTTTTGTGATTGCACGAGTATCAATTCCACTAATTCCAGGAATGTTTTCTTGTTTTAAATATTCTGGAAGGGTCATACTCATTCGCCAGTTAGCAGTTCGACGTGCAATTTCACTGACAACTACCCCTTTACAAGTAGGTGTTGTTGATTCTAGGTTGTCTCGATTAATCCCGTAGTTTCCAATCAAGGGATAGGTAAACATTAAAATTTCACCATTGTATGATTGGTCTGAAATTGATTGTTGATACCCGGACATTCCGGTACTGAAAACTAACTCACCGACTGTTTCCTTGTCGCCACCGAAAGCTTCCCCAGTATAAATATTTCCGTCTTCTAAGACTAAGTACCGTTTTTTCATGCCATCCTCCAAATTTTAGACAAATAAAAAGCTACTAACCAGTTTCCGAGTTAGTAGCCCAATTGATTATCATTATTAGCTTTCAATTGGTTCCTCACTGGAAACTTTAAATTGACAATATGCGTAGTGTTAATCAGATGATTTTGACATCTCACGGGATGCACTTAAAACCATCAGTTCTTTTCTCATAATCTTACTTTTAAAAGGTGCAAAAGTCAAGCTAGATTACAAAAAGCGATTGAACTCAGATAGAATTCAATTGCTTTTTTAGACTAATTTATAAAAAATATTTATTATTTATCTTCGTTTCTCTTTTTAAATCCATTGATTCCAAGGAATCCAAAAATTGAAAGTAAGATTGAACCAATGATACTCATCAAACTAGTTGAAGCTGCTTGACCATTTTTTGGTAAAACCTGTCTCAAATATTGACTTCAATCCACATTGTTTAAGCCACGTTTCAGCTCACTAGTCCACATAATTGAGATATTTTATCGTTGAAAATTTGGTTGAACATCCTTAACTTTTTAAAATTACACGAACTATATAGTGAAATAGCTATTATATAGTTCACTTTATTTTTAATTTTCATTGACTTTTCATGAAAATGTATGTATTCTAATAGTTGTAAGCGAACGATGGCCATCTTTCTTATAAATAAAATTAGGAGTGTGAATTCTTTTGGCAAGCATTTTTTCAGATATTAACAAGGCGCTAGAAACTTTGAAAAATGGCGGTATGATTATCTTAGCCGACAATGAAAGCCGTGAAAATGAGGGTGACATCGTCGCTTTGGGCGAAACGATTACCCCCGAGACTGTCAATTTCATGATTGGTCATGCAAAAGGACTTCTATGTGCCCCGATGAGTCCAAAAGTTGCTGAAAAACTCGGCTTTCGAATGATGGTTGAACATAGTACTGATCCCAATCAGACCCCATTTACCATTTCGACCGATGGTGAATATCACGCAACTGGTGTGACAACCGGCGTTTCTGCGTTTGATCGGGCTGCCACAATTAAACATTTGGCAACTGCAGATGCCAAGCCAACCGATTTTAACCATCCCGGCCATGTTTTCCCATTGATCGCCAAAGAATCCGGCCTGCTTTCACGTGACGGTCACACTGAGGCCTCGGTTGACCTTGCTAAACTATGTGGTAAAGCACCTGTTGCTGCAATTATTGAAGTGATTAAGTCAGATGGTCATATGGCTCGTCGCGATGATTTAGCTCAAGACGCTAAAGAATGGGGCTTGCCGTTAATCACCATTGACCAAATTAAAACCTATATGCATGAAAAATTGGTGGCTGCAAGCGTTTAAGGTTTCGATAAGACTATCAGCCAAACAATTAATCAAAGACGACTCTTTAAAGATTATGTCACATTGTAATCTTTAAAGAGTCGTTTATTGATTGAAGTGATTCATTATGATCGAAAATAGATATCATGGTGCAACTGACATTTCGGATTAAATGCATGGCCACAATATGGACAATGACCAAGGCGGTATTGCTGATACGTTAATGTGTTCCGACAGACGCCACATAAGACCGGCGTTGGATCATCGATGTCAACCGGGGCAAAATGATGACCAGCCAGTTCGTCATGGCATTGATAACACGCGTAATATCGCTGACACTTGGCACATTTCAACACAACAATATCGACTTCCGTATGATAATGCGCCAATGGAATCCTTTCACGCTTCCCTCAAAAAGGAATGTGTTTATCCAGTGCCGGTCTTTGAAGATTATGAAACTGCCGCTGCCGTCCTTTTTGAATATGTGCATGCTTTCTACAATAGGAAGAGAATTCATAGTTCACTGGGCTACTAGACCCCCTTACAAGTTGAAATTGTAACACTTACGAGCCAAATGGCCGCCTGATTTAATGCTTTCCAGGGTTCAAATAAGTTATTAATCGCGATTAATGATTTATTTGAGCTGTGGAAGGTAAACGCGGTTCTGAATGTCTCTTAAAATCTGTCTCAAACATTGACTTCAATCCAGTAATTGATATTAATTTTAGATTAACATTTCATTAAACTTACAACATTAGAAATATAGTAGTTTATAAAAGCAAAAAAACGACTGAATTATTAAAATTCAATCGTTTTTTCAATTATTTAATATAATTTTTTTACCATGAACCATGTGCGGCGTGATAAGCTGCAGCAGCTTGAACTGAACCGTAACGACTCACTGCATATTGTTGAGCAACTTCTTCTTGATGAGCTGGTGAATAGTCACCATTTAAGTAAGATGCTGACAATTGATATTTACCAATGTATTGACCATTACGAGCATTATAATTATTACCAGATTCTGCTTGAGCAATTCCGTCCATGGTACCGTTAGATGCTACAGGAGCACTAGCAGCTGGTGCAGGTGATGTAGGTGCTGCAGCAGCAACTGGAGCTGAAGGTGCTTGTTGTACAGGTGCAGCACTTTGTGTAGTAGCTTGAGGTGCAGCAACTGAACTTGTGTTTGCAGCACTAGCAGTTGTTTGAGTGTTAGCATTGCTTGAATTTGTGTTTACAGGAGCTTTGGCACTATTCTTATCAATTTTAACGTGTCCCTTACCATCAAATACAAATACTTCACCAACATAAATGGTATTAATGTCTTTTCCTTTATTAGCTTTTTGAATTTTCTTTTGTGACACATGGTATTGTTGTGAAAGACCACTGATAGTGTCTCCATTTTGAACCGTATGTTTAACTTTTGCATTGGCATCAACATTTGCTGTAACAGCAAACATAATTCCAACTGAAATTGCAGCCATTACTGCGATTGATTTAGTGAACTTCATATAGAAATTTCTCCTCGTATGTATCGAATATTAGATTCTTCATCTAGAATTTATTAGTGATATGTATCAACTAACTTTATTTAGGATATCTATAACATGTTACATTTACATTACATAAATGTTACTCAGACCGAACTCATTGTAATATAGAAACATTGTTGAAATACTAATCATAATTAATGTTGAAAATGCCGTTTTTATCGTTAAGTAATATTACAAATATGTAATATTTAAACACCAATCATGCTAAACAAATTTAGTTTTTAATAAAAAAATCGAAAAACCACGGTTAAATGGTCTTTCGATTAAATAAATTTTCATTTTTGATTTAACCTTTTCATTCCAATTCCAGTAAACCCACTTAAAATTGAAAAAACGGGACAAAGTAAACTAAAGAAGACAAATGGTAAATAATGAAGCGTTGGAACATTTAAAGTGTTAGCCACAAAGACTCCAGCAACTCCCCAAGGAACTAAATAATTAATCACAGCTCCCCCATCTTCTAAAGTTCGTCCCAAAGCTTCCGGTGCTAAGCCGGCCTTTTGATAATCAGCTTTAAACGCCGTTCCTGGAAGAATAATTGAAAGATATTGTTCTCCAATAAAAATATTCACACCAATGGCAGCTAAAACCGTACTTAAAACTAACATTCCAGTTGACTTAATATGAGACGAAAATCGGTCCATGACAACGTTAATCACACCCAAATTAATCAATAAACCACCGAGTGCCAACGCAATAATGATCAAAGTCATCGTCCCCATCATCGAACTAATGCCACCCCGATTCAAAATTTGATTAATTTCGGAATTAGTTGTATTAATTTTAAAACCATTTTGCATCACATCCGCAATCTTAGTAAATGAATAATGATGCTTAGGATTAACCAAAATTATAATAATACTAACTAATATGTTTATAAATAATGTCGGAATTGTAGGAATCTTAGTCCACGCACAGATTAGTAATAATAATACTGGAATTAACATCCAAATAGAAATCGTAAAATTATTCATCAAAACGCGAGAAGTGCTAGTTATTTTAGTTAAACTAGCAGCATGATGATTACCCCCGATAATAGAAAACAGTACTAATGAAATAACAAACGCGGGAACCGTTGACCACATCATGTTTTTAATGTGATTATACAAATCATCTCCAGCAATTGCAGAAGCTAAGTTGGTTGTGGCAGACAATGGTGACATTTTATCGCTAAATACTGCTCCAGAAACTACCGCTCCAGCAATCATTGCCGGATTGATTCCCATCGTAATCCCAATTCCCATTGCTGCAATTCCAACAGTGGAAATAATTGTAAAAGCACTCCCAATAAAACATCCCACAAAAGCACACATTAAAAAGACAGATGGCAAAAACCAGCGAATGCTAAGGATATGAAAACCATAGACCATTAAAGTGGGAATTACGCCTGCCATAATCCATACACCAATTAATGAACCAATTAATAGGAAGATAAATAAAGGAATAATTCCGTTTTTAACCCCCATCACAAAACTATCATTGATGTCATCCCAACTAAAGCCACGCAATTTTCCCCAAAAAATCAGTAATAAAATCACCATCAAAATGGGAACGACTGGAGTTAAATGTAATTCAATAATGCCAATTCCCATAATAACTAACATCAGTAATAAAATGACAATGGCTTCCCATAGTTTGGGCTTTACTTCTTTAGCCATTACTATTCTCCACTTCTTCTAATTTACGGTTTAGATAGTGGGTTAGTTTTTCAATTGGATAAACTCCAGTTACCTTTTCTACTCCTTTGCCATTCTTAAATAAAACAAAGGTTGGCATACCATAAACAGAATATTCTTTAGCAATCTCCTGTTGGTTATCAACATTGACTTTTGCAAATTTAACTTTACCCGCAAACTGTTGTTCAAGTTTGTCTAAGATAGGATCCATAATCTTACAAGGTCCACACCAAGGGGCCCAAAAATCAACGATTGTCATTGGTCCTTGGACTTCTGCTTTAAAATTTTCACTATTTAAATTAACTGCCATAATTACCTTTTCTTTCTAATAAAATGAATAATGATGGTAACGATAATTGCTAGAACTACAAAAACTCCAAATAAAGCCGATGGAATTTCGATATCAATTGCTGAAATGGAAAGTAAGAGTTTTACCCCAATCACAAACACTAGCACATATGCCATCGTTTTTAATTCAGGAACTTTTTTCATTAATAACATTACAAATTCAGCAATACCACGCATGGCTAGAATCCCAACCATTCCTCCAATTAAAACTACGACTGGATTCGATGAAACCGCTAAGGAAGCTAAAACTGAATCCACTGAAAAAAGGATATCCATCATTTCGATTTGAAAAACGATCCACCAGAAAAATTTCCGACTGTTTGGATTTCCCTTTTCTTTAATTGGTCTTTTAGAGTTTTTTTTGCCAACTCCAGGCAAAAAATATTTAACCGCTAGATAAATAAGATAAACAGCCCCAATAACCTTAATTTCCCAAAAATGGATTAAATAAACTCCAACGCCAATTACTAAAAAGCGAAAGAAATATGCTCCCCATAACCCATAGAAAAGCGATTCTTCTTGAAGTTTCTTAGTTGGCAAAACTTGAGTTTGGGTTGCCAATACAATCGCATTATCGACTGACATAACACATTCTAAAATCACTAATGAAAAAATAATTAACCAGTCATTGCCAGATGTGATTACAGTTTTCCAGTTGTTTAAATCAAAAAATGGTCCATAAAGTTGTTCAATTAATGAAAACAATCAAAATTCTCCTTTAGTTGTTAATTGCTTCTTTGTCATATTTAGCAAGTTTGTGTGTTTCAATTACTTTGATTAATTTTTTGGCATAATCTGGATCAGTTGCATAAGTGTTCTTTTGCAATAATTTAGCTTGTTCCTTATAACTGGTCATTCCTGATTTATGCAAGAATTTTTCGTAAAGTGCTTCACTATGATCTTCAATTGCCGTTTGCAAATCAGGGTATTTTCTAAATTGGGCTACTTGAGTAATATGTTTCCCATTGATATATTCACCAGTATCATATGAAATAGATTCACCTTCATAAGTTCCCTTAATTCCAAATGGATTATAAGCATTAGTGTAAAGTTTTGATTTACCCCAATCAGATTCCAAAATTGCTTGAGCAGTTACGATACTAGGCAAAACTTGTTTATTTTTCTTATACAACGCAACTGACGGACCGGAAACTTGTTTAATAAACTTACGGTGTTGTTTCAAAACTGGATCATGAGCTTCTTGATACGCTTTTTCTGATTTGATTAAATTTTGTTGGTTAATGTGTTGACGAATTTTGTAGGTTCCATACAACAAACCCACTGTTCCAAAAACAATTACGAACGCAATGATTGGATACCAAATACTGTTACCATTCTCATTAGTTTTAATTTTAAATTTCATTTTAAGCACCCCTTTAATATTTTTATTATACCCTATCGAATTTAATTTTTGCTTAATATCTTGTTTCAACAAATACGAATTTAAAATTATATTCTAAACTTTTTTCGTAAGTTATAATATAATTAACAACATTGCTACAAAGGGAGGCAGTTGCGTTGATTAAAAAAGAAAAAATTAACCAAAACATCGAATGGATCCAAGTAACTGACTGTCTGCCAGTCGAAAAACAAACCTTAAAAGATAAATATCATTTAACTGCAGAAATGCTTTACTACGTACTTGATCATTACGAACGTCCTCGGATGGAGTATTATGATGACGAACAATTACTTTTAATTATCTTTGACGTTGCTGAACCATCACGTTTTAGTGGTGATATTTCAGCTGAACCAATTGGTTTAATTATGGCTGGAGACCGTTTATTCACTTTCACCGCAAATCAAACCAACTTTGTTAATCAACTACTACGTGGAATCGTTGATAAATTACCTGATGTAAATCGTGATACAATCTCAACTCTTGATATTGTTTTCAAAACACTCTACCAACTCGCAATCCAATACTTTGATTACATCAATAACATCAATAGTGTTCGGACTAAAATCCAACGGAACTTGCGTGGTAAAACAAGAAAGAGTGCGATTAACCAACTTTTGAATTTGCAGACAGACCTAGTTTATTTTTTAACTTCACTTTCAGCTAATAATGATATGTTAACGATGGTGAAAAGAAGACTGGGTAAAACTCTTTCTGATGACGATAATGATGCTTTAGATGACGTCATTGTCGAAATTCAACAAGGTTTATCAATGGCGCAAATGGCTAATCAAGCCGCCCAACAAGTTGCTGGTGCTTATTCAAACTTACTTGATAGTAACTTGAATAGTACGATGAAATTTTTAACGGTCTTTTCGATTGTACTTACCGTTCCAAACATCGTCTTTGGTTTTTATGGAGAAAACGTTAATCTTCCGTTCATGAACTATGCGATGGCTTGGCAATTAACCATTTTAATCAGTTTTATTCTGATTGTAATTGTTTTATTAATTATGCGTTTTAGTGATTTTTTCAACCGTTAAACTACACTTCCCTTTACATTCGTAAGGGGAATTTTTTATGCAAAAATTTAAAGCATTTGTTACAAAACACTGGATTATTTTATATTTAATTGGTGGTTGCATCACTTGTCTTGCATTAGTTATGCTGCCTAACCTCAGTAACTTAGCCATACAATCAATTACACCAGTTTCTGAACTAACCCAAAATACAAATAAAATAACCAAAAATTGGGGTAACCACTTAAATAATGCAACTCCAGTCTCAATTACATACTCTGTTCCAACCGAATTTTCACCAAGTCAAAAATTACGACTAGAAAATAAAGAACGCTTTTTTATCGAACATAAAGCTAACTTAAAACTTTACAAGATTAGCAGCATGCATACTAATCCACATGCCGAGCATAATTTTAATGGTAGAAATTGGCGAAAATTAATCATTTGGATACCCAAAAGTCTTGTTAATCAACCACTTTATCAAGCACAAACTCGTCATTTCTGTGCCTTGTCTGGAATTAAGACTCAATGGAATAATCCGGTCAACGAACGTTATCAAAAATTTGTTAGCCAATGGTATCAACAAAAAATCATCTGTATCTGGATTTTGCTGATCAGTTTCATTTGCTTGCTAACTTTAACATCACTAACAAAAGCCTGCCTATTAAGCTTAGCAAATTTTGAACTAAATATTGTTACACTAAGTTTGTCGGCTAAATTAATTAAACCATTTTTCTTTTATACCCCGTTAATTGTCTGCCTAGTATGTTCTCTGCTAACAATTACATTCGTGCTTTTTACTAATCAACCAAAATGGTTAGCCAAATTGCGTAATCCAATGCGTGATTGGCATCCGCTAATTACAATATTGTTAATCATTAGCTTGATTTTCCCACTTTTAACTAATTGTAAAATCAGCTTGCAGCAACCACAACCCCATCAAACCATTACCGTTTATTTAAATAGTAAAAAAAGTTTGTTAAAATCGAAAACTTTAATCGACTTAGATCATTTAACTAAAGTAATTAAATCATTGCCTAACGTTAGTCAAGTTGCTTCTTTGACCCAACCTGCTGGTCATGAAATTAATAAATATCAATTGGGCAATCAATTAGATGAAATTAAGCAAAACTTAGTCACAAATCAAAAACGCACTCACAAATTGGTCCACGAATTTAAAAAATCAATCAACAATAAAAATATTCCAACCGACCTCCAAGTGCAAACTGAACAACTTAAACAACTTCAAACAAAAACAGAAATGGATGAAGGGTTAACTAAACTAGTTAAAGAACAATCAGACACTAATACAGACATCACAAAACACTTTAAACAACAAACCGCTGCATTAAGTAATACCCAAACTCAATTAACTGAAATTAATGCGGATGACGAACTTCATTTACTCTCGCAGATGCAAAAACAAACTCAACATCAATTCAATTTAAATAAAACTGATGCCCTTGATTCTGATTTTAGCCAAACCTGTTTCAATTTTAATAATGAATCTCAAACGGCAACTAGAATTGACATTACTTTACGAAATGGAAAGTTAGGCCAACTGCCCAGACTAATTAAACATCAGTTAAGCGACACTGATTTTTCTAACAACATTGGAATAAGTGGAACTCCAGTTTCAGAAGCTACTCAGCAACAAAATTTTAAACATCAACTACCAATTTTGTTACTGTTATTGAGTTTGTTATTATTAATCAGCAATAGTCTTCGTTTCAAATCAATTGGTTTTGGCATTATCACAATTATCTTAGCTTCGATATCTGCAGTTGCTAGTTTAGGGATGTTAAATTACCTTACTAATTATCAATTCACTCCTACTACCGGCTTTCTTTTTCTAATATTAATCTTTATTTTGACTATTTTACCTAGTTCTAAAAATACAATCTTATTCTACCTTTTCCTTCTAATTCCGTTTTTCTTAGTTTCACAATTCCACGCTTTAGGAATATTTATGTTAACTTTTAGCATGATTTATCACTGCTCACTGCCCGTTTTACTTAAGATTAAGCAACAAAAAAGACTTCTTTTCAGAAGTCTTATAACTTTAATTTCATAATTTATTAAAATACCAAAAATTATTTGGTATTTTTTTCTTTAACATTTTCAACCTTATAGACCAAATTTCCCTTATCATCAAGATAACTATAAAGGCGTTTTTGCTGCTTATCATCAAAATAGCCCATATCCATCATGGTAACCCCATCTCTTTCGACGAAGCCATGGTGCATTTCCATAATAATTTCATGAGTATCTTTTACATATTTCATTCGCTTACGTGATTTTTCAATGGCTGCACTAAGTGGACAACCTTCATCTAAACAATGTTTAATCAATCGAACCATCACAAAGTTTTCATGATTAAAAACACGTGATGCCATTTTTTCACTACGAACACTATGAATATAACCTTTTTGTTCCCAGTAACGGAGTTGTCTTGGTGAAACGCCAGTCATTTTACTAACTTCACCAATTCGAAAGATATAATTTTTTTCATTAAAATTCTTTAAAAATTTAGGATCTTTCAAGCCCTGTTTCCTCTTCTCTCATTAGAATTAACTTATTTATTATACTCAGTTACCTTAATTTGGTCGCCATCAACGATCATTTTGGTAATACTTCCATTAGCGGGACGAACGCTCAAATCAAATTGACCAGGTTCTGAAAAACGGTCAACTAGACTCAATAAAGTATTCCCGTGACTAACTAACAACACATTGTCACCGTCTTCTAGATTCGGATTACTCGTAATTAATTTTAGACCTTGGTTAACTCTTTTCCAATATTCTTCAGCATTTTCCGCCAAATGAAATGGATCAGCTTCTTTCATGAAATCCTTAGCATGATCCATATCATATTTAGTAATTATGTCTTTAAAAGTTGGTGCACCATGGGGAGCCCCGGTTGCGTACCAAGCTTCGTCCATATTTAAGCCTTCAAAATAGCCATAAAATTGTTCACGGAAAAATGGCGATACCATTGGTGGACAAACGTTAAAAGCTTTGTTTTGATCATCAATAATTGACATGGTTTTACAAGCACGTGGCATATCACTACAATAGGTAGCTTTAAAATCAATATCAGCCAATCGCTTGCCAGTTTCGACAGCCCCATCAATCCCTTTTTGCGTAAGTGGAGAGTTACTCCAGCCTTGTAATTTATTAAAAATATTAAAGTAAGTTTGTCCATGACGAACAACGTATAAAGTGAATTTTGCCATAATTTCGATTACCTTCTTTTAATTTTAGTATACCACGCAATTATCGTCAGATTAATTCTTATACATTGCTTAGTTTTTTTTACGTTTAAAGTCTGCTATGATGTACAATATGTACTATCTTATTTACTTATTATATGAGGAGTTATAACCGTGAACTTCATAAAAAAAACGCTGGCAAAAATCAATACTCGTGTTGGTTTTTTTGTCCTATTAGTCTTTCTTTTTTGGGCTAAAACAATTTATGCCTATTTCATAGACTTTCATTTAACAACGTCTGATTTTTTACAACAAATCTTATTATTCGTTAATCCAATTGCAACTACTGTGATTTTATTTGGGCTAGCCTTCTATTTAAAGCCTGCCAAACTATTTTATCCAGCAATTATCTTCTTAGATTTTTTAAATACAGTTCTGCTTTATTTAAATGTCATTTATTTTAGAGAATTTACCGATTTCATGACAGTTTCGACCATGACCGGTTATTCCAAAGTTGATCAAGGTTTAAGTGGTGCCTCTTTAGCACTAACCGCACCACATGATATTTTTTACTGGCTTGATATTATCATTATTATTTTATTGATAATTTTCCGAGTAATTAAAATTGACAAACATCAGTTGAGTACCAAATTTGCTTTTGCCATCTTTTCAATCGGTTCCCTATTACTGGTTACTAACATTACGTTGGCAGATATGGATCGTCCTCAACTGCTAACTAGAACGTTTGACCGAAACTACGTGGTTAAATACCTTGGTTTAGACGTCTTTACTACATATAACGGCTTTCAAACGCATAAATCCAACGAACTACGCTCGAATGCCAATAAATCAGAAATATACAAAGTCAAAGACTTTACCGATAAACATTACGCTGCACCTAACAAAGACATGTACGGCTCTTTAAAAGGCAAAAACGTTATTATTATTCATTTAGAAAGTTTCCAGCAATTTTTGATTAACAAAAAAATTAACGGGAAAGAAGTTACACCTTTCTTAAATTCAATTTATAACAGTAATCACACCTATGCTTTTGATAATTTCTTCCATCAAGTTGGTCAAGGAAAGACTTCTGATGCGGAAAACATGCTAGAAACTAGTACGTATGGATTACCGCAAGGTTCTTTATTTGCCCAACTCGGAAGTGATAATACTTTCCAAGGTGCTCCTGCCATCTTTGACCAACAAGGATATGTAACTGCTGTATTTCACGGAAACGTTGACAGTTTCTGGAACAGAAATAATACCTACAAAAACTTAGGTTATCAATATTTCTTCGCTGCCAGTTATTATGATACTTCTGGTGACAAAGCCTCTGGTTATGGACTTAAAGATAAGTTATTGTTTAAAGATTCAACCAAATACCTCCAACATTTGCAACAACCTTTCTACGCTAAGTATATTACGGTTACGAACCATTTCCCTTATGATTTAGATGATAAAGATCAAAAAGATGATCCACTTACTCCTCCAGATACTGATGATGATGCCGTTAATAATTATTTCTTAACTGCTCATTATCTTGATCAATCGATTAAAGAATTTTACAAGTATCTTGATAAAACTGGATTAAGTAAGAATTCTGTCGTGGTTTTATATGGTGATCATTATGGACTTTCAAATTCTGAAAATCCTAGTTTAGCACCGCTTTTAGGCGTAAAATCTAATGATTGGAACGACTTTGATAATGCTCAACTCCAACGAGTTCCATTCATGATTAACTCACAATCATTTACGCACGGACACGTTGACCACACTTATGGTGGAGAAATTGATGTGCTTCCAACCCTAATGCATTTAATGGGAATTAGTTCTAAAAAATACATTCAGTTTGGAACTGATCTCTTCTCAAAACAACACGACCAGGTCGTCGCCTTTAGAAATCAAGATTGGGTATCACCAAAATATACTTGTATTGGTGGAACTATTTATGATTCTAAGACTGGTAAAGTAATTAAACCAAATGCTAAGTTGAAAAAGAAAATTGATGCTATGCAACAGCAAGTTAACACTGAATTAAGTCTCTCTGATACACTTAATTCCCAAAACTTACTTCGTTTCTATCACCCCAAAGGTTTCAAAGCTGTTAACCCAGCTGATTACAATTACTCAAATGAACTTAAACGAGAAGAAAAAATTGAAAACAAATTAGGTGATAAATCAACTAGTGTCTTTGATACTGACGGACACAAAGATACGCAAAAAACGTATAAGACTGATGCACCAGAAGCAAACGAACCACGAAGTGATACAAATAAGATTCAAATTACTAACCCTGATTCAAATAATCAATAACAAAAAAATTCCAGATCAATTGATCTGAAATTTTTATTTAACATTTTATTTGTGTAACGCCGTACTATGAATTGGCATCCGTCGATCTGGGTAAAGACGTTTCATAATTTCATTAATGGCAACGGGAGCTTCACCAAAACCAGTAACAATCAAAGTATCCTTTCCAGGATAAGTTGCTTGATCACCAATACTAAATACACCTGGTTCAGAAGTTTCCATCTCTGAATTAACTTCTACTAAATGATGATTTAAAGCTGGTTGAATTTGCCAACTTTCTAAATCTTTATTGTTAGAAATAAAGCCATAATTAACGACTAACTTGTCAGCCATAAACGTTGATTCATCATCTGTTTTAAGCTTCTTAGCAGTCACTTGAAGTCTTCCATCAATTTCATCAAGTTGTTTAATCAAATATGGAGTCAAAATTTCAACTGATGATGCTTTTAATTTATCGACCATGTTTTCTAAGCCACGAAATTCATTGCGACGATGTAATAATGAAACATGATTAGCAACTGGTTCTAACATCAAAGCCATATCAACAGCAGAGTCTCCTCCACCAGCAACTATAACATCTTGATTAGCAAACTTTTTAAGGTCTCTAACACTGTAAGTGATGAACTTTTCAGCAACTGCATCAACATTATCTGCTCGTAATTCTCGCGGCTTGAATGATCCATTTCCTGTAGCTAAGATCACAGCTTTAGTTTCATAAGTTGCTTGATCAGTTTCGATTTCAAAATGATCATCTTTACGAATAACATTGGTTACCTTAGTTCCAACACGTTGTTCTACTTCTGGCATAGTATCTAATTGGGTTTGTAGATTGTTAATCAATTCAGAACCCTTTAGTCCAGCAAATCCAGCCACATCCAGAATCGTTTTCTCTGGATATAAAGCATTAACTTGTCCTCCTAATTCAGAAAGACTTTCAATAATCTGAACTTTAGCATTTCTCATTCCTGCATAAAATCCAGCAAACATTCCTATAGGGCCACCACCAATAATTGTGATATCATATAGTTTGCGCGACATTTATAATCAACTCTAATCTAAAATTTATTTACAAAGGAAATTTTACCATTATGAAATACAAAAAGACACTTATTTTCAGCATTTTTATTTTAATCCTAGCTGTTGGGTTTGGCGGATGGTACTACAACGCTCATAAAGAATCATCGTATGCCGTCAAACAAACTAGAACAGCAACCGTGTTCATTCCTGGACTAGGTGGTAACTTTATCACTTCTGATTACATGGTATCATCTTGGGACAAGGATGGTGTAGCAACTCGTGCTCTCCAAGTTTATGTCAAGAATGACGGTAAAGTGGAAACTACTAAACAATTTGCTAAAGTTGGTAAAAATAATCCAGTTATTCAAGCTAACTTCCAAACTAATAATAAGCCCGCTCAAGAAGCACGTTTAATGCCTAACTTAATGAGATATCTTCACCAAAAATATGGAATCAAACATGTTAATTTGATTGGTCATTCTTCTGGTGGTGAAATCATTTATAACTACCTTACTGATAAAGATGGGTTAAATAAAGTGCCGGCCAAAGATCTTCCACAAGTTGATCACTTTGTTTCAATGGCTAATACTTATCCACTTCACGATAAGAATATCAAAAACTTGCCTAAGAACTTGGAAATCTTAAACTTCTGTGGTGACATTGATCATACTGGAAGTGATGGATTGATTCCAACGCAAGAGGTTAAACCATTTGGAACCCTCGTTAAAGGTCACGTGAAGAGTTATAAATTCATGGTCTACCATGGTGATCCACAACAAGCACAACACTCAATGCTTCATGAAAATCCAGCTGTTAACAAAATCATTGCTCAATACATGTACAATTAATTAAAAACGAACAAGTTTTGGAATAATATCCTAAATTTGTTCGTTTTTTAGTATAAAACTATTGAGTTATAGTTAAAAATCCAGTATTATAGAGAAAATAAGCTAACAATTACTGGAGGAAAACTCATGAGTGTTAAGAAAATGATTTTAGACGTAGATACTGGTGTTGATGATGCAATGGCCATCACTTACGCCGTTGCTGATCCAGAAGTCGAATTAATTGGAGTTCTTTCTTCATATGGTAATATCGATGCACAAAGAGCTGCTGACAATGCCCTTAAAGTGTTACATTTACTTCATGCAGATAACGTTCCTGTCTTTATCGGGGAAACTGATCCATTAGATCATAAATATCAAAGAATCGCAATCAATGCCCAAATTCATGGAGAAAATGGAATTGGTGATGTTGAATTAACCGAAACTGAAACTAGTGCAGAACCACAAAATGGGGTTGATTTCTTAATTGAATCAGCTAAGAAATATGGGAAAGATCTGACAGTCGTGGCTACTGGTCCAATGACTAACATCGCTGCTGCTATCAAAAAAGACCATGACGCAATGAAAATGGTTGGTAACATCACTATCATGGGTGGTGCTTTGACTGTTCCTGGTAACGTTACACCTGTTGCTGAAGCTAATATCGAACAAGACCCTGTGGCTGCTAATGAAATGTTTACTAGCGACCTTGAAATTACCATGGTTGGATTAGATGTCACCCTTCGGACTTTGCTTACTAAAAAAGAAACTAAGCAATGGCGGGAAACTAATACTGAAGCTGGTGAAAAAATGGCTGATATCGTTGATTTTTACATCGACGTTTACGATGACATTTACCCAGAACTCGGTGGTTGTTCCCTTCATGATCCATTGGCCGTCGGAGTAGCAATCGACCCTAGTTTTGTAGACTATCTTCATATGAACATCATGGTAACAACTGAACACGACGCTTACTACGCTAGAACCATTGGTGATAAGGCTCGTTTAAATGACCCAGAAACAAACGTCAATGTAGCTGTGACCGTTGATAAAGAACGTTACCTTAAAGTGTTTATGGATAACTTCTTGACTTTGTTTAATAAATTGAAATAATAATCTCGGAAGTCTAGGCTAATGCTTAGGCTTTTTTGATACCTACTTTTTTCTTGCAATCATTATAAAACGGTCTTCATTGGTACTGATACTTCCAAACTGATGAATGATTTTTGCTAAGTTTTGTAATTCACACAAATTATTTTCTACACTTAATACCTAATTTTTCTTCTAATTTCCACTTATCAATTTCTTTCATCCCGTCGACCCTTTCTTATTTATTCAACATTGTCCGTTAATTCTTGTTAAATTACACGCTTTTTTCCTTATAATTGAAATATTGTTAGATTAACTAACTATTGAATATTGAAAAAATACATAAATTTATAAAAAAATAGGACCTGAACTTTTACATTCAGATCCTATTTTTTATTTAGTTAAAGAATTTAACCAACTATTCGTGTATTCCAAATTAGACTTAATCACTTTAATTTGTGGATTGGCTGGGTCAAATTTCTTTGATTTAGAGCTCAACGAATACGATTGTTTTAGCAATGTCTTAGCTTCTTTTTCTTCACTATTAGTAATATTGTGTTTATTTCTAGTCCAGGGAAAAACATCTTTACTAACGTTATGTTTTTCAACGATTTGTCCTTGAAATTGATTAAATTTATACATAAAACTCTCAGAATTAAACTGATAATCGTCAAGATTTATAGCTGTATACTTTTCTCGTTGCGTCTGAATTCGTTCAAGCCTTATTTTTTCAATAGTTTCTCTTCTTTGTTGTAATTTAAAAAGAGATCCAGAAATAACGATAACTAGAATACCCAATACTATATATGAAGTAATTTTAAAATAGTGTTTTTTAATAAATTCAGTTAAATTCTTTTCATTTTTTAAAGCCATGTTTGTGCTCCTCAATTGTTACTTTCATTATAGTTTAATTTTACTATTTATGGTGAAGTAATATTCATTAAAATGCACTTATTAATGACAAATTTTAGGCATGGATTGAAGTCAATATTTGAGACAGGTTTTAAGAGACATTCAGAACCGCGTTTACCTTCCACAGCTCAAATAAATCATTAATCGTGATTAATAACTTATTTGAACCCTGGAAAGCATTAAATCAGGCGGCCATTTGGCTCGTAAGTGTTGCAATTTCAACTTGTAAGGGTGTCTGGTAGCCCAGTGAACTATGAATTCTCTTCCTATTGTAGAAAGCATGCACATATTCAAAAAGAACGGCAGCGGCAGTTTCATAATTCTCAAAGACCGGCACTGGATAAACACATTCCTTTTTGAGGGAAGCATGAAAAGATTCCATTGGTGCATTATCGTATGGACACCCCTTACGGCTGTAAGAGTGGCGGATATGTAGTTCTGTTAACCGTTGGTTGTAATCATCGCTGGTGTACTGTGATCCTAAGTCTGTGTGGATAATCAGGTCCCCAGTAATGGTTCGATTTTTAATCGCGCTTTCCAGGGTTTTTAAGACTAAATCAGTATTCATCTTTTTTGAGAACGAATAGCCGATAATCCGTCGTGAGTGCAGGTCCATGATGGTTGATAAGTAACACCAGCCATTACGCTTCGTTTGAATATAGGTCATATCAGCGGTCCATTTTTGATTTAAACCAGTGGTCGAGAAATCCTGCTTAAGCAAGTTGGGACGCTGTTCAACCTTGGTTTTGGAAGCCGAAGCCGCTTTCCACTTATTGACGGTAACGGAGTGGATATCCAGTTCCTTCATGAGCCGGAAAATCCGTCGTGGACTGCACCGAAGCTGCAGTGGTTGAAGTTCCAGATTCAATTCATGGTGGATCTTCATAACACCGTATCGCTGTTTAAATTCCGCAAAGATCCGCAGAATCCGTTGTTTCAAGTCCGCATCTTCGGCCCGGCGTTTGGAAGGTTTGGGGGATCGATAACGATAATACTGAGCTCTGGAAACACCGAGGATTCGGCACATCTTGGTTACCTGGTGGTGATGGCTTTCTTGGTGAATGTAATCAAAGATATTGGTTACTTCTGCGCAAGGAAGCCCAGGGCTTTTTTTAGGATTTCGTTCTCCTCAGACAGCGAAGCCAGTCGCTTTTCCATCGCTTTAATTTCGTCTGGTGATTTACCGGATTGAGTTTTGGCTTGGCCCTAGATCCACTTATGAACGGTTGAATAGTCAATGCCATATTCTCTGGCCAGTTGGGCGGCTGATTCGCCTTGTTTATATAGGTTGATGATGTTTTGTTTGAATTCTTTGTCGTAACGAGTTGGCATGTAAAAATTCCTTCCTTTTGAGAGACGATTTATTCATTATACCCTCTCTTAAAAGTTGTCTCAGGAATCAGCTTACATCCAAAAGTTGTGGGAGTAGCTTCTGGAACAAATTTGCTTTTAGTTTGCGTTGTAGTTGTCATAATTTTTCCTCCTTTTATATAAAACAATTAAAAAATTGAAATAAAAAACGCCAGTTAGAGTATGGCTCTAACCAGCGTGTACATGAATATGATTATTCAATGATATCCTCTGGTCGACCAATTTTGTTTAGCCGACACAAAGTGCTCGACTGCTTTACTTTAATTAAGTTAATAGCAATCAAGACTAAATTAGTATTCAAGTTCATCATTGAGTTTTTCATAACATGCCTCCGATTTCTTTTTTTATAATTACGCCTTAATTTAAAAGAAAGTCAACATGTTTTTTATAAAATATTAAGATTTTAATGATTTTTGCGATTTTTAAGTAAAATAAAGTTAAGAATTTAGCTGTTTAAAGTTTTAAAATAGTTTTTTAAAAAGACGGCGACCCCATCTTGATCATTAGATAAGGTTTCTGCATTGGCAATTTTTTTAATTGCTGGAATCGCATTTTCCATTGCAACTCCAACTTTAGCATGTTCTAACATTCCAGCATCATTTTCAGCATCGCCAAATGCCATTAAATTAGAGAAGTCCCAACCAAAATGGTGTAATAGTTTTTCTAATCCGGCCGCTTTATCACTGTTAGCAGGTAAAAATTCTAAAATTCGATCTTGTGATCTCACAATATGGTAGTTTTCTGAAATTGATTTAGGCATGTTTGCAACAACTTCATCTAGGATTTTCGGTGTCGTTGCCATAATTGCCTTTGAATACAATTTATCTGACAAATCATTAAATTTAGTTGGGATAAAATCCATTTTTGCGGCCAACATTTGATGATAAATGGAAGGGTTTAATTCTGACATAGGATAAACTTGTTTAAAATCAAGAATATCTAATGGATATCCCTTTTCTTTAGCATAAGTAAAAAACGGTTCCAATTGTTTTTTACTCATTCCGATTCTAGACAATTCAGCCTTATCACGATTGTGAACTACCAAGCCTCCGTTGAAAGTAATGGTATAATCGTCTTCATCATCAAGTCCTAATTGTTCAATAAATTTCCAAATCGCATTAATCGGACGTCCCGTACATAAAACGACTTTAATCCCTGCTTGATGTAATTTTTTTAATTCATTTTCATTAACTTTACTAATCGTTTTGTCTGAAGTTAGCAAAGTATTATCTAAGTCTAACGCAATCATTTTAATCATCTTTATTTCTCCATATCAAAAAAACGCCCCAAGGGACGTATTCATTTTTTTATGCTCTAAGTTTTTCTTCTAATTGTTTAAGTTCAGCTTGTCTGATATCACGAGGTAAAAATCTTCTGATTTCTTCTTCATTGTATCCAACTTCAAGGCGTTTATCATCAAAGATAATTGGACGCTTGATTAAATCTGGATACTTAACTAGTAAATCAACCAATTGACCTAATGAAAGATCATCTAAATCAAGATGAAGTTTCTTGAAAATATTCGATCTAGTTGAAATAATATCCTCACTACCATTTTCTGTTAGGCGTAAAATGCATTTAACTTCATCAGCATTTAATGGTTTTGAATTAATGTTTCTTTCCTTAAATGAAATTTCATGATCCTTTAACCAAGTGCGAGCTTTACGGCTTGAAGCACTACTAGGGGCAACATATAAGTTCAACATATTAAAACAACCTCCTCATATTGAAAGACGTGTTAGGTGTTAGATAAATCTTGACTATTTATCTAACACCTTAACTATATCATAACCAAACTTTTCGTCAATAAACTTTACAATACTTAATGAATTATTATCATTTTTTAGGAATTAGTTAGAGAATGTTAATAATAAATTTACACAATGGTAGATTAATATTATAATTTATACATTACACAAACCTAATATGGAGGCTGCATATGAAACTAACGATTTTAACTACCAGTGACACACATGGTTACCTTGCTCCAACTAACTATGTTAAGCCAAATGCTAATATGCCATTTGGTTTTGAAAAAGCAGCCTCAACGATTCGAAAAGAGCAATTAAAAGCAGAAAATACTCTAATTTTAGATGACGGTGATTTTCTTGAAGGTTCGCCTTTAGCATACTATCAAGCTGAAGTGCAAAATAATAGTCAGCCAAGTGCCATTACCGACGCCTTTAATACAGTCGATTATGATTTTGGTACCATTGGTAATCATGAATTTAATTACGGTCAAGCGTATTTACGAAACGCCATTAAAAAAGCAAAACGAAAATTTGTATCTGCCAATATTTTAAACGAAAATGGTGAATCTGCTTTTGGTAAGCCATACGAAATTAAACAATATGGGGACTTAAAAGTCGGAGTAATTGGTTTAACCACTCAATCAGTTGATGCTTGGGAAAATAAAGCAAGTGTCGCCGGTTTGAAATTTACTTCAGCTCTGGAAGCTGCCCAAAAATTCATCCCCGAAATGCGCAAAAAAGCAGATATCGTGGTGGTTTTATATCATGGTGGTTTTGAAAGAGACTTACGAACTGGTAATCCCAACGATAAGATTGATGGTGAAAACGAAGCATACGAAATTATGCAAAAAGTTCCTGGAATTGATGTCATGGTAACTGGTCATCAGCATCGTGCTTTAGCGGGTAAACTTTTCGGGATTCCTTATGTCCAACCCGGACACCGTGGTAACTATGTTGGTAAAATCCAACTAACCATTGAAAAAGAAAATGGCAAATATGTTGTGGCCCACAGTACTCAAAAAATCATTAAGACTGGTGAAGAAAAACCAGATAAAGTAGTTAAAGAAGTCATCCAGCCAGTTGAAAATCAAGTTGAAAAATGGTTAGCCGAACCACTTGCTCGAATTGAAGGTTCAATGCATTATGATGATCCTTTCCAAGTTAGAATTCACGGATCAGCTTTCATTAATTTCATCCAAAAAGTGCAAATGGAAACAATGGGTTGTGATATTTCAGCTACTGCATTGTTCTCTAATGAAGCCCGTGGATTTGAAAACCCAATTACGATGAGGAACATCATTACTAACTACGTTTATCCAAATACCTTAGCATTAGTCGAAATTACTGGTGCTGACTTAAAGGCAGCTTTAGAAAAAACTACAGAATACTTTATGATTAAAAATGATCAAATTATTGTTGATCCTAAATACCATCACCCTAAGATTCGCGATTACAATTATGATATGTACGCTGGAATTGATTACACCATTAAGGTTTCCAATCCTATCGGCCATCGGGTACTTAATCCAACATATCATGGCAAACCAATCACTAACAAAATGAAGCTAAAGGTTGCATTAAACGCATACCGTGCTGTTGGTGGTGGTCATTATCCAATGTATAATGAAGATAAAGTCATTAAATATAACACTGTTACCATGAGTAATTTAATTGCGGGATATCTCAAACAACATCCCAATATTGATGCTGATAAAACTCGTAACTTCAAAGTCATTAAATAAAAAAGGAATTCCAATCATGGAATTCCTTTTTGTTAGCTAACGTGTTGTTTTTTCTTTGGTGCAGGTTTCCCACCAACATATTCAACAGCAGATAATTTTCTAATTGTAGTAACTTTTATTTTACCTGGATAAGTAAGTTCGTTCTCGACTTGTTCGCAAACTTCTTCAGTAATCTTTTGGCTCATTTCATCATCAACTACTTTTGGATTAACGATGATTCGAATTTCACGACCGGCTTGAATTGCGTAACTTTCCTTAACTCCTTCATGAGAGTTAGCAATTCTTTCAAGTCCCTTCAAACGATTGATGTATTCTTCAACCGATTCACTTCGAGCTCCTGGACGTGCTCCCGACATTGAATCCGCTACTTTTACTAAAATAGCAATTAAATTATCAGTTTCGATGTCTCCATGAGATGAAGCAATTGAATTAACGACAATTGGATCTTCACCATACGCTTCGGCAATCTTAACACCCAATTCAACGTGAGTTCCGTTAACTTCGCGGTCAATTGCTTTTCCAATATCATGAAACATTCCTGACCGCTTAGCTAAGCGTACATTTATCCCGAGCTCAGCCGCCATAATGCCACATAATTCAGCAACTTCTACCGAATGTTGTAAGACATTTTGACCATAACTAGTCCGATACTTTAAGCGGCCTAAAATCTTCATCATGTCAGGATGAACCCAACCAAGATGAAGTTTAGCACAAGTTTCTTCACCAAAGACACGAAGATTATCCATCACATGACGTTCAGCTTCTGCAATCATATTTTCAATTACCCCACTATTCAAAGAACGGGCTGTAATTAATTCATTGATGGCATTACGCGCAATTTCGCGACGGATTGGATCGTTAGTACTAATAATCAAAATTTCTTCATGTTCAGGATGGAAAATCAAATCCACTCCGGTCAATGATTCAATTAAACGTAAACGTTGTTCATCATGACCGGTAATTTTATTTCTAATTCCAGGATCTGGAATCACAATATTACGTTCAATATGCTCACGCGGAACATCTTGAACCCCACTTTGGATTGATTCCATCATTAAATTACGCGCTTCTTTAGCGGCATTTAAAACCATATCATCATGATTTTCCCGAACTGTAACTTCATAGTCACGATTCAAAGTGGTTTCAGTATTCGTTAAAATTACTTGTTTAGCCTGTTCAGGGGTTAACTTACTTTTTTCATAAATTGTATCTTCACGAACCTGTTTTAAATCACGAGCCTTTTGTTTTGTTTCAGCAACTTGTTGTTTCATATTATTATTTTCGGCTTGATGATTTTCCAACAATTGTTGACTTTTATTTAATCGAGCTTCTGAACCTTCTAAGCTTTTTTCCCGAAAATCAAGACGATGGCTACGAGCTTCATTTTCTGTTTTTTGTTCTTCAATTTCTAATTCTTCGTCATTTTGTAATTGTTGTAATTCTTCTGCATTAGTTGCGTTAATTTCAGCAACAGCAGTTTTGATTTGATTCTGATTATTTTTTTCAATTTCTTCCGCCTGTTTTTTAGCTACAGAAAGACGTAATTTAAGTTGCTTATTTTGCAAAACATAACCAACCACGCCACTCAGTACCATACAAACAATGGCAACTAAAAGGACTTGCATTGAGCTTTCCCTCTCTCTATTTTTAAATTTTAAAATTCGATTTTTCTATTTATCTTAATCATACCATTTAACTTGTCATTTTTAAACGAACCGGTCATTCTCTTTTGACAATAAATTAGGTTATAATAAAGATAAATGAATTTACACATTAAGGAGCTTAGGTATGTTTCCAGAAAGATTAAAAGCCTTGCGGAGTGGTCGTCACATCACCTTAGCAGAACTGGCTGATGAACTAAACAAAATGTTTGCTACTGATGAAGCTCACGAAAATACTGCTTCTCAAATTGGAAATTGGGAACGTGGTATTCGAAATCCATCCTATATCGAAGTTCGCAAACTCGCTACATATTTTAATGTTTCCATGGATTATATTAGTGGACGCGTTGACAGTGAAAATATTGATATTTCAAAACTATTTATTTCTGGAACTGATTTATATTTTAATGAACAACCCATTAGTGGATCTGATCGATATGAAATCTATCAATTAATTGATGGGTACCTTCATGGTAAAAAAGAACGGAAAGCAACTGACCATGATCATCAAGAAGAATTAGACCTTGGTTATTAAGGAGCTAAGCTGATGAATCGCAAAAAATTACTTAAAAAAATGAAGAAAAATAAGCAAATTAAGCCAGCCGTTCCCGCTTATATCCAAAGTTTAAATCAATTTAGAGATGAATTTAACGACTATCCTGAGATTAATTTCCTACTTAATCATGCTCTTATGGCGGACCATCTCTTATCATTAAAACAATTACCCCAAGATTTACCAAACTTACAGTTACCTGATGACATTCAAGATCAAATCTACCAAAAAATTAACCAAAAGTATGATTTTGGAAATCCCGAAGGTGATGCAGAGTGGGATAAGCTATCGAATGACCTTCCCAAGCTAGATCAACAGCTTCGTGGTTTTCGGGATTATTTAGAAGAACAATACGGTATGTGGGCTTATATTTCTTCTTCTTTCACTAATCAGTTAGCTAAATTTTTAGATGGTAAGCCCACATTAGAAATCATGGCCGGAAATGGTTATATTTCTAAAGGCCTAAAAGACCATCGTGCTAACATTATCACTACTGATAGTTTGGAATGGCAAAAAGAAAACGAAACTGGCAAACACCAATTAGTTCCGATTGAAAAACTTTCAGCATTAGATGCCTATCATAAGTACAAAGATCAAGTTGATTACATCATTATGTGTTGGTCACCAGATGGCGTACCAATTGATAATGAATTATTAGAAGCCATTCGTAAAGATGGTAACCCAGTTCAACTAATTGTGATTGGTGAAAAAAACGGTGCTACTAACTCCAAAACATTTTGGCAAAATGCTGAATTTGTAAAAAATACTGGGATCGATACTTTAAACCAATACTACCCTCACTTTGATCTAATTCATGATCAAGTTTATCTAGTTAAATAGGAGAAATTATGCTCAACGAACAAGTAAATTTATTACCTCTCAGTAAAGATACAGAAGATGAAAATTTAGTCCGTAACCTTTTTTTACAACCTTCAACTTTACGTTATTGGTTCCGTCCCCCTTTTGCTAATGAAGACGAACTAACTCAATTTATTGATACTCACATCAAAGCTGATGATGTCGTTAGTATGACCATCAACGTTACTGAATCAGGAATGGCTGAACGCCAAATTAAAGTTGGTTTAGTTGAAGTGATTGATATTGATCAAATTGCGCGTGTTGGTGAAATTAAAATCACGATGTTAGATAAACAACAAGGTCACGGTTATGCGCAAATTGCTTTTCAACAAATGATTGACCACATGTTCCAGATTTATAACATGCACAAATTATACTTATATGTCGATGTGGAAAATGCTGCTGCCGTGCATATCTATAAAAAGCTAGGCTTTGAAACCGAAGGAACCATTAAAGACCAATTTTATGCCATGGGAAGTTACCATGATGCTTATTACATGGGCCTTACTCGAACTAATTACGATAAATAATTTAAACCAAAAAAAGAGGACTGACATAAATGTCAATCCTCTTTTTTCGTAGGCATTTGAATAAATTCAAACGGATTAGGGACGTTCACATCGTCTATCTAATCAAACCATCCGCAATTCGGCGGAAAACATGGTTCCTAGCAAAAAAATAAGCTATGCTTATTTCGGCTCTTCGCATATAAATAGTATACCACAGCTATCCTAAAATAGCTAATCTGCAGTATCTTCTGATTTTTCATCGGCTGCTTCTGCTTCATGGGCTTCAATTTGATCCAGCTGGAGCTTGGTCCAATCGACAAATTGAGTGACCATGTCCGGCAAATTTTTCACAAATTCATCAGAAAGTGCTAACTCGTCAATTCGCATTTTAGATTTATTAATGAATGGTGAAGCGATAATCATATAGACGTTAACTGGTACGACTCCATCACCCACCATAATTTTATTAATATTCTTGGCGTATTCTAACGGCAAGTTAATGATCGACATTTGAAGCTTAATCGTAATATCACTTTTAGGCAAAAATAATTCTGCACTACTGATTTTATCAGAATTAATCCCTGCTTCGATAAAATCACACATGGGTTGTAAGACTTGAGCTGGCTTCTTTTTTAAATCTGCTAACGTAGTTTCAAAATTTTTAATGGCATATTCAGTTGCTGATGCTTCTGCAATGAAATCTGCTTCTTCAATTTTCATTTTTTCACCTATCTATTTTCTATATTTCATGTAACGTTCTGTTCGTGCTTTAGTGGTGGCTTTTCGAAATTTCCAAGCCAACATAAACCAATAAACGTTGATTAATAAAGCAATTATAACGACCACCATAACGGCAATTTTACTAAACACATGAGCATGACTTAACATGGTAACTTGATAAGCTGCACTAAAGTAACCCACGGTGTAAATCAATTGGATCAGCGCTAAGAAATAAAAACCAACTCTTAAACGAAAGACCGTCAATAATAACGGAATTCCAAAAAGTCCAATGGCCATTAAATTGGTTCGCATTAAGTCACTGGATTGCATGCCAATGGCTGGTAAATGCATGATGTAGTTCAACACTAAAAACATTAGTAAAGAAATCAATGACCACACTATCATTTTAATTGTTTGCATAAATATTCATCCTCTAAGTTTAGTATAGCGAAATTTTGTTGCTGATACCAATCTCAATGCAAAAAAATCACTTCAAATTAAAAGAGAACTCACAAGAGTTCTCTTTTTTGCTTATTAAACTTAATTTTGTACCGCTTTAATTGCTGCACCCATCCGTTTAACTCCCTCAACGATTTGTTCATCGTTCATGTTGGAGAAGTTCATCCGGAACGTTCCTGGTTGTTCTTCATTAGCGAAGAAAGCAGATCCAGGGACAAAGGCTACATCATGTTTGATACATTCATCAAATAATTGTTTAGTATCAACACCTGGAACTTCGACCCAGATAAACATTCCCCCTTGTGGAATACTGTGATGCACGTTTTTAGGGAATTGTTTGTCAATTTCTTGCAACATTAAAGTAGCCCGGTGTTCGTAAACATCAGTAATTTTCTTAATATGTTCCGTTACATCAACATCTTGTAAGAATTGCACAACAACGTATTGTGCTAAATTATCGGCGTGTAAATCAGCATTTTGTTCTAATAAAGCAAACTTAGCCATAAAATCTTGACTAGCAACTATCCAACCTAAACGCATTCCTGGAGCTAGAATTTTAGAAAAAGAACTTAAATAAATTACCCGTCCCTCTGTATCGAAATGTTTCAATGAAGGTAAAAATTCGCCAGCATATCTAATTGCACCATAAGGATCATCTTCTAAGACAGGAAGATCAGCTTCATTAGCAATTTTAATTAATTCTTTACGTCTCTCAATTGCCATCGTTCTCCCAGTTGGGTTTTGGAAGTTAGGAATGGTGTAAATGAATTTAGCTTCGGGATATTTCTTTACAGTTTCTGCTAAGGCATCGGTCTTAATTCCGTCTTCATCCATTGGAACTCCGACCATTTCAGCACCGTAAGATTTAAAAACATCAATCGCTGCTAGATAAGTTGGGTCTTCTGTAATGACCACGTCACCAGGATTAATCAACATTCGTGCTACTAAATCAATGGCTTGTTGTGATCCAGTAGTAACCGCAATGTTATCAACTGACGTTTCAACAGCACGTTCTTTCATCATTTTCACAATTTCTTTACGTAGTCCAAGATAGCCAAGGGTGCTAGCGTATTGCAAAACTTCCTGACCATATAAGTCAAAAATCTTATCCGAAGCAGCTTTCATTTGTTCAACTGGAAAAAGTTCTGCAGCTGGCAAACCACCTGCAAATGAAATTACTTTGGGATCTGAAGCAGCCTTTAAAATATCAGCAGTGGCATTTTCATTACTTTTTGGTACGCTGTTTGAATATTTGAATGTCATAATATTTTCTCCTACACATCAATTAAATTAAAAAGCTCATCAACAATTGCTTGTTTAATGAGCTTTTCAGAATTTATCAAAGAAATTCTGACTAACCACACAGTTAAGCAACCATAGAATTGTCAACATAACTAGCTGAATTTTTAGTTACATTATCTGAGCTTCTTCCCTTTTAGTTGTTATCATTTAATCATTTTAAAGTAAAAGTGTCAACAAAAAAACTTAAAATATGATTTTTTTCGAACTTATAATTCGTATTTAGTTTACAAATTAAAAGTGCTCCTACTTCAAAGGAAAATTATTATAGATTAACTGGAAAAATGTTATACTATAGGAAATAGAAATTATGAGGTGATCGAAATGGCAAAAAACTATGAACGTATTTTAGCTCCAGTTGATGGCGGAGAAGATACGATGCCCGTATTAGATAGAGCAATTGAACTTGCAAAACAAAACGGTAGTCATTTGGATATTTTAAACGTTATTCAAGTAACCCAGTTTAACCGTAATTACGGTAATGCAGTTTCAGCTGACACCGTTTATAAACTAACTGATCAAACTAAAGAAATTCTCGAAACTTTAAAGCAAACTGCTATTAAACAAGGTTTAAGCGATGTTTCAATTCACATGCGTTTTGGTAACCCAAAGAAAATTATTGCTCAAGAATTTCCTAATGATCATAACGATGATTTAATCGTAATTGGCGCTACTGGACTTACAGCTGTTGAAAGATTAGTTGTAGGTTCTGTTACTAACTATGTCGTTAGAGTTGCAAAACCCGATGTTTTAATCGTTAAATAATTAATTATTAAAAAGGCCCATCATCCGATGGACCTTTTTCTTTGGAGAAAATTATGTCAGTTTATCATTATCAGTTAAAGGTTCCAAATAGCTTTGATAATCAATCTGTAAGAGCATATTTAAGCGATTACTTATTACTACCTAAACATCTGATTTTTTCGCTTAGAACGCATTTCCGCGTTAAAGTTAATCAAAAATATTTACCAATGAATTTTAAAATTCATGCTGGTGATCAAATTGATTTAACTTTTACAGCTGAAGACTTCACTGCTCCACACCAACCGTTGATTGTTGATCAATCTAAGCCATTAAAGGTCCTTTGGGAAAACGAAGATTTCATGATTGTTAATAAAGATCGAGGAGATAAGACGCATGCTAACCAGCCAGACGAAAGTCATGCAACCTTAAACTATGCAGCTGGCTATCTCGATCCCCAAAAACCTTACATTGTTCATCGATTAGATCAACAAACCAGTGGTGCATTAATCATTGCGAAAAATCTAGTTGTTGTTCCTATATTAACTCGATTAATTAGAGAAAAAGCAGTTAAACGAACTTATTTAACTTGGGTTCGAGGACATTTCAAACAATTATCGGGTACTATTAATTTACCAATTGGTCGTGATTTGACGGACCAACGCAAGCGTAAAATTAATGGTGAGGATGCTAAACGGGCTATCACGCATTATCAAGTCGTTAAAGAAGTAGCAGGTAATTCATTGTTAAAGGTTCAATTAGAAACTGGCCGAACACATCAAATTCGCGTTCACTTAGCTAGTTTAAATCACCCAATTATCAATGATCCCCTTTACGATGTGAAAGCTAATTTACAAAAGCCAATGTTATTGCATTCATGGAAAGTGGAAATGAAGACTCCGTTTTATCACAATTCATTAGATGTTACTGCCCCACTTCCATCAGAAATGAAAATTTAACCACAAAAAAAGAGAACTCGAACGAGTTCTCTTTTTATTTTTAACAACTAATTAAATTATTTGTTAAGTGGTTCCCATTTCCAGTTAGTAACTTCTGGTAAATCAGTACCTTCAGTTCTAATGTAGTGGTTGTGCTTGTCAATCATATCGTTCATTTCTTGAATGAAGTCCATGTTGCTTTCAGCTAAACCAGGGATGTCTTTAACGATATCTTTAGCCAAATCGAAACGATCAAGTTGGTTAAGAACACGCATATCAAATGGTGTAGTAATATCACCATTTTCACGGTAACCGTGGACATCAACATTCTTGTTGTCACGATCGAAGAAGATAGTTCTGATGATATCTTCGAAACCGTGGAATGCAAACAAGATTGGAGTATCAGTTGTGAACAAGTTGTTAAAGTCTTCGTCAGTTAAACCACGAGGGTCGAGCTTAGGATTACGTAATCTCAACAAGTCAACAACGTTAATGAAACGAATCTTCATTTCTGGGAAACGTTTGTGTAAGATTGATACAGCAGCTAATGCTTCAAGTGTTGGTTCAACACCAGCAGTAGCAATAACGATATCAGGTTTTGCACCTTGGTCTGTAGAAGCCCATTCAACGTAACCTAAACCATTTTTAACAAGGTTTGAAGCTTCGTCAATATTGAACCATTGTGGACGAGGGTGTTTTGAAGTAGTAATCAAATTAATCTTTTCGTAATCTGAGAAAGCTACATCTGAAACAGCTAATAATGTGTTAGCATCAGCTGGGAAGTATTCACGAATGAATTCTGGTTTCTTTTCAGCAAGATGGTTGATAAGACCTGGATCTTGGTGAGTGTAGCCATTGTGATCTTGTTGGAATACAGTTGAACAATCAATAAAGTTCAATGAAGGATATTGGTTTCTCCATTCCATTTCAGCAGCTTTTCTTAACCACTTGAAGTGTTGTGTAAGCATTGAATCCACTACACGACCGAATGCTTCATAAGTAGCAAAGAAACCGTGACGACCAGTTAATACGTAACCTTCTAACCAACCTTCATCATCATGTTCTGATAATTGTGAGTCAATAACACGACCATAGTAAGCCATGTGTGCATCATAAGGATCATCGATTGTACGTTCCCATTGACGGTTAGTAGTTTCGAAGATATCCCAGATTCTGTTTGACCATGTTTCATCAGGACCAAAGGCACGGAAGTTAGTAGGGTTTTTCTTCATAGTATCACGAACCCATGCTGACCATACAACCATGTCCATTGCTTCCATTTGACCTGGAGTTTCAATGTTTAAAGCATAATCACGGTAATCAGGTAAGTCTAATGGTTTAGGATTGATTCCACCATTAGTAATTGGGTTAACTGACATACGTTTGTCACCCTTAGGAGCTAATTCCTTAAGGTAATCTTTAAGGCTACCATCTTCGTTAAATGAATCTTCTGGCTTGTAGCTTTCCATCCATTTAACAAATTCATCAACAGTACCCATATCATCAGCTGATAGAGGTAGTGGAACTTGGTGAGCACGGAATGAACCTTCGATAGGAAGACCTTCAGCGTTGTATTCTGGACCAGTCCAACCTTTTGGTGAACGGAAGATAATCATTGGCCATTGTGGACGAGTAGCAGTTTCAGCAGTTTCGTTTTCACGAGCATTCTTTTGAATTGCTAAGATGTCTTCAATAGCTGAATCCATAGCTTTTGCTAAGTTAACGTTTGCTTCGTCAACGTCAGTACCATGAGGTTCGTTAGTTTCAACAAAGTAAGGTTTCCAACCTAAACCTTCGAAGTACTTACGTAAGTCTTCGTCAGAAGTACGGTTGAAAATAGTTGGGTTAGCAATCTTGAAACCATTTAAGTTAATGATTGGAAGTGCAGCACCATCTGTAACAGGGTTAATGAATGAGCTTGAGAACCATGATCCAGCTAAAGGACCAGTTTCAGCTTCACCATCACCAATTTCAACGGCAGCAATAACGTCAGGGTTATCTAAGATAGCACCAACACCGTGAGAAAGTGAGTAACCTAATTCTCCACCTTCATGAATTGAACCTGGTGTTTCAGGAGCAGCATGAGATGCAATACCACCTGGGAATGAGAATTGTTTGAATAATTTAGCCATTCCTGCTTCATCAGCAGTAATTTCTGGGTAAATGTCTGAATAGCTTCCATCCATGTATGAATTAGAAACCATTACTTGACCACCATGACCTGAACCTTCGATATAGAACATGTTTAAGTCATACTTGTTAATTACACGGTTTAAATGTGTGTAAATAAAGTTTTGTGATGCAATTGTACCCCAATGTCCGATTGGTTTAACCTTTACATCTTCAGAAGTCAAAGGCTTCTTCAATAAAGGATTGGCACGCAAGAACAATTGACCAACTGAAAGATAGTTGGCAGTGTTCCAATATTGCTTCATTTTGTCAAAGTATTCTTTTGAATTGTAATCTACTGACATGCAATAACACTCCTTTTAATAATCATCAACCAAATGATTGATTTTAAAATATGATTAAGTTAAAAATCTAACTCAGCTACACAATCTATATTAACAACATTTCACAAAAAGTCAAACTTTTTGAAGATTGGTACGTATCAATTTCAAATGTGATGTTGCAAGCGTTGTATCCGCTTTCCTAGAAAGCTAATCTGAGAGATTAACAAACGTATTGTAACTAAAATATTTGTAGTGAATTCGCATTGTAGAAACTTCAAAAGGTGTCCCATCATCTAGGAAAAAGACCCCTTCCATAATGCCAACTGGTTCTGTCGGTTTTAAGTCTAAAAGGGCTTGATCATTTTTATTTGAAGGTTGAGTTTCAATTGACATAAAAGATTTGGTCCCCGTATGATGTAATTCTTTGGCAAAATAATCGAACAAAGAATGACTCACAATTTCTTTTGTTAATGCTGGAGCAATCTTAATTGGAATATAACTATTTTCAATAATAATTCCTTGATCATTTAATAAACGAAGTCGTTTAATTTCGTATACAAACTCTTCAGATTGTAAAAATAAATTTTCTTTAACTTCTTTTGAAGCTGGAATCACCTTAAAATCAAGTACTTTAATGGTTGGATTATACCCTTCCTTTTTCAAGTTATTGGTAATCCCTAAGTTTGAGCCCTCATAGCGAAAAATAGATTTATTTTTTAAATACAATGGATTAACAAAAGTTCCCGATCCGCGCTTTTTAAAAATCACGCCCTCTTCGGCTAAAATTCCCAAAGCACGTTTAATTGAACTTCGACTAACTCCTAATTCTTCACTTAACGTTCGTTCATCAGGTAAACGATTATTTTCAAAATCATTAGCCCGAATTCGATCTTTCAAATTTTGCATTACTTTTTTATAAACTAAATCAGCCACTGAACAACTACCTCGTTCTTTATTAATATCTAAAGTATAGCAGAATCAAAAAAAGGATTCCTGATATGAACCCCATAAGTTAGATTCTTGTCCAACTTATGGGGTTCATATCAGGTAATTGATGATCTAAGGCGTAAATTCAAAGTCAGTCTTAGCTTCATTTTAAAAGCTGTTAAATTACCTAGAAGTAACTATTACTATGCGACTTCGTCGCAATCAATAGACAAAGATAAAAATATAATTAGGTTAATAAATAATATTAAAGAAATCAATCCTAACTATGGTTATAGAAGAGTTACGATGGCTCTCAATAATGATGGATATAACGTTAATCAAAAACGTGTTCTTCGTATTATGAAAAAATATAATCTTTTATCGTCGGCTTTTGGAAAAAAGAAAAGAAAATATAGTTCTTACAAGGATAATGTTGGTAAAAGATTTAAAAATAGATTGAATCGTCGATTCAATACACCAATTCCATTTCAAAAGTTAGTATCAGATACTACAGAGTTAAGGTATGGAAAACAAAGTATAAATGAACGTATATATTTAAATCCAGTGCTAGATTTATTTTCTGGAGAGATAATTTCATATAGTATTAGTAACCATCCTGATTTTAATTCCGTCTTTTTACCAATTAAAGAAGCTATTTTAAAGCTACCTAAAACACACTTCAAAAGATTCTTCCATTCTGATCAAGGAGTTCATTATCAAAATAAACGATTAAATAAATTTCTAAAGAAAAACCACATTACACAAAGCATGTCGCGTAAAGCAACCTGTTTAGATAATGCGGTTATTGAATCATTTTTTCACCTTTTAAAAATTGAAATAGGAAACAATTTTAGTACGAAAGAAGAATTAATAAATTCCGTTAGGAATTGGATTTATTATTACAATAATTTTCGTATTAAAACAAAACTAGGAGGCAAGTCTCCGATTCAATATCGAAAACTTGTCTCCTAGAAAAACTAAATAATGTGTCCAACTTTATGGGTTCACATCATCCCAACGAATTGGAAATCCTTTTTGATTATTGATTATTTAGTTGATTCTTGTTTACCAACTTTTTCTTCTTCAGTAAAAGCTTTGTTTGATTTGTAAATATCATAAAGTACCCAAATCAATAAGGCTAATACTAAGAAATCAGTAGTATAAGCAATCGTGTTAGCCATGTGAGTTTGACTAGCTGTAATATCATCTCCGAAGAATCCAGCAACAGTACTAGGCATGTTGTAAAGGTTCAAGAAGATTAAAGTAACAACTGAAATCCAACCAGCAATTTTAATCCACATTGCATTTGCAAAACGTTTACCACGCATTTCAAGTTCACTATTAGTAAACATCAATAGTGGAAGCATTGAGAATGGTAAGGCAAAGGCCAAGAATATTTGAGAGTTTTCCATTAAATCATTCATAGCAGTATGTTGCGCAATCTTTGAATCGCCAGCAGTCATCAATACACAAAGTAAAACTGGGATGATTGATAGTAAACGAGTTACTAAACGACGTGCCCAAAGTGGCATTCTCATGTGAATGAAACCTTCCATAACAACTTGACCAGTTAAAGTACCAGTAATAGTTGAGTTTTGACCTGATGCCAACAAGGCAACAGCAAACAATGTTGAAAGGACACCAGTTTTAGCAACACTAGCTAATAAACCGTTACTCATGAACACTGGATCTTTAAGAGCTTGGTAAAGTCCGAAGAATGAAGTATCTTGAACAGCACCTGATTTAAATACGGCAACTCCCATGATCAATAGCAATGCATTAACGAAGAATGCCATTGTTAATTGAATGTTTGAATCAAGAGCTGAGAATTTAACGGCACGTGCTAAATCATCTTCATCATCATGATCAACTTTACGAGTTTGTGAGATAGCTGAGTGAAGGTATAAGTTATGAGGCATAACAGTGGCCCCAATGATTCCAAGTGAACCAGCCAATGGTGACATTCCGTGAACAACGGGAGTTTCTTTAACTGTATCAATACTTGGAACTAAACCTTTAATTGCTCCTAGCCAATCAGGGTTTGATAATGCAACTTCGTAAGCAAAAACGAAGAAGATAACTAAAATCAAAGCACAAACTATGGCTTCAATTTTTCTAAATCCAATTGATGTAAGTAAAAGTAATACCAAAACATCAAGAACAGTAATTAATACAGCAATTACAATTGGAATACCGAACAATAGGTAAAGCGCAATGGCTCCCCCAATAACTTCGGCAATATCAGTTGCCATGATGGCTAACTCAGTTGTAATCCAAAGTACAATTCCTAGTCCTTTACTAGTACGGGCACGAATTGCTTGTGCCAAGTCCATTTGTGTCACGATTCCAAGTTTAGCTGCCATGTATTGCAATAACATCGCAATCAAACTTGAAATCAAGATAATAGACATTAACATGTATTGGAAGTTTTGTCCCCCAGTGATTGATGTTGCCCAGTTACCGGGATCCATGTAACCAACCGCAACTAGTGCACCTGGTCCTGAATACATTAATAATGTTTTCCAAAATCCAATATTTTTTGGAACTTCCACAGTACCATTAATTTCGTCTAATGATTTACCATTAGCATATTCAATTAAATGGTGCTTCTTTTTAGCTTCTGCCATCCGAAAAATCTCCTTTTCTATAAAACCAATATTAAATTCAAATTTATTGTACATTAAAAAAAACCAGTTGTCATTAGAAATTTTTAATATGTTAAAATTATCGTAAGAGGTGTTCAAGAATGTCACATAAAAAGAATAAAATCCACAAAACTTTAGTGGAACAAATCTTAGATCAACACAAAATTCCTTATCAACAAATTATCTTTCCTACCTATCAAGATGGTGATGTTTCCCAAATTAATACAGCAGATGGTGATTATCCGAAACATCAAATTTACAAAACCCTTGCTTTAACTGCCAAAGGTAATGGTCCGTTAGTCGGGGTGGTTCCCTTAGATGCCCGCTTGAGCTATAAAAAACTAGCTAAAGCTTCTGGCAATAAGAAGGTTGGGATGATTCCTTTGAAAGACCTCGTACAAGCGACCACGTACGAACATGGAGCTAACACTCCGATTGGAATTTACGAAAAGAAAGGCTATCCTATTTACTTTGACGAAAGCGCCAAGGAACAAGGCGACATTATTGTTTCATCTGGTCAAATTGGGCGCTCAGTATTAGTGAATGCTGAAGCAATTGCTAAATTAGTTCACGGTAAGTTTGCTGATATTGTCGAAATTTATGAATAAACAAAAAATCCAATCTCAATTGAGGTTGGATTTTATTTTAGCGAAAATTATAATGATGTGGTTCGTGTTTAATCACATGACTCACGTGATCAAAGGTCAACTCGATAATGCTTAAGATGTGCGGATCATCCAGGGTGTAACTGACGTATTTACCTTTTTTATTAAAAGAGATTAGCTGATGCTCCCGCAAAATAGCCAACTGATGTGAAACCACAGACTGAGCTAAATCTAATTTTTCCGCAATTTCATTGACGGTCATTTCGTTTGATTCTAATGAATAAAGCAGTTTCACCCGCGTCGGATTACTCAAAACTTTATAAATCTTAGTGGTCTCCGTTAATAGTTCATCATCAAAACTGTTTTTCAAAATTCATCATCCTACAATAATTTAATTAGATGGGCGATTAATCCACTATCGAATAACACATAAATTCCGATTAAAACGTAACAAATCTTCATCAAAATTTCTCCGTGTTTTTCAATTAGTGACTGCACCCAATGGCTACTCTCAACTGCTTTAGCTAGTAAAACAATTAATACCGTTAAGCATAGCAGATATAGACTAGCTTCGCCAAATTCTAGCCAACTCTTTCCAATTAAAACGGGAACAAAGATGGAAAGTACACAACCGGTACAGACTGATAGATAAGTCACAAAGACGGTGTAAATTGCTGATTTAGAAACCGTACTAGCTGCCTCATCGTCGTCATCTTTAAAGGCCATGTAAATCGGCAATAATCCTAAAATTCCTAAAATCCATTCTGGAAGAAACTTGCCTAAGACATCACCCACCACAAAACCAACTAATAATAGGGCAAAAACGGCCAAAGCATATCCAATCATAACTTTAATCGTCGAAAATTGTTGTAACAAGAAAATTAACATGATGAAAAAATCGATGTTAATTGCAATAAAAGTTAAGGTTAAGACTGAAAAATTCATAAAATGCTCCTCCATATGTTATATGCTAAATATAACATATGTTTTCTATAAATAAAGCAGAAACTTTAATTTCTGCTTTATTTATAGAAGTCTTTATCATCTGGATCAAACGGTTTGATTTGATAAACCGTTGGCTTAGGTCGATTAACAATCTCTCGTTGCACTAGATAATCATCAATTTCTTTATAAATAAAGAGTGGTGAAATTTCTTGCACAACATCACTAAATTCGAGTCCAAACCAATTAATTGGTGAGGCCGTCAAATTCTGCATGTAAATTCGTTCCCGAATCATATGACGGTCAAGCGGTTTGATGCTGTTATTAAAGACCAAATCATTTGGCATTTCTTTAATAATGACGAACCTAAAGTTTCCAATCTTACGCCCTTTTTCCGTCGTATATTTAGGGACTTGATTTTGAAGAATTCCCTGTTGCAACAAATTATCCACAATTTGATGTAAGTAAGTACTAATATGTTGGTTTTTCTTAAATCCTAGGTAAAGTTGCACGTTTACCATATTATCAGTGCCCATCATATCAACGGTGTAATTACTTTCGTATGGCACATCCGTTTCATTAACTGAAACAAACCAATAAACTTGAGCTCTTTTAGGATCTTCATCCAAAATGGAATACATAACGTTTCGTTTAATCTGATAACCGTCATGCATTTTTGTCATATAAACTAAGTTCGTAGAATACATTGGAATGCTTTTATCTTCACTTAATTTTTCTAACTGATCACGATATTGCATTACATCAATATATTCACTCTCTTGATCGTAACGTTCACGAGCTTTGTTTCCAAAGTACCAAACCCACATCACGTACAAAATAATCATCATGATGAAGAGCGTGACATAACCACCGTGAACAAACTTCACCATGCTGGCAAGGAAGAAGACCACTTCAATACTACCAAAGAAGAGGACGACAGGAATCGCAACTTTGCTACCATATTGATCTTTCATGTACTCTCCAAGCAAAATCGTCGTCATTAGCATCGTCACAGTAATGGCAAGTCCATAAGCAGCTTCCATTTTTTCTGAACTACCAAAGTACCAAACGACACTTAAAGTAATCGCACAGAGCAACCAGTTCACCATCGGAATGTAAATTTGGCTTTTGGTATTACCAGTATGTTTAATAATCATCCGTGGCAATAATTTAAGCCCAATTGCTTCGGAAACTAAGGTAAATGATCCAGTAATCAAAGCTTGGGAAGCAATAATGGCAGCTAATGTCGCAATTATCGTTCCAAAAATTAACCAGGCATTCGGTAACATGCCATAGAAAGGGTTAATCGAAGTAAAATGAGTCGCAAAACTCTGACTTTGATAATGATTAATAATCCAAGCACCTTGCCCCAAATAGTTTAAGGTCAAAGCAGTATACACAATGGGCCAAGTCATGCGAATATTTGCTCGTCCCACGTGTCCCATGTCAGAATACAAGGCTTCGGCACCAGTAGTAGCAAGAAACACACTTCCTAAAATAAAGATTCCCGATTTATTTGCAGGACTGAAAAGCGTTTCCAGAGCCTTTAAAGGATTCAAAGCTTGAATAATTTGCGGATAACTAAAAATATTAATTACTCCAAAGACGCCTAAGAAAATAAACCAAAGCGTCATCACTGGTCCCAATAAACGTCCAATGACCGCTGTCCCAAAGTGTTGCGACATAAACACTAAAATTAAAATAATCGTCGTAATGATTAAAACGGTATGTTGATTAATTCCAAAGTTTTGGTTTTTTAAGCCTTCCACGGCTGAAGTCACTGTTACTGCGGGCGTTAACGTTCCATCAGCTAAGATGGAAGCTCCACCAACTAAAGCAGGAATAATCAACCATTTGGCGTTCTTTTTGACCAAGGCATACAGTGAGAAAATCCCACCTTCCCCGTGGTTATCAGCGTTCATCGCTAAAACAACGTATTTAAAAGTTGTGATAATCATTAACGTCCAAAAGATCAACGAAATCGCACCTATGACATAGGCTGGTGTAATGTTCATTGACGCTTTAGCATCATTAATAATCGCGTTCATGACATACAGTGGCGAAGTTCCAATGTCACCATAAACAATCCCGATGGCAATAATCATGCCAGCAAGTGAAATCTTATTCGTATTTTTCACAATTTTCTCCTAAAGCTCTTTGTTTTCCCATTCTGCTTTAAATTGTTGAATGAATTCCGCCACCGCAAACCGATATTGGGCAAATTCTTTTCCTGTGTCCGTATTAAAGCGTTTAATCACTTCGTTCATCCGTTCTTCATAGTGATTAATCGTGGCTCGTGGTTTCCGATACTCAGTCTTGGTATGACTAACTTGCGTTTCGTTTGGGTCGTACATCGGATAATCATAGACCCCGCCAAACGCAATTAACTGACGGCGAACATCGGCTTTGCGGCCAGCCACCTCATCAGTTAATTTATCATCAAACACATCATGCAAATAAGCGGCCGTTAGTACCAGCTCGACATTGGCCGTTTCATTTTGCAGAATTTTTTGGGAGTTATTAACGACCCGCTGAACGTGGTCAAAACCATGACCAGTTTGATCACCATTCATCATTTTGTAAGCATAGTTACGGACTTTATCAATTCGCTTGGTCATCATCGCACCTCAAATAACTTCTAGTTGATTAGAGTTCGTTCCATTCTGATTTAAATTCTTCCACAAACCGTTGCATGTAAACTTTCCGTTCGTAGGCAATCGTTTTCGCAGTTCGCGTATTCATTTCATCCGCAATTTTAAATAGTTTTTCGTAGAAATGATTAATCGTCGTACTTCCATCACGATAATTATCCCGCGTCATTTTCCGGCGTGGTCTAATTTTGGGGTCATACATTTTATTGCCATGAACTGCGCCATAAGCAAAGGTTCTTGCAATTCCAATTGCACCAATTGCATCTAATCGATCGGCATCTTGCACAATTTGTCCTTCTTTAGAAAGTTCTTGGTGTGCTTCTAAGTTATCAGCAAAGGACATATGTTCAATAATCGCAAAAACCTGTTCAATTTCAGCAGCTGAATAACCAAAATCAGCCAATTTCTGACGGACATCTGCTTTGCGTCCAGCAACGTCATCAGTTAACTTATCATCAAACACATCGTGCAGATAAGCAGCAGTCAAAACAATTTCCCCGTTTGCTGGTTCATTCGTTAATAATTTTAAAGCCATGTTGATAACTCGATCAATATGGTCAAAGCCATGACCAGAATGATCGCCAGCCATCATTTTTTCAGAATATGCACGTACTTGGTTTAGTTTTTCATTCATTTTATTCATTACCCTTTCATCTTGATGGTTTAACTTCTATTTTAGGACACAAAAAAACATCCGTAAATTACTACGGATGTTTTTTTAAGATTTTATTTTCAATTAAATCAACGTTAAAATTTCCATCAAAATTGGCACGACCACCACGAACAAGACGGTACTCGTTACCACAACGTTAGTTGCATACCCAACGTCTCCGTGAGAACGACCAACTAAAATTGGAAGAACAGCTAAACATGGCGCAGCAGCTTGAATTACAAAAGTACTCGTTTCCATACTTGGAATTGTAGCACCAGTGTGCATAAAGAAGATCAACACTGAAAGCATAATGGCCGGTGCAATCACGAACCGGGCCACTAAAGCTAGCACTGAGTCCCGGTCAAAGTGAATTGATTTCAATCCCGCATCGGCCAAAATAATTCCAATGTAGATTAGTGACAATGGAGTTACTAAGCCACCTATCATTTCGAAGGTGTTTCCCAACATAGGAAATCCCTTGGGCTGCACGATAAAGGTAATTGGTAAGCCCAAGATTAACCAAACTAAGGCCATAATGAATCCAATCAAAGGAGCTGGCAGTAACTTCTTCCAATTAAAGCCAGCGGCATTTTTTTCGCCTTTGACCTTAGTTGGATCATCAGCAGAGATAAAGAAGATTCCAATTGCCCAAGCTGAGATGGTATTCATGAGGTAGTAAATCAAGAAAAATGGTAAGACTTGATCACCGAATAAGGCCAAGTTTAATGGCATTCCAATGAAAATCGTATTGGCATTGACCGCCATGTTAATAAACGTGCCTCGTCGTCCCTTTTGAATCTTAAAAATTTTAACTAAAGCAATCGCAATGACATACCCCAGTAAGAAACTCAAAAAGACGTAGAATAAACTGCTGGATAAACTAAGTAATTTGTTTCGATTTAGCTTAGTTACCACTGACATAAAAATCGAAACTGGTAATGCGATATCCATAATGATGAATGAAATATTATTTTTAAAGGTATCACCTAAACGGCCTGAATTACGCAACCAAAATCCTAACGCAATTACTAAAACAATTTCACCCACACTTGATAATGAGGTTAAGAATGCTGTCATCTAAAATTCATCTCCTAAATTTAGTTTAAAAAAACAAAAAACGCTCGTAGTAAATACGAACGAATTTTGCTTAACATTAAATTATTTAACTTCTTTGTAAACTGGGTACCATTTTTCTGCTTCAACGGCAGCCTTAACGTCGGTAATTGTTTCACGAGTAATACCTTCGTCAACGGCAGTTTGAGCAACAGAGTTGGCAACTGTTTGTGAGAATTCAGTTAATTGATCAACTGGTGGTAAGATTGCAGCACCTGGTTGGTTTGGATCAACAATTCCACCCAATGAGTGAGCAGCAGCTGAAATCATCTTGTCGCTTAACTTAGTAGCAGTTGCGGCGATGGCACCTAAACCAATCCCAGGGTAAACAAGGGCGTTGTTAGCTTGACCGATTTCGTAAGTAACCCCGTTGTATTCAACTGGAGCACTTGGAATTCCAGTAGCAACTAAAGCACGACCATCTGACCATTTAATTACATCAGCAGCAGTTGCTTCAGTTAACTTAGTTGGGTTTGAAATTGGCATCACGATTGGACGTTCAGTGTGAGCAGCCATTTCTTTAATAACGTCTTCAGTGAAGGCACCGTGAACAGTTGAAGTACCAACCATGATGGTTGGGTGAACTGCTTTAACCACTGAAAGTAAATCAGTTAAGTCTTCTGAATTAGCAAATTCTGAACGACTTCTAGCAAATTCTTTTTGACCAGGAGTTAAGTCAGGCATGTCGTCAAACAAGAGACCTTGTTTGTCAACCATGTAGAAACGTTTCTTAGCTTCTTCTTCTGATAAACCTGATTGAACCATTTCTTCAGCAACCCGTTGAGCAATCCCAACTCCGGCAGTACCGGCACCAAAGCAAAGGTATTTTTGATCAACCATTTTTTCGCCAGAAATGTTAAGTCCACCAAGGACCCCAGCTAATACAATGATTCCAGTTCCTTGAATATCATCATTAAATACTAAGTATTTGTCTTTGTATTTGTCTAAGATGTTGGCAGCATTTGCACGACCAAAATCTTCAAAGTGAAGGTAAAGGTTAGGGAATAAATCTTCGGCTTCTGTTACAAACTTGTCAACGAAGTCGTAGTATTTTTCTGAGTAATCACGTTCTTGATCAAGTCCCAAGTATAATGGGTCTTCAAGTAATTCTTTTCTAGTAGTACCAGCATCAATTACAATTGGAAGTACTTCTGAAGGATCAATTCCAGCAGCAGCACTATATACCATTAATTTACCAACTGGGATATCAATTCCTTGAGTTCCCCAGTCACCAATTCCAAGAATTCCTTCACCATCAGTTACAACTAATAACTTGATGTTACGGCCTTCAGCGGCATTGATTAGGCTTTGACGAATGGTTTCTTTATCATCTTGGTTAATTGATAAGAAAGCAGCGTTTTGTGGGTTAACGTACATACGACTGTAGTTTTCAATTGAGTCAGCAATGGTTGGATCATATACGATTGGCATAAATTCACTAACGTGTTCAGCGAAAGTAGCATAGAAAAGCACGCGGTTTTCGTTGAAAATACTCATTAAGTAAACACGTTTTTCTAAATCATTGCTCTTAGTTAAGTATTCTTCGTATACTCGAGCAGTTTGTTCTTCTAAAGTTTGTACCCGTGGAGGTAACATTCCTTGGAGATTTAAGGTCTTACGTTCTTCTTCAGTAAATGCAGTTCCCTTGTTTAAAAAGGGATTGTTTACAATTTCTTGTCCTCTTGACATAAATAAGACTCCTTTTTGTAGTATTATTACATTAATAAACTACCTGTATATTAATTCACAGAGAAAGTAATTGTCAAATATATAATTTACATAAACAAACTTTATATGAGGTGATCCTATTAAATTACAAGATTTAATTTACTTTAATAAATTAGTGGAACTAAAAAGTTATACTACAGTTTCTGAGTATTTTGGCGTAAGTCAACCTACCATTTCGATGGCCATTCAGCGACTTGAAAAAGAGTTTAATGTGGAACTTATCAACCGTAATCAAGCACATCGTAAAATTAAAATCAGTCCCCATGGAAAAGTTTTATATAAGCATACCGATATAATTAATCGTGAAGTGGAAGAAATAAAAAAAGACATGCATCACAATTTCAAGGCCCCAATTCGTTTTGGTCTTCCGCCAATCATCGGAAACTATTATTTCCCAATTCTGGCCTTAGAACTTAGTAAGTCTGATATCTTAGATGACTTAGATAATATCGAAGCTGGTTCAGGGAAATTACTTGATCAGCTTCGTTCTGGTGAAATTGACATTGCTTTGCTGGGTTCAAACGAACCAATTGAAAGTCATGCCATTAAATCAAAAGTCTTAACCAAAAGCGATTTTAAGATTATCGTTTCCCTCAATTCACCCTTAGCTAAACTTAAAAAGATAAAAATTAAGGATCTCAACAACATCAATTTCATTTCTCTTTCGAATGACTTCATTCATCACAATACGTTTAACAAACTCTGTAACGAACATAGTATTAAAGTTCACATACGTTATCGGACACAAGATGTCGAACTTTTAAAACAACTTGTCTCTGAAGATTTAGGTGTTTCCTTTTTAACTGAACAAGCCATTAGCCCTAAAGATAACTTGGTAGCCATTCCAATCGATGACGACGATTTAGATAAATTCTACGTTTCTCTAACTTATCGAAAAACACATGTCTTATCGCCTAAAGAAAAACGGTTCTACAATATCTGTTGTTGGTAATAGATTTTCATCTATTACTGATGACAGATTTTTTATTTATGGCTAGAATAAAAAAGCGGACATTTCCTGTCCGTTCATCCAAGTCAACCACCACGAAGATTTTTCAGAAAGAAGGAAATGCCCTATGTGTAATGATACTACAAAATTATTATTAGGAATAGCTGACGAGAACCTAAAAATTACTGACGGTGAAACTGGAGAAGACGGGGTTATTCGCTTAACTGGCCACTTGGATTACACGCCGAAGGCTTGTCCCAAGTGCGGGATTATCAATGATCAAAAGATTATTAACTACGGCTGGCGCAATACCACTATCAGATTCTCGAAGGTTCTGAGCAACACCGTCATCTTAGCCTTAAAGCGCCGCTATTTCCACTGTAAAGAATGTCACGGCAACTTTCTTGCACAAACAGTGACAGTTCCGAAACACTGTACAATTTCAAACACCAGCCGCAAAGAATGCCTAGAGAAGCTCGGTGAACCGGTCTCTTTGAAGCACATTGCCAATGAAGTATCGGCATCAGATTCATTTGTGGGCCGCCAGTTAATGCGCGCTGAACGAGACTTTCAAACCAATTGGCACTATTTACCAGAGATCATCTTAATGGATGAGGTGAAGAGTACCAAGAGCGCTACTGGTACCATGAGCTTTGAGTTCATGAATGGCGAAACCCATGAATTAATCGACTTACTCCCTTATCGAACCATCAATAAACTAGAGAAGTATTTTTACCGCTTCGATCAAGCTGCCCGAGAAAACGTCAAAATTATTGTGACTGATATGAATTATACCTACCCCAAGCTTGTGCAGACCGTGTTCCCCAATGCCATGGTGGTCATGGACAAGTTTCATATTATCAACGCCCTAAATCGGGCGTTTAACAAAACCAGAATCAAGGTGATGAAGAAGTTTACCCCGTCTTCTCGCGAATTTCACGCCCTTAAGCGCTACTGGAAGCTGTTGTTAGTACCAACTGAACAGCTTAACTTTGAACAATTCAAAAAGTGGACTAATTTTCCTTACTGGATGGCTGCCACCGATGTTGTCCATCAGCTGTTATCGTTGGATTCAGAACTAGAACAAACTTATCAAGTCTTAAACAGCGTCCGGTCAGCTGTCCAACATCAAGATTGGCATAACTACAATGCGGCATTTTGGAATAACAAAACGTATTCTGAAGAAATGAAGAACACGATTAAAACACTTGAAAGCCATCATGATGAGATTCGTAACACCTTTACCACACACTATTCAAATGGTCCTTTGGAAGGTTCTAATAATAAAATCAAGGCGATCAAACGAGCCAGTTTTGGCTATCGCAGCTTCTGGAGGTTTAGAACTCGAGTACTATACGTTTTCAAAATCAAAACAAAAAGAGCCCTAATCACGAAGTGATTAGAACTCGAAATATGGATTCACCAACAACAGTTGACGAAGAGCCAGAAAAACAACTAATCGCAGTTTTAATTAATTCAATTAAAAAATAAAAAGCGCATCGTCAATGACGATGTGCTTTTATGTTTAATTAAACTTCTTTATCTGTTTCAGTTTCAACCCCAACTCCATCGTATTCTTCAAGAATCATCTTCTTAAGGTCTGCGAAAAGTGGTTCTTTAGGGTTAGCAGTAGTACATTGGTCAGAGTAAGCTAATTCAGCAAGATGAGTTGCAGCAGCTTCTAGGTCTGCTTTGTTAACTCCTTGAGCCTTCAAGCTTAAAGTTACACCAACTGAGTGAGCTAATTCGATGAACTTGTGAACCAAAGCTTCTTTGAGTTCTTCGTTAGTTGATCCTGGTAAGCCAAGGTAACGAGCAATTTCAGCGTAGTCTTGGTCGGCACGGAATGATTCGTACTTAGGCCAAGTAGCAATCTTCTTAGGTTTTTCAAAGTTGTAACGAATTACATGTGGCAAGGTAATTGCAATTGCGATACCGTGAGTAATTCCAAATTGTCCACCAAGTTTGTGAGCAATTGAGTGTGTAATTCCCAAGAAGGCGTTTGCAAAGGCCATACCGGCAATGGTTGAAGCAGTGTGCATCTTGTCACGAGCTTCCATGTTGCCATTGTAAGAATCAGTCAAGTTTTCAAAAATCATCTTGATGGCTTGGAGTGATAAGGGACGAGTGTAGTCAGATGCCATTACTGATACGTATGATTCAATGGCATGAGTTAAAGCATCAAGTCCTGAAGCAGCAATGGTTTTCTTTGGAACCGTAGCCACAAATTGAGGATCAATAATCGCAACATCAGGGGTCAAAGCGTAATCAGCTAATGGGTACTTGATGTGTAATTTAGAATCAGTGATAACTGAGAATGGTGTTACTTCTGATCCAGTACCTGAAGTACTTGGGATTGCAACCATTTGTGACTTGCTTGGTTTTTCAAAGCGGTAAGCACGTTTTCTGATATCTAAGAATTTTTGTTTTGCTCCAAAGAAGTCAGTTTCTGGGTTTTCGTAAATTAACCACATCATCTTAGCAGCATCAAGTGGTGAACCACCACCTAAAGCGATAATGGTATCTGGCTTGAAGCCACGCATTTGAGTAACCCCTGCTTGAACTATATCAGTTGTTGGTTCGTCGTGGATATCATCAAAGATGTAGTATTGAACGCCATCTGGACGTGCATTTAATTCATCTAAAACTTTGTCAACGTAGTGATATTTAACCATTGAAGGACTGGTAACGATGAAGGCCTTCTTGATGTTTGGCATATCTTTAAGGTAACGAACTGAATTCTTTTCGAAGTAAATCTTAGGTAATTTAATCCATTGCATATTATTTCTTCTCTTTGCGATTGTCTTAATGTTCAATAAGTCGTAGTCAGTAACGTTATGTGAGATTGAGTTATTACCCCATGATCCAGTACCTAACGTTAATGAAGGAGTCATGTTGTTGTAAAGGTTACCAACACCACCTAAACCAGCTGGTGAGTTAACCAAGACCCGTGAAGCTTTTACAGCAACACCAAAGTCAACAGCTAATTGATCATTTCTAGTTTGAATAGCAGCAGTATGACCTAATCCACCGTAGTTCAATAATTTAGCTACAATTTTAAAGGCATCTTCATGATTCTTTGACTTGTAAACTGAAATTACAGGAGAAAGTTTTTCACCAGACATTGGGTATTTAGGACCAATTCCAGTCATTTCAACAGCAAGAACTTGAGTATCCTTTGGAACCTTAATTCCGGCCATATCAGCAATTTGTTGAGCAGTTGCTCCAGCGATTGGGCCTTTAACACTCAAACGAGTACTGTCAAACATTGCATCAGTTAATTTTTGTTTTTCATTATCAGGAATAAAGTAAACTCGGTTAAGTGAAAGTTGTTCTTTTACATCGTCGTAGATTGAAGCATCAATCACAGCACTGTTTTCAGTTGCACAAATCATTCCGTTATCAAAAGTTTTTGATAAAACTAAATCATTAACGGCACGAGGAATGTTAGCTGTTTCTTCAATATAAACAGGACCATTACCAGGACCAACACCTAAAGCTGGTTTACCAGTTGAGTAAGCAGCTTTAACAAGACCAGGACCACCAGTTGCTAAAGTACATGCAACCCCTGGGTTTTGAATCAAATCATTAGTTGCCTCACGACTTGGTTCGGTAATCCATTGGATAGCATCTTTAGGAGCACCAGCAGCAATCGCAGCATCACGCATAATTTGAGCAGCTTTGATTGATGATTTTATAGCTTGTGGATGAAGACTAAAGATAATTGCATTTCTAGTTTTCATTGAAATAATTGATTTGAATAAAGTAGTTGAAGTTGGGTTAGTTACAGGAGTAATTCCTGCTAACACACCAAGTGGTTCAGCGACTTTGATTAAATCTTCTTCTGAGTTTTCTTCAATTACACCAACTGTTTTATCGTTCCGGATGTTATTCCAGATTTCTTCAGTGGCAAATAAGTTTTTAATTGCTTTATCTTCAGCGACTCCACGACCAGTTTCTTTAAAGGCCATTTCACCAAGCATTTGGTGAGCGTTTACCCCGGCAATTACCATTGCGTGGGTAATGTGATCAACTTTCTTTTGATCAAAATTACTCATTTCGTCTAAGGCAACATGTGCTTTGGCAACCATATCATCAATATTCTTTTTGATTGCTTCAACATTTGGTTGTTTCTTTTCTACCATATTATTCACCCTCCGGTTCATAAACGTTTAATTGTTATTCATTTCACAATTTCATAATATCACACTCTTTTTGTTTTGCCAAACATTTGTTTAAAAATCTTTATAAAGACTGTCTTATCAGTATATTAAAGATTTTTATATCCATTATAAATAATATTGCTCAATTAATAACATACTCGGGTAATAAAACAGCCAAGCACTGAATTTAATCAGGACTTGGCTGTTATTTGTTATTTATTCTTCTGTCCACAAAATATTAATATTATTTTGTTTGCAATTCTTTCCACATTCGTTTTGATCTAGCATTAATTACTTTAGCTGACTCTTTTACATATTCTTCAAACGTTTCTGAAGAAGCTAAATTTTTTACGTTGTAGGCATTATTTTCATCATATCCATCGGTGAAATCTTGTATTGAACTACTCCCACTTAGCTAAGCCTACGGCTTGACGCTTGAAGTGGGAGATTCTGGGAACATCGCATACTTACTCTACCGGTTCTAAGTGAACTTTCGAGCAGAGGTTACGACTATTGACCAAGGCCCGTCCCAGGCCTAAATAGCTTAATTATTGGGTAGCTAACCCCTTTTTCAGAATTACTTGAGCTGCATTGATATCGCGATCTAGGTGGGTCCCGCAGTTGGGACAATCCCATTCACGAACATCTAGCCATTCCGATTTATCTAAACCTAACCGATGGTTGCTTTTCCCACAGTTAATACAGATTTGACTAGTATATGCTGGATTAACCTGAATGAGTTTTTTACCGTACCAATCACATTTATACTGCAAGATACTAACTAGCTTAGACCAACTAGCGTTGGTAATCGCTCGAGCTAGTTTATGATTTTTCAACATGCCCTTAATGTTAAGTTTTTCTAGCACAATGATGTCATATTGTTTAACTAACTTGGTTGTGAACTCTTGTAACTGATCCAACCGTTGGTTGGCGATTTTTTGACGATATTTAGCAACCATGACACGAGCTTTTTGGTAGTTTTTGAAGTCGTCTAATTGCCGTGGAGCTAAGACCTTATTGTGGTAATTCCAAGCAATGGCTTGTTTAGCTAATAGGTAGCGTCGACTGCGCAACCTTTCCCAATGGTGTAGCTTCTTACGATACTTATCTTCAAAATGGTGAATTGGCTCTTTGTAACCGTCGGATAGATTAAGTAATGATTTTAATCCTAAATCACCACCAACGCGCTTACCAGTCTTAGCTAATGTTTGGTTTTCGCATTCAGTTAAAACGGTAATGTAGTATTGATTAGCAACAGTTAGGCGAACAGTAACGTTCTTGATTTTGCCTTGTGGCAAACGTCCTGATCGAAAGTAAACTACCCCTAATTTAGGCAACTTAATATGGTGATTGTCAATCACTTTAATGTTGTGGTTGACACATTTCGAGTTATAGCTCTGTGCATACTTTCGTGACTTAAAGTGTGGAAACTTATTTTGCCCTTTAAAAAAACGCTGAAAGGCGTCGGCTAGATTGCGATTAGTACTTTGCAAGGATGTTGATTCTGCTTGCTTCAACCAGGGATATTCTTCTTTTAATCGTTTTAGAAGATTGTTCATGCCAAAGGCATTGACAAACTTGGCTTCTGGATTGTTCTTTTGCCGCTCAATTTGCATATTAAGCATCTGATTCCACACAAAACGAGCGCAACCGAAGGTTTGCATTAAACGGTCACGTTGCTCGGAATTAGGATATATACGCATTTTCACGGCTTTAAGAACCATTACTTTCTCCCTTGACTTTCAATGTACTTTTTTGCTACTTCTAACGGTGCACCACCAGTACTAATTAAACAATAGCTTTGGGTCCAAAAAGCGGATTTCCACAACTGACGCTTAATTTCTGGAAATAGTTTCTTAACCATTCGAGAACTTGATGATTTATAAGCGTTCAGGAACTTAGCCATCTCCGTATGCGGTGTTGCGCGGAACAAGACATGAACATGGTCAATATCATGGTTCCACTCTTGAAGATTAATACCATAAGACTGACCAACTACTACAAAACGATGTTTCAGATACTCAGATATTTCATCGTTAATGACTTTACGCCGATATTTAACAACCATTACTAAATGATAATTGAGTAGATATACTGAGTGCTGATTTCTATCTAATTCTATTGTTATCACCACGATCCTTTAACATATACTAAATATACCATAGCGCAAAAGAAAAAGCACTATCGTGCTTTAAGGAGGCGATTCATCCCCCACTTGTCGAAGTGGGGGTATTCTCGCCAATTATGGATAAATTGACATTTATAAAATTGTTAAATGCATTATTATCATCCGTAACCTTATCGTTATTTGTAACATTACTAATATCTTTATAACTTTCAAAGTAATCTTTTTGCTCTAAAATAGCTTGACCAACAATGCAATCATTAATATATTCGTTTCCATTTTGTTGATAAAAATTTTTCAATAATCTAAGAAAAGCATCGTAACAATCATTAAAACAAAGTGCTCTTTTAGAATTAATTCCTCCCCACGTAGGGGTAAGACCCAGATTTCCCAAGACATAGTAATTTGATAATTGCATTTTTTCTTTATCAGCGTTCTCAGCAAATTCAACTGGCCCATCAAATGGTGCATATTTTTTTAAAATATCTTTAATTTGATTCTTTTTATCATCTTTTAATGACTTATATGCTTGGTTATAATATCTTTTCATAATTGGTATGCGCCAAGTAATTAATGTATCACCAGTTAAATCTTCATATTCTTTCTTTTCAGTATTAAACCACTCAAATGTTTGTTTATAAAATTTATCATTATCATAAAATGAAAATAATTTTCCATAAACTTCTTTTGCAAGTGCTGAACGATCAGCTTCTTCACCATCACTAGCAAAATTGTAATTTATCGCTTGTTCTTCACTTAGTTCTAAAAAATCTTCAATTTTTTTCATCACTCACTATCCAGTTTTCCAATAGAAATTTTCTTATCTCTAAAATAATTAACTAATCTCTGAACTAATAAGAAAACCGGATTAACTGTTAGCAATAACAGCAAACCAATTCCGCCAACCTGCCAGGTAAACAACCTAGCAAGAAAGAAAAACTTCCCAAAAATAATAAACAATCCCATAAACCCAATAATGCTTCCTGCAACAATCATGGCTTTATAACGGTTTAAAGGACGACTCACTAATAGCAATGCTTGCCAGCTAATCAATCCCGTTAACAAAACGTTTAACGTATCAGTTGTAGCAACTTTAAATCCTAATAAATTACCAATTCCGCCAATTAGAATAATATAGATCACCACACAAATAGCTGACGGAAGCGCAATTTCGACGATTCCGGTGAAGAAACGATTTTTAATTGGATGAAATTCGGGTGCCAATGCTAAGAAGAATGACGGAACTCCAACCATCAAACTATTAATTGGTGTGAGTTGAATGGGCTGAAATGGATAACTTTTGGCCATGAAAATAAAAATCAAACTCAACATAATTGAGAACATTGTTTTGACCAAGTACAAAGCTGCGATGTTATCGATATTATTAATCACGCGTCGACCCTCATTTAAAATTTGAATTAAAGCTGAAAAATTAGAATCAACTAACACAAAGCCTGCGATACTTTTGGTACTTTCATTTCCTGAAGCCATCGCAATCCCACAGTTAGCCTGACGCAAAGCTAAAATATCGTTTACTCCGTCACCGGTCATGGCTACAGTGTGCCCGTTATCCTGTAAAGCTTTTACCAATCGTTCTTTTTGCTCGGGTTTAACGCGCCCAAAGACGGTCGTTTTAGCGACTAAATCATGATAATTGGCATCATCCGCCACCGTTGTCATATCAACTAGTTGCTCAGCTTTTGCAATTCCCGTTCGTTGCGCAATCGCTGCCACGGTGGTCGGATCATCACCAGAAATTACTTTAACAGTAACTCCTTGATTAGCAAAATAGGCCAGAGTGCTAGGAGCATCCGCTCTAATCACGTCCGTAATCAAAATAAATGCGACTAGTTCGGCACCAGTTATGCCATCTCGACTCATTTCATCAGCTTTGACTAACGCCAAAACCCGATTACCATTTGCCGCAAATCCATGTACTTGCTGTGTTTGTTGCTCACTTAATTGCAACACGAATTGTGGAGCCCCTAACACATAGTTGCCCTGTTCAAACTGCACGCCACTCCACTTACGAGCAGAAGAAAATGGCACAATTTGTTGTGCGTGATATGGATGACTAGGAAAGGCTGTTTTCAGTGCTTCGGCGGTTTCATTAGTATCATCAATTTCTTTAACTAACGAACCCAAAATGTCACTAACCATTTTCTCATTTTGTCCATGAGATAAGACTAATTGTTTAAACTGCAAATTTCCATTCGTAATCGTTCCTGTTTTATCCAAGCAAAGTGTATCAACTCGTGCCAACGTTTCAATAGATGCTAAATCTCTAACTAACACTTGTTTCCGAGCTAAATGATAAGCAGAAATCGCTAAGGTAACGGATGAAAGTAAAATCAATCCTTCTGGAATCATCCCAATCATCGCTGCTACAGTCCCTAAAATAGCATGATTCAAAGCAACACCATGCCACAAACGGGAAGCAAATAAGAGCAGACTCAGTGGGATAATGATAATTGTTAAAATGCGAATAATTCGTTTAATTAAATTCAACAACACACTATTATTTTTTTCCGTTTTGCTAACTTTTTCGGTTAATGAATTTACAAAGGTGGACTTTCCAACTTCCGTGGCTTGCATAATCGCATGCCCGCTAACCACAAAACTCCCAGAAATTAAGCTTTCACCATCCGTTTTAATAATTACATCAGATTCTCCAGTGATTTGGGACTCATCAATTTCTAATTCTTGAGTTTCTTTAACAATCCCATCAACCGGAACTTGGTCTCCTAATTGTAAAACAAGCAAATCATCTAAAACGATTCCTTCTGGTTCAATTTCAACCTGTTTACCATTGCGAATCACGGTCACTTTTGATTGTGATAACAATGCCATTTTATCAACTTGTCGTTTAGCTCTAATTTCTTGGAAAATTCCAATCATAGTATTAACTGTAGCAATTAATAAAAACAACATATTTTTATAACTACCAGTTAAAAAAACCAAAATTCCAAGAATTACATTGATTAAATTAAATAAGGTAAACGTATTTTCAAAAACAATTTGTTTGCTACTTTTCGTTAATGATTCTGTTGCAGTATTATTTTCCCCTGCAGCAATTCGGGTTTGGACCTGAGCTGAGGTAAGCCCAGTTAAATTTTGTGTCATTTTTCCACCCCTTTTGTTTAATTATAACTAAGCCCTTTTAATTTTTCAGTGGTCATCATTCGAGTTAACCAAAATTTACTATTATCGTTGAATAATTTTGGAAAAAAACGTGTTTTCTTCCATATTATGGTAAAATTATTAAGTGTAACGTCAAATTTTTAATTTTGACTTGAATTGACTACTATTTTATTAAAATGAAAAGAGGAATGCTTTTTGGTTACTGGATCGATTTTTGTCGACTTAGTTATTATATTAGTGATGTTCTTCTTTGCGGGATATTTTGTTGCTTGTGAATTTGCTCTAGTGCAATCACGGCCGACTGCCTTACAAGAAGAACTCGATGACGAGAACACAAGTGCAAAGCGGAAACACAAAATTAAGCTCGAAATGAAGATGGTAACGAACCTTAATGAATACCTATCTACTACTCAAGTAGGAGTTTCACTTGCCGGAATTATTTTAGGATGGATTGGTGAATCATTTGCCGTTGAAATCTTTGTTGATTTATTTGGTGCTTCTGGAATTGGCTTAAGCAGTGCTGCTGCCCACGGTTTTGGTGTAGTAATTGGGGTGTTAATTTTAACTTACCTAGAAGTGGTTTTCACCGAAATCTTACCTAAAAACCTTAGTATTGATATGCCACTTAAGGTTTTAGCAGTTGTTAGTGGTCCACTTCACTACTTCCACATAATGTTCTACCCATTTGTATGGTTATTAAATGTTTCAGCAGCTGGAGTAGTTAAAATGCTAGGTCTTCCTGTTGCAAATGAAAACGATGAAGCCCTTTCTCAATCTGAAATTTTAAGTGTCTCTAAAGCAGCCGTTAAAAATGGTGACTTAGAAAAAGACGATTACCTTTACATGCGTCGGGTTTTTGAATTAAATGATAAAACCGCTCGAGATGTCATGATTGATCGGACCCGTTTAAAGACCATTGATATTGATGCCACTGATGAAGAGGCCATTGAAACTTACCTCAACACCAAATTTAGTCGACTTCCCGTTGTTAAGGATAACGATAAAGATGATATTTTGGGTTATGTTTATATCTATGACTTAATTCAACAAGCTCAAATCAATAAAGAAAAACCAATCAAGAGTCTCATCCGTAAAATTAGTACTACTTCTGAAACGACCCCGATTGCGATGGTGCTCCAACAAATGATCAGTAACCATCAACCAATCGTAGTTGTGATTGATGAATATGGTGGTACCTCAGGAATTATTACCGATAAAGATATTTATGAAGAGTTATTTGGAACAGTTCGTGATGAAATTGATACAGTTAACCATGCCGCTATTTTCCGCCAACCCAATGGTACATACAAAATTGGCGGAAAAATGAATACTTATGACTTTGAAAAACTTTTCGATACGGATATCAAAGCCTTTGATGGATCAGATATTGTAACTCTTTCTGGTTTCATCATTGAACACAATCCTCACATTAAAGTTGGAGATGTGGTCAAATTAGGTGACTTTGAATTCAAAGTGTTAGCCTACGAAAATTCATTCATCGACTGGTTTGGGGTTAAGAAAATTGAAACTGAAACTGAAACTGACGATGATCAAGATGAATCCGATAAATAATCTATAAAGACGAGGCTATGCCTCGTTTTTTATTTAAGGAGTTTTAATAATGAACGCAATTAAAAAAATACCAGCTTGGCTGGGTTACACCATTTTGTTTGCTGTAATTACATCGACTTTTGCCTTTATGTTTTCATTAACTGATACTTCGTTAATTTGGAGTTTTGATGGAATTGCCCAACATTATCCAATTCTAGTAAGTTTTCATGATATGTTACTTCATTTCATTCAACATCCATCGCAAGGATTAACCCACTGGTCATGGAATATTGGAATGGGAGCAGATCAATTAACTAGCTTTTCTTACTATGTTGTTGGTGATTTATTTAACTATTTGATTATATTTTTCCCCAAAAATCAAATCGAATTTGGCTACAGCTTTTTAGTCCTCCTTCGTCTCTATTGTGCTGGTCTATCATTTCTTTTATTTGCTAAACAATTTAACTTTAAAAAATATAGTTTGGTCATCAGCACTTTAACCTACACATTTGGTAGTTATGCTTTATATGCTGGTTTACATCATGCCTTCTTCATTTTACCTTTGATTTTCTTTCCTCTCTTAGCATTAGGAATTGAAAAAATCATTCATAATAAATCAATGTGGTGGTTAGTTTTAGCAACCTTAATTACTTTTTTGAGTAATTTCTACTTTGCTTATATATTAGGACTAGGTTGCATCATTTATGTAATCATTCGCTACTTTTCTGTACGAAAAGAACCTTGGTTTAATTTCAAATCCAGTTTACTTAAATTAATTGGAACAATCATCAGTGGGATTGCATTAGCTAGCATCTTATTTATTCCCACGATTCTCTATGCCTTTAAATCAACCAGAATTAAGAATGTTTTTGCCAATGGTTATTTAACTTATCCAACCAGTTACTATCTAAACCTTCCCGGAAAAATGATTGGTTTAGGTGGAACCTTTAACTTCTGGCTTTTAATTGGAATTAGTGGTTTTAGTTTTTTAGCCATCATTTATACCCTCAGTCATTTTAATAAATATAAAACCATTAACGCAGCCCTAATCATTTCCATGATTGGAATCTTAATTCCGGCGTTCAGTTCCGTTTTCAATGCTTTAGCTTCACCATCTAACCGTTGGGCTTCCTTGATTTTATTGCCAATTGGATTAGCAACTGCGATTTTCGCTGATCACTTAACAACGCTTTCAAAACGTGATTTAACTATTTTTGCGCTTGCTTCAATTGGATTAGTGATTCTAGTTTGGATTTGTAATGGATTTATCTTCAAGGTTCATCGTCATGATTTTTCTGAATATTTCTTATTGTTTATTTTAATTGGAATCTTATTTGCTGCACAATTTTTCAAGTGGAGACCAACAACGTTAATTAGTAGTGTTCTCGTATTAGTTACAATCAACTTGATTTCTCTTGGAATTGGCTTTTATAGTCCTGACAGCAGCGGTTACTCTAAAGGAATGTTGAATAAAAATGTTGCTAAATCATATACGCAAAACTACTATGATGGTGCGGAAAAATTTGTTAAGCCTAAATTAAAAACTTATCGAACAACGATTGGTCCTAAATATCATTATTTCCCTGATGAACGCGATAATTTTATTAACACCGACTACTTCAATGCTGCTTCAAATCTTCCAATGATTCTAGGAACACATGATATTGCTTCTTATTTAACAGTGGAAAACGGATTTGTTGGTAAATTAGAAAGAACTCTCCAAAATAATCAATTTACCCCAAACAATCCAGTTGCTCAAAACGACTATCGTTCCTCCTTGGAAAACTTGTTTGGGGTCAAATACATGTTCGTGCGTTCTGATAAAGCCCAAAAATCATTACCATATGGCTTTAAACTAGTTCGTGATCAGAATCACCAACCAAAATTATTCCAAAATGGAAGCAATGTTCCTAGTAAAGAAAATGAAGTTGGAACGGTCTTAGCCAAAAATAAAAATGCTTTACCATTGATGTACACTCAAACTAAAATTATTCCCCAAAATGATTTTAAAAAGCTTTCAGTAAATGATAAAGAACAGGCTTTAATCAATGCTACTAACGTTACAAAACCAATTTCTGGAATTAAATCAGTTAACTACCATAGCAAGACTAAAAATCTAAAATATACGGTTGATTTTGATAATACTAATTTAATTACTAACCAAAAAGATTTAGACAAATCTGACTTTGCCAAAAAAGCTAATCAAATGACTTCCCCTAACAATCGTTATGCTTCTGCAGATAAAATTGAATCTATTTTAGAACAGAATCAAAACATTGAAGAGAAACTACAAAAACAAAATCAGGATGGTCTTCATTACTTAACCCGTGATGCATTAGGCCACTCAATTCCTACTGAACTGAAAATTAAGCATCCTAATTCAACCAAACATGCCGAATTGTATTTGGAATTGGATGGAATTCAAGGAAACTATAATAGTAATTATCAAATTGAACAAATTAAAAATAATCGAAATGCGTTAAATAATCGTTTTGAAACCAAATTTGCTCAACTTAATCTTTTCCGGAAAAATATTTCCACTTACAATAATGGAAGTTTCGTTTTAACCGCTTCAACCAAAGGAATGAGCAATGCTGTTACCCAATTAGGAACCGATGAATTATCAAACTACATTCCTAAAAAGCACGCATTAATTAACTTAGGATTCTCATCTAAAGCTCGCAAACAAATTAACCTTAAGTATTCTGATATAACTTCAATGCATTTTAAGAAGGCACGATTGATTGTTGTTCCATTTAATAAAGAGTACCAAGCTCAAATTAAACATGACCAAAAAAATAGCTTAACTAAACTTAAGACCCATAACAATCAAGTGTCTGGAATTAGTCATAATTCTCATAAATCGGTGTTAACCAGTTCAATCCCATACTCTAGTGGTTGGAAATTGACTATCGATGGAAACCCTGCTACTATTCAAATTGTTAACCAAGCATTTGTTGGTGGAGTAATTCCAGCAGGTAATCATAAGATTAAATTAACTTACCAAACCCCTGGTTTACTAATTGGAAAAATAATTAGTTTGCTTAGTTTTTTCGTTATTTTAATCATTAGTACGATAATTTGGTATTTTAAAAAAATAAAAGTAAACGACTAGGAGAAAATTATGAAACCACTTAAACTTATCTTCATTTCAAATACTGGAAATACGCGTAATTTTGCTGAAAATTTAGTAAATTATGCACAAGAACAAAATCAAAAAAATCCGGATTACCCACTCTTATCCATAGAAGAAATTAGTGAACAAACGGATTTTGGAAATGAAACCGAACCTTACTTCGTCTCTGTTCCTACATATCTCTCTGGTGGTGATGGAACTGGTGATAATGTAAAAGAAGTCATGACAACTATTTTAGGTGAATATCTTGATTATCACGATAATGCTAAGCAGTGTTTAGGAATTATTGGAAGTGGAAATAAAAATTTCAACATTCAATATTGTTTAACCGCTAAACGTTATTCCAAAAGATTTAACGTTCCTTTTTTAGCTGATTTTGAACTTCGAGGAAACGATAAAGATGTACAAAGAATTTATGAAGATATGGTTGAACGAACTAAGGAAGTAAATCAATAAATACAAAAAAGTCCCTCCACACATCAATCGTGTGAAGGGACTTTTCATTTACATTTTTAACATTTCAATCGGACGTTTTTGTAACGGTTGAACTCGACGGGCATTGACTGGAAAATGATTCGTAAACCAATCTAGTTGCCCTTGATTGAGCGTTAAGTCCGCTGATGTAACAACTAGCCATTCAACACCTGGTTGCCAATCGTTTTGTTTACTATAATCTAACATCTTATTCGTGCATCAAATCTTTGCCAAAGTATTTAAGAGAAAGCTTCTTAATCGTACCGTCTTTTTGTTCAGCTTTAAGGGCTTTATTCATTTCTTTAGTTAACTTGGTTGATTTTTTATTTAACATTGGAGCAATTGGTTCAATCTTAATGTATTTATAAGGAATAACTTGGTAAGTTAAATCAGTATCTTTATGACTCTTCTTCCAGTAGTTAAAAGCTGCTTCAGAGTTGATAGCTCCATCGGCACGGCCTTGGTTAATCATATCCATGTCAGTTTGAAAATCAGGAGCAGCAACTACTTTAGCCCCAAGTTTTTCAGCAGTGGTCCAATTTTCGGTACCAGTTCCAGCCGCAATCGTTTTCCCTTTAAGGTTACTCATCTTCAAACCAGGTTTTGAAATCAAAACACTCTTAGAGTAGATGTAAGGAGTCGCATATCTAAATTGTTTCTTCCGTGCTGGGTTAACCCACATATCGTTAAAAATTACATCATATTGATTTGACCCTAAACCGGCAATTAATGAATCCCAACCAGTCGTGACAAATTTTGGTTTTAGCCCCATCCGTTTGGCAGTATCACGAGCTAATTCCACTTCAAAACCGGTTAATTTACCATCTTTAGCACGATAAGCATAAGGAGCGTACGTTCCTTCCATTCCAATCGTTAAGGTCCCAGGCGTTTTAGTGTCAGCTTGCTTACTTTTGTTTCCACAGGCAACTAACAATAATGCTGATAATCCAATTGTCAAAAGCAAACCTAATTTTTTCTTCATTTTTCTTCCCTCATATATAACTTTAGTTTTTCACAAAAAAGAACCGACTAAACTAAATAATTTTATAGTTTAATCAGTACTTTCTTTTTGTTAGTAACATTAAAACATTATTTAAATTTAAAGTAAAGCATTTTTATCGATTCTCAGCCATATAGGTTTTCAAAGCTCGACCAGTAAATGATTCTTCATCGTTCACTGAACCTGCTGGAGTACCACTATATAATACGTTTCCTCCATAGATTCCAGCTCCTGGACCAATATCAATTAGCCAATCAGCTTGGCTAATCACATCTAAATTATGTTCCACGATGATGAGACTATCACCTTGTTTCACCATCTTCCGGAAGAGTTTAACTAACTTATCGGTATCTTTCATATGAAGTCCAGCGGTTGGTTCATCAAGGAAGTACGTCTGGCCTTTTTCACCAAGCGTTTGGGCTAAACGAAGCCGTTGTAATTCTCCCCCAGAAACTGTCGTCAATGCTTGATCAAGACCTAAATAATCCAAACCAACTTGACGCATCCGTGCTAATGGGGCTTCAATGTCTCGGTCACCGATGAAGAATTCTTGGGCTTGGGCCACTGACATCGCTAAAACTTCAGCAATATCTTTACCATGGTACTTGTAACTCAAAGCTTCCTTACTGTACCGTTTCCCGCCACAGACTTCACAGACCTGCTTAACGGGATCCATAAAGGCCATGTCGGTAATTGTAACTCCTTTACCTTTACAACGAGGACAAGCACCCTTTCCGTTATAACTAAAGAGTTGCGTCGAAACGTCATTGGCTTTGGCAAACAAACGCCGAATTGGGTTCAAAATATCCAAATAAGTAACTGGAGTAGAACGAATACTAATTCCCGCGGTCTTTTGGGTTAAGTCAACGTAGTTCCCGTTTAATTTATCTTTTAAAGCTTGTGACAAAGATGATTTCCCTGAACCAGCAACTCCTGATAAAACGGTCATAATTCCCATTGGAACCTTAACACTGACATCGTTTAAGTTATGCAAGCTAACGTGTTCCATATCAACAAAATGCTTTGGTGCAATTACTTTTCCAAAGCTATGTTTCTTTCGTAACCATTTTCCTGTTAACGTATCAGAATTCTTCAATTCTGGGAAAGTGCCCTGGAAGGTAATCTTACCACCATTGGCACCAGATTCTGGACCCACTTCCACTACGTGATCTGCAATCGAAAAGATGGCTGGATTATGATCAACCACAAAGACCGTATTTCCTTTTTCCTTCAAACTAACCAAAGCTTTTTTGATTAATTCAATATCATGCGGATGAAGACCCACACTTGGTTCATCAAAGACATACAAAATATCTGAAAGCGCGTTGGTTAAATGCTTGGCAATCTTAATTCGTTGCACTTCCCCACCAGATAAGGTACTGGTAATTCGATCAAGGGTTAAATAACCTAATCCAATATCAACTAGCGGTTGGACTTTAACTTGTAAACTCCGCACAATTTCAGCACCAAGTGGATCAGTTATGCCATCAAGAAATTCCAAAAATTGAACTAAATTCATTTGGGTTGCTTCGGCAATATTGACGTCATTAATTCGGACACTTAATGCCCGTTTATTTAATCGAGTTCCATGACAAACGGGACAATCATGACGAGTAACTATGGCATCAATCGCTGCTTTATGATGTTTTCCTTCTGAACTATGAATAATCGAACGCATAATTCGTGGTACTAGCCCCTCATAGTCTTTACTCTTAAAGGCTTGAGGTGAGTTAGGAAACGGTAATTTAGGTGCATGCATTAATAATTCATATTCTTCAGGCGTATAATCTTTAATTTTTTTATCATTATCAAATAAACCAGAATCACCATACCGCCGCCAGCGCCAACTATTGGGCTTAAAACTAACGAAGGTTAAAGCCCCATCATTTAATGATTTTTCTGGATCAATTAATTTACTTTCGTCAATATCATCAACGTAGCCCAAGCCTTCACAGTGTGGACACATTCCTTGAGGTAGGTTAAAAGAAAAGACTTCTGAATAACCCACAAACTTATCTCCCACACGAGAAAATAGCAATCGAATTAACGAATACATACCAGTATAAGTAGCTAAAGTTGATCGAGCATTACCGGTTAATTGCTTTTGTTCAATCGCAATGGCTACTGGTAAATTACGAATATCCCCAACATTTGGTTGCCCATACTTAGGTAAATATTGTTGCGAAAAACTAGGAAAAGTTTCGTTTAATTCTCGCCGTGACATTGCTGCCACTGTATCAAAAACTAATGATGATTTACCAGAACCTGATTCACCCAAAAACACGGTAATTTCGTGCTTTTGTAAATCAATATTCACGTGTTTCAAGTTGTTTTGATGTGCATCTAAAACTTCAATTTGATTCCGATAGCAATTTTCAACCATAATATCCTCACAATCTATGACTCTCTTAATACTAATCATATTAAGCTTTTAGGCTTAGGGCTATTAATTAGCCCTTTTATAGTAAAAAAGTTTGACGATGACCAAAATTACTTATATTCTTATATTAATATTATTGTAGAGAAACTTGGATTATTAAAGGAGAAAAAATTGTCCCAGAAATTAAAGCCAGCAACGCGCTTGAAAAAATTAAAACGCTGTTGTCAGCTGAAACCAACGTTTATCGTGATGGAACTCGGACGCAAATGCTCGCACGTAATTTAGTGGTTGGTGATGTGGTTTATCTTGAAGCTGGAGATAACGTTCCTGCTGATTTGAGGTTAGTTGATTTAGATAACTTGCGAATTCAAGAATCGGCTTTAACCGGTGAATCAGATTCAGTTGCAAAAACAATCAATCCTTTACCCCTTAATACACCGATTTCGGATCAAACTAACATGGCGTTTGCTTCAACTGGAGTCACAAACGGAAGTGGACTAGGAATTGTGGTTGCCGTTGGAGAAAACACTGAAATTGGTAAAATTTCAACAACTGTTCAAGATATGAAACACCAAAAGTCGCCTTTAACTAAAGAATTAGATCAATTAGGGGCCGGAATTTCTTGGTTTATTATTATTTCATCCGTCATTTTATTTGTTTTTGGAATGTTTTTACAAATCTATTCCATTCCAGTCTTAGCAATGGCGATTATCACGATGATTGTGGGATCAATGCCTGAAGGTTTACCTGCTTTAATGCAACGACCTCCGCGAAGCAAATACCAAAAACTAATGAACCGTCATGACGTTTGGCAAATGATCTATGTGAGTTTAATCATCGCTGGGATGGCTTTAATTGCTTTTTCGATTACAGAACGTTTTCACATTCCGTTTTTTGTTGCTAGCACGATGGCCGTTAATATTATTATTTGTGGTAAAATTTACTATTTGTTTAATATTCGAACCACTGCGCCGGCCTTTTCTAAGCGCGTAATTCTTTCTATTGAACTACTCCCACTTAGCTAAGCCTACGGCTTGACGCTTGAAGTGGGAGATTCTGGGAACATCGCATACTTACTCTACCGGTTCTAAGTGAACTTTCGAGCAGAGGTTACGATTATTGACCAAGGCCCGTCCCAGGCCTAAATAGCTTAATTATTGGGTAGCTAACCCCTTTTTCAGAATTACTTGAGCTGCATTGATATCGCGATCTAGGTGGGTCCCGCAGTTGGGACAATCCCATTCACGAACATCTAACCATTCCGATTTATCTAAACCTAACCGATGGTTGCTTTTCCCACAGTTAATACAGATTTGACTAGTATATGCTGGATTAACCTGAATGAGTTTTTTACCGTACCAATCACATTTATACTGCAAGATACTAACTAGCTTAGACCAACTAGCGTTGGTAATCGCTCGAGCTAGTTTATGATTTTTCAACATGCCCTTAATGTTAAGTTTTTCTAGCACAATGATGTCATATTGTTTAACTAACTTGGTTGTGAACTTTTGTAACTGATCCAACCGTTGGTTGGCGATTTTTTGACGATATTTAGCAACCATGACACGAGCTTTTTGGTAGTTTTTGAAGTCGTCTAATTGCCGTGGAGCTAAGACCTTATTGTGATAATCCCAAGCAATGGCTTGTTTAGCTAATAGGTAGCGTCGACTGCGCAACTTTTCCCAATGGTGTAGCTTCTTACGATACTTATCTTCAAAATGGTGAATTGGCTCTTTGTAACCGTCGGATAGATTAAGTAATGATTTTAATCCTAAATCACCACCAACGCGCTTACCGGTCTTAGCTAATGTTTGGTTTTCGCATTCAGTTAAAACGGTAATGTAGTATTGATTAGCAACAGTTAGGCGAACAGTAACGTTCTTGATTTTGCCTTGTGGCAAACGTCCTGATCGAAAGTAAACTACCCCTAATTTAGGCAACTTAATATGGTGATTGTCAATCACTTTAATGTTGTGGTTAACACATTTCGAGTTATAGCTCTGTGCATACTTTCGTGACTTAAAGTGTGGAAACTTATTTTGCCCTTTAAAAAAACGCTGAAAGGCGTCGGCTAGATTGCGATTAGTACTTTGCAAGGATGTTGATTCTGCTTGCTTCAACCAGGGATATTCTTCTTTTAATCGTTTTAGAAGATTGTTCATGCCAAAGGCATTGACAAACTTGGCTTCTGGATTGTTCTTTTGCCGCTCAATTTGCATATTAAGCATCTGATTCCACACAAAACGAGCGCAACCGAAGGTTTGCATTAAACGGTCACGTTGCTCGGAATTAGGATATATACGCATTTTCACGGCTTTAAGAACCATTACTTTCTCCCTTGACTTTCAATGTACTTTTTTACTACTTCTAACGGTGCACCACCAGTACTAATTAAACAATAGCTTTGGGTCCAAAAAGCGGATTTCCACAACTGACGCTTAATTTCTGGAAATAGTTTCTTAACCATTCGAGAACTTGATGATTTATAAGCGTTCAGGAACTTAGCCATCTCCGTATGCGGTGTTGCGCGGAACAAGACATGAACATGGTCAATATCATGGTTCCACTCTTGAAGATTAATACCATAAGACTGACCAACTACTACAAAACGATGTTTCAGATACTCAGATATTTCATCGTTAATGACTTTACGCCGATATTTAACAACCATTACTAAATGATAATTGAGTAGATATACTGAGTGCTGATTTCTATCTAATTCTATTGTTATCACCACGATTCTTTAACATATACTAAATATACCATAGCGCAAAAGAAAAAGCACTATCGTGCTTTAAGGAGGCGATTCATCCCCCACTTGTCGAAGTGGGGGTATTCTCGCCAATTATGGATAAAATGGCTTATGTTTCAATTTTTGCCATGATTTTGTTACAACTAATCTTTACCTACGTTCCCTTTATGAACGGTGTTTTCTCAACAAGTGGTCTTTCAATCACACAATGGCTAATTGTTGTAGTCGCAAGTCTTCCTGTTTTACTAGTATCAGAAAGTAACAAAGCTTGGCGGAAAAAACATCAGCTCCCAATTCTATAATCACAAACAAAAACTGGAACTCCACAATGAAATTCCAGTTTTTTTATGATTGTTCATATTTTTCAAATTTACGATTTTCCCATAAAACATACAATAATGAAGTGATAATTAATAATCCCGAGATTCCAAACAAGAAACCATAGTTTAACCATTCCACTAAGATTCCGCCAAATAAGGGACCAACAGCCCTTCCAAATGACATAAAGATGTTAAACATCCCTTGGTATCTTCCCTTTTGTTTCTCATCGGCTAAATTATCAATCCAAGCTGGAATTGATGGTAACCCGTTCATTTCTCCAAAAGTTAGAATAATCATAATGATGATAAACGATACGTATTGTTTAGCAAAAGTCAACATAAAAAAGGTTAAGGCAAATACTAAAATTCCAAAAGTAACCTGATTTACCATTTTAAAATGTCGTCCAATTCGGTTGATAATTGGTTGAACAAAGACGATTAACAATCCATTAATTGGCCAGATGTAACTGTAATTTTCAAATGAAATGTTCAAACTTTCCATATGAACTGGCATTACACTTTCCCACAATGTGTAACTTAAATAAACACAAAAGACCATCATGCAAATACTAAAGATAAGCTTTGAAGTTAAAGGATTAGCACGTTTTTCCATTACTTGATGATTATGTTTATGAGCTAAATGTGGTTGTGCTTTAGAAAAATCAATATTAAAATCAAAGACAGTCATTAGTAATAAAATAATGTAGAAAAAAGTTGCTACAGAAAAGACAACTGGCACTCCAAATTTCATTAAAAAACCAACCGCAGTAGTTCCAACTACCACACCAACGTTAATCCCAATATAAAGGGAATTAAACACATAGCGGGTACTCTTAGATTGAACTTTTGCTGCATAGGCATTTAAAATGGTTAAACTTGCCCCTTCACCTAATCCATAAACAAATAGTAAGATGGCAAAACTAGGCCAGCCATTGAAGAAAATCAACAAAAAGATGGGAATCATAGCGATGGTGATACTAATTAAAGCTGATTTGTAAGGCGACCACCGATCAAAAAAAATCCCCCCTAAATAATTACCTAATACCATAAAACATGACATAATAAACATTACAATTCCGGCTACTGTCAGAGATTCATGTAAATTATTGTGCATGTAAACGGTAATTAATGGCCACATTAATGCAGCCCCGGAATTCAATAACAAAGAATAAATCAGCACTGAGCTAAGTCTGATTTCACTTCTTTTTTTAATTACCATTCGCTAACCTCCTTAAATTCAATTTGTTAGTTTCATTTTCGCATAAAATTAACCTTTTAAAAAGGTTTACCCTAATTTGTCAGTGTAAAATCAGATTGTTTCTACTATAATAAATACATAAAGACTAATCCAAACATTAGTTGAAAGGAAGTAAATTATGATTCATATCGTAACGGACTCAACTGTCCAATTAACTCCAGAAGAAATTGAACAAAATCACATTGAGATTGTCCCACTTCAAGTCTCATTTGAAGGTAAGACTTTTGAAGATAATGTTGATATTACTAGAGAAGAATTTTCTAACATGCTACTTGATGATGAAAGTGAATTTCCTAAAACAAGTCAACCTGCTTTAGGTCAATTCATTAATACTTTCTCATCCATCATGGAAAAAGATCCAAACGGGACCATCATCTGTCTCGATTTAGCTCCTGTTTTAAGTGGCACAGTAGAAACAGCTAATTCAGCTGCACAACAAGTTGAAGGCGACATTCGTGTCATTGATAGTGAAACAACCGACCGTGGACTCGGACTCGAAGTGCTTGAAGCTGCTCGACTAGTTAAAGAAGGTAAAACTCCTGATGAAATTGTAGCAGCCATTGAAACTTATCGACAAAAAATCAAAACTTTCGTGTTTATTAAAAGTTTTGACTATTTAGTTAAGGGTGGTCGTGCAAGCCGTGCAATTGGTTTCATCTCATCCTTAATTAAATTAAACGTAGTTCTAGAAGTTAAAGATGGAAAGCTTGAATTCTATGCTAAATGTCGCGGTGCCAAAAAGCTTCGTAAAGTTCGTGATGAACTAGTTCAAGAAATCATCGATAACCCTAATACCACTGAAGTCGGACTTTCTTGTGTTGATTCAACCGAAGATGCCGAAGAAATAAAAGCAAAAATCAATGAAGTTCGTCCTGATATTAACGTCTTGATTCGGCTTACGAGTCCAATCATTATGACTCACGTAGGTCCTGGCGGATTCTCAATCATTTTTAATAAATAATCTAAAAAGCTCAACTTTAGTTAAAAATTCTAAAGTTGAGTTTTTTTAGCTTTATTAGTTGACACGGTGTCACTATTTGGCTTATGATAATTACATCAGGTGACACCATGTCACCATTTCAATTACAAGGAGGTTAATTTATGCCAACTACCACTTTTTTTAATCTTAAAGAAGCAAAAAGAGATCGCATTACCAAAGTTTTATTAGATGAATTTTCAACCAATAGTTTGAATGATGCAAAAGTTTCCACAATTGTCACGAAAGCGGAAATTGCTCGTGGCGCTTTTTATAAATACTTTGCTGATCTAACGGATGCTTATCAATACATCTTCAGCTTAGCTATGAAAAGCATTCATCAACCTTTTAACTATCAAGATTTACAGGCTGATAACATCACTAAAACGATTCAAGAATTTGTTAATCAACAAAGAGATAGTAAGTACCATGACTTCATCAAACTTTACTATCAAAAAAACCAATATTTGTTACCCCCGCTCTACCAACCAGATATTAGTAAATTAACGTCTGAGCAATGGTCATCAAATATTCTAGTTCATCAAACAATTAAAGATTGCTTATTACATCCGGATCAAGAACAACAATATTTACAGTTTTTGACGCTTAGTTTAAAGCACTTATTCAAAGGAGCATAATATGTTTTTAGCTTGGAAAGAAATTAAACACGATAAATTAAGGTACGGATTAATTACATTAATGATTATGCTAGTCAGTTATCTAATTTTCATTTTAACTAGTTTAGCAATTGGATTGGCTGGACAAAATACGCAGGCCATTAACACCTGGGAGCCCCAATCAATTGTTTTAAATAAAGACGCTAACATTAATATTTCACAATCTAAAATTATGACTGATCAAGTGCAAAAAATGGACTTAAATCAGAAAAAATCAGCAGTGATTGGCGATACGCCAGTTGTAGTAACTGGAACTTCACAAAAAAAACTTTCTGCTCAATTTGTGGGACTTAATTCACAACAATACATTTATAAAAATCTAAATCTCACTAGTGGAAAACAAGCCACCAAACCACACGAAGTAGTCGTTGATACCCAACTTCAACAAAACGGCTACAAGCTTGGTGACAAAATCAAACTTAACTCTTCTAAAATCAAGTACAAAATTGTTGGTTTTACGAAAAACGCTAAGTTAAACATCGCTCCGATTGTTTATGGTAGCTTATCTGATTGGCACCAAATTAGTGGCTTAGATACTAGCATTGCTGGAAATGCTGTAATTAGTAAGCAAAAATTGGCTAGTCACAATACTCAACTTCATAGCTACGATGTACAAACGGTTATTCAAAACCTTCCCGGATATTCTGCCCAAAACCTTACTTTTAGCTTTATGATTGGCTTCTTAATGATTATTTCATTGATTGTAATTGCTGTCTTTTTATACATTTTAACTATGCAAAAAATTCAAAATTATGCTGTTTTACGAGCTCAAGGAATTCCAGCTGGTTTCTTAGTTAGATCAACTTTGATTCAATCTGGCTTATTAGTAGATATGGGAATTATTGCCAGTTTGGTTCTAACAATTGGAACCATTATGGCTTTACCAGCTGCCGTTCCAATCCAGTTCAGTATTCCTATCATCGGATTAACAATTGTCGGACTCTTCTTAACGGCGATGATTGGTGCAATTGTACCATCATTAATGATTGTAAGAATTGATCCAGCAGAAGCAATTGGAGGCTAACATGGAAACAATTAAATTAACTAATATCAATAAAAGTTTTGGTGAAAGCCAAAATAAATTTAAAGTTTTAAATAACATTAATTTCACAGCAAATGCTGGTGAATTAATTATAATTACGGGTCCTTCTGGTTCTGGTAAAAGTACTTTATTAACCATTATGGGAGCTTTACGTAATCCAGATTCTGGAAGCGTTGAATTAATGGATACCCACGTTGATCAACTCAAGAGTAAAGCCAAAGATCAATTTCGTTTGAATAAATTAGGATTTATTTTACAAGCTCACGATTTGGTTCCCTTTTTAACGGTCCAAGAACAATTCACCTTAGTTAATAAAGTACGGCCACAAGGTAATATGACTCAAACTCAATTAGCTAAATTATTATCACAACTAAATCTTGACTCAGTCGTTGACCATTTTCCCAATGAATTATCTGGTGGTCAAAGCCAACGGGTCACCATTGCTCGAGGTTTGTATACGAAACCAGATATCATTTTAGCAGATGAACCAACCGCTGCTTTGGACAGTAAACGAGTTACAGAGGTCTGTCAGTTACTTTCTGATTTAGCGAAAAAAGAACAAAAAACCGTCATTGTCGTAACTCATGACGATCGGGTTAACCAATATGCTGATCATATTTATAATTTGGTAGACGGGAATTTGAGTCTACTAAAATAATTGCGTAATTGAACTACTCCCACTTAGCTAAGCCTACGGCTTGACGCTTGAAGTGGGAGATTCTGGGAACATCGCATACTTACTCTACCGGTTCTAAGTGAACTTTCGAGCAGAGGTTACGATTATTGACCAAGGCCCGTCCCAGGCCTAAATAGCTTAATTATTGGGTAGCTAACCCCTTTTTCAGAATTACTTGAGCTGCATTGATATCGCGATCTAGGTGGGTCCCGCAGTTGGGACAATCCCATTCACGAACATCTAACCATTCCGATTTATCTAAACCTAACCGATGGTTGCTTTTCCCACAGTTAATACAGATTTGACTAGTATATGCTGGATTAACCTGAATGAGTTTTTTACCGTACCAATCACATTTATACTGCAAGATACTAACTAGCTTAGACCAACTAGCGTTGGTAATCGCTCGAGCTAGTTTATGATTTTTCAACATGCCCTTAATGTTAAGTTTTTCTAGCACAATGATGTCATATTGTTTAACTAACTTGGTTGTGAACTTTTGTAACTGATCCAACCGTTGGTTGGCGATTTTTTGACGATATTTAGCAACCATGACACGAGCTTTTTGGTAGTTTTTGAAGTCGTCTAATTGCCGTGGAGCTAAGACCTTATTGTGATAATCCCAAGCAATGGCTTGTTTAGCTAATAGGTAGCGTCGACTGCGCAACTTTTCCCAATGGTGTAGCTTCTTACGATACTTATCTTCAAAATGGTGAATTGGCTCTTTGTAACCGTCGGATAGATTAAGTAATGATTTTAATCCTAAATCACCACCAACGCGCTTACCGGTCTTAGCTAATGTTTGGTTTTCGCATTCAGTTAAAACGGTAATGTAGTATTGATTAGCAACAGTTAGGCGAACAGTAACGTTCTTGATTTTGCCTTGTGGCAAACGTCCTGATCGAAAGTAAACTACCCCTAATTTAGGCAACTTAATATGGTGATTGTCAATCACTTTAATGTTGTGGTTAACACATTTCGAGTTATAGCTCTGTGCATACTTTCGTGACTTAAAGTGTGGAAACTTATTTTGCCCTTTAAAAAAACGCTGAAAGGCGTCGGCTAGATTGCGATTAGTACTTTGCAAGGATGTTGATTCTGCTTGCTTCAACCAGGGATATTCTTCTTTTAATCGTTTTAGAAGATTGTTCATGCCAAAGGCATTGACAAACTTGGCTTCTGGATTGTTCTTTTGCCGCTCAATTTGCATATTAAGCATCTGATTCCACACAAAACGAGCGCAACCGAAGGTTTGCATTAAACGGTCACGTTGCTCGGAATTAGGATATATACGCATTTTCACGGCTTTAAGAACCATTACTTTCTCCCTTGACTTTCAATGTACTTTTTTACTACTTCTAACGGTGCACCACCAGTACTAATTAAACAATAGCTTTGGGTCCAAAAAGCGGATTTCCACAACTGACGCTTAATTTCTGGAAATAGTTTCTTAACCATTCGAGAACTTGATGATTTATAAGCGTTCAGGAACTTAGCCATCTCCGTATGCGGTGTTGCGCGGAACAAGACATGAACATGGTCAATATCATGGTTCCACTCTTGAAGATTAATACCATAAGACTGACCAACTACTACAAAACGATGTTTCAGATACTCAGATATTTCATCGTTAATGACTTTACGCCGATATTTAACAACCATTACTAAATGATAATTGAGTAGATATACTGAGTGCTGATTTATATCTAATTCTATTGTTATCACCACGATTCTTTAACATATACTAAATATACCATAGCGCAAAAGAAAAAGCACTATCGTGCTTTAAGGAGGCGATTCATCCCCCACTTGTCGAAGTGGGGGTATTCTCGCCAATTATGGATAAATTAAGAATTAATCCAAATCAGAAAGCACTTGTGCTAAAGTAATTTACAGTGTTATTAAAAATTATCAGAAAGTAAAGATAGGATAAATTATGAATTTAACGAATATCTTTAACGAAAAAACCGTATTTTCTTTAGAAGTATTTCCCCCACATAGTGCTAAGGAGACAAATAATTTAATCGATTCATTCAAAGGCGTAAACAGCATCAAGCCTGATTTCATCTCCATAACTTCAGGAGCAGGTGGTTCACAAAATGATATTTCACTTGAATTAGCTAAACAGTTTCAAAATGATTTAGGTATTACCACAATGCCTCACATTACTGGTTTATATAGATCTAAAGCTGACGTAATTACGTTTCTTAATGAGTTAGGTTCCAATGGCATTCAAAATGTATTAGCTCTACGCGGTGATCAAATTCCTGATAAAAAACCAGTTGGCGACTTTAAACGTGCCTCTGAATTAGTAAAATTTATCAAAAAACACGGTAAGTTTAACATTGCCGGAGCTTGCTATCCACAAAAACATCCTGAATCAATTAATTTTGTTGATGATATCCTTCATTTGAAAGAAAAAGTTAATCAAGGAGTTATCTGTTTAATTACTCAAACGTTATTTGATAATCAAGCTTTTTATGATTTTCGTGAACGCCTCCAGTTTGCCCAAGTTGATGTGCCCATTGAAGTTGGAATTATGCCATGTACCAATCTCAACCAAATTAAGAAAATTACGGAATTATCTGGGAATCCAATGCCAAAAAAATTCGTTGATATTATGGATCATTTTCGCAATAATCAAGAAGCGATGCGTGATGCTGGGATTAACTATGCAATTGAACAAATTGTTGATTTATTGTCGAACAATGCCGATGGAATTCACCTCTATACGATGAATAATGCGGAAAATGTCCAACAAATTTGGAACGCAACCCATACATTGTTCGCAGAAACTAGCAATCACCCAACTGAGCGAGTATAATCAAGTTGTAACAAAAATTTATCGGAGTAGAAATTAGCGCGTTAAGTGTCGATGGAACGGAATGTGAACATCGGACGAAAAACTTCAACGTTTGCGGTTCTAATTTCGCATTCGCCACTAAGATCCGCCTTTTGGTGGCAGCTCCTGACAGGAGATGTCAAAATGGAAAGTTTCAAGAAGTGGGGTTTACGCCCTCTTAGTCTCAAAGGGATCAGTTATCTTGCCATTTTAATGGCGATTCAGATTGTCCTTAGCCGTTTAGTTGTAGGAAATGCCAATGTCCAATTCGGGTTCGCGTTTATTACCGCTGCCTTAATCGGACGTTGGTATGGACCGTTTTGGTCAGTCGGAATTGCCATCATCGTAGATTTTATTTCGACGATGATTAGTGGTCAAGCCTATTTTATTGGGTTTGCCCTTTCAGCAGTCGTTGCGGCTTTGATTTACAGTTTTGCGTTTTTTCAACATCCTAAGATTGGACTAGTAAGAATTATTGTGGTGGTATTGTTAATCACAGTAGTCATTAATATCTTCATGAATTCTTACTGGGTTTCAATCTTAGCGCACACTAATTTCTGGTATTTCTTACCAATGCGATTAGTCAAAAACTGTATTTCTGCACCACTTCAAATTGGAATCTTATATTGGATCTTGAATAACAAGACAATTAATCGAATGGAACCACAAGTATTTAAATAAACAAAAACAGCACCGAATTTTAAATCATGATGTGAACCCATAAAGTTGGACACATTATTTAGTTTTTCTAGGAGACAAGTTTTCGATATTGAATCGGAGACTTGCCTCCTAGTTTTGTTTTAATACGAAAATTATTGTAATAATAAATCCAATTCCTAACGGAATTTATTAATTCTTCTTTCGTACTAAAATTGTTTCCTATTTCAATTTTTAAAAGGTGAAAAAATGATTCAATAACCGCATTATCTAAACAGGTTGCTTTACGTGACATGCTTTGTGTAATGTGGTTTTTCTTTAGAAATTTATTTAATCGTTTATTTTGATAATGAACTCCTTGATCAGAATGGAAGAATCTTTTGATAATTTAGCTTGTTTTGTTACTTTATTTTTATTCATTTTTGGATTACCTCGTTTTCTTGATAATCCGATTATACCTAATTCATCAAACTGGCGCTGCCAAAAATAGATGGTACTTTCTGAATATATTTTAAATTTGTTACATAATTCTGATAAAGTACAATTGTGCGAATTTTTATAGCTTAATACTTTGATTTTAAATTCGACGGAATACTCTATCCGATGACGGTTTTCACTAATAACCATTTCAAAATTTTCATTTTTAATTCTATTAATCCATCTTAAAATAACTGAATTTGAAACTTTATATTTTTTGGACAACGTAGTTGCCCCAGTACCATTAAAATATTCTTTTATAATTTGCTGTTTTAACTCGTAATTTATTTTTGACATAACAAAAACCCCATAAGTTAGATTTTTGTCCAACTTATGGGGTTCATATCAATTACAGGTTTCTAGGTCTTTAATTATTTAACTGCATCCGGATCTCCAAAGTATTTCTTCGATAAGCGTGCTTCCGTTCCATCACGGTGAAGATTTTCAATGGCTTTGTTCAATTTTTCACGTAAAGTTTTATCTTGTTTTCGTAACCCAACTGCATCATAATCTGGCGGAAAGTTTGTCTTAACTAGTTTCATAGGTTCGTTTGAGTGATTGTGTGCTAAGTAATATTTAGCATAATCCCCATCAATTAAAACTGCATTGATTCGGCCTACTTTAACATCGTTAATTGCTTTATCAAAAGTATCATATTGAAAAGGTTTCGTGCCTAAATACTGCTTCAAAACTTTTGGATCTTGGTTAAAATCATCAAAACCGACTGAACCTGATTGAACTCCTAGTTGTTTTCCATGCATATCTTGCGGAGTATTAATCCCAGAGTTTGCTTTAGTGAGCAAGACTTGATTATCTTCGTGATATGGTTTTGTAAACGCCGCGTGTTTTGCTCGTTCTGGCGTCATCGTATACCCATTCCAAATGGCATCAATGTGTCCCGTATTTAACTCGGTTTCCTTCATTGACCAATCAATTACTTGGAATTTAGGCTTTAACCCCATCTTTTCAAACGCAGCTTTGGCCATCTCCACATCATAACCAATTAACTTACCTTTTTTATCCCGGAATCCCATCGGTACAAAGGTATCGTCAATTCCAATGGTAACTGTTTTTTGTTGGTGAACCTTGTTCCAGGTATCAGTCCGGTGAGTTCCTTTATACCAAGCTCCAGCGACTACTAAGACTAAAAGTATGAGAATTAGTGTGTTCCCCAACCACTTAGGAAATTGTTTTTTTGTTTTCATCGTTCTACATCCTTTGAGAAGTCCAATACTTTACCATTCAAACTTTGTGCAAATGGTAAATCATGGGTCACGACTAATTGGGTAGCGTTGCGACTTTGCAATTTTTGAATAATCGACGTCACTCTTTCAGTAGACGCTTCATCTAATCCAGAAGTTGGTTCATCATAAGCTAAAACTCCAGGTTTCATTGCTAAAGCCCTGGCAATTGCGACCCTCTGTTTTTGCCCACCAGAAAGTTCAAAAGGATAGTTGTTTTGGTGTTCGGTCAAATCCAAATCAGCCAGTAATTCTGCAGCAGTTTTAGTATAAGTAGCCTTTTTTTCTTTGGCCACAATCCGTGGTGCTAGGGTAATGTTTTCGGTCACTGTATATTGGGGAAATAAATTAAAATCTTGGAAAATCACGCCGACTTCTGATCCTTGACGAGTTCCGTCAATTGTTAGTTCTTTTCCATCTAATTCAATCGAACCACTATCGGCCGGAATCAACCCTGCTAAAATATTTAAGAAAGTTGTTTTTCCAATTCCAGAAGGTCCAACAATCGTTAAAACTTCTCCTGGGGCAACCGTAAATGATAAATCTTTAAAAATTGTTCTTCCATTATAAGACTTAGTTAAGTTTTTAATTGATAACATTGTGTTTCCCTCCTAACGATAATAGTTCAAGCGTTTTTCAATGTAGCGCATAATAACTGTGAAAATCATAGTTAATAGAAGGTAGAAAGCTCCTACTAATAGATATGGAATCAAAGTTACGTCACGAGCCACGTCAATCGTACCAGCACGCATCAAGTCCCCTAGTCCAATTACATAAACTAATGAAGTATCCTTAACTAAATTAATAACTTCGTTTCCGACTGATGGCATCACCGTCTTAATCACTTGGGGCAATGCAATGTAACGGAACGTTTGCAACTTGTTCATTCCCAACACTCTGGCTCCAGCATATTGACCAGCAGGAACGGCTTGAATACCACCTCGAAAAATTTCGGCAAAATAAGCAGTATAGTTTAAAACAAAAGTTAGTACCACTGCTTCAAACCGTGGTAAGACTGTAATGTTAGCAAGACTCAATCCGTAATAAACAAATACAATTTGGAGCAATAAGGGCGTTCCCCGCATAATCGTAATGTAAATGTTAGTAATCCAGCGTAATGCAAAGAAACGAGAACGCTGAGCCATTGAAACAATCACACCCAACGGTAAGGAAATAATCAATGTTAGGAAGAAAACCCCTAACGTTAGCTTTAAACCATCTAATAAACTGGGTAATATTTCTAATATATAGTGCATTTTTTATTCCTCCTTGAATTTATCACCAAAACAAAAAAGTCCCCAAGTTATCGATTGATAACTTGAGGACGATTCGTTCGTGATTCCACCTCTGTTCAGCCTAGCATTACTGCTAAACTCTCAGGCACCTGACGTTCTAGAATGTAAGGTGCGACATTTAACGACGTCGGCCGGATATAGTTTTGCTATATCAATGATCACGAGTGTGGTTCGCCTATGCTACTGGTCACTTTTCAGCTACCGTGACTCTCTCAGTCAGCACCAATAGGTTACTCTTTCGTTCATATCTTTAAATGAATTATAAATGGTATTTAATGAAAAAGCAATACAAATTTTTAATTTTGTTAAGTTTTTTGTAAAAAAATCAAATGATTAACTGATTATTATTTAGATTTACTATTTATCTAACAAAAAAGAACGTTCGCAATGAACGTTCTTTTTAAATATGAGCAGTCAAGGACTTGAACCTCAATCTCACAGACAAAGAATCTGTTGCTCTAACAGTTGAGCTAACCGCTCAATTAACTTACAGATACTATTGTAACAATTCAGTGAAATTACGCAAGGATTATTTATAAAAAAACAATCAAATTTTAAAATTTGATTGTTTCTACTATATTATTCAATTACTAAAGTATTTTTGGCGTTTAACTTAAACGCTTCTTTCTTTTGACTCTTCATACTACGTTCTTGGAAGTTAGCTTCTACATTATAACCTTGACTTCGTAGCTCAAACGCTTTTGCTAAAGCTTGATCAAAAATTGCATTAATTTCAACATCCGTTTTACCCTTAGTATCAGTACAGATGAAGTAATCAATGGCATCCTCTGCTATATCAGATTTAACAACCGTGGCAAGTCGTTCCTCACCAAAGGCAAAGCCGACACCTCCCATTTCAGGGCCACCAAATTCTTGCACCATGTTGTTGTAACGTCCACCGGCACAGATGGTGATGTAATCATCACCAAATTCATGAGCTTTAGCTTGAATTTCAAAAACAGTATCCGTGTAGTAATCTAAACCACGAACTAAACGGTCATCCACCGTGTAGTCAACTTTTAAGATATCCAAAGCTTTTTTCAAATCATTGAAATAGTTCTTAGACCGTTCATTTAAACTATCTTCTAGTCTAGGAGCACCGGCTACAATCTTTTGATCATTTCGGTCTTTACTATCTAAAATACGAAGTGGATTTTGTTCCAAACGACGTTGAGAATCTTCACTAAGTTCATCTTTAAATTGTTCAAAGTACTTAACTAACGTATCGCGATAAACACTGCGACTTTCATCATCACCCAAGGTATTCAATTCCACGCGTAAATCATGAATATCTAACCCTTGAAAAATATCAATGGCTAACCGAATTACTTCGGCATCAATTTGGGGACTAACGGCACCAATACTTTCACATCCAATTTGGTGAAATTCTCGGTTGTGTGTGGCACCTGGACGTTCATATCTGAACATTGGTCCCATGTAGTAAAGTTTCACTGGCTTGGGATGTTCTGGTCCGAAGAGTTTGTTTTCGACAAACGAACGAACCACCCCAGCAGTTCCTTCAGGCCGAAGAGTAATGCTCCGTCCACCTTTATCTTCAAAAGTGTACATTTGTTTTGTCACAATGTCAGAAGAGTCACCAGAAGTGCGACTAAACACTTCGGTCTTTTCCACCATCGGGGTTCTCATTTCAGCATAGTTATATCTTGAAAAGACATCGCGTGCAGTTCCTTCAATTCGTTGCCAAACTGCAGTTTCGTTTGGAAGAATATCTTCCATTCCTCGTACTCGTTTGAATTTTCCGTCCATTATTATCCTGCTTTCTTGTTTAAATCGATTTACTTAAATTTTACCATTAATTAGCTCTTTTTGGGGGTAAATGTCGGATAATCACCTTAATTTATAATTTGATAATTTGCTTACGTACATTTTTTAGTTTTTATTTTGATTTTGTTCGCATTTTCCTTTGCTTTTCCGCAAAATATCTGCTAATCTATTATATTAATTACTACAACTTAACAACAGGAGGACTTTCTTCATGGATAATTGGGAAAACAAGTTTGGCAAACACCAAGCATTAACTTATGATGATGTGTTATTGATTCCGGCAGCAAGTGACGTGCTACCTAACCAAGTCAGCTTAAAAACAAAATTAGGCAATAATCTTCTCTTAAACATTCCAGTACTTAGTGCTGCTATGGATACCGTCACTGAAACGGAAATGTCAATTGAGATGGCTAAAAAAGGTGGTCTAGGTGTAATTCATAAGAATATGTCACCAGAAGATCAAGCTGCTGAAGTAGCTACTGTAAAAGCAACACCTGTCGAAGGTGATGAAGCTGCCGTTGACGAACAAGGTCGTTACCTTGTTGCAGCTGCTGTTGGAATCAATGGTGAAACTTTTGATCGTGCCACTGCATTATTCAATGCTGGCGCCGATGCCATTGTCCTTGATACTGCCCATGGTCATTCAAAAGGAGTTCTTGATAAAATCAAAGAAATCAGAAGTCAATTTCCTGACAAAACTTTGATTGCTGGTAACATTGCGACTGCTGCTGCTACCAAAGCCCTTTTTGATGCTGGTGCTGATGTTGTTAAAGTTGGAATTGGTCCTGGATCAATTTGTACTACTCGAGTTGTAGCTGGTGTGGGTGTTCCCCAAATCACAGCTGCTTATAATTGTGCCCAAGTTGCTAAAGAATATGGCAAGCAAATCATCGTTGATGGTGGAATGCAATACTCTGGTGACATCGCTAAAGCCTTAGTTGCTGGTGGTGATGCCGTTATGCTTGGTAGCATGCTTGCTGGCACTACTGAAGCTCCTGGAAAAATTTTATCAGATAAGAGCGGTCACCAATACAAAGTTTACCGTGGAATGGGTTCAATTCCAGCGATGGAAAATGGTTCTTCTGATCGTTACTTCCAAGGTAAAGTTAAAGCTGAAAAGAAATTAGTTCCTGAAGGTATCGAAGGTAAAACTGAATACAAAGGTGACGCTGGCGATATTATTTACCAAATGATGGGTGGTCTTCGGGCTTCAATGGGATACACTGGCTCACATACCATTGCTGACATGAAGAAAGCTCAATTTGTCAGAATTACTGGTGCCGGTTTACGTGAATCACATCCACATGATGTTATCATTACTAAGGATGCCCCTAACTACAAAAAATAGGAGAATAATTATGGTAAAAAATGAACGTAATTACGACTCTGTAATGGTCCTTGACTTTGGTAGTCAATACAACCAATTAATTACTCGTCGTGTTCGTGAAATGGGAGTTTATTCAGAACTTAAACCCCACACAATGACCGCTAAAGAAATTAAAGCGATGAATCCAAAGGCCATCATCTTTTCTGGTGGTCCTAATAGTGTTAATGGTGACGGCGCTCTAGCCGTTGATCCTGAAATCTTTAATCTTGGTCTTCCTATCTTAGGAATTTGTTACGGAATGCAATTAATGGCCAAAGACCTTAAAGGTGGCGAAATTGTTACTGCCGATAACAGTGAATATGGCCAAGCTCAAATTGAAGTAACTGACAAAGATTCTAAGTTCTTCAAGGGCATGAACGACAAACAAACTGTTCTAATGAGTCACGGTGACTTTGTTACCAAAGTTCCCGATGGTTTTGAGATAACAGCAACTAGTGGCTCATGCCCTATCTCAGCCATGGCTGATCCAAAACGTGGCTTTTACGCCGTTCAATTCCATCCTGAAGTTAACTTAACTGAAGAAGGACGCGAAATGTTACACCACTTTGTCTTTGACATTGCTGGTGCTGAAGCCAACTGGTCAATGGATGACTTCATTGAAGATGCCATTGCCAACATTAAAGAAACCGTTGGTGATAAAAAAGTACTCCTCGGTCTTTCTGGTGGAGTTGACTCATCAGTAGTTGCGGTGCTTTTACACCGTGCCATTGGTGACCAACTTATCTCAGTTTTCGTTGACCACGGTTTATTACGGAAAAACGAAGCTCAACAAGTGCTTAAAGCTCTAGGTGACGATTTCGGTTTAAACATTGATTTCGTTGATGCCAGTGAACTCTTCTTAGGTAAACTAAAGGGTGTAACTGATCCCGAAACCAAACGGAAAATCATCGGAAAAGAATTTATCGATACCTTCTCAACCGAAGCTCGTAAATTTGACGATGTTGATTTCTTAGCTCAAGGAACTCTTTATACTGATGTCATTGAATCTGGGACTGATACAGCTCAAACTATCAAGTCTCACCATAACGTTGGTGGTCTTCCTGATGACTTGAAATTCAAGTTAATCGAACCTTTGAACAAATTGTTCAAAGATGAAGTTCGGGAACTTGGTGAAAAACTAGGGATGCCTAAAGCATTAGTTTGGCGTCAACCTTTCCCAGGTCCTGGTTTAGCAATCCGAATCATTGGTGAAGTTACTCCAGAACGTTTACGCATGGTACGTGATTCTGATGCCATCTTACGTGATGAATTTGCTAAAGCTGGTTTGAACAAGACTGTTTGGCAATACTTCACTGCCCTTCCTGGAATTAAGAGTGTTGGAGTTATGGGTGACGAACGGACTTATGACGAAGCCGTTAACATTCGTGCCGTAACCTCCGTTGATGGAATGACTGCTGAATTTGCGGAAGTTCCTTGGGAAGTTTTAGGTAAGGTTTCTAAACGAATTGTTGATGAAGTAGCGGGAGTTAACCGTGTACTTTACGACATTACGGGTAAGCCACCTGCAACAATTGAATACGAATAAAACCATCAATACTAAAGTGTTTTATAACCATTTTTAATGGTTATTAATACAATTAAAGTGGAGTGTTCTCCAGAATAACAAAAAGAGAGTATCACATTAAAATTAATGTGATACTCTCTTTTTGTATTCCAATAATATTTAATTATATTATTGTTGTAAATTTTTTTATATTATCTAAAGTTAATTTTTCAGTATTAGAAAATACAATATCTGCTTGTTTTAGAATATCTTTATTTCCTATCCCAATAGATATTTCATTTGCAGCATTAATGGCATCAATTCCAGCACACTGTTCAGGATTTAATTTTAATAATTTTGCTGCTTCTAAATATATATCTGGACTTAGTTTTCCATGTTTTAAAGTAGATGGGTCTACAATTTTCGGAAAAAACCGTGTTAATTTTAATCTCTTTAATACTTCAATTAAAGTATGGCTTACTAATTTACTAGTCATATGTTTTGAAACCTTTTGAGATAAAATTTTATAGGTCTGGTCATCAAAGACGGTACTTAAGTAAACCCAGACACCATTTTCTAATTGTAGATAGGTAATATCAGCACTCCAAATAGACTTTCCACTAAGATTTTTAATTAGATTTGGTCTTTGATCATAATCAACATGAGTTCCTGGCTTTTTAAATCGTCTACACATAAGTGATCTAATTCCAAGCTCCTTCATCAAACGTGTAATTCTTCTAATACTAAAGTTAATCCCTAGCTCTCTTTGGAGAGCTACTTTAAGTCTTGGGGCTCCGTATGCTTTGTAGTTTTTAGACCATGCTTCCTTTAGGAATGGTTTGACTTTTTTCTCTAACATTTTTCTATAATTTGGAGTGTAATTTATCCAGTTATAATATGTTCTTCTGGGAACTTGAAGGGCCTTTAAAATAATAGTAAGGCGATGATTCTCAGCTAAAAATCGGTTGATTAATGGTAAATGTGTTTCTCGTTTTACTTTTTCCCTAAGATCATCGCCGCTGCTTTTAAAATTTCATTTTCTTCCTTTAAATCCTCATACTCTTTCTTTAGTTTTAAAAAGTCTTTTCTTGTGATTGGTTTTCCATCATCTACAGATACTAATTTTTCATCATTTATCCATTTGGAAATAGATGAGACAGTTACCCCATACTCTTTAGAAATTGAAGACATTGATCTTTTTTCATCATTATACAAAGCCACAAGGTTTTGTTTAAATTCTAGTGAATATCTTTTTGAACGATTTTTCATATAAAAAAACTCCTATCTGATTATAATTTTACACAAATTATCTAAGTATTTGTGTGCCAATTATCAGTATAGAAGCAATCTAAGCAAGTCGCCTTACGGGACATACTCTGAAAGGTATGATGAGTTTTAAGCGTTTTTTGCCACTGCTTATGTTGGTACTGAAATCCTTGATCTGTGTGTACCGTTGTTCGATAAGGAAGCTCAGGTAGTCCATCTAATGCTTCTTTTAGTGGCTTCAACGCAAACTCAAGAGTTGGATGTGCACTAATGTTAAATGCCAAAATTTCACCCGAAAATAAATCCATGATGGGCTCTAAATAGATTCGTTCACTTTGACTCATCTGACCGTATCGAAATTCACTAACGTCGGCGACAAGTTTTTGATATGGTCGATCTGTCTTGAATCGCCGGTGTAACTTGTTTTTGGCGATTCTACCAACAACTCCTTTGTATGAGTTATATTTACGAGTTTGCTTATTAAAGGCCTGACATGTCCAGCCTTGTTCCTTCATAATTCGGAGGACGCGTTTGTGATTAACTTTAAATCCCTGTTCATGCATAACTAACGTTATGCGACGGTAACCGTATTTTTGAGTATACTTGGCATCTGTTTGGCGAATTTCATCAATGGCTTGGATAACCTGGTCATCATCATATTTTCGTCCCTGGCTGTGCTTAGTGTAATAGTACGTGCTACGTGGTATCTTAACGGCTTTGAGGATAAAACTAATCGACGTTTTGAAGACTCGCCTCAGATCATCAATTAAGGTCACGGTTTCGCGTGAGCTGATTTTTCGTGATCTAAGGCATCGAGTTTTTTTAGGAATTCATTCTCGATTCTTAACATCTTATTTTCTTGCTTGAGTTGCTTTAACTCATCTTTATCGTGGCGTGCTTGAATTTGTGCTGTTGTGGGTTTGGTTACTTTTTTATGCTTATGCTTAGCCATAGTCTTTGGATCTCCTCTCACTCTATTTAGGCCACTGAGTCCCCTTAAATCAAACTTTCTTTGCCATTTCCAGATAGTACTTGGTGAAGAGAGATTGAAGTGTACTGCTGTTTCTGAAAGCGAAGCTTGGTGCTGTTGTTTCCAGTTTAATACTTCTATCTTGAACTCACTAGAGTATTCCAAGTTCATAGGTCTCGGTTTTAATCCTGCAATGCCAAAACGATTAAAGCGATGAACCCATAGGAGAATCGTTTCATTGTTGGCAATATGGTATTTTCTGGCCAATTGAATGGAACTAATACCCGTTAAATATTGTGTCACAATAGAAATTCGTAACTCTAAATTAAATTTAGTCATAATAAAACCCCCGAGATTGTTGTCCAATCTCGGGGGTTCACTTCAACCTCGTGATGAGATGAGTGGCTTTTTGGTTGTGCCAATTTTGTAGGATTAACTTAATCCTAGCACTATTTATTTTTTAATTCGGATTAAATTTGCAATCTACCGTAACACCATTAAAGACCTTGATGGGTTTTTCTGTCCACCTAAATGTTCAACTTAAATTTTACAATCTGCCACAATAATTAGTTTTGCAAGAGCACTATTATTAACTACGTCTATTTTTATTAACTTGCTTGTAGAAACTAACCACAATCAGAATCATTACAATTGCAGTTGGTAAAGCTGCAATTATTGCGACTGATTGAATATTATACATAGAACTATTACTAATTAATAAAGATAAGGGTAATATCATGAATATTACAGCCCACGTAACACGCATTAATTTACTAGGACTTTCATCGACATTTAACCTTTGATAAGAATACTTAGAAATGACCATCGTAATTGAGTCAAATACAGTAGAATAAAGTCCTACCATTGCTAAGGCAAGTAATACAAGAGCAATCCTATACTGAGGCAACGTTTCTAACATTCGCAAAATTATTTGTGAGTATGTTGCTCCATTTTGAAGACTACCTATAGCATTCACAAGATGATTGATTTGTCTAGAAATGCCAAAATTACTTAAGACAATAAAAGAAAGGTATGTTCCTCCTAATCCCCATACATATCCTCGTAATACGACATCCCTAATGGTTCGTCCACGGCTAATACCACCAATAAAAAAAGGCGTAGCTACACACCATACGATCCAATACGACCAGTAATAAATCGTCCAGTTTTGTGTAAAGCCATCACTCGTAGTGGTCGTTGCCATCCCCACAAAGTTTTGGAGCAGGTTCCCAGTTGCTTGAATTCCCGAATCAAGAACAAAATTCAGCGAGCCACTAAATAATAATATATAGGCCATTAATCCAATAAAGAATGTATAGCAAAGTGAACTCAACCATGTCATTGCTTTCATTCCCATAACTGAAAATGAAAGATAAATAAGTACCACGATCATAATTAAAATCAATGAAAGTAATCTTATATTTTTAATTCCAAATATCTTACCCACCGCTGCTGCTAACAATGGCATCGACATCGAAAAAGTTGTCGCAGTAGCAGCAATCAATGCAAAAATGGCAATTAAATCAATCACCTTTCCCACTATCCCATCGATATATTCGCCAAGTAGTGGACGGCAAGCTTCCGAAAATTTCTGTCGTTTATTTTTGGCAACAAATAGCATATACGCAAAAGCAACAGCTAGCATAATATAAAATGACCAAACAATCGGTCCCCAGTGAAATAATGAATAGGTTAATGACCATTCAAGTACATTGGGCTTGTCTTTAATAAACGGTTCTTGTGCATACATCATCCATTCGCAGAGTGAATAGAAGATAATATCAGCAGACATCGTCGAAGTAAAGACTAAGATTCCCCAATGCAAGTTTGAGTACTGAGGCTTATCACTTGGATCACCTAACTTAATCTCCCCATATTGTGAAAAGGCTGCATAGAGGCTACTACACAGGAAGAAAATAGCAACAAGAATATAGAAAAAGGAAAACCGCTGATTCAAGAAACTTCGCACCATCGATAAATAATGGTGTGACCGTGTGGGAAAAGTAGTAAATATCAAGCTAACGGTAAAGACTCCAATAACTGGAATTGTAACCAATAACCAATCGATCTTTTTAAATTTCTTTCTCAATTCACATAATCCTTTATTTTAGACTGTTAACTTTCTTCAATTGATCAATACTATCAATTTCAACAATGTCATCTGCATTGATAGGCATCATCTCTAAAGAGAAATCATCAAAATGCTCAAACATCGCAATATCATCCCAATAAATATCGTGACGCTCATTATTCTCAAAGTCTTGGGTTAAGTATACTTTGAGCTTTTTGCTATCCTCAGCGGTCCACTTAGAAAGACTATATAATCGCCAACCATGGTCATTCCCGTCACGATCACATGAGACTATCTTATTTTGCTCGTCAATATGCATGATCCATTCATCAGACCAACCATTTATCTTTGTTCCTGCATACCCTGAATTTTTAAATTCACGCCTTAATACTTGGGGATTCATAATTAATTGATCGCCATCTAAAATAACCGTATTCTTTAATTCATTCCGTGCAACATATAACGATGAAATATTATTGTAGCGATCATAATAAGGATTACTAATTAACTTAATGCCTGGATACTTCGTCGGCAAGTAGTTAAACTGTTCACCTAAGTACCCAACGACTACAGTGATATCCTCTATATTGTTTTGATGCAATCCAGCAATCACAGACTCGATCATCGGTTGACCATGCACTGGAATTAGTGGCTTAGGCGTTTCATAGGTCAACGGGCGCATTCGAGTTCCAAAGCCCGCCGCCATAATTATTGCATTGTCAATTTTAGACATTTCTTTCCTCCAAGCTATTTAATACTAAACTACTATAATTCTTTGCATATCTGTATTGAGCAAGCGAGTATTCACCAAAATCCAATCCTAACGATTGTTTATATTCACACCAGTTACTCCATAAAAGGCCACACACTGCAATATAAGCATAAATTTTATATCTAGTCACCTGATCGCATGTTTGTTGATAATAAATATCAATTAGCTTATCAATTTGCTGCTTGTCGTACATAGCATAGATAGCAAACATCGCTACATCTACATCGGGATCCTGCATACCAGCATATTCCCAATCAATTAGGTAGAGATGATCGTTTTGGTCAAAGACAAAGTTATCTGGGTTCGCATCAATATGGCAAAGTGTCCTCTGCTTAGCATACTTTTTAATAAAAGGTTTTAGTCGATTAACTTGCGCTTTAACAGCTGAGTAATCACGGTATGCAGATTTACTTTTACGTAGCTTTTCATAAAAATTGATTTGATCATATAGCTTAAAAGTATGTTTTACCTTTAAGGAGCTATTATGAAGCTTACGTAAAAGTGTCATGCACCTATTTACTTCATGCCAATTGGTTGCATCCGAATTACGAGCATTATTGATGAAAGCTGATAGCTTGTAGCCATTATATGGATTCAAATACAAAACTCGTTCAGTCCAGCTGATCCCTTTTAACTTCTGATATACATCAGACTCTTCTTGTCGATTAATCAGCTCACCAGTCCCCTCTCCAGGAATTCGCATGATATAACGCTGGCCATCATGTACAAAAAGGAACGAACGATTAGTCATTCCCTTTTTTAGAACGCGAATCTTTTGAATACCACGCAAATCTGTTTTAAGGGTCTGCTCTATTACTTTCATCGCATTATTTTGTAAGTGACTAGAGTTAAAGTCTAGGTCTCGCAACTGTTCATACGAATTAATTTCGCTAAAGCGGCTATCGTTTATAAGCTTGCCATTCAAAATAAACTTATTATCCTGATTTAAAAGCTGCTCCCAAAAATGGCCAAGCATCATATCATTATTAACAGCAGTTTCCAGTAAGCGAGACAAATAATCAGCGTCCGGTTTATTCAAATAGGCAATTCCAACCATCCGATTTCCAAGATTTGAACGGTTAGTCCTCCTTACAACCCCCTGCTTAGTAACTTGCCAATTTGAATTATTAACTTTCTGATCACTGAAAAGATACCACGACTGATCTTCTATTGAAGAAAACGGATTGTTCTTGAACCAAATATCACAAGGAATAATATAACTCTTTTCCAGACACTGTTTAGCTAAATAAAGCGAATACAAATTCTTATAATCAACATAATGCGGATTTACAATCAGTTTTACATCATATTGGTCAATCAAATATTCATAATGCTCTTTCATAAATCCAACAACAACATGAATTTCATGAACACCTATTTCATGAAGTTGATTAATAAGACGCTCAATCAATGGCTCACCATTAACTTCTAAAAGCCCTTTGGGTTCTTCCGTGTTAATTGGTACCATCCGCATCCCATAACCGGCAGCTAAAATTACTGCTTTTTGTGGGTGGTGATTTTTTATATAATCTTTTCCTTTTTCTGTTAACGAAAAGTCAGAATTAAATAACGATAATTCTTTCAGCTTTTCTAATAGTTTATTTGTTTTTCCTAATGACCACCCCATTTTTGGGGCTAAATTACGCTGAGTTAACTGAGGATTATTCAGTTTGAGCTGAAATACTTCTAATAATTGTCTGTTCATATATTTTGCTATCTCCTATTTTTTGAACAAAAATATTTTAGCACACATGTAACAGAATACCCAGACTTTATTTAAATAAAGTCAGATTGCAAGAAATAACTTGAACGAATTTAATGACGTAAATTAAGCAAGAAGATCTCGATTGGTGTATGCCAATTAAGACATTTAAGTGGCCGTGAATTCAAATACCAATTAATTTGAACCAATTGGTGATCACTTAGTTCTTCAATGGCTTGGCCTTTGGGAATAAAGCGCCGCAAAACTCGGTTACGGTTCTCATTACTGCCTCTTTCATGCGGTGAATAGGCATGGGCAAAATAAACCTGTGTACCAGTTCTCCGTTCAATTGTCTGATAGTTAGCGAACTCTTTACCATGATCTACGGTAAGCGTCTTGAGCTTGTCTTGAAGTTGACTAGCTAGTTCAAGTACGGCTTGAGTCATGGACTGACTGTCGCGACCATGGAGCCGTTTAACAATTGTCAGGCGACTCTTACGCTCCACAAAAGTAGCCACAGCTTGACCTTTACGTTTACCAGAAAGTACGGTATCAGCTTCAAAGTGGCCGAATTCCTGGCGAGTTTCGACTTTATGAGGACGCTCCTCAATGGAGCGGCCGTGATTGAACGTACCACGCTTTTCTTTAGCACGATGACGACGAATTCCATGATCAGGCAAATCGGGCAACTGTATATCAAGCCATCCTTGATCAATCCAGTTATAGACCGTCTTGTAGGCAATCCCCACCACATGGGCAACTTGTTCAGGGGACCACTTCTGGACTTGAATCTTTTCCTCGATCAAGTGTTTAAGGTTTTTAGTGAGCGAAGACTTCCGCCCCCGTTGACTAACCTTTCGTTCAAAGTCAGTTTGCGCTAGCCCAGCCTGGTACTCACTATTTAGCCGGTGAAGTTCGTTAAAGATGGTGGTCTTACTAAAGCCTAAGTAGTTAGCGATGTATCGCCAGGAACGTCCTTCATTATGAAGCGTTTCAATGACAACACGGTTCTGGAATGATAAAATAGTGGTGCTCATCAAGGTCCTTCTTTCTAATGGATTGTGTGGTAACACCATTAAAGACCTTGATGGGTTTTTCTGTCCACTTAAATGTTCAACTTAAATTTTACAATCTGCCGTCCGAACAGCGTTCGGATTAATTTTACAATCTACCTTATCAGCAATTTTTTTATAATTAAGCAATACTTCTTTATTTTTCCCAAATAACTTAAAAATTCAAACTGATACCTATCCATCATTTTATGTTATTACTCCTATAATGAAAAGTTGGTTATTCCCTAAACAGTTCTCTAAATCTATATACGTATAAGATTCTGAAAATTGCCATAAACAATTCAGTTATTGTTCTCACAAAAATTAAGAGCGGAATAGTAAAGTCCTTAGTAACTATTAATAATGCAAGGCCAATTACCTGAAGGATTGCAGTAACCACAGTTGTTGTTGTTGTTTCTCTGACTTTATCAATTGCCCCGAGCAAAGGCCAACCAAATAAAATACTGAAAAAACTAATAATCAGTAACGGAATAGTTTCTTTTAAATACCATGCAGCGACTATGTATTTTTGTCCACCTATTATATACATAATAAATTTTGCACCAAAAAAAGTTGTTAATCCGCCCATAATTAAGAAAGGTATAAAGAATAAGATAATCTTAATAAATAATTCTAAATTTTTTGTTTTAATCATATGCGGATATATTCCATCAGAGATGGGAGAATACATCGATTGTACTGCGCCAACAAAGGACATGGTTATACCCCAGAAAGCCACATCAGATACTGATAGGAATATACCAACGAAAAGTGTATTTAATGCTCCAAAGGCTGTAGTTGCCACATCAGAAAGAAAATATGTGAAAGAAACACGTATAGAACGAATCACCTCTGAAATACTATCCTTACTAATCTTAATGCCAAGCTTACGTACCTCACTATGTACCCAGCAAACAGCACAAAACGAACCCAGTATATCTAACATCGGGATCATTATTAATTGTGACTCACTCTTAATCACAATAAAGGTAAGAAATGTAGATATTCCTTTCATTATAAGATATCTCATGGTTACTATCTGCATTTTCTCTAAACCTCTAAATAAATAATCATATAAAAAAATAGAAAGGAAAGGGGAAACAAAAGAAAGTAAGGTAAACAAGATATGTCTTGATAGCAATGGTATAGTAAAAATCATAACAAATAAGACAAATAATGAAATCAAACTCAAAATTAGTTTTCCTTCGGTTATTCTCCCAATGATCTTTCCTATTTTCTTTTTATCAGATTTTGCTTCTACTATATCCCTCGTTCCTGAAAGAATGAATCCAAATTCTATCACTAAAGTTGCATATGTCATAATAGACTTAACATAACTAACAACACCATAACCCTCAACTGAAAGTATTCGAGTAAGATAAGGCAAAGTAGCTAGTGGTAAAACTAGTTGAGTAATATTCATTATGTAGAGCATAATAATATTATTAGCTAATATTTTATTTCCTTTCATTAAAGCCTCTCATCTCAGAATATATTTATTTAACAAATAACTCGAATCCATGATGTCCTATACGTTCTTCTTTCGGAGGAAATTTTCTCCAATCTCCGTATACAATTTTTAACCATTTCTTATACTTAGTGATAACCTTGAACTTTTGAGATTCAAATTCTAAATTTGTATAATTATTAAACCACTCTTCTGGAACAGCCTGACCAAGTCTATCGTTGCTCCAAGTAGAATCAGTCAAAAATTTACTATTATCAAGAGCTACATATTTAAACGCCAGATCTATCATCTTATCTCTGTAATGACTACGAAATGGCCGCGCTATAAAGTGGGCAGTGTTTTTTACTAAGTTCTTACTCTTCGAATCAGTAAAAGCTAACTTTTTATGTAACCTCTCTAATTTTTCAGTATAAGTACGAGTATCGGTTAATGGCAATGGGATCATAGGAAAAATGTCTAAAAACGCTCCACCCTTATCGGTTGTTTTATCAAATTTACAAATTGTTGCATTATTCTCAATTTTTGCAAAAGGATATCCATAATTTCGCTCGGTGGTTCTATAATGCAATGTATATTTTTTATTATTACCAATTAATTCAGGCAATTTTAACATTCTCAAATAATCATTATAGGGCATTACAATGTCTAAGTCATCATCCCATGGAATAAATCCTTTATGCCTTGCAGCACCGATTAACGTTCCATAAGCAAGACTATATCTAAGGTTATTTTGAGTTAAAATCTTATCAGTATATACAAGAATTTCTAGAAGTAATTCCTGTGTTTCTTTCAAATCTAGTTTTTTCATGATTAATTTAGGATTCCTTTTTGTTATAATTATTAGAAATATGTTTGGCAGGTATACCAGCAAATACTGATTTTTCGATAACTATATCCCTAATAACTAATGAACTAGCACCAATAATTACTTTATTACAAATAGATGCCCCAAGCACTTTGGCACCCAACATTAACTCTACATCGTTACCAATTTGAGGATTTTTATTTTTATTTTCTCCAACAACACAAAAAGCAGAAATAGAAAAATTCTTCCCAATAGTCGAATTAGAATTAATTATTATTCCATTTAAATGCCAGATAACCAAGCCTTCCCTAATGCAGTTTATTGGTATTTCAACATTTACTCGGTGAGAAAACATTTTATAACGAATAAAATAGAGATAGAATACTAAGAAACTAACTATTCCCTTTTGATTAGACCAGTATTCAGTTCTCCTAAGTAACCTTTCGAATTTCCAAATTCTATGTTTAAAAGGGAGATGTGATGGTCTTTTATCAAGAATTTTCAAAGCCTTCTTATCACATTCAAGAAAATATTTTAATTTTCTTCTGTTTGTTATTCGATATTTTATATTTAACATAATTATTCAGGATTTACTCCTTCCTTAACCAGCCTGGGCAAAGAGAACAAATTGAAAAGACAAAAATGAATGTTAATGCATAAAATTGTAAAACATTTTCACAAAAAGCACCTACTTCAAAACTTATCATTATGGAATAGAGTATATAATAACCATTTTTGCATAACAGATAGTTACTAATAGCCAATGCAATACAGGTTGTTACTGCAAAAAGGATACCATATTGTAGAAGCAACAAAGTATAGCTACCATCTATTGTTCCCCAAAAGTTATATTCTCCTAGTTTATTAAAGGGTGGAAAAATAGATACTCCCATTTTCTGATAGTACCAGTTCCACATAAATAACCTATTTGATAGCCTCTCATTTAAGCGTAAACTTAAATATGTGGTGCCAAAATTCTTAGTTAATAACCAGAATTCACTTAAGAGAAAAAATGGTATTATTAATCCAACGATTTTTGCTATTATTAATTTAATTTCACTGCTTTTTTTAAAAAATAAAGTTAGAATAATAAAAAGTAAAAAGACAAACGTCATTGTCTTATCATCTATTACAAAATAGTTAATAAAAACAATAGTAGCAATAAAAATAATTTTTAAGCTTTTAACTAAATTACGCTCTTTTTTCTTTATGACTTGAACAAGTAAAAGTATAGAGGTAAAAGTAGGTAGCGTCAAGAATCTTGTGTAAATGAAATGCCTTCGTACATATAATATGTATCTAACTTAAATAAATGATGCTTTCAAGGTGTCCTGGAGTCCTTTGAACCCTCGGTGGATCCGCTTCAGAGACTTCTCGTTATAAACATTAAACTGAGAAACCAGGAAGCGATCCAGTGAATTTTCCGTTGGAAATTGTTCTTTGTGGTGGGTGGTGCGCTTGAGATGCTTATTAAAGTTCTCAATCAGGTTAGTGGAGTATAGTGATTGCCGGATAGCTGGGGGAAAGTCCATGAAAGTGAGCGGATTCGGCATTTTAAGAAACTGTCTAAAATTTCTTAAGTAATAGTGCTAAGAAACCGTTTGAGATCTTTAAAAGCGCCGCAATAGAACTGACATAAAGGCTAAGGTCATCATCGTGGCGCTCGTATATAACTGCCTTTCGCAATTTTTCCACAGTCGTCGACATTTTTCTACCCAACTAAAGGAGCGTTCAACTAGCCAACGTTGTGGCAACACTTCAAACTTGTGTAATTCATTACGCTTGGCGACCTGAACGGTTGCTTTTAAGTTTGTTTTAACATCAATGGCGAAGTTGGTACCGGTATAACCGCCATCAACTAAGACACTGCGGACATTTTTCAAATGTTCGGCGTGAAGGGCTAACATTGCACTGGCCCCGTCTCGATCAGAAACATTTGCCCGTGTGATGTGAATGGCCTGCGGAAAGCCATTGATATCAACTGCCAGATGGCGCTTAATCCCCGAGATCTTCTTACCAGCATCGTAACCTTTGTTTTCAGCGGTGGCAGTATTTTTAACGCTTTGAGCATCCACGATAATAAAGGAAGTTAACGCCGAACGATCTTGTTGAGATCGTAAGGTAAAGACAATTTTTTTAAAGCTTGGTCTAATAATGACGGCTCCGTTGGAGCCGACTGCTGGGACCACAAGCGAAAGTAAGTATAAACCGTTTGCCATTTAGGAAAGTCATGTGGCAGGGCTCGCCACTGGGAGCCGTTTTTCAATATGTATAAAATCGCACAAAAGACGTCATATAAATCAACTTGGCGGGGCTTTGTTCGTTGATGAAAGTTTTCTAATTCGGGACGAATCACTTCAAACTGCTGACGGGTGATATTACTAGGATAATTAGGCATGATAACTTCCTTTTTTGCAAAAGTATATCAAAGTTTAAACCAGATCTCAAACAGTTTCTTAGCAACCATCGGCGTCAAAATGCTGATCGTGGGTGTGCAAGCCGCCTTCCATCTTTAAAATAAAACGCGCCCCCAAAGTAGGCTAGTTCGTGAGCATTAACAAGGAATCGGTGGTTATGCATTACCATGGTTACCAATTCCCTATTAAGCAGTGCAAACTGACTTTGGGAGCACGTTTTGGCTCTATTATTTAAAAATGTTTTCCACTTTAATTTATTATCAATCGTTTAAGAATGGCGTTAATTCGCCGTTCTTTTTATTAGCAATAATTTTGCATAACGTTCGCAAATTTCACAGCTTTAGCCGATGCTGCCCGCCATATTAAACTTAATCAACCGGTCTAACTCAACGGCGTATTCCATTGGTAATTGCTGGGTGAAGGGCTCCAAAAATCCCATAATGATTAATTGAGAGGCGGTTGCTTCGTCTAATCCCCGACTTTTCAAGTAGTACAATTGGGCTTCAGAGATTTTCGAAACGTGGGCCTCGTGTTCAATCGTGCCGTCGCTCGTTTCAATGTCGTTAACCGGGAAAGTATCGCTGGCACTGTCTTGATCCATCAAAATCGTATCACACTCAACGTGGGACTTAGCCCGTTTGGCCGCCTTAGTGTATTTAATCAATCCTCGGTAGTCCGCCCGACCGCCGTTATGGCAGATTGCTTTTGAAACAATCGTGCTATGGGTGTTCGGTGCTAAATGGATCATCTTGGCGCCGGTATCCTGGTGCATGTTGGCACCCGCCGCCGCAATCGACAGCATCGAACCGGTGGCCCCCGCGCCCGTTAGGTAAATGCTGGGGTATTTCATGGTGACCTTTGAACCTAAATTACCGTCGACCCATTCCATGGTGCTATTTGCTTCGGCCTGGGCCCGCTTAGTTTCTAAGCTGTACACGTTCGTTGACCAATTTTGAATCGTTGTGTAGCGACAATAGGCATCCTTTTTAACGAACACTTCTACAACCGCGGCGTGCAGACTGTCCTCCGCATAATTTGGCGCAGTGCATCCCTCGACGTAGTTAACACTGCCACCTTCGTCGACGATAATTAGGGTTCGTTCAAACTGGCCCGTCCGGCCCGCGTTAATTCGGAAGTAGCTTTGGATCGGCACATCGGCATGCACATTTTTCGGCACGTATAGGAAAGTTCCCCCCGACCAAACGGCGGTATTCAAGGCGGCAAACTTATTATCGCTTGCGGCAATTAATTTACCAAAGTACTGTCGGACTAGTTCCGGATGCTGTTTCAAAGCTGAATCAGTATCCATAAAAATGATTCCCTGACTTTCTAAATCCTGTTTGATGTTGTGGTAAACCGCTTCGGATTCATACTGTGCCGCCGAACCGGCTAAGTACTTTCGTTCAGCTTCTGGAACCCCGATTCGTTCAAAGGTAGTCTTGATTTCGTCGGGCACGTCCTCCCAGTTGCGAGCAATGTGATCCGTTGCCCGCTGGAAATATTTAATTTCGTTCAGATCAATCTCACTAAGGTCTGGTCCAAAGCTCGGCATGAGCATGGATTGGTAAATTTGATAGGCCTGTAACCGCAAGTCTAGCATCCATTGGGGTTCGTGCTTCGCCCGTGAAATGGCTTGGATGGTTTTCTCGTTAATTCCGACCCCGGTTGAAAAGACCGGATGGACGTCATCCATCGGCCCCCATTCGTCCTTAAAATTTCCTGGTTGCGTTGGACTGACTTCATCCATCAAAAACTTCCCCTTTCTCCTTTAAACCTTCTGCGAGCGCGTGCCACGCTAAGGTACCGCACCGCACCCGCGTTGGAAACTGATGCAGACTAGCAAAAGCCGCTAAATCTCCCAGCTGATCGGAAACACAATCCTTTTGTAACACTAAATTTTGGAAATTTTCCCAGACTTTGCGGGCATCTGCTAGTGTGCGACCATTTAATTGCGCTACCATCATACTTGCCGATGCCATGCTGATGACACAGCCCGTCCCCGTGAAACCCAGTTGCTGGATTCGTTGCGCGTCAACTTCGGCATAAACCGTAATCTCGTCGCCACATTCGGGATTGCGCAACGTCCCGACACAATTTGCGTGGGGTACTTTGCCATAGCCCACCGGGTTTTTAGCGTGATTCAAAATAATTTTTTGGTATAACTCTTGTAAATTGTTCATGATAAAAATCGTCCCACTTGTTCTACCGCGTCCACTAAGCGTTGCAGATCGGCAACCTGATTTTCAAAGGTAAAGCTCGCCCGCACGACGCTACTAACGTTCAAAGCCTGCATTAATGGTTCCGCACACAGGTGTCCGGCGCGCATGGTCACTCCCGAAGCATCTAAAATGGTGGCCACGTCATGAGTGTGGTGTTTACCGACGTTAAAGCTAACCACTCCCACCCGTTGTTGATAATCTAACGGGCCGTAAATTTTAACTTCCGGCACTTCCTGGAGTTCAGTAAGCAAAAACTGCATTAAGCGTGCTTCATGCTTTTGGATAGCGGCAAAGTCCTGTTTTTCCAGATACTTCACGGCCGCTCCTAGCCCTAATACGCCAGCAACGTTGGGGGTCCCTGCTTCTAAACGGATTGGTAACGGCTGAAAAGTTGCTGAAGTTGGCGTAACCAAGTCGACCATTTCGCCACCAAAACGGACCGGTTCCATCTCCTCTAACCGAGCTAGCTTGCCATAGAGCACCCCAATCCCCGTGGGGCCAAACATTTTATGCCCGGAGAACGCGAGAAAATCGGCATCCATGGCGGTAACGTCAATTGGCAAATGGGCGACCGCTTGGGCAGCGTCTACCACTAAGATTCCGTCATACTGATGAACTAGTTGGGCAACCTTTGCCACATCAACCACCGTTCCCAACACGTTGGAAACCATCGTGAGCGCGACCACCTTGGTATGCGTATTGATAAGCTCTGCTAATTGGACATAATCCAGGTTACCTTGCGAATCCATCCCCACCATTCGCAAGCGCGCCCCAGTTTGAGCCGCCACCCGTTGCCAAGGCACTAGGTTAGAATGGTGTTCGAGTACACTGACGATAATTTCGTCACCCGGCTGCAACCACGGCTGTGCATAGCCGAAGGCAACCTGGTTTAACGCGTCGGTAGTCCCGCTGGTAAAAACGACCGACTCTGGCTGAGGAGCATGCAGCCACTGGGCGATTTGTTCGCGAACCGCTTCATAAGCGCTGGTGACTCGTCCCGCAAGCTGATAAATCCCCCGATGGACGTTGACCTTGTTAAACCGGTAATACTCGTCAATTACCGCTAAAACTTCCTCTGGCATGGGGGTGGTCGCCGCGTTGTCCAAATAAGTTAAACCTTGGTAATCCGTCATCTTAGCCAACCTCCCCGTTGCGCAAACGCCAAATCGGTTCCATAAAGTTATCAATTAAAATTTGTTTTGCCGTCGCCATCGGCAGTCCCCGACTTTGTAAGTAGTAAAGTTCATCTTCGTCATACTGGCCAACACTAGCGGCGTGGCCGGCCCGGACGTCGTTTTCGTCAATCACTAAGACCGGGTTAACGCTGCCCTTAGCATGCGGTTCTACGGTCATTAACCGACTTTCCTGGTCCGCGTCCGCATCACTGGCCCCGTGATCAATTTGGCCAATACTCGTAAAGTTAACCCGGGAATTTTCGTACAAAACTCCCCGCATGTTGATTCGGCTAAAAGTATGTTGGCCCAAATGCTTAATTTGACCACGGATACCCACCCAGTCATCTTGGTAGCCGTAACGCGCCAAGTTAAGGGTTGCCCGACTGCCGGTTCCAGCAAGCGTTACGTTTAAATCACCCAACAGCTGGCCTTTCGTTTGTGGCCACAAGGACCAATCGATGTTAGCATCCCGAGCACTCACAAAATCACCTAACAATAAACTTCGGATAGCTTGGTTGCTTTGCGTGTCGGTGATGAGTGTCAAATTACTTTCGTCCGCTAAAGTTCCCCCAATCAAACAGTTGGATTGGGGCACGTCTCCCGCTAAATCTAGCGTCAACTTCGTGGTCAGCCGACTATGGTCCCCCAAATCAAACCAAACTGTCCATTCCACGGGAAAAGCTGACTCCGTTCGCAAAGTTAAGTTTAGCGCTGGCGAAATTTCCGCGTGATCCGGCAAACTGATTACCACACCCTGGAGTTGGTTTTGCAAGTGCTGTTGCACAAATTGGTTGTCCGTGGAAGCTAGTAATTGGGGCAGCCCGGATAGTTCCGCTGTCGCACCATTAATGCGCCGGACCGTACCTCCCGCTGCATTAATAGCTTGCAAAGCTTCCGCGTTGGCCTCCCAGTCCCAAGTGGCGCTGGAAGAATCCGGCAAGGTAAAAACTGCGGGGTCATACCGAATTCCTAAAATTCGGGGATAACTTGCGGTCATCGTTTTATTCAAGGGAATCGCCATGGCTGGTTTCACTTCCTAACGTTTCCTCTAATTCAGCGTAGCCAGTCTTTTCCAGATCCGTAGCTAGTTCAGGGCCGCCGCTTTTAACAATCCGGCCGTCCATCATGATGTGCACCACGTCAGGCACCACGTAGTCCAACAGGCGCTGGTAGTGCGTAACCATCAAGCAGCTAAAGGTAGTACTGCGCATTGCGTTGATCCCCTTCGCCACAATTTTGAGGGCGTCAATATCTAATCCGGAATCAATTTCATCTAAAATAGCCATCTTGGGTCGTAACATCATCATTTGCAGGATTTCGTTACGCTTTTTTTCACCACCGGAAAAATCAGCGTTGAGCCCCCGATCCGCATATTCCGGATTAATTTCCAAAAATTCCATATTCGCTTTAAGCTGTTTTAAAAAGGGCAATACGGCAACCGGTTGGCCTTGGTTACGTGCGTTTAACGCTGCGTGAATGAAGTCGGCGTTGGAAATTCCCGCGACCTCCATCGGATACTGCATCGCTAAAAAGACTCCCGCCCGGGCCCGTTCGTCCACGCTCATTTCCGTGACGTCTTGCCCGTCTAACCAAATTTGACCATCTACAATATCGTAGAGCGGATTTCCCATAATCGTTTCCGAAAGCGTTGACTTCCCAGTCCCGTTAGGTCCCATCAATGCGTGAATTTCTCCCGGATTAATTTGTAAATTAACCCCGTTTAAAATGCGCTCATCACCCACATTGATCTTTAAATTTTTAATTTCTAACTTACTCATCAAATTCTCCTACCTTAACGAAGCAATTTATCCCAAATGACGACTTGGTTTGCGGCTAACGATTCAGGCACGTCGATAATTCGTTGGTTGGAACTTCCCCGAAATTGAAGCGTCAAATCTTTTTTAGCTTCTAAAAACCGGCCGTCCACCAAAATATCTAGTTCACTTAACAATTCCAATTTATCGTAAGATTCCTGCATCAGTTCGTCCCAGGTGTAACCGGTCCACGACCAAATGTCCTTGTCGTGCCCAAATTCTTGGCGCACCCGCCGGACTAGCCGCAAGCAAACCTGCGTGTTTAAGAAGGGTTCTCCGCCTAACAAGGTCAGCCCCTGTACGTAACTTTGCCCCATGTTTTCGATAATTTTGTCTTCTAATTCCTGCGAATAGGGGCGTCCGTAATGGAAATTTTGCGCCGCCTTGTTGTAGCACCCCGGACATTTGAATAAACAACCCGAAACGTACAAACTGCAACGAATGCCTTCCCCGTCAACCATGTTAAACGGCTTATAGTCGGCAATGTATTCTAAACTGCGATCCTTCGCCAGCCATTCTTGCGGCTGGGGATTTCTCGGTGTCCGTACTCGTCGTTGTCTAACCACGTTTTCACCCCTATTCCATATTTTTAACCCGTGATGAAATTTCTTTGTGCCGTCCGTGAACCATTGGCCGGATCATTGGGTTTCCTAAGTAACCACAAGTCCGTTTAACCACGTCACAAGTTTTGGGGTCGCGATTCCCACATTGTGGGCATTCAAAACCGCGGGCCGTGGGTTTAAAGTCGCCGTCGAAACCACATTTATAACAGTGGTCGATCGAAGCGTTTGTTCCTAAATAACCCACGTGGTCATAAGCCCAGGTCCAAACCGCTTCTAAAGCAGCCGGATTTTGTTTTAAATTCGGGTACTCACAGTAGTGAATAAAGCCGCCGGCCGCGTACTTCGGGTACTCTTCTTCAAAAGTAAGTTTTTCAAACGGAGTCGGATTTTTCCGGACGTCGTAATGGAAACTGTTAGTGTAGTATTCCTTGTCGGTAATGTCCTTGATCTTGCCGAATTTTTCAATATCATCCTCACAGAAGGTATCCGTCAGGGATTCGGCTGGCGTGGAGTAAACGCTGAAATGATAGCCGTACTCTTTTTCCCAAGCTAGGCACTGTTCGTACAGGTACTTCACGATTGAAACCGTGAAATCGTGGGCCTCCTGATTATCTTCCCAATCTGGACCGAAAAAGGCGGTTCCCACTTCGTACAATCCAATGTAACCTAACGATATGGTCGCCCGCCGGTGGTTAAACAGTTGGTCCACGTCGTCACCGTCCTTGAGGCGGACTCCAAAGGCACCATGCTTATACAAAATCGGTGCATTTTGCGGTTGGGTATCCCGGCATCGTTTAATCCGGAAGAGTAAGGCTTTTTTCGCCAACGCCACCCGGTCTTCCATAATCTCCCAGAAGACTTCCCGGTCCCCCTGGGCTTCAATCGCAATCCGTGGCAAGTTGACGGTTACGACCCCTAAATTCATTCGGCCGCTATTAACTTCTTCGCCATCAGCGTTCTTCCACGCTTGTAAGAAACTCCGGCAACCCATGGGCGCCTTGAAGTTTCCGGTTAATTCCACAATTTTGTCGTACATTAAAACGTCGGGATACATCCGTTTAGTTGCGCACTCTACGGCCAACTGTTTGATATCGTAGTTGGGATCTTCCGGATTTAAATTTATTCCGCGCTTAATTGAAAAGACCAACTTCGGGAAAATTGCGGTCCGGTGCTGCTTACCGAGCCCCTTAATGCGAACTTTTAAAATTGCCTTTTGAATTTTCCGTTCGATCCACGAAGTTCCCAGGCCAAATCCCACCGTGGTAAACGGCGTTTGTCCGTTGGAGGAAAACAACGTGTTAACTTCGTACTCTAACGCTTGCATTGCGTCGTAAATATCTTTTTTGGTTTTTTCCTTAGCAAAGGCTTCCCGTTGTTCGGGGAGCACCCATTTTTTGGCTTCCTTCAAGTGCTTTTCGTAATTTAATTTTGCGTAAGGCGCCAACATTTCATCCGTCCGGTCTGACGAACAACCTCCGTATTGGCTCGATGCCACGTTCGCAATAATCTGCGACATTTGGGCGGTTGCTGTTTGAATCGACTTAGGTGACTCCACTTCCGCATTTCCAATCTTAAAACCATTCGCTAGCATACTCTTGAAGTCAATCAAACAGCAGTTGGTCATTGAAGTTAACGGTGAATAGTCCAAGTCATGAAAATGAATGTCGCCGCGCAAGTGGGCCTTTGCTACGGTCTGCGGCATCATCGTTAACCCAAATGATTTGCCGACCATTCCGGCCGTTAAGTCCCGGCGGGTGCTGAAAATATTACTGTCCTTATTAGCATTTTCGTGAACTACCGTATCCTGTCCATTAAATAACTGGCTTAATTTATTTTGCGAGTCAATCGCGGCCTGCCACTTGGCTTCATCGGCTTGCCGATATTCAGCATATTTTTCCCACAAGTTGTCCCGTTGATAACCATGAAGGATTGTTTTGAAGACTGCCCGAATTTGTTCTACCGTTAATGGTGACGCCATTTGCTTTAGCTGTTCTAAAATCGCTTGCGTAATTTTTTGCCGTTCAACCTTGTCCGTGGTTAATTGATCAACCACCAACGCGATTTTATAGGGGTAAAATTGCATCCTTTCCCCATCTGCTTTAACTACTTGTTTTTGACGTAATTCAGTCCAAGCGTCGGTTGCGATTGCTTGCGAATTGATCATTTTAACCATCCGTCCTTTTCTAATTTTTTATTCCAATCTCGTTCAATTCTCGCTATAATAAACAGCGTTATTATTTTCTGTTTATTTAAAGCTGTTTGATATTCGAAACTGGCTTGATTGGTTTCTCTTTGCATCATAGATTACTCCGATTTTGCAAAAAGATAAAGGTTGAAAACACAAGATATATGTGCTTAGCAAACGATCAACCACTATATATGGTGCATGTAACGCATTTTAAAATAACAATCAAAAACCTGGTCATCGCAATTTGTACTAGTCCCTGTCAAGTTGACGGATAAAATAATATAATTTTCAGATACTTCTTAAGCGGCTTCACCGCGGTATTCAACCGCGGTGGAGCCGTTTCTTTGTATAGTTCGATCGACGTAATTGAAGTAGTAAATACCAGCTTCAATTAAATCGATTAATTCTTGTTTAGTTTTGGGCATCGGATAGCTATCTAACCAATTTAATTTAAATTCATTCCACCAACGCTCCATCGGCGCGTTGTCATACGGTGTTCCCGGTCGTGACATGCTTCTGACTACTTTATGATTGACCATTAAGTTGTTGAAGGCCTTCGAGGTGAAGACTGCGCCACGATCTGTATGCACCATTGGATGGACGTCACCAGTACGCTGAAAGGCTAAGTTGAATGTATCAATCACGGCTTCGCTGGTCTCGGTGGAATCTGATAACCAAACTTGGTTAGGCTGAGTTACTTGATTGAACTGTTGGTTTAACACGTTATCGCGCACTTCCTGCTCTGCCTGTTTTACCCGGTGATGTTTCTTGACTCGACTTTGACATTTAAGATGAAGAGCGAACATCAGTCGTTTAACGCGCTTAAACGAAACGTGGAAATCAATCGATTCGTCATGTTCAAGGTAGAACTTCATTTTTCCGGCGCCAATTTGCTGACGATGTTTTTCAAAATATATCACTATTTTTTGTTTGAGCAGTTCCTCTTGTTCATCCCAAGCTGTTGACTTGTGGTGAAGCCACTGGTTGTAGGCTTGACGTGAAAGGCCAATTTTACGCAGAATAATTGCTTGCGCACCGCGGGTCTTTGAACTAATGGCTTGGATACCTTGATAGGCTAATCTGTGTTGTGCATTCACTCCTTGTTCTGGATTTCTCGGACTTTTTTTAAGAAGAGGTCGTAGACCTCCTGTTCCTTAATTTGGGTTTTAGGCTGACGATTCTCTAGCCTAAGTCGCTCAACTTCAGTCATCTCTTCACTTGGTTTAGTGCGGCCACGGTGATCCTTAAGCGCTGTGTACCCACTTGCTTTGGCTTTAAGTACCCAAGAACGGGCTTGCTGATAAGATACGTTAAAGTGTTCCGCAGCTTGGAAATATGAATGTTCGCTTACTGTAACGTATTCGACAATTTCAATGCGTTCTTCAAAAGTTGTTTTCCGACTCATAATGCCGACCTGCTTTCTTGACGGCGTCGCCGTCAATGAATTATTGGTCCCATTATACTGGAATTTTTTAACCCAGTCTCGAAGTTGCTTGGTACTTCGAAGTCCAAAACGATTTTGAATATCAATCAAACTACCTTCCTTGTTCAGGTATGCTATCACGGCTTGTTGCTTAAGCTCTGAGTTATATCTAGTCCAGCTGTTTGATTCCCTTAGCCCGTCCAAACCACCTTGCGTATAAAGTCTTTGCCACCTGATAAAGGTGTCTCGAGCAATGCCGTATGATTTAAAGTATGCTGATTGAGTTAAATTAGTTTTTGCTAGCCCCAGAAGAATATCTAACTTTTCTGTGGCCGTAAACCTAGTTCTAGGCATAATAAAATCCCCTTAAGGTTGACAAAAGAATTATACTTTTTCATCTGTCAACCTTAAGGGGACTATAGCACTATAGCAGATCTTAATGACACGTGTTTTTTCTTCTTTAGTGACAGTGATGAAAGAAGATAGTGGATTATGATTATTGCGCTAGATTTCGTTGGTTTGCTTTTAGTTGGTGTCCAATGGCTGCCAATTATCGTAACCGGTTGCCTATTCTTATTCGGAATCGGTGGTGGCTATTTTCAGCCAGCTAATATTTCCACTATCATGCAATCGGGTTCCACCAGCAATCAAGGCACAATCGGTTCACTACAACGAATGATTCAAAATATTGCCATTGCAAATGGTACGGCTATAGGATCAACCTTGATTAATTTAACTGCACCTAATCTTCCCCTGGGGATTCAAGTAACTTGGTATTTGGCTTTGTTCGTAGTAGCCATCATTGTCATTGCTGGAATCTCAATTAACTATTTACACCCAGAAAAGGCCTGAGTAAACTTACTAATTTAATTAGCCTTATTAAGTAAAGGTCGTCCGTTTAATACCTGTATTTCGGGACACATCAATGTCACTCATGCCTGCTCGATAAAGCTTAAAAGCATGTTGCAAACGGGGATCATCTTTGGCATATTGGGGTTTGCGCCCATGATATTTACCCTGCTGCTTAGCTAAGGCAATCCCTTGTTGCTGGCGCTCAATGATTCGCTTACGTTCACTTTCGGCCTGATACTTATAGAGTTCAATAATCAAGTTGGTCATCAGTTGACGTAAATTTGGGTCAGCAATCCCGGTCATGGACGGCAAATTTAACACATCTAGGGTGGCACCCTTATTTTGAATGGTGTTCATGATCTTAGTTAAATCCTGGTTGTTTCTGCCTAAGCGATCTAATTCAGTGACCATTACAATATCACCCTCACGAATATAGGCCAGCATTTTTTGCAGTTCTGGCCGATTAGTGTTAGCCCCACTTAATTTATCCGTAAATAATTTATCAACGTCTTTTAAAGCCGCTAACTGTCGATCTAAATGTTGCTCCTTGGAACTCACACGCGCATAACCGATTTTAGCCATTTCCAATTCTCCTTTTGGACAGTTCTAATGAACACTTGTAATTCCTAGTATAGCACAGAAATAAAAACGACCACTAGGGTATACCCTAGTGGCCTTTTTTGATCCATTATCAATGGCTTTTTAAATTAGGGCCTAGTACTTTTGGAATGGAAATACTTTCCAACACCAAAAATTCTAGACCCAAATAAATTTACCTACGGGTTATTTATCAATTAACTTTGATAGATAATAACCAACTACAAATCCTAAAGTATTAGCAAGCACGTCATTTATATCTACCCAACGATGTGTTATTGCCAAATTGTCTGTTATAAATTGAATAAATTCGATAGTGAATCCAATAAGGATTCCAGTTGTAATCACATGAGAAATTTTGAATTTGGGAGAGAATAAAATATAGGTAAATATTCCTAAGGGACAAGTCATAATGATGTTTAGCCAGAATCCTAATTGATCTAATTCTTGAAAGGGAATGTAAGCAACTGGTGCCTTACCGATCATCATAAAGCTAATAGCTTGATTTGACGGTGGCAATTTAATAGTTAAGGTAATAGGGAAGATTGGGCTAAAACATAAAAAACAAATTGATAAGGCTGAAATTCCTAATAATACCCAGGCAAATAATTTTGAAATATGGTTAATAATTCATCATCTACTTTCATTATTAATTGAATTAAAAATATTGCGATAATTTATAAATTCTTCCTTAAATACATATTTTTGAAAACTAAATTTCAATTATGGTAGATTGCAAATTTAATCCGAATTTTTGGACAAATTTGTCAGCATAACCTGATACGGTGTTTGCCAGTCGAGTATTTTAAGCGGTCGCTGGTTAATTTGGAGTAACGTCGTCGTTAAATCTTGAGCACTAATGTGCTCAAAACGAGTCCCTTTAGGATAAAAATAACGTAAATTCCGATTAAAGCTTTCATTACTACCACGTTCAGCTGGAGTATAAGCATGGCAGTAATAGGTCTTAATACCATATTGTGATTCAAGTGATACTAGCCCACTAAACTCAGTGCCACGGTCCACAGTAAAGCTGTGCACCGGACCATTAAAAGTGGTTAGGAACTTAGTTAGTGCTTCATTAATAGTCGCTGTCGTCCGATCTTTTAACCGGTATGCCCAAAGGAACCGTGATTTTCGATCGATTAAAGTTAATAAAACTGCCTTACTATGCCCACGAGGACCAACGACTGTATCTAGTTCAAAATCGCCGATGCGATTACGTTGATTAATCATCATGGGACGCTGTTCAATTGATTGCCCCAAAGATTGATTATATTTGGATCGTTGGTCAACGTTACGCCGTTGGCGTACGCCATGTTCAGGTAGATCATTCAAGGAGAAACCAATTCTCCCCTGATTTAGCCAATTATAAATAGATTTAGTAGCTAGTTTAAATTCGTGAGCAATCATTCCTGGTGACCAGCTTAGACGTAAATGGTTGAGAATTTTTTGCTTTAACTCATCGCTCAGCTTAGTTTTCCGACCACATCGTGATCGCTTGTATTCGGCATCTGTTTGTGCTAATTCAGCCTGATAAGGTTGACATCGAGATAATTCATAAGAAATTGTTGACGGTGATCGGTTCAGCCGAACGCCCATTTGGATATTGGACAGCCCTAGTTCACAAAAGGTTTCGATTTTAATTCGTTCGGAATAGGTTATACTAGACAAAAGATCAGCTCCTAAAAGATGGGTTTGTGGTAAACACCATTTTAAAGGAAGCTGATCTTTTTTGTCCGAACAGCGTTCGGATTAATTTTACAATCTACCTTGTGATAAAAATCCATAGGCTGCATTTCTAATGGATAAACTTTTTCTATTCATATAGTATTACCTAATATTCCCCTATTTAATTTCAATTCACTAATTCTGAATCGAAGTTACAATAATCATTTTTTACTCTTTATCGCTCAACAATTATTTAAATAATTGTTGAAACGCATTTATTAACCAAATATAGCATTTTATTAAATTACGTTTATTGTGTCGTAATAAAAAAAATTCGATTTTTTTTATTACGTTTTCTTCTTGAATGTCTTCAATGCTCACATCAGCACAGTTTCTTTTAAACCATTTTTCATAATCATCAATCTGGTCAACTGTATAATTATGTCGTAACGCATAAGAAATATCTGTAGAAAAAGATTTTTTTTGTAAATTTCTTTTTAAATCTATAATCTTTTTATTGTTTATTAATGGCATCGTTGTTTCAATAGAATCCAGCACTTTCATACCTAATTTTACAAATGCCTTACTATTCATCAGAACTTTCATGTCTGTACCACGAGTAATGGAGTTCGATGTCAATCTGACCAGGTAAAAATCATATTGTTCTAATAGAATAGATTTAGCATTTTGTATAGCTTCAACGTTAAATAGTAGGTCTTCGCCTCTATATACCAAAGGGCTAAATAATATCTTATTATCTAGTATAAACTTTCTGCTATACATTTTCCCCCATGGTGCAGCAGTGTAAGATGGGATTCCGCTATGCATTATAACTTCATTTATCAGGCCAAATTTTTCTGTATCTGTATTAATTATTTTTCTTTCTGGACTTTTTGAAAAGCTAATAATATCATAATTAATGTCTAAAGAGCATATATGATTCAATACGTCTGATCGAACAAGATCATCAGAATCAATAAAAATGATATATTTCCCCCTAGCTTCTTTTATTCCAATATTTCTGCTAACACTAGGACCTTTATGTTGATTTATTATTACATGAAAGTCATTTTCTTCAAACATCCGTGCTCCCCAAGTTCTAATTTCGGAGATAGTTTTATCTTTTGAACTGTCATCAACTACAATGATTTCAGAGTTTTTGACATTCTTAATAGAGGCGAATAACTCATAGATATATTTTTCGGAATTATACGTTGGTATTATTATTGAAATTTTAGGGCATCTCATTATTTATTCCTCCTAAATTAACAAACTATACTTGTAATAATACTAACCATCGGTTCCTATATTAGAATAATGTGTGCAGCATCCAAGCAAGATTAAATAAAAAATCCACGAAAAAGTTCCTGTCATAATTGAAGTTGAGGTATTTATATTTAAAAAACAGTACAACATCATCACCATACTATACATATGGCTTTTCGTAATTTTCCAATAGCAAAAAGATATAACAATAACACCAATAGCACCTAACTCTAATAAAAATTTAACGCCTTCGATCTCTAATAAACTACCTTGAAACACATAAGTTGATCCAAGTCCATGAGAAACAAATCCCGAGCTCAAAATATTCATAACCATACTATCTCTCCCCATCCAAAAATCTGCTAAATTAATTGAAAAATTTTGGAAGAAAATCGACTCAGCTTGCGGTGTTGTTAAATACTCTGCAATAAAAGGAGAAACACTAAACACTACTGCGCCAACTACCCATCCCCATCTTCCAAGCACTTTATTTTGAATGGCCACGCGATTAGGTAAATATGCTATAACAATAATTACAACTGCAAATATCATCATTAATCTTTTATTAGCCAGTAAGACCAAAAAGAAACTAATCCATAACCATTTCTTATTACCACGCTTATAGTATCCAAAAAAGAATAATAGTGACATTAGTGAATCTGAGAATGCGCTAGATTCAAAAATAGAATTTGAAGATGCAGTATTCCCACCAGCAAGCGAGATATTCATAATAGCAGACAATATGTTACTTGGTGTAAAATTAATTGGCCCAATTTCAAAAATATACCCTATTCCTAAAATTATCAATGCTAATTTTGCACAGAAAATCAATTCATGCAAATTAAAAATATTTAATGCACAGAAAGAGAATACAATAGGGATCAATAAAAACGTAAACTCCTTTAAAGTTATACTATAATATTCACCATTTTTTACAACATAATACACAGTTATTAAAAAAATAAATCCACACATAATCATAAGAGTTCTGAATTCAGTTTTAAAAAACAACTTTGCTTTTTGATTTATTTTTATTTTAAGTTGAAATAAATAAAATAAAATGCATAGTCCTAAAATTATATACTTAACTAAATTTAATGGACCGTTTGGATCATTTTTTATAATGAATGCATCTACCACGCTTTTAAATATAATTGCGCTCATAAATATTAAAAGGTTAAAATATTTAATTCCTATTGTTGGGCCTGATCTATCATCCATAGCTCTCACCTCTCTTCTTATCTTTTACGTATGACTAAAAAAATTCCGTCTGGAAACAAACGATAAATGACATTAAAAAATGCAAGTGGTATAGCATGAATTAATATTGTGAGTATTTTACCCTCGAAATTGTATAATCTAAAATACGTAAACTTTTCAGAAATGATATTTTTTCGCAGTCTATGTACCAGAGAAATATCAGAATAGCCTCTTTTCAAAGCGCTTTTTAATAAATAGCAATTCATGTATAAGTATGCAACATGGATATACGGACGGCTTATTTTCGAAATATCCGTACCCATGTTCAACATATATTCAAAGCTCCTAGAGCATTCTAACTGTGAAGCATTTAATTTTTGAGTAACTGCTGATTTTTCATGATTCACATAGCAATACAATTGATCACCCGAATAAATAATTTGTTTACTGTGTTGTAAGTATTCATAGCAAAAAATCAGATCTTCATTATAGTGAATATCTTCCAAAAAGTGAATATTGAATTTTTGGATAATTTCTTTTTTAAAGGCTTTATTCCACACGTATCCTTGAATTCGTCGATCTATAAATATCGATTTCAATGCTTCTTCAACATTTAATTTCTGACTTTTAGTGCTTAAACGATTTAGAATTGTTTTATCTAAATCCTTTTTGCAAATTTTTTTTCTCAAATAAGAGAAAAAAATATAATCTACCCTTTGATTCATTATATTAGCTAATACTTCAAAATATTGCGGAAAAATATAGTCATCAATATCAACAAAAAGTACCCAGTCGCCAGTAGCAAGGTTAATTCCAATATTCCTAGCATGACTGACGCCCATGTTTGTTGTATGTACAACTTTAATTCTGGTATCTCTCTGCTCCCAAGCATCACACTTTATTCCAGACCCATCGGTCGATCCATCGTCAATGAGAATAACTTCAGATTCTTTATTTAGTTGGGAGATAATACTAGACAAGCATCGATCAATGCAAGTACCCGCATTATAAACGGGAATTATAATAGATATTGTTAATTTACAATTCATTTAATCATTCCATTCACCAGTAAATTATTCTTCCAATCATCATGACAAGCTAAAGCTTAGTTTATTAATAAAAAATTAATACTGATTATTATCACTATACCATATTTTATTATTTAAGTAGTTTAAAACATTCAATTTTCAAATTATTAATTATATACGTAGACTCGATTTAGAATTCAAGTGCAACACTAATTAATTAAACATGAAAAGCCATAAAATCTTATTCTTATTAATGCCAAGATTAATTAAGAAGCAAACCATTTCATGACCTAGAACCAGAATACCATGTCTCACTACTACCAATGACCTTAAGAAAATTATCACTCACTAACATTTTGAAGTCATTCGCCTTGAATTGAAAAACTTTCATCAACGAACGAAGCCCGTCAAGTTGATTTATATGACGTCTTTTGTGCGATCTTATACATTTTGAAAAACGGGTCGCAGTGGCGAGCTTTGCCACATGATTTTCCTAAATGGCAAACGGTTTATACTTACTTTCGCTTGTGGTCCCAGCAGTCAGTTCCAACAGAGCCATCATTACTGGACCAAGTTTTAAAAAAATTGTCTTTATCTTACGATATCAACAAGATCGTTCGGAGTTAACTTCCTTGGAGAACTATTACCTAGTTGGTCGACTAACTAAGCCAATTATCGGAATGAATCATTAATTATTGCAATTGATTTGACATTTTGGAATTAGATACATGTTCATTTTCATTACGCTGTTAACATCTGTTATTGTACAGCATCTCCACTTATTTCATTTAAATACTTATATTTATTCTCTAACACTTTATATGACGAATGAATATCATATCCTCCAAAATTTCTGATTTTTCTATTGGCACTAGGAATAATTGACATATCCATTTTTTTTACCCACATATCAAGTCTTAATGGCAATTTACTGGCTAGACTGGAATAAATGGTCTCATCCGAAACGGCATCCGAAAAAAGGCATGGCAAGCCCGCAGACTGAGCCTCAATTCCAACCATCGGAATGCCCTCAAATCTAGAAGGTAGCACAAATAAGTCCATTGCTTGATATAGTTCAGCAACATTGGCACGAGTTCCTAGCATAGATACATATTTTTCTATTTTTAATTGTTTAATCATCTTCAATAATCGCTGTTCATTTTCTCCTTCTCCTATCAACCACAATTTTACGTTTTTCCTTTTTTTCACAAGTATATTAAAAGCTCGTAGTAAAAATTCCTGATTTTTTTGGTAAGATAGTCGTCCAACATTCCCAATTATTAAAGTATTATCATCAATCCCCATTTTTTTTCGTACTTGTATTCTTTTATGTTCTGAAAAGATAAAATGTTGTACATCAATTGAATTCTTCATAACAAAAAATTCTCGATCACCAAATAAAAAATGTCCAGCATCTTTACCACAAGCAAAGTACTGATTAGCGACACTAGGTATTCCTAGTTTAAAAAGCTGCTTTAAAGGCATTTTAAAATCAATATCCATACTCGTATTGTGGCTGTGCGCAATTCGAATTGGAATTCCCGCACGTTTAGCAGCTAATAATGGAAGGAAGCTCATTGAATCTATATGGGAATGCACAATTTTATATTCTGGATGTTCAGAAAATAATTTACTCATTTTTTTAAAATAGCTGACATAATTGTTTGGATATAACCGTGGCATTTTATAAATATGTCCGCCCAGTCTTTCAATCTCAGCATCATATGCTGAAGGTCCCGGACGATGTGTGAGGAAATCAAACTGTATCTTCGTTCTGTCTATTTCACGATAATAATTCATTATTACCGTTTCAAGCCCTGCACGATGCATGTTGTTAACTACTTGTAACACTCTGATCAAAACTACTCTCCTTTAAACAATACCTGCAAATAAACTTTGGATGTTTCATGCGCAACAATATTCCAACTGTATTTGTCAGCAACATAATTCTTACTACTCTGTTTCATCGCACGACGTAAACGCGTATCATGTAGGAATCTATTTATTACATTTTTCATTTGATTTTGATCTTTTGGAGAAAATAACAATGCATGGTCTCTTCCGACAACTTCGGCAATCTCAGGAATATTACTAGCGGCAACTGCATTGCCAAAGGAAAGTGCCTCAAGTAATGACATGGGCATTCCTTCAACAAATGATGGAATAATGTACACAAAAGCATTACTATAAAGTTCGGATAATAGCCTCCCACCCACAAAACCAGTAAAAATAATACGTGAATCACTTTGAGAAAGCTTTATTATTTTTTTAACATACTCGTCAGTATCGCTACCATCTCCAACAATAACTAATTTTTTATTAGTATCGACCCCCCTGAAAGATTCAATAAGAGGTAATATTCCCTTCTCAGGAGTCAATCTAGATACTGTAAGGAAATAATCATCTCCAAATAGCCCAAATTTTTTTGTGATAATTGAAGGTTCTATTTGATCACTTTTTTTAACGCCATTAGGAATATAAAAAGTATTTCTACTATATGTCTTTTTAAAGTATTTCTGTGTATCTTTATTCAATACAATAATTGCATCAGCATACTTTGCTAACATCTTCTCTCCAAAATGTATATAATGTGCTCCAAATCCGTGATGCCATTTATCTCGTTTCCAATCCAGACCGTGGACAGTAACAATACATTTTTTCCTCATAAGGTGTGGCAACCAAATCATCACACTTGGCCCTTCCGCATGAATATGTACTAAGTCATATGGACCAAATGCAGCAATAAATGCAGCAAAAAATGAAGATATAACCGCTGATAAGCCTTTTAGGCGAATGCTAGGAACATTTTTCACCTTAACTCCCTTAAAATTGTGACTTACAGGTTGATAATCCCCATGCTTAATTTTTTCTCCAGCACGATTAAGAACCGTGATTTCAAATCCGTTCAACACTAGTTTGGGACATAATTCAGTAAGAACCGTTTCTATCCCCCCTGACCTTGACGGGATTCTTTTATGTCCAAACATGATAATACGCATCTTTTTATTAGTGCTATTTGATTCAATATTTATTTTCTTCAAGTTCTTTCTCCAAACAAATGATTAATGTCAAAATACTTTTAATATGCTTAATTGGGTTGTGCGCAGATCTTGGGATCAAGCTTAGCGGTCCTAGATTGGGCCGTCGGCCGAAGCAAGTCGATCCGGCCAAACGTAAGGCAGACCGACAAGCCGAAAATCGACGAGGTGAGATCGAGCGTGAGTTTGCCTTCATCAAAGGGAAACTAGGACTTGATCTGGTAACCGCTAAAACTGCAGAAACAATCGCCGTAAGCATTGACGCCACAATCGTTTTAGCTCTTTTTTCTGTACCAATTTCGTTCAATGTACGATCAGGCAAGCAAACGATAAAAATCGAGTATCAATTGACTGTCGTGGTTGCGGAATCGGTGGCCTAATTCACCAGCCACTAATTAGTGGCCTTCCTTTGTTTAATGGTTCTAATAATTGTATTTGTAAAACTCGAACTTGTAGCAACACAAATCGCAAAATACACCATTACGCAAATCACACCTTGAAATAATAATGATACAAACGTTCCAGGAAGTTTGTAATTGATACACCGTATGATTCCAAAAGTCGTTGCTCCAGCAAGGATATATTTCCATTTTCCCGACAAACCCGAAAAGTTTGGTATTGCCTTCGATACAAAAAACAAATCAATCAGAGTTATGCATGTTTCAGCAAGAACCGTCGCGATTACTGCCCCCATTGTACCCTGGTTCTTAATCAGAAGGATATTGGCGAGAATAACCGAAGCGGAGAAATTTGTTTCGATTACGGTACCATTTTCAAGCGTGGCCGGTCTTCTGTGAGGTCTAAAGAGCATTCGACTTATCTGATTGTTTTCTTTAATCCGATCATAATTAAGACTATCCCTATTCCAAAGATCATTGAGGAAGATTTTCAACATTTGTTTCCATGTTTTTACTGGATATTCGTTTTCATTAATTGTTATTTGAACAGGGGCTTTACCCGTCACATTAACTGTTTGATCAATTGTGTACTCACCAGCAATTTCTTCTTCATTAACTTCTTTGATGTTTGGCATCGGAAAGATTTGGATTAACTCATCTATTAACTCTTTAGTGCGGTCGATAATTGCTTCTTTTCCCCATTGGTTATACGTTTCAGCAACTTCTCGAGTAAGAGAAACATTTGAGTCCTTATAAAATTCTTTTTTCTCACTATAAGGCTTATTACTCATCTCCTGATTATATTTAGTTAAAGTCAGGTTACCAAGCGTACTACCATACTGTTCTTTAACCTTATCAGCATTAGCAACCTGAAGTCGCCATTCTGCGTTCAATCGTTGTGGCATGATATGCTCAACCTGTGCATCATCAAAATTAATTGTTTCTCGAGTCCTATGTTCTTCAAGGATTACCAATGATAACTTTGCTAAATGATGTCTTTGATGATAAAGGTCCACTTCCATCAAACTTTCCAATAACTTTCGATCGTCTGGAAAGTTTGCCTTTAACAACCGAAGTAACCTGAGGCGTAGGTTACCACCCTCTTTAGATAAATCACATAGGCCTACGACAATTTTATTTAAACGATTTGTTGACATTTGACATGCCTTTAATCAGAAAAGATAACTTTCCAAAATATGTGCTAACTGAATGGCTTCTTCTTGATTAATTTTTGCTGTATCTACTAAATCCATTAATAGCATTAGATAAGGAAATACAACCTTACTATCCATCACATTGATATGCTCTAATATCTTATTAAACCGATCATCAGCAGATTTGTGATTCAAAATTTGATCGTAGTAACTAGCAAATTTAAAGAGGTCAGCGAGAGCTTGTTCGGAACTTAGCCCATTTGAAATGAAGTAGTCCTTATAGCTACTATTATACACCATTCTTTTTATTAGAAACAACGGTCATTCAGTTGTATACCAAGGGAATTACCACTGCTGAAATTGCCGAACTCATTGAGAAAATGTACGGTGCTCACTACTCCAAAGCCACGGTTTCCAACATGACTAAAGCCGTCAATGAACAGGTTCAAGCTTTCCAGCAACGTCGGCTGGCTTCACAATATGCGGCCATCTTCTTAGATGCCACTTACTTGCCGTTAAAGCGGGATACCGTTCAAAAAGAAGCCGTTCATATTGCGATTGGCATTCGTCCAGATGGTACGAAAGAAGTGCTGAACTACCAAGTGGCGCCAACGGAATCGACTGGAATCTGGACTGAATTGCTGGGAACCTTGATCAAGCAGGGCGTTAAAGATGTGCTGTTGTTTGTGGCCGATGGGTTAGTTGGTTTGGACGAAGGCTTGAATCGGCATTTCCCTAAAGCCAAACGACAACGTTGCCTGGTTCATGTTGGGCGGAATCTGATGAACAAAGTTCGTGTAAAAGACCGCAAGGCCGTGATCAGTGACTTTAAACAAGTTCATCGGGCCGCCAACCGTGAAGCAGCCGAGCTGAAACTGAATGAGTTCGCCAACAACTGGCATCAGACCTATCCCAAATTAATCAAAGATCTGCTTAAAATGCCGAATTTACTCACTTTCATGGACTTTCCACCAGCTATCCGGCAATCACTATACTCCACTAACCTGATTGAGAACTTTAATAAGCATCTCAAGCGCACCACCCACCACAAAGAACAATTTCCAACGGAAGATTCACTGGATTGCTTCCTGGTTTCTCAGTTTAATGTTTATAACGAGAAGTCTCTGAAGCGGATCCACCGAGGGTTCAAAGGACTCCAGGGCACCTTGGAAGCATCATTTATTTAAGTTAGATACATATTATATGTACGAAGGCATTTCATTTACACAAGATTCTTGACACTACCTGTTTTGTATGCTTCCAAAATATTTGGGAATTCCCAACCTTTCACGACTGCAATTGGCTCAGCAGACATCAGCAGTATTCGATTACTAAATGGTGCAAAAGGTGTTGGCATTTCTGTCTCTGAGAATCTATCAATTGTGATCATCGATTGAACAGAATTAACCCAATTAGCACGTCCTATTTTAACACCTGTGCAGTAAAAATTTACACAGATGGATGAATTAGCTATTACGGCTCTCGTTGATCACATACAACAACGCATACCGTAACTTTTACCGATATCACACTCAAGCAGGGCAATACGGTGGCAAATGTTAATTAAAACAACAAAAGAGTGTCAGTATTTTTATGTACTGACACTCTTTTTAGTTATCTATTGCATTTTAGCTTCAATATTTGCTAATGTCACTTCTGAAGTAGACTCAAAATTCAGATCCGCTTCTGACAACACATCTGGATCACCAATTGCTAGTGATGTTTCACCTGCGCCATTGATTGAGGAAATTCCAGCAGCTGAATCTTCCAATCCAATGACATTTTCTGGATCTAAATGTAAGACTTCCGCAGCACGAACGAAGATTTCAGGATCAGGTTTCCCCTTTGTCAAAGTGGCGGGATCAACAATGCCAACAAAATATTCGGTCAATCCCAAATGATCTAGAATCATTGGTGCGTTTTTAGAAGCTGATGCCACCGACATTGTATAGCCAGCTGCCTTAGCTGATTGAATGAAATCTTTCATGCCAGGCAAAATATCATTTTCAGTCAATGTTGAAATGAGTTGTTGATAATTATGATTTTTCTTTTCTGCTAATGCTTCTTTATCTGCTTGAGAAAAATCATCGGCATGATCCCCAGCATCCAAAATCATTTGCAAGGAAGCCATGCGACTGATGCCCTTCAAACTTTCAGCTAATTCTGGTGTCCAAGTTGTGCCAACCTCATCAGCTGTTTGATGCCAAGCTTCACCATGAAAGCGCGCCGTGTCGGCAATAACGCCATCTAAATCAAAGGCAAAACCTTTAATATCTGAAAATTTAGCCATTTTTATTTATCCTCGCTTTTTTTAATTTGGTAAGTTACAGTATATGTTTTTGTTTCATTTGCTGGCAAAACAATATCACCAAAGCCTTCATGATTAACCGCATCAGGCAAGGTCTGCATCTCAATAGCAAGCGCTGTTTTAATGTCACTGCTATCGTCAGGATTGGCAGTGAATACAACCGCACCATTGCGATCTGAATCCACTGTCAAGGTCAAACTTTCATCGGGTGAAGTTAGTCTTACTCCCTCCCCTTGACGGCTGGGATCTAATACCCAAGCATCATCGTAATGCTCTTGTCCCAAGGCATGCAAATGCGCAAAATCAAATTTTGTATTTTGATTATCAATCAAGTTACCGGTTGGAATCGCGTGATTATCAACTTCAAGATGTTGACGTGATGCAATTTGTAATTTATGCTGGCTGATATCTTGATCCTTACCAACTAAATTAAAGTAGACATGCGTCATTGGATTGAACAATGTATTCTCGGTTGAAACGCCACTAAATATAATGTCTAAACGATCTTCATCGTCCAATCGATAGGTCACTTGGGCAGCTAATTGTCCGGCGAATTCATCATCAAAAGTACGTGTGAAATTAATTTCCGCCGCTGTACCCAAGTTTCTTGCTTCACCGTGCCAATTAACCGCATCAAAGCCATTAATGCCAGAGTGTAAAACATTGCCATGATCATTTGGCGTTAATGTAAAATGTGCCCCATTAATATCATAATCAGTTTTTGATAGACGACCACCAACACGACCAATTGTATTTCCAAAATGGAATGGATTATCTAAATACGCGGCTAAATCATCAAATTGGACTAACAATTCTTGTTTGACACCATCACGTTCAACGGAAAACGATTGCCAAGTTGCCCCGTATGAAATTGCAGTAATCTGTGTGTGCTTGATATTTTCTAGGGTAAACGCCGTCACGACTTCTCCGTCAGGTAATTGCCCAAAATCCTTCTCTACTACTTTCATGATATCCTTTCTTCCTGTTATACAACAAATGAGCGATTCCTCGCTCATCATTATGCTTATTACTTTGTCAATTCGACATCTTGCCCTGATAGGTTAATCACTAATGGTTCACCTGAAATCAAGTCAACATGTGCACCTTGACCATCGACTGACACTTCCAAAACATGACCGCGGAATACCAAACGGAAAGCATATTTTGTCCATTTCTTTGGCAAGAATGGCTTCAAGTAGAGTTTGCCATCACGAACACGCATGCCAGCAAATCCTTGCACAATCGCTAACCATGAGCCTGTCATAGCGGTTATATGCAAACCATCTGACGTGTCATTATTATAATTATCTAAGTCCAAACGGGCCGCACGTTCGTACAATTCAACTGCTTTATCTTCCATGTGTAAGTCAGCAGCCAAAATTGAGTGAACAGATGGCGACAATGATGACTCATGCACTGTAAATGGTTCATAGAATTCAAAGTTGTTACGCTTTTCTTCTTCTGTAAATGCGTCTGGGAAATAGAACATGGCCTGTAATGTATCAGCTTGCTTAATATATGGCGAGCGCAAGATGCGATCCCATGACCAGTGTTGGTTAATTGGTCGAATGTCTTGTGGCATATCAGCAATTGGTGTCAAGTCTTTATCCAAGAATGTATCATGTTGAACAAAGATATGTTTTTTACCTGTCTTGGTTTCAACATCAGCCTCTGGCAAATACATTTTATCAACAATTTCTTGCCACTTTGCTAATTCTTCATCCGTCAAAGCCAACTTAGCTTTTTCATCAGCATTAATTTCACTGTAGTGTTCAAGGGAGTATTGCAAAACCCATTTTGCCATCCAATTTGTATAGAAATTGTTATTAACATTGTTTTCATACTCGTTGGGACCCGTGACACCATGAATCATGTACTTATCGTTTCGGGCAGAATAGTGGACACGATCTGCCCAGAAACGTGCGATATTATACAAAACTTGTGCGCCGTCACCGTCAAGCCATGAGTGATCTCCCGTGATGTTTGTATAATTATAAATCGCATAAGCAATTGTCGAATTACGGTGAATTTCTTCAAAAGTAATTTCCCACTCGTTGTGTGACTCAATACCATCAAAGGTCACCATTGGGTACAAAGCACCTTTTAAGCCTTGTTCTTTGGCATTGTGGAATGCACCATCCAACTGATCAAAACGATATTGTAGCAATGAACGGGTCACAGACGGATCAGCAACACCAAGGTAAACAGGAATAGCAAATGCTTCGGTGTCCCAATACGTGGCACCACCGTACTTCTCGCCAGTGAAACCTTTTGGTCCGATATTCAAACGTGGATCATTACCATAGTAAGTTGAGAATAACTGGAATAAGTTGAAGCGAATACCTTGCTGTGCCGCATTATCTCCTTCAATTTGAACATCAGCTTTTTCCCAACGATTAGCCCATTCTTGTGCATGTGCTGTGTATATGTCGTCGTATTTTTGTGCGGCAAGGTCCGCAGTTAATGTCTCACCTGCTTTAATCACTTGAGCTAGGCTATCATAATCACGCGAAGTTGTCACAATCACGCGCTTTTCAAAACTAACTGAACCTTTAGCTGGTACTTCAATGTCAAAGTTATCAGTCACTTCTTTTTCAGAGCGGTTCGCACCATGCTTTTCACCGCCAACAAAGCTCTGACGGGCAACAACTGTAAATTGTGGCACACCAAACGGATTTTCAATTGTTTGCGTAGCGATAAATGATGAATTAGTCTCATTACCTGCGTCCAAAACTTGCCAAAACTTTTCATCATAATTTGAATCTTCATTGACAACGTCAGCGTCGATACTAGCATCAAAACGAATTGTGTGCGTTTGACCATCAGCAGATGATAACTCATAGTGAATATCTGCCAATTCCTTCACTGCTGCTGAAACTAAGCGCGTGATTTTAAACGTTACGCCAAACACAGTAAACGTTCGATTCAAAACACCATTTTTCATATCCAATGATACTTCAAAATCAGTCACATCATTTTTAGCTAGATCAACTTGATTACCATCAACGTAAATGTCTGCTTTGACATAGTTTAGCGCATTGATAGCTTTTCCAAAGTAAAGCGGATAACCATTTTTCCACCAACCGACACGTGTTTTATCTGGGAACCAAACACCACCAACGTAAATTCCTTGATGTGTGTCACCGGAATAGACTTCTTCAAACATGCCACGCATGCCCATGTATTCGTTACCCAAACTCGTCATAGATTCTTGGAGACGTTTATCTTCGGGATTCAAATCATGTGATGTAACTTTCCAAGGATCAACTTCAAAAATTCGTTTCATAAGACTTTCTACCTCTTTCATTTTTCGAATACTTAGCTTCAGCGCTAATATCTACGACGACTGATCGCACATATTACGCCGAAACGTTAGCCATTATTGTGCATTTACTGGATTACTGTGAATTTCCTTGATAAACCCAACACTAACAGCACCAATTAACATTAAGATTCCGGATACTAAGATCATTGATGGGAAATGTGAACCAAGTGCAGGAAATAGTGCAAAACTAGCAACCGAAGCTACAATTTGCGGCAAGCAAACTGAACCGTTAAACAATCCTAGATACGTACCCATGTGATCACCAGGCAATGCGTTGGTTACCATAATGAATGGGTATGCCATCATACCTGCCCATGAAATACCGATTAAAATAAATGAACCAATCAACAAATACTGTGAGTGAATAAAGAATACCGATGTGAAACCAATTGCCCCTAAAAAGAGTGACAAAGCATAACCCGTTTTGTTTTTAGTTGCTGGAATTTTTGATAAGACTAGTGACCACACGACGGCCGCAATAGCATAAACCGCTGACAAGATACCAAACCAATTACCACCATTCTGATACCCAGCCGATGTTGGATTAGTTGCATGGAAAATATTGTCTGCCACAGTACCAGCACCATATGTCCACAAATATTGGAATGCCATCCAGCAGAAGAACTGAGTCAAAGTAACCATCCAAAATGTTTTTGGCGCACGCTTTAACAAAGTCAAGAAGCCACCTTCACCATCATTTGGTGTATTCAAAGCATAGCCATGATATAACTCATAAGTGGCATCATCGTATTCTTTCACGTTAAAGACTGCAATTAGTGAAAAGATAACTAAGATTAACGCACCAACATAGAATGAAATAGTCACAGAAGCTGGAACCTGACCTTTAGGTGCTGTATTAGCAACACCAATCGCTGTCAACAAGAATGGAAAAATTGTTGCAAGGACAGACCCTGTATTAGACAAGAAACTTTGAATTGAGTACGCGTATGATTTTTGGTCTTCATTAACCATGTCACCCACAACCATCTTGAAGGGTTGCATTGCAACATTAGAACTCAAATCCATGAACAAAATTGTGATTGCTCCAAACCACAAACCGGCAACAGTTGAAAAACCAAAACTACCTGAATTAGGCAACAAGAACATCACAATAGCTGCCACAGAAGCGCCACCCAATAGGTAAGGCATTCGACGACCAAAGCGTTTTGTCCAAGTGCGATCTGAAAAATAACCAACTAGTGGTTGAACAAACAACCCTGCCAATGGTGGTAGGATGAAGAAAGCTCCTAACTTAGTGGGATCAGCACCCAAGGTCTGAAAAATACGTCCCATTTGGGAACTCTGCAATGAAAATGCCATCTGCACGCCCAAAAATCCAAAACTTAGCATCCAAATGGTGCTTAGCGGCAAGTTTGGCAACCCCTGCCCTTTTTTCTTATCTACCATAATTAATTCCTCCATAATTTTTTGAAACATAACTGATTTGCTCTAATCATGCACCAATATATGTAACGCTTATAGTATAGAACATTTGGATAATTAATGGAAGCGTTTGCGTAATATTAACGATAACATTATGCAAATTTATTTTTTATCGAACAGCTATAGCTGCTGAAATGCTGGTATTTCCTAATTCTATCGTTTTTTGATTCAATTTAAGAAATAATTTGTGCGACAATTTTTTCAACAATTAAGGCAAACACTTGTCTTATGGGTGTTTAATTTCGGCTGAACCGCACTTAACACAACAAGTGCAATCTAATCGCTCGCACGGATAATCGTAGTCGGCAATTAGAAATTGTGCATTAAGTTCAATACTAATCTAACGATAAAACAATATAATAAATATCACGATATCCCTGCCGGCACATATATTCAGTCGTTTATTCAATGCCTGCTCGATTATTCACGTCAATAGATTGTGTCTCTGCCGTAATATCTAAGCTAATTTTCAGTGTCTAACCTTTTTGTAGTAAATTATAGCTAAACGAATCAATAATTCGGTTCAACTGTTGTAACATCTTCTAAAAGTAAGAAACGAATGACATAATGGCGTTGGTTGACTAATGACCGTACGACTTGATTTGGCAGATAGTCAACGGTCTTTTTTTATTGCATGTTGTACTCACACCATCAGTTCAGGTGATACTTGATCTGGATGATTAATTACATGGCTAAGTGTCATTTTTGAGACATGCGCCTTTCGTGCAATATTATTTTAATTCACCACGTCTCATCACAAAATTCAGGTAAACGGTACGGCACAATCACGCTTGTTGCCTTAGTTTGCTCCAGGACAGAGCGCTGATCGTTAAACAATAATCGAATCGCTTCACTGCCCAAACTACGTGGCAACACATCAACTGAATAGAAATCCTTACCACCAAGTCGTGCATATTCAGAACGATTAAAAATGTGGCCGCAAACGTCAACAAGTTTAGTTTAAAAATAAATAATGCCAACAAAGCGAGACTAGCAATTAAGAAAAAATCGATTAATAAATTTTTCTTTGTCATCTTTTCTAATAATTTTGCCGTAATTAAACCTGCGACTAAAACACCAATTCCGTAAAACATATCTGTAATTCCATAACTAACGCTGCTAACATGCAAGATATGACTAATATACCCCGGCATCGAAACGTTAAATATCTGGGTTACCAACAATGGTAAAACCGATAAAATTCCAAGAAACAAAACTAGTCGATGATTTCCAGTGGAACGGCCCGAATTAAAAAGGTCCCAATAATTACGTTTCTGCGAGTGAATTTATCAGTTACATAACCCGCAATTGGCGAAATCAAAAAGCCTGCTAATACGTTAATCGCTAAAAAGGTTCCCACGATGCTATCGGAATTGGTTTGCTCCAATACATACCAGTTAGCGCCGACAGTCGTAAGTCCTACTCCAAACCCAGAAATGATGTCTGAGATGAAGAAATTTCTAAATTGTTTTTGCTGTAATAATGTACTTTTCATGATTTTCATCCTCCGTTGCCCATAGTTTACATGCACAGAAGTGAAGGAGTATCATTATGTAAAGCTTTTCGTCATAATTCATTTTACAGACTGATTTAAAAGGAAAGAGTGCCACTATGACTAATGGAGAATTAATTAAAAAACTACGTAAGGAACGGCGTATCTCCCAAGCACAACTGGCAGCGGGAATTTCGACTCCGATTCTATCTTTATTAGTTGGGGAACATCGACTTAATCGAGTAATTGGCCTTACAATGGCGGTTTTTATCTTTGGTAACATTTTATCAGCGATTGCCCCAACCTTTTTTGTGCTGATACTCTCCAGAATTATTACCGCATTGGTTGCTGGAATTACCATTTCAATTGCAATCACCTTTGCTACCTTTATTACACCAAAAGCCAAACAAGCTTGGATTGTGTCCTGGGTATTTTCGGGATTTAGTATTGCCTCAGTCTTTGGGGTTCCAACCGGAACGTGGTTAAGTAGTAAAGTTGGTTGGCGACTAACTTTCTGGATTATTGCCATTCTTTCAACACTGGTGCTCGTTGCCTTTCAATTAGCACTTCCACATGATCTCAAACAGAAAAAAGTAGAACATTTTACTGATCAATTTAAAATTCTAACTGATAAACGCATCCTGTTAGGAATTTTCGTGCCTGTACTTTCATTGGGTTCGGTTTACATCATTTATACTTACATCACTCCTATTTTGACTGATTCATTTGGCTACAGCATTAACTTCGTAACCATTTACCTGGTCATTTATGGAATTGCTTCCCTCATGAGTAATCAGACTGCTGGTCGTTTAGCCTCGAAAAACGGTTTCCAACGGATTTTCAAATTTTACATAGTACAAATACTCGCCCTTTTAGGCATTTCTGTCTTCTTTAAAATGCCAATCATTGATTTAGTTTTGATTATTTTACTAGGATTTACCATTTATCTAGCTGGAGCAACATGTCAGCTATTTTACATGCACATTGCGGAAGAAAAATATCCTCAATCACTTGTTTTAGCTTCAACGTTTAATCCAATTTTTAGTAATTGGTGGTGCCATTTATACTGCCATTTTATTGGTAATTCTTTGGGTCTTAACTCATCACACTCAATCATAATCAACTTAAAAGGAGTTATTTATGAAAAGTTTTAAAATACAAACCCTAATTCTCATCGCGATTGCCTTCATGTTAGGGATGAGTGAATTTATTATCGTGGGAATTTTAGGAGATATCGCTGATAATTTTCACGTAGAAATTTCGACAGCTGGATTATTAACCACTATTTTTGCGGGAGTTTATGCAGTTTCAACACCGATTCTATCCCTAATGGTTGGTGAACGCCGTTTAGATAAAGTTATGGTATTAATCTTATCGATTTTTATTTTTGGAAATATATTATCTGCTGTTTCCCCTAACTTTTTTGTCTTAACCATTTCTCGTGTTATTACCGCCCTTGTATCTGGAATTACCATTTCCATTGCAATTACATTTGCGACTTATATCACTCCACCCAACAAGCGAGCTTGGATTGTATCCTGGGTCTTTTCTGGTTTTAGTATCGCATCAGTTTTTGGAGTTCCAACTGGAACATGGTTAAGTAATCAAGTTGGTTGGCACATTACTTTCTGGATTATTGCGGCCTTAAGTTTTTTAATTTTAATCGCCTTCGTGATTGCATTACCCCACGACTTACGCCAAAAGAAAGTGGACCACTTTACTGATCAATTTAAAATTTTCAAAGACAAATTGATTCTCTTAGGAATTTTTGTTCCTGTTTTAATGACAGGTGGTGGATATGTTGTCTATACTTACGTGACGCCAATGTTAACTAATTCATTCGGTTACAGCATCGATTTTGTCACGGTTTTCTTAATTATTTATGGGATTGCAAGTTTAATTGGAAACCAAGTTGCCGGTCGTTTAGCATCTCGTGACGGAATGAAACGGATTTTTAAATTTTACATTCTTCAAGAAATTGTTTTACTAGGTATTTCAATTTTTTTCAAAGTTTCAACAATTGATTTAGTCCTAATTATCATTTTGGGCTTTACCCTTACACTTGCGGGAGCAACTACCCAACTCTTCTATATGCACATTGCAGAAGTTAAGTATCCACACTCATTAGTACTTGCATCTTCCTTTAATCCAATTTTTACCAATGTCGGAATCGCAGTTGGTTCTGCCACTGGTGGTATCATCGTAAACTCAATTGGAATGCCTTTCTTAGGATTTGGTGGTGCCATTTATACCGCTATCCTTTTAGTAGACCTTTGGCTAATTAATCATAAATTTTCTAATTAAATAGTAAAAGACAATCATTAATAAACGTGATTGTCTTTTTATTTACCTAAATCCGAAAATTTAGCATTGACATTAATTTTCATTCGCTTTACATTTTAAAAAACTTAAATAAATCTTAAGCAAAGGGAGTTTATACTATGTCAAATCAAGAAATCTTAGATCAAGAACAACAACATTACGCGAAAGCAGCTCGAATTAAATATTTTGATATCGTTATCAAATCTGGTAAAGGTACCATTTTAACTGACAAAGATGATCATCAATACATTGATTTACTTTCAAGTGCTTCAGCCACTAATACTGGCCATTGTCATCCGCACGTTGTGGAAGCAATCAAGCAACAAGCAGAACAATTAATCCAATATACGCCTGCCTACTTTGCTAACGGACCAGAAGCAAAATTAACTCCTCGTTTAGCTAAATTAGCTCCCATCAACGGACCTGTAAAAGTTGCTTACGGAAATTCTGGGTCTGACGCAAACAATGACATTATCAAATTTGCTCGTGCTTATACTGGTCGCCAATACATTGTCAGTTTCACTGGTGCTTATCATGGTTCAACCTATGGTTCCATTTCAACTTCTGGCGTTAGTTTAAACATGACCCGCAAGATTGGTCTATTATTACCCGGAGTTGTGAAAGTGCCATTTCCTAGTCCTTGGTATCGGTTACCGAACGAAAGCGATGATGATTTTTCTGATCGCATGTTTGACGCTTTTAAATTACCATTTGAAACCTACTTACCTGCTGACGAAACGGCTTTAATTGAAATTGAAGCAATTCAAGGTGATAGTGGTTTTATTAAAGCACCTGAACGTTATCTCAACAAAGTTTATCAATTTGCTAAAGAACATGGAATTTTATTTGCTGTCGATGAAGTTAACCAAGGCTTAGGGCGGAGTGGCAAAATGTGGTCCATTCAACATTTTCCTGATGTTCATCCGGACTTGATTGCGGTTGGTAAATCAATTGCCTCAGGACTTCCACTTAGTGCTGTTCTAGGACGAGCTGAAGTGATGGATGCCTTGAGCGCTCCCGGAAATGTGTACCACAGCGGGTAATCCAGTGACGACTGCTTCGGCAAATGCTACCCTTGATGTGATTGAAAACGAACACTTAGTTGAACGAAGTGCCAAATTAGGCAAGCAAGCTAAGGCTTTTTTTGATAAAATGAAAGATAAATTTGATTTTATTGGAGATGTGCGCATTTATGGGTTAAATGGTGGCATTGATATTGTGGATCCAGCAACTGGAAAAGCAGACGATGACGCCGCTACCCAATTAATCACACAAATCTTTGAATTAGGAGCTTTAATGATTACGGTGCGCGGAAACATCTTACGTTTCCAACCACCATTGGTAATTAAAGAAACTGATTTAAACAAGGCTTTTAGTATCATAGAACAAGCAATGCAAGAATTAAATGATGGAAAACTACCACCAGCTAAACCAATGGGCTGGTAATATTTAAAGGAGTATGACATGAAAAACATTTTCAAAAAAATGAATGAGAAAGTCGACTTTCATTTTTACGCATCAAAAGATAAGCAACTGAAAAAGACCATGACAGTAAAAGACTTCTTAGCTTTAGGGCTAGGGACCATTCTTTCAACCTCAATCTTTACCCTACCTGGATTAGTTGCTGCTAAATTTACCGGACCAGCCGTAGTTATTTCGTTCTTACTAGCCGCCGTAGCTGCTGGTTTGGTAGCAATGAACTACGCTGAAATGGCTTCAGTGCTTCCATTTGCTGGATCCGCTTATTCTTGGATTTCCGTACTATTCGGTAAATTCTGGGGTTGGATTGTTGGTTGGGCGCTACTTGCCGAATACCTAATCGCGGTGGCCTTCGTTGCTGCTGGATTGTCGGCTAATGTGCAAGGATTAATTTCCCCATTAGGTTGGAAAATTCCAAACGCTTTCGCTTTTCCACTTGGAACAAACGGTGGTGTCATTGATATCATTGCGGTGGTTGTCGTAGCTTTAGTTACGTTTATCTTACTTCGTGGTGATGCTGGAACTACTAAAGTTGCCAACGTCTTGGTTGTTTTGAAACTTCTTGCTATCATCACTTTTGTAGTGGTTGGTGCAACTGCTATCAAAGCCCAAAATTATGTTCCATTCTTCCCTAAGCCACATGCCCTTTCTGATGGTACCCAATTTGTTGGTGGCTGGTCTGGAATTTATGCCGGAATCTCAACCATTTTCCTTTCATACATTGGTTTTGATTCAATTGCTGCTAACTCTGCCGAAGCTAAAGATCCTCAAAAAACAATGCCTCTTGGAATCATCGGTTCTCTTTTAATCGGAACGGTCTTCTTCGTAGCTGTTTCTCTAGTTATGGTGGGAATGTTTAAATACTCAGCTTACCTTGGTAATGCTGAACCAGTTGGTTGGGCTCTTCGTCAACAAGGTCACGTAATTATTGCATCCATTGTGCAAGCAATTGCCGTTGCTGGAATGTTGGTAGCCTTGATTGGAATGATGATGGCTGGATCACGTTTAATTTACTCATTTGGTCGTGATAAAATGCTTCCAAAATCAATGGGTAAACTAAATAAGAAAAAAATCCCACAAAATGCTCTTTGGATCATCACTGCTGTTGGAGTTGTAATGGGAGCTGTCTTCCCATTCACTTTCTTGGCTCAATTGATTTCTGCTGGAACCTTAATCGCCTTCATGGCAGTTTCACTTGCAATGTATCCATTGAGAAAACGTGAAGGAAAGGATCTTCCTAAGGCTGCTTACAAACAACCCTTCTTCCCTGTTCTTCCAATTCTTGGTTTCCTTGGATCACTTACCATTTTCATGGGACTTGATGTCCAGGCAAAACTTTACTCAATCGTTTGGTTTGTAGTTGGAGTAATCATCTACTTTGCTTATGGCATGAAGCACGCTGACTCAGCTCTTGATGAATCAGATGTTAACACTGATGAAGAAATCAACGAAAATTTATAAAAATTAAATAAAATTCAATTAAAAAGAGCGGTTTTCTTACCGCTCTTTTTTGTTTCATACTATAATGTACTTATATGATAATTCGAATGGGGGAATGGAAATGAAAGAAATGATTGCTGCGGCTTTAGTATTAATGATGTTATTTTGCCTAATGGTAGAAGCGGCTGTATATGTATTCGTAAAAAATCCATCTCCTAGCCAAAAAATGACTTATAACTTATTTGATAAAATTTACTGTTTTTGTTTGTTTTTAATTTGTGCTTTAGTAGTTGCCCTTTCGGTGTTGAGGGGATCGTAATGATTTGATTATAGGTGAGTCCATACCTCAAAGTTGGAAATTAAAAGAGCCCCATTGTTGCTTAACGCAAGTAATGGTAGGCTCTTTTTTGCTATACAAATTTAATCTCAATTTTTTTATCCATAATTGGCGAGAATACCCCCACTTCGACAAGTGGGGGATGAATCGCCTCCTTAAAGCACGATAGTGCTTTTTCTTTTGCGCTATGGTATATTTAGTATATGTTAAAGAATCGTGGTGATAACAATGGAATTAGATAGAAATCAGCACTCAGTATATCTACTCAATTATCATTTAGTAATGGTTGTTAAATATCGGCGTAAAGTCATTAACGATGAAATATCTGAGTATCTGAAACATCGTTTTGTAGTAGTTGGTCAGTCTTATGGTATTAATCTTCAAGAGTGGAACCATGATATTGACCATGTTCATGTCTTGTTCCGCGCAACACCGCATACGGAGATGGCTAAGTTCCTGAACGCTTATAAATCATCAAGTTCTCGAATGGTTAAGAAACTATTTCCAGAAATTAAGCGTCAGTTGTGGAAATCCGCTTTTTGGACCCAAAGCTATTGTTTAATTAGTACTGGTGGTGCACCGTTAGAAGTAGTAAAAAAGTACATTGAAAGTCAAGGGAGAAAGTAATGGTTCTTAAAGCCGTGAAAATGCGTATATATCCTAATTCCGAGCAACGTGACCGTTTAATGCAAACCTTCGGTTGCGCTCGTTTTGTGTGGAATCAGATGCTTAATATGCAAATTGAGCGGCAAAAGAACAATCCAGAAGCCAAGTTTGTCAATGCCTTTGGCATGAACAATCTTCTAAAACGATTAAAAGAAGAATATCCCTGGTTGAAGCAAGCAGAATCAACATCCTTGCAAAGCGCTAATCGCAATCTAGCCGACGCCTTTCAGCGTTTTTTTAAAGGGCAAAATAAGTTTCCACACTTTAAGTCACGAAAGTATGCACAGAGCTATAACTCGAAATGTGTTAACCACAACATTAAAGTGATTGACAATCACCATATTAAGTTGCCTAAATTAGGGGTAGTTTACTTTCGATCAGGACGTTTGCCACAAGGCAAAATCAAGAACGTTACTGTTCGCCTAACTGTTGCTAATCAATACTACATTACCGTTTTAACTGAATGCGAAAACCAAACATTAGCTAAGACTGGTAAGCGCGTTGGTGGTGATTTAGGATTAAAATCATTACTTAATCTATCCGACGGTTACAAAGAGCCAATTCACCATTTTGAAGATAAGTATCGTAAGAAGAAGCTACACCATTGGGAAAAGTTGCGCAGTCGACGCTACCTATTAGCTAAACAAGCCATTGCTTGGGATTATCACAATAAGGTCTTAGCTCCACGGCAATTAGACGACTTCAAAAACTACCAAAAAGCTCGTGTCATGGTTGCTAAATATCGTCAAAAAATCGCCAACCAACGGTTGGATCAGTTACAAAAGTTCACAACCAAGTTAGTTAAACAATATGACATCATTGTGCTAGAAAAACTTAACATTAAGGGCATGTTGAAAAATCATAAACTAGCTCGAGCGATTACCAACGCTAGTTGGTCTAAGCTAGTTAGTATCTTGCAGTATAAATGTGATTGGTACGGTAAAAAACTCATTCAGGTTAATCCAGCATATACTAGTCAAATCTGTATTAACTGTGGGAAAAGCAACCATCGGTTAGGTTTAGATAAATCGGAATGGCTAGATGTTCGTGAATGGGATTGTCCCAACTGCGGGACCCACCTAGATCGCGATATCAATGCAGCTCAAGTAATTCTGAAAAAGGGGTTAGCTACCCAATAATTAAGCTATTTAGGCCTGGGACGGGCCTTGGTCAATAGTCGTAACCTCTGCTCGAAAGTTCACTTAGAACCGGTAGAGTAAGTATGCGATGTTCCCAGAATCTCCCACTTCAAGCGTCAAGCCGTAGGCTTAGCTAAGTGGGAGTAGTTCAATTGTCTTATCAGCTATTTCATTTAGTAATTTGAAAGATGGATTCGTTTCTCCTGTTTCAATTCTTGAAATTATTGATTGGGTTTTTCCCACTAATTTAGCAAATTCAACCTGTGATAATCCAAATTGATCTCTTAATGATTTGACTGCAAGGGCTAACCCAGTCTTAGAAGCTTCTTCATCATAAAAACGTTTAAATTCTGGATCTTTTGAGTATTCTTTAATTAGTTCTTCAGTTTGAGTAATAATAATTTACCTCCTAAAATTATTTAACTGATTGTGCTTTTTCGAAAACCCGTGGGTAATCACCAACTTTGAATGTTAGATAAGTGCAAAAATTAAAAAGAGCTTCCAACACTATTATAAGTATTAAAGCTCTTTTTTAATATGAAATTTTATTAATTAGACTAATTAAAGACCATTCCACCATCAATTAATAGTGATTGACCAGTCATATAATCTGAATCTGGGCCTGCAAGATAAGAAACACATCCAGCAACATCTTCTGGTTTTGATAAGCGTTTTAAAGCAATATCCTTTGCAAATTGTTCCATTCCCCATTCAAAGGGTTTACCAGCATTATCAGCAACTTTTTGGGCAATATCATTCATCATTGGAGTAATTACAATTCCAGGACAGTAAGCATTTACAGTAATTCCAAAATCAGCTAATTCACGAGCAGTTGTTTCAGTAATTCCGCGAATTGCAAACTTAGTAGAACCATAAACAGTTAGATTAGGATTTCCAGTCATTCCCGCCTGTGAGGAAGCATTAATAATTTTACCACCGTGACCTAGTTCTTTGAATTTTTTAGAAGCAGCTTGAATTCCCCAAATTGTACCACCAACGTTGATCTTTTCAGTATCTTCTAAAATTTCTGGAGTCACTTCATCAATTGGAGTTGTAGGAGCAACTCCAGCATTATTTACCATGACATTAAAATCACCAAAGTGTTTAGCAGCTTTTTCAACTGCTGCAAATACTGCATCACGGTCAGCTACATCAGCAGCAATTGCAATGGCATCACCATGATCATTTTGAATTTCTTTAGCAATTTTTTCAACCTTAGATTCTGTTCTTCCAACCAAGGCAATTGCAAAACCATCTTTATGCAAACGTTTAGCAATTGCTGCACCAATTCCTTGACCTGCACCTGTAACTAAAGCAACTTTTTTCATAATTCACGCTCCTATTGTTTTTTATATTTTGATTGTAGCACTTACCTTTAAATTATGTACTTATAACCATCATTCCCACAGCTTTAATTTATATAACCCCTCTTTGTTGGTATAATTAAGATAAACACTACTTTTGGAGGTATATTTATGGAGATATTGGAAGCAGTCTTAATTCTGCTTGGTCTAGTTCTAGTCTCCAATGTGGCTAGTCATTACATTACCGCTGTTCCGGTAAGTTTGTTACAAGTCGCATTTGGAGTTATTATCGCAATCTTATTCAAATTTAAAATTGATCTTGACACAACGTGGTTTATGTTATTATTTGTTGCCCCGTTGCTATTTAACGATGGTCGTGATTTTCCTAAAAAAGAACTATGGAAATTACGTGGCCCAATTTTTGAAAATGCAATTTTATTAGTTTTTTTAACCACAATTATAGGTGGATTCTTTGTTAGTTGGTTAGTTCCTAGCATGCCATTAGGAGTTAGTTTTGCTCTTGTTGCAATTCTTTCCCCAACTGATCCAGTTGCTGTACAATCAATCTCAAAACGAGTTAAATTACCAAAAAATATTTTGCATTTGGTTAGTGGTGAAAGTTTAATTAACGATGCCAGTGGTTTGATTGCCTTTAAATACGCTATTGCAGCAGTAGTAACTGGCTATTTTTCAATCTCTAAAGCAGCAGGTGACTTTGTTTACATGGCGATTGTCGGACTATTAGCTGGAATGGCTTTAATGGCCGGATTAATTTGGCTTAGAAATTGGTTACATAGTATTAATTTCAATGATGCGATTTTTAGTGTTGTTCTCCAAATTTTAACTCCATTTGTAATTTACGTTATCGCCGAAGATTTTCTCCATGCTTCAGGCGTAATTGCCGTAGTAACGGCCGGAATTTTTGAACACCTTTCCGAAAAAAAGGTACGTGGACAAACTCCAGAAATTACTTTATTAACTAACCGAACTTGGGATATCATCATTTATTGTTTAAACGGAGTTGTATTCTTAGTTCTTGGAATTGAATTACCGGTCGCCATGCACGCGGTCTTCAAAAGTAAAATCTACGGAACATTTGCTTCATTAGGCTATGCTTTTGCAATCTGGTTTATGATTTTAGTCATCCGAGTTGTTTGGATTATTGGTTACCAATCATTCGCTTATTATGTAACAAAAAAGGAACCCAAGAAACCTAAATTTTCGGTTGCTCTTCTTGCTGGGTTATCTGGAGTTCGTGGTGCCATTACCATGGCTGGGGTACTTTCTGTTCCAGCTTTTATCGACGGTGGAAAAGCCTTCCCAGATCGCTCATTAATGCTCTTCATTGCCGCATCAGTAATTGTCATCAGTTTAGTAGCTGCTACCATCACTTTGCCACTAATCGCTCCTGGTAAAGGAACTTTAGAAACCAGAGCTTCCGTAATTGATGAAAAAGAAAACGAAGACAACGATGAAGATGCTCCTGAATACGTATCTTATGACGTAGCTCGTCTATATCTTATGAACTCGGCGATTGCAAACTTAGAAAACAACAAAACCGAAGATACCCAACGGGCTGTATTTGATATCATCACTGATTATGAAGTCGACATTCGGAAAATCCAATATCGTTTACACGATCGAGCAGAAACAACTCAAACTCTAAACGAAATGTTAGCCTTACGGCGAGTTGCTTTAAATGGAATTCGCGATGCCGTTAATACCCTTTACGAAAAAGGTTTAATTAACAAAGATTCTTATTGGATTAAAAGTCGGCAATTAAACCAACAAGAATATCTGTTATCTCAAGCAGCTGGAAATCGTCAAACTTTCCGAAATATGCCCCACTTAAGTTTCTTTAGTCGCTTAATACGAGCAATTAAAGTTTGGCAATGGAATGGTTCCGAAAGTGAAGCAACTAAATCAGACTTACGTTTGATTCAAAAAGTTGGCTCACAAGGTGCAATCAATGCCGTAAAGAAATTCTTAAATAGTAAGGACATTGACGAAAGAGATTTTTCTGCCCAAACAGTTCACTTCTTAATTGTTCATTATGCAAGACAAATTCAAGAAGCACAGTCATTTGGTGATTCTGAAGCCGAAGAAAAAGAATATGAACGACAATTAATTACGCTTCGAATGCAAGCCCTTGAAGCAGAACGAAAAGCCATCGAGGTTTTGATTGAAAATAATCACATTGGCCCTGGAATGGGACTTAAGTTACGGCAAAACGTGAACTACGAAGAAACAATCTTATTGAATGATTATAAACACGAAAATGAATAGATAAAAAGACTAGCATCCGTTTTTCAGATGCTAGTCTTTTTGCATGGAATCATGAATCATTTTAATGTGTTTAACTCCGGCTTCAATAAAGGGATTACCGAAAGTTTTGAATCCACTTTTTTTATAATAACCAACGGCATAAAATTGAGCCTCAATTTCAATTGGTAATCCTGGAAAATGAAGTTTAATTTGTCGCATAATTTCTTGTAACAATTCTCGCCCTTTTCCTGTTCCACGCACTTGACCGGTTGTCAAAACACGTCCAAAAGTAACGTATTGCTGCTCACTAAAAATGCGAGCATAAGCGGTAATTCGATTGCCATCCGTTTCAAAGACATGAAGTGCAATCTTGTCATTTTCGTCTGGATCCGATTCTGTGATTTTTTGTTCTTCAACAAACACATCGGAACGGACGCGGTAAATTTCATAGAGTTCTTCTAAACTTAGTTCTTTAAATGGCTTTACTTCCCACAATGTTTTTAACCTCCTAGTTCTCAAAATCTCTTTGTAAATTATACCAGATTAAAAAGATTCTATCGTTTCCTAGTGAGATTTGGCTTTCTCGGTCATAACGGTGCTGGTAAATCAACGACGCTAAAAAGTCTAACCAGCATCATTGAACCCACTTCCGGAAAAATTTCCTTTGATGGATTAGATTTAACTCAGCATCGAACTGAAATTAAACAAAAAATTGGTTACGTCCCCGATTCTCCCGATATCTTTTTACAATTAACGGCTCAAGAATATTGGAATCTAATTGCTTCTATTTACGACATTAAAATTACCGACGTGCAAAAACGCCTGGATGAACTGGTAAACTTGTTTGCTTTAGCTGACAATCTTGATACACCAATCCAGGATATGTCACACGGAATGCGAGAAAAAACCATTATTATTGGAACCTTACTGGTTAACCCCGAAGTTTGGATTTTAGACGAACCAATTCAGGGATTAGACCCTCAAGCAGCTTTCGATTTAAAACAAATCATGAAAGCTCATGCAGAACAAGGCAAAACAGTCATTTTTCGACCCACGTGCTTGATACTGCGCAACAATTATGTGATGAAATTGCTATTTTAAAAAATGGTGAAATGATTTTTAATGGTTCTGTTAAATCCCTTTTAGAAGCACATCCTAAGGAATCACTGGAAACAATTTATCTTAATCTGATTGATCGCAAAAATAATCAATCAGAAATTGAACAACTTGAAGGTGATTCACATGCTGAATAAAAAATTAACCGAGCTCATTAAAGTTAATTTGTTCTACTCCAACCCTAGTAGCACCCAGCGCCAACGAAAAAAAGGTAAAAGTATCAATCAAATTGTTAAATCAACGATTTTATGGTCTGTTTTAGCGGGCTTCCTTTTGATGGTACTCTTTAGTTTTTCACTGCTCTCAGTTTACTTATCTCACGCTCCAGGAATTTTTACTCATTTCCTAGCCTTATTTAGTCTTTTATTAATGTCCCAATTAATCTCCACCATTAACAACGTGTTTTTGGACAATCAAGACCTGCAAAATTATTTATCCCTACCCGTAAAAATTGGTACGTTGTGGACGGCCAAATTAATTACGATTGTCATTACTATGATTCCCTTTGCTATTCCAGTGCTAGCCGTTTTTGTCATGACGGCTTATGAAAGCAATTACAACGTGGTTTTTGCGATTATCGTCGCCTTGCTTACCCTTATTTTTTACCTTGGCAGTATTTTTATTTTAACTTTCCTTTTGACCTTTTTAATTACTCAAAATCGAATTTTTCAAACTCACAAACAAATTGGAAATAGCCTGCTTTTAGGCGTCTCCACGCTTGCAATTGTGATTGGATGTATCCTTCTCAGTATTACCAAAAACGAGCCTCACACTACCGATCAAACAGTCCTCAGTCCGTTAAAACCAATTTTCCAATTGATCACGCAGCCCTTTAGTGCGACATAGCTGATCACATTGCTAGTTTTAATCGGCATTACTACTGGGGGAATGTTCATTTTAAACAAATTAAGCAATAGCGGCCTTTTGCAAATTAAAAGCTCATATACCAAAAAGCGAAAGACTCCAGCGCACCCAGTGGTCCAAAAATCACTTGGTAAAACCCTCATTCGTTATAATTTACAACTACTACGCCAACCATCTTTTATGACCCAGGTCCTCATGAATACAATTATGATGCCTTTTATCTTTTTATTTGGGTTTAGTTACGGTAGTAAAGATCTCATTCATCACCTGGGCTTAGAATATGCTGGTGTGTTCTTTTTGGTAGGAGTGATGTTCTCATTCATGACGTTTAATGCTTATGCCCTTGTAGGAAATATTATTTCTTTGGACAGGGAAAACTTTGAAATGATGCGTAGTTTCCCAATTAAGTTTACTCATTATTTAAAAATCAAATTTTGGTTAGCAACTGGCATTCAAATTAGTTTAACGATTATCTTAAGCCTCGCCATTGCCTTCTTTATTCGTTTGAAAATTGAACTAATTTTACCACTATTATCCGGAATTATTTTGAGCCAAATTGCTGGCTGTCTTTACTATTTTGCCCGTGATTGGCGGCTTTTATCATTAAACTGGACTGATCCAAACCAGTTACTTAGTCGCGGATTAGGTAATTGGGGTGTCTTTATGATGACCTTTGGTTCCATGCTTTTTGGCAAGTATTGCAAGATTAATTGATGCAAACTAATTTTTAGTAAGTGATATTTAATTGTTGTATGCTTAGTTTAGATAAGGTGGTGGGCAAAATCAAACTTAAACTTGAAAGAATTTACACTAAACCAGCCGATTTAAATGGTTATCGAATTCTCGTTGACCGCCTTTGGCCACGTGGAATTTCAAAAATCAGAGCAACCTTAGACAACTGGGAAAAATCAATTGCTCCCTCAACTGAATTAAGAAAATGGTTTAATCACGTTCCTGATCGTTTTCCCGAATTTAAAACCAAGTATTTAGCTGAACTTGAGCAAAATCCATCAACTAAAGAATTTGTTAATCTTGTAGCAGAGAAGCTTAAAAAGCAAAACGTAATTCTTTTATATGGGGCTAAAGATCAGAAACATAATCAAGCCATTATTATTTATAACTATTTATTACAACAACCAGCGATTAAAGCTGAATTAGATTAGGAGAATATTTATGCAAGAAGTAAAAATTGGAAAATCAGATGTAGTTACTGGACCATTAGGCTTAGGAACTAATGCGGTTGGTGGTCATAACCTTTTCCCCAACCTTAAAAACTCGACTGGAATTGAAATTGTTAAAACTGCCTTAGATTCTGGAATTACTCTCTTAGATACGGTGTTTGCTTATGGAATGGGAGAATCTGAAAAATTAATTGGTGAAGCAATTAAGGGTTACGACCGTTCAAAAATTCAAATTGCAACTAAGGGTTGTCAAAAAGTTGAAGCAGATGGAAGTGTTGTAATTGATGATTCACCTGCTTACCTTCGTGATTGCGTTGAAGATAGTTTAAAACGCCTTCAGACCGATTGTTTAGATATCTTCTACATTCACTTTCCTGACGGCAAAACTCCTTTAAATGAATCAGTAGCCGCCCTTAATGAATTGAAAAAAGAAGGTAAAATTCGGGCCATTGGGGTTTCAAACATGTCAATGGAACAACTTAAACAAGCTAACCTTTATAATTTAGTTGATGTTGATGAAGAAAAATACAATTTAATTGATCGTGATGCTGAACAAGAAAGTTTTGCATACCTTAAAGAAGACAATATTTCCTTTGTACCATTCTTCCCACTTGCTTCCTGATTATTAACTGGTAAATACACTAAAGCAACAACTTTCCCAGCTGATGATATTCGTCATGATGATCCTGATTTCCAAGGTGCAACCTTTGAAAAAATCATCGATGGAATTGACGAAATTCGTCCGATTGCTGAAAAATACGATGCTACAGTTGCCCAAATCGTAATTGCTTGGTACATCAAGAATCCTAACATTTCTGTTGTGATTCCCGGTGCTAAAAAACCTGAACAAGTTAAAAGTAACGTTAAAGCATTAAACATTAATTTAACTGATGCTGAATATCAATTCATTGACGAAAAATTATAAAATTCAAGCCGACTACAATCTAATGTAGCCGGCTTTTTATTATCCTCTTTTTTGCTTTATTATCAGGACAACTGTTATAATAAAGTTCATTAAATAAGAATTGGAGAATTCTAAACATGTTTGAAATTCAAAGATACATTCAAAAATGGAGTAATATTTTAAAAAAATTAGCTAAATTTAAATATTTGTTTTTCATTTCAATGATTGCAATTATTTTTTTAACAGCATCTGTAGTAGTTTATCAAGGTGGAATTCGTAACTTTATGATGTTACTTTTTGGCATTTTAATTGGATTATTAGCAGCATTATGGTTGATTTTTACTTTAGTTTATCGCGATGCCAAAAAAATCATGACGTTACTAAATTTAAACGATTTATCATCTTTAGGTAATCTTCCTCAATTTGGCAGCGTTGGTAAGATGACTGGTGCCATTAAATACGTTGCTAAGGCAAATCTTATTTTTGGATTGCTAGTACTATTTTTAATTATTTTTGCCATCATCAGTTTAATTCATAGTTCTTTATTCGTAATCTTAGTGTTTATGTTTGGCGTTTTAGGTGGAATTTTTAGTATTTTATCACTTATCGCTAAATTTGCAGAAAAGAAAAATGAATTTATAATAATGCAAAAATAAAAAAAGCCTCTCAAAATGTGATGGGCTACAATAAAGTTAGACATTATATTTAAGCGATTTTTAGGAACTTATTCCGATACTCTATCGGGGTAAGTTCTTTTTTTCTTGAAATTCTTTCATAATTAAACCATTTTTTATAATCTGAACACACTTTCTTTAACGTAGTTAAAGAGTCTATTTTTTCTCTGTACAAACATTCTTTTTTCATCAAACCTATCTGACTCTCAACAGGAGAATTATCAAGGCAATTACCTTTTCTAGACATACTTTGTAAAACATTTTGTTTATCAATCCATTTTCTATAAGATTCTAATTGATAATGAAATCCTTGATCTGAGTGAATTATGGCACCAGATAAGCATGGATTATTTTTATATAGTTCATTCAATGTATTTCTTACAAGATTAAAATTTGGACTGTCCGATACTTGTAAACCCATTATTTCATTAGAAGCCTCATCCATAATTATTGATGGTCCTCCTACTTTCCCGGATAATTCAAGACCATCTATTCCGTGCAAATCAAATATTTTAATCCATGAATAAACTTGAGATGGATTTATATTATATATTATTGCAAGATCTCTTGGATTAATCTCATGAGTTTTATAGTAGTTTACCACGGAAGCTTTGAATTCAACAGAATACTTTTTATTGGCTTTAAGTTTAAGACCTTCTACTCCATTAAAATTATAAGAATTAATCCAATAAGTTAAATTACTATGAGATTTTATATTAAATTTTTTGCATGTTTCCTTTAAGGAAACATCATTATTTTTATAGAAATTTATTGCTTTTAATTTAAATTTACAATCATATTTAGTCATAATAAAGAGGCCTCAATTTCAGTTAGATTTTGTCTAACTTTATTGAGGCCCCTCAGCTTTGTTTTCAAGCCTAAACGGTTTTTAATTTTTAATCTCGTGACCCATGGTCAACTAATTTAGCCCAAACATCCCCAACGACTTGAATAACAAGCACAAGGATAACAACTAAGATAGTAGCAACTAAAGTCGTGTCATTTGCAAAACGGTTATATCCATATGAAATGGCCATGTTACCTAAACCACCGGCACCGATTGCTCCGGCCATTGCAGTTAAACCAACTAAACTAATTAAAGTAACAGTCGAAACTCTAATCAATTCTGGGAAAGCTTCATTAAGATAAACTCCTGAGATAATATCCCAGTTGGTTGATCCTAATGATTCAGCTGACTCAATTGTCCCCTTATTAACACTTTGTAACGCCACTTGAACTTGACGAGCGTAGAAAGGAAAGACACCCACTGACAATGGAACTAAAGCAGCAGTCGTACCGATTTGTGTTCCTACAATTTTTTGCGTTACAGGAGCAATGAAGGCCAATAAGATAATGAATGGAACTGCACGGAACAATGAAACAATCTTATCAACGATGTTAAAAATTACTTTATTAGGAATAATTCCATCATTATCAAACAAGACTAAGGCAACTCCGAAAATTAATCCGGCAATTCCACCAAAAATAGCTGACCAAAATGTCATGTATAGAGTTTGTACAATTGATGTCCACCAACCAGTTTCACCGTACCAACCTTGTTGCACAACATTTGGAAAATTTGTAATAAACCATTCTTTCATTATGCTTCACCTCTCAATTCACTAACTTCAATATCTAGATTTTGAAGATATTCAATCGCTTGTTTGCGTTGAGTTTCTTCACCATTTAAATCAACAATCATAATTCCAACTGCTTCATCTCTGAATTTTTCAATATCAGCATAAACGATACTTGCTGCAATTTGGAATTTAGAATAAAGCTCAATAATAATTGGTTTCGAGATTTCTTGTGAGAAGTAAATCAATTTTACAAGATGACGGTTTTTGGTATCAATATTAAGTGATTTTAAAATTGAAAATGCATCAAAGTCTCCACCAACAATTTTACGAGTAACAGGGTTAGTTGATTTTACAAAAACATCAATTAAACTACCAAGATCAACTACCTTACCGGCGTCCATAATGGCAACTTGATCACAAATTCGTTTAATTGCATCCATTTCATGAGTAATTAAAATAACCGTTAACCCACGTTTTTGGTTTAAATCTTTAAGCAAGTCCAAAATTTGATTAGTATTTTCTGGATCAAGAGCTGATGTTGCTTCGTCAGAAATTAAAATTTTAGGGTCATTTGCCAGTGCTCTAGCAATTGCCACACGTTGTTGTTGTCCCCCAGATAGTTGAGCAGGAAAATGTTTAGTGTAATCAGATAGTCCAACATCTTTTAGAAGACTCTTTGCTTTAGCAGCGACATCTTTTTCTTTTAACCCCGCGTGTTTTAAAGCAAATTCAACGTTTTGTTGCACTGTTTTTTGTGACAATAAGTTGTAATGTTGGAAAATCATTCCAATTTTACGACGTTCCGTTCTTAATTGTTTTTCGTCAATAATTTCAACTTTTCCATCAGTATTTTTATAAACTGGTTTACCAAAAACATCCACTTCACCACTAGTTGGTTTTTGAAGTAAGTTTACAGTTCGAACCAAGGTTGATTTACCAGCACCAGAATGTCCGGCTATTCCAAAAATTTGTCCTTCTGGAATTCCAAATGATACATCTGATACAGCTTTAATTTGCTTTTTATCTTGGGTAAAATCGACCGATACGTTTTTGAATTCAACAATATTATCTGTCATTATTTTCTCCTTTTAGTTGTTTTTAAATAGGTGTAATTTTACAATTCTAGCTACTGCTTCCTGTAATCTTGCTGGACTAGTTAATAAGCCAATCCGAACAAATTTATCTCCAGCTTTTCCAAACCCTATTCCAGGTGCTACAGCAACGGCTGCTTGATCAAGCAATAGATTGGCAAAGCTTTCTGAAGTATAACCAGCAGGAACTGGCATCCATGAATAAAATGACCCCTTAGCCGGAGATGCATACCATCCAATTTTAGCTGCTGCACCTTCAAAAGCTTCACGGTGATCAGCATATAATTCGTTTAATTTAGCAACTGATGTTTGTGATTCTGATAAAGCCGCAATGGCAGCGTCTTGAATGGCAGGAAAGACACTCACCAAAAGATGATCTTGAATCAAATTAATTGCCTTAATCATATCAGGATTTCCAATTGCAAATTCTAGTCTCCAACCGGCCATGTTATAGGTTTTAGACATTGTGTAAATTTCGATTCCAACTTCTTTGGCACCTGGGGTTTGTAAGAAACTTAATGGCTTATTATGATAACCTAAAGTACCATATGCAAAATCATGTACAATTCCAATTTGATTTTCTTTAGCAAAGTTAACTGTTTCTTTGAAAAAATCAGAAGTTGCGATTGCTCCCGTCGGATTATTTGGATAGTTAAGGTATAGCAATTTTGCATCTTCTTTAACTTTACTATTAATCGTACCATAATCTGGCAAAAAATTATTTGCTTCCTCTAATGGAAATAAATTTAATTTAACTTTTGCTAGTTGCACTCCTGATAAGTAATCTGGATATCCTGGATCAGGCAATAACATCGTGTCACCTGGGTTCAAAATTGCAAGGGGAAACTCAACTAATCCTGTTTTCGACCCACCTAAAATTGAAATTTCAGCATCTGGATTTAAATCAACATCATATTCACGCTTATAAAAATCTGCGACTGCTTGTTTTAATGCTGGTAAACCATCAAACGGTGAATACTTGTGATTTTTAGGATTAGCAACGGCTGTTTGCATTGCTTTAACTGTATTATCAGGAGTTGGCTGATCTGGGTTACCTTAACCTAAATTAATTACATCTGCACCAGTTGCAATTTTTTCATTTACTTTTTGAACTAAAGTTGCAAAAAACTGAGTTGGTAACGATTGTAAAATTTTAGATTCTTGAAATTTCATCTGATTACCTCTTTAAACTTTATTTTAATAAACAAAAAAGCACTCATCCTATAATAAAAGGACGAATGCTTTCGTGGTACCACCTTAGTTTACAGAGACCATCACTGGAATCTGCCTCGTAAACTTCTCTGATGACGCGTCTCAATCAGAAAAATTTTGCTAAGATATCGGTAGCAATCCCGCCACTAGCTAATTACTAAAAACTCACTAGTGATTGATTTTAAGCCCATCTTCTTTATCTGCCCTTCATCTCTTTTCACCAAACAGAGACTCTCTTAGAAGTTTCAATAAATACTCAGCTCTACAATTTGTTTATTTGATTGTTATCATATTAAAGGTAATTTAAACATCTGTCAACAACAAATTTATTTTTTTTATTTTACGCATAAAAAAAGACCTTAGCTTACGCTAAAGTCTTTTCTTTCAATTGCGTGGCAACGTCCTATCCTCGCAGGGGGCGATCCCCCAACTACTTTTGGCGTGCTGAAGCTTAACTTCTGTGTTCGGCATGGGAACAGGTGTATCCTTCAGGCTATCGCCACCACACTATTTTTTGTGAGAACTTTGTTCTCTCAAAACTAGACAATATCATTTTCTTCCGATTAACTTCCATTGTATCTTCATTCTACTTGGTTAAGTCCTCGACTGATTAGTATTAGTCCGCTTCACGTATCACTACGCTTCCACTTCTAACCTATCTACCTGATCATCTTTCAGGAGTCTTACTTCCATATAGGAATGGGAAATCTCATCTTGAGGCGAGTTTCACACTTAGATGCTTTCAGCGTTTATCTCATCCATACATAGCTACTCAGCAATGCGCCTGGCGGCGCAACTGATACACCAGCGGTATGTCCATCCCGGTCCTCTCGTACTAGGGACAGCTCCTCTCAAATTTCCTGCGCCCGCGACGGATAGGGACCGAACTGTCTCACGACGTTCTGAACCCAGCTCGCGTACCGCTTTAATGGGCGAACAGCCCAACCCTTGGGACCAACTACAGCCCCAGGATGCGATGAGCCGACATCGAGGTGCCAAACCTCCCCGTCGATGTGAACTCTTGGGGGAGATAAGCCTGTTATCCCCAGGGTAGCTTTTATCCGTTGAGCGATGGCCCTTCCATATGGTACCACCGGATCACTAAGTCCGACTTTCGTCCCTGCTCGACCTGTTTGTCTCGCAGTCAAGCTTGCTTTTGCCTTTACACTTTAGGAATGATTTCCAACCATTCTAAGCAAACCTTTGAGCGCCTCCGTTACTGTTTAGGAGGCGACCGCCCCAGTCAAACTGCCAACCAGACACTGTCTCCGCGCACGATCAGTGCGCAGGGTTAGAGTGTTCACATAACAAGGGTAGTATCCCACTGACGCCTCCACCGAGACTAGCGTCCCGGCTTCTATGGCTCCTACCTATCCTGTACAAGTTATGTAAACACCCAATATCAAGCTACAGTAAAGCTCCATGGGGTCTTTCCGTCCTGTCGCGGGTAACCTGCTTCTTCACAGGTATCTTAATTTCACCGAGTCTATCGTTGAGACAGTACTCAAATCGTTACGCCTTTCGTGCGGGTCGGAACTTACCCGACAAGGAATTTCGCTACCTTAGGACCGTTATAGTTACGGCCGCCGTTTACTGGGGCTTCATTTCGGTGCTTCGCCGAAGCTAACACTTCCACTTAACCTTCCAGCACCGGGCAGGCGTCAGCCCATATACTTCATCTTACGATTTTGCATAAACCTGTGTTTTTGATAAACAGTCGTTTGAGTCTTTTCACTGCGGCTGGCCGTGAGGCCAGCACCCCTTCTTCCGAAGTTACGGGGTCATTTTGCCGAGTTCCTTAACGATAGTTCTCTCGCTCACCTGAGGATACTCTCCTCGACTACCTGTGTCGGTTTGCGGTACGGGTAATTAATTACTAACTAGAAGCTTTTCTCGGCAGTGTGACGTCAGATACTTCTCTACTTAAATTTCGATCCTCATCATCGCTTGTCAACCCGCTTAAAAGCATTTGACTCTTAAACTGACTTACGATTTGAACACACATTTCCAATCGTGTGCATATCTTAGCCTACTGCGTCCCTCCATCGTTCAAACATAATTAACTAGTACAGGAATCTCAACCTGTTATCCATCGCCTACGCTTCTCAGCCTCGGCTTAGGTCCCGACTAACCCTGGGTGGACGAGCCTTCCCCAGGAAACCTTAGTCATTCGGTGGATCAGATTCTCACTGATCTTTCGCTACTCATACCGGCATTCTCACTTCTAAGCGCTCCAGTAGTCCTTACGGTCTACCTTCATTGCCCTTAGAACGCTCTCCTATCACGCAACATAGTTGCGTCCGCAGTCTCGGTAATATGCTTAGCCCCGGTAAATTTTCGGCGCAGAATCACTCGACTAGTGAGCTATTACGCACTCTTTAAATGGTGGCTGCTTCTGAGCCAACATCCTAGTTGTCTATGCAACTCCACTTCCTTTTCCACTTAGCATATATTTAGGGACCTTAACTGGCGGTCTGGGCTGTTCCCCTTTCGACGATGGATCTTATCACTCATCGTCTGACTCCCGGACATAAATCAATGGTATTCGGAGTTTATCTGAACTCAGTAATCCTAGATGGACCCCTTGCTCAAACAGTGGCTCTACCTCCATGATTCTAATTCCGAGGCTAGCCCTAAAGCTATTTCGGAGAGAACCAGCTATCTCCAAGTTCGTTTGGAATTTCACCGCTACCCACACCTCATCCCAGCACTTTTCAACGTACACGGGTTCGGACCTCCGGTGCGTATTACCGCACTTTCATCCTGGACATGGGTAGATCACCTGGTTTCGGGTCTACGGCAACATACTATGGCGCCCTATTAAGACTCGCTTTCGCTACGGCTCCGCTTTTTCGGCTTAACCTTGCATGCAACTGTAACTCGCCGGTTCATTCTACAAGAGGCACGCCATCACCCATTAACGGGCTCTGACTGCTTGTAGGCACATGGTTTCAGGAACTATTTCACTCCCCTTCCGGGGTGCTTTTCACCTTTCCCTCACGGTACTGGTTCACTATCGGTCACTAGGGAGTATTTAGCCTTGGGAGATGGTCCTCCCAGATTCCGACGACGTTTCACGTGTGTCGCCGTACTCAGGATCCTGAACTGAGGGTATTCGATTTCGTTTACGAGACTATCACTCTCTTTGGTGTAGCTTCCCAGCTACTTCAACTATCAAATACTTTTGTAACTCAAATGTTCAGTCCTACAACCCCGAACCACAAGGGTTCGGTTTGGGCTATTCCCCGTTCGCTCGCCGCTACTTAGGGAATCGAAATTTCTTTATATTCCTGTGGGTACTTAGATGTTTCAGTTCCCCACGTCTGCCTCTTCATAGCTATGTATTCACTATGCAGTGACCAGTCATAACACTGGTCGAGTTTCCTCATTCGGAAATCTCCGGATCAAAGCTTACGTACAGCTCCCCGAAGCTTATCGCAGTTAGTTGCGTCCTTCATCGGCTCCTAGTACCAAGGCATTCACCATGCGCCCTTATTAACTTAACCTATAATCCTACGGATTATAAATTATTTAAGTTTTAGCGATTAAAACTAATTAAAAAACTCAAAAATAACACAATGGTTATTTCTCGGTTCAATTATATATAAAAATATAATTATTACAGAAAATAATATTATCTAGTTTTCAAAGAACAAAAATGACACTTACGTGTCAATGGAGAATGGAGGGATTGAACCTTCGTCTTCTCACTTGCAAGCAAGTGAGCGCTCTCCCAACTGAGCTAACTCCCCATAAGAGTAGATACTCTCAAAACTGACCAAGATTTTGATTAATGTAAGGTTCCGAATTATTCCTTAGAAAGGAGGTGATCCAGCCGCAGGTTCTCCTACGGCTACCTTGTTACGACTTCACCCTAATCATCTGTCCCACCTTAGGCGGCGGACTCCTAAAAGGTTATCCAACCGACTTTGGGTGTTACAAACTCTCATGGTGTGACGGGCGGTGTGTACAAGACCCGGGAACGTATTCACCGTGGCATGCTGATCCACGATTACTAGCGATTCCAACTTCATGCAGTCGAGTTGCAGACTGCAATCCGAACTGAGAACGACTTTAAGAGATTAGCTTGACCTCGCGGTTTCGCAACTCGTTGTATCGCCCATTGTAGCACGTGTGTAGCCCAGGACATAAGGGGCATGATGATTTGACGTCATCCCCACCTTCCTCCGGTTTATCACCGGCAGTCTCTCTAGAGTGCCCAACTTAATGCTGGCAACTAAAGACAAGGGTTGCGCTCGTTGCGGGACTTAACCCAACATCTCACGACACGAGCTGACGACAACCATGCACCACCTGTCATTCTGTCCCCGAAGGGAACGTCTAATCTCTTAGATTGGCAGAAGATGTCAAGTCCTGGTAAGGTTCTTCGCGTAGCATCGAATTAAACCACATGCTCCACCGCTTGTGCGGGTCCCCGTCAATTCCTTTGAGTTTCAACCTTGCGGTCGTACTCCCCAGGCGGAATGCTTAATGCGTTAGCTGCGGCACTGAAAGGCGGAAACCTTCCAACACCTAGCATTCATCGTTTACGGCATGGACTACCAGGGTATCTAATCCTGTTTGCTACCCATGCTTTCGAGCCTCAGCGTCAGTTACAGACCAGATAGCCGCCTTCGCCACTGGTGTTCCTTCATATATCTACGCATTTCACCGCTACACATGAAGTTCCACTATCCTTTTCTGCACTCAAGTTTATCAGTTTCCGATGCACTTCTCCGGTTAAGCCGAAGGCTTTCACATCAGACTTAATAAACCGCCTGCGCTCCCTTTACGCCCAATAAATCCGGACAACGTTTGCCACCTACGTATTACCGCGGCTGCTGGCACGTAGTTAGCCGTGACTTTCTGGTTAGATACCGTCATACCGTGAGCAGTTGCTCTCACGGCTGTTCTTCTCTAACAACAGAGTTTTACGAGCCGAAACCCTTCTTCACTCACGCGGCGTTGCTCCATCAGACTTTCGTCCATTGTGGAAGATTCCCTACTGCTGCCTCCCGTAGGAGTATGGGCCGTGTCTCAGTCCCATTGTGGCAGATTACCCTCTCAGGTCTGCTACGTATCATTGCCTTGGTGAGCTATTATCTCACCAACTAGCTAATACGCCGCGGGTCCATCCAGAAGCACTAGCACAAAGGCCAGCTTTCAAACAAGAACCATGTGGTTCTTGTTGTTATACGGTATTAGCATCTGTTTCCAGGTGTTATCCCCTTCTTCTGGGCAGGTTACCCACGTGTTACTCACCAGTTCGCCACTCAGTCGGATCCAAAATCATCTTAGTGCAAGCACTAAGAATCAATTGGGCGACTTCGTTCGACTTGCATGTATTAGGCACGCCGCCAACGTTCGTCCTGAGCCAGGATCAAACTCTCATTTTAAAAATGAGAACTTTACTAGCTCTTATTTATTTGTTTTTGCAAATTGACATTGCATATTTGTTTAATTTTTAAACCAAGTTTAAAAATTATCCTTACACTTATTGTAATCAAAATCTTGTTCAGTTTTCAAAGATCTACTCAATAACGTATCGTCTCAAACGGTATTTTATTAATATATCACGTCGGTCAAGAAAGGTCAAGGATTTTAATTAACTTTTTTAAATTAATTTATTTTCAAAGCTTTTCCGCGCCAACAATATTTAACTATACACTAAACAAAAAAAGATGTCAAAACTTTTTATCCAAAATAAAATTAATCTTTACTGTCATCTTTATATAAATCAATTCCTAATTCAGGATGAACATTTAAATAATTTTTTGTAAATTTATCAACCGCTTCTTTATCACTTGTGTTGATTCCACTTCGTCTCATATCATCAAATAATCCATGATAAAATTTATCGAATTTAGGATTATAAAGCGACTGTAATTGATCAGCGTTAACATTTGCCCAATCTACTAAATGTTGTCCATTTTTAATAATTCCTTGTTTCTGTAAATATTTAAATAATTTTTTTAATGCAAATGGAATTGTTTGATACATCTCTTTAGTTTTTTCATCCGCTTCCAGCAAAAGCATAAAACGAGAAAACATTACTTCTTGCAAAAGATTATCATTCCATTGATCTGGTTTTTTATCTAACCCAACAATTGAAATTTCAACAAAACTATCAATAATTGCATCAATTGCTTGAATTCGACTGTCCCCCCAATTTACTACATCAGGTTCGGAATCAATTTCATCAAGCCAACCATCAATCATTTTTCCAACTTCTTGCGTTTGTTTTTCTTTATCCATGACATTCACTCCTTTAATGTTATTATATTATCACTCATAAGACAGGTATAATAGAATTAAATCACATACGAAGGAGTCTTCAAGAATTGAAAAAAATTGCAATCGTGAGTGCTAAACGAACCCCAATTGGAAAAATCAACGGACAACTAAGTAGTCTAAACTCAGTTGACCTTGGAGTAATCGCTGCTAAATCAACAATGAACTCCATTAATTTAGATCCAAAACTAGTAGATCAAGTAATCTTTGGAAATGTAATTCAAGCTGGCGGTGGTCAAAATATTGCTCGTCAAATTGAACTAAAGTCTGGAATTCCTGATACCAGTACTGCTTGTACAATCAACCAGGTTTGTGGTTCTGGAATGAAAGCAATCCGGCTTGGGCAGCAAGCAATCTTAACCAATGATGCTGATATTGTTTTAGTTGGTGGAACCGAAAGTATGTCAAATACTCCTTATTTAAATTCTAAGGTTCGTCAAGGTCGCAAATTTGGTGCATTTACTATGGAAGATAGTATTGAAAAAGATGGATTAAATGACTTCCGCACAAACGCTCCCATGGGAATTACGGCCGAAAATGTAGCTGAAAAATTTAACATAACTCGTGCAGCTCAAGATCAATTTGCTCTTTCATCTCACCAAAAAGCTGCTAAAGCAATTAAAAATAACTATTTTGCAGCAGAAATGACCCCGATAACAATTCGTGGCAAAAAAACAGCAACGGTAATTTCAACTGATGAAACCGTTCGTCCTGACACTACTATTGAACAATTAGCAAAGCTTAGAACATCATTTAAGGAAAACGGAACCGTAACTGCTGGAAACGCGGCTAGTCTAAATGATGGTGCATCGGCATTAATCATGATGACAGAAGATCGTGCTAAAGAACTTAATTTAAAGCCTTTAGCAATCATCGATAATTATGCAGAAGCAGGATGTAACCCCGATATCATGGGATATGCTCCTCGTTATGCCGTTGAAAAGTTATTGAAAAAGGAACAAAAAAACATCTCTGATTATGATTTATTTGAATTGAACGAGGCCTTTGCTTCTCAAAGTTTAGCGGTTGTCAATGACCTTCATATTCCAATGGAAAAATTAAATATCACCGGTGGTGCCGTTGCTTTGGGTCATCCGCTTGGGGATTCAGGAGCTAGAATTCTAATTACCCTCATCAACAATTTAAAAAGAACTAACCAAAAATCTGGAATTGCAACCCTTTGTATCGGTGGTGGTATGGGAATGGCAATGAGCATTCACATTAATTAACTAACCAGATGCTTTAGTTGTAAAACTAAACTTTATTCTTTATAATTGGTTATCGTTAAATAATTAAGTAAGGAAGTATAAAATTACGACTTGTGTATACGTGCGTAAAGCAACTGAAAAAGATTTACCAGAAATTAAAAAAATCATCGATGCTGGTCGTGGTTTCTTAAAAGAACAAGGAATCAACCAATGGCAAGGTGCTTACCCAACTTCAGAAGATATTAAAAAAGATATTGATAACAATATTTCTTATGTAATTGATGTTGACGGTAAAGTTGCCGGTTCAGCTACCCTTCACCTTGGAATTGATCCTGATTACCTCGAAATGGAAGAAGGAGAATGGGATCACGGTACAACTGCCCATTATTCAGCTATTCACCGGGTTTCAGTTTCACATGAATATCGTGGACAAGGTCTTGCTGGTAAGTTAATCAGTGGATTATTCACTGTTTCATCATTACTTGGTTTTAAAGATGTTCGAATCGATACTCACCCAATGAACAAGGCAATGCAACACATTATTTTGGCTAGCGGATTTACTAAAAAAGGTATTATTCGTACTAAAGCAGAAGGTGATGATCGTTTTGCTTACCAAATCGAATTACATTAATAATAGGAGCTTTCAATGAGTGATCAAGCAGTTCTAATTAAATTAATTATTATGGCTCTTGCCGCAATCTTAGTAACGATTGCCAGTTTAATTTGGTCATATAAAAGTCAAAAAACATGGCGGTCCAAAAGATTTGGCGCACTATCCGTTTTATTAATTTGTTTTGTCACAATCCTCATTATCCTAATTTAATATAAAAAGACCTCGGAAAATTTCCGGGGTCTTTTTAGGCTAAAAATCTAATAATTGCTAAAGATAAAATACCAACTGCCACAATCACTAGTAAATTTTTACTGATAATTGCAGAAATTACAGTCGGTATCGAAGCTAATAAATTTTCAATATTTAAACTAGGTAAATGGCCGAGATGTTGCACAAATAAGCCATTAAACCAAAGAGCAGACATAATTACCACTGGAACAAAACTGAGAAATTCCACAAATGAAATTGGTAACTCGAATTTTTTCAGTAGGATAAATGGAATTACTCTCGTTAGCCAAGTTACGAGCCCACATCCAACAATTACTAGCAAAACAAATTTAAAAGAAAGCATTTTTGATTTTCACTCCTAACCAACATCCAACTAAAGTTACTACCAGTAGTAATAAGCTACTAGGAATAAAAATTAACCCAAGGTAGGTTAATCCAAGTGTTACCAACACCATGATTACTTGTAATTTGAAAGCCATTGTTCTATCTGCCAAAATTTGAAGATAAAGTAAACCAATAAACATCGCAATGAAAGCAAAATCTAGCCCAAATTTATTTGGATTGGGAATTAAACTACCAAGACTTCCACCTATTCCAGAAGCAATTATCCAAGTCAGATAAGCCAATATATTCGCAGTATTCAACCATTCAAAATTAACTATGCGCTTTGTGTAATTTAATTTATTCATTGTTAAAGCAAAAGTTTCATCGGTTAACAATGATCCTAGAATAATATTTCGTTTCATTGATTCTTTCTTTAAATACGGAGCAACCGTCATTCCCATTAATAGCATCCGTGCTGATAATAAGAAAACTGCCACCAAAATTGAAAGAAAAGTGCTCCCACTAACTAACATACTTACAATCACAAATTGTGCTGCACCTGAATAAGTAATCGCAGACATTAAAACAATTATTAATAAATTTAAGCCAGCTGATTTAGCTACAATTCCAAATGCTAGTCCCACACCAATGTATCCTGATAAAGTTGGGATAGTATCTTTAATTCCAGAACGTAATGATAAATTACCGTTCACAAATGTTCACCTCTTTGATAAATCGTTTTATATTTATTCATTATATAATGAACTTGCAATTAATTTCTGCTAAGTTTGATAATTAGACAAATAAGTTATAATTAATTGAAGATCGAATTTATTTTGCTGGAAATTGCGTAAGTAATAGAGTAGAATAAATTATATCGATAAGCGAACAAACGTTCACATTTTAAAAATAGAAAGGTGTTTTTATGGCCTCAAGTTCTAAGAAAAACGCTCAAGATGCTCGTCAAGCTGAGCTTGATAAAGCATTAAAACAAATTAAAAAAGAATTTGGTACCGGAGCTATCATGCGAATGGGTGAAACCCCTGAAAATACTGTTAGTGCAATCTCTACTGGAATTTTATCATTAGATATTGCCCTTGGTGTTGGTGGATTTCCTCGTGGTCGTGTAGTCGAAATTTTCGGTGCTGAATCTTCAGGTAAGACAACCATTGCCTTACAAACTGTTGCAGAAACACAAAAAAATGGTGGTACTGCTGCCTATATTGATGCAGAAAATGCCATGGATCCCGAATATGCTAAGGCATTAGGGGTTGATATTGATAATCTACTTCTTTCACAACCAGGAACTGGTGAAGAAGGCCTTCGAATTGCTGATGCCTTAATTGGTTCAGGTGCAATTGATTTAGTCGTAGTCGATTCTGTTGCTGCTTTAGTTCCTAAAGCAGAAATCGAAGGTGACATTGGTGATTCCCACGTTGGTTTACAAGCCCGTTTGATGTCTCAAGCCCTTCGTAAATTAACTGCCAACATCAACAAAACCAATACCGTTGTAATTTTCATTAATCAACTTCGGGAAAAAGTTGGTGTGATGTTTGGTAATCCTGAAACTACCCCTGGTGGTCGTGCATTGAAATTCTATTCCAGTGTTCGTCTCCGAGTTAGTGGAACCAAACAACAAAAAGACGGTCAAGAAGTGGTTGGGAAAGAAACTAAGATTAAAGTTGCCAAAAACAAGGTTGCTCCTCCATTCAAGACAGTTGATACCTTCATGAGTTTCGGTAAAGGGATTGAACCCGTTGCTGACATGGTGAACTTAGCAGTTGATAAAGATATTATCGACAAATCTGGTTCATGGTACTCATATGGTGAAGAACGTTTAGGACAAGGACTTAACAAAACTGTTGCTAACTTGAACGGAAAGCCTGAATTAGTTGAAGAACTAATCCACAAAGTTCGAGTAGCTTACGGAATTGAAAAAGAAGAACCTGCTAAATCTGAAAAAGCTTCTAAAGACGATAAGACTGATAAAGCAACAAAGGATCCTAAAGTAGAAGATAATTCAACTTTAGATATTTAAATTAAAAACTCTCAAAATAATCGTAATTGATTAGTTTGAGAGTTTTTGTTTGGAGAAATTTATATTTAATTGTTAACTTTCTTCCATTCCGCTTGCCACTCGCTCATCGCAACAAAAATTTTTCGTGTTTTTTGCCCAATTTTCGTTAGATTATATTCGACACTCGGTGGAATTGTGTCATAAACATTTCTGATCACGATTCCATTTTCCTCTAGCATCCGTAACCGACTTGATAACGTTCTCGAACTAATGTTAGGAATAATTTTAAGCAACTTTCCGTAATGATTATTTCCGTTCATAATTTCTCGTAAAATTAACGTCGTCCATTTTTTACCAAATAAATCAAAAACCGGCTCAAGCAAACAACTTTTTTCTGTCATAAAGGACTACCTTTTCAAAATTTAAGCTTCTACTCGAATCTTAGTTACCAAACCTACTAAAGATCCAGTTTGTCTCGCAATGTTTAACATAGTACTTGCGATGTTAGAATATTCTGACCCAGCACTTTGCATAGTTAAAGTTGTCATAGCAGGAACGGAAATTCCAATTCCTAAATTTCCAAGGGCATAAAGAACTGCTAGCAACGCATAGTTTCCAGTAAAAACTGATAAAGCTAAGCCAACGCTAGTTACAGCAGCTAACGATAAGCCAAACAATAATGGTTTTTTAATTCCATACCGATTGGATAAAGAGCCACCTAAAAATAACAATGATGCAAACGACAACATGTAACTATCTAAAATCCATGCACCAGCAGCTGCTGTCAAATGTAAGTCACTTTGAATAGTAGTCACGGCAACGTTAGAAATTGAAACATCTAAAGTTGCCATAATAAATCCCAGTGCTAATGTAAATAAAATCAACCAAGCGTTACTTTTTCTTTCCATTTTTCTTCTCCCACTAAAAAAATTAAAGTTATGTTAAATAAGCTTAAATTTGTCACTTTACTTAAATAAGTAGGGAAAATAATGACATCGGGTTTACTAAAGTAAACTTTTTTATGGTATCAGGGAAAGGCAGCGGTGAAAAATTTGCGACCATGAGTAGTCGAACCTTATCAGCTAGATTGAAAACCTTAGAAAAGAATGGCATCATTACTCGCACGGTTTATCCCGTTATTCCCCCAAGCGTGGAATATCAGCTCACGCCGAAAGGTAAAGATGCTAGAAAGATGTTTACCGCGATGATTGATTGGAAAAATCGGTGGTAATTTCAAGGTCACAAAGTATTTCGAACCTTTCTTTGGTATAATAAAGACACAATTAAATAGCTGGGGTGCTTAACGGCTGAGATTATACCCATTGAACCTGATCTAGGTAATGCTAGCGGAGGTAATCTGACAAACAGTTGTCTAATTTTAATAAAACAAAAGCCGTCTTCTTAATAGAAGATGGCTTTTTCTTTGGAGGAAGCTATGATGAACACCATCGAGGTCCAAAACTTCAATTTTAAGTATCAAAAAAATGAGAAACCAATTTTCGAAAATGTCGATGTTACTTTTCCCGGTGGTGAAATTTCACTTTTAACCGGCCCGTCTGGTTGTGGTAAATCAACATTGATGACGATTATTGCGGGTTTAGATGATGATGTCACGTATGGTGGAGAAATTAAAATTAATGGTACTAACATTAAAAAGATTTCACCACTTGAACGAGCCAAACTAATTAGCATGATGTTTCAAGATCCAAACCAACAATTTGTCATGCAAAAAGTCAGCGAAGAACTGGTTTTTGCGTTAGAAAACATTCAAACTCCACCCGCCGAGATTGAAGCCCGGGTCCAAGCTGCGTTAGCTTTTTGCGAGATTCAACCTTTGGTTCAGCGAAAAATCGTAACCCTTTCTGGGGGAGAAAAACAAAAAGTAATTTTGGCAACCATGGTCGCCTTAGATTCTGACATTCTGTTGTTAGATGAACCCTTTGCTAGTATTGATTTACCAGCTAAACAAGCCATTCTGGCAAAATTAGTTAAATTACAACAAGAAAAACACAAAACGATTATCATCTCAGACCATGATCTAACCGGTTATGCGGGATTAGTTAAACATTTATTCCGTGTGGAAGGAACTTCAATTAAAGAACTTTCAGCTCCGGAAACTTACCAAATTTTAAATAATGATTATCAACCAGATGTCCATTTTAAAATGCCAACGGAAAATTCTGACATCCAAGTCAATGATTTTAGTTTTAAAGCACAACACCATACCTTGTTACATTGTCCTGATTTCAAATTTTACCAAGGTTGTACTTTGTTAACTGGAGCAAGTGGAATTGGTAAATCAACCCTCTTTCGTTCCCTAACTAAACTAAAAAAATACAGTGGCCAAGTCTTTTTAAACGAAAAAAACATTAAAAAAATAAAAGATCAGTTATTCTATTCACAAATCGCTTTAATTTTTCAAAATGCCAATGACCAATTCCTAAATGTAACCGTTGCTGAAGAACTACAATTAGCAAAGGAGACTGCCCTATCAGACTTTTGGACTGGGGAAAAAATTGAAGCTACGTTAAGTACCCTACAACTAGACGATAAAATGGAACAAGTAGTTTACACGCTGAGTGGTGGACAAAAAAAGAAACTGCAAATTTTATTAATGTTAATTCGTGATCCCCAAATTATGTTATTGGATGAACCATTTGCCGGACTTGATCGTAAATCAGTTGAAATCGTGGAAAATATACTCCAAACTGAATTTATCAAGCGACACCATTCTTTAGTAGTCATCAGTCACCAAATTTTTCAATTCAATCAGTTCTTTGATTATCACATTGAATTTGCTGACCAATCCTTAACTTACAAGGAGGTACTCTAATGAATCCTGCCATTAAATTATTACTCGTCTTTTTGATTGCCTTTGAAATTTCTTTTATCACTAACATTACGCTAAACGTGGTGATTATCGTAGCCTGTTTGGCTTACCTAATTTGGAAACGGGTGAATATTAAAACCGTGGCAACTTTCTGTCTAATTGCGCTTCTCCCTGCGTTAGGAATTTTCTTTTCCCAATTCTATTACGGTGATGGCTTAATAATGGGAACGGCTTTGTTCACCCGGCTTTATGCCTATGTCTTGCTCGGCTTAAGTTTCTCATTAACCACCTACATGGTTGATTTAGCTAATTCTCTGGAACAAAATGCTCATGTTCCTGCTAAATTTGTCTATGGTGTGTTAGCTGCCATCAACTTAGTTCCCCGTTTACAGTATGAAATTAAAGTCATTCGGGCTAACGGAAATATGCGTGGCAAAGTTTTGCATCCTTGGATGCCAACTTTGTACTTTAAAGCCTTGATTGTCGCCATCGGCTGGTCGAATGATCTAGCGCAAGCGATGGAATCGCAAGGATTCGTGGAAAATCAACCTCGAACATTTTTCAAAATTAGTAAAATTCATCCTAAAGACTGGATCATTTTATTAGCAACTCTAATCATCGTTCAGTTAATTATTTTTATTCACTAAGGAAAAAAGATGCCATCTGCTTATCAATATATCTTGCAACAATTAAAAAATCAGAAAATTTCTTTAACTGAAATTGCCCAACTAGCAATTAATTATCAAGGATTGTATAGTCAGGTACCAGAGATCGAAACTACCGAAGAATTGTTAAAGAAAATCATCCAACAACCGCAAGTTGAAGAAAATTTATTAGTTTGTTTTGCTTTGGAAAATAGTACGCTAAGTGAACCTTTGGCAACCATTTATCAAAGTGAAAATGTAACTAACTCCCTGTTACTTCAAATTGCAGCAACCTTTGGTACGATTGGCATTTCCAACTATTTTGAAATTAAATTAAATCATCCAGAACTCATTCATTTATCAAATAACCCCAAAATAACCGATCTTGCATTATCATTAGCAGCGGCATTATCTGGAGAATTGGCACAAATGGATTCATAAAATTATATTCAAAAAAGATCAACAAAGTACAAACGTACTTTGCCGATCTTTTTATTTTTAATTCAATTTCAAAACATTAATCCACCCATAGTAACTAAACTGACAGAGATTTTGGTCCAATTTAATGGTTTCTGCTTCAGTAAAGGAATGTTTCAAAATATCATAAAAGGTTGCCGTATTAGAATACACAAAAAAATGAATTTGGCGTTGATCAGGTACAAAATTATTTGGTAAGATCTCTTTTTGTTCCATTTCAGCAATTATCTGAGCCACTTTATCGGCAAAAAATTGGGTAATCATTTCTGCTAAATTATTGTATTTAGAACCATTAGTCTTAAAAAGTAGTAAATCAGCAATTTCACGATTTTGGTAAACCGCATGAATCACATCATCCATATTTAAAACTTTTTCTAGCCAAATTTGATTAATATTTTCAGGGGTCATAGAACTAAGTGCATCGTTAATTTGTTTGCTATAGATTGTTTTTAAATCTTGTAAGAACGGTTCAACTAACTGAGCTAATAAATCATCCTTTGATTTGAAATGTTTATAGAATGCTCCTGTAGTGAGATGAGCACGACGACAAACATCTCGCAACTTGGTGTCCTTAAATCCTTGCGTTAAAAAAGACTCTTTTGCAGATGCTAACAATAACTCATTGGTCATTTCATAATTACGTTTTGTTCCCATTTTGGACCTCGATATTTTTTCTTGCTAGATTAAGGTAACGATGTTATCTTAAGTAAGGTAACAGTGTTATTTAATTATAATATGTATTTTAAAAAATTACTTAGGAGAATCAAAGTGAAGCGAATTGTTAAAATTTCTAGTATTCTATTTTCATTTATTACAATAGCATTATTTTTAACTGGTTGTAAAAATCAAGACAGTCAAAAATCTAATAAAATTGACGTAGTAACGACCACTAATTTTTATGCAGAACCTGCTAAAGCCGTTTTGGGTAATCATGGAAAAGTTAAATATATTGTAAAACCCGGAACTAATCCGCATGATTTTAATCCCAAAAATTCTGATGCCGTCTTAGCTAGTAAAGCAACAGTGGTAGTTGAAAATGGTCTTGGCTACGATGAATGGATGGATAAGTTAGATAGTAATAACGGTAACTATCTAACTGTCATTAACGTTGGTAAGCTGATGAATAAAAAGAACGGTGACAATGAACATATTTGGTACGATCCTAACACTATGAGTAAATTAGCTGACAAATTAGCAGCAACTTATAGTAAGCTTCAACCCAAGAATAAAAAAGTATTTGAAAAAAATGCGGAAGCTTACAAAAATAAAATGAAAAAGAACCAAACCCTGGTTAAAGAACTAGCTACCAAGAGTAAGCACCAAAACGTTGCTGTGAGCGAACCAGTCTTTAACTACTCACTTGAAGCAATGGGTTACAAAGTCATCGATTCTAGTTTTGCTAATGCCATTGAAAAAGATGTTGATCCATCGCCTAAAGACCTTGTTAAGCTTCGTAATGATATCAAGCACCATAAAGTCGCCTTCTTTGTAGAAAACATACAGGAGGAAAATAAAACTGTTAGCGGTTTAGCTGAACTGGCTAAAAAGAATAATGTTCCAGTTGTTAAAGTCACTGAAACAGTCCCTGCTGGAACTAACTACTTTGATTGGATGAACAGTCAATATCAACAAGTTAAAAAAATTCAAGATAAAGATTAATTTTTAGATTTTAATTTAGTAGTTTAGCTTTTTAATAGAGTTAAACGCACTGAAAGGAATATTAATTATGTACTTAGTTTGGATTCATTTAATTACATGGATGGTCATTTTAGTAACAACTATCATTGCATTATTTAGTCAATCACGAAAATTAAGCTTAATCTCAATGATGATTACACGAGTTGGTTATCTATTCGCAATCGTAACTGGTGTATTATTAGCCAGTCACGCTTTTCCAAATCACCCTGCTTTAACCATTATTAAGGTTATTTTAGGAATCGTTTTAATTGGACTCATTGAAATGGCTTTTGCTACTAAAAATCGTAAGCGTCTTACGCTAGGACTTGCGTGGTTAGTTATTTTCTTTATCTTACTTGTTGGTGGATTAGGATTATACCTAACTAGTGGATATCCTTTAAATCAATATTTATAAAATAAAAACGATTTGCCAATGCGCAAATCGTTTTTTTATCTGAATTTTTGTTTAAATACTGGTTTAATAATTTTAATTCCAAATAAAATATAAATTGTCATAACGACTACGTCTTGTCCAAAAGTAATCATCGGATTTACCTAATCACTTTGCGTTATTGGGAGCAAAAATATCATCACAGAGTATAAGGTAAAATGAGCTATCATAGGAACAATCAGGTTTTGCGTGCGAATATATAAACAAGTGAATAGAATTCCCATTCCAAAGGTTTGAATCATTTGCCCGCCAGTAATTATTAATGATTGACTGCTTAAATTAAGTAAATGCTCTGAACTAAAGATTAAGTTAGTCAATAAAATTGGAACTATCAATTTTCCAATGCGGAAAACAAAGATCGTAATCATATCAAAAACAACTTGAGTAAAAAGCAAAATAAGCAACCATTTTATACGATATCTATTATTTACCATTGATTACCGCTCCGTTTAAAATAAGTCATGACTTTTTTAACTGCAATTACAACTAAAAAATTAAGAATTAAAATAAACAAAATTTGATCTATACTAAGCAAGTCTTTTGAAATTTGGATTGAAAATGATTCACTAGAATAGGAATTATTTGCAACAAATTTTTCCCATTCTGAACTGTAAGTTACCATCTTTCCAAATACAAAATAAGCAAATAAAGTTAATGTTGGCAATATATATTTTAAAAAACGGAATTTAATATTTTCCATTACTCCGGTTGCAATAATTACTCCATTTAGCAAGGCCGGAATTAAATAAATGATTATGGCAAAAATTCCAAAAGATTCGACTGCTAAAAAACTTCCAGCAGTCAGATAAACTAAAATATCAAATGCTAGGGCTAATAAAATAACTAATAAAGTAAAAATAAAAATCTCCTCCATACGAATTGATTCGTTGAAGTTAGCTTACGTTAAACTGATTAAAATACCTAGCTAATTATCGTAGCACTGTCCAATTACGTGTCTATAAATAGGTTACACGTGATAAAAGCCTTGATAAAACAACAATTACAGCAAATTATATTTTAATTTTAAAAATCAAAAAATTCTCCCACATAATTGTGGGAGAATTTTCTTTTGTTGAATTTAATTATTTTTCTAATAAATGAGTCCGGTTTAACATCTTAGCGATTGCCATTGAGAGCACTCCACTAAAAAGAAAAACGGAAATGTAACTTACAATAAATAATGCAGCAATCAAACCAAAGCTAAAGCCAGCATAATCATGTTTAATTAGTTGGTAACCAAACGTCACGATGGTGGTGGTTAAAGTTGATAAAAACATTCCCAATTTTCCATATTTTTTGTAACCAGTGAAAGCAAAACCTAATTCTGATCCAATCCCTTGAACTAAACCAGAAATTAAAGTTGCAGCTCCCCAAATTCCGCCTAGCAACATTTCAACTGCTGCCCCTAAAAATTCAGCAAGTAATCCTGAACCTGGTTTCTTAATTACCATTAATGCTAATGGACCACCAATTGTCCAAAATCCAATTAAAATTGCTCCACTAAAGGGTGCTAATCCCATTGGGGTTAAAACTGCGGTAACTGCTGTGTAAATTGGATCCATGATCCAGAAAATCAATCCACATACAATCCCAATTAAAGTTACTAAAATAATGTCTTTCAAATGCCATTTGTTCATGATATTCCTCCAAAAATTAATTTTTCCAAAATAAAAAGCTCTCGGCCACAAGCAGAGAGCTTTAGAAAAATTAATTTTTGAAGATTGCATCGCGAATACAATCTTTAATCATCTAAAGTTATAAAGTTTCCTTCGATAGTACAAACTATATCAGGTTCAATGGGTTTAATCTCAGCTCGTGGCACCCCAACTTTTTATTTTTATGTGCTTAGTATAGCATAGTTTTAATTTTATTTATGAAAAATTTTGCTAGCTCCCAAATAAAGAACAGCAACAATTCCCATCGTAATGAAAGTTGCTCCAGTGAAGTCTTTAATAAAGCCAACTTGTTTAAGCGCTAAGTAAATCAAGACCCCTACTACTAAAGAAACAATCGCAATCAAGTTAAACCCATCGTGATACCAGAGTTTTCCGTTGATATCTGATAAAGCAGTTTGATTGTAACTATCTTTATTTAAAATAAAGTAATCAACTACCATAATTGCAATAATTGGTCCAAGTAACATTCCGGTATAATCAAGGAATGAAATGAAAGAATTCAAGAAACTCCCACTCAAAATTGGCACAAAAGTTAAAATCATCGAAGCAATTGTAATTACGACCAAAGATTTGTTAAGACTTAATTTAGGTGTCATGTTATTTAGAGCAGATGCTCCAGCCTGAATGTTAACGGCATTGGCAGTCATACTGGTCAAAACAATCACAATCATCGCAATTAAACCAAGCCCTAATTTGTTAGCAATAATACTTGGATCAGAATTATTAGGATTGTAAGCTCCAGAAGTTAAAGCCACACTAATTGTGGTACAAATCCCAATCATTCCAAAACTCAGCAATCCTAACAAAGCTCCCCAAAATGGTGCGGTAATTGAAGTTCCCTTTTTACCAGTAAAACGGGTGAAATCAGCTCCGCCCATTACCCAACCTAAACTGGAAGCAGCAATTGTATCAATCGCAAGTCCCAATGGCATTTGTTGTGCTTTAGGAACCACATAATGAGCAATCTGAGTAAATGAAACGTTTTTGAAAACCACAAAAGCTTCCAAAATCACAAAGATAATTACTAAAATAACTCCAATTCGTTCTACTAATTGAACAGAACGTTGTCCAGCAATGATACTTAAAATGTGTAAGACACTCATCACTAAAATTCCCACGATTAAGCCTAAGTTCCCACCGGGTTGACCGAAAAGTGGCCATTTGAAGAAGCTGTGAAAAATAAAGGCAAGCGATGTTGCAGCAATAAAAGTATTGACCGCCGTCCAACCCAAGAACAAAGTTAAATTAATAACAGTAGGAATCAAACTTCCACGAATTCCAAATGATCCTCTAGCAAGAACAGTGGTGGTTGCACCAGTTTTATAACCGACATACCCCATTAAGCTTAGGAAACAGTAAGCTATAATTCCCCCGACTAACATTACTGTAATCCCACCATATAATCCACAGGCTGCAATCACTCCACCAATAAACCATGTTCCATTATTAGCATTTGCACCATACCAGGTCGCAAACATATCCCAATAATTCATATTCCGTTCGTTATTCGGAATTAATTTAAAACCATACTTGCTTTCATTCAATCTGTTTTCCCCCAAAATATTAACATTGTTTTTTTATTTAATATTAATAGTCGTCTTTTAAAGTATAGTATAGCAAAGAAAATAAATGATTAACAGTCAGTATTCCCCTATTTTAATAGTGTATAATTGCATTATTAATATTCAGAAAAGAGGAATTTCTATGAAATTCTGTCCTCATTGTGGAAATAAGGTCGCTGATGATGCTTCATTTTGTGATAAATGTGGTAACAAACTCACTGTAGTCTCACGACAAGCTCACAAAAACTTCAATCCACTGTTTCTGATGCCCAAAAAGCACAACAACTTGAAAATATTGCTGATCAATTCTTAGGTTGGGGATACGTTTGGGGCGGAAATAATCCTAGCACAGGATTTGACTGTTCTGGGTTGACTCAATGCATTATGAGTCAAATTGGTATTTCAATTGCAAAAACTGCTTCTGATCAATATGCTAATTCAAGACATATCTCAGCTGGACAAGCACAAAAGGGTGATTTAGTATACTTCTGTGAAGGTGGTAGTGTCATTCATGCTGGTTTATATATTGGAAATGGATTAATGATTGATGCTCAAGTTGCCGGTGTTGGTATAGGTGTTCATCGAGTTAGCCAACTATCATCATATTATCCAGCTGTATATGGTCGTTACCTAAATCCTTAATATTTAATGATAGTGAAAAGGAGATTTAATTCTTAAATGAATTAATCTCTTTTTATTTTGTTTAGATGTGATGATATTAATTAATTTAATCTAAGTTTAATGTTACAATTGAACAAACATACAAATTATGGAGATAATTATGAAATTTAATGAAGTCGAGAAAAAAAGATTCAAATTATATAAAGCTGGTAAAATGTGGTTAATTGCCGGAACTACATTTTTAGCATTAGCTGGACTTGGTAGTGTCGCAGTTCACGCTGATAGTAATAATTTGAACACACAATCTGCTCAATCTACAGTTGCAACTAATCAAGATGTAAAAGTAGAGTCAACTCAAAGTCAAGACAATAATGTAGTTACTGTTCAAAATAATGATGTTACTACTCCTGCTCAAACCGATAGTAGCAAGCAAGATAATTCTGCTACAGACAGCAAGAATGCTACTGTTCCTGTTCAAACTGATAGTAACAAGCAAGATAATTCTGCTACAGACAGCAAGAATGCTACTGTTCCTGTTCAAACTGATAGTAACAAGCAAGATAATTCTGCTACAGACAGCAAGAATGCTACTGTTCCTGCTCAAACCGATAGTAACAAGCAAGATAACTCTGCTGCAGACAGCAAGAATGCTACTGTTCCTGCTCAAACCGATAGTAACAAGCAAGATAACTCTGCTGCAGAAAACAAGGATGCTACTCCTGCTCAAACTGATAGTAACAAGCAAGACAATTCTGCTACAGACAATAAGAATGCTGCTGGTCAAGCAAACAGCACTTCAGTAAATAGTGATACAACTTCTAATACTAATGCTAATAATCAAAAAGTTGCTTTATTAGCTGCTGACAATCAAACAGATGGTTGGAATACTGATCATACCCAATACACACAGGGTGGTCAATTATTAACTGGTGTACATAATATTGATGGAACTTATTATGATTTTGATGAAAATCATAATATTGTTAAGAACAACTATGTTCAATCTCAATGGGGATTGTGGTATATGTTTGGTAACGATGGTCGAATTGCTACCAAAGTAACACCATGGGCTGGCACTTACTATTATTTTGATCCGTCAACATATCTTCGAGTAGATAACGACTACCGTCAATCCCAATGGGGTAGCTGGTATATGTTTGGTAACGATGGAAGAATTGCTACCAAAGTAACACCATGGGCTGGTACTTACTATTATTTTGATCCGTCAACATATCTTCGAGTAGATAACGACTACCGTCAATCCCAATGGGGTAGCTGGTATATGTTTGGTAACGATGGTCGAATTGCTACCAAAGTAACACCATGGGCTGGCACTTACTATTATTTTGATCCGTCGACATATCTTCGAGTAGATAACGACTACCGTCAATCTCAATGGGGCAGCTGGTACCTCTTTGGTAACGATGGTCGTGTGCAGAGTGGGGTTCAAAGGTGGTCAGGGACATATTATTACTTCGATCCAACAACCTACCTACGGGTTGATGATGACTATGTAACGTCCCAATGGGGCTTGAAGTACATGTTTGGTAAGGATGGTCGAATTGTAAGTGACCTGTACAAGTGGGACAAGAAGAACCAGTGGTACTATTTCGATCCTGTTACCTATCTTGCAGTAACCAATAATTATATTAAAGCTAATGATGGTAATTGGTACTTATTTACAGCTGACGGCACTGCTGCCAGCAAGGTTGCACCATGGTCAGGCACTTATTACTATTTTGATCCTGTTACCCACCTGCGTGTCGACAATGACTATGTTCAATCTCAATGGGGAGATTGGTACATGTTTGGTAACGATGGTCGAATTGTTACTGGTCCAGTGACATGGTATGGCAGCAATTATTATTTTGATCCGACAACCTATCTGAAGGTAACCAATCGCTGGATTAATGATAAATACTATGGTTCAGATGGACGCCAGGCAGTTTCACAGTCAGAAAAAATAAATAATAAATTCTACTACTTTGATGAAAATGGATCGATCATCCGCAATCAATTTAAGAAGATCAACGGTGGTACTTATTACTTTGGTGACGATGGGGCAGCTCTAATTGGTTTGCACGTCATTGATGGAAAGAACTACAACTTTGCTTCTGATGGTCAATTATTGGGCAAAACTTATGGCAAAATTGAAAATGGCAAGTTTAATATTTATGACGCTACTAGCAACAAGCTCTTAAAGACACTTGACTCTGGCGATTGGGAGAACTTAGCTGATAGTTTTGACTCATCGTCAATTAATAATATTGATGGCTACTTGAGCTATGCCGATTGGTATCGTCCTTATGGTACTAGCCAAGATGGTAAGACCTGGCATAAAACAACGGCTAGTGATTGGCGACCACTCTTAATGTATGTATATCCAAGTAAGGATGTTGAGGCAAAATATATCAAATACTTTGTTAGCAACGGATATACAAGCACTGATTATGGATTAACCAAGGATAATGTGGCTAATCTTTCTCAAGATACTGATAGTGCAACATTAAACAAATATGCACGTAATCTGCGTTTCGTTATCGAAAAGAGTATTGCTATCAATAAATCTACAAGTCCACTGGCAAATGACATCAATAAGTTCATGACCACAATACCAGAATTGTCTGCGAAGTCTGAACTCCCATCTTACAGTCAGAACGATCAGCTTGTCTTTGTTAATAATAACTCTAGTAATCAAGCTAAGGGTAATACGAGCTATGCTGATAGCAATTATCGTTTGATGGATCGAACCCTTAATAACCAAACTAATAATGATAGTAGCGACCACAGTCCAGAAATGTTGCTTGGTAATGATATTGATAATTCCAATCCAGTTGTTCAAGCAGAGAATCTTAACTGGGAATACTTCTTGCTTAATTATGGTAAACTAATGCAATATAATGCTAATGGGAACTTTGATGGTTTTCGTGTTGATGCTGCTGACCATATCGACGCAGATGTTCTTGACCAGCTGGGGCAGTTGATGAATGATCTGTACCATACGAAGGGTAACCAGGTAAATGCCAACAGCCACCTGGTATATAATGAAGGCTATAATTATGGTGATGTACGAATGCTTAATGGCAAGAACAATCCAGCATTATATCTGGACTCGGGTTACTGGTCCCAATTAGAGAGTTCCCTTGGTCGGAATGCCGACAAGCGTGACAGCATCAGTAATTTAATGACAAATAGTATTGTTAATCGGGCTAACGATGTAACGGAGAATACGGCAATGCCTAATTGGTCGTTTGTAACTAACCATGATCAGCGCAATAACCTTGTTAATCGAATTGTTTATGATAAGAATATCACGGCTCAAAAGGCGTGGGATATGTTTTATGCTGATCAAGTCAAGACTGACAAACAGTACGCTCAATATAACATGCCAGCACAATATGCTCTCCTTTTAAGCAATAAGGACACTGTTCCGCAGGTATACTACGGTGACCTGTATAATGAAACTGACCAATACATGAAGACAAAGTCGATGTACTACGATGCAATTACGACTTTAATGAAAGCACGACGGACATTCGTTAATGGTGGTCAGACGATGACTAAGCTTAATAACAACTTGATTGCAAGTGTTCGTTATGGTAAAGGTGTTAGTGATGTGTCAGACAAAGGTACAGATTCATTGAGTCGCACAACAGGAATGGCAGTTATCGTTGGTAATAACCCAGCAATGAGTGAACAGGTCGTTCAAATTAACATGGGGGTTGCTCATGCCAATGAACAGTATAGAAGCCTGATTAATAGTACAGATAATGGTTTAACTTATGACGGTATGGGTTCTGCATTCTTAACGACAGATAGCAAAGGTATTTTGCGAGTCACTGTAAAAGGATACAGTAATCCATACGTAAACGGATACTTGAGTGTCTGGGTGCCTGTAATTAGCGGAACTCAAAATGCCCAAACCAATGCTCAAGAGGTTCATAATGTCTTAGGGAAGACCTTTGCTTCTAATGCAGCCCTTGATGCACACATGATTTATCAAGACTTCTCACTAGCCCAGCCAGAACCAACGACAATCAACAACCATGCTTACAATGTAATCAAGGCGAACGCATCTCTGTTCAATCAACTTGGAATTACTGATTTTTGGATGGCACCAGCTTATATGCCGTTTAGTTCAAGCAAATATCAAGATGGCTATTCAACGACCGATCATTATAACTTAGGAACTACTGATAATCCAACCAAATATGGCAGTGGCGAGGAACTTGCGAATGCGATTGCCGCTCTTCACCAAGAAGGTTTGAAAGTTCAAGAAGATCTGGTAATGAACCAGATGTTCGGCTTTCCAAGTCAGGAAGCAGTCACGGTTACCAGGGCTGATGAATATGGCAAGCAGTTCAATGTGGATGGTCAGACATTCGCTAATCAAATCTATTTTGGCTATACTCGTGGTGGCGGTCAGGGTCAGCAAGATTACGGTGGTAAGTATTTGGGTGAATTAAATCAAAAATACCCTGATTTATTTACTACTAAAGCTGCATCAAGTGGTGTTGCCCCAGATCCAAATACTCGAATCACTGAATGGTCTGCTAAGTACGAAAATGGAACTTCATTACAAAATATCGGTGTTGGTCTTGCAATTAAAATGCCAAATGGCTACTATGCTTATTTAAATAATGGTAGTAATAAGACATTTAATACTACTTTACCCGATGCAATAGCTTCGACCGATTATTATGCGAATAAAGCTAACCTTTAAGGTAGGGTACATCTTTTAATTAGTATCGAAAGGTGTGAGTGAAGTAAAACCCTCATAGTTGGACAAAGAATTCCAACTATGGGGGTTTTACTATGACTAAGTTTAGTTTAGAAGTTAAGCTGAAAGCTGTCCATGTGGAAAATAAAGATCGATAGCTTCTCGCTTCCCACTTACTGGGTCTTGCTCAACTGGTTGTTGCAAGACAGGGTTAACATCTGTATAACCGTCTGATAGTAAATTCATAAGGATAAAATTGATAACGAAACTTTCACGCTGCTTATGGCTCTGCTCATGTAGTCTTGATAGTAAGTATGACCACTTTGAATCCTCAACTTGTACCATTTCTTGCCCTTCTTTCGTATTGGATGTAAGCTGATTCCTGAGACAACTTTTAAGAGAGGGTATAATGAATAAATCGTCTCTCAAAAGGAAGGAATCTTTACATGCCAACTCGTTACGACAAAGAATTCAAACAAAACATTATCAACCTATATAAGCAAGGCAAATCAGCTGCCCAACTGGCCAGAGAATATGGCATTGGCTATTCAACAGTTCATAAGTGGATCCAGGGCCAGGCCAAAACTCAATCCGGTAAATCGCCAGACGAAATCAAAGCAATGGAAAAGCGACTGGCTTCGCTGTCTGAGGAGAACGAAATCCTAAAAAAAGCCCTGGGCTTCCTTGCGCAGAAGTAACCAATATCTTTGATTACATTCACCAAGAAAGCCATCACCACCAGGTAACCAAGATGTGCCGAATCCTCGGTGTTTCCAGAGCTCAGTATTATCGTTATCGATCCCCCAAACCTTCAAAACGCCGGGCCGAAGATGCGGACTTGAAACAACGGATTCTGCGGATCTTTGCGGAATTTAAGCAACGATACGGTGTTATGAAGATCCACCATGAATTGAATCTGGAACTTCAACCACTGCAGCTTCGGTGCAGTCCACGACGAATTTCCCGGCTCATGAAGAAACTGGATATCCACTCCGTTACCGTCAATAAGTGGAAAGCGGCTTCGGCTTCCAAAACCAAGGTTGAACAGCGTCCCAACTTGCTTAAGCATGATTTCTCGACCACTGGTTTAAATCAAAAATGGACCGCTGATATGACCTATATTCAAACGAAGCGTAATGGCTGGTGTTACTTATCAACCATCATGGACCTGCACTCATACAGCCGTAAGGGTTGTCCGTATGATAATGCGCCAATGGAATCCTTTCACGCTTCCCTCAAAAAGGAATGTGTTTATCCAGTGCCGGTCTTTGAGAATTATGAAACTGCCGCTGCCGTCCTTTTTGAATATGTGCATGCTTTCTACAATAGGAAGAGAATTCATAGTTCACTGGGCTACCAGGACCCCCTTACAAGTTGAAATTGCAACACTTACGAGCCAAATGGCCGCCTGATTTAATGCTTTCCACAGCTCAAATAAGTTATTAATCGCGATTAATGATTTATTTGAGCTGTGGAAGGTAAACGCGGTTCTGAATGTCTCTTAAAATCTGTCTCAAATATTGACTTCAATCCAAGTTTATAATGAAATACAACCAACCCATGTTTTTAGACCATAATTCTTACATTACTGGTTTTAATGCGGCGAAAAATCACTATAGTATTGGATTAGAGAGTCAAGAAATTGTGAAACACTTCATTCCAGAAATAGAAGCCATAGGTCTTAAGTATGGTCATAAAACCATCCAGATTCCCTATGATATACGTATCCCATCTAATCTATTCAAGAAAATCATCGATTTCAAAATTGAACAGAAAAAAGACCTCAAAACCTTTTGGCTCCCACCTGAAAAGAGATTCAAATCCGAACAATAACTATATACAAAACTTAATATAAAATAAATTAATTAACAAAAATTTTAAAAAACGCTTGACAGTTAATTATCTAAGTTTTATATTAATAACATCATAAAAAACAAATGAATATTAACCGTTTTACCAGTTGAGTACAAAGTGGAAATTTGTTTAGAGAGTTCCTGTTTGGTGCAAAGGAATCAAATTTAGCTTTAGAAGATGGACTAGGTTTCGGATTATTAGTGAGTTTCGACAAGCTAATAACGGTTTTGTGCCCGATATCAGTACAAGATTATTCCAATTTATTTGGTGCAATCTACTGAGGTTGGGTCTTAGCGGGTCTAGCGAACTAAGGTGGTATCACGACAAACAGTCGTCCTTTAATTAGGGCGGCTGTTTTTTATTTATTTATTTTTTTAAATTATTTTATTATTTAAAGGAGAGTATTATCATGAAAAAAAGTATCAAATATAGTATTACAGCAGTCGTAGTTATTTTAATTGGGTTAGCTGCTTATTTTAGTTTCTTCCATAATTCTCAAAAAGAAGCAGGAAACAAAACAGTGACCGTTGGAATCATAAATGGATCAAAGAAAGATGATGAACTCTATGAATCAGTTGCCAAAACTGCTAAAGATAAATATGGAATTCATGTAGTTTACAAAAAGTTCACTGATTATTCTCAACCTAACAAAGCGTTAACCGAACACGAAGTTGACTTAAACTCTTTCCAACACGTAGCCTTCCTGGATGCTTGGAATAAAGCTCATCATACTGATATTGTGCCAATTGGTAAAACTATCATTGGACAAGGTCGGATTTATTCTCAACAAGTTAAAAATGTCAAAGACATCAAACCTGGTTCAACCATTACCATCCCTAATGACCCAACCAACGAATCACGTGGTCTCTACATTCTTCAAAGTGCTGGACTAATCAAATTAGCTCCTAACAAATCACTTGCAACTGTTAAAGATATTACCAGTAATCCAAAAAGTCTAAACATCAAAGAAGTTGATGCAAGTCAAACTGCTAGAAGTCTTCCCGATGTTGCTGCTTCATACGTTAATGGTAATTTTGCTGCTAACGCTGGACTTGATCCTAACAAAGCCATTTATGTTGAACCAGTTAACAAGGTTTCTGCAAAATGGATTAACGTAATTGCTGCTAACAAAGCTGATAAAAACAATAAACTTTACAAAGAATATGTTAAAGCTTACCAAACTCAAACTACCAAAGATTTAAACAAGAAACTATACGGTAAGACTCAAATAACTACTTGGGACATTAAACTTAAATAGGAGTTAATCCAATGGCAAAACATCCAAATTTACTAAACGATTTTTTATCCTACGTCAAAATTAACACTCGCTCTGATGCTTCAAAAACAGAAACTCCCACTACTTCGGGACAAACTGTTTTATTAGAAAAATTAGCCAATCAATTAAAACGTAAAAATCTAGAAAATGTTCACTTTAGTGATGGTAGTTTTGTTTTTGGAACCATTCCAGCAAATGTTAAAGCGCAACTCCCCGTAATTGGTTTAATTGCACATGTTGACACTGCTGATTTCAATGACAGTAATGTTCAACCTCAAGTTCATCGCAACTATGATGGTCACAATCTCAAATTAAACAAAACAATAATTTTAAGTCCCAATGATTTTCCTCATCTAAAGAACTACATTGGTGACACACTCATCACAACTGACGGTACAACCTTGTTAGGTGCTGATGATAAGTCTGGAATCGCTGAAATCATGGCTTTAATTGATTATCTAAATCTTCATTCAGAGTTAAAACACAGCGAAATTAAAATTGCTTTTGGACCTGATGAAGAAATTGGTAAAGGTGCAGACGCCTTTAATGTTGAAGACTTTGGAGCAGATTTGGCCTACACTCTCGATACTGGTGCCGTTGGTGAAATTAATGCAGAAACTTTTAACGCAGCAGAAGCAAAGGTTCGAATTCAAGGGACGAGTGTTCATCCGTCTACCGCAAAAGGTTTAATGGTGAGTGCTATCACTCTCGCTAACGAATTCGAGAATCAAATTCCAGCTAGAGAACGACCAGAATTTACAGAAGGTCGCGAAGGTTTTTACTTTGCTACTAACTGGCAAGCCACCCCTGATTATGCAGCAATCGACTACATCATTCGGGACTTTGACAAATCTGAATTTAAACATAAAAAAGATGTTTTTATTGAAATTGCTAAACAGATTAATCAAAAGTATCATGCTAATCGTGTTGCCGTTACGTTTAAAGATCAATACTTTAATATGGCAGAATTAATTTCTCCCGAAATTGTTAATCATGCTAAAGTTGCAATTCAAGAAGCCGGCATTTCCCCTACTATCATTCCGTTTCGTGGTGGAACGGATGGTTCTAAAATCACTTTTAAAGGATTACCAACTCCTAATTTGACTAACGGTAGTGAAAACGCCCATGGTCAATATGAATTTGCTAGTTTAGAAGCCATGGAAAAGGTCACTGATATTTTAATTAATTTAGTCAAAGCATAGCTAACAAAATAAAAAGTCGAACTCACTCGTTTTTAACAACGAATGAATTCGACTTTTTTGTTACAAATCAATTTTACGATAATGTTCCCAAGAAGCTATCAATAAAATTAACTCAACTCCTACCATTAGACAAATCTGTTCTGTTGCCAATGGATGGCTAAAATTCCGTTTAATCAGGCCAAACATAGTACTTTCGATAATCCAGTGCTTTATTTTAAATAGACTGCCAAAATAATTCAACAAAATCACTACATAAAGAACGCCCCAAATCGCTTTTCCAAATTTAGGAAGCCAGACAATGATGGCTGTGGCTAAAGTTAATAAAACCAGCATTGGTAATCCGTTTGCCCAAATTAAGCTAATAAAATGAGATAACTTAAGTGGTGATTTTAGCGTAGCTTGCTGGGTTAAAAAGATTCCCATTTCAAACCCTACAAACGCAACTACTGAAATAGCCATCCCAATTAAGACGTTCGCTAGATAAACTGTCGTTCTAGTTACGGGACGGGCATAAATCAACTCAATCAAGCCCCGTTTTTCATCAGTCCGTAACTTATAAATCGTTAAAATTCCTAGAACGGTAGCAATTACCGCAAACACCAAGGAAATTACAAATAAAAAACTAGTAATAGCTTGATTAGCCTGCGTTTGCAAAATCTTGGTAATTAATGGATTGCCTTTGACGATGCTTTGAATGCTACCCAAAACCGAGCCGTACATTGCCCCAAAAATAAATAACAGCACAATCCAAACTGCACTACTCTCAAACTGATTTACCAGCACAAGCATTGGATAGTTGCGTAAAAATGGCAATGTTTTTCTTCCTGCAATACTAGGCAATAACCCTGAACCTTCATCACGAATACTAGCAAGATAAAATCCAATTCCAAAAAGGGCTAATCCTAGCACAAATAATAATAGAATTGGTCCAAAATTATTATGCTGATAAATTGATAGCTTACGAACCACTGAAAATGGAGTTAGCCATGCTACTGGCCACTTAGGATGAACCATCTTTCCAACGAATAAGAGATAGAACAAAGTGAAAAAGCCAAAAGTAAACGTAAGATTTGGGGAGCTGTTATTAGAAACTTGGGCTAATAAAATGGTCAATGATCCAAAGAATAAACCTGCGACTCCAATTAAACTAGCAAATAACCAGTTACCCGCTCCATTTGACCCAGTTAAATTAAGAATGTTTAAGCCACTCCCAATCAATATGGTTGTTAGTCCATTAATTAGAATCAGTTCATTAAAAGTTGCCAACAATGGGGCAAATCGTCCTACACACCGTGCTTGCATAATTTCTAATAACCCGTTATCTTCTTGTTTTCGCGTATTTCCATTTGCTAGTATGATTGCAAAAATTCCCGCTAACAACATCATCCAAAGACTCAATTCACTTACAAAGATATTACTAATTGAGGTTGTTGAATTTTGCAAGGGTCCTAGAATGGCTCTCATCGAAGGAAGTTTCAAGGTATTTATAATTGCGATTCAATTATTCAAATTAGGATAGACACTTGGATAAATTGCTGCTACACCAACTGTCATAAGTAGCATTAGAGCTAGCCAACTAACTAAAGTAACCCAGTCTTTACGTAAATAGAAACGAGTTAGAAAAAAAGTTTTACTAAAATGGTTCACTTATTTTTCCTCCCGTACGTTGTAATACTTCAAGAAAAGTTCATCTAAAGATGGGCGTTGAATACTAAGATTCTTAATCCCAATTTTTGTTAAATAAGTCATGACAGGCTCTAAATCAGCCACTTTAATGGAAAAGCCATAACTATTACTTGAATTTAATTCAGTAAATTTAGTCACACCCGCAAATTTAGCTAACTGATCTGCTGGCATGGCACTTTAGTAGTAACCTCTACTTCAGAACTAGCAACATTTTGTAGTTCCGCTAGAGTACCACTTTGAATAATCTGCCCAGCATTAATGACCGCGATTCGATCAGCGGCCCGTTCAACTTCTGACAAAATATGACTAGAAAGCAAGATACTTTTGTTTTCATTTTTTAAATCTAGTAATTTTTGTTGAAAAATATCTTCATTTAAAGGATCTAGTCCTGAAGTTGGTTCATCAAAAATATAAAGATCTGCTTCAGTAGAAAATGTGGCTACCAACGCAACTTTTTGTAAATTAACTGTCATAAGTTGCCCCCTGGCCTTCTTTAGCGCAATTATACAACTTATCTCTTAGTATTCACGTTTAAATCCATCTCGAACTTTCATCCAGGATAATTTAATGTTTTCATCAACTTTATTTAATAAATCATTTAGCTGTTTAATTTCTTCATTGCTCAGCCCATGTAAGGCCATTTCCGTCGAATATTGGTTTTCTCGCTCAATTATTTCTGCATAGCTTTGCCCTTTTTCAGTTAACTTCAAATGTCGACTTTTACTGTTATTTTCGGAGTATTCAGCAATAACTAATCGATCTTTAATCAACTTAGAAACAGCTCGCGAAATCGTTGATTTTTCAGAACGAAGTAATTCACTCAATTCCGTTTGGGTAATGCCAGGATATTCAGCAATTCGATTCAAATACTGGTATTTTCCCTTCGTCAAATCCAGTTTTCGAAATTCAACATTTGCAATGAAATCCAAGGCGTGATTAATGCCTCCAATAGTTTTTAAAATTTCAGTTTCTTCCATATTAAACTCTTTTCTTCATAATATAATCTGTTTGACGATCGTTGCCCAGTGTAAAAACATGTTGTCCAGTTCGACAAAATCCTTTTGCCTGATAAAAAGCAATTGCAGCAGGATTTCCCCCCCAAACGCCTAACCAAATCTCAGACTTGTGTTTCGCTTTAGCAATTTGTTCTGCTACTTCAATTAACTTACTACCTAGTCCCTGTCGTTTAAAATCCGGTAAAATATAAATTCTTTCTACTTCCAAACAATTTTGACCTTCATCATCACTTTGGGCATCGTCAACATTAAGTTTTAGATAACCTGCTAACTTACCATTAACATAACCAAAATAGAAAAAAGAATTAGGATTATCAATTTCGGTCGTTAATTGACTTGAACTATAAGCTGTATCTAAATGCTTTTTCATATCTTCATCTGAATTTTCTGCTCCAAATGTATCAGCAAAAGTAATGCGACTAATTTTTTGTAATTCCGCTAGATTTTTTAATCCAATTTGTTTAATTTCCATTATTTTACCTCGCTTTTTAGTCATAGTTTAAAATAATATAGTTGAATGTACAACTATATTACAAAAATTTCTTATCTTTTATAATTAATTCACAATGATCAAAGTCACTATGCTCCCACTAAAGGAACCAAAAAACTCCGGGAAGCAGCCGCTCATTTTCTTAACAGCAAATACGATTTAAACTATGATCCGGAAACTGAAATTATTATCACAGCTGGAGCTACTGGCGGAATTTACACGGCTTTAACTTCGATTTTAAATCCCGGCGATGAAGTTTTAATTCCAACTCCCATTTTTCCACTCTACATTCCCATTACTTTATTGCGGGGTGCTAAACCAGTCTTCATGGACACTTCCAAATCGGGGTTCGTACTTTCACCTGCACAGTTAGAACAAACTTTAAAATACCATCCTAAAACTAAGGCAATTGTTTTAAACTTCCCTTCTAATCCAACGGGAAAGACTTACAATGAAGTATCTCTTAAAGAATTAGCTACTATTTTAAAACAACACGATATTTTCGTGATTTCGGATGAAATTTACAGTGAATTAACTTACGATGCTAAACACGTTTCGATTGCTAATTTACTACCAGATCAAACAATTTTACTAAATGGAGTCTCAAAATCACATGCGATGACGGGATGGAGAATTGGAATTATGGCGGCTCCAAAAGACATCACGAGTCAGTTAGAAAAAATTGATCAATTCACAATTACTTCGCCAACGACTAATGCTCAATTTGCCGCTGCCGAAGCATTAGAAAATGGTTCAGATGATGCCGTTGCTATGAAAGCCGAATACCAAAAACGGCGTGATTACGTTTACCAAGAACTCAAAGCACTTGGCTTTGAAATTGCTAACCCAGATGGCGCTTTCTACATCTTTGCTAAAATTCCCGCTAATTTAATCCAAAATAGTATGGACTTTGCTTACGACTTAGCTCGGAAAGGAAAAGTTGCCGTAGTTCCAGGAAGTGCATTTGGTCCTGGTGGTGAAGGCTACGTTCGAATTAGTTATGCAACTTCCATGGAAAACTTACAAAAAGCCATTCACAATATTAAAGAATACGTCGCAAATGAGGGGAAAAGATAATGCCAAAAATTTTAATGTACAGTGTACGTGATGATGAACAACCAGCCATCCAAAAATGGAGCAAAGATCATCATGTAACAGTCGATACTACCAATCGCGAATTTCATGATGAGACCGTTGACTTAGCCAAGGGATATGACGGAATTGTGATTCAACAACGTGGACCGATTAGTGACAACGATACCATTTATCACAAATTAACTGACATGGGAATCAAACAAATTACCACAAGAACGGCTGGAGTTGATGTAATTAACTTGGATGCAGCTCATCAAGCTGGTTTAATCGTTACCAACGTTCCCGCTTACTCACCCCATTCAGTAGCAGAAATGTCAGTTGCCCAAACAATGCGTTTAATTCGTAATCTCGAAATTGTCGAAAAACGAAGTGATAACAACGATTACAAACTACGTGGTCCGATTGCCCGAGAAATTCGGACTTTAACTGTCGGAATTATTGGAGCGGGACGAATTGGTGGGCTTGCCGCTCGCTTATTTCATGCTTTAGGAGCCAAAGTCATTGCCTTTGATCCCGTTCATCATGAAGAATTAAAAGACGTCTTGACCTACGTAGACACTAAGAATGAATTGCTCGAACAAGCTGATGTCGTTGATATTCACGTTGATTTGAATGAGACTTCCAGGGGTTTGTTGGATGCGGATGCTTTTAAACACATGAAAAATGATGCCTTTTTAGTTAATGCTGCTCGTGGTCCAGTCGTTGTAACCGAAGCCTTGATTGCAGCCTTACAAAACCAGGAAATTGCGGGAGCTGCACTCGATACAGTGGAAGGTGAAGCAGCAATTTTTGATAAAGACTTTCAAGATCGGCCAATTCCTAATCAAAATTTCAATGCGTTACATGCAATGCCAAATGTCATGATTACACCCCACATTGGTTTTTATACTAATATGGCCATTCAAAACATGGCGGAAATTAGTTTGAATGATGTGCTCGCCATTATTGATGGGCATCCTGTCAAAAATGAATTTAAATAAGCTTAATCAAAAAGAACTTACGCCGATTAAATATCAGCATAAGTTCTTTTTATAATCTAATTATTCACCCTTAGGGATATTCCAAAAACTATCTTTGTTATGTTTTTGAAGGTATTCTTTAAATGCTTTTGAGTGGTAAGCCTTATCAACTACTTTGGCCCACTTCTTGTCTTTATCTTGCTTATTCACTGCGGCAACTAAGTAGTAGTCAGGTTTGATGTCTTCAGAAATGAGCATCGTCTTCGTTGAAATTTTAGCTGGGTAAGCTGTTGATCCTGGTAAAATGACATAATCAAAATCAGAACGTGACCGTGGAATTTGCACATCTTGCATTGCCGTAATCTTTAAATCATATTTGTTAGTGGCAATATCTTTACTGGTGGCTTTGATTGGGTCAACGCCTTTTTTCAAGGTAATCCACCCAGCTTTAACTAACACATTGTAAGCCCGAGCCATGTTAGATGGATCATTCGGAATGGCAACCGTGTCACCCTTTGCAACTTCTTTTAAGCTATGCTTCTTTGCAGGATAAATTCCAGTTGGCACCGTGGGAATCTTAGTTAAAGCAGTTAAGTGTGCATGCTTTTCTTTATTAAAGTTATCCATGTAAGCAGTATGTTGGTCAACGTTTAAGTCAGCTTCACCATTATTGATGGCAACATCAGCTAAAGATAAATCACTAAAAGATTGGTTCTTAACCTTGTAGCCCTCTTTTTCCAAAATTGGTTTGACCCCTTTTAAGAATAAATCACTGTAAGGACCTGGTGATGACGCTAGCCGAATTGTATTCGTTTCTGCTTGCTTTGGCTTAATAACGAAACTAAAAATAAAGATGACTCCAAAAATAGCAATTAATGCTCCAATAATATATTTCTTTTTCATAATTAAATCTCCTTAGATTAATAATGTAATTGATAAAAATAATACTTGGTTAATTTACTTTAGCAACAATCGTTAAATTTTCGGTTAAAAAAACCAGTAACTATTCATATTGATAGCTACTGGTCTCTTTTTGATCTAATAAAATATCGAAAAAAGTGCTGTTATCAGTATGAATTTCCCCAAGTATTTAGCGAATTGGCTAACTAATGAGAAAATCCATCTGATTTAATCATTAGTTATTTTGACATACAACAGCAACAAGTCTTCATTTTATTAGGTCTCCTTTGAATTTTTTCTTAGTATATCACTTACAAAAAATAACTACAATAATTTTATTTAGAATTCTTTTCCACATAATCAATCACTGCTTGTGCCATTTTTTCTGATTGTTCATTAAAGAAATGGGGAAGATTATCCAAAGCAAAATATCGCAAATCACTGGTTTCTTCTGTTCGATGGTCTATTGAACTACTCCCACTTAGCTCCAGGAGACGTAGTTGTGACTAAAAAAGACGTTAAACACTGGCACGGTGCTACCAAAGATAGTTGGTTTGAACACCTTGCCATCACAAGTGGTAAGTCAGAATTTTTAGAACCCGTTTCTGATACTGAATATAACGAATTGGAAGTGAAATAATGACTGAAAAACAAACTGCAGGACACGATAACTTTGGTGAATTTGCTCCTAAATTTGCTGAACTAAACGATGATGTTTTATTTGGCCAAGTCTGGTCACGCGAAAGTAAATTATCCGCTAAAGAACGAAGCTTAATCACCGTAACTAGCTTATTAACTCAAGGGATGTTTGGACCACTTGAATACCACATGCAAAAAGCCAAAGAAAATGGCGTTTCTAAAGCTGAAATGGTTGAAGCAATTACCCAACTAGCATTTTATTCTGGGTGGCCTAAAGCTTGGACAGCGATGGAAATGGCCAAGAAAATTTATGCCAATTAAAATTTAAAGTTGTATGTTACCTCATTCTGTAATATATTTATACTTAACAATTAAATAATACTTCTTCGGGGCAGGGTGAAATTCCCAACCGACGGTAACAAATCATTTTTGAAGTCCGTGACCCGCGTTAAGCGGTTGAGCTAGTGAAATTCTAGCACCGACAGTATAGTCTGGATGGGAGAAGAAGTTCTTATTGAAGCACATTACTTTAGTGGTATTTTCATGCCATTTTAAGGTTTTATTCAGTTTGAAAATAAACCAAACGCCCCGCATTTTTGCAGGGCGTTTTTTATTGGTATTTTTTAATTGTTACAAAATAAATTAATTAGGAGTGATAGTATGTCAGTTAATAATCAAAGTATCAAAAGACTCGTTTTAGTTTCAATTTTAGCTGCAATCGCATATGTTTTAATGTTTATCGCTTTCCCAATTCTCCCATTTGTTTCATTTTTGAAGTTAGATTTCTCTGATTTACCAATTTTATTAGGTCTCTTTACGTTAGGACCAGTGGCAGCCATTGAAATTACCGTTTTAAAACTATTTTTATACTGGTTAACCAATGGTTTTTCTATGATTCAATTAATTGGACTTTCCAGTTCACTAGTAGTTTCCTTAATCTTCATTGGGGTTTTCTATCTCTTTAGAAAAGACGTCCAAAGCAAGACGCTTAAACAATACATTCCAGTAATTGTTTCTGCCCTAATCTTAATGGTTGTAATGAGTATTTTGAACTACTTCGTTTTTCTTCCCCTCTACATCAAGTTATTAGGTTTTAATTTAGGTCAATCCATTTCAAAAATGGTAATCACTGGAATTGCACCTTTCAACTTGATTAAAGGGTTAGTAGTTGGAATCGTATTTGTCTTAATCTTTAACCGTTTAAAGGTAAAAGATTTATAATCTTATAACTAGTAAAAAAACTTACGATTTTCATCGTAAGTTTTTTTGTTAATCATGATTTATAAGTTTAATTTTATTAACAACAGCTGGTCTTAAGAAAATAATTGCAGCTAATAATGCAATTGCGTAGTTAATTAAAACTTGCCACCAACTATTATAAAAGGCTCCTGCAAAGAATGAGTTCGTGGTGAAATATGAATTAAAATCACTAGCAAAATGAAATAACATGGGGATTAAAATGGTTGATGTTCTGGCATATAAAACAGCCATTAAGATTCCAAACGGAATTGCTCCCATCACTTGTTGAAATGTCACTAAAAATGGTTGATAAAAAATATTTTGAAAATGAATCAACCCAAATAAGACACCACTGATTGTTATCCCAAACATTAATTTACGAAAAGAACTGCCCTTTGCCACTTGCATAACTTTAGGAAAAACAATCCCACGAAATCCATACTCTTCTAAAATTGCGGATCCAAGCGAAAACATAAAGAAACTAACATTGTTAGCATCGTATTTTAAAATTCCAAGGTTCACCGTAAAAATATAAATTAAAATTATGATGATTGCGAATAATAAAGGATACGCTTGGTTTTTAAAGGGAAATACTGGCTTAAAAAAACTCTTTGTTTCATATAAAAACGATTTACCCAAATAAACAAAATAAAGGCTAATCCATATCTAATAATTAATTCAAGCAAAATTAAGGTGGGGGCATTGAAGATTGAGACTAATTTAAAGTATTTTAGTATCAACACAATTCCTAGTCCGAAAAAGGCAGTTACTGTATCAATCACCATAAACAGGATTAAAAAGCTGAAGATTTTCCAAAGATTAATTGCTTGAGGTGTTTTAAATAATTTCATGAAAGCCCTCCTTTTTCATAAGTTAAATATAGTTTTAAGTGTAACAAAATTTAAATTTATTATTTCAATAAAGTGATAAGATTGATAGTGAAAATTAATTATGAACTGGAGAATTAATAATGAAAATCAGAAAAAGATTATTAACTGCTATTCTTTGTGCATCACTTTTAGGTGGAATTGGCTTTTATACCAGTAATCCATCTATAATGACGGTTAAAGCAGATACAACTACCCCAAGTAGTTATCAAGGTAAAATTATTGTTCATTATGTTGATCAAAATGGTAATAAAATTCGTACCGATACTGTGGCAACTGGAGCTACTGGAACAACTTATGTTGCACAAGTACCACAAATTAAAGGATACGCTTACTCAAACATTGAAAATGGTCAAAATAATGCTAACGGACCACAAATGGTTTTTGGTGGCGGTGATCCCGTGACTGCTGTGATGTCCATGACAATTGTCTATACTGCAAATAGCAGTAAAACTAATAATAATAATTCTGGTAGTAACAGTTCTTCAAATAAAAACAATTCACCTGCTACTACCCCAGCGAAAAATGGTAAGTCAGCAAATAGTAACTCAAATAAAAATAATGTAACTCCAAATAAAAATAATGTAACTCCAAATTCTAACAATAGTAGTAATTCAGCAAACAAAAATGACAATTCAACTAAACCCACTACTAAGAAAACTCCTAAGGCTAAGCACGAAAAGGCTAATAATGATAAAAAAGTAAAAGAACAGCAAAAAAACGATGCAAAGAAAGCAAAAAAAGATGATGCAAAAAATAATCATCATGTGATTTGGATTTTTGGTGGAATAATCTTAGCAATCGTTGTGATTATTGTAGCGGTTTGGAAGTTCATGAAAAAACCAAGCTCAGATAGACATTAAAATTTAAAATAAAAAAAGTTCAGTTTATTATCAATAAAAATAATAAATTGAACTTTTTTAGATTCCTAATTATTTATGAAGAGCGCTATATAAGGAATCAACTAACATTCCAATTACCATCATGTACATGGCCATCATACCTTTATCCATAGCTAACATTGCCAAAGTTACTAACCAAAATACGACTAAGATCCAACTAAATCCTTTATTCATCATATGTATCTCCCATCACCATTTTTAATGTTACTATTATTAGAAATATTACAATTAATTTTAACATAACAAAATCGAATTGTAGTACACTAATAATGTAATCAGAGGAGGAGAAGTTATGACTGAATCAAAACAACCAATCGATAAATATTTTTTTAATGAATCAGCATATGACTACCATGATGGCGGTTATATTCCTCTTGAGGTATCAGATGCCCCAGAGAGTAAATTAGTAATTCCATCCGTTTTACAACCAGATAAAGAAACTGATACGGATATTTGGTACACGGTTGAAGCCCAACCCGGTGAAACCCAAATTTTACCCGGTGAAAAAACTAAAACCTGGGGCTATAATCAAAGCTTATTAGGTCAAACTATTGTTTATCAAAGCGGAAAAACATATCACGTTACGCTAAAGAATAGCTTGCCCGAATTAACAACCTTCCATTGGCACGGTCTTGACGTTCCTGGTCCTTACATTGACGGTGGTTGTCATGCACCAGTCTTTCCTGGTGAACCTAAAGAAATCACTTTCAAAGTTGACCAACCGGCTGCTACCCTTTGGCTTCACGCTCACCCATGTCCTTTAACTAGTTGGGACGTTTGGCATGGTTTAGCTGCTGCAGTAGTCGTAAAAGACGAACATGAAGCTAGTCTTCCATTGCCACGGAATTACGGAGTTGATGATATTCCGGTAATTTTACAAGACCGGACCTTTGACGAACATAATCAATGGAATTATGACAAAGATTATGATCCAGATGGTACTGAAGGAAAAACTGCTTTAATTAACGGAACAGTTAACCCTACTTTTGACGTTACGACCCAAAAATTAAGACTTCGTTTCTTAGATGGTTCAAATCGTCGTGAATGGCGTCTCCATTTAAGTGATGACCTTGTTATGACACAAATTGCTTCAGATGGTGGTTTATTGCCAGAACCAGTTCAATTCAAAAAATTAATGTTAACTTGTGCAGAACGTGCCGAAGTTGTTCTTGATTTCAAAGATTACAAACCTGGCGATCAAGTTACCTTATATTCTGACGATACTCCAATTTTAAAATTCAACATTAAAGAATTTGCTCCAGATAATACTGAAATTCCTCAACATCTAGCCGATGTTCCTTATCCTGAAGTTGACGAAAATGCCCTTGTTCACCAAGTTGTCATGTCTGGAACTGATGAAGAAGTTATGATTAACGGTAAAAAATTCGGTATGATGCGGATTGATGACCGGCAAGAATTAGGCGTTGCTGAATACTGGGATATCACGAACACCAACGACTGTTGTGGTGGAATGATTCATCCTTATCATACTCACGGTGGTTCATTTAAGGTTATTTCAAGAAATGGTGAAGCTCCTTATCCTAACGAAATGGGATATAAAGATACCATTGGAGTAAACCCTGGTGAAACGGTTCGAGTTAAGATGCGTTTCAACTATCCTGGAGTCTTCATGTATCATTGTCACATCATCGAACACGAAGATGGTGGCATGATGGCTCAAATGCAAGTTTGGACTAAAGACGATCCACATAAGAAATACAAATTAATGAGTATGGATACTTTGATGAATGCATTAGCTAAAGAACGTCATTGTAAACCAGACCAACTTAAGATTAAGAGTTTGGAATCATACGAAAAAATGGGAATGGATATGTGTTAATCATTTCTAAATTGCACGAAAAAAACCAATCACAGCGGATGTGATTGGTTTTTTGTTATTTAAAATAATATCTATTCAAACATATCTCTAATTGCAGCATTAGCAATTTTAATATCTTGAGTATTAATCTTACCTACTATTTCAGCATTCCTAGCTTTATAAGCATATCCTAATAATTGAACTACGGCATAACCATCTACTTTTCCTACTTTTACATGGATACTTGGCAATTCTTTTGGCCTTTTATGAGTTATTGGAAAACCAGCTATCATTCCACTAAAATTATAATAATTTCCACTCATAACTAAAAATGGACGCCTTATATTATTATTTTTTAAATTATGTCCAGCATGGGGTTCTGTGTCAATAAAAACTATATCATATTTCTTAGGTATGCTAATCCCAGACATTTTCTTTACCTACTGCATTTAGATTATCTGTGATACCTAAATCTTCCCTATCTTTAGCCATTAATTTTGAATCTAAATTAGCAAAAATATTTACATGTGCTGGTTTAAAAACAATTGTTCCATCTTTTTCTACTGATGGGGTAAATTCTTCGTTTTCAGAAACACCTAAGTTAGAAGGAATCGTTATCATAAGAGAATTCCCTTGTTTTCTAGTCTTAACAACCATATTATCATCTCCTTGATGTAATTATACATGTAATTACATCAATTTTGTTATATATTAATTTTTAATCTTAAAAAACAAAAAAGCCTGTCGGCATACAACTTAGGCCAACAAGCTCAACACAATACACCTACTACAATGTAATGTTCGTTAATTCAATATATAATTACGTTCATTCATATTATAGCATTAATATAAGTAATTGTTTTTTGCATATTTTAATTCAACATACTAATTTCTTGGCGAACCTGATTACTAATATTTTTATCAGCCGCAAAAATAATCCGGTCATTTAATTCTAAGATAGTGGTACCCACTGGATGAATCATCTTACGATTACGGAAAATTCGAGCAATCGTAATGTCATCGCTAAATGGTAAATCTTTAATTGGCATACCCGCAAATTTACTATTACGTAACGTAACCTCATGAAGTTCCGTACTATTGGACTTAATCATATTAAAGGTTGATGGAATTTCAATCATTTCACGTAACATAGCCACGTTAACCGCGAAGGTATTGTAAACTTCGACACCTAAGTCAGTAAGTTCTTTTTCTCGGGCATTCAAAATATCACGTTCTTCAAAACGAGCAATCACCCGTTTCACTCCATATTGTTTGGCAACTTTTGCTAACGTGAAGTTAACATCTGGGTCAAAGTAAGCAAAAACCGCAATATCTGCATCAAAATAACCATTTCGTTTCAAATAATCTGCATCTAAAGATTTCAACAAATGAACGTGAGCCTTATTATCAAGCGTTTTATAATTTTTTTCGTTATCAGTAAATAAAGTTACATCGTACCAACTATTGGCTAATTGTTGGGCGACAGGAATCGTGACCAAGTTAGCCCCGAACATATTAACTTTAACTTCTTGGTAAACTTCGGGACTCCTAGTAAACATCTTGTTGAAAACAAGCGGACCCGCAACACAAGTAAGAATGGCTGCCAATAAGAAAGCCCCTGACTGTTGCGCCGTAATTAATTTCATATCATTAGCAACTTTCAAAATTGCTAAAACCATCGTAATGGTTGTTGAAATTAAAGCAGTCCCTGCTAACGAGTTTTTCTTATCAAACCGTAACCGAAAAATTGGATATAACAAGGCTTTGGCTACCCAATAACTAACTAAAAAGATGGGAATTAATACTAGTGTCTTTGGATCAGCTAGTAATTGTTTCAAGTTCAAGCCGACTCCACTCATCATGAAGAAGATTGGAATAAAAAATCCGTACCCAATTGAATCTAATTTTTCTTTGGTATCGGGTGATGGTTGCAATAATTTGTAAACCATTCCTCCAACGAAGGCTCCTAAAACTGCTTCTGAACCAACACCAACGGCAATTGTAGCTAATAATGCGATGATAAAGAAAGCTAAACGTACATCGACTTGGGTCGTTGATTTATTGAATTTATCCAAGTATACAAAGAACTTGCGAAAACGGAAAAATACTAACGCTGCAACAGCAAACAAAATCAAAATTAACCAAAGTGATTTGGAGTCCGTTCTAAAAATTGAAATATAGACAGTTAAACCTAAGATTGGCATTACTTCACCAAGGGCAGAAATCAATAATATCGTTTGCCCAATCGAGATACTTAGGATTTCTTTTTCCTTTAAGGTGGCAATCACGATTCCCAACGAAACGGTCATAAATAGAATTGCAGCTAGCCATGGATCTTTGAATAATCCAGTTACTTGACACATAAATCCAAGAGCTAAAGAAAGAACCATAATCGTTCCGTAACCATATAACGCTAGGCGTACGGATGAATATTTTGGTGCCTTAGCGTTGTTTTTTAATTCAAGGTCAGTTGGCGTTTTGGTTTTTGGTTTAAACAAATCAAAGTCGATTTCTAAACCACTCAAAAATAACAGAACGATTACTCCGGTATTCGACAACCCAGTTAAAACGCTGTCAGGATGAACCAAATTCAATAAACTTGGTCCTAACACAATTCCGACTAAAATTTCGACGACTGCGGTCGGCAAAACTGAAATGTTAAACCGAGCCAAGACGAGCGGTGTTACTAATGCTGCCAACAAAATAATTACTAATGAAATCTGATCCACATTTACACCTCATTTTTTAATAATTCGTTTTTATCAATGCCATTCATGCTAAAGAAATGCTTACAAAATTGCAACAAAAAAAAGACTAGTAAACACTAATCTTCTTTGTCTTGCTGTTTGTTTTTGTGAGCTCGGTAGAAAAATACCAGTGAAATTATTAAAATGATTACTGAAAATGACATGTTTAAGCCCAAACTAGTTGAACTATACGTGAAATCAAACAAAAATCCATCATAAGTAACCATCAAAATAATTGAAATTAATAATAAAACTAAGGCAATTCCTAAATCTAATTTATGTTTATTCATCTTTATAAGTCCCATTTGCTTTATTTACAGCTTGGTTAACTGCATTTCTAAATCCGTTAGCATCTAACGCAACGACTCCTTTAATGGTAGAACCACCTGGTGAAGTAACTTGGTCTTTCAAATCTGATGGGTTTAAGCCAGTATCTAAAGCCATCTTAGCACTACCAGTCACCATACTTGCAGCTACTTTATAAGCAGTTTCCCGATCCAAGCCATTTTGCACAGCAGCGTCACCTAAAGCACTTAAGAAAACATCGACAAAGGCTGGTCCACAGCCACCAACAGTTCCAGCAATGCCTAAATCTTTGGATTTAACTGGAATTAAAGTTCCTAATGAACCCAAAACTTCATTGGCTTTTTCAGTAGCTTCAGGAGTAGCAAAGCCACCCTTTTCAACGGCAATGCACCCAGCATTAACTGCCACTGGAATGTTAGGAATCATGCAAATTACTTAATTTTTAGGGAAAATATTCTTGATACCCTTAGCCGAAACTCCTTGGGCAGCCGAAACAATAATTGTATCGTCCCCAACAGTCACATTAATTAAGGCATCAATGGTTACAGGAGCTGGGGTGGCAACAATTAGCATATCCATTGCAGAAAAATCATTATTTTCCATCATTTGAAAGCCAATTTCTTTTTGCAATGCTAATAAACGAGGACTAACTCGGTGACCATTTACAAAAATATCATTAACATCATACTTATTTGCTAAACCGCGAATCATGGCACTACCCATGTGACCAGCACCTAATACACCAATTTTCATAATTAATCTGTCCTTTTTTGTTTTTATTATCTATAGTATATACCTTAAAGGGAAAGGAAATCGTTTATCAGATAAAAGCTTGTAAAAACTGGAAAATGTTCAAATTAAGATAGCGTTTTCATGTAAGCTACCAAAGAAAAATAAACCGCTTTCATTTTATTCAAATGTGTTATACTCTATATGAGTATAGAAATTATAAAAGGAGCGAACGATATGCCAACAGAAATCCCTACAAGAGCAACTTTTATGCTGTTCGGTGGTACAGGTGACCTTGCATTACGTAAGTTATATCCTGCAATCTTTAACCTTTATAAAAAAGGTAGTTTAAGCACTCATTTTGCCTTAGTTGGACTTTCACGTAAAGCACTAACTGACGAAGAATTCAGAGCTAAAATTATCGAATCAATCTCATCAGAAACTGATGACAAGGCTCAAGCTGAAGAGTTTGCTAGCCACTTCTACTGGAAATCACACGACGTAACTAATACTGATCATTACAAAGAATTAGGTAAAATCGCTGACGAACTAGATCAAAAATACGAAACTGATGGAAATCGAATTTTTTACGTGTCAATGGCACCACGGTTCTTCGGAATCGTTGCTAAAAACCTTAAAGAACAAGGTGTTTTATCAACTAATGGTGGATTTAACCGTCTTGTAATTGAAAAACCATTTGGTCGTGATTATGCATCAGCTAAAGAATTAAATGATGAATTAACTAGTGCCTTTAATGAAAACCAAATTTACCGAATTGATCATTACTTAGGTAAAGAAACTACCCAAGCAATTCCTGTAATTCGATTTGGTAACCCAATTATCGAAGCTATTTGGAACCAAAACTACATCAAAGATGTCCAAATCACCTTAGCAGAAAAACTTGGTGTTGAAGATCGGGCGGGCTACTATGATACTGCTGGTGCCCTTCGTGATATGATTCAAAATCACACTCTTCAAATCGTTAGTTATTTAGCAATGGATGAACCAAATTCATTTGTTGATACTGAAATTCGTCGCGAAAAAGTTAAAGCCCTTGAAAGCATGGAAATTTACGATGCTGATGGTGTTAAACAAAACTTTGTTCGTGGTCAATACGGTGCCGGTGATGGTACTCCTGCTTATCGTGACGAACCCGGTGTTCCTCATGACTCAAACAATAATACCTACGCTGCTGGAAAGATTGTTTTCAACAACCCACGTTGGGGAAAAACTCCTTTCTACATTCGTTCAGGTAAAAAATTAGCAACTAAGACTGGTCGAATTGATATCGAATTCAAGAAACCAATTGTAGATATCTTTGCCAAAGGTACTCACCAACCTGCAGAACTTAAATCAAATGTTTTAACTCTTTTGATTGACCCTAAGATTGGAATTACCTTAGAAATCAACACTAAAAATTCAGCTCAAGGAATGCACACTGAAACTGTTGATTTAAGCTACTTACAATCAGATGCTCGTGCTGCTGAAGTTCCACTTCCATACGAACGTCTTTTCCACGATATCCTTAAGGGTGACGGAACTTACTTCGCTAGTTGGCCAGAAGTTGCTGCTGCTTGGAAGTACGTTGACCCTGTTCAAAAACTTTGGGATACTACCCAACCAGACTTCCCTAATTACGAATCTGGTTCAATGGGTCCAAAGGCTGCTGATGAACTATTGGCTCGTGACGGAAATTCTTGGTATTTCCCCAACAAGTAACAAATAAAGCGTTTTCAAAAAATAGATGAAACTATTTCACAATTTCAAAATACAATGATAAACTATTATTGTAGAAAAATATAAAATTACTTTTTATAAAAAGGAAGGCATATTATGGCTGACAAAAAAGCAAATATCGGAGTTATTGGTATGGCTGTTATGGGTAAAAACCTTGCCCTTAACATCGAAAGTCGCGGATACACTGTAGCTATCTACAATCGTTCTGCTTCTAAAACTGAACAAGTTATGAAGGATCACAGTGAAAAACACTTGGTTCCTGCATACAACGTTAAAGATTTCGTAGACTCAATTGAACAACCACGTACTATCTTAATGATGGTTAAAGCTGGTAAACCAACTGATGCTGTTATCAACGAAATTCTTCCACTATTATCAAAGGGTGATACTCTTATTGATGGTGGTAACACTAACTTCCACGACACCATTGCTCGTAACGAAGAACTTGCAAAATCTGGTATTAACTTTATCGGAATGGGTGTTTCTGGTGGTGAACTTGGTGCCTTACAAGGTCCTTCACTTATGCCTGGTGGTCAAAAAGAAGCTTACGACCGTGTTGCTCCAATCTTAGAAAAGATTGCTGCTAAAGCCGAAGATGGCAAACCTTGTGTTGCTTACATCGGATCTAATGGTGCTGGTCACTACGTAAAAATGGTGCACAATGGTATCGAATACGGTGATGAAGAATTAATCGATGAAGTATTTAACATTCTTAGAAATGCTGCTGGTTACTCAGTTGATGACTTAGCAAAAATCTTCTCAGACTGGAACAAAGGTGAACTTAACAGTTACCTTATCGAAATCACTGCTGACATCTTAACTAGAAAAGATGACTTAGGTGACGACAAGAACAAACCAATCGTTGACATGATTCTTGACCGTGGTGCTAACAAAGGTACTGGTAAATGGTCATCAGAAGATGCTCTTGACGAAGGTGCTCCTCAATCAGTTATTACTGAATCAGTTTACGCACGTTTCGTTTCAATGTTAAAAGACGAACGTGTTGCTGCTTCTAAAGTACTTCATGGACCAGCTAAGAAACCTAAGTTTGGTAGCGATGACATTGTTGAAGATATGCGTCAAGCATTATACTTCGGTAAGATCATGAGTTATGCACAAGGTTTCGAACAAATGCGTATGGCTTCAGACAACCACAAATGGGGTCTTAAGTACGGCGAACTTGCTCAAATCTGGCGTGAAGGATGTATCATTCGTGCTCAATTCTTAGACGAAATTACTAAAGCATTCGAAAAGAACCCTAGCCTTGATAACTTGTTAATGGACCCATTCTTTGGTGACATTGCTAACAAGTACCAAGATTCAGCTCGTCGAGTTGTAGCATTTGCTACTGAATACGGTATTCCAGTTCCTTCATTGGCAGCTGCTGTTTCATACTTTGATTCATACCGTGCAGAAGTTCTTCCTGCTAACTTGTTACAAGCACAACGTGATTACTTCGGTGCTCACACTTACGAACGTACTGACCGTCCAGGTAACTTCCATTACCCATGGTACGTTGAACAATAAAAATTAAAATATTAAATTTTAAAAAGACTGACTTTATGTCAGTCTTTTTTTATACATCCTTTTTAATGTTTCTTTTTGTAACATCAACTAGCATTTAATTAATAATTAAATGTAATAATATGCTACATTTAATATAGAAATCTTAAAAAATGAAGTATATAATTGTCTATTTGTGAGATACACTACATAGTTATCAATAAGGAGAACTTTTCATGTCACAAGAGCAAGATCTTTCAAATAATAATGATAAAAAAATGTCACGTGGCCTTAAAAATCGCCACGTCCAGTTAATTGCGTTAGGTGGAACAATTGGAACCGGTTTATTCTTAGGATCTGGAGAATCTATTAGTTTAGCTGGTCCCTCAATTTTGTTAGCCTATACAATTACTGGAATTATGTGTTTTTTCATTATGCGTGCTTTAGGAACACTACTTCTCTCAGATTTATCAGCTAATTCCTTCATTGAACCAATTGCTAAATTCTTAGGAACTACTACTGGTTTTGTGGCGGGTTGGACTTATTGGATGTGTTGGATTATTGGAGCGATTGCTGAAGTCACAGCAGCTGGAATTTATATCAACTACTGGTTTCCGGGAATTCCAACCTGGTTCACTGGATTAGTTATTTTAGCCTTGATTTACATGTTAAACATTATTAACGTGGCCGCTTATGGTGAAACTGAATTCTGGTTCGCTTTAATTAAAATCATTGCTATCTGTGCCATTATCATTGTGGGAGTATTTCTAGTTATTATTAACTACAAAACTCCTACAGGACACGCTTCAATCAGTAACCTTTATAGTCACAAATTTTTCGGTAATGGTTGGCAAGGTTTTGCTCTCTCCTTCCAAATGGTCGTTTTCTCCCTTACCGGAGTAGAAATGGTCGGAATGACAGCTGGAGAAACTAAAGATCCTGTCCACGTGATTCCTAAAGCAATTGATGCCGTACCTTTCCGAATTATTTTATTTTACATCGGAGCCTTAGCTGCCATTATGTGTGTCATTCCCTGGCATACGATTACGCCCAATGCTAGTCCGTTTGTGGAAGTATTTAAAAACATTGGAATTGCTGGTGCAGCTGGAATCATTAACTTTGTTGTTTTAACCGCTGCCACTTCTGCATGTAATTCATCGATTTATACAACTGGTCGGATGATGTTTTCTATGACCAACGATAGCAAGGGTAAATTTACTAAGAAACTGGGAACATTATCAAAACGGAAAATTCCCCAAAATGCGATTACCTTTTCAATCTTGGTCGTTGCAGCTGCAATGTTACTAAACCTATTAATTCCTAAAGGTGTCTTCGTTTTCATCGCTAGTATTTCAACTACCCTTTTCTTATTTATGTGGACATTAATTATTTTGGCTCAAATCAAATATCGGAAACAGGTTGATCACGCTGGTACCGAAAACCAGCTAAAATTTAAGATGCCATGGTATCCGTTTTCAAGTTACATGGTCTTAGCATTCTTAGCTTTTGTAGCAGTAGTTTTACTTTTCCAAACAACTTCTCTATTTGCTTTAATTGGTTCCCTTGTGTGGATTAGTGCGCTTTATCTCGTTAAAATTAGAAGTAATCGAAAATAAATAATAAAACTATCCAAAATAATATTTTGGATAGTTTTTATTATTAAATGTTTAAATTATATTTTAACGTTTAAATTTCAAACAGCAGAAACATCCGATGATTGAAAGTGCTTCTATACTGATAATTGGCACACAAATACTTAGACAATTTGTGTAAAATTATAATCAGATAGGAGTTTTTTTATGAAAAATCGTTCAAAAAGATATTCACTAGAATTTAAACAAAGCCTTGTGGCTTTGTATAATGATGAAAAAAGATCAATGTCTTCAATTTCTAAAGAGTATGGGGTAACTGTCTCATCTATTTCCAAATGAATAAATGATGAAAAATTAGTCTCTGTAGATGATGGAAAACCAATCACAAGAAAAGACTTTTTAAAACTAAAGAAAGAGTATGAGGATTTAAAGGAAGAAAATGAAATTTTAAAAGCAGCGGCGATGATCTTAGGGAAAAAGTCAAACCATTCCTAAAGGAAGCATGGTCTAAAAACTACAAAGCATACGGAGCCCCAAGACTTAAAGTAGCTCTCCAAAGAGAGCTAGGGATTAACTTTAGTATTAGAAGAATTACACGTTTGATGAAGGAACTTGGAATTAGATCACTTATGTGTAGACGATTTAAAAAGCCAGGAACTCATGTTGATTATGATCAAAGACCAAATCTAATTAAAAATCTTAGTGGAAAGTCTATTTGGCGTGCTGATATTACCTATCTACAATTAGAAAATGGTGTCTGGGTTTACTTAAGTACCGTCTTTGATGACCAGACCTATAAAATTTTATCTCAAAAGGTTTCAAAACATATGACTAGTAAATTAGTAAGCCATACTTTAATTGAAGCATTTCATTCAATCTTAAAACGTGAGTTTGCCTTTCAAACTAGATTTACAAGTTTTGAAGATGTGGTATTAAAAACAGAAAATTATATTCACTGGTACAACACGAAAAGAATTAGAATAGCTGTCTAACTAAATTTGTGCCATTTATTGACATAGGAGCATTTTTATTATTTCATCTTGTTTCTTATATTTTTTAGTACTTAAACTGATACTTAAATATCAGTTAAACTTTCATTTATTACTTATTTTTTTTAATATTTATGTGTTTTGTATGTGGGGCGTAATATTTTTCGTTTTAATAATTGATATCTATGCAGTTTACTTCACTAATAAAAAAAATATACAAAAAAAAGATAATCACAACAGTGAGGACCTATAAAATAACCATTAGAATTTTTCACATTTTCTAATGGTTATTTTTTTAATTATCTTTACGCAAACTTTTCCCAGATAGTTTTACATATAACACACTCACCACAAATCCCACTACCATGAATGGGATGAAATCTAAACTCATGCTAAAGAGTGGAACATGGGTGTTACACCAAGCGTCTAAACCAACAAACGGTCCATGTAAAACGGGTGGCAAAGCGTGCAATGTATCTAAAACAGAAGGCACTAGCACTAAGCCCATCGTAACTTTATACACGACTCCGTTTTTCCCAATGAAGTGGTGTAATAAAGCTAATAAGATCAACGTGATGGCTAGCGGATAAAGAAAGACCAAGACTGGTAAGGAGAACAAGATGATTTGGTCTAAACCAAAGTTAGCAATACAGAACGCCACGAAGTTAGAGAAAAATAGGAATTTGTGATAACCTACTTTGGGAAAACGATTCCCTAAATCTTGCGAGAAAGATTGTAAAACTCCTAAAGCCGTTGTCCAACAAGCCAAGAACGTTAAGGCTGCTAAAACTGCTGCCCCAGCGGCTCCAGTATAATGGCGCATGATGATGGTGAAAGCTGTTCCCCCATCAACACTCATCTTTGTGTAAGCTAAACTGGCTACACCTAAAGCAATCAATAACACGTAGATGACAGCTTCAAAACCAAGGGCAAAGAAACCAACTTTAGCCACTGACCAAGCGTGTTTCTTTTCATCTTTCACAAAGACTTTCAAAGCCGTGATGATCGTTACCCCAAAGCCTAATCCAGCTAAGGCATCCATCGTATTGTAACCTTCTAAGAAGCCGTTGATGAATGAACCAGTTCCTTTTCCAGCAGCGGGCATCAAGGGTAAGTTAGTTAAATCGCCATTTACCACAAAAGCTACAAAGAATAAGAAGAACAATAAACCAACGAAAAGTGGATTCAAGATTTTACCAACACTGTTCACGATGCTATTTTGGTTATAGGCCAAGTAAACGATGAGGCCAAAGAATAAGGCGGAGAAAACGAATAACGCAGGATGCGTCCAACTTTCGTTTGGCAAGAATGGTTTTACGCCCATTGTGAAAGAAACGGTAGCTAAACGCGGCGAGCCAATAAAAAGTCCCATTGAAGCATGTGCTGCAATTAAGAATAGTAAGGCGAACGTTGCTCCCACTGGTAAAGCCATATCATACATACTTTTACTCTTGGTCACACTCAAAGCTAAAATAGAGAAAAGTGGTAGTAAGACCGCTGAAATCACAAAACCCAGTGTAGCTGGGACCCAGTTTTGCCCCGACATTTGCCCTAAGTGAATTGGGAAAATTAAATTTCCTGCTCCAAAAAAGAGCCCAAATAAAAGTGATGATAACAGTAAGTGTTGTTTGAAACTAGTTCGTTTAGTTAAATTCATGATTTAACTCCTTTAGTTTAATTTTTTAAATAAATTCATCACCTTGGTCACCCCAGCAAATCGATGGTATTAAAAAAACGTCCTTAATTGGAAGCAAAATCCAATTAGGGACGTTTTTACACGTGTTACCACCCATGTTCCCGTTTACTTTAGCAATCCTGCGCAAAATTGCATCATTAGAAATAAAAAAAGCGTCACTAACCATTGAATTAACAACAGTTAGGGACGCTTCCGCGTGTTACCACCCATATTTCCAATTACTAGTAATCGGCTCTCAGAGTACGGCCAAAAATTTGACGATACTCGCTTGCTGTAATGGGCAATCCCATCAGATATTAATTAATTCATACCTGAAACTTGTAGAGGATTTTCATATCAGCGTGATTACCTCATCTCATCAAACTGAGGCTTTCTTAAAATCACCGCTGAAATTACTTAACTACGCTTAGTCGTTATGTGATGTTTTATTTTCTCTTAGTTTACCGAATGAATTACAAATGGTCAAGCACAAATTTAAAATAAAAAAGATTGTTAACCGAACATTAACCTGATATAGTTTAAAAAAACAAAAATTATGTTAACATTAATGAACTAATTAGCGTATAATTCAACCAATAGTTAAATAAAAATGGATTGTTTTTATAATTTTTAATTACCCGAAAGGAATAAATCATGAAAATTGGAATAACTGCCAACGTTAATCTTGGCGAACCAACTAAATTCTGTTTACCCTATGCTAACGTGACTCCTAGTAGCTTTATTGAAGTAGTTACACAACATAATCAAATCCCTGTCATTCTTCCTGTTGTACCACCCAAACTTGTTCCAGAACTCGTTGCAATGGTCGATGCAGTTATTATTCCAGGCGGACAAGATATTGCGTCCTGTTTCTTTGAGGATGTTGCTGACGATAAAGCTGATGAATATTTTATTCCTCACGATGAATTTGAACTAGCAGTTGTAAAAGAAGCCATTCGCACTAAAAAACCAATTTTAGGTGTGTGTCGTGGTCATCAAGTAATCAATGTTGCTTTAGGTGGAGACCTTTACCAAGATCTTCCCGAACAACTACCTTCTGAGGTAAATCACGAGCAACGTAATACTGGTGAACTTTTTGCCCATTCAGTTAAAATTAATGCTGATAGTGAATTAGCAAAGGCTTTAGGTGAACAAACAAAGGTCAATTCTCGTCATCATCAAGGATTACGTAAAATTGGTGATGATTTGCATGTAGTTGCGACTGCTCCTGATGGTGTCGTGGAAGCAATTGAATCTGAAGATGGTTTAATTACTGGGGTTCAGTGGCATCCTGAAGACCTCTGGAAAGATGACGCTAAACAAGAAAAACTTTTCACTGACTTCTTTAATCGCGCTAAGAAACAGCATAATCATAATTAGTATAGAAAAAAACCGCTAAATCCTGATTAATTCAGGACTTAGTGGTTTTTTTAATTAATGACCCAATAGCAATACCAAGATCAAATCAAAGTAAAACAGATTCTTATTAAAGTCATCATCATGATGTTGTTTGCGATAAACGTTGTAAAATACCAATCCAATGATTACTACTGAAACAACGGTGCTTATCAATTCAGGTAACTGGAAAGTATCAATCCCAAAATTCACCAGTAATTTAATGATTAATAAGATTCCTAAAAAAGTGATGATTTTTTCACTAGCTACTCGTCTAATTGATTGGAGTTTAGTCTTATCAACCTTGGCAAAAAGCTTGTAACCCAACCAAATAAATAGCTGAATCAATAATAGACTAACTACTCCACCCGCAAAAGCCGAAACGAGCCCACCTTGTAACTCCATCTCATCACGATTACTAGGAATTAACACATTCTCATACAAAAATAAGGTTGCAAAGGTTACATCGCTGATTGCTAGGAGATTTACAGCAGTTAATTTTTCGTAACAAAAAAATCGTTCTGATAAATAATTATCAGAGCGATTTTTAAATTATTTGGGATAAACCAAATGAAATTTTTCTAAAGCAACTTTGGCAGTGTCTGGATCAAAGGTAGTTCCTTCACTTTTACATTCTTCGGTAAAAAATTCATCGTGAGCTTTGCGCCAAGATGCTAAAGTTCGGTCACCCTCGCCTTCTGCGAAAGCATGTTGTTCATCAACATCTAAATAATTGACCACCGAAACTTGATCATTTTGAATAATACAAACTGGCTGATCCTGACTATCTAAAATGACGTCATAAGCTTTTTTTACCAGGTAAATCGTCTTCGCCTTGAACATATTGGCTCGTTGTGGCTGTCTTTTTACCCGTTAAAACTAACTTTGCTAATTCGTCTGCTTCAACACCAAATTAAAAACTACTTTGTAACTCAGCAGTATTCGGAATGACATGTTCAGCTTGCGCTTGCTGAAAAAATTGTTTAGGACTCATAAGAATGTACCTCTATTTTTGATTCAAATTTGAATGTTTAATCCCATAACCAAAGTAAATCACTAATCCAATTGCGAACCAGATTAAGGCAAAGATTAACGTTTCAACGTGGAGCTGTGACATCAATCCTACTGAGAATAAAGCTGCAATGATTGGCATCACTGGATATCCAGGCATTTTAAAACCTTGATGATTCAAGTCTTTGCGTTTTCTCAATGGAATGATTCCGATTGAAACCACTGTGAAGGCTAATAGAGTTCCCACACTAACCAAATCAACTAATTTATCTAATGGAATTAATCCAGCAAAAACAGCAATTACAATCGTTGAAATTAATAATGCCCGTCCGGGAACTCCATCCTTGTTAATTTTACCCATTTTACCAGGCAAGAGACCATCTCGACCGATTGCATAAATTAACCGTGAAGAAGCATAAATCATCGTGTACATCATAGTGTACATTCCGATTAAAGCTCCGATTGAAATAATAACGGCTACAAAGTTTTGTCCCACATGGTGAAGTGCAAAAGAAACTGGATCAGCCACGTTTAGTTGCTTGTAATTAACCATTCCCGTTAATACAAACGAAACCAATGCATAAAGAACCGCCGCAATTAACAATGTTCCTAAGATTCCAAGGGGAAGGTTTCGTTTCGGATTCTTAACTTCAGCAGCTGAACCAGATAAGGCATCAAAACCTAAGAAGGCAAAGAAAACCATCGCAGCTCCCGTCAAGATTCCTTGAAAACCAAAGGCACCGTGAACTCTAGCTGGGATAAATGGTTGGTAGTTTGAACTCTTCACGAAGAAAAATCCGACCACGATGAAAATTAAAATAATTGCAATTTTCATTAATACTAATAAGTTTTCGTATTTCTTAGAGGTTTTCATACCTTTACGAAGCGAAAAGGCAATCAAAATAATGACTAAGACAGCAATTAGATTTCCGTAAGTGCCATGGGATGGATCAAAAGGACCCGTAAAAGCAGCTGGAAATTTAACGATGGGAGCTAACAAACTAGTAAAGTAAGCTGACCATCCTGTTGACACCGCCGCAACGGCTAAAAAGTATTCCAAAATCAAAGCCCAACCAAGAACCCAACCAACCACTTCTCCGAAAATCACGTTTCCGTATGAATAAGCAGAACCAGCAATTGGTAATGTTGATGAAACTTCTCCATAGGCCATCGCTACCAAAGCACATACAATCGCAGACAAGAAGAAACTAATTACAACAGCTGGACCAGTTGTAGTTGCGGCCACCGTACCAGGGAGAATAAAAATTCCTGTTCCAATTACGGCCCCAATTCCGAGTCCCAACAAATCCTTAACGGTTAAGGTTCGCTGTAAATCTTTATCATTATCTAAGTAAGCGTTTAAACTTTCTTTTTTGAAAATTCGCTTCAACAAATTCATCATTTTCCTCCAAAAATTATATACAAAAAAACACATCAATGACATTAAGTCCGATGTGTTTTAAAAGTTTATTTGAAATCTCAAATCACTCTTAACTCGCTATCGGAATTAATGTGCCGACAGCTCGCAAAAATGATTGCGCCTAGTCAGCTAATCGCCAAAAGTACGCAAAATAATAAATGTTTGTTTTTGAGTTGTGATTTATCATTATTTGAGATTTCCTTTCGTGTTTTTTATTAGTGTACTTGAATGTGGAGGGGGTGTCAAACTGAATTTATACTTTTTCTGCCCACTTATCAAAGTCTTCAATTGTTGGATTGAAGTCAATATTTGAGACAGGTTTTAAGAGACATTCAGAACCGCGTTTACCTTCCACAGCTCAAATAAATCATTAATCGTGATTAATAACTTATTTGAACCCTGGAAAGCATTAAATCAGGCGGCCATTTGGCTCGTAAGTGTTGCAATTTCAACTTGTAAGGGGGTCTGGTAGCCCAGTGAACTATGAATTCTCTTCCTATTGTAGAAAGCATGCACATATTCAAAAAGGACGGCAGCAGCAGTTTCATAATCTTCAAAGACCGGCACTGGATAAACACATTCCTTTTTGAGGGAAGCGTGAAAGGATTCCATTGGCGCATTATCATACGGACAACCCTTACGGCTGTATGAGTGGCGGATATGTAGTTCAGTTAAACGTTGATTGTAATCATCGCTGGTATACTGTGATCCTAAATCCGTATGGATAATCAGGTCCCCAGTAATGGTTCGATTTTTAACCGCGCTTTCAAGGGTCTTTAAGACTAAATCAGTGGCCATCTTTTTTGAGAACGAATAGCCGATAATCCGTCGTGAGTGCAGGTCCATGATGGTTGATAAGTAACACCAGCCATTATGGAAAACACCTCTTTTATGTCCAACTCATTATAAAATACGTTCACTAAGAATGCATACCCAACCACAAACCGCAAACCACGGCCAACACACCTAAGGCAACCGTCCCAAGCCAATACCAACCGGCAAGCAGATACCGATGGTTGCGAACCAGCACAAACGTATCGACGGAAAACGTTGAAAACGTGGTAAAGCCACCGCAAACCCCAGTCAGTAAAAATAGCGCCCAAGTTTCCGGTAGCTGACTGCCAGTCAAGTATCCGGCCAGAAGAGAGCCAATCACGTTAATTAAAATTGTCGCATAGGGAATCGTCGGCGACACCAATTTACCCAGAACGGTTATCCCATAGCGGCAAGCAGCCCCCAATCCGGCGCCGAGTCCTACCCAGATCATCGTTGTCATCGCTGACGCCTCCCAAATGCAGTAACCGCTAAGTAGCCAAGGAGGACACAGAGCATGCCACCAATGAGATTGACCAGTAAGAAGATCAGTGAGCCTAAGGGATTACTGGAAATCCCCTGCACATATTGCACAGTAAACGTTGAAAAAGTGGTGAAAGCCCCGACGAATCCCGTACCGAGACCAAGAATTTGCCACTCTGGTAAATCAAACCGCAAATCTAGGCTATAGATTGTAAACGTCAGTAAAAAGCACCCCGCCAAATTCACGACGCTGGTTCCAAGCAATCCATTGGCACTATGGATCCAGTTTCCAATTTCATATCGGGCAATGCCACCCAGCGCGCCACCGCAGAATACCGCGCTAACCTGCCCTAATCGATACCAGCCATTATTGTTCATCATGTCCTCCAGTTAAAAACCTTATTTCAGTATACCGAACATCATGAAAATTTTCATGAATAATCGAATTTTATTGAAAATTTCTCCAAGTTAAAATTTTTGTAAGCCCCTCCAATCCTTGGTAACATCAATTAAACAGGATAATTTAGTCGTTCAGATTATGATTTGAAAGGGGATCGCCAATATGAAATACGCCGTTACAGGGGCCACGGGGAAATTTGGTCAAACTGTCATTAAAGTGTTAAGTTTCTGACTAGCTCGTTTGATGATCGCTGCCTGATTTGCGTCTTGAAGATCGGTTCCCTGTGATCTAGCAATAAAATAATGGTCGAATCCCATGATGTTAAATCGACCTTGTGGTACATTAAAAGCGTATCAAGGATTTACCAATTTATTATATAGGAGATGTGCTTATGTTTTCATTTCTGAAGCCCGCACCAGATGGTTCGGAATTGTTTAAGAATACGAAAAGTTGTTTTTGCGTAACTACTCTTTAAATCTCGGAACTCTGTCAAAGCATAACGAACCCAACTTTCGAGATTATTTAGAAGTTTCAACGCTTTGGGATAAATTTGAATATCAACATAAGGAACGTCTGCAGATCCCTTAATTTCAAATCGAGTGAACATGACAAACATCTCTCTATCAAGACCATCTTTACTTCGAGAGCCAAATCTAAGACCTAGTATTTTTTGATATGTACTTTGTATGTCATCAATAAACCGATTATTTGCGGTTGGCTTATAGGCACTTAACTCTTTTAACTGATCAAAGGTAAATCTAACAGTATCATCACCTTTATCACGCATTCTAGAAACTACAGAAAAGAACAAGTTCATTTCTACAGGAGTAAATAAATGTAGTCGATAAACAGACAAAATGTAGTCTATAAACAGACAAAACTCTATCTATAAACTCCTGTGATCCTTGGGATAGTAAGACTAAAAAGGGGTCTAAAAGAGGTTTAAAAGAGGTTTATAAAATGTTAAGCTTAAATTAAATACATTACTTTAACCTTATTGGGGGTCAGGAAATCATAAAAATGGGGGATTGCCATGGCAGCAAAATTATTTGGAATTATGATGATTAACGTTCAGAGTATTGAATTGTCGATTGTCAATTTACGCACATTACGCCAAGTAGAACGAGTTCGTTCCGACGTTTCACTTGGTGAGGATATTTATGATCAGCATACGATCGATTATTATTCAGTGGAACAAGCCGCGCAGGCACTGAGTGGTTTTGTTCAGATCATGAATGATTACGGCGTTAAGGACTACCATTTATGGGGGTCGTGGTCCTTGTCATCCGCTAACAATGCCGACTATATTCAAGACCAATTACTTGTCCGGACTGGGCTCAAGATCGACTGGTTATCTAGTAGTCAGGAAACCTACCTGCGTTCAGTCGCAGTTGCGGTACACTTTCCACGATTCAAGCAAATGATCACGAAGCCGACCTACTTATTAGGAATCAACGCTGGTAGTGTCGGTATTTCGCACTACGATCAGAGTAACTTTGTCTTCTCCCGTAGCCTCCGTTTAGGACCAGTTCGAATCGCGGAAGTTCTTGAAGATTTGCAATCGAGCGTGCCTAACTATGTCGAAGTTTTGGATGATTATATTTCGAGTCAAATCGTTGACTTTGGTCGCTTCTTGCCTGGGCGAAGAGATCAGCCTAGTAACGTCGTCATGCTCGGCGTCGCGCCGTTTGCCACCCTCTTTCGCCAACAACAATCAAAAGCTGGCGTGGAGGAACTCAGCAAAGCAGATTTTCAAGCTTTATATGAGGACGTGTTGAACGCTTCTGACCAGTATTTAATGGATAAATACGAAGTTGATGAAGAAGACGTGCGCCTAATCGTGCCCGAATTACTACTTATTAACGAGTTACTACAACTCACTAATGCTGAGAAAATCTGGCTTGGCAACGTGACCGTGCTGGATGGGTTAATTATTCAAGAAGCCATTAAGTTGGGCTATAAGAAATATAACTTTAATGATCAAATCGTAACAGCAGCTAAGAACATTGCGGACAGGTACAACGTTGAACCTAAGCATAGCGACTTGGTCACCAAATTCTCACTGCACCTATTCGACCAGCTTAAACCGCTACACCACTTAGGCAAACGCGAGCGCTTATTCTTACAAGTCGCCGCCATCGTGCACGACGTTGGGAGCTACATTGACCCGCACCAACATTACTTACATTCGGACTATATCTTGCAGGCCACTGAACTCATGGGATTAACCGATACCGAAAAACGAATGGTCGCCCTGATTTCACGCTACCATAGCGCGCAAACACCATCAAAAGACATTCGCCATTTGGGACACTTACAAGTCGAACAACGCTTATTAGTCTCCAAACTATCCGCCATCTTGAGAATTGCGGACGCTTTGGATGACGGTCGCAAACAAAAAATTGATAAAATTTCCGTTTCAATTCGCAATCCACGGGTCATCATTACTTGCTTTGCTCATGATGACCTCTTCTTAGAAAATTGGGTATTCGCACAAAAAGCGGAATTCTTTAAAGAAGTCTTTGGTTTAACACCAGTGATTAAACTACGGGGGGTACGTTAAATGAATTATTATAAAGAAAGTTATTATACAAACCGTGAACTCAGCTGGCTTGATTTTAACTATCGTGTCCTTGATGAGGCACGTGATAAGGATAACCCCTTGCTAGAACGTGTCCGTTTTCTCGGGATCACACAGAGTAATCTTGACGAATTCTTCACGGTCCGGGTCGCATCATTACGTAAATTGATGTCAGTCAATTACACTAAACCGGATTCCGCGGGACTGACCGCTGCTGATCAAGTCAGTGCAATCAGTGATAAAGCCCATGAGATGGTCAAGCGTCAATACAATACATTAAACCGCTCGCTTTTGCCATTGCTGGAACAGCACGCGATTCATCTCTTGTCGATGGCTGATCTAAACGAGGAACAACACGCCTTTGTTAAGAACTACTTTGACGATGAGCTGTACCCGGCTTTAACACCGATGGCAGACGACTCTTCACGCCCATTCCCGTTCATTGGGAATAATACACTCAACATCGCCTTACGGATTTATAAAAATGGGGATAAGAAGGACCACAAGTTTGCCACCGTTCAAGTGCCGGACGTCTTTCCTCGCGTGGTCGTTTTGCCAGGCGCACCGAACCAGTTTATTCTGATTGAGGAAATTATCAAAGCCTTTGTCGGCTCACTATTTATCAACTACACGGTCAAGGAAACGAGCTGTTACCGCGTCATGCGGGATTTGGACTTAGATGTCGCCGAAGAGGATACTTCGGACTTATTAAAGGAGGTTCAAAAACAATTAAAGATGCGTGAACGCGGTAAGGTCATGCGCTTAGAAGTCGAAAAGAGTATGAGCAAGCATCAACGCACGCGACTCGCTAAAGCCCTTGGGATTAACGAAAGTGCGTTATACGTCATCAACGGTCCTCTCAACTTGACCTTCTTATCCAAGCTGGTGAAAGCTGTGCAGGGCCACGAAGACTTGAATTATCCAAAATACCACGCCTACTATCCCGAGAAGTACCGCGAACGATCCATCTTTGATCTTATCAAGGATCACGACATTTTAATGCAATATCCGTACGATGATTTCAAACCCGTTGTGGACTTTATCCATGAAGCTGCGGAAGATGAGGACGTGTTAGCCATTAAGATGACGCTGTATCGCGTATCAGCTGATTCACCGATTATCAAGTATCTCGGGCAGGCTGCCCAAAACGGCAAACAAGTAACCGTTCTCGTTGAAGTTAAGGCCCGTTTTGATGAAGAAAATAACGTTCACTGGGCGAAAAAGCTTGAAGAAATGGGTTGTCACGTGATCTACGGTCTGATCGGGCTTAAGACACACTGTAAGCTTGCCCTCGTTGTTCGGCGAGAAAATGAAGGTATCAAGCGCTACATGCACATGGGAACTGGGAATTATAACGATGTCACCGCCCATTTCTACACGGACATGGGGCTCTTCACCGCTGATACAGACATGGGAATCGATGCTTCCAACATCTTTAACATGTTATCTGGCTATTCTGAACCACCGTATTTCCACAAATTGCACATCTCACCAGATGGCATCCGCGACTTTATCAACGAAAAGCTAGACGATGAGATTGCCATTGCCAAAGCTGGTCATCCCGCAGTTGTCAAAATGAAGATGAACTCATTATCCGATCCGCAGATTATTAGCAAACTCTACGAAGCTTCTCACGCCGGTGTTAAGATCCAACTGATCATTCGGGGAATTTGTTGTTTACGAACAGGCATCAAAGGCATCTCGGATAACATCGAGGTCCACTCGATCATTGGTCGCCTTCTGGAGCACAGTCGTATATACTACTTTAGCAACGACGGTGAACCACAAATTTACTTATCCAGTGCGGATATGATGACTCGTAACCTAAATCGCCGGGTCGAATTATTGTTCCCACTGCTCCAACCTGAAATCAGTCACCGTGCGATGACAATTTTTGAAACGATGTGGGCTGACACGGTCAAAACGCGCATTTTGCAACCAGACAATACGTACGCCCGTGTGGATGGGCGCGGCTTAGAGGTTTTGGACTCCCAGGCCGAATTCATTCGCGAAGCCGAGCAAGCAGTCAAGGCTGATCACGGCGATACTACGCCCACTAGCAACGCGCACCAGTTCATTCCGATGATGAGTCCCAAGAATGAGCCGGATGCTTCAGATCTTGATAGAGAGGATGATTAGCGATGGAAAACTTTGCGGTCATTGACTTAGGTTCCAATTCATGTCGAATGACAATTACACAGATTCAGGAAGACGGTAGTTATGCGGTCACTCACCGACTCAAGGAAATGGTGCGTTTATCCGAGAATGAAAACGCCACGGATACGCCGACCCTTCAAGCCGAGGCCATTGACCGCACGATTGCAACGCTAAAGTCGTTTGCTGCCGTCTACAAAGACTTACCTAACTTAACTATCAAGGCCGTGGCGACCGCTGCAACGCGAAAGGCCAGCAACCAAAAGAAATTTCTCAAACGCGTTAAAAATGATGTTGGCCTAGATATCGAAGTGATTCCTGGAACAACCGAGGCCTATTACGATTACTTAGGGGTAGTCAATATGCTTCCAACGACTAACTGCGTCATGGTCGATACTGGTGGCGGTAGCTGCGAACTCGTCCTTATCGTAAACGGCCAAGCCAAGAACCTAATCAGTTTGCCAATCGGCGCGGTCAGTTTATCCGAAAAGTTCGGCCTCAACGACCAGGTTACCGCTAGTCAATTATTTAAAACGATGACTTTCGTTGATAAAATTTTTAATAGTGTCTGGTGGTTGCGAAACGGTCTCAACTTACCACTCGTCTGTTTGGGTGGTAGCAACCGAACGTTAGCCAAAATTAACCGGCACAAATGCAATATTCTCAACTTTGAAGATATTCACGGTTATCGGCTACGTGACAACGCCATCTATGACACATTCAATACTGTCATTAGCCAGGATGCAGCTGGTCGCGCGGCTATTCCTGGATTAGCAAAGAACCGGGCTGATATTATTGTTGGTGGGATGCTTCCTGCCATTAGTCTGATGCGCTTTTTAGATTCTGACCGGATGATTTTCTCTCAAAATGGACTGCGTGAAGGCATCCTATTCGAGCACCTGACTGCTTTAGCTGAACAAAGTGCTAAAGTCAGCGAATAAAAAAATTGGACTGACATTTTTACAATCTACCACACAACCAAAAAGCCACTCATCTCATCACGAGGTGGGTGGCTTTTTTGAGTAAGTTAAGTGACAGCATTGATTGTTATATGATTGTGTATGTCCTAAATGGACACAAGCAACGCTCCTAAGCAAAGCCTGTATGTAATGATTTCAGAAAAGCCCTCTATTCTGCATAATAGAGGACTTTTTTGTGTGCATTCTGCTTAATTTAAACGGACAAGTATACATCTAAAAGGTGAACGTGTCGTCTGAGAGCACGTGATTATTTACTTTTTACTTTGTTAGCATTGCCGGTTTCCAAAGTCTGTATTTGATTCGTAAGCGTATTTTGTTCAGACTCAGTTAACGATTCAAAAAAAGTTTTTTGTAATTGGGCTAATCCGTTTTGTTGAGTTGAGCTATACCCTAAAATTACCATAGCTTTCATAAAGTTTTTTAGATGATTGTCAATTCTGAGCGTAGTATCAAAAGTAACACCATCTATTTGTTTAGACTTCGTTTTGTTTGATTCGTTTAGAGAAGATATGGAAATTTCTTTTTGGGGCTGGGGCGCCGATTTTCTAGGAATTATTTTGCTTTTATTTGAGTTAGGATTGTGTAAAAGTTCCACCATGCTAGTCCGCCCTTTCAATAATTTCTTGTGCCACAGAATCGTATAATCTAATTATTTTTTTATCGAACTGATCTTTTAGAAATACTGGATTGAAGTCAATATTTGAGACAGATTTTAAGAGATATTCAGAACCGCGTTTACCTTCCACAGCTCAAATAAATCATTAATCGCGATTAATAACTTATTTGAACCCTGGAAAGCATTAAATCAGGCGGCCATTTGGCTCGTAAGTGTTGCAATTTCAACTTGTAAGGGGGTCTGGTAGCCCAGTGAACTATGAATTCTCTTCCTATTGTAGAAAGCATGCACATATTCAAAAAGGATGGCAGCGGCAGTTTCATAATCTTCAAAGATCGGCACTGGATAAACACATTCCTTTTTGAGGGAAGCGTGAAAGGATTCCATTGGCGCATTATCATACGGACAACCCCTTACGGCTGTAAGAATGGCGGATATGTAGTTCTGTTAACCGTTGGTTGTAATCATCGCTGGTGTACTGTGATTCTAAGTCTGTGTGGATAATCAGGTCCCCAGTAATGGTTCGATTTTTAACCGCGCTTTCCAGGGTCTTTAAGACTAAATCAGTATCCATCTTTTTTGAGAATGAATAGCCGATAATTCGTCGTGAGTGCAGATCCATGATGGTTGATAAGCAACACCAGCCATTACGCTTCGTTTGAATATAGGTCATATCAGCGGTCCATTTTTGATTTAAACCAGTGGTCGAGAAATCCTGCTTAAGCAAGTTGGGACGCTGTTCAACCTTGGTTTTGTAAGCCGCTTTCCATTTATTGACGGTAACGGAGTGGATATCCAGTTCCTTCATGAGCCGGGAAATCCGTCTTGGGCTGCACCGACGCTGCAGTGGTTGAAGTTCCAGATTCAATTCATGGTGGATCTTCATAACGCCGTATCGCTGCTTGAATTCCGCAAAGATCCGCAGAATCCGTTGTTTTAAGTCCACATCTTCGGCCCGGCGTTTTGAAGGCTTTGGGGATCGATAACGATAATACTGAGCTCTGGAAACACCGAGGATTCGGCACATCTTAGTTACCTGGTGGTGATGGCTTTCTTGGTGAATGTAATCAAAAATATTGGTTACTTCTGCGCAAGGAAGCCCAGGGCTTTTTTTAGGATTTCGTTCTCCTCAGACAGGGAAGCCAGCCGCTTTTCCATCGCTTTAATTTCGTCTGGCGATTTACCGGATTGAGTTTTGGCTTGGCCCTGGATCCACTTATGAACTGTTGAATAGCCAATGCCATATTTTCTGGCCAGTTGGGCAGCTGATTCGCCTTGCTTATATAGGTTGATAATGTTTTGTTTGAATTTTTTGTCGTAATGAGTTGGCATGTAAAAATTCCTTCCTTTCGAGAGACGATTTATTCATTATACCCTCTCTTAAAAGTTGTCTCAGGAATCAGCTTACATCCAGCTTGATTAGAAGTTGTATCTGCATATACTCCACTATACAATTTGACTAAATCATTAGAGTCTTTATCATTATTTGATGGCATTTGATTACTTGAATCATCATTTTTAACTTCATCAGTTGAATTAGGTTGACTTTGCTCTGATTTATTTTCATCAGTTGTCTGTGTTTTAGCAGGTTCAGAATTATCCTGAACTTCATTAGTTAATTCAGAAGTTGGTTGTTCTTGAGCTTTTACTTCATTTTGAGGTGCTGTTTCTGGATTTGTTTCAGTAGTTTTACTTGTGTCATTTTCATTTTTAGTATCATCTTTTGCAGATGATTTTGAAAGATTGACTTGATTAGAATTAACACCGTCACCAGCTACCGGAGCGTTATCCTGATTAGCTGCTTTTACATCTACACTAACTACTTGTGAATTGGTATCGGCTGATACGTGGAGTCCACCACCAACAATTCCCATTGATGCAAAAGTAATTCCCATTGCAATACTTAACCAACCACGTTTACTTTTAATTAATTTATAGCGTTGCTTAGTTTCTCCAGTTTCCCATGAAACTTTATTACGTTTTTTAATTGCTTTCTTAAAGCTTTCCATATAATAATTCTCCTTAAAAGTACCTAAATAAACAGTCGAAAATTGTTTAGCACGATTGTTATTTAAAATTAAATAGGTTAAATAACGGTTAAAACCTTAACAAAAAAACTGATTTATAAACAAAATGTATAAACCTTTAGTTTGTAAACAATAAGAACATAATTTTTAAAAAAAAAGCTGAATTCATAATGAATTCAGCTTTATTTATTATATTATTTTTTCAAAATTTCATTAGCAATGAAACTAGCATATTTAACTGACCCTGTTTGATTAGGATGAGTTGAATCACTATATAACCAATCTGGATGATCTTTAATGTAATCATTCCAGTCAATCACCGTTAAATTATGATATTGCTTTTGTGCATTATTTAAGGTGTCGTTATCTGTATTTTGCCAAGGTTGAGTTGGAACATACACATTAATCCAATAGACATGTCGTTTTGACCCAGCAATTTGCATAATCTGTTTAATGGTATCGTCTTTAATTTCACCATTAGTTCCTAACCCGATAATGATATTTTTACCCATCAAACCTTGATTCGATAGACTTTGAAGAATTGAAACTCCATCAGTCGTTTGTCGCGAAACCGCAGCATCAATATAGAGTCTTGGAAAAATCTTTTGTAAATCATCTCGTCCAGACAACATTACAGAATCACCCACAGCACAACCAGAGAATTTTTCGGCTTCGTTGAGCTGCGTTGCACTTAAACCTTCTTTTTCAAATTCAGTAACATCTGCTTGGGAACGTTTAATGGCTTGCTTACTTTTGATTCTTTCAGCTAATTTTTTATTATGATCTTTTTCTTTTTGTGAATTTTCCTTAATTCGCTTAGCTAATTGAGTATGATTGGCTTGATGAGGATTAATCAATGTTGATTGAATAATACCAAACATTCCAAACGTTAAAATTACAAATAACACAATTTGTAGTTTAGATAATTTTTTGATGTATGCAATAATTTTATGAAATAGTGCTCGATAATCATAATGTCCAAACGGAATTTGAATGCAACGATATGATAATTCTGAGACAACTCCAATCAATAATAATTCAACAATTCCATAAATTAATTGATGATCAGCAATATCCTTAAATTTATCACCAAAGAACACAAAAACTGGTAGTTGATAAACATAAATTTCATAACTTCGTGAACCAATCCAATTAAAAATGGGATTAGTCAATCTTTTGTTCCAAAAACCAGCGTTAGCAACCACTGCCCACATAGTTAACACGGTTGCTAAAGAAAAGAGAACCATCCCACCACGATAAAGAAAAGTTGATTGAGCCCCAACTGTAAAGACTAAAATAGCCATTAAAAATAGGCCAATTCCTCCAATAACGTTAAAAAACACATTTTGTTCTTTACCGGCATGATGCATAATTCGATTACTAGGCCAAATCACAGCAAGTGCTGCTCCCAATAAAATTGAAAACATCCGCGTATCAGTTCCATAATAAACCCGACTAGGATCAACTCCGTGTTGATATAACAAAGCCATTTCAATGATAGAAAACAGTGATAAGCCTAACGCAACATATAAAACTTGTTTTTGATTAAGTGCTTCACTCTTTTGTCGACCTTTATTAAAGAATCGCAAAATTAACATCACAATCAAGGGCCAAATTAAATAGAATTGCCCTTCAACTGCCAACGTCCACAAATGCGTAAAAGGTGACTGTGATCCAGCAAAATTTTGAAAATAAGATTGCCCATTTAAAATTTCGTACCAGTTATATGTATAAGTTAAATTAGTTACAATGCTTTGCCATAAATTAGCTAACAGATTTCTTTGGAAAAAGGTAATGTAGGCAGCCGTTGCAAACAACATCATAATTAACGTCGGATACAACTTTTTAATTCGTTTATACCAAAAATTACCATAATCAAAAGTATTCGTTTGCTGATATTCACCAATTAAATGATCAGTAACTAAGTACCCAGATAATGTTAGAAAAATGGGAACGCCTAAATAACCCCCACTGAATAATTGTGGATTGAAATGATATAAAATCACGCCAATTACTGCAAGCGCTCTAAGACCGGTAAATCCAGTAATAAAACGATGTTTAACTTTGTTATTTTCCATAATCTGCACTACATTCCCATAATTTAATTTAATTTTTCTCTAAGCTTGATTATATACTTATACTTACAATTTTTAAAACAAAAATCCCAGTCTAACAGCCGTCTAAACAGCTGTTGGACTAGGATTTACATCAAATTAAAACTTATTTTCCATAATATTCATCAGGGACATGAACTAAATCATGTTCAACTAATTTTTCGGCAATTTGAACTGTGTTAGCAGCGGCACCTTTTAACAAGTTATCTGCTACGACCCACATGTTGTAACTACCAGGATTTTCAGGATCTTCTCTTACTCGACCAACAAAGGTTTCAGTATGACCTTCAGCATCAATTGGTTGAGGATAAATTTGGTTAGCGGGATCATCTTGAAGGACTAATCCTTTACCATTTTTGATTAATTCCTGGACTTTTTTAGTATCTAATTTACTTGGATCTTCAACTTCAAAGAACACTGATTCTCCATGACCAATCACAACAGGAACTCGAACACAGGTTGCGTTAACTTTGATTTCATCAGAGTTCATATCACCTGACATAATCTTCTTAGTTTCATGAACCATTTTCCATTCTTCATGAGTAGAACCATCTTCTTCGAAAACATCGATCTGAGGAAGAAGGTTAAAAGCTAAAGGATAATGTTTCTTTTCCCCTTTGACTGGGAAAATTTCAGCAGTCATTGGTTTACCATCAAGATGTTGTTGTGCTTCATTATCAAGTTCTTTAATAGCCATTTGACCAGCACCTGAACCTGCTTGATATGTAGAAACGATTACTTGTTTCAAACCAGCAACTTCCTTAATTGGTTGTAAAGCAACTACCATTTGGATGGTTGAACAATTAGGATTGGCAATAATTCCCTTGTGATCGTAAATTGCTTGTTCGTTAACTTCAGGAACAACCAAGGGAACTTCAGGATCCATCCGGAACGCACTGGTATTATCAACCGCAACGGCACCACGTTTCACAGCTTCTGGTAAGAATTTTTTTGAAGCTGCTCCACCAGCAGAAGCCAACACGATGTCGACATCATCAAAAACTTCGGGAGTGGTTTCTTCAACTACCACATCTTGTCCTTTGAATTGTAGAACTTTACCAGCTGAACGGCTGGAAGCTAAAAACTTAACATTTTTAACGGGAATTGATGATTTTTCCAATTGGTCAATCATTCGCGTTCCGACGGCACCAGTAGCACCTAAAATTGCAACATTATACTCTCTCATAGTTAGTTATCCTCTTTTTTATAAAACGTTTTCTAATCCAATTTCAAATCCATTAAGTTTTTGAATGTTTTTAATGGCAATGTTTAACCCATGCATAAATGAAGCACGATCAAAAGAATCTTGGCGAATGGTTAAGGCTTCACCTTGACCACCAAAAAGTACTTCTTCATGAGCCACATAGCCAGGTAACCGAACGGCATGAATGTGAACGCCTTCATAATCGGCACCACGTGCTCCCGGAAGTGTTTCAACCGTAGGATATTCAGTTCCTTTAGATTCACGACCGGCCACAATCATTTTAGCAGTATTAATCGCAGTTCCCGAAGGTGCATCCTTTTTATCAGCATGGTGCATTTCGATAATTTCGGCATCAGGGAAATACTTCGCCGCTTGTTTAGCAAATTGCATTAAAAGCACTGCTGATAAACCAAAGTTAGGCACAATTAAACCTTTGGTATTCGTTTGTTCGGCAAGCTTTTCTAGTTCCGCAACTTGGGCTTCGGTCATTCCACTCGTTCCAATCACGGGTACCATGTTGTGATCTAACGCAAATTTAGCATTTTCAAAGGCGCCAGTTGGAGTCGAAAAATCAACCCAGACATCAGCATCCGTTTGAATGTCAGCTAATTGGTTAAACACTTTACAGTCAGTTGGCAAACCGTAGTCAGCCGCATCCGTTGTTTTCAAATTAGGACTGTATACGGCCACTAATTCTAATTCAGGATCAGTTTCAATCATCTTACAAGCTTGGGTTCCCATTGAACCTCTAAATCCAGAAACTAAAACTTTAGTCATTTTCCGTCTCCTTTTCGCCTACAGCTACTAATAATTCATTTTGTTGCTTTTCATTTAAATCAACAATTGGTAAACGAGACCCACCAACGTTTAACCAGTCATGATTCAATAAGAATTTTACAGGTGAAGGTGATGGGAACATGAATAATGCTTGCATCTTAGGGGTTAATTCACGTTGAATTTGTCCAGCTAATTGAATATCATTATTCATTAATTGGTACATCCGGCGCAAATCTGGCATGTAAAGGTGGGAAGCCACTGAAATAACTCCTTGTCCACCCACTGTTTTGGCAAATAAAGCTTGAGGATCTTCACCAGTATATGTAAGGAAATCATCCGGTGTATTTTCCACAATTCGTTCAAAGTCTTCCATTGAACCACATTGTTTTACTCCGATAATATTAGGATAGTGACTCAATTCGATAATCGTATCAACATCCATCGTTACTCCAGTTCTACCTGGAATATTGTACATAATAATTGGCAAATCAGAAGCATCGGCCACGGCTTTGAAGTGGGCTTTCATCCCAATTTGGTTGGGTTTGTTGTAGTAAGGAACGACTACTAAAGCAGCATCAATTCCCGAAATTTGAGCCACTTCTTGGGTGAAATCGATTGTACCTTGCGTACTATTATTTCCCGTTCCCGCAATGATGGGAGCACGACCAGCAACAATTTCAACAAACTTTTGGTAAAGTTCAATTTTTTCAGCATGAGATAACGTTGGAGTTTCTCCAGTGGTTCCCCCAATTAAGAAACCAGTGCCACCTTCTTGCAACAAACGATCAGTTAATTCTGCTAAAGCAGTAAAATTAATTTGATCATGGCAATCAAATGGAGTGACAAGTGCAGTGATAATATCAGCATTATTAAACATGAATTACTCCTTTTCGTTCATTCGATGAGTTAAAAATCCAGTAATGGCAGAAATCCCAGGTTGAATGGCTTTAGTATCTGGCACTAATTGACTGGAATGAAGTTGATGATCTGGATCACCAATTCCTAACCAAAACATGGTTCCCGGAATTTTAGATAATAAATAACCAAAGTCTTCTCCAGTCATTGCCGGTTCAGTTTCTTGATAAGTAACTTCGAAATTTTCTTCCATATAATTGATGAAATCAGCGGTTAGTTTCGGATTGTTTTCAACGGGTAAATAGCCACCTTGATTTAATTTCAAATCAACTTTACATCCGTAGCTAGTTGCAATTCCATTGGTGACCTCTTGTAACCGTTCATCAATGTGTTCAATCATGGTTTGGGTTAAGCCCCGAATCGTGCCCTTTAAATGAGCAGAACCCGAAATCACATTGCGAATTGTTCCCGCTTCAAACTGACCAAAGGTAATGACGCCTCCTTCAATCGGATCGACACTTCGCGAAACAATCGTTTGTACTTGATTAATAAATTGACTAGCAGCCACAATCATATCGTTAGCGAATTGCGGATATGCAGCATGGCCTTGTACTCCAGTGAAATCAACGTCAACTTCCGTGGTTCCAGCAAATAAGGTCCCCATCCGACAACCAATCGTGCCAGCATCCAGTTGCGGATTATCGTGTAATCCATAAAATTCATCCGGACGCCATTGATCAGTAAAGACGCCATCTTCGTAGGCTAATTTCCCTCCATTTTCACTTTCTTCGGCTGGTTGGAAGAAAAACAAGAGGTTGTCTTGTGGTTGATGTTTGGCAAAATAACGTAACGTGCCTAATGCCACTGTCATATGGATGTCGTGCCCACAGGCGTGCATCTTCCCAGGATGTTGCGATGCAAAACTTAATCCCGTTTCTTCATTAGTAGGGAGTGCATCAATGTCGGTTCGATAACCAATCGTGCGTTTGGGACTAGAACCGTGGAATAACACTAGAATCGCAGTTGATAATTCTTCTGGTACTTTGATTTCAGTAAAATCAGTATCAGCAGTAAATTGTTTGATTTGTTTCATTAAATAGTCATGAGTTTCAAATTCGTGTAAAGCTAATTCGGGAATTTGATGTAAGTCTTGATAAATTTTACGTAAATCTTGATCAAGCTCTACCATATTGTCTAACCTCTTAAATCGTCTTCTAATTTAGTCTTATCAATAGTTTGTTGGTTTACGTCTTTGATTTTTTTAGCAGGCATCCCAGCAACGACTGTGTAAGGTTCAACGTCTTTGGTAACGACCGCACCAGCAGCAACGACTGCCCCTTTACCAACATGAACTCCTTCAATCACAACGGCATTTGCACCAACTAATACATCATCGTCAATTCGAACTGGTTCGGCACTAGCTGGTTCAATTACTCCAGCTAAAACGGCACCAGCACCAATATGACAGTGCTTTCCAACTAAGGCACGACCACCAAGCACGGCACCCATATCAATCATTGATGCTTCACCAATTTCAGCACCGATGTTGATTAAAGCTCCCATCATAATCACGGCATCTTTCCCAATTTTAACTTGGTCACGAATTACAGCACCTGGTTCAATTCGGGCATCAATATTTTTGGTGTTCAATAATGGAACAGCTGAGTTTCTGCCATCACTTTCAATTTCAGAAGCTTCGATTTGGTCAGCATGATTAGTTAAGATGGTTTCAACTGCGGCCCAGTCCCCAAAAATCACTCCAGTGTTGCCATTGATGAAAGTCTTAATGGTATCAGGAAAATCAATTTTTGCTAAGTCACCCTTTAAGTAAACTTTAACGGGAGTTTTCTTTTTGGCATTTGAGATGTATTGAATAATTTCGTGAGCGTTTAGTTCAGTCATGTTTTTCTCCTCTTAAATATCTAATTTTTTGTCTAAATGAATTAGGTCAGCGTAAGTTTCTCGTTCAATTGCAATTTGTGATTTACCATTTTCCACAAATACTACTGCTGGACGGGGGTTGAGATTATAATTGGAAGCCATTGAATAACCGTAAGCACCAGTAGCAAGCACGGCGATTACGTCACCAGGATGTAAAACAGGAAGTTCGATATCTTTAATCAAAATATCTCCCGATTCACAGTATTTTCCAGCGATGGTTACTAATTCAACGTTGTCATCATGGACATCGTTTGCCACCACAGCATCGTAATAAGCGCCGTATAAAGCGGGACGGATGTTATCACCCATTCCTCCATCAACAGCAACGTACTTTCTGATTTCAGGAATATCCTTACTTGATCCAGCGGTGTAAAGAGTGGTTCCTGCTGGCCCAGCAATTGAACGACCTGGTTCAATCCACACAGCAGGAAGTGGTAAATTGCGACTTTCCGTTTCGTGACGTAAAGTGGTTAAAATTTGTTGCACAAAATCTTCTGGACGAATGGGATGATCAGCATCTGTATACTTAATTCCGAATCCCCCACCAACGTTGATGATTGAAGGCATGTAGCCAAAATCATCATTCCAGTGTTGCATTAACTTAACTAATTTTTCGGTTTCAATCTTAAAACCATCCGTTTCAAAGATTTGCGAACCAATATGAGAATGGACTCCCACTAAGTTCATGTTAGGTTCCTTTAAAACTTGTTGTAAAACTTCATCAGCTTGGCCAGTTAAGATATCAAAACCAAATTTACTATCTTGTTGACCGGTTTGGATAAATTCATGAGTATGAGCGGATACAGCTGGCGAAACTCGTAACATAACATCAATCGTTTCGTTTTTTGTAGCTAAAACTTCACTCAATAATTGAATTTCATAGAAATTATCTAAAATGATTACCCCAACATGATTGTCAACGGCCATTTCAAGTTCTTCACGAGACTTGTTATTTCCGTGAAAACTAATGTGATCCATTGGGAAACCAGCTTTAATAGCAGTATAAAGTTCACCACCAGAAACGACATCCGCATGAGCATTTTCCTGTGCTAAAACTTGGTACATGGCAATACAAGCAAAGGCTTTGCTGGCATAACTAACCGCGTAGTCAATGTCATTTTCCCTAAAAACACGTTGGAATGCATGAATCTGACTTCTAACTTTACTAATGTCATAAACCTGTAAGGCTGTCCCATATTGAGCTGCTAAATCAGTAGCCAGGATGCCACCAATCATTAATTGATTATCTTGAACTTCATTGCTATCCAACATTTATGGATCCTCCAGTTTTTATTAAATCGAATTTAAAAACAAAAAAGAGTCTATTTCACGAAAGCTCCGCAAAAATAGACTCTTTTAAAACATTTTCAGAATCGATTATATATAGCTCCCCGGAAATAATTCCGACAGTCCATAGCTTATTCAACTATGTCCCAGCTTGCTAAGTTCCATTTAACTTAGTGCTTCGGCAAATAACCCTTTCGCTTGTTTCATCGTCTAATGGTAACTCCCCAAACTAATCTTATTATTTGCGACCTCTATTTGATTTATTAAAGCATAACGAATTCAGTTACTTTCGTCAATACTTTTCCCAGATTTAATGAATCATTCGTAAATTTCTTTATTTCTATATACTAAGCAAGATAATTGTCGTATTTTATTCCCCCAAAGGTTGCCGAGTTGTTAAAATAGTGATAATTTCTGAATAACAAATTTACGAGGTGAATTAAATGAAAGTTGTAAAATTTGGTGGTAGCTCCTTAGCTGATGCAGACCATTTTGAACAAATTATTAAAATTATTAAAAGTGATCCCGAACGAAAAGCAGTTGTCGTCTCAGCTCCTGGAACTCGTTTTAAAGGCGACATAAAAGTAACTGATCTCTTAATCAAATATGCAAATCAATTCCTTAATCACGAACCTTTTGAAAATACGCAAACAGAAATTATTAAACGTTATCAAGCAATTGCTGACCACTTTCAGTTACCTGAAAATGTCATGGAAAGAATTGCAACTACAATTCAATCCTTACCATTGCAAACCTACTCTGATGATGAATTTTTAATGGCCGGATTTAAGGCGCAAGGTGAGTATCTAAACGCCTTCCTATTGACCGCTGTATTAAATAAAATTGGTATGCCAACCCAGTTTATGGATCCAAAAGAAGTGGGCTTTTTAGTGAGCGATAATGCGCAAGATGCTCATGTTTTAGATGCTACCTATGCTAACTTAGCGCAATTTCGTAATCCCGAGCAACACTTAGTTTTTCCTGGTTTTTTTGGTTTTACTGAAACAGGTCAAATTGCAACTTTTTCCCGTGGTGGTTCTGACATTACTGGATCGATTGTGGCTAAAGGGCTAGACGCTGATGTCTACGAAAACTTTACTGATGTAGATGCCATTTATTCGGTGGATCCACGAATGGTTCAAAACCCAAAAAGCATTAAAGTCATGACGTATCGTGAAATGCGAGAATTATCATACGCCGGATTCTCTGTTTTTCATGATGAAGCAATTTTACCTGCAATTGAAGCTCAAATTCCTATCAACGTTCGCAATACTAATCATCCCGACTTACCAGGAACGATGATTGTGCCCGAAAGAACTTTCAAGCCAACTGGTTTAGTAACTGGGGTTGCTAGTTCAAAACGATTTGCAGCTCTCTACTTACATCGTTACTTGTTAAATAAAGAAACTGGTTTTACCCTAAAATTATTGCAAATTTTATATAAATACAATATTTCTTACGAACACATGCCTTCCGGGATTGATGATTTAACTATCATTTTTGATAAACGTCAATTTACACCTGAACTAATCGAACAAATGTGTGCTGAAATTCAAGAGGTCTTGAATCCTGATCAATTGGAATGGATTAACGATTATGCCATCATTATGATTGTGGGAGAGGGAATGCAAAAAAGTCCCCACACCATTGAAGATATTATCCGTCCACTTAGTGATCACGAAATTAAAATTCACATGATTAACCAAGGGGCTTCCAAAATTGCAATTATGTTAGGAACTAATGAATCTGATGCCGAACAAGCGGTAAAATTAGTGTATCAACACTTCTTTGATAATAATCGAATTATCGATTAGAAAGGTCTACATTTATGACAAAATTACTTAAGGTCCATGGATCCGAAAACACCTTTTTTCTCTTTGACTTAACTCAATTTGAACAACAACCAACTTTTGCAGAAATTTCTAAATTAGCAGTATCGATGAAGGCCGGTGATAATCCCGATTTAAACAATATCGACGGGATTTTAGTCGTTCAAGATTCTGACCATCAAGATTGTTTAGGGAAAATGACAGTGGTTAATGCTGATGGAAGTTTAGCGTCAATGTGTGGAAATGGCTTGCGAACCGTCACCCGTTATTTAGCCGAAAAATTTGGCAAAACCAAGTTTAAAGTGGAAACGCAAGATGCCGATTTAGACGTGGAAAAAGAAGCCGATTTAGCGGACCAAGTCCCTGCTTATGGAGTCCAAATTTCACCAGTCCGGTTTGACCACAACGATTTTCCCTTTGAAAAACTAGGGACCGACGAAATTCACGACCAAATGTTACCGCAATTAGATGATCGCTTAAGTTTTACAGCAATTGCATTACCGAATCCTCATTTAATTAGTTTTGTGTCGGATGCAGTTTTAAAAACCGATAAATTAAAAAGATTGGGAACTTATTTGAACGGAGAAAATCCGTATTTTACTGACGGAGTAAACGTTAACTTTGCTAACATCCTAGCTCCTGATACCCTCTTCGTGCGCACTTTTGAACGTGGTGTGGGATTCACAAATGCCTGTGGAACTGGAATGACTTCGACTAGTTTAGCCTACGCTTTAAACCATTATGAAGGTGATTTTGATCGTATTATTACGGTTTACAATCCTGGTGGCATGGTTAAGGTTCATGTCCAAAAAACGGGGAATGATTTACAGCTTCAATTAATTGCAAACGCTACTGAACTAGGTACTTTCACAATTGATGCAAAAGATTTATTTGACCATCATTTTGCCGCAGGAACTTACCAACCAACTGATGAAGAAGCCCATTATCAAGAATGGATTAAAAGTTTAAACTAATTTAAACAACTTACTAAAAGAAAGTGGTATACTAATAGTATATTAATTAAAGGATGGCATGATGATGACTAAAATTAACGTAATCTTAGGTAGCGTGCGAGAACCTTCTATGGGAAATCGCTTATTTACTTATTTAAAAAACAATCGGCTTGAATTGGAAGCCGAAAATGGGATTCAATTAACCTTTATCAAGGTTGGAGATTATCAATTGAAACCTTATAATCAACCAATACCTCCATTAGCAACCCCTGAATACCCCAACAACTTGCCAGAAAATGCCAAGCAATGGGTCAACGATGTTTCTGATGCGGACGGAGTTTTAATCTTAGCTCCTGAATATGACTACTCCATTCCAGGTGCTTTAAAAACAGCCTTGGATTATTTAGCAAAGGGTATGGACGGCAAACCAGTTCAAGTCATTAGCTACTCAATGGGAAAAGTTGGCGGATTATTAGGTATGATGGCTTTATTACCCGTTTTCCAAGTTCTCAATATGATTACTTTGAACCATAATTTACAACTTGCTAACATTCAAAAAGTATTTGCTGAAGACGGTAACTTTATTCCAGAATTGGCAGAATCTGAACAAGTTTATTATCGTAACCGAATTGCACAAATCATTAAAAATATTTCACATTATTCTGAATTACTAAAATAACTCTGCTAAATCACAGAGTTATTTTTGGTGTGTTAAACTATTATTAATAGTTGCAAATAGAACAAGAAAAAAAAGGATTTACATGATGAAAAAAGTAAAATTAGCTTTACTAGTTGTTTGTTTAAGCATCGTCGCTTCGTTATTCTTTTTAACAGGGACGACTTCTGCTAATCAAAAAACTAATTTACTAAATCCTAGTTATACTAAGTTGAATGGCAAAAAAGTGGTCGATTGGAAGAAACCAACCGCTAAGAAATACGTTGATTTAACTAACGTTCCTGCTAAAGATTTAAAAATTGTGGTTAATCAAAAGCACCAAACGGTGAATATTTATAAAAATAACAAATTAGTTGAACAATTCCTTTGTTCAACTGGAAAACGTACAAAAGAAACTGCTACTCCAGTTGGAATATTTGCAATTGAACCAGAACACGGAACGTGGTTCTACAACGCTAAACCTGACGTTGCTGAAGGCGCACGAAACTTCGTAAGTTTTAAAGATCACGGAGTTTATCTCTTCCACTCAGTCGTAATGAACCAAGATAACCAACCAATTATGAGTCGTCAAGGTCGCCTTGGTCACCCTAATTCACACGGTTGTGTCCAAATGAGTTTGCCTGATAACGTTTACTTCTACAACACTTTCTCACAACCTGACAAAGTGGGAACCAAAGTTGTGATTGAACCATTTAGTAAATAATATTGATTAACAAAAAGAACTCGATAATGACGTTATCAGCTGATGTTTCCTTGCGGAATATACTTCTGATAACGCCTTTTTTGTATGCTAATTAACAATCAATAAAGTAGAAAAACTGCTGATGAATTAAAAATAAGCAAACAGTCCAAATATAATTAAATATATATATATGATTCAAAGATATCTAAATCACTAGAGTTGGAACAGATTTGAGATTAATTCTGAAGGACTTAAAGTGCTGGAAAGCTTTGACAAAGAAAATTACCAAAAACGTCAAGATAAAAACGACAATGTTGTCAATAAGCAAATGCTTGACATTTTAGCTGAACAATTAAGGGTTAAAGATCAACAAATTGCAGAACTAAATAAAGCATTAGATCAGCAGCAACAGCTATCATTGATAACTACCCAAGAGAATCGACAATTAAAAGAAAAGGTCAATGAACTTGGTGGATATTTAAATTCTGATAATAGGGAAGTTGATAAAACAAAAGAACCCACACAAGTTCATAAAGAACAGGTAGGGTTCTGGGGTAGATTATTTGATAAGCACTAAACATACAATTTTTGTAAATTATCAAAAAGCATAATAAAGCAAAAGACACCCAAATGGGTGCCTTTTGTTCTACTTTCGTTGGCTACAAATCGCAACAACGATTAATAGCTATGCAAATCAGTGAGATTTCCATGACGTTGTACCTCCTTTCGACAGGAGTTGTAACCATTAAACGCTGACTGGGCGTTTTAAGTTACTAAATTATTGTATCATTTAACTTAATCATTTATAATTACCTTAGTGAGATTTCCATGTTGTTTACCTCTTATAGGAGACAACGGAATTAGTCGTTTGACCACGACTAAAAAATTTAAGGGTACCCTCTTAACGGGTACTCTTTTTTATTTTTCATTAATTTAAGGCAATAAAAAAGTTCGCCAACTACGACGAACCTAATTTATGATAATTTTTTCCAATCGACCAATACCATTGCTAAGCTAATTAAAATTAAAACTAAACAAAGATTGAAATTATTACTGAGAGTGTTATTATAAACTTTAAAGAAATTGGCTTTAACTGGTTCAGAGAAACCACAAGCTTTACCCAGATGATTGTATAATAATATACTTTTATTCAGAGTGATTTTGTGTGACCTGAACCAGGCCATTATAAAATCACTTTTTTATTTGGAGGTAGTTTTCATGCATTTTTCGAAGTTTACGAAGTACCAAAAAGGTGTTTCACTTTCAACCGGATTGAGTTTCATCCTTGAAAGAATGGACGCTGCTTTTATGGGATTGGCGTTAGCATCAATCATTGCAACATTACATATTTCAAAAGCACAAGGTGGTTTAATTCCAGCCATTACCGCTGTTGGTTCATTAGTTGGTGGAATTGGATTCGGTATTTTAGCCGACAAATTTGGTCGAGTTAGAACGCTTAGTTGGTCAATCTTTATTTATGCATTTGGAACTGCCGGAATGGGTTTCACTAATTCATTTACTCTTCTTCTAATTTTCCGAATCATTATTGGACTAGGAACTAGTGGTGAGTATGGAATTGCTTTAACCATGCTTAGTGAAGCTTTCCAAAAGAAATACATGGGACGAATTTCAGCAACTGCAGGAGTCGCTGGCCAAGTTGGAGCAATTATTGCCTCATTACTAGCTGCCGTTGTTCTTCCTGACTGGCATCTCCTCTTCTTTATTGGAATTATTCCAGTTATTTTAGCTGCTTACATCCGTTTCAGACTTCCTGAAAGTAAGACTTTTAACGATAATAAAATTGAAGATAAAAAAGATAAAAAAGTTAAATTAGGTGACGTTTGGTCATTATTTGCTACACCTGCCGAAGCCTTCTTATCAATCAGAATTGTGATCATGTTCTTAATTCACATTGCTGGTTATGGTACTGTAATGAACTGGCTTCCAACGATTGCACAAGAACGAATGCATGTTGACGTTGCTAAATCATCTCTTTGGATGGTATTCACAATCGTCGGAATGGCATTAGGAATGTCAGTTTTTGGTTACCTTCAAGATAAATATGGGAGTCGGATAGCTTTCGGGATTTTCTTAGTTGGATCGGCTATCTCCGTTTTCTTCTTAATTATGGCAACTAACCCAATTGAATTCGTGATTGCTGGTGCAATTGTTGGTTTCTTAACAGACGGAATGTACAGTGGTTATGGTGCAATTGTCAGCAACCTTTATCCTAGTAAGAATCGAGCAACTGCTAACAACACGATTATGTCAGTTGCCAAAACAATTGGAACTTTCTCTCCCGTACTAGTTGGATACATTATGGATGTATCCACGGTTACAACTGTGGTAATCTTTATGAGTATCTGTTACTTAATCAGTTTTGTCGTTATGATGTCAATTAAACAATTGAAGAAGGATCACCCACGTTATGTCGAAGACAATTAAAATTTTATCAACCAGTGATGTCCATGGTTTTGTTTATCCAACTGATTTTAGTAGTCGGGATAATCGAACTGAATTAGGTTTATTAAAAGCTGGAAGTTACATTAAACAAACGAAAGAAAATGCTAAAGACGATGAAACTGTCGTGGCCATTGAAAATGGTGACTTGATTCAAGGATCACCACTAACTAGTTATTTAGCCGATCATTCTGATCATCAATCTTTCTTGAGTTTGATTACTCGAAAAATTGGGTACGATGCTGGAATATTAGGTAACCATGAGTTTAACTATGGCTTTAATTACATTAAAAATAGTGAAGCAGACCGAAATTATCCAATTTTAGCGGCCAATATTGATGGTGCCATCGCTGCTGGCATTGCTGACCAACCTTATCAAATTATTGAAAAAAATGGGATTAAAATTGCAATTCTTGGGTTAACCACTGCTTTTATTCCGAATTGGGAACTCGCGAAAAACATCCCTGGTTTAACGTTTAACTCCATTTTGCCAATTGCTAAACAATTAGTCCCTGAACTACGTAAACAAGCTGACGTGGTCATTGTTAGCTATCATGGTGGCATTGAGGCTGATCCAGAGACTGGTGAGCCAACGGAAAAATATACTGTAGAAAATGAAGGGGCTCGTTTATTAAACGAAGTTCCCGGAATTGACGCACTTGTTACCGGACACCAACATCGAGAATTAGCTACTAAAATCAACGGTGTCCCACTAACTCAACCAGGTCTACATGGAACCAATGTTGGTGAAATTACGCTTCAACTTGATAACGATAATCATGTCATATCTAGTGAGAGTCAATTAATTGACACAGCTCCCATTAAAATTGACCCTGATTTAATGCCTAACCCAGAATTGGAAGAAACGGTACAAGACTGGCTTGATCAACCAATGGGAACCGTTACTGGTGCAGATATGCGGATTACTAGTCCGATGGAAGCGCGCTTGCATGGTCATCCTTATTTAGAATTAATCAATCAGGTCCAAATGGATGCCTTAGGTGCAGACATTGCTAGTACAGCCCTCTTTAACGATGATTTAGATGGCTACGGTCGCAATGTTTCTATGCGAGAAATCATTAATAATTATCCTTATCCCAATCTAGCATTCTTAGAAAAAGTAACTGGAAAAGATTTAAAAGCTGCCTTAGAACGTTGTGCTAGTTTCTTTACATTGCAAAATGGTGAAATTGGCATCAGTACAGAATTCACGAAGCCTAAATTGCAAATGTTCAATTATGATTTTTATAGTGGGATTGACTACGAATTTGATTTAACGAAGCCAGTTGGTCATCGAGTTACGAAACTAATTTATCATGATAAACCAGTTACAGATGATCAAAGTTTGTTAGTAGCAATGAATAATTATCGTGGAATTGGTGGTGGTGAGTATTCGATGTTTGGTAGTGATAAACTAGTTAAACAAACTAGCGATAGCATTCAAAACTTAACGATTGAATACCTTAAGCATCATGACCCCTATCAAGCTATTCAACCAAATAATTTAACTATAAAAAAATAATGAGCTAGCTGAGAAATCAGCTAACTCATTTTTATTATGCAGTTTTTTTAGATTTAAGCTCTTTTACATAAGCAGCGGCTTTATCATGATTAAATTCATGTTCAGATGTTCCAATTACCACTGTGGCAAGTGAATTACCAACAACGTTTACAACCGTTCTAGCCATATCAACGAATCGATCAATTCCAGCAATAAAAGTTAATCCGGCCATTGGCACCCCAATTGTCGAAACAGTTGCTAAAAGAACCACGAAAGATGCTCCTGGAACTCCAGCCATTCCCTTAGAAGTGATCATTAAAACCACAACTAAGGTGATTTGTTGACCAATTGAAAGATGAATTCCATAGGCTTGCGCCAAGAAAATGGCAGCAATTGATTGGTAGATAGCTGAACCATCTAAGTTAAAGGTATAGCCAGTCGGAATTACAAAAGAAACGATTGAGGGATTAACCCCAAATTTATCCATTTTTTCCATCATCTTTGGCATTACAGCCTCAGAACTAGCAGTTGAGAATGAAAGGACAATTTCATTTTTCATAACAAGTAATAAGTTGAAAAGGCTAAAATGACAAAGTTTTGCAACAATTCCCATAACCACAAAAACGAAGAAAATCATAGTTGCGTAAACAGTAATAACAAAATAACTGAGCGGAAGGAGCACTTTCACACCTAGTTCAGCTAAAGTTAATCCAATTAAGGCGCAAACACCAATTGGTGCAAGGTGCATGACCCAGTTAGTAATTTTAAACATTACTTGCGAAACTGAATCTAAGAAGTCGACAATAATTTGACCCTTTTCACCAATGGCAGCAGTTCCTAATCCAAAGAAGACTGAGAATACAATGACTGGCATCATATCACCCTTAGAGATGGAGCCAAAAATGTTAGTTGGAATTAGAGCAATCAACGTTGACCAAAGGGACTCATTTTGTGAATGCTTTGCGGTCGAAACGTATGAGCTAATATCCATAGATGAATGCATTTGATGCACATCAATAAACGTTCCAGGATGAAAAATATTGGCTACGACTAACCCTAAGATAATTGCTATTGTAGTCATAATTTCAAAGTACAACAGTGTTTTTCCACCAATACGGCCAACTTTTTTAATATCACCCATACTGGCAATTCCAGCTGTCAAACAAGAAACCACAATTGGTAATACAATCATTTGGATTAAACCAATGAACATAGTTCCGATACTTTGCATAGCTGTAATTGCCGGTTTGTTATGATAACAAACTAATCCTAAAATAATCCCCAAAATTAATCCAGCAACAATTTGCCAACCTAACGTGAATTTAAACTTCTTTTTCATCATGGCCCACCCTTTTATGTAATTGCATCGATTATACAATAAAATAAAGTTTTTAACAAAGTCAAAAAATTAACTCAAATATTTAAAACAACAAAAAAGAGGTTCTACAATATCTGTTGTTGGTAATAGATTTTCATCTATTACTGATGACAGATTTTTTATTTATGGCTAGAATAAAAAAGCGGACATTTCCTGTCCGTTCATCCAAGTCAACCACCACGAAGATTTTTCAGAAAGAAGGAAATGCCCTATGTGTAATGATACTACAAAATTATTATTAGGAATAGCTGACGAGAACCTAAAAATTACTGACGGTGAAACTGGAGAAGACGGGGTTATTCGCTTAACTGGCCACTTGGATTACACGCCGAAGGCTTGTCCCAAGTGCGGGATTATCAATGATCAAAAGATTATTAACTACGGCTGGCGCAATACCACTATCAGATTCTCGAAGGTTCTGAGCAACACCGTCATCTTAGCCTTAAAGCGCCGCTATTTCCACTGTAAAGAATGTCACGGCAACTTTCTTGCACAAACAGTGACAGTTCCGAAACACTGTACAATTTCAAACACCAGCCGCAAAGAATGCCTAGAGAAGCTCGGTGAACCGGTCTCTTTGAAGCACATTGCCAATGAAGTATCGGCATCAGATTCATTTGTGGGCCGCCAGTTAATGCGCGCTGAACGAGACTTTCAAACCAATTGGCACTATTTACCAGAGATCATCTTAATGGATGAGGTGAAGAGTACCAAGAGCGCTACTGGTACCATGAGCTTTGAGTTCATGAATGGCGAAACCCATGAATTAATCGACTTACTCCCTTATCGAACCATCAATAAACTAGAGAAGTATTTTTACCGCTTCGATCAAGCTGCCCGAGAAAACGTCAAAATTATTGTGACTGATATGAATTATACCTACCCCAAGCTTGTGCAGACCGTGTTCCCCAATGCCATGGTGGTCATGGACAAGTTTCATATTATCAACGCCCTAAATCGGGCGTTTAACAAAACCAGAATCAAGGTGATGAAGAAGTTTACCCCGTCTTCTCGCGAATTTCACGCCCTTAAGCGCTACTGGAAGCTGTTGTTAGTACCAACTGAACAGCTTAACTTTGAACAATTCAAAAAGTGGACTAATTTTCCTTACTGGATGGCTGCCACCGATGTTGTCCATCAGCTGTTATCGTTGGATTCAGAACTAGAACAAACTTATCAAGTCTTAAACAGCGTCCGGTCAGCTGTCCAACATCAAGATTGGCATAACTACAATGCGGCATTTTGGAATAACAAAACGTATTCTGAAGAAATGAAGAACACGATTAAAACACTTGAAAGCCATCATGATGAGATTCGTAACACCTTTACCACACACTATTCAAATGGTCCTTTGGAAGGTTCTAATAATAAAATCAAGGCGATCAAACGAGCCAGTTTTGGCTATCGCAGCTTCTGGAGGTTTAGAACTCGAGTACTATACGTTTTCAAAATCAAAACAAAAAGAGCCCTAATCACGAAGTGATTAGAACTCGAAATATGGATTCACCAACAACAGTTGACGAAGAGCCAAAAAAGACGTTCGCCATAACGGTGAGCGTCTCTTTTTTTAATTGCGTGGCAACGTCCTATCCTCGCAGGGGGCGATCCCCCAACTACTTTTGGCGTGCTGAAGCTTAACTTCTGTGTTCGGCATGGGAACAGGTGTATCCTTCAGGCTATCGCCACCACACTATTTTTTGTGAGAACTTTGTTCTCTCAAAACTAGACAATATCATTTTCTTCCGATTAACTTCCATTGTATCTTCATTCTACTTGGTTAAGTCCTCGACTGATTAGTATTAGTCCGCTTCACGTATCACTACGCTTCCACTTCTAACCTATCTACCTGATCATCTTTCAGGAGTCTTACTTCCATATAGGAATGGGAAATCTCATCTTGAGGCGAGTTTCACACTTAGATGCTTTCAGCGTTTATCTCATCCATACATAGCTACTCAGCAATGCGCCTGGCGGCGCAACTGATACACCAGCGGTATGTCCATCCCGGTCCTCTCGTACTAGGGACAGCTCCTCTCAAATTTCCTGCGCCCGCGACGGATAGGGACCGAACTGTCTCACGACGTTCTGAACCCAGCTCGCGTACCGCTTTAATGGGCGAACAGCCCAACCCTTGGGACCAACTACAGCCCCAGGATGCGATGAGCCGACATCGAGGTGCCAAACCTCCCCGTCGATGTGAACTCTTGGGGGAGATAAGCCTGTTATCCCCAGGGTAGCTTTTATCCGTTGAGCGATGGCCCTTCCATATGGTACCACCGGATCACTAAGTCCGACTTTCGTCCCTGCTCGACCTGTTTGTCTCGCAGTCAAGCTTGCTTTTGCCTTTACACTTTAGGAATGATTTCCAACCATTCTAAGCAAACCTTTGAGCGCCTCCGTTACTGTTTAGGAGGCGACCGCCCCAGTCAAACTGCCAACCAGACACTGTCTCCGCGCACGATCAGTGCGCAGGGTTAGAGTGTTCACATAACAAGGGTAGTATCCCACTGACGCCTCCACCGAGACTAGCGTCCCGGCTTCTATGGCTCCTACCTATCCTGTACAAGTTATGTAAACACCCAATATCAAGCTACAGTAAAGCTCCATGGGGTCTTTCCGTCCTGTCGCGGGTAACCTGCTTCTTCACAGGTATCTTAATTTCACCGAGTCTATCGTTGAGACAGTACTCAAATCGTTACGCCTTTCGTGCGGGTCGGAACTTACCCGACAAGGAATTTCGCTACCTTAGGACCGTTATAGTTACGGCCGCCGTTTACTGGGGCTTCATTTCGGTGCTTCGCCGAAGCTAACACTTCCACTTAACCTTCCAGCACCGGGCAGGCGTCAGCCCATATACTTCATCTTACGATTTTGCATAAACCTGTGTTTTTGATAAACAGTCGTTTGAGTCTTTTCACTGCGGCTGGCCGTGAGGCCAGCACCCCTTCTTCCGAAGTTACGGGGTCATTTTGCCGAGTTCCTTAACGATAGTTCTCTCGCTCACCTGAGGATACTCTCCTCGACTACCTGTGTCGGTTTGCGGTACGGGTAATTAATTACTAACTAGAAGCTTTTCTCGGCAGTGTGACGTCAGATACTTCTCTACTTAAATTTCGATCCTCATCATCGCTTGTCAACCCGCTTAAAAGCATTTGACTCTTAAACTGACTTACGATTTGAACACACATTTCCAATCGTGTGCATATCTTAGCCTACTGCGTCCCTCCATCGTTCAAACATAATTAACTAGTACAGGAATCTCAACCTGTTATCCATCGCCTACGCTTCTCAGCCTCGGCTTAGGTCCCGACTAACCCTGGGTGGACGAGCCTTCCCCAGGAAACCTTAGTCATTCGGTGGATCAGATTCTCACTGATCTTTCGCTACTCATACCGGCATTCTCACTTCTAAGCGCTCCAGTAGTCCTTACGGTCTACCTTCATTGCCCTTAGAACGCTCTCCTATCACGCAACATAGTTGCGTCCGCAGTCTCGGTAATATGCTTAGCCCCGGTAAATTTTCGGCGCAGAATCACTCGACTAGTGAGCTATTACGCACTCTTTAAATGGTGGCTGCTTCTGAGCCAACATCCTAGTTGTCTATGCAACTCCACTTCCTTTTCCACTTAGCATATATTTAGGGACCTTAACTGGCGGTCTGGGCTGTTCCCCTTTCGACGATGGATCTTATCACTCATCGTCTGACTCCCGGACATAAATCAATGGTATTCGGAGTTTATCTGAACTCAGTAATCCTAGATGGACCCCTTGCTCAAACAGTGGCTCTACCTCCATGATTCTAATTCCGAGGCTAGCCCTAAAGCTATTTCGGAGAGAACCAGCTATCTCCAAGTTCGTTTGGAATTTCACCGCTACCCACACCTCATCCCAGCACTTTTCAACGTACACGGGTTCGGACCTCCGGTGCGTATTACCGCACTTTCATCCTGGACATGGGTAGATCACCTGGTTTCGGGTCTACGGCAACATACTATGGCGCCCTATTAAGACTCGCTTTCGCTACGGCTCCGCTTTTTCGGCTTAACCTTGCATGCAACTGTAACTCGCCGGTTCATTCTACAAGAGGCACGCCATCACCCATTAACGGGCTCTGACTGCTTGTAGGCACATGGTTTCAGGAACTATTTCACTCCCCTTCCGGGGTGCTTTTCACCTTTCCCTCACGGTACTGGTTCACTATCGGTCACTAGGGAGTATTTAGCCTTGGGAGATGGTCCTCCCAGATTCCGACGACGTTTCACGTGTGTCGCCGTACTCAGGATCCTGAACTGAGGGTATTCGATTTCGTTTACGAGACTATTACTCTCTTTGGTGTAGTTTCCCAACTACTTCAACTATCAAATACTTTTGTAACTCAAATGTTCAGTCCTACAACCCCGAACCACAAAGGTTCGGTTTGGGCTGTTCCCCGTTCGCTCGCCGCTACTTAGGGAATCGAAATTTCTTTATATTCCTGTGGGTACTTAGATGTTTCAGTTCCCCACGTCTGCCTCTGCATAGCTATGTATTCACTATGCAGTGACCAGTCATAACACTGGTCGAGTTTTCTCATTCGGAAATCTCCGGATCAAAGCTTACGTACAGCTCCCCGAAGCTTATCGCAGTTAGTTGCGTCCTTCATCGGCTCCTAGTACCAAGGCATTCACCATGCGCCCTTATTAACTTAACCTATAATCCTACGGATTATAAATTATTTGAGTTTTAGCGATTAAAACTAATTAAAAAACTCAAAAATAACACAATGGTTATTTCTCGGTTCAATTATATATAAAAATATAATTATTACAGAAAATAATATTATCTAGTTTTCAAAGAACAAAATTAAGAGAGTAGATACTCTCAAAACTGACCAAGATTTTGATTAATGTAAGGTTCCGAATTATTCCTTAGAAAGGAGGTGATCCAGCCGCAGGTTCTCCTACGGCTACCTTGTTACGACTTCACCCTAATCATCTGTCCCACCTTAGGCGGCGGACTCCTAAAAAGGTTATCCAACCGACTTTGGGTGTTACAAACTCTCATGGTGTGACGGGCGGTGTGTACAAGACCCGGGAACGTATTCACCGTGGCATGCTGATCCACGATTACTAGCGATTCCAACTTCATGCAGTCGAGTTGCAGACTGCAATCCGAACTGAGAACGACTTTAAGAGATTAGCTTGACCTCGCGGTTTCGCAACTCGTTGTATCGCCCATTGTAGCACGTGTGTAGCCCAGGACATAAGGGGCATGATGATTTGACGTCATCCCCACCTTCCTCCGGTTTATCACCGGCAGTCTCTCTAGAGTGCCCAACTTAATGCTGGCAACTAAAGACAAGGGTTGCGCTCGTTGCGGGACTTAACCCAACATCTCACGACACGAGCTGACGACAACCATGCACCACCTGTCATTCTGTCCCCGAAGGGAACGTCTAATCTCTTAGATTGGCAGAAGATGTCAAGTCCTGGTAAGGTTCTTCGCGTAGCATCGAATTAAACCACATGCTCCACCGCTTGTGCGGGTCCCCGTCAATTCCTTTGAGTTTCAACCTTGCGGTCGTACTCCCCAGGCGGAATGCTTAATGCGTTAGCTGCGGCACTGAAAGGCGGAAACCTTCCAACACCTAGCATTCATCGTTTACGGCATGGACTACCAGGGTATCTAATCCTGTTTGCTACCCATGCTTTCGAGCCTCAGCGTCAGTTACAGACCAGATAGCCGCCTTCGCCACTGGTGTTCCTTCATATATCTACGCATTTCACCGCTACACATGAAGTTCCACTATCCTTTTCTGCACTCAAGTTTATCAGTTTCCGATGCACTTCTCCGGTTAAGCCGAAGGCTTTCACATCAGACTTAATAAACCGCCTGCGCTCCCTTTACGCCCAATAAATCCGGACAACGTTTGCCACCTACGTATTACCGCGGCTGCTGGCACGTAGTTAGCCGTGACTTTCTGGTTAGATACCGTCATACCGTGAGCAGTTGCTCTCACGGCTGTTCTTCTCTAACAACAGAGTTTTACGAGCCGAAACCCTTCTTCACTCACGCGGCGTTGCTCCATCAGACTTTCGTCCATTGTGGAAGATTCCCTACTGCTGCCTCCCGTAGGAGTATGGGCCGTGTCTCAGTCCCATTGTGGCAGATTACCCTCTCAGGTCTGCTACGTATCATTGCCTTGGTGAGCTATTATCTCACCAACTAGCTAATACGCCGCGGGTCCATCCAGAAGCACTAGCACAAAGGCCAGCTTTCAAACAAGAACCATGTGGTTCTTGTTGTTATACGGTATTAGCATCTGTTTCCAGGTGTTATCCCCTTCTTCTGGGCAGGTTACCCACGTGTTACTCACCAGTTCGCCACTCAGTCGGATCCAAAATCATCTTAGTGCAAGCACTAAGAATCAATTGGGCGACTTCGTTCGACTTGCATGTATTAGGCACGCCGCCAACGTTCGTCCTGAGCCAGGATCAAACTCTCATTTTAAAAATGAGAACTTTACTAGCTCTTATTTATTTGTTTTTGCAAATTGACATTGCATATTTGTTTAATCTTTAAACTAAGTTTAAAAATTATCCTTACACTTATTGTAATCAAAATCTTGTTCAGTTTTCAAAGATCTACTCAAGCACCATTTACAGTGCATGTAATATATTACTCGGTAAGGTTGATTGTGTCAACACTTTTAAGTAATAAAATTAAAAAGTTTTTTCAGTTAAAAGCGACTTCGTCCCTCTCAACAGATATAGCTATAAACCATTGATCAGGAAAGGTCGAGGGTTTTGCATAAAAAAATTTAATTTATTTTCAAAATAAACAAAAAAGCCAATTTCAAATTAATGAAATTAGCTTTTTCTACTATATTATTAAACTTCTTTTGCAACAGCATCATTAACAGCTGTCTTTTCTTTTTCTACTAAATCAACTTTACCAGTAATTAATTTCTTATCCATTTTAATTTCCCGAGTTAATCCTGGAGTATCAACCTTAGGATCAAAGAAAGCATTAAATTCAGCTAGACGTTCTGGGGTATGGAAAACATTAGCAGTTACAGTGATAAATGTTGCAAATTCCATATCACCACCAACTGTAGCTTCCAACCATGACCATTCATTACGAATCCAATCCCAAGCAAATTGCTGACTTTCTTCATTAGCTAAGACCCCACGATACCAAGCCCGTAAATCTTGCGGCTTAATCACATCCGCATTTTCAAAATCATTTACCAATGATTTTACTAATTCTGGATCAGTTACGTTAGGGACTGCCATACAAATATCTTGTTTGAAGCTTGGATCAACAGTTTCATGGTAAGCTTTCATCAATTTATCAAACAAGCCTTTACTGCTAAAGTTTAAAACTTCATTTTTTAAGACCAATCCACGAACTGCGGCTGGAATTTGTGTCAAATCATCGTCATTATCTTCAAATAATTCATGCGCTTGTGCAATCGAAACTGCATCATGTGCATATAATGAAGCGTTCAAAACATATGGACGAACTAATTGGTCATCATTAGAATCCGTTGCTTTTGGAGTCCAATCCAATCGTTTAACTTGTTTACGACTTAAATTATCAAAAAATTCACGCAATTCTTGTTCTTCTGGACTCCCGGCAATCACAAATTGTTTCAATGAATTTGCAATTCTATAAAGGACAGAAATTACTGCCACTGATTCATCATTTGCAAATTCAACTAATAAAGGAATTAAATCAGCATATGATAATCGTTGTGCTGAGGCCAAAAGTTGTGAATCTTGAAGTAATTGACGTTTACTAATTGGGTCTAATTGATCTGCATGTTGCAAAATGTCCTTAAGTAATTTGTCATCATATTGAACAATAAAATGTGAATTATTTCCAATATTTAAACGGAATGGTTCTCCATTTTCTGTCCGTAAAGCCTTATAATCTCCAAGGTTAAGTTTCTTGTCCTTCATAATTTGGGGAGTTCCATAGTTTCCGTTTAACGGAATTTGCCATGTCCGGCCTTTATCTTCACCGCCACCGATAAAGAATTGTTGTTGTTTAAGTACTAATTGTCCTGCGTCATTAACGCTCGCTGTAACAACCGGATATCCAGGTTGATCTAACCATGACTTCATGATTTCACCAATGTTAATACCTGAAGCATCACCTAAAGCTTTCCACAAATCAGCTCCCGTTGAATTACCAAATTTATGCGCAGCAAAATAGTTCTTCAATCCTTCACGAAGCGCCTTATCACCAATCAATGCCCGAACCATTACTAACATCCGCGCACCTTTAGCATAAACAATGGCACCATCAAAAAGAGAGTCAATTTCAGCTGGATTATTAACAGCAACGTGTACCGATTGAACCCCATCAGTTGCATCACGATTTAAAGCTGCTGGAACATCAGACATTTGGAATAATTCCCAAACATTCCATTCAGGATTCAAAGCATCAACTGAAACATATTCCATCATGTTAGCAAAACTTTCGTTTAACCAAAGATCATCCCACCACTTCATTGTTACTAAATCACCAAACCATTGGTGAGCAAGTTCGTGAGTAATAACAGTTGCAACTAGTTCCTTAGTATCTAAAGGAGTATTGTTTGGATCTAATAATAAGTAGGCTTCACGATAAGTAATCAAACCCCAATTTTCCATTGCTCCTGCAGAGAAATCAGGGAGAGCTAATTGCCATGAATGTGGTAGTGGATATGGAGTTTGATAGAAGTCTTCATAAAATTCAATGGCACGTTTGGCAATATCCAAAGCAAAATCTAATTCATCTGCTTTATGAGCTTTAGTGGCAAAAACTCCAACTTTAACCCCACTGTCAGTCGTTGTAAGCTTACTTTGTAAATCACCAAAAGCAAAGGCTACTAAGTAAGTCGACATTTTAACAGTTGGCTCAAAGTAATGAATTCCGCCAGCTTCGTGATCTTCTGGCATATTAGCCAAAATTGTTTCACCAGGTTTTTCATCAAACTTAATTGCTAAGCTAAATGTTGCCTTAGCTTCAGGTTCATCAACACAAGGAAATGCTTGCCGGGCAAAAGTGGTTTCGAATTGAGTACCAATAATTTGTTGTTTCTTACCATTCAATTCATAGTAAGAAGGGTAAATTCCCATCAAAGTATCAGTTAAATCAGTATGATACTTAATTCTTAGTTCAACTTTACCTTCATTAGGTAAAGTAATACGAACTGCTTCAGCGTCATTATCAGTCTTAAACTCAACTGGTTTACCATCGGCAATAACTTCATCAATTACCAAATATTTTTGGTTAACGGAAATTTCTGATTGAGTTGCTGTTCCAGTAATTGTTGTTTCACCAACAATTGTTTTCTTTGCACGATCTACATCAACATAAACATCATAATGTTCAGGTTGAAAAGTATCATAAAAACGTTCAATTTTAGCCATTATCCAACCTCTTTTCAATTAATACCCTCATTATATAACGGTTTTCCTCATTAAATTAAGCATTTCGCTTATAAACAAAACTACTCTACAATTTTAAAAATCAATATTGTAGAGTAGTTTGTCACTTAAATAATCATTAATTACTAATTATTTAGTGTTTTCTTGTGTAAGTTGAAGGTTACTGAATGAGTTATCACCATCAGCAGGTTTTACACTGTAACCCTTAACACGTTTGTTAACTGGTTCCCATGACAATGAGAATGCACCTGGAGCGTATGCAGCTTCCTTGTTCATGTATGCTTGCCAGTCTTTAAATTGTTTTGCACGATATTTGTTGTTCCAAGCTTTACTATTGTTCATGTTGTTCAAAAGCTTAGTGTTTTCTTTTGATACAAAGTGACCCATGTTGTATGGAGCATTTTGACCGTAGATTTGAGTTGGAGTAGGTTCTGATGAAAGTGACCATGCACCATTCCAAACATCAATGTTCTTTTGGTCTGGTTTTTGAAGTGCTGAAACATAACTGTTGAATTCCATTAGTTTACCTGAAGTGTACTTAACGTTCAAGCCAAGTTTACGCCATTGTTGCAATTCGTATTTATGAGTAGCATTTGCAGTAGTTGATGAAGATGCAACAGCAAAGTTAATTACAAGTGGTTTACCGTTTGGTTGTGCTCTCCATTTGCCCTTCTTCTTGTATCCAGCATCATCAAGAAGTTTGTTAGCTTTCTTCATGTTGTACTTGAAGCCAGGTGTTTTTGCATTGTAAAGATCTTTAAATACTGGAGGAAGTAGAGTGTTAGCTCTCCAAGAAACTCCATTACCAAATTTCTTGGCAACTTGATCTTGATCAATAGCGTACATCATTGCTTTTCTCAAGTTCTTGTTACTCATCTTCTTGTTCTTATCAGTAACTTGTTTACCAGTTTTTGGATCCATGTGTCCTAAGTTAAATCCAAAGTAACTGTATGAAAGGGCTGGTTTCCCAACAATTTGGTAATCTTTAAGTTTTGAAATCTTAGGATGATCAGCAGCTGAAGCTCCACCTTGTAGGAAGTCATACTTCTTAGCTTTTAGAGCAGCAGTTACATTACTTGTTGAAACAACTTGGATATCAACATGTTTGATTTTAGCTTTCTTACCCCAGTAGTACTTGTTAGGGCTCCAACTAGTTGATTCACCTTCAACAACCTTGTCAAGTTTGTAAGCACCAGTAAAGATTGGGTCTTTACGTATCTTGTTAGAAGAAACAAGGTCTGCAATCTTAACATCTTTGAGGTATTCATATGGTTCTACAGAACCCCAGATGAATGAGTTTCCGGCATATTTCATTGCTGGAGTTAAATGATCAAAGTGGATAACTGCAGTTTTTCCTTTTTCTCCATCAGGATATGTAATTCCTGAGATGGTATCTGATTTACCTTCATGATAATCCTTCATACCTTTGATGTTTTCAAAATCTTCACTATATTGTTGTGATTTTGTATCAGGATTAGCAATTACTTCGTATGCATATTCAATATCTTTAGCAGTAACAGGGGTTCCGTTTGACCACTTAGCGTTTTTACGAAGAGTAATTGTAGCAGTATTAGCTTTCTTGTCTAATTTCAAGTTAGCCATACCACCGTTAACAATTTTGTAATTGTTATCAGTTGCAAATAAGTTATCTTGTCCACCCGGGGCAAATACATCAGCATCAGTTGCTACACTTGCTAGAGTTGGTGATGAAATCCCAGTAAATGGAGAATCACTAACTTCCCCAATTTTCAAAGTTCCATCGTTTGCTTTAGGACTAGCCTTAGCAGATGCACTATAAGTTTGTGGAAGCTTAGGGGTCTTAACAGAAGAATTGTTAGATCCATTTGAACAAGCTGCCAATGTCAAGGTAAGCAGTGCAGCACTACCCAACATCGCAAGTCTATGACGTTTTTTCATTTTCTTTCCCTCCAAAATATTGTGTTTTAAAATATGAAACTTAATCCCATCGATTTCAGAACCACCTCCTAAAATGATTTTTTTAATTAGCTACCTCTTCTTTGCGAAGCATCAGCTGTTCGACGAAGAACTTGTCCAACATAACTAATTGCTAAACATAAAAGAATGATTTCAAATGCAGCTGGTAACCATGTCCACCAGTATTGAGTAATATTGTTAGGATCGTTAGCATTTGAAATTAAAGTACCAAGTGATGGAGTTCCGTCTGGAAGACCAAAACCTAGGTAAGAAAGTCCAGTTTCAACCCCAATATTTTCCGCAAAAGATAAAGTAGTATCAACGATAATTAATGAAGCGATGTTTGGTAAAATTTCTCGGAAAATAATCTTTAAATTACTTGTCCCAGAAACCTTTGAAGCAGCTACGTAATCTTTTTGCGATTCAGCTAAAGTACTTGAACGAATTAAACGAGAAGTTCCCATCCAATAAAATAATGATAATAAAAGTGTTAAAGTAATCGCATTGTAGTTTGGAATAATTGTTACGATTACGATGATAGTCATCAACATTGGAATAATCATCATGAAATCGTAAACACGTTGCATGGCTAAATCAACATAGCCACCGTAATAACCTGAAACTAATCCATAAACGACACCAAATGTCGATGAGATGGCAGTCAAACCAATCGCAATTAAAATTGAATTACGAGATCCAACAACTAATTGAGAAAAAATTGGACGACCACTTGCGTCAGCACCTAAAATATAGTTACTAAATGGTTTAGCATAGTATCCCATCAAATCAATTTCCATAATATGAGGAACATTTATAAAAAATGAACCAAGAATTACAGCTACGATGAAGAAAACAATAAAACCGGCGGAAACTAAAGCTATTTTATCAGCTTTAAATTCACTCATCATCACCTTAATGGTACTAGGCGTTGCTTCGTTTTCTGCTTCTTTAGATAATTCTAAAAGATCAGCATCAGAGAGCTCGTCTCGTGCGTTAAAATCATAAGCCATTTGTTTTCTCCTTTCCTATTCGACTCTGATTCGAGGGTCAACAATGCTAAGAACAATATCAGAAATTAACGTTCCCATTAAGTTCAAGAAACCATATAGCAAGACCAAAGTAGTAATAACAGTATAATCACGATAATTAACGGCATTTAGGAATAATTGTCCCATTCCTGGATATGAAAAAATCATTTCAGTAAAGATTGATCCAGCTAGCAAACCAGTAATTGAATATCCGGCAAAAGCTGCGATGGGAAGAAGTGAATTCCGAAAAATATGATGTCTATAAATATCTTTTTCTGGAACTCCTTTGGCAACTGCTGTTTTTACAAAAGCAGAATGTTTGGCATCAATTACTTGTGATCTAAGATATTGCACAATATTAACAGTTCCAAATAATGCACCTAACAAACCTGGAAGAATAATGTGTCCCAATCTTGAAAGAATGGTTCCACCCATTCCATTAGCATTTGGTGAAATCGATCCAGAAGTTGGGAACCAACCAAGGGCGTATCCGAAAATCCAAATTCCGATAACCAATACAACGAAGAAAGGAACTGACATCGTAATATAATTAAATACACGAATGATAGTATCTTGCCATTTTCCTTCGTGTTTACCAGCAAAAATTCCTAAAGGTAAACCAATTGCATAAGTTAAAATCATGGTAAATGTTGCTAACCAAAGAGTATTAAGTCCACGTTGTTTAATTAAGTTAATAACTGGCATTTGATATTCATAACTCATTCCAAGTTTTCCATGGAATAAATTAACAACCCAGTGCCAATATTGAACGTACCAGGGATCAAACAATCCATTAGCAGCCATTAAGCGGTGAAGTTGAGCTGGACTAGTTTTGGGATTAATTGACCCACTAAAAGGATCTCCAGGCATTGCTTTTGCTAATAAGAAAACCAAAATGCTAAGGACAATTAATTCTGGAATCATGATTAACACACGACGTAAAATTGTTTTCCACATAATTAATTTTCCTCCTTAATGTCTTTGTATTTCAGTGCTTCTTTAGGTGGCAAAGCAACTAAGTGGCCCTTTGAAACTTCTACTAGCGGATAGGCCCGTCCTTCTTTATCATAGTAATCTTTTTGTTTTTCTTTATATTCTTTTTCAATTTTTTGGCGCCGTTCACGATCTTTATCACGATCGGCAACTCTAGTACTAGGAATTGCAGCTAATAAACGTTGAGTATAAAGATGTTTAGGATGTTTATAAATATCCTCTCGACTTCCAATTTCAACGATTTGACCACGATTCATAATTGCAATTCGATCACACATGTGACGAACAACCCCTAAATCATGAGAAATAAATAAGTAAGAAACTCCCATGTTAAGTTGAATTTTCTTCATAAAGTTCAATACTTGTGCTTGAACTGATAAATCCAAAGCTGAAACTGGTTCATCCGCAATTACCAATTTAGGATTAGTAGAAACCGCTCTTGCGATTCCAATTCGTTGCCGTTGTCCTCCAGAAAATTGATGAGGATACTTGTACAAAGCATCGGGTGATAATCCAACAATTTTCATTAATTGTAAAACTTTAATTTTTTCCTGTTCAGGAGTAAGGTTTTCAAAGTTTTTTAATGGTTCAGCAATAATACTTTCAATTCGTTTTCGTGGATTCAAACTTGAAAATGAATCTTGGAAAATCATTTGAACATCTTGATCGTAATCAATTTCTTTACGGTCTTTGTGACTAGTAACGTCATGACCTTCAAAAGTAATTTCTCCAGAAGTTACTTTTTCCAAACCGATGATGGCACGCCCAGTTGTTGATTTACCTGATCCAGATTCACCAACTAATCCAAATGTTTCACCAGGTTGAATTTCAAAACTAACTCCATCAACCGCACGAACATTGTCAACCACTCCGTTAAAGAATCCTCCTCTAATCGGGAAGTGAACTTTTAAATTTTTAACTTTAATTAAACTCATGCGTCACTTTCCTCCTTAAAGTAAAAATCTTGATAACAGGTACAACGAACTTCGTGGCCATGACCTAATTTATGCATACTTGGATTTTCTTCATGATCACTTGCTGGAATCCAAGGAATTCTTGGTGCAAAAGCATCCCCAGTTGCTGGCATGTTTTGTAATGAGGGAACTGAACCTTCGATTACGTATAGTTCATCGCTTTCGCTGTCAACTTGTGGAATTGATTTTAATAATGATCTGGTATAAGGATGTTGTGGATTGTTAAATACTTGATCAACATTTCCTTTTTCAACAATCTTTCCAGCATACATAACGTGAACATAATCTGCAGTTTCAGCAACTACTCCTAAATCATGAGTAATCAAAATGATACTTGAATGATTTTCTTTCTGAATATCTTTTAAAAGATCCAAAATTTGAGCTTGGATAGTTACGTCCAAAGCGGTCGTTGGTTCATCAGCAATGATGAAATCTGGTTTACAAGCAATCGCAATTGCAATCACAATTCTTTGTCTCATTCCACCAGACAATTGGTGAGGAAATTGATGAGCAGTTCGCTTAGGATCAACAATTCCAACTTGGTCAAGTAATTCAAGTACTCGAGCACGTCTTTCTTGCTTGCTCATGTCTGTGTGGTAGATCAAAACTTCTTCAATTTGGTCTTCAATTCTTTTTAAAGGATTCAATGCTGATAAAGGATCTTGGAAAATCATTCCAATCTTAGCTCCTCTAATCTTGTTGTAATCTGCTTCACTAATTTTAGTTAAGTCTTGTCCTTCGAAATCAATTTCTCCAGTAATCTTAGTTTCGCTAGGATCTTGTAATCCCATAATTGAATTAACTAGTGTACTCTTTCCACATCCAGATTCACCTACAATTGCTAAAATTTCATCTCGTTTAATTTTCATATCAATATCGGAGATTGCTTTATAAAATTTGTTGTTAATTTTAAAAGATGTAGTTAAATCTTTAACAGTTAGAATCGTTTCGTGTTTAGTTGCAGATTCTGTCATGTTATTTCCTCCGAATTCGTTTGCTTTTTAAAAATTGATTTTTTATCACAATAAGCTATTAAAAACCGACCGTCAAGCAATATTTTTATTTTTTATTAATGATTTTTGCGAACAATTAATTTTTGTTTTCTAAAGAAAGCGATTACATAGTTGATATTAAAGCAATCTTTTTCTGCAAAATTAACAAAAAAGAAAAAGTAAAAAAATTAATTAATTTTTAATTAATCATAACAAAAATATAAAAAACACAAATAATTAGTGTCATCTTTCGTGATATGCTGGAAATTTATTTAAATTTTCAACAGAACGTTCTTATTAATCTACTTAAAATCATTCAGTTCCCATTTTAAGGATGACTTTGTGAAATAAAGTATAATCGAATTACTTTCTTTAACAGGTATTTTAAATATATAATAGTAGAAACACGAAAAATAAAATTATCAATTAAAGCTCTTTTTCATTCGTTAACTAACATTTCAAAAACCATCCGAACAACATATAGTTCGGTTTTAGTTTCTTAATATTTTTAAATTAATTACAAAAGTTCTGATTTACGTTAGATTCGTGCTAAAATAATTCTTATTATTAATTTAAAGGAGTCTTGCCATTGGCAAAAGAAACTAAACGGGCCATCTTGATTATCGTGCTAGCCAACTTCATCATTTGTTTAGGTTGGGGACTAATAATTCCGGTGGAACCATTTATTAAAATTGAATATCATTTAACGGCTGGACAAATGGGATTTATGACCTCACTGTATGCTTTTGCCCAATTTGTTTTCTCACCAATTGTTGGTAAAGTTTCGGATAAATATGGAAGAGCTCCAATTTTAACTACTGGACTACTCCTCTATATGGTTGCAGAATTGCTTTTCGCCGTTGCTGGAACCGTCTTATGGTTTAACATTTCTCGGATTATCGGTGGAATTTCAGCAGCAATGGTGGGGACCACCTCAATGGCTATGGCTGCTGACCTTTCAAGCGATAAGGATCGGGCCAAGGTAATTGGTTGGATTTCAGCTGCATTGAGTGGTGGATTAATCATTGGACCAGGAATTGGAGGTGTGTTGGCTAACATTAGTTATAAAACACCCTTCTGGTTTGCTGGAATTTCCGGTTTAATTGCTGCCATTGTCTTTATGGTCGGCCTTCCCCAACATTTGAAAGCTCAAAGCCATGGTGATTTAGTGGATGGAATTTCCATTACCGAAAAAGGATTTAAATCGATTATGAACAAAGCTGTCATTATTTTGTTTGCGATGATTTTAATTTCCTCGTTTGGACTGGCCGGTTTTGAAAGTATCTATACTTTGTATGTTAACCAAGTTTTCCACTTTACCTTAAACGAAATTGCTTTAGTGTTAATTTTGAATGGGATTTTCTCATTAATTCTCCAAGTTGTTTTGTTTGATCGAATGGTAAATATGTTTAGTGAAATCGGCTTAACGCGAATTTGTTTCGCCATCGGAACCTTAAGTACCGTCTGGATATTAGTCGCTCATACCCAGATAGAAGTGATCATTGCTACCTTATTCATCTTCTGTTCTTTTGATATCCTTCGTCCTTCCATAACGACAATGTTGACGCGGTTTGGGAAAAACAATCAAGGATTAATCAACGGAGTTAACATGTCTTTAACCAGCATTGGAAACATTATCGGACCTGTTTTTGCTGGTGGTTTGATGGATATTAATCCGCACATCCCTTACATTATTGTTGCTGTAATCTTAGGCATCTCTGCTCTCATTACCTTTATTGTGAGCCATGAAATGAAAATCAATCAAAACATTAAAACTAACTAAAAAGCAGACCTCAAATTTGAGATCTGCTTTTTTCATGTAGATTAATCTTTCACTAATTCTTTGTAAACATCGTCATCAAGAACTGCATCGATTTCTCCGATGTATTCCACGGGAGCGGCTTTCACAAAAGTATGTTTAAAGACCCATAGTGGATCACTGGTTGATTCACTTTCAATTCCACCCATATCGTACAAGGTTATGTCAGGTTCATCAAGCGCCCATTGAATCATTTCAGTTTGCACTGCGTAAGGAGCATAGTAAGTATTGCCATCCATTGAACCAGCATAGACATACCAAATCTTGTCTCCATACTTCAAAACAATTCCAGTTGAAAGCAATTCCCCATCGCGTTTGGCAACGTAAATCCGCATGGTATTTTCATCAAAAGCATCTAACATCCGTTGAAAATATTCCTTAGGACGATAAGTAATGCCATGACGATTAGCCATCGTTTGATAAGTCGTGTAAAAGGCATCAATGGCAGCTGCATCATGTCCCCAGGTAACTTCCACTCCATCACGAATTGGGCGTTTCAATTTACTTTTAGTTTTAGAAGGATATAAATCTAACGTTTTTTCTTTACCAGGAAAATTAGCTAAATCTAAGACCATATTCAACCGTGGTTGAATGGTGGCGTGCATTCCTTCATCAGCAACATTGCGGTTCCGCGTTTTATAGCCACGTTTTTTTAATTCATCATTTAATTCATCTGAATATTCAATTTCTGGATCCATCCGTAAAACGTAAGCATCCGGTAAAATTTTTTTAGCTTCGGCAACTAATTTATCCAAAAGATCGAGGTCAAATCGGTCAGCAATGATTGGTCCCTTTGAAGCATAGGCAAACTTTTTTCCTGCGGGAGTATCAGTTAACAACATTGACATCGCTGCCACGATTTCTCCGTTTTCGTTTTCAACAAATACTTCGCGTGATTCCCAATTATTTTTAACTTTTGCCCAACCAAGGTCTTGGGTAAGACGTCCCTCTTTAGTACTACGCATAAATTTTTCGTAACGTGCTACCATTTCTTTATCTTTTTGGTCTAAAACTGGCATCTAATTCCCACTCCTTCTAAATTATCTATTAGTGCTAATTATAGCATAATTACACTGGTAATAATCGAGGCCAAACTGGTTAAAAAAGAGTAAAAAACTCACCTTTCCTAGTGAAAGATGAGTTGGTTTTTATTTTTATAAATAAGCTTTGTAGCCCAAGTAACCGGCTAACACAAATGAAGCAATTGCAATTAACATTCTAAGCATTTTAACGTTCACATGCCGCACAATTAGTGGACCAGTATAACCACCAATTAGCAAACCAATTCCAAGTGGGACAACGGCAGCCCAATCAATCGTGGCTTTGAAAATGAATAATAGCATGGCAGCGACATTACAAATACAACACATAAAGTTTTTCACTGCATTATATTCGGCAAACCCTTCGTGAGTAATTACTCCCAAAATAGCGAGTAAAACTACCCCTCCAGCGGCTCCAAAATAACCCAAGTACCCACCGACAAATACAATTCCAAAGTAACTAATTAATTTAATAATGCGCTCTTTATGTGGATTTCGACCATCACGTTTTAATTTAGTTCCAACGTTACTTTCTGTTCCTCTACCAGAAATAATTAGCAAAATTCCAGCTGATAAAATGAAGAATGGGACTACTTTTTCAAAGGTCGAAGCTGGCGCGATTAACAAAAGCGAACTACCGATAAAACTACCAATGACGGCTAGAATCGTATAACCCATTACTCGATGCCACTGACCTTTTAATTCTCGCATTGAAGCAGGAATAGCTCCTAGTCCAGTACTAATCAAAGCCACCGTATTAGAAACATTGGCAACCACTGGCGGGATTCCTACAATTAACAGAGCTGGATAAGAAACAATTGATGCCAATCCAGCAATCGTTGCTAATAACCCCGCGAAAAATCCAGCAACAATTAAAAATAAAATAGTTAATAACATTTTTTAGAAATCTTCTTTCTATATGCGAATTGTCTAGCGTTATTACCCATTATACATGAAATTATTCTTAACTCGATGGGCGCAATGAAATTAAAAATTTAAATTAGCAATTTATTTTAATAATAATCAAATCAGCAGCTAAATAATTCGTGTATCAACATCAAACGTCTACTTTTTAACTTTAATGTTTGTCTTTCTGTCGACTTTCTGTATAATGTTTAATAATATAGAAAAATCGGAGGTTTTAGAATTATGTCAAAATCAAGAACTGTCCTTATTCATTCAAAATAACAAAGTAGCTCGAATTAATCCTTCAATACACAAGCTACTTATTGAGGAGTTCTTATCATATGAAAAGTTTAAAAAATCCCGTAGTACGTTATCTCTTAATTTTATCCACGATTGGAGTATTAGGAAGTAGCCTCTATCGTATTGTTTTAGTCCAATATGCAGCTACATTAGAATTTGCTAAATGGGCAATCGTTTTCGTTTCTGTTTCACAAATTATGCCCTTTTTGTTACAGGTAATTCCTGGAAAATATGCTGATAAAACCAAACAAAAATTTGGAGCAATGTTTTATACCCAGTTAATCGCTGGATTTATGTTTATTGTAATTGGTTTATTACTAGATTTACGCAGTTGGTTTGCCTTAGCAATCATTCTTTTTCTTGACGCAATTGTTACTTTGATTTCTATCTATGAAAGCGGTCTAATCGTTGTAATTCAAAAAAGATACATCTGCAAAGAACTTATGGAATCTTCTACAGGCTTGATTAGTGGATTATCGATCCTAATCAGTATGTGTGGTCAATCAATCGGGGTTGGAATTTTATTAATCTCCCATAACGATTTTCAAATTGTTGCTTACATAAATTCATTAACTTTTTTCATCTCGTCAGCTTTTATTTACTTAAATCGAAAAAAGTTTAATGATAAAGGGCTAGCAAAACTTGTTCAAAATTCTGTTTCACATGAAACAATTGAACCAAAAGAAAAGATTAGTAAATCTCAATTTTGGAACAATGTAGAAAATGTCTTTCAAGCTAATCCTTATATTATGTTGACCAGCTTAGTTTTTGAAAATTTTGTTTTCTCGGGGATGTTCGCATACGTAAGCATTACTTTATTAAACGATAAATACATTAAACTCCCCTATTCCGTTAGCATTTTAATGTTTTCTGTTTCAATGGGTGCCGGATATTTACTCGGTAGTATCTTCGCTGACAAAATGCTCAACCATGTGCCCCTACCGTTAATTAGTATGGTGGTCGATTCTCTAACAATTTGTTTCTTTATTTCAATGTTTATTTTTCACCAAGATTATTTTTCTTTTGCAATTATTTTCTTGATTTATCTCTTGTTTGGTAAATTCGATACTAAGATTTATTCGCGAACGGTGGTAGCTGTTGATGAAAAAATCTTAGCAAGTTTTCGAACTAAAATGAGTTCCATGGTTAATGCATCCCTTCCAATTGGAACCTTTGCATTACCTTTTATTGCAACTACTATGGGAAATATGTCTAGTTGCTTATTAGTGATTTTCTGTATGGCAGTTAATCTAGTTATTTTATTATTTGCTACTAAGGAAGCTTTTAATTTAAAAAAGGCTTAATTTAAACAATAGCAAAAAACGTCTAAATTTTTTCAAATTTAGACGTTTTTCTTTTTTTAAAGTTTTACATCATATTCAGCAAAGTAGTCAGTTAGTGGTTTTAGATTTTCACCATCAAATTTATTGAATAATTCTGCTAAACTATAAGTTTTACCTTCTTGTTGAAGATATCTTGGGTTGACTTTTTCTTATAATTTACCATCCGTAACCTTAACCATTAAATCTTCAACTGGCAAAGCACGATGATCATTAATTTCAATATCAAGCAAGAATGGTTTTCCAGCTTGAGTAGCTTTTAAAGCAGTATCAAATGCTGATGGAAGTTCAGAATAATTCTTAACTTTAAGTGCATCAATACCCATTCCTTTAGCAATCATTGAGAAGTCTTGACGTTGTAAATCAAGTCCAAAGATGTCCATTGGAAGATCTTCTTGTTCTCCTTCGATAAAGCTTAAATCACCATTTTGCGTAACGATGTTGATAATTGGAAGATGGTATTTAACCATGGTAACCAAATCTTGCATAACCATTGATAAAGCACCGTCTCCAGCAATGTTAAAGACTTGTTTATTTGGTTCATCTAACTTAGCTGCAATTGCACCTGGAACTCCAGAACCCATTGTGGCAAACAAAGCTGAGATAAGCCAACGGTTAGTAGGTGCCAAATTCAAGTATCTAAAGGTGCTGATAATGTTATCACCCACATCAATTGAAAAGATAGAATCTTGGTTAGCAATCCGATTAACTTGTTCGTAAACTTGTGCAGGAGAAAGACTTTCATTTTGACTAGCTTTAATTTGTGCTAAATAAGCTTTCCAATTCTTTTGGTCAGCTACAGCTGCTTTAAAGAATGCTGATTCAGGAACTGGTTGACTTGCAGCAATTGCTTTTTCAACAAAGCTTGTTGCGTCAGACCAAATTGCTAAATCAGGAACATGATGACGACCAAGTTCAAGCTTAGAATTATCAATTTGAACATATTTAAAATCATGACCAGCATAGTAACTGTTAGCAAATGGGAAGTCTCCTCCAATTGCAATCACTAAATCTGCAGTTCCAAGAATTTCGTCAGCTGCTTTAGAAGCGGCCCGATTAGCAGTTCCTAGATTACCTTCATAGTTTGGATCAATTAAACCAATTGCTAAACCATCCATAATCAATGGAATTTGAAGCTGTTTTGACAATTTGATTAATTTGTCTCCGCCTTGTTTAATTCCACGACCAACATGAATAACAGGACGTTTTGCAGATTTAACCATGTCTAAAAATTCAGAAACTTCAGTGTCTGTTGCAACTGGTTCTGGAGCTGTTTTTTCGTAAGTTGCAGAAGCTGAATCATACTTAACATCGGGAATTTGTGCAAACCCAAAGTCATTAGGAATTACAACCACTGCAACTCCTTTTTGAGCATAAGCTTCATGAATCGCACGGTCAATCACGTGAGGCAAACTTTCTGGGCTCATTACTACTCGATCGTAAACAGCTACATCAGAAAAAATAGGAGCTTCAGGCATTTCTTGGAAATAATTGTAGTTCATATCGTTATGTCCAACTTGACCTACCAATGCTAACATAGGAACTCGATCTTCTTTAGCATCGTACAAACCATTGAGCAAGTTAACTGCACCAGGACCAGCTGAACCAAATGCTACTCCAATTTTTCCAGTTAATTTAGCATGAGCGGCGGCTGCAAGAGCACCAACTTGTTCGTGACGAATTTGAATGTATTCAATATTATTTTTTTCTTCATCTAATGCATGGAGGGTTGAATTAATTGAACCACCAGGATAACCATAAATTTGTTTAACCCCATAAGCTTCAATCACTTTTAACATTGCTACTGCTGCGGAAATTATTTTTACATCTTTCATAATGATAACTCCTTTATTTGGCCTAAGTATATTCTCCTTTGTAAGCGTTTACAACACTTTGACTTATGAATTTAATCACAAAAAATACGCTATCAAATGACAGCGTATCAAGTGTTTATATCGTTGTTTTTTTATGACGTAAAAAGATTCCAATCGTAACAGGAATCGTTAAAATTACTCCAATTGAAGAAATTAAAGTCATGATAAATTCCGAAATGAAAATTTTATCATTAATGATCATACCAAAACTATAATTCAGACGTGAAAACCAGATAAACAAGGCTAGTAACTCTCCGTAAAAACCAAAGAACAACGTATTAAACGCGGTTCCAATGATTTCTTTTCCAATTAATAACCCCTCACTACGCAATTTAGCTCTGGTAATCGTCGGATTATGCGCTTCAATTTCAAATAAACCAGTGGCAATGGCAATCGAGGCTTCTGCCACTGCTCCCAAGCAACTTAAAATCGTCATTGCACACGAAACATCAAGGAATTTAACACCCAGTTGGAGTGACAATCCTTCTAAGTCTTCGGTATTTTCAGGACCAAAACCTTGAACTTGCGCCCACTGTTCAATTGGAATAATTAGTAAAATTACTATTCCAACCACAATCAAAGATGTGATGAAAGCAATATCCGCATTTCTCCCTTGTTGATTACCAAAGTAAATCGAAATCACCAAGATAATCACCGCGTTAATCAGCGTCACAATTAAATAGGGAAAACCGTACGAAATTAAAACCACTGAAATAAATACCAAACAGAAGTTAAAAATTAAGCCTAAAAAAGAAACGAACCCCTGTTTTCCACCAGCCAATAACATTGATCCAAATAAAATTAATACTAATAAAGTTATCGTTGTCATTTGATCACCTTCGTTTTGCAAATTGCCCCAGCAATCAAGCCAGTAATTGGAACGGTTAATGCAATTCCAATCCCACTAATCAAACTTTGAACAATTCCTAATGACATAATCATGGAATAAGAATAACCCCAACTGTTTCCGTTTTTCAAAAAGAGTACCATCATGGGAAAAGTTCCAGCCACAAAAATTAAAAATAACACGTTAATCAAAGGTCCCATAATGGAACGTCCAATCTTACGAGCATCTTCAAATAGTTGCCAAAAAGTTAACGTTGGTTCCTCCCGATTAACCGCAAACAGACTTGAAGTAATGTCAGCTGATAAATCCATAATTGCCCCTAATGAGCCAATCATACTTCCGGCAAAAAAGAGCGGTAACCGTTGCTGCGTCACGTAGTCCATCATTTCAAATTTCATGCCACGTTGATGGGTAACCGAAAGGACGAGATAAGCAATTAAAATTGCCGAAAACGTGCCTAGAATCGTGGCCGCAATTGCCACGACTGTTTCTTTAGATTTCCCAAAGATTAGTAAAGCCGTTACCATCGTAAAAATAATTGAAAGAATTGCGAATAGGATAAACGGATTGAAATTTGTGTGGACATCCAGCTCAATAGCCACCATGAATAATAAGGCATTAACGACCAAACTCAATAGTGCCATCGACCCGCGAAATTTAAGAATTATTAACAAGAATGTAATTGTCAACCAAATTAGAAAAATCACTGTTGTATCCCGCTTAAATCCAGTAATCATAATTGAGGATGCTTTTAATTTCTGACTCCCAAGATGAACGAAAATCTGTTGTCCTGGATGATATTCTTGATCAGTTGCAGTAGACCCGCTAAATTGATTTTGGGCTTTGACTGTTTTTCCTGCATCTTTTCCATTCAAAATCTTCAATGTTAATTTTTGATTTTCTTGATAATCACGATTTTGAAATTCATCGGTCGTATTCGTTTTTCCATAATTATGAACTTGTTCCACTTGAGCCACGGTTTGTTGGTACAAAGGGGCATCATAATGCGTAAACAAAATTGCAACTACGCCAACAATCAAAATAATTAAAATCGTGAGCCACTTAATCTGAACCTTCGGCTTAATTCTTGTCAAAATTACATCTCCCAAAAACTTTTTACCTCTAAGTTTAGCATTATTTATGATAAGGGCTTCCATTATTAATCATAAATGCACGATAAATTTGTTCACAAAATACTAATCGCATCAATTGGTGAGGCAAAGTAAAACGGCCAAATGAAATTGTATCATTTGCTCGTTTCATTACTGCATCCGAAAGACCAAGTGATCCACCAATCACAAATGTAATGTCAGAATGGCCATAGGTCGTTAAATCTTTAATTTTAGCGGCGAATTCTTCGGAGCTAAATTGCTTACCTAAAATTGCTAACGCAAACACAAATTCTTTATCACCAATTTTACTGAGAATCCGTTCTCCTTCTTTTTGCTTTACCTCATCCATTTCAGCTTCACTTAAAGACTCAGGTGCTTTTTCATCAGAAACTTGCACAATTTTAAATTTACAAAAACGAGAAAGTCGTTTTTCATATTCCGAAATTCCATCACGAAAATATTTTTCTTTAACTTTTCCCACTACTACTAATTTGATGTTCATAACTCGACTCCTTTTAACAGTTTATCCACAAAGTTATCCACAGAAATCACAATCGAATGCTTCTTTTTGTGTATTTATCCCCAACGCTTTTTTCTCACTTGTTGTCAATTTATTTTTTATTTCACACCTTTTTCCACAGCAACGTATGTTCGTTAACACAAAATTAATTGGCTGAAACGCTTGTTATTAAAGCATTTAAAAAAATATTTTGAATGTTTCTCAAAGTTATCCACACACGTTATGGATAACCATCCGAATTTTATTAACTGCTAACAAATCCTTAAGTGACAAGCTTTAACGTATCCACGGATAGTTGTACACAGGTTTATCCACAACTTGTTGACTGTGATTTTTTTGGTTGTTTATTTTTCTTAATTATCAATTTTAAATGTTATCATTCGTTCGTAATTAAAAAAATAGGCTAACGGAATGTTACTAAAACTTTTTCGATTTTTCCGCTTCCTTTTATCATTATAGCTGACTTTTTACTTTAATTTTTTCATTTTAACAAAATCCACATTTCGTTAGGTTGTATCATACTAATTTTATAATATCCGTTTCAGCAACTTATTCACAAAAAAAGTGCGATTATCAGTTGGATAATCACACTTTAAAGCGTATATAAATCTGAAGGTTTTTCTACATCAGTTCCGTGTAGTTGAAAACTTTTTCCAACGCCTAAACCATTATTTTTCATCATTGAAGCCACAGTCAAACGTTGTAATTCCTTAGTATTGTTATGATGACTACGGTGGGCTAAGAAAATATGCTTTGTTTTGGGACCCATAACATCCATTAAAACTTCTGTTCCTTCGACATTTGATAAATGCCCTGTATCACTTTGAATTCGAAGCTTCGTATAATATGAATAATCACCATTCATCAACATATCAGTATCATAATTACATTCAAACAAATAGCCATCCGCATCGCGAATGATACCGGCAACATTATCAGAAATTGTTCCAGTATCAGTCACAATTACAAAACTCTTACCATTGTGATGATAATTATAGAATTGTGCCTGAGCAGCATCATGGGAAACGGCAAAACTTTCCACATCTAAATCATCAAAAGATTCCGTTTTATTGGGATCAAAAATGTATTTTTGTTCAACTGGAATTTTTCCAATTTTGGAGTTCATGGCATTCCAGGTTGGTTCATTAGCATAAACATTCATTCCATATTTACGAGCTAAAATACCCACTCCCTTGGCATGATCCGTATGCTCATGGGTTACAAACATTGAATCAACATCTTTTAAATCTTTGCCGATTGATTTCATCATTCGCTCAATTCGAATTCCAGATAACCCTGCATCTTGAATAATTTTATGCTTTGGAGTTTCAATATAGGTACAATTTCCGCCACTTCCACTTGATAAGACGCAAATTTTAAAATCATCATTATTCATCTTTACTGTTCACACTTTCTAATGATTGTTGACTTTGTTCCGTATTATGAACTTGTTCTGTTTTAAATGAGGCCCCTGTAAAGGCATTAATGCGATGAATTTGAACATCAGAAGATGCTTTAGTTTTTGTTGTAATAATCCAAGTTGGAATATAAACGTCTTTTCCGTTAATATGCAATAACTTAGTATAGCCCAACTTTGTCCAAATAACGTCAGAATTATTGGGAATTCCATTATGTTGATACAAGTAAATTACAGCTCGTTCTTGAGAAATTAAATCAGTTTTTTCATGCAAAACTCTAATGTCATTAAGTTTTTGTTGTGTATACCCAGACAACCGGTCATTAGCATTCAAGTTAAAGGTAATTCGACCTTCTGAAGTGTAGAAAATTCCATCAATTGCCTTTTGATCATAAACTAACTTAGACTTCGTTGAATCAACTTGATTAAACTCATATTGCGTCCCTGCTAAGACGAAACCTGGCTTCTTCAGTAACTGATTAATTGTTTTTTCAGGATGTTTTTGATCAACTTTAAGGGGACTGTAAAATGTACTACTAATGGTGTCACTATCGTCTATACGTGCATCTTGATCTCGTAAATAATTAATTTCCTTTTCAAGATCAGTATCTTGCGTAGCTGCTATGTAATACCCATCCTTTTTTTGATCAGACAATTTACCTACTGAAATGTTATCACGTTTCATTTCTTTGATGACAGTACCATTAACATTTTCCGAAGCTGTATTATCGTTTTGAATATTATTGTTTTTCGTCATTAATATTAAAAAGATATCAATCACAATAAAGGCAAAGAGGAAGACTTCTTGAATTCGTTTAAAGTTCATTTGAATTCCCCTTTCCAATTTGTGTATCTAAGGAACGATAATTAATCCATTGGTTGTTAATTTTAATAAACCAACTTGGTTGTAAGGTTACAATCAACTTATTTTGGTTATCAGGAATTACTTGATAACCAAGTCTAATTCCATTAATTTGTTTCATATTAACCCCACTATTTTCCAAATCAATCAATAAATTCCGTGAATTTGGAAGAGTAATGGTTTGTTTATCTGTCGGAACGGGAACTTCAAAATCTCGTAATGAAAACGCAAAACGTTCCACATTTCCATTCATAAATCTGTAATTATAAACTCCAAGTTGTTGATCACTGTAAATTGGAAACCCTTCAATGTAAAGTCGATAATTAACGTTTTGTTTCTTAGGGTTATAGGTATCAAACTTAGTATTTTCCAAGGAAATTCCCAGTTGAACAGCATTTTGGTATGCAGATTTTAGGGCTCCAATTTGTGAAGTGATTTTTTGATTAGGTCGATAGTTGTTATAGATTACGTCATCATTATTATCAAACGTCAAATCTTGATTTTGAGAACTACAAATGGTTTTATCTTTTTGATGTTTAACTGATGCCGCAGTTGTATTTCCTATAATTCGATTCAAATAAGAATTTTGGGTTTGCTCCTGCAACATATAACCGTAATCCTTCATCTTAACTTGATTAGGGAAATAGATGTAGGGATTTCCGTTAACGGAACGTAATTCGATTCGATTTTTATTCATTTTTTGATTAAGAATTTGCTTAATCGTTTTTAGTTTGAGAGTGCCAACTTTAACTTTATAAATTGTATATTTATCGTCATTTAATAGATAAACATAATGATAACTACTCTTTAATGGCACAATTAATCGTTTAACATCGCCTTTATCTTTAAACTGACTATAGTGAAGAATTTGAGCTAACATGTCAGATGAAATCGGATTATTGTAATTTAACATCAATGAATCCGATTTATTAAGCATCTGATTGTATTGCTTTTGATTCCCTTGAGAAACTCTTTCAATGTGAGAGTAATGATAATCTTGCATCGTTTTAAAAATTTCAGAAACTAGGTTGGTAGAAGAACTAGTAAGCAATTCTTTTCCTTTATCCGAATTTTGAATTAATTGTGTCGGCGAATAAACATTAATCATTTTACGAGCAGTTTCATCAGTATTTAAAGTAGTTGCTTTCTTTTCATGCACCCTTCCACTAAAACGAGCTGGATTGGTTAGTAAAGAAACTGACAAAACTACACTAATTAAAACTGCGATTCCTAATAAAATTGGTAATGTATATCGTCTAAGCTTCGCCATCATCCCACAAGTCCTCCTCAACTGTTTCACAAGGTAAAGTAATATAGAACGTCGATCCCTTACCTTCAACACTATTTACGTGGATATTACCGCCAAATGATTCAACAATTTCTTTTGAAATTGCAAGTCCCAATCCACTACCACCTTGGGCACGTGCTCGGGCTTTATCGACTCGGTAAAAACGATCAAAAATATGTTTAAGTGCTGCTTTAGGCATCCCTAGCCCCTGATCGGAAATACTCATCACAATCCGGTTATGATTTTCATAAAGTCGACAAGTAATCACTCCCCCATCAGGTGAGTATTTAACGGCGTTATTCATGATATTATCGATTACCTGCGTAAATCGATCTGTATCAATTTCTGCCCATAGATCTTGTTTCGTAAAATCACGCTTAATCTTATAAGTTTTCTTAGTATCATCACTTCTAACAATCATGTCAAATTGGTCTAATACGTAATTAAATAAGCGATTAATATTTACTAATTCAGTATTATAACTTTGTGTACCAGAATCCATCCGTGACAACGTCAATAAATCATTAATCATCCGAATCATTCGGTTAGTTTCATCTTGAGTAACCTTTAAGAATTTAGGTGCTAATTTTTTATCTTCCCAAGCTCCGTCCAACAAGGCTTCAATATAAGAATGGACACTAGTTAAAGGAGTTCTCAATTCGTGTGAAACATTTGATACAAACTGGCGTCGGTCAGCATCAATCTTTTGTTGGGCCGTAACATCATGAAACACACAAACAATCCCATTAATAAAACCGGATTTACGTTGAATCAATGAAAAATGCGTTGAAAGAATTAACTGATGTTCATCGTTAGAAAAATCTAGAATAATTTGTCCGGGATCATCAATTAAATTCTTTAAAGTGTACTTATTTTGCAAATTTAAAACATTTAAAATCGGACGGCCAACTACTTGATCTTTTTCATCGTTTAACAAATCAAGTGCTTCATCATTAACAATTGTTACAATTCCTCGTCGATCAGTTGCCATAACCCCGTCGGTCATATTATCAAGAACTGAGTCCAAACGCCGACGTTCTGATTCTGTTGATTCTTGTGATTCTTCAACTTGAACGGAAAGATTGTTAACAGCATGAGCTAGTTGTCCTAACTCATCGTTTCCGTAAACTTGAACGTGTCCAGAGTAGTCTCCTCTAGCAATTTGTTCAGTCTGTTTCTTTAATTCATCAATTGGTTTAGTAATGGCCCTTGAAATAACTAAAGTAAGAATCACTCCTAAAATAATTGATAAAACAGCAGCAAAAAGATAAATGGTCGTAATTCGATTAATATTTTGATAAACCGGTCTTAAATTGGCCCGAATGTAAACGACCCCTTCAATATTATTTTGATTTTTTGCACTATTAATTAGTGGTTTAACCATCGTATAGTAACGACTGTTGTTATTTGAAGAATTCTTTTCAATTGTTTTTCCACTATAAAGAGCACTCTTGATGTCACTATCAGTGTTTTTTTGTCCCACTAGATATTGTTCACTAGTTTGACTAGTTCCACGGATATTATCACGAGCATCAACCACCGTTATCTCATCAACGTTACTAAAATCGGCGTCTTGTAAGATGGTTCGAATTTGTTTATTTGCTTTTATTTGATTTTTATTAGTTAATTGCTTTTTTAAAGAGGTATTAACATAGGGCTTAAGCTGGATTGAATCCTTAAAAGTAGTTAAATTTTGATACTCTAGTTGCCGCACGAAGACTGTTCCCACAATTTCAAGGGTTAATAACATCATTAATACGAAAACAAGGGCAATCTTAAAATGAATTGATTTAAAAATTTTCCATTTTTGCTTCATTATGATTCCCTCTTACCTAATTATTATTTTTCTTCAGCACTACGAACGTAATAACCAACACCACGACGTGTGACAAGCCATTTAGGTTGACTTGGATCATCTTCAATTTTTTCTCGTAAACGACGAACCGTCACATCAACCGTCCGAACATCACCAAAAAAATCGTAACCCCAAACGGTTTGAAGAAGGTGTTCACGAGTCATAACTTGTCCGGCATGTTGTGCTAAATAATGAATTAATTCAAATTCACGGTGAGTTAAATCAACGGTTTTCCCGTTCTTAGTAACTGAGTATGAATCGGGATGCACAGTTAAATCACCAAATGTAATTTCCCGCTTTTCATCGTCTTCTTTGCTACTATTTTCACTGGCAACTGACTGACGTCGTAAATTAGCTTTTACTCGGGCAACCAGTTCCCGGTTAGAAAATGGTTTAGTAACATAGTCATCGGCACCGATTTCTAGTCCTAACACTTTATCTAATTCAGAGTCTTTGGCAGTTACCATGATAATCGGCATATTATGCGTTTTTCTAACTTCCTTTGCAACTTCTAAACCATCAATTTTAGGAAGCATGATATCTAAAATTATTAAATCAGGTGTATTTTCCTCAACTTTTTTTAAGGCATCTTCACCATCATAAGCAACTTCAACTTCGTATCCTTCTTTTTCTAAACTAAATTTTTCAATATCGGTAATTGGTTTTTCATCATCTACAACTAAAATTTTAGACATAATTTTTATCTCCTGTTATTGTACGTTTTCTGGTTCGTGATTTGAGTTTAACCAAGGCTTACTTTGTGCTCAGTCACCTCTAAGTATAACATAACTGTTTTAGGCAACTAAATATCCACCACTAGTCCCTCTTAAAAAATATGCAAATTCTCTTAAATTAGTATTGATTTGGTTTGAACCATATGATAATATATTAAATGTACTTTGATATGGGCAGTTAGCTCAGCTGGCAGAGCAACGGACTCTTAATCCGTGGGTCCAGGGTTCGATCCCCTGACTGCCCATCATATTAAGGAAGGATTTACCAATTGGTAAGTCCTTTTTTGTTACCTAAATTTAACCATAAAAAAACGAAACTGAAATTCAGTTTCGTTTTTGTTTTATTCAATTTTAGCTTTTTCAGTATTATATCCAACCACAGTTACAATTGATCCACAAATGATAATAGCAATCCCAATCATCGTTGGAAGATTGATGTCTTCCCCAATTAAGAAGAAAGCAAAAATAGGAGAAAGCACCGGTTTGAAGAAGAAAACTAGCGAGGCCATTGATACTCCACCATCTTGTAAAGCCAAGAAGTAAAAAGCAAAACCTCCACCAGTTACTGCCAAACCAACAAAAGCCAATATCCATAAATTAGGAAGATTAACGTTTGTAAAAATTGGAATATCAGAAAATTCTTTTAACCAGCTAATTGAATTCATCCAATTAGCTATTGAAGGAATTTTGGTAATCAAAATAATCACTAATAATTCTGCTGCACCAGCAATAAAGGTAAAACCAGTCATTACTACCCCATCTAAATGGACTTTCAATGAACTAGCTTGTGACATAATTCCATAAAATCCAAAGGTTGCCGCTGCTAAAATTGCTAACGAAACTCCAATTGGATTGGTTACTTTAAACGGATCGATAATTACCAACAATCCAATTACTGACAAAACCAATGAAATAATGTCCGAACGAGAAACGTTTTCGTGCAAAATAAAGTAGGCAAAAATCAAAGCAAATACTGGATTACAGCTAAAGAGGACTGCGACAATCGCTGGTTCTCCATATAAAATGGCTAATTGATATAGTGTCATCGAAACTACGACACATAAGAATCCAGTCAGTGAGAAAATTTTCCAATCTTCCCAGTGAAGTTTGTGGTGTAGTTTTTTTAATCGTGAAATAGCAAAGGGTAAAATTACCAAGCCACCAAGGGTAAAACGAATCAAGTTTAACTGAATTGGATTAAATTGATTTCCAGCAATTTTTAAAGCAATTTCCATCAAACTAAATAAAACAGTTGAAATAAAAACGTAAATTAAAGATTTTTTCATAATATGTATTAGGCTCCTCACTTATTCAAACATACAAAAGATAATGATAAATTGCAAATCTCTATCAAAAAAGCCAGACTATTCAAATGACTGGCTGTCTTTAAATACTATTTGCGATATGAAACATTAGAAAACTTGTTATAGGCTTTTAAGAATAGTAACGGAACAGTTCCTCGAGCACCAGAACGGTTCTTTTCGATAATAACTTCAACTTCACCTTGTCCGGTGTCATCATCATCTGAAACCGGTGCTTGAGACATTTGAGGAGCACCTGGAGCACCGTTATTTTCGTCAGATCCATCACGTTCGTAATAATCATCCCGATATAAAAAAGCTACAATATCTGCATCTTGTTCAATTGATCCAGATTCACGAATATCAGAAAGGACTGGTCGTTTATCTTGTCGTTGTTCGACACCACGAGATAGTTGTGACAAAGCAATAATCGGTACTTGTAATTCATTGGCTAATTTTTTTAATTGTCGTGAAATTTCAGAAACTTCTTGTTGCCGACTTTCCTTATTATTACCTTCAATCAGTTGAAGATAATCAATCACAATTAACCCTAAACCAGGATCATCAACCCCTTGTTCGTGTTTGGCTTCTTTTTTTAATCGCCGACAATTAGCCCGAATCGAGGCAATTCTGTTTCCGGGAGTATCATCAATAAAAATTCGAGACTCAGATAAGTTTCCCATCGAAACTGTTAAAGATTGCCATTCTTCTGGAGTTAATTCACCGGTTCGTAAGTGATTAGACTGAATACTTCCTTCAGCACAAAGCATCCGGTTAACCAATGATTCTGCGCTCATTTCCAAACTAAAAATGGCCACTGTTTTATTGGTTTTGGTTCCCACATTTCGAGCAATATTTAGTGCAAAAGCGGTTTTACCAACTGCCGGCCGTGCAGCTAAAATTATTAATTCTCCTGGATGTAATCCGGTCGTCATTTTATCTAATTCAATATAGCCTGTGGCGGTTCCTGTAACTTCCTCTCCACCATTAGCAGCTAAATCTTGAATTTTTTGCCATGATTCACCAACCACTTCGCCAATCTTTTTAAAGCCACTTTGGTTTCGTTTTTCTGAAACGTCCATAATTTCACGTTCAGCGTTGTCAAGCAAGTCATCAAGATTTTCATCTTCGTTATAACCATCGTTAGCAATTTTATTAGCAGTATCAATTAAACGTCGCTGCGTGGCTTTTTTATGCACTAACTTGGCATAGTACTCAATATTAGCAGCAGATGGAACAGCATCAACGACTTCCAAAAGATATGGTACTCCACCAACATCTTCCAATTGATTTTGTCCCTTTAATTTATCGGAGACAGAAACTGCGTCAATGACTTCATCCGCATCTGATAAATCGAGCATCGCTTGGAAAATAATTTGATTTGCCCGACGATAAAACTCATCTGGAGTTAAAAATTCAGCAGCTGTAGCAATTGCTTCTTGGTTTAAAAAAACAGCTCCTAGAACTGCTTTTTCGGCTTCTGGATTATTAGGGGGCGTATGATCTAGCAAAACATCATTATTCATACAAAATCTCTTTTCTAATGCTTAACCATTATTTTTCTGAAACGTGAACTCTAATTTTAGCAGTCACTTGTGCATGTAATTTAACGGGTACATTAGTGTATCCCATGGTTTTAATTGGTTCTGGCAATTCAATTTTACGTTTGTCGATATTAACCTTGTATTGATCAGCTAAAGCCTTAGCAATTTGTTTGCTAGGAATTGAACCGAATAAACGGCCTTCTTTACCTTCTTTGGCCTTTAATTCAACCACAGTATCATCTTTTTCAAGGAATTTTTTGATTTTTTCTGCTTCTTCTAAGGCAGCTTCGGCATCAGCTTCTTCATGGCGTTGAACTGCTTTTACTTTTGCAATTGCTGCTTTAGAAGCTTCTTGCGCTAACCCATTTTTAATCAAGAAATTTTGTGCATATCCAGTGGGAACATTTTTAATTTCGCCACGTTTACCTTTACCTTTAACGTCTTCTAAAAAAATAACTTTCATGATTGTTTCTCCTTTATAATTTAAATTCGTTTAATCATTAGTATTTTCTGCTTCTTCGTCTTTGTGTAAAACACCAAGCAGCATTTCTTGAACTTCATCAACTGTTTTATCAGCAATTTGTGTAGCACCAGCATCCAAGTGACCACCACCACCAAGCGCTTCCATAATTAATTGGACATTCACGTCCCCGTTACTTCGTGCAGAAATTCCCACGTTTCCATCATTTCGACGGAAAATCACGAAGGAAGCTGAGACCCCATCAATTTTCATCAATGAATCAACTGACTTCGCAGCCGTTACGGAATCATACTTCTTATCATCTTCTGCCGTAATTAATGCTAAGTTCCCATCGATAAATTGTACCATGGATATCAAATGATTTTCAGCCATATAGCTGCTAACATTTTCTTTCATAAATAGTGCTATCTCATCAACATTTGCTCCAGAAGAACGCAAATAACTAGCTGCATCAAAAGTTCTTGTCCCAGTTCTTACTGTAAATGATTGAGTATCAACCACAATTCCGGTCAACATCGTAGTTGCTTCCAAAGTATTAATTGGATCGGCACTTTGGGATTGATATTCAAACATTTCGGTAATTAATTCACAGGCAGATGAGGCATAAGGTTCAACGTAAGCCAATAATGGATTTTCGGGGAAATTTTCTCCCCGACGATGATGATCAATAATCACTACTCGATTTTGTAATCGTTCGTAGAGATTAGGGGCTAATCCGATTGATGGATTAGAATGATCAACCATCACTAACAAACTATCATCAGTTGCCATTTTAACCGCTTTATCAGATGTAATAATTGAATCCCTAATAGCTGGGTAATCATCAATTTCATCCAAAAGACGTTGAATATCGGAATAAACAATCTTTTCATCAAAAACAATGTAACATTCTTTTCCATTCATTTGAGCAATCCGACGAATTCCTAAAGATGCTCCCCAACAATCCATGTCAGGATGAGCATGCCCGTCGACAAAAATTTTGTCGGATCCCTTCATCAACTCTTGTAAAGCCGATGTAATCATTCGTGCACGGACCCGTGTCCGTTTTTCCATTGGATTAGTCTTACCACCAAAGAAAAGCGCCTCACCATCACTAGGCTTGATAACAGCTTGATCACCACCTCGCCCAAGGGCCAAATCTAAGTTACTCTGTGCTTGATCTGCTAACTTATTCAAATCAATATCATCGTAAGCAATTCCAATACTCAAAGTAATTGGAAAGTTTTGCTTAGAAGTTCCTTGGCGAATTACATCAAGAATATTAAACTTATCATTTTCAATCGCATGTAGGGCTTTCATATACATCATAATCATGAAATGATCAGCATCAATTCGTTTTAAATAAACTCCATAATGCTTAGCCCAGATACTTAACTGGTTAGTAACATAATTTTTCAAATTAGAAATTTCTTGATCAGTCATTGATTGACTAACTTCATCAAAATTATCTAAGTAAACTTCACCAATTACTACTCGCTCATCAAGATATCGTTTTTCAATTGAAGCATAGTGGGTAATATTTTCCATATAAACGGTATTATAATGGCGTTGAATTAACATCATAAATTGGTTTCCACGCCATGTTACTTCAAAAGAATCATCTTTTTCCCAGTGATTCTGAATAATGTCAAATAACTCAGGATCAACTTCTTCTAGTGAACGTTGAATGACCTTTTTACCTTCAAAGTATGGCTGTAAGTAAGGATTTACCCAAGAAATACGTTTGGCCCGATCGAGCAACAAAACGCCAATTGGCATTTCTAAAAGGGCTTCTTGCTCCCCACGTGAAATTAAATATGATAGATCAGTTAGGTAATTATTGGCATTTTCTTCAACGATATTTAAATTTTTAATCGTATATGCTAAACCAGCACATGCCATCACTAAAAGAACGCAACCGACAAGCATATTATAAAGAAACGCAATTACTAAACCCAAAATTAAACTAACTGCAATAAAGAGTGAAATACTACGTAATCGTTTATTTCGCAAAAATGGTGGTAAATTATTCTTTTTTACTAAGTTTTTCATAATTTCACCCCTAAATTAAAACTACTTTGTCTTCTATTCTATCACATGCCGTTTGAAAATTTATGCAAGAAAAAAAGACCTAGCGAATGCTAGATCTTCCTTAATTATCAAATTAGTCTTCAACTACGAATGGTAGTAAAGCCATGATACGGGCACGTTTGATTGCGCTAGTCAACTTACGTTGGTTTTTAGCACTAGTTCCAGTAACACGACGAGGTAAAATCTTACCTCGTTCTGAAATGAAACGTTTCAATAAATCAGTATCTTTGTAATCAATGTATTCGATGTGGTTAGCAGCGATGAAGTCTACCTTACGGCGACGGTGTCCACCGCCTCTTCTTCCACCTCTAGAATGTCTTTGTTCAGCCATGTTTTTTCCCTCCTCGGTCATAATTCAGATCAGCACATTAATTAAAATGGAAGATCGTCATCGGAAATATCGATTTGGTCACCACCAGCAAATGGATCAGCAGAATTGTCAGATCCTTTATTAATATTTTGGTTGTTATTGCTACCACCAAAATTATTATTGTTTGGTGTGCCAAATGGATTTTGTTGAGGAGCAGCATTGCCTGCGTTGTTACCACTAGGTTGGCCACCATTTTGACGTGGTTCCAAGAAAGTGAAGTTATCAACGACAACTTCGGTCACGTAGACACGTTGGCCCTGTTTGTTTTCGTAATTTCTGGTTTGTAAACGACCTTCAATTCCGATTAACGAACCTTTATGAACGAAGTTGGCAAGATTTTCAGCTGGTTTACGCCAGATAACACAATTGACAAAATCAGCTTCCCGATCACCATTTGAATTAGTGAATCTACGGTCAACAGCTAAGGTAAAAGTACCTACAGCTGCGCCACTTTGGGTGTATCGCAAATCGACATCTCGTGTTAAGCGTCCAGTTAGGACAACGGTATTAATCATACTGAAAATGCTCCTCTCAGTTTAAAGTTTATTTTTTGTCATTACGAACAACAATCATGTGACGTAAGATACCATCACTAAATTTTGCAAGACGATCAAATTCGTTAATTGCATCAGCGTTGTCAGAAGTTAAGTTGATAACGTGGTATAAACCTTCGTTGTAACCTTTGATTTCGTATGCAAGACGGCGTTTTGACCAATCTTTTGAATCAATTAACTTAGCACCATCGTCAGTCAAAATCTTGTCGAAACGTTCTACTAAAGCAGTTTTAGCAGCAGCATCAAGATCTGGACGAATAATGTAAGTAATTTCATATTTGTTTTCCATGAATTACACCTCCTTATGGACTATAGGCCCTCCAGTGATTTGAAGAGCAAGGGCAAACTAAGAGTACTTAGTTCACAAGTTTATATTATATCACGATTAAAATTATTATTCAAACCACGAAATGCTTTTTACGATACATCGATAGATACGTAATAAAAAAAGAATTCCATTTTAAAAAATGAAATTCTTAATTTTAATTATTCTGGCTGATCATCTGCACCTGATTTATCATCAGTTGTTTCAGAATCAATGTCTTCGTCGCCATCTTCTTCTGGTTGCACAATTGCCATTGTAGCAACTGTAGAATCATCAGCAACTCGAATTAAATGAACTCCTAAAGTTGAACGACCAGTTTCAGAAACATTTCCAGCTGCAAAACGAATCATCACACCCTGATCAGTAATTAACATGATATCTTCATCGCCGTTAACTACTCCCAATCCAACTAGGGGACCATTTTTCTCAGTCACGTTCGAGGTTTTAATTCCTTTACCACCTCGACCTTTAATTGGATATTGATTAACCGGAGTCCGTTTTCCGTATCCGTTCTCTGAAATAACAAACACATCAGATCCTGGAGTAAGAATAGCCGCACCAATTACGTAATCGTCATCCCGCAAACGTACTCCACGAACTCCAGAAGCCGAACGTCCCATAGAACGAACATCCTCAACCTTGAAACTAACTGCATAACCAAGGTGAGTTCCGATAATCATATTTTGATTCCCATCAACGAGGGAAACCTTAATAAGTTCATCGTCATCATGAAGATTAATGGCTTTCAAACCATTGTTACGAATATTCGTAAATTCATCAATTGGAGTGCGTTTAACCGTTCCCAGCTTAGTAGTGAAGAAGAGGTATTTATGTTCCCCATCTCCATCCACTCTTAAGACAGTTTGGATTTTTTCTTTTTCACCCAGGTTAATCAAGTTTACGATAGGAAGTCCCTTTGCAGAACGACCATATTCAGGAACTTCATAAACCTTCATACTGTAAACTTTTCCAGCATTGGTAAAAAATAACAATAAATCATGGGTAGAACCGTTAATTAGATGCTCAATAAAGTCATCCTTGTTAACACCCATTCCTTTAATTCCACGACCACCACGATTTTGGGTCTTGAAATCATCCGTTGGGATCCGTTTGATGTACCCATTATGCGTCAATGTAATGGTGACATTCTTATCTTCAATAAGATCTTCATCTTCAATATTAGTGATTTCACCAATCATCAATTCAGTCCGACGATCATCACCGAACCGTTTTTGGATATCTAATAATTCATTGTAAATAATTTCGTTAACTCGTTCATGACTAGCTAAAATTTCTTTATAGTCCTTGATTTGAGCAAGTAATTTTTCGTGTTCGTCATTAATTTTGCCACGTTCTAGTCCAGTCAAACGAACTAAACGCATATCTAAGATAGCTTGTGCTTGCTTATCATCCAAATCAAATTGAGAAATCAATTCGTGTTTGGCAATGTCAGCAGTCTTTGAACCACGAATAATCGTAATGATTTTATCAATGTTATCAAGGGCAATTAACAATCCAACTAAAATATGAGCACGAGCTTGTGCTTTCTTTAAGTTAAATCGAGTTCTCCGTGTAATAACTTCCACTTGATAATTCAAATAACTGTTCAAGATTTCTTTCAAACTTAAAATCTTAGGAGCACCTTCAATAATAGCAAGCATGTTAAAACTAAATGAAGTTTGCATCAAAGTTAACTTAAATAAATTATTCAAAACTACTTCAGCACTAGCATCACGACGAATGTCAATAGCAATCCGCATTCCTTCACGGTCAGACTCATCATTAATTGCACTAATTCCATTAATTCGTTTATCCCGAACTAATTCAGCAATTCGTTCAATTAATTTTGCTTTATTAACCATGTAAGGTAGTTCAGTAACTGTAATCGTTTGTTTACCGTTTTTATCTTCTTCAATGTCTGTTTTAGAGCGGACCACAATGTTTCCCCGACCAGTTTCATAGGCATGTCTAATTCCTGACTTACCCATCACAATTCCACCAGTTGGAAAATCTGGTCCAGGAAGAGCTTCCATTAAATCATTAACATCAGCATCTGGATTTTTCATCAAAATGTGAATAGCTGAAATAACTTCAGCTAAGTTGTGAGGCGGAATATTTGTTGCCATCCCAACAGCAATCCCAGTTGCTCCGTTAAGTAACAAGTTAGGGATTCGTGCTGGTAAAACGATTGGTTCACGTTCCGTGCCATCATAGTTAGGTACAAAATCAACTGTATCTTTGTTTAAATCACGTAACATTTCCATGGAAATCTTGCTAAGCCGAGCTTCAGTATAACGCATGGCAGCAGCACCATCTCCATCAACGGAACCAAAGTTACCATGACCATCAACTAACATGTAACGATAACTAAATTCTTGTGCCATCCGCACCATGGCTTCGTAAATTGAACTATCACCATGGGGATGATACTTACCCATTACATCCCCAACGATTCTGGCAGATTTTTTATATGGTTTTTCTGGCGTAACTCCTAATTGATCCATACCATATAGGATTCGTCGGTTAACTGGTTTCATTCCATCACGTACATCCGGCAATGCACGAGCAACAATTACACTCATGGCGTAATCAAGGAATGAAGATTTCATTTTTTTCGATAAATCAACATTCGTTATTCTTGTTTCTGGCGTATCGGTTTCATTGGCCACAGGATTAACCTCCATTCGTCTCTGTTAATGTTTCACATGAAACATTAAACATCTAAGTTTTCTACAAATTTCGCGTTATTTTCAATAAATTTACGACGTGGGGCAACTTTTTCTCCCATTAACATCGTGAAAGCTTCGTTAGCTTCATCAATATTATCTGATGTAACTCGAAGCAAACGACGGTTAACTGGATTCATCGTAGTATCCCACAATTGTTCCGCATCCATTTCTCCTAAACCTTTGTATCGTTGAATAGATGGTTTTGGTGAGGCTGGAAGAGAAGCAAGTAATTCTTTTAGTTCTTCGTCAGAATCAACGTATCTTTGGAATTTATTTCCTTGGCGAACCCGATACAAAGGTGGTTGAGCAATGTAAACATAGCCATGATCAACCATGGGACGCATAAAGTTGTAAATCAACGTTAATAATAGAGTTTGAATGTGCGCACCATCGACATCCGCATCAGTCATGATAATTAGCTTATGGTAACGAACTTTTTCAATATTAAATTCTTCTCCAAAACCAGTTCCCATTGCGGTAAACAATGATCTAATTTCTTCATTGGCAAGAATTCGATCCATTGTAGCTTTTTCCACGTTCAAAATTTTACCTCGAATAGGCAAAATTGCTTGGGTCAACCGTGAACGTCCTTGTTTTGCAGAACCTCCGGCTGAATCCCCTTCGACAATAAATAATTCTGAAACAGCTGGATCTTTACTGGTATTATTAGCCAATTTACCAGGAAGGTTATTAATTTCAAGACCGCTCTTCTTCCGTGTAACTTCACGTGCGCGTTTAGCAGCAGCTCGTGCTTTAGAAGCTAACATCCCTTTTTGGACAATTTCTTTGGCAATTTGGGGATGTTCATCCATAAATTTAGAAAATTCTTGTCCAAAAACGTGATTAGTTGCCGTTCTAGCATCCGAATTACCTAACTTGGTTTTCGTTTGTCCCTCAAATTGAGGATCAGGATGTTTCACACTGATAACCGCCGTTAATCCTTCACGAACATCAGGCCCAGTTAAATTATCTTCGTTGTCTTTAATAATATTGTTGTTTCGCCCATAAGTATTGATAATTCTAGTTAAAGCTTGTTTGAAACCTTCTTCGTGTGTTCCACCTTCATAAGTATTGATGTTGTTGGTAAAGGTTTTGAGCGTACTGTGATAGTCATTAGTGTACTGAAGAGATACTTCAACAGTAATCCCGTTTTCCTTACCTTCAACATAAATTGGATCCTTGAAGATTGGAGAACGACCACGATCTAAGAATTCAACGTAATGCTTAATCCCACCTTCGTAAAAGAAGTCATGTTCTACGGGCTTTTCAGGACGTTCATCCTTAATCGTAATCCGAAGTCCTTTATTCAAAAAGGATAATTCACGAACTCGAGTCGTCAACGTTTCCATGTCAAAAGTCGTAGTTTCTGTGAAGATATCTGGATCTGGCAAAAAATGAACTTTAGTGCTGTGATCATCTTGAGGTGCAGTACCAACTACTTCAATTGGAGTTTTAACATGTCCTCTCACAAAGTCCATGTAATATTGTTTTCCGCCACGGGTGACAGTTACATCAAGTTCGCTGGAAAGTGCATTAACAACTGAGGCACCAACCCCATGTAACCCACCAGAAACCTTGTAACCACCACCGCCGAATTTTCCTCCGGCATGAAGAATGGTAAAGACCGTTTCAAGAGCAGACTTCCCTGTTTCCTTTTGCATATCAATCGGAATTCCACGACCATTATCAGTCACAGTAATACTGTTGTCTTTTTCAATCACAACATCGATTTTGGAAGCAAATCCTGCTAAAGCTTCATCAATCCCATTATCAACAATTTCCCATACTAAATGGTGTAATCCTTGGGAATTAGTTGCCCCAATATACATTCCGGGACGTTTCCGAACTGCTTCAAGTCCTTTTAAAACTTGAATTTGACTGGCATCATATTCACGTGCCCGTTCTGCCTGGGTTTCTTGTGGTTTGTCTGTCATATAAATCCTCCTCAATCAACTTACTTGGAAATGATTCCATCTTTGATATGAAACATTTTTGGATTATGAATTAATTCTGTGGCAACATCGCTCATGCTAGTGGTTGTCAAAAACGTCTGAACTTTGTCTTGAATCGCAGTTAAAAGGTGCGTTTGTCGTCCTTCATCAAGTTCTGACAAAACATCATCTAGTAACAAAACTGGATATTCTCCGGTTTCTTCTTTCATGACATCAATTTCCGCTAATTTGGTAGCCAAAGCGGCCGTTCGTTGTTGTCCTTGTGAACCAAACTGAGCAACATCTTTACCGTTTACGATAAATCGTAAATCATCTCGATGTGGTCCAAAAATCGAAGTTCCTTGGCGAATTTCTTTCTCGTGATTTCTTTTAAATTTTTCCAATAAAATCTGATAGATTTGTTCAACTGAACCAAGTTCTCCTTTTTTTAGAGAAGTCATATATTTAAAATTTAAAGTTTCACGTTGTTGTGAAATCGCACTATGGATCTTTTGGGACCATTTTTGGAGTTTTCCTAACAATTGAACTCGTTGGTAGATAATTTCAGCGGCGTAAGCTGCTAATTGGTCTGATAAAACGTCTAAATAAATGGTATCTGTTGCTTTATGAAAATGAAGTTGGCGCAAATAAGCATTTCGTTGTTTTAAAATCCGCCGGTATTGCGTCATATTATAAAGATACTTATTACTCATTTGCCCAAACTCGATATCCATGAAGCGTCGTCTAATCTGTGGAGAGCCTTTGACGATTTTTAAATCTTCAGGAGCAAATAAAATGACATTTAATTGTCCAATATAAGTTGAGAGTTTCGCCTGCTCAATGTGATTAACTTTGGCTCGCTTACCCTTTGAACTTAAAGTTAATTCCAATTGGGTTTTCCCCGAACTTCGTTGCACTAAACCCCAGATATCAGCTGCTTTATCATCCCAATTAATTAAATCGCGGTTACTGTTGGCCCGATGACTTTTCGTCAAAGCCAATACATAGATTGCTTCCAGTAAATTGGTCTTTCCCTGGGCGTTTTCTCCAATTAAGACATTTACCCCGTCAGAAAATTGGACATCTACCTTCCCATAGTTACGAAAATTTCGTAATCTTAACTCATTTACCTTCATTTAATTTCCTACTTTGATTTAATCAGAAATGTTCCAAAATCAGGAACTCGAACGGCATCGCCATCGTAGAGCTTTTTTCCTCGACGATTTTCTGGTTCATCATTGTAATAAACCGTTTTTTCTCGTAAATACCATTTTGCTTGCCCACCAGAGGCAATCACGTCTTCCATCTTTAACAATTGCGCTAAAGTAATGTATGGAGTGGTAATTAAAACTTCTTTTTCCATGAATCCACCTGCTTTCAGTTACTTACAATTATACCTTTTTTAACGGAAAAAGTATACACAACTAGCACTGATAGCCGTTTTAACGAAAAATAGGACATTCTAGATAAATAACATTTAAAAATACAAAAAAAGCTCATATCGCAAAATATGAGCTTTTTTGATGTTTTTAATTTTTAAAAGGTCCGAACCGGGGTGATTAATTGAATAAATTCATGATCATTTTCGGTTGGAGTAATTGTAAATGGACGAAGAGCAGACGTAAATGCCACTTCAACATCAATTTTACCAAATACTCGAAGTGCTTCTTTCATATAATCTGGGTTAAATGAAATTTCAAGGTCTTCTCCGCTAATTTCCTTTGGTTGGAGATCTTCTTCAACTTTACCAACATCAGGAGAGTTACCAGTAATGGTCACTACTTTATCATTTGGCTTAATCGTTAATTTAATTACATTATTCCGTGATTCATGAGACAACAATGAGGCACGTTCAACAGCTGCTAATAAATCTGGAGCTGAGAACTGAATCTTAGTTGCGGATGAATCTGGAATTAAGCGTGAAGTATCTGGGTACATTCCTTCAAGTAACCGTGAGTAAAAACGAGTTGCTCCAAAATTAAACATAACTTGGTTTTCCGATAAATCCATTTTGATTTGTTCTTTTTCACTGTCAAGCATGTGAGAAAGTTCTTTCAAACTGTCACCAGGAATCACAATGTTATAAGCACCGTCACTTTCAGCAGGTAAGCTAACTTTCCGTTGACTTAACCGATGACTATCAGTTGCGACAGCTAATAATTGATTTTGGTCTAGGGTGAAGTGCACCCCAGTTAAAATTGGACGACTTTCTTGTTTAGATACAGCAATTACAGTTTGACCAATTACTTCTTTAAAAATTTCAGCAGGTAAGTCAATTGAATTAGCGGTGCTGATTTCTGGAAGATGAGGATAACCATTTGCATCTAACCCATTAATGGTAAATTCAGAGTTTCCTGACTTAATGTTGGTTTGAAAATTATCGCCAACTTCAACAACTAACTCTGTGTCAGGTAATTTTTTTACAATTTCACTGAAAAAACGAGCGGGTAAAACAATGCTTCCAGTTGAACTAATTTTTAAATCGTTATTTGGATTATCACCACTAATTGTGGTTTGAATTGAAATATCTGCATTACTTCCGGTTAACATAATGTTGTTTCCAGTGACGTCTAGTTTTAAACCAGTCAAAATTGGAATAGTTGTTTTAGAAGAGATTGCTCTTTGGACAATATTTAACGCTTTAATGAATGAAGCACGATTGATTGAAAATTTCATTTTTTATGATTCTCCTTAGCGTGTTTTTAGTTTACTTAATTAATAAAATAATAAAAGCAGTAGTAGTAGGTGCTGTTAATTATGTGGAAAACTAAGTTAAACGTAGCTAACCGGTAGTCCACACCTTGTGGATAAAGCTGTTGATAAAAACTAGTATTTCAGAAAGTTATCCACAATTCAAATTATACCATTTTTGAGATTATTCAGATTTACTAGTGTCTAATTTCGTTTTTTAAATCTTCAATTTGATTGCGTAGGTCAATATCGGTTGTTACTTTTTCCGAAATTTTATCATAAGCATGGATTACGGTTGTATGATCCTTGCCACCAAAGGCATCTCCTATTTTAGGAAGTGAATTATCGGTTAATTCACGAGATAGGTACATGGCAATTTGCCGTGGAACAACAATGGCTTTGACTCGTTTTTTCCCCTTAATATCCTTCGCAGTAATATGAAAATGATTCGCCGTGGTTTTAATGATAGTTTCGGGTGTGATGGCACTGCGTTCTTTATCTAACTTGAGTGGCCGTAGGGCTTCTGAAACTAAATCGATTGTGATTGGTTCTTGTTTTAAATCGGCAAAGGCCTTAATTCGAGCTAAAGCGCCTTCCAATTCACGGACATTGGAATCAATTTGACTAGCAATATAACTCATGATGCTACCGTCAACTTCCAGCCCTTCAGATTTGGCTTTGGCACGCAAAATTGCGGCTCGAGTTTCTAAATCAGGCGCAGTAATATCAACGGATAAACCCCATTTGAATCGAGAAACTAAACGATCAGTTAACGAATTAATTTCGTTTGGAAGCCGATCAGCAGTCATAACAATTTGCTTGTTGTTTTCATATAAAGCATTAAAAGTATTGAAGAATTCATCTTGAGTTCCTTCTTTGTTAGCCAGGAACTGGATATCATCAATCAAGAGCAAGTCAATTTCACGATACATTTTCCGAAATTCTTGCATCTTACTATTTTGAATGGCATCAATGAAATCATTTGTAAATTTTTCGGTTGTAACATATTTAACGATGGCATTTGGATTAGCAGCTAAAACCTTGTTACCAATGGCTTGCATCAAATGAGTTTTCCCTAGACCAACTCCCCCATAGAAAAATAGCGGATTATAAACTTTACCGGGATCTTCCGAGACTGCCAATGCAGCAGCATGAGCCATTTGGTTTCCTTGACCGATCACAAATCTTTCAAATGTGTAATTTGGATTTAAGTGAGGATCTACTCGTGGACGTTCAGGAACCCTATTTTTATTGTGAAAGTCTCTGATATTTGCTGTATTTGAATCAGGGGTATCTTCACCTTTAACTACGAATTTAGGTGTGACATCGGTTTGGGTAATTTCGTAAGCGTACTCGATAAATTTAGAAACGAGTTGTTTTTCCCAATAATCACGGTGCAAATCAGTAGGTAGTTCAAGTACAAACACATTTCCATCATAGGAAATTGGAGTAGCAGGTCCAATCCAAGTATTGAAGTTAATGTTGTCGTATTTAGGATCAGCTCTGAATTTACTTTTTATTTTGTTCCATAATTCATTTTCATTCAC